>NZ_SCOU01000002.1 GCF_005502435.1 Methylobacillus flagellatus
GCAAGTTATAGGGGGCGGGTGGGGTGTCGCTGTTGCTGGCTTGCCATTCCAGCTCCATCATTCTGGGCAGTCGATGGATCACCACGTTCAGGAAGCTGCCGACCAGCAGGCCGATCAGGCTGGAAATCAATAGCAGGGCTGGCAAGTGGGTGTTAAGGTCAGACACGAGTTGGGCGTAGCTGGCGAAGGGCATGACGTCGTATCAGCGGAAGTGGATTGATTTTTGCATCATCGCACCGATAAACAGGTGTCGCAACGAAAGATGATGAAAGATGCGCTGCCACCCTTGAAACAGGCACTATCGGCATCAACTAACTGTCAACAGCAGAGTGTTTATTACAAACCAGTTATCGATTAAGTCGTTTTTTATGATCATGTATGTAGCGCCAACCAAGGAGACCAGCACCATGTTAGCCAATGAGCATCAGCAACTGTGGGACACGCCGGTGGTCTGCCGTGTGGAAGTGGATCTGCCAGGCTGGCTGGAACAGCTGACCGGGCGTGCTAACTGGGAGCTTTTTGCCGAAGAGGAAGATGACGCGTTCGTGGGCTTTGCCATGCGTCAGGGGCAGCAGTTGGCGGAGATCCGCCTTTATCACAGCGGCTATGCCGTGGTGGATGTGGATGGCGAGTCTTTATTCGACGGCAGCCTCACTGCGGGCACCAGTGACTGGGCGCACCTTAGTTATTATCAGGCCGACAGCGGCGAGCCTATCGTGCTGAACTAACTTTAGTCGATTTGAAGCATAGCGTTGACGCATCGATTTGGTGCGTTAAAGCATGCGGTGCGAGAGGACGTGGCGCTGGATTTCCTGGTGGCTGGATTTCTGATGCTAGTGATCGCGGCTGACAGCAAATTCGGCCAGTTGCAGCATCGCATCACGGTAAGCCGAGGCGGGTAGGTGCTGTATGCAGGCGCACGCCTGTTCTGCTTCCTTCTGCGCCACGGCACGTGCATGCGCCAATGCGCCGGTTTCCTGCACTGCTTGCAGCACGGCCGTCAGCTGTTCCAGTCCGCCTTGTTCGATGGCGTTGCGTACCAGTTCACGCTGCACGCTGTTGCCGTGCTGGATCACATACAGCAGCGGTAGCGTGGGTTTGCCTTCTGCCAGATCGTCACCGAGGTTCTTGCCGATCTCGTCCGGGTCGCCACTCAAGTCCAGCACATCATCGATCAGCTGGAATGCCGTGCCCAGGTGCATGCCATAGTCGGCCAGCGCTTGCTGGTCCTGCGCGCTGGCACCGGCAGTCAGAGCGCCCAGGCGCGTCGCCGCTTCGAATAGCTTGGCTGTCTTGTAGTGGATGACCTTGAGGTAATCGGCCTCGCTGATGCTGGCGTCATTGCAGTTGAGCAGCTGCAATACCTCGCCCTCGGCGATGATGTTGGTCGCTTCCGCCAGGATCTGCATCACCTGCATGTTGCCTACGCCTACCATCATCTGGAACGCACGCGAATAGACGAAATCACCGACCAGTACACTGGCGGCGTTACCGAACAGGCTGTTGGCGGTCTCGCGACCGCGGCGCAGGCTGGATTCATCCACCACATCATCATGCAGCAGTGTGGCGGTATGGATGAACTCCACCACTGCCGCCAGGGTGTGTTGTTGCTCGGTGATGTGGCCGAATGCGCCTGCACTCAGCAGCACCAGGGCAGGCCGCAGGCGTTTGCCGCCACTGTGGATGATGTAGTCAGCAACTTGTCTGACCAGCACGACCTCGGAATGCAGGGAAAGGCGGATGACGCGATCAACAGCCGCCATGTCGTCAGCGACGCAGGCGTTAATAGGGGCTAGGGACACGATAACGACAGCCTGAAATAAGTATCCGGATTTTACCACAGCGCTTTGCTGCTCATCGGGCTTGCTGATCCGGCGGCTGAGGCATGTGGCGGCAAGCGCCTACCTAGGTTGACTTGTGCGCTATCTGCAGGTGTAATCGAGCTTGTTGCGGGCGCGCTGGATGGCCCCGCAGTTCGTGCAGCGTCACGGCAAATTATCTGTACAAAGCCGTTTGCTTTGCCGCGTAGTTTGCGTATAATGCGCGATTCATTTGAATGCGTAGCAAACGAGGCATAACCATGTATGCAGTCATCAAGACCGGCGGCAAGCAGTACCGTGTAGTCGCTGGCGAAAGATTAAAAGTAGAAAAACTGATCGGTGAAGTCGGCAGCGACATCACGATCGACCAAGTGTTGATGCTGGCTGACGGCGAGAACGTCACCATCGGCGCACCTCTGATTGCTGGCGCAAGCGTGCAAGCCAAGGTGCTGTCCCACGGCCGTGGCGACAAGGTGATGATCTTCAAGATGCGTCGTCGTAAGCACTACCGCAAGACGCAAGGTCATCGTCAGGACTACACCGAAATCCAAATCGGCGATATCGCGACCAAGCCAGCCAAAGCGGCCAAGGCTAAAGCGGCAGAATAAGGGGTAAAGCATGGCACACAAAAAAGCAGGTGGTAGTTCCCGTAACGGTCGCGATTCAGAATCGAAGCGACTGGGTGTAAAAGCCTACGGTGAGCAAGTGATCTCCGCGGGCAGCATCATCGTTCGTCAACGTGGCACCCGTATGCACGCAGGCGAAAACGTCGGCATGGGCAAGGATCACACCTTGTTCGCCAAGGTTGACGGCAAGGTGAGCTTCACGGTCAAGGGCGCCCTGCGTCGCAAGCTGGTCAGCATCATCCCAGTCTGATACGCGGCGTATCGCGCAGCAAAAGCCCTATCGCATCGGTAGGGCTTTTTTCTTTTAGCCCCTATAATCCGGGCATTAGTCCTCATCATTCGGGCATTACGGTAAGCAGGTCATCATGAAATTCATCGACGAAGCGACCATCAAGGTATACGCCGGCGACGGCGGCAATGGCATCGCCACGTTTCGTCGCGAGAAATATGAGCCCATGGGCGGCCCCAGTGGCGGGGACGGCGGCCGAGGTGGTTCCATCCACCTGGTCGCAGACCGCAACATCAACACGCTGGTCGATTACCGTTATACCCGCGTATTCCGCGGGCAACGCGGCGAGAACGGCCGCAGTGCCGGTTGTTACGGTGCCCAGGGCGAAGACCTGATGCTGCGTGTGCCGGTCGGCACCGTCATCAGTGACAAGGCCACTGGTCAGATGCTGATCGACCTGGCCGAGCATGGCCAGGAATGCCTGATCGCCAAGGGCGGCAAGGGTGGTCTGGGCAACATCCATTTCAAATCCAGTATCAACCGCGCCCCACGCCAATGCACCAAGGGCGAGCCGGGTGAAGAGTTCGAGCTGTACATGGAGCTCAAGGTGCTGGCCGATGTGGGCTTGCTGGGCATGCCCAATGCCGGTAAATCCACCTTCATCCGTTCTGTCTCGGCAGCCAAACCCAAAGTGGCCGATTACCCCTTCACGACATTGCATCCCAACCTCGGCGTGGTGCGTGTGGACAGCAACCGCAGTTTTGTCATCGCTGACGTGCCCGGTCTGATCGAGGGTGCAGCAGAAGGTGCCGGTCTGGGCCATCAATTCTTGCGCCATCTGTCACGTACCAGTTTGCTGCTGCATCTGGTCGACTTGGCGCCGCTGCACGAAGGTGTGGACCCGGTGCAGGAAGCCAAAGCCATCGTCGAAGAGCTGAAAAAGTACGATGCCGAGCTGCATGAAAAGCCGCGCTGGCTGGTGCTCAATAAAGTGGACATGCTGGAAGACCCCAAGGCGCGCGTCGCCGACTTCGTGCAGGCATTTGGCTGGGACGGGCCGGTGTTTGCCATCTCCGCGATCACCGGTAATGGCTGCAAGGAACTGACTTACGCCATCATGGAACATCTGGAACTGACCAAGCAGCATCATTCGGAAGCGCATGGAGCACAGGATGACATCGCTGCTGCATGACGCCAGTACGCTGGTGGTCAAGGTGGGTTCCAGCCTGGTCACCAATAACGGTCAGGGCCTGGATCGCAGTGCGCTGGCAGCCTGGGCTGAACAGATCGCTGGCCTGGTCAAGCAGGGCCGTCAGGTGGTGCTGGTGTCCAGCGGCGCCGTGGCGGAAGGCATGCAGCGTCTGGGCTGGAAGAAGCGCCCAACCGCCATCAACGAACTTCAGGCCGCCGCCGCCGTGGGGCAGATGGGGCTGGTGCAGATGTACGAGTCCTGTTTCAGTGAACATGGCCTGCATACCGCTCAAGTGCTACTCACGCATGACGATCTGGCGGATCGCAAGCGCTATCTCAATGCGCGCAGCACCCTGCGCACCCTGCTCGATTTGCAGGTCATCCCCATCATCAACGAGAACGATACCGTGGTCACCGACGAGATCCGTTTTGGTGATAACGACACATTGGCTTCACTGGTGGCCAACCTGATCGAAGCCGATGCGCTGGTGATCCTCACCGACCAGCCTGGCCTGTATTCCGCGGACCCGCGCAAGCATGCCGACGCCCGCTTCATCGGGCAGGCCGTAGCCGGCAACCCGGAACTGGAAGCCATGGCCGGTGGTGCCGGTAGCAGTGTAGGCACGGGTGGCATGCTGACCAAGATCTTGGCCGCCAAGCGTGCTGCACGCAGTGGTGCCCATACCGTGATCGCTTCTGGCCGCGAGGCTGGTGTGCTGCTACGGCTGGCGGCAGGCGAAGCCATAGGCACGCATCTGCGCGCCGGGCAGATCAAGACCGTGGCCAGAAAACAATGGCTGGCTGACCATCTGCGGGTGGGTGGCCGTTTGCTGCTCGACGATGGCGCCATCAGGGCCTTGCGTGACGACGGCAAGAGCTTGCTGCCTATAGGCGTGGTCGCTATCGAAGGCAGTTTTGAGCGTGGTGATGCGGTCGCCTGTCTCGATGCCGAGCGTCGCGAGATCGCGCGCGGCCTTGTGAATTACAGCAGCAGTGAAACCATGCGCATCCTGCGCAAGCCTAGCAGCGATATCGCCCAGATACTGGGCTATGTCGAAGAGGCCGAATTGATCCACCGCGATAACCTGATATTGCTCTGAAAGGGCATGCCATGACACAACAACAAGCCGCAGTGGCCATCATCATGGGTTCCGACAGTGACTGGCCAGTCATGAAAGCGGCCGCACAGACCCTGACAGATTTCGGTGTGAGTTACGAAGCGCGCGTGGTGTCTGCGCACCGCACGCCGGACCTGATGTTCAGTTTTGCCGAGACAGCCGTCGCCAACGGGTTCAAGGTCATCATCGCCGGTGCTGGTGGCGCCGCCCATTTGCCGGGCATGGTGGCCGCCAAGACCACCTTGCCGGTATTGGGCGTCCCAGTGCCCAGCAAACATCTGCAAGGGCAGGATTCGCTGCTTTCCATCGTGCAGATGCCACGTGGCGTGCCGGTGGCGACTTTTGCGATCGGTGAGGCAGGCGCTGCCAATGCCGGCATCTTTGCCGCTTCCATTCTGGCGCTGACCGATGCTGCGCTGGCACAGAAGCTGGTGGATTTTCGCAACCGTCAGGCCGAAAAAGTCCTGGCCATGCAGCTGCCGGAATAAGCGCCGGCTGCTTGTAGTCGCGTAAGCGCTGGCCGTACGTAGACGCGTAAGCGCTAGATCTTTGTAGTCGCGTAAGCGCTGGCCGTACTTAAACGTGTAAGCGTTAGATCTTTGTAGACGCGTAAGCGATTCTTTCTGAACATCGCCTGATTTGAATGGAGATATGTTGAGCAAGCCGATGATTCTTCCGCCCGCGATGTTGGGCATGCTGGGTGGCGGTCAACTGGGCCGCTATTTCGTCATTGCGGCACACGAGCTAGGCTACAAGGTGACGGTGCTGGACCCGGATACCAATAGCCCGGCGGGCCGCATTGCCGATGTGCATCTGTGCAGCGCTTATGACGATGCGGCGGCGCTGGCCAGCATGGCCGAGACCTGTGCCGCGATCACCACCGAGTTCGAGAACGTGCCTGCGGCGACGCTGGACTTCCTGGCCCAGACCCGCACCGTGCGCCCATCGGCCAGCGCGGTGGCGATTGCCCAGCACCGCGTATTGGAGAAGCAGTTCGTGCGCGATGCCGGCTTGCCGGTCGCGCCGTTCGCCGTGATCAATACTGCACAAGACCTGCCTGCGGACGACAGTGGCTTGTATCCGGCCATCCTCAAGGTGGCGCGCTTCGGTTACGACGGCAAGGGGCAAGCCCGGGTTGCCGATGCGGCGGCGGCCGCTGCGGCGTTCGAACAGTTCGGCACGCAGACCTGCGTGCTGGAAAAGATGCTTACTCTGGATGCCGAAGTGTCCGTGGTGCTGGCGCGTGATGCTGATGGTCATATCGTCACTTTCCCGGTGGTGGAGAACAGCCACCTCAACGGTATCCTCGATATCAGCATCGCCCCTGCCCGCATCAGTGACGTGCTCAAAGCCAAGGCACAAGCCCTGGCAACACAGTTGGCGCAAAAGCTGGCTTACGAAGGCGTGCTGGCGGTGGAGTTCTTTATCAGTGAGGGCAAGCTGCTGGTCAACGAGATGGCACCTCGCCCACATAACTCCGGCCATTACACCATCGATGCCTGCGTGACCAATCAGTTCGAACAACAGGTGCGTGCCTTGACCGGATTGCCTCTGGGTGACGCACGTCAGCATAGTGCTGCCGTCATGGTGAACATTCTGGGTGATATCTGGCAGGACGGCGAGCCGGCCTGGTCCAAAGCCACAGCACACACAGCGCTGAAATTGCATCTCTACGGCAAACATGAAGCCAGACCGGGGCGCAAGATGGGGCATTTCACCACGCTGGCCGCCGACCGGGACAGTGCGCACAATCAGGCGCTGATCGCGCGTTCGGAGCTGGGGATCGGTTAAGCTGGCACGCCAGCGACATTGCCCATCAAACCTGACTCCAAAGCTGACTCAACGCGCAGGTGCTCAAGACTTTAGCCTAGCGCCAAATGAAAAACGCCCCGCAATGGGGCGTTTTTCATTTGGAACGTTTAATGCGCAGCTTACAGTGGCAGTGCAACGCCACCCAGTACACCGTCAACCAGACCGGTCACGGTGGGCACCAGGCCACCGACCACATCAGTGACGGTAGGCACCAGACCACCGACCAGATCGGTCACAGCGCCCAGTGGCAGATCAACTGGCAGTGCTGGCAGGCCGGGCACAGCAGGAGCGCCAGGCAGTGCAACACCACCCAGTACGCCATCCAGCAGGCCGGTCACGGTAGGAACCAGGCCGTCAACCAGACCGGTCACGGTAGGCAGCAGGCCACCGACCACATCAGTGACGGTAGGGACCAGACCACCGACCAGATCGGTCACAGCGCCCAGTGGCAGATCAACTGGCAGTGCTGGCAGGCCAGGCACAGCAGGAGCGCCAGGCAGTGCAACACCACCCAGCACGCCATCCAGCAGGCCGGTCACGGTAGGAACCAGACCGCCAACCAGACCGGTGACGGTATCCAGTGGCAGATCAAGAGGCAGGCCTGGCAGAGCAACCGTACCCAGTACACCCTCAACCACGCCGGTGACCGCGCCCAGAGGCAGGTCTACAGGCAGTTCCGCTGCAGCGACGTTGAAACTCAGAGTGCCAAGTACCAGTGCTGAAAGAATCGTTTTCATGATGTTCCTTTTAATGTTGAAAGATAAAATATCTTTACTGCCTATTACTAGCACTGTCGGATGTTGATTGGCCCATGAAAAACACATGACGACCTCCTCCCAAAAGTAAGGTCAGGCAGCCAGCACCAAAACAGTGCCGCAGATGCTACAACTGGTCCGGAAGTGGCGTCAATCCTTCGTTTGGGGGCAATCGATGTGCGCCCAAATCTTGTGAAAAGCCGCTAATTTTAAAGTTGTGCAAGAACAAGGAGATGGAGATTGCAGGTTAAAAACGCGTGGTGATTTCCGTCATCCAGGTGGGCAAAATATCCAGCAGGCCGGACTCGATGCTTTTGTCAAAACCGGTCAGGATGAGCAGACCAACCACCAGCAGGGCGATGCCCATCACTTGTTTGCCTATCTTTCCTGCCTGCATGAGCTTGCCGCGCAAGCTTTGCATGGCCTGGCGTGACAGCAGACTCAGTGCGATCAAGGGCAAGCCAGCGCCGATGCCGAACATAGCCATCACCAGCGTCACATGCAGCAGGCTTTCGCCCTGACTGGCCAGCGTGATGGCTGCCCCCAGCGTGGGGCCTACACACGGACTCCACACCAGGCCCAGCACGCACCCCAGCAGGAACTGGCCAGTCAGCGTATCGCCAGACAGGCGATATAGCAGGCTATTTCCGCTGTTACCCAGGCCTGCAGTCAGTCTGGAAAAGAAATGCTGTAGCTGGCTGGATAACAGCACCACGCCGAACAGGATCAGCAACATGGCGGCAAAGCTGCGCAAGGTGTCCTGCTCCAGCCCAAGCACGGCGCCGCTACTGGCGATCAGCACGCCGATCACCGTGAACGTGATGGCCAGCCCGGCCGCCAGGGCTAGTGGCCCCAGCTTGTGTTTGTTGAGTGCGCTGCCCAGCAGGATAGGCAGCAGGGGCAGCACGCAGGGGGCTAGCACGGACAAGGTGCCAGCCAGAAAACTCAGGCCATAACTGGCCAGCTCGGCTGACATCACAGCGCCTGTTGCAGCAGGCGCTCTATGCTGAGGCGGTTGGTATCACCAGTGCTGCGCCCGACTTCCTTGCCGTTCTTGAACACGATCAATGTGCTCTGGCGGCGTACGTTGAATTGTTTGAGTACGTCTTTCTGGTCATCAAAACTGACTTGTAATGCCTGGATGCCGCTGTATTCAGGCATTTTGAGCAGGCTACCCAGGATGGGCGCCTGCGTGCGGCAAGTCGAGCACCAATCCGCGTGTACAACGAGCAAAGTCGGGGTGCCCGCGCCCTGCAGTGTTTCAAACTTGGACGCCTCGTAATGGCCGGGATTGGCATACGCACTGCCGGCCAACATCATGCAAATCAGTATCAGGGTGCGAAATAGCGTTTTCATCAGGGATCCCACATCAGGTTATCGACGCTGTTTGGTCGTGTGGTGACGGGCAACCTTACACGGCTGACTCGATTTCTGTCGCACCTGTGTGGCGCGTCAGCGTTCCAAGCGGCTAGCGGTGCTTTATACTGCGGTTTCATCATTTTTCATCTAGTGCACACCATGTTATCCACCCTGGGTTCTCAACCATGCGCAACTCAATGAAAACGCTGGTCTGGCTGGCCATCGCCCTGCTGGGGGCTGGTGCCGTTGGCGGTATCGCCCTGCATCGGGGTGAAAGCATCAACGCCTTGTGGTTCATCACCGCTGCGATCTGTGTGTATGCCATCGCGTATCGTTTCTATGCCGCCTGGATTGCCGCCCGGGTGCTGATGGTGGACGCGACGCGTGCCACGCCAGCCGAACGTCTGGATAATGGCCGTGATTTTGTGCCGACCAACCGCTGGGTGGTGTTCGGACATCACTTTGCCGCCATCGCCGGGCCTGGACCGCTGATCGGGCCCACGCTGGCCGCGCAGTTCGGTTACCTGCCCGGTACCTTGTGGATACTGATCGGTGCGGTGCTGGGCGGCGCAGTGCAGGACATGGTGACCTTGTTCCTGTCCACGCGCCGCAATGCGCGTAGCCTGGGCCAGATGGCGCGTGACGAGCTGGGGCCGGTGGGCGGTGTGGCGGCCTTGCTGGGCACGTTCTTCATCATGATCATCCTGATCGCCGTACTGGGCCTGGTGGTGGTCAATGCCATGAAACACAGCCCCTGGGCCACCTCGACGGTGGCTGCCACCATCCCCATCGCCATGGTGGTCGGCCTGTATATGCGCAATCTGCGTCCCGGCCGCGTGCTGGAAGGTTCCTTGCTGGGCGTGGTGCTGTTGCTGGCGGCCGTGGCCGGTGGTGGCTGGATAGACCACAGTGCCTTCCGTGGCTGGTTCGACCACGACGGGCTGGCGCTGGCCTGGGCGGTGATCGCCTATGGCTTTGCCGCGGCCATCCTGCCGGTATGGTTGCTGCTGGCTCCGCGCGACTATCTGTCCACCTTCATGAAGCTGGGCACCATCATTCTGCTGGCGGTGGCCATCGTCATGCTGCAGCCGGAAGTGAAGATGCCGGCCCTCACGCAGTTCATCGATGGCACCGGGCCTATCTTTGGCGGCACCCTGTTCCCATTCGTGTTCATCACCGTGGCTTGCGGTGCCATCTCCGGTTTTCATGCGCTGATCGCTTCCGGTACCACGCCCAAGTTGCTGGCCAGTGAGCGCGATATCCGCATGATAGGTTACGGCGGCATGCTGCTGGAATCCTTCGTTGCCATCATGGCCATGATCGCCGCGACCGTGCTGGACCCAGGCGTGTTCTTTGCCATCAACAGCCCGGCGGGCGTGGTGGGCAAGACCGCTGTGGAAGCCGTGGCCACCATCAACAGCTGGGGCTTCCCGGTCACCGTGGCACAGATGGAGAAGCTGGCGGCCGATATGGGCGAGGCCACGCTGTTCGCGCGTACGGGTGGCGCACCGTCGCTGGCGGTGGGCATGGCCAGCATCTTTGGCAGCGCTTTTGGTCAGCATCTGCTGGCGCTGTGGTACCACTTTGCCATCATGTTCGAGGCCATCTTCATCCTGACCACGCTGGATGCAGGCACGCGCGTCGGCCGTTTCATGCTGCAGGACATGCTGGGCAATGTGTGGCCTGCGCTGGGTCGCACCTCCTGGTACCCCTCGGTCATCTTCACCAGTTTGCTGGTGGTGGCCGGTTGGGGGTATTTCCTTTACATAGGCGTGATCGACCCCAACGGCGGCGTCAATATCCTGTGGCCGCTGTTCGGCATCGCCAACCAGATGCTGGCGGCCATCGCGCTGTGCGTGGCCACCGGCATCCTGGTGAAATCCGGTCGTGCACGCTTCGCCTGGGTCACCGCGCTGCCGCTGGTCTGGCTGGTCATCGTCACCAGCACGGCGGCCTGGGAAAAGATCTTCAGCACGGATATCCGGGTCGGCTTCTTTGCGGCTGCCCGCGATATGTCGGAAAAACTCGCCAGCGGCCTGTTGCCGCCCGAGAAGGCAGCGGTCGCGCCGCAACTCATCTTCAACCAGCAGCTGGATGCCTGGCTCACCATGTTCTTCATCGTGGTGCTGTGGGTGGTGATCTTCGACATGTTGCGTGTGTGCCTGCGTCATCTGAGCGGGAAGCCGGTGCTGCCTTGCAGCGAAGTGGCTTACCAGCAGACACGGCTGGACAGCGCTGGGGTGCGTGACTGATGCTGGGACGGCTCAAGGGCGCACTGCGCGGGTTTTGGCGTTTGTTCCGGCGCCTGTCGGGTGACGACGCCTATGAGCGCTATCTGCGCCACCATGTGGAACACCATGGTGATGAGGCGCCGCTGACGCGTGCCGCGTTCTTCAAACAGTGGCAGGACAATAAGTGGAAAGGCGTGAAGCGCTGTTGCTGAGCTGAAAGTGCTGAGCTGAAAGCTGGGCGCGGGCCATAAAAAAACCGCTGCCCTGAATCAAGGCAGCGGCGGCTGGTGTCTCGCAGCGGTGTGGAACCTGATCAGCGGCCCAGGAAGCGCGCGAACTCAGGGCTGAATGGCTCCAGCACGCAACGCACTTCTTCCACTTTGACATTGTCTTCGGTGATGCCGATCTTCTTCTCGTAATTGATGGTATTGCGCTCACGATTGGTCCAGATCTTGCCACCTGCATCCTGAATGCTGCCAGCCAGGTCAGGCAGGGCGGCGACACAGGTCTTGGCATCGGCGTGTACCGAGGTCTTCAGCAGGTAGTGATTATTGGAATTGTCGAGTATGGCAACGATGGTGGACCACTGGCCAGGTTGCGGGCTCAGTTTGGTCTCTGCCATGGCGGTCGCGTTATAACCGAGCAGGCTGCACAGCATGATCATCAGAATACGTGGCATCATTGAATGCTCCTTGAAGATGGAAAGAAAGTCGTTGAAATACTCATCGACGCCTCTGCATTGTAAATCAATTGCCTGATTGCCGCGATTTTCGCCATAGCCAGGCGCCCGCCAGGATCATGGGCAGGCTCAGCCATTGCCCCATGCTCAAGCCCAGCGACAGCAATCCCAGGTAGCTGTCCGGCTCGCGCGTGAACTCGGCGATGAAGCGGAAGCTGCCATATCCCAGCAGGAACAGGGCGGATACTGAACCGACTGGCCTGGGTTTGCTGGAATAGCACCACAGGATGAGGAACAGGGCCACGCCTTCCAGCGCGAACTGATACAGCTGCGAAGGGTGGCGCACCAGTTGATCCACCTGGGGGAACACCATGCCCCAGGCCACATCGGTGGGACGTCCCCACAATTCACCGTTGATGAAATTGCCTACACGGCCAGCGCCCAGGCCGATGGGTACTAGCGGCGCAACGAAATCCATCACGCCCAGCCAGCGTTTGCCGGTCTTTCTGGCGAACCACAGCATGGCGACCAGCACGCCCAGAAAGCCGCCGTGGAAGGACATGCCGCCTTGCCACAGGTAGAGCACTTCATGCGGATGGGCCAGAAAGTAGCTGGGTTGATAGAAGATGGCATAGCCGAGTCGGCCGCCCAGGATCACGCCCAGCACGCCGTAGAACAGCAGGTCATCCACCTCGCTGCTTTCCCAGCCCAGTTGTGGCTGCTGGCGCACGCGCCATTTACCCAGCCATAGCAGGCTGAGAAAACCCAGCAAGTACATCAGGCCATACCAGTGGATGCCGAGGGGGCCGATCTGGAGCGCGATGGGATCGAATTGCGGATGGACGAGCATATGCGGACTGGCCTCAGAATAAGGTAAAATTATGAAGGACTTCAGATTATACGTTTTTTGCGTAAGCCGTTTTGCAGTTGCGCACCACATGCTGCAGCGCTTGCGCTACCCAGTCATTTTTTAGCGGTGTCATTACCAGAGGTTGATCCATGCCGGTTTATCGTTCACGTACCACCACACACGGCCGCAACATGGCGGGTGCACGCGCTTTATGGCGTGCCACCGGCATGAAGGATGAGGATTTCACCAAGCCCATCATCGCGATTGCCAACTCCTTCACCCAGTTCGTGCCTGGCCATGTGCACTTGAAAGATATGGGCCAGCTGGTCGCACGCGAGATCGAAAAGGCGGGTGGCGTCGCCAAAGAGTTCAACACCATCGCCGTGGATGACGGTATCGCCATGGGTCACAGCGGCATGCTGTACTCGCTGCCCAGCCGTGACCTGATCGCGGATAGCGTCGAATACATGGTCAATGCGCACTGTGCCGATGCGCTGGTGTGCATCTCCAACTGTGACAAGATCACGCCCGGCATGCTGATGGCGGCGCTGCGTCTCAACATCCCGGTGGTGTTCGTTTCGGGTGGCCCCATGGAGGCCGGCAAGGTCAACTGGAACGGCACGATTCGCAAGCTGGATCTGGTGGATGCCATGGTTGAAGCAGCGGATAGCCATGTCAGCGATGCCGATGTAGCGGCAGTCGAGCGCTCTGCTTGCCCCACCTGCGGCTCCTGCTCCGGCATGTTCACCGCCAATTCCATGAACTGCCTGACCGAGGCGCTGGGTTTGTCCCTGCCCGGTAACGGCTCCACGCTGGCCACGCATGCGGCGCGCAAGCAGTTGTTCCTGAAAGCAGGCCGCCTCATCGTCGAGCTAGCCAAGCGTCATTACGAGCAGGACGATTACAGCGTGCTGCCGCGCGCCATCGCCAATATGCAGGCATTCGAGAATGCCATGAGCCTGGATGTGGCCATGGGCGGCTCCACCAATACCGTGCTGCATCTGCTGGCGGCTGCGCATGAAGCGGGTGTCGATTTCACCATGAGTGACATCGACCGCATCTCGCGCCGTGTGCCCTGCGTGTGCAAGGTGGCGCCTGCCACACAGAAATACCACATGGAAGACGTGCATCGCGCGGGTGGTGTGATGGCCATCCTGGGCGAGTTGAATAAAGCCGGCCTGATCCATAACGAGATCCCCACCGTACATAGCCCGAGCTTGGGCGCTGCACTGCAGCAATGGGACATCACCAACCTGGCCAATGAAGAGGCGCGCCAGCTGTTCCGTGCGGCCCCCGGCGGTATCCCGACCACCATCGCCTTCAGTCAGTCCATGTTGTGGCCAGAGCTGGACACAGACCGTGCCGAAGGCTGCATCCGCGACAAGGCCCATGCCTACTCGCAGGATGGCGGTCTGGCCGTGCTGTATGGCAACATCGCACAGGATGGGTGCATCGTCAAAACGGCCGGTGTGGATGACAGCATCCTCAAGTTCACCGGCCGTGCGCGCATCTTTGAATCACAGGACGATGCAGTGGCCGCGATCCTTGCCGATAACGTGATAGCGGGTGACGTGGTGGTGATCCGCTACGAAGGTCCGCGTGGCGGTCCTGGCATGCAGGAGATGCTGTATCCCACCAGTTACTTGAAATCCAAGGGCTTGGGCAAGGTTTGTGCTTTGCTTACGGATGGGCGCTTCTCCGGGGGCACCTCCGGCCTGAGTATAGGCCATGCTTCTCCAGAGGCTGCAGAGGGTGGTGCCATCGGTCTGGTGGAAGAAGGCGATACCATCGAGATCGATATTCCGAACCGCAGCATCCATCTCGCGGTCAGTGATGAAGTGCTGTCGCATCGGCGTGCCCACATGGTGGCCAAGGGAGCCCTGGCCTGGAAGCCGGTATCCCGTCAGCGCGTGGTTTCACCCGCCTTGCGTGCCTATGCGGCGATGAGCACTTCCGCAGCCCGTGGCGCGGTACGCGATGTTGCGCAAATCGAAAAATAACAAGAATTCTTTCAAGCAGGACCAAGATAACCGGGGTACATGAATGAGCACTCAAACGCTCGCAAAGAGTTTCTACAATAGTGACGGGGCGGGCGCCAGTCTGGCGCACCCGCATATCCAGCTGACCGAAGACGCCAACGGGCTGCGCTATATCGAGATCGACAACCCGCTGGCCAAGGCCAGGATCGCCTTGCAGGGTGGCCATGTCATCCATTGGCAACCCAAGACCGAGAAACAGCCGGTGTTGTGGCTGTCCGAACACGCGCGCTATGTGAAAGGCCGTTCCATTCGTGGCGGCGTGCCGATCTGCTGGCCCTGGTTCGGTGCACACCAGACCGATAGCACCTTGTGTCCGCATGGCTTTGCCCGTGTCATTCCCTGGCAGCTGGTCGATTCGGACACCACCGACACTGGCGCGACGCGTCTGCTGTTACAGATGCAGGAAACCGATGTGACGCGCCGTCAGTTGGGTTATCCCTATGTGCTGACCATGACCATCACCGTAGGCAAGCGCCTGAAGATCGATCTGGCCACCACCAACAAGGCGGATCACCCGTTCATCATCGGTGAAGCATTCCACACCTACTTCAACATCAGTGATGTGGCCAACGTCAAGATCACCGGTCTGCAGGATTATGTCTATGCCGACAAGCTCAAGAACTACCAGCGTTACGTCGAGCATGAAGTGCTGACCTTTGATGGCGAGTTCGATCGTGTCTACCTGAATCATAGTGGCGACTGCCTGCTGTCAGACCCAGGTTACAAGCGTCGTATTCGCGTCTCCACCTCCAACAGCCGCAGCACCGTGATCTGGACGCCCTGGGAAGAAAAAGCCCACAGCACGGGCGACATGGGCAGCGCAGATGAATGGCGCAATATGATCTGTATCGAATCGGCCAACGCCATGGAGAACATGGTGGTGATCAACCCGAATCGTACCCATATCATGAGCGCCGAATATACCGTCGAGTCCATGTAAATACCCGCTTCACCTGCTGGTCAGGTGCGGCGGTCCATACGGTCAGCATGCGCCCGGTTCGTCTGGTGTGACGCCCCAAGGCTCATGAACAGACCAAATTTGCCGATATCCACGTGTTTGTGAGTGCTCATCCGCATTGTGAAGCTGGTAAGTGTCAACGCTTTATCCTGCCTGAGCGTTGAGCCGGAGTGAGTCGTAGCCTGATGCCTGCAAGTCCAGGCTGCTTCGCTGCGATAGCGTTGTTCTTTTCAAGCATAGCCTATCTTGGGTATCATGATGGGGCTGCAAAGCTTGAAGTAATCAGTAGTCCGATAAAGATCGAGTTGAAGGAGATAGCATGAAAGCGTTATTAATGACGGTTGCCGCCGCTGGCTCTCTGATGCTGGCTGGACAGGCAAGCGCAGTAGATGCCAAGGCCGCTGAAGCCCTGGCGCAAAAGAATGGCTGTCTGGCCTGTCACACGGTTGCTAACAAGGTAGTGGGTCCTGCATACAAGGACGTAGCCGCCAAGTACAAGGGTGACAAGACAGCAGAAGCCAAGATGATAGAAAAAGTAAAGAAGGGTGGCAGTGGCGTTTGGGGTCCTATCCCGATGCCGCCTAACAGCCCTCAAGTCAAGGATGCTGATATCAAGACCATCGTGCAGTGGATTCTTACCCTGTAATCTGCCAACGGTGCAAAAAAAAGCCAGTCCAAAAGACTGGCTTTTTTGTTGCCGAAATTCGGCTTATGCCGCCTTGCGCAGCTTGCTGTGGCGTATGGAATAGCTGAAATAGAACACGATGCCAGCCGCCACCCACCAACCGAAGCGGTGCCAGGTCTCGGTGGGTAGGAAGGCCATCAAGGCGCCGCAGGACAGGATGCCCAGCACCGGGATCAGCGGGTTCCACGGGTTCTTGAATGGACGTGGCAAGTCGGGCTGGCGGATGCGCAGCACGATCACGCCCACACACACCATGATGAAGCTGGCCAGCGTGCCGATGTTGACGGTCTCGGCCAGTTGCCCCAGCGGAATGAAGCCGGCCACCAGCGACACCACCACACCGCACAGCAGGATGATGCGCACTGGCGTCTGACGGTCCGGGTTGATGGTGGAGAAGAACGGCGAGATCAGGCCGTCGCGGCTCATCGCGAACAGGATGCGGGTCAGGCCGTACAGCAGCACCAGCAGCACCGTGATCAGGCCAGCCAGTACGCCGGTAGCGACCAGCGTAGACGACCAGGTGTACCCCAGTTTGCTCAAGGCATACGCCACCGGCGAGGATACGTTCAACTCACCGTAAGGCACCACGCCAGTCAGCACCCCAGACACCAGGATATACACCACGGTGCAGAACACCAGCGAGGCAAGCAGGCCGATAGGCAGGTCACGCTGCGGGTTCTTGGCTTCATCGGCGGCGGTGGATACCGCATCAAAGCCAAAGTAGGCAAAGAACACCAGCGACGCGCCCGCCAACACGCCTATGGTCTTGCCGTTATCCAGCGTGTCGAACCAGCCGAACGGCATGAACGGCGTCCAGTTGTCGGTGTTGAGGTGCATGGAGGCCAGCGCGATGAAAATGACGATGGTGCTGAGTTTGACGGCAACGATGATGTTATTGAACTGCGAGCTTTGCTTGACGCCGCTGATGAGTAACAAGGTCAGCACCCAGATGATGCCGAAGGCGGGCAGGTTGATGATGCCGCCCTGACTTGGTGCCTTGATCAGCGCTTCGGGCAGGATGATGTTGAAATTGGCCAGCGTGTTGATGAAGTAACCGGCCCAGCCATTGGCCACTGCCGCCGCGCCTACGCCATATTCCAGCAGCAGGATCCAGCCCATCACCCAGGCGATGAACTCCCCAAACGCCACATAGCTGTAACCATAAGCACTGCCCGAACCGCCCACCGAGGCGGCCAGTTCTGCATAGGCCAGTGCTGCAAAGCCGGAGGCTACACCGGCGAACACGAACGATAACACCACGGCCGGGCCGGATTGGGTGGCTGCCGCGATGCCAGTCAGTACGAAGATGCCGGTGCCGATGGCGCAGCCGATACCGAGCAGGGCAAGATCAAATGCGCTCAGGCATTTTTTGAGGCCACTATGGCCATGAGGGTCTGCCGGTTTGGTACGCAACAGCTGAGCAAACATGAGATCTCCCTGATTTTTTTAATGGAGTATGCACCAAACGTGCCAGAAAACTAAGCAGCCTGCGCATGCAGCCTAGGCAAGCGGCGGGTCAGCGTGCTTGCAACCAGTCGCGCTCGGTCAAAAAATCGCTGTAAAGGGCCGCCTCGGGGCTACCTGCTGCCGGTTTCCAGTCATAACGCCATTTCACCACAGGCGGCATGGACATCAGGATGGATTCAGTGCGGCCATTGGATTGCAGACCGAACAGCGTGCCACGGTCGAACACCAGATTGAATTCCACATAACGGCCACGGCGATAAGCCTGGAAATCGCGCTCGCGCTCGCCGTAAGCCGTGTCCTTGCGGCGCTGCAGGATGGGCAGATAGGCCTGCAGGAAGGCATCGCCCACATTGCGCTGCAAGGCGAAGCTCTGCTCGAAGCCCAGCTCGCTGAAGTCATCAAAGAAGATGCCGCCGATGCCGCGTGGTTCCTGACGATGCTTGAGGAAGAAGTACTTGTCGCAGGCGGTCTTGAACTTGGGGTAATAGTCTGCGTTGAACGGATCCAGTGCGTCGCGGCAGCAACGGTGGAAGTGCACGGCGTCTTCTTCAAAGCCGTAGTAGGGGGTGAGGTCCATACCGCCACCGAACCACCAGATATCTGCGTCAGTCTGGGCGCCTGTGACGGCGTTGGCTGCGTCTTCAAACGCTGGCCGCACTGCGTGTGCTGTCTGCGGGTTTTCATCCTTGCCGCCTGGTCGCGGCTGCCCATCCTGTGCAGCTATCCCGCTTTGATGTGTGTGAGCACGTGCAACGAAGAAGCGGATATTCATGTGCACGGTGGGCGCATAGGGATTGCGCGGATGCAGTACCAGCGACACGCCCATGGCTTCCCAGCTGCGGCCAGCGGCTTCCGGGTGGGCTACCGTCGCAGCAGGCGGCAGCTTGCTACCTTTGACATGTGAAAAGCCCACGCCAGCGCGTTCGAACACATTGCCTTCTTCCAGCAGACAGCTGGTGCCGCCGCCGCCTTCCGGGCGCTGCCAGCTGTCGTTGAGGAAGCGTTTGCCGTCCACCAGTTCCAGCGCCTCGACGATGCGGGCTTGCAGCTGTTGCAGGTAGTCGTAGACGCGTTGTGTGGAGATGTCGCTCATGGTCTCGATCCAAAGGGGTTCAGGCGCGCAGTATGCGTCCGCTGCGCAGGTCCTGAATGGTGGAGGGGCGTTTGTTGCCAGCGGTAAGCCCGGCGATCACGCGCACACGGTCGCCGAACAGTTGCTTGCACTGGCGCGTGGTCCTGGCGGGCGCATGGCCGCTACGGTTGGCGCTGGTGGAGACCAGCGCCATATTGCTGGCCTGGCACAGCTGACGTGCGGGCGGGAAGGCGGTGATGCGTACCGCGATGCTGGGGTGTCGGCCGCTGAGCCATACCGGGCAGTGTGCGGCAGTGGGCACCAGCCAGGTATGCGGACGCGGGCGCTTTGCGCCGAGTTGCTGGTGTTCATCCGCGCTGAGCGGTGCCATGTAATGACGTAGCTGCGTGGCCTTGCTGGCGATCAGGATCAGGCCTTTGTGCTGTGGCCTGCCTTTGAGCCTGAGGATGCGTTGCACGCCTAGGCGGCTGCGTGGGTCACAACCTAGCCCGAAACAGGATTCCGTGGCATAGGCGATGACGCCGCCAGCGCGTAGATAATGATGGAGGGCGCGGTCCAGCATGGCCCTGAATATCAGCCTTTGACGGCGCGGTAGCCGATGTCGCGGCGATACTGGCTGCCGTCGAACTGGATCTCGTCGGCGATCTGGTAAGCGCGGCTTTGCGCGTACTTCACGGTTTCACCCAGCGCCGTCACACACAGTACGCGACCGCCGCTGGTGAGTACCTGACCATCCTGCATGCTGGTCCCGGCATGGAACACATGGGCGTCGACGAGTTCTTTGGGCAGGCCGGTGATCAGGTCACCGTTGCGCGGCGTATCGGGGTAATTGGCGGCGGCCATCACCACACCCAGCGCGGTACGGCGGTCCCAGTCCACGTCCACGGCGTTGAGCTTGCCGTCCACCGCATGTTCCACCAGGTTGAGCAGGTCGCTCTTCAGACGCAGCATGATGGGCTGCGTCTCCGGGTCGCCCATGCGGCAGTTGAATTCCAGCGTCTTCAGTTTGCCGTCCGGGCTGATCATCAGGCCGGCGTACAGGAAACCGGTATAGGGGATGCCGTCCTTGGCCATGCCTTCCACGGTGGGGCGGATGATCTCGCGGATCACGCGCGCATGGATCTCGGGCGTGACCACGGGTGCCGGGGAATAAGCCCCCATGCCGCCGGTGTTGGGCCCCTGGTCGCCGTCCAGCAAGCGTTTGTGGTCCTGGCTGGTGGCCAGCGCGAGGATGTTCTTGCCGTCCACCATGACGATGAAGCTGGCTTCTTCGCCGGTGAGGAATTCTTCGATCACCACGCGTGCGCCTGCACTGCCCAGTTTGTTGTCGGCCAGCATGGCGTCGATGGCGGCATGCGCTTCGTCCAGCCACATGGCCACCACCACGCCTTTGCCCGCGGCCAGACCGTCGGCCTTGATGACGATGGGCGCGCCTTGCTGATTGACGTAGTCATGCGCGGCAGCGGCATCGGTGAAGGTGGCATAGGCGGCGGTGGGGATGCCATGGCGCACCATGAAGGCCTTGGCGAAGTCCTTGGATGATTCCAGTTGTGCGGCGGCTTTGGTCGGGCCAAAGATCTTGAGACCGGCGGCGCGGAAGGCATCGACCACGCCTTGCGATAGCGGCGCTTCCGGGCCGACCACGGTGATGCCGATCTGCTCATCGAGTGCGAACTGCAGCAGTTCATCCACCTTGCTGATCGGCACATTCTTCATGTCCGGATCCAGCGCGGTGCCGGCATTGCCGGGCGCGACGAACACGCGACTCACGCGCGGGCTGTGTTTCAGCTTCCATGCCAGCGCATGTTCGCGACCACCGCCACCGATGACTAAAACTTTCATAATGTACTTCCCTGAAGTAGAGGAGAGGGAAGAGGGCATCGGGTGTGGATCAATGTGTCGCACATCAAGCCTGCTCCCTTTACCCTTCACCCTTCATGTAATTTAGTGTCTGAAGTGACGGATGCCGGTCAGCACCATGACCAGGCCACGTTCGTTGGCCGCGTTGATGACTTCTTCGTCACGCATGCTACCACCCGGATGGATCACCGCCGCCGCACCAGCTTCCGCCAGTACGTCGATGCCATCACGGAACGGGAAGAACGCATCCGAGGCCACTACCGAGCCCTGCAGGCTGAGGTTGGCATTCTGGGCCTTGATGGCGGCGATGCGCGTGCTGTCCACGCGGCTCATCTGGCCCGCACCCACGCCCAGCGTCATGCCGTTGCCGCAGAACACGATGGCGTTGGATTTCACATATTTGGCCACACGCCAGGCGAACAGCAAATCTTCCAGTTGCTGCGGTGTTGGCTGCTTCTGGCTGACGATCTTCAGGTCGGCGACGCTGATCTCGTGGTTGTCTGCGGTCTGGATCAGGATGCCGGAACCCACGCGCTTGATGTCATGCGAGTTGCGGCCCTGTGCCCAGGGCGTATCGCCACCGGGTGGCAGCGCGATCTTGAGCACGCGCACATTGGCTTTGGCCTTGAAGATGGCCAGCGCTTCCGGCGTGTAGTCCGGCGCGATCAGCACTTCCACGAACTGCTTGGAGACCGCTTCTGCCGCCGCTGCATCCAGCGTGCGGTTGAAAGCGATGATGCCGCCAAAGGCCGAGGTCGGGTCGGTCTGGAAGGCCTTGCTATAGGCTTCCAGCGGGCTGCTGCCCAATGCCACGCCACAGGGGTTGGCATGTTTGACGATGACGCAGGCGGTGGCCGCGCTGTCAAAACTCTTCACCGCTTCCCAGGCGGCATCGGCGTCGGCGATGTTGTTGTAGCTGAGTTCCTTGCCCTGCAGTTGCTGGGCTGACACTAGCGAGCCGGGCGCTGGATGCAGGTCGCTGTAGAACGCGGCCTGCTGGTGCGGGTTCTCGCCGTAGCGCAGGTCTTGCAGTTTCACGAAGCGGCCGTTGGTCTGGCCAGCAAAATCGGCACGGCTGCCGTCCGGCTTGTAAGAGGAAAGATAATCGCTGATGGCAGCATCGTAGTTGCTGATGCGGTTGAATGCTGCAACAGACAGCGCGAAACGTGTGGCCTGGCTGGTGGCACCGCTGGTGCTCTTCAGTTCGGTGACGAAGTCGGCATACTGCGATGCATCGGTCAGCACCGCCACGTCACGCCAGTTCTTGGCGGCTGAGCGCACCATGGCCGGGCCGCCGATGTCGATGTTCTCGATGGCTTCTTCCAGCGTGCAATCCGCCTTGGCGACAGTGGCCTCGAACGGATACAGGTTCACCACCAGCAGGTCGATATTGGGGATGCCGGCCTGCTGCATGGCGGCAAGATGTTCGGGCAACTCGCGGCGTCCCAGCAGGCCGCCGTGCACCTTGGGGTGCAGCGTCTTCACGCGGCCGTCCAGCATCTCCGGGAAGCCGGTGTAATCACTGACTTCGATGACGGGTATCTGCTGCTCGCGGAACAGCTTGGCGGTACCGCCGGTAGAAAGGATCTCCACACCCAGTGCGTTGAGGGCTTGCGCCAGCTCGACGATGCCGGTTTTGTCGGAGACACTGATGAGTGCACGTTTGATGACTGCCATGATCTGTCTTAAAAAAGGAAGGGATTATTGAAGGTCGTACTCTTTGAGCTTCTTGCGCAAGGTGTTGCGGTTGAGCCCAAGGATGTCGGCGGCCTTGCTTTGGTTGCCGCCTGCACGGTGCAGCACGTATTCCAGCAAAGGCTTTTCCATGCAGGCCAGCACCATGTCGTAGACGGCATGCGGTGGCTGACCATCGAGGTCACGGAAGTAATCATCCAGCGCCTTTTTGACGCTGATCGCCATTTCACAGTTCGCCATTATGCTGCCAGCGCCTCCGCGTCGCTGAGCGCCACATATTGCAGACGCTCGCCTTGCTCGTGCAGCTGGGCAAAGAAGCTGTTGATGGCTTGCAGTTGCATTTCCATGGTGGGCAGCTGGTTCATCTCATGACGGAAATTGGCCGAGCCGACCAGGCCCTTGGTGTACCAGGAGATGTGTTTGCGGGCGACGCGCACGCCGGTCTCCACCCCGTAAAAATCGTACAGGTCATGCAGGTGTTCCAGCATGACGGTATGGATCTCGGTGACGGTGGGCGGCAGCAGGTGGGTGCCGGTGTTCAGGAAGTGTTCGATCTCGCGGAAGATCCATGGCCGACCCTGGGCGGCGCGGCCTATCATCACCGCGTCAGCGCCGGTGTGGTCCAGCACTAGCTTGGCTTTTTCCGGGGTGGTGATGTCGCCATTGGCGATCAGCGGGATCTTGATGGACTGCTTCACGGCAGCGATGGTGTCGTATTCGGCATCGCCCGTGTAAGCACAGGCGCGGGTGCGGCCGTGCATGGCCAGGGCCTGCACGCCGAGGTCTTCTGCCATGCGCGCGATGGCGATGGCATTGCGGTTGGCCTTGTCCCAGCCGGTGCGTATCTTGAGGGTGACCGGCACATCCACGGCATTCACCACGGCGCGCAGGATCTGCGCCACCAGCGGTTCATCCTTGAGCAGTGCGGAGCCTGCCATCACATTGCAGACCTTCTTGGCCGGGCAGCCCATGTTGATGTCGATGATCTGGGCACCACGGTCCACGTTGTAGCGCGCGGCTTCCGCCATCATCTGCGGGTCGGCACCGGCGATCTGCACCGAGATCGGGCTGACTTCACCTTCGTGGTTGGCGCGGCGCAGCGTCTTGGCACTGCCGTACAGCAGCGAGTTGGAGGTCACCATCTCGGAAACGGCCAGGCCTGCGCCCATCTTCTTGCACAACATGCGGAAAGGCCGGTCGGTCACGCCAGCCATGGGCGCAACGACAAGGTTGTTCTTGAGTAAGTGAGGGCCAATCTGCACGAAAGTGGGATTCTGTTAACGCGAAAGGTGCTTATTTTATATGCAATCGCGCTGGCTAGGAAACAATTCTGTCAGCGTTTCTGGCGCTGTGTACGCTGGGCCTGCTGCATGGTGTGTACGCGCGCAATATGTGGCTGCAATACGATTTTTGCGACGTGCCTCTCGGCTCTGTTTTTCCGTCGCGCCTGCGGGCTCTGTTTTTTCCGTCGCGCCTGTGCGCTCTGTGTCAGACTGATACAACGTCTTCGTCAGAGGGTCATCATCTTGACTGCAGTTTCACCTCCTGCCGCTGTAAAGCCAGCGGCGCCATCCACTGCGCACATCGCATTTGCCAGTTTCATCGGCACGGCCATCGAGTTCTACGACTTTTACATCTACGCCATGGCCGCTGCGCTGGTGATCGGCCAGGTGTTCTTTCCGCACAGCGACCCGACCGCGCAAGCGCTGAATGCTTTTCTGACCTTTGGTCTGGCCTTCATCGCACGGCCGCTGGGCGCCATTCTGTTCGGGCATTTTGGAGACCGCATCGGGCGCAAGGCCACGCTGGCCGCCTCCTTGCTGGTGATGGGCGTCTCCACACTGTTGATCGGTCTGCTGCCCGGCTACGATAGTTGGGGGGTATGGGCGCCCATCGCGCTGTGTGTGCTGCGTTTCGGCCAGGGTCTGGGCCTGGGCGGTGAGTGGGGTGGTGCGGCTTTATTGGCCACCGAGCATGCGCCTGCGGATAAGCGCGGCTGGTTCGGCATGTTCCCGCAGTTGGGTCCGTCGGTCGGCTTTTTGCTGGCGACACTGAGTTTTCTGGCACTGGCGAGCCTGCTCAGCGCGGCCGAATTCAAGCAGTGGGGCTGGCGTCTACCCTTCCTGGCCAGTGCCCTGCTGGTGATGGTGGGCTTGTATGTACGTTTTCAGCTCACCGAGACGCCCGACTTTGCGGCAGCATTGGCCAGCAAGCAGACCCATCGCGCGCCTTTGTGGCCTTTGCTCCAGCAGCATTGGCGCCGCATCGTGCTGGGCGCGCTGGCCATGGGGGTGTGCTACAACCTGTTCTATACCGCCACGGTGTTCTGTCTGAGTTACGGTACCAATAGCTTGCAGATCCCGCGGACTGACTTTTTGTGGATGTTGAGCCTGGCGGTGCTGTGCATGGCGCTGGTGACGCCCTTGTCTGCAGGCTTGAGTGACCGTTTCGGCCGTCGGCCGGTGTTGATGCTGAGCAGTGCTGCTGCGGTGTTGCTGGGCTTTACGCTGGAACCGCTGATGACCAGCGGCTCCCCAGCGCTGGTGCTGTTGTTTCTGTCGCTGGCCTTGTTGCTGATGGGGGCGACCTTTGCGCCCATGGGCGCTTATCTGCCCGAACAATTCCCGGTGGCGGTGCGCTATAGCGGGGCAGGGCTGGCCTACAACCTGGGTGGTATCCTTGGCGCCTCCATCGCGCCGTTCGTGTCGCAGCTGCTGGCTAGCTATGGTGGTTTGGCGCTAGTGGGCGCTTACATGTCGGGGATGGCAGCGATCAGTGGTCTGGCCGTGTATGCCATGCAGGAGACAGCGGCAGCTCCGGCCGGGTGAGTGCTTCCAGACGCCCCAGCCAGTGCAGGGCATGCTGGCGGTCTGGCCCGCACATCTCGGTACTGGCTTGCAGGCCGCCACAGAACGCTGGCCGCTCCGGCTTGCCGAACAAGGCACAGCGTTTATCTTCCAGCAGTTGCACGCACGGCACGCCAGCGGGTTTTCCTTCCGGCATGCCCGGGATGGGGCTGGTGATGGAGGGCGCGATACAGCAGGCCCCGCAGCCGGTGCGGCAAGTGACGCTGGATAACCCGCTCATGCGCTCAGCGCATGCCACTCAAAGCCTGCGCTGCTGACACCGTGGCAGATCATGTTCATGGCGTCAGCCACCTCACTGGCCTGACCTTTGACACCCAGCTCGATGGTGCGGCGCACATCCAGCTTGGGCAGGCTGAACAGCTTGAGATCTGGAAATTGATTGACCACGGCGTTCATCAGGTCGATGAGCTGACTTTCACCGGCATCGAATACCAGAATGGAGGCTTCAGCATGGTCGCGCTGATGGAACAGTGCGCTGTAGTGCGTATCCAGCACCCATTCCAGCATAGGCCAGGCCATCTCCGGGAAGCCGGGCAGAAAATAATGGCTGCCTACCGAGAACCCGGCCACGCGGTTGACCGGGTTGGGGATCAGGCTGGCGCCTTGCGGGAAATCCGCCATCAGCACACGCTTGGGGTAAGCCGCATCGCCAAAGCGCGCTTCGATCTCGGCGACCGCACCTGCATGACGTTCTATAGGCACACCCAGTGCAGCAGCGGCCGACTGGCGCGTGAAATCGTCTGGCGTGGCACCGATGCCGCCAAAGCTGAACACGATGTCGCTGGTGGCCAATGAGCGTTGTAACGCCGCAGTGATGCGTGCCGGTTCGTCGCCAAGATACGCGGCCCAGGACAGCGACAGGCCGCGTGCGCCCAGTGTTTCGATGACGCGACTGAGGTGTTTGTCCTGACGTTTGCCGGACAGGATCTCGTCGCCGATGATGTAAGCGCCGAAGTGGAGCGAGTGGGATGACATGGTGAGCTGAGTAAAATGCTAAAGATTAAATGGTGTATAGCTGCCGGATGAGGGCAGGGATATCGGTTTTGATAATGCTCCACAGCGTGTCATTGTCGATACCAAGATAGCCATGTATCAGTCGGTTTCGGGTTGCAATGACAGTACGCCACGGGATGTTCTCATGCTGAGCGCGTACCGAAAGTGGAATATGCGTTGCTGCTTCACCGATGAGTTCCAGGTTGCGAACCGTGGCATCGTAATTCAGACCGCTGACCACAAACCCTGTTTGATCCATGCCTTGCGTGTATAGCTCGACCTTCTCCGCAAACGCAATCATATCGGCGATATAAAAACGCCATTCTCTGTCTGGCCCTGCGTCCGGATCTGCGATTTTCTCAGACACGAATCGCTTCGCGCTCGATATAAGGCCGCAACTCTTTGCGCAGCGCTTTATGAGTGACCAGATCGACAGGTCTGGCCAGCAGATCCTCAAGATAGAATTGCACGCCAAAGTAGCGTTCTGAAGATGCAGGCCCATCGAAATCGACCAGAATGTCAATATCACTATTCTCGGTGGCCTCGTTACGCGCGGTCGAGCCGAACAATGCCAACTGACTGACGCCAAACCGTTGTGTCAGGATGCTTTTATGCTTTTTCAGCAATTCAATGGCGAGGCTTTTATTCATTGCATCAAGTGTATCAATAGTGGGTGGTTTGCGCTTGATTTGAGTAAGGGCTACGTTAAAAACGACTGTGAGCCTATGTTGACCATGCGGCATCGATTCGGGTTCGTTGCTGTTGCTAATGCCCCGTCTAAAAGGTTTTGCGCGCTTTTCGTTCTGTGTGGCTGTTCCAGCAACACGGCTGGCCTTAAAATGAATGCCCAGCTGGTTAACCAGCATATTCAAATATCCATTTTCAAATACCTATTGCATGGCTGACGATCAAAAGAACCCTGACGACGAAGTGCTGTGCCATTGCAGCGGCACCAGACGCGGCCAGATACGCGAGCTGTTCCTGGGCGGGCGCGACATGGACGGCATCTCGCGCTGGACAGGGGCGCTGAGTGGTTGCGGCGGTTGCGAGTGGGACATAGGCGTCTATCTGGAAGAGCTGTCGGAGGCGCAGGCGACCGAAGCAGCTGCTAGCGCATCCGAAGCGACGGATGTGGCCGCCAGTTGTGGCGGGTCAGCGCAGGATGATGTTGCCAGCCAGTGAGGTGAGTCGCCTAGCAGTAGTAGATAGCAGTATAGTTAGCGTTAATCACTAGCATCAACACCCCGACCACTCTCGCTCAACCCGAGCGGATGTGCACTGGTGTTCAGCAGGCTTTGCCACCATCCCGTTTTAGTGCGCTTCTTCCCAGTTGCTGCCTATGCCCACTTCCGCCAGTAGCGGTACATCCAGTTTTGCTACGTCCTGCATCAGTTGCGGCAGCGTGCGTTTGACCAGATCCAGTTCGGCATCCGGGACTTCCAGCACCAGTTCATCGTGCACCTGCATGATGAGTTTGGTGCTGAGTTGCGCGGATTCCAGCCAGCCTTGCACGGCGATCATGGCCAGCTTGATCAGGTCGGCTGCGGTGCCCTGCATGGGCGCGTTGATGGCGGCACGCTCGGCACCGGCACGGCGCATGCCGTTCGGGCTGTTGATCTCCGGCACCCACAATCGGCGGCCGAACAGGGTTTCCACATAGCCCTGCGCCTTGGCTTGTTCGCGCGTGTTCTGCATGTAGTCGCGCACGCCGGGGTAGCGCGCGAAATAGCGTTCGATGTAGCTCGCGGCGGCATTGCGATCGATGTTGAGATTCTGCGCCAGCCCGAAGGCGGACATGCCGTAGATCAGCCCGAAGTTGATGACTTTGGCATAGCGGCGCTGCTCATGATCGACGGCGCTGCGTTCTACCCCGAAGATCTCGGCGGCGGTGGCGCGGTGGATGTCCTCACCGGCCGCGAAAGCGGCCAGCAGGCCGGCGTCCTGCGACAGGTGCGCCATGATGCGCAGCTCGATCTGCGAATAGTCGGCCGAAACGATGACGCTGCCCGGCGCGGCGATGAAAGCTTCGCGGATGCGACGGCCTTCCGCGGTGCGCACCGGGATGTTCTGCAGATTGGGGTCCGAGCTGGCCAAGCGGCCGGTGACGGCCACGGCCTGGCTGTAGCTGGTATGCACGCGGCCGGTGGCCGGGTTGACCATGCGTGGCAGCTTGTCGGTGTAGGTGGATTTTAGTTTGGCCATGCCGCGATGTTCGAGGATCACCTTGGGCAGGGCGTGGTCCAGCGCCAGTTCCTGCAGTACATCTTCGTCGGTGGACGGCGCACCGCTCGGTGTCTTTTTCAGCGGCTTGATGCCCAGTTTGCCGAACAGGATCTCCTGCAGCTGTTTGGGCGAGCCTAGGTTGAAGGGCTGGCCAGCCAGCGCGTGCGCCTGCTGTTCCAGCTCCTGCAGCCTGATGCCCAGTTCGTGGCTTTGGCGGCCCAGCATGGCAGCATCGATGAGCACGCCGTTGCGTTCGATCTTGAACAGGATACCGGACACCGGCAGTTCGATATCGCGGTACACGTGCTCCAGCTTGGCGTCGCTGGCGATCTGCGGATACAGCGTTTGGTGTAGCTGCAGGGTGATGTCGGCATCTTCCGCGGCATATTCGCTGGCCTGTTCCAGCGCCACCTGATTGAAGCCGATCTGCTTGGCGCCTTTGCCAGCCACCTCTTCGAAGCTGATGGTCTGGACGCCTAGATGGCGCATGGCCAGATCGTCCATGCCATGACTGCGGTGGCTTTCCAGCACATAAGATTGCAGCAGCGTGTCATGCGCGATGCCGTTCAGCGCGATGCCATGATTGGCTAGCACATGCTGGTCATATTTGAGGTTTTGGCCGACTTTTTTGATCGCCGGGTCTTCAAGGATGAGGCGCACCTGGGCCAGCGTGGTCTCTAAGTCCAGTTGCTGCGGCACGCCCGCATAGTCATGCGTGAGTGGCAGGTAAGCGGCTTCGCCAGCCAGGGTGGCGAAGGACATGCCGACCAGCCTAGCCTGCAGCGGGTCCAGCGACGTGGTTTCAGTATCGAAACAGAACAGCGCCGCCGCACGCAGCTTGTCCAGCCAGCGGTGCAGCTCGGCTTCGCTCAGCAAGGTGTCATAGTGGCGTGTGGTGACCGCGCTGGCCGCGAACAGGTCCCCGCTGCCTTCGGCAGGCAGGGGGCTGGCGGCTGCCACTTTGGGCGGGCTGGGCTGAGCAAGCTCTAGCTCGCGGCGCAGCGTCTTGAACTCAAAGCGGTCGAACAGGCGGATCAGGGTGTCTTTGTCCTGCGTGCGTGGCGCGAGGTCGCTGAGATGTTCACGTATGCCCACATCACAGCGGATGGTGATCAGCTCACGTGCGGTCGGCAGCCAGTCCAGTGCTTTGCGCAGATTTTCACCGACCACACCGCTGATCTCGTCGGCATGCGCGATGATGTTGTCCAGCGAGCCATATTGCTTGAGCCATTTGACCGCGGTCTTGGGGCCGACCTTTTCTACGCCGGGCACATTGTCCGAGCTGTCACCGATGAGGATCAGGTAATCCACGATGAGCGCAGGCGGCACGCCGAATTTGGCTTCCACACCGGCTTCATCCAGCACTTCATCGGTCTTGCGGAAAGCATCGCGCATGGTGTTGATGACAGTGACCTGTGGGCTGACCAGCTGAGAGATGTCCTTGTCGCCCGTGGAGATGATCACGCGCATGCCTTCGCGTTCAGCCTGTTTGGCCAGTGCACCGATCACGTCATCGGCTTCCACCCCGTCTTCCACGATCAGCGGCCAGCCCATGGCTTTGATGGCTTCGTGCAGCGGGGCGATCTGCAGGCGCAGTTCATCCGGCATGGCGGCGCGGTTGGCTTTGTATTGCGGGTAGATGTCGTCGCGGAAGGTTTTGCCCTTGGCATCGAACACGCAGGCGCTATAATCGGCCGGATAGTCCTTGTGCAGGCGGCGCAGCATGTTGAGCACGCCCTGGATGGCGCCGGTCGGCTCGTTGTGTGCATTGCGCAGATCCGGCATGGCATGGAAGGCACGGTACAGATAGGACGAGCCGTCGACCAGTAACAAGGTTTTCATTTTGAAGATTTTCTATTGATTGGATAACCACCGCATGAGCGTCGCCAGCAAGCTGCCCAAGATCACGGATATCGAAATACTGAACGCCCAGCCTTCCGCGCGCGAATCCTGGCATGCCTTCGAGATTATGGCAGAATTCGTGGATGCCACGGAACGCCTCAAGCAGATCACGCCTGCGGTCTCCATTTTCGGCAGCGCCCGCACCCCGCCCGACCATCCTTATTACCAGTTGACGGAACAGATCGCGCGTCTGCTGTCAGACGCCGGGTTCAGCGTCATCTCCGGTGGTGGTCCTGGCATCATGGAAGCGGCCAACAAAGGCGCATTCCATGGCAAATCGCCCAGCATAGGCCTCAATATCGAATTGCCATTTGAGCAAAAAGGCAACGATTACCAGGATGTGAGCCAGAATTTCAAACACTTTTTCATGCGCAAGGTGATGTTCGTCAAGAACGCCTCGGCTTATGTGGTGATGCCGGGTGGTTTTGGCACGCTGGATGAGCTGATGGAAGCCTTGACGCTGATCCAGACCGGCAAGACGCGCAAGATCCCCATCATCCTGGTGTGCTCGGCGTTCTGGCAGGGCATGCTGGACTGGTTCCGCAGTGCCTTGATCGCCGAAGGCATGGCCTCGCCCGAGGACATGGACCTGATCCAGGTGATCGATGAGCCGCAAAAAGTGGTGGAAGCCATCTTCAAGCATTACGAGACACGCGGTTTCGAACCCTCGCCCAGCGAGCGCCAGATCCAGCTTTATTTGTAGCTTTTTGCCAGTGGCTGCCCCAGTGCGGACGGCTTTTTGCTAAACTCAGTCCATTAACCGTAGATCTGGATCTGTCATGCGCCTGATTCGCTGCTTGCTGTTGCTCGCTACCGTGTTGCCTGTGCTGGCCTATGCAGGTGGTCAACCGCCTGTGCTGGAACCGCTGCCTGAACCGCCTCCACCGCCAGCCGGCATGGAGCTGGACCCGAATGCGGAGCCTGAGGTGACCATCATCCAGAAGGGTGAGGATACCGTAGAGGAATACCGTATCAACGGTGAGCTGTACATGCAGAAGATCACGCCAGCCGGTGGCAAAAAGCCCTATTACCTGCTGAAAGAGGATCAGGAGGGCGGCTGGTCTCGCATGGACGGCCCCAACCCGCCGCTGGTCATCCCCAAGTGGGTCATCTTCAATTTTTGAGTTCAGTTCATCAAGAGGGCGCAGTGCCCTCTTAATGTTTCACGCCTTTCTTCTATCGTTACCTTTCCTGAACATCCATGTCCGTTTTCACCACCGTCACCTCTGATCAATTGCAGCACTGGCTCAAGGATTTTCCGCTGGGCGAGCTGTTGGCGCTGCAGGGCATCGCGGCGGGCATCACCAACACCAATTACTTCGTCACCACCACGCAGGGGCGCTATGTGCTGACCCTGTTCGAAAAGAACACGCTAGACGAACTGCCATTTTTCCTGGACCTGATGACCCACCTGGCCGAGCGGGGCGTGTTGTGTCCGCACCCGGTGGCCCGTTCCGATGGCGGCAAGCTGGGCTTGCTCAACGGAAAACCGGCTGCGCTGGTGAGTTGTTTGACCGGGCGTGATGTGGAGTCTGCTACGCTGGGGCAGTGTGCTGCCGTCGGGCGTGCCCTGGCCCAGATGCACCTGGCTGGGCAGGGCTTTCCGGCCAGCATGGTCAACCCGCGTGGCGATGTCTGGCGCGACGCCACGGCGGCGCAGGTGCGCAGCAAATTGCAGGCAGCCGACCAGGCCTTGCTGGACAGCGTGCTGAACGCCATGCCGTCGTTTGCCGATCTGCCACAGGGGGTGATCCACGCTGACCTGTTCCGTGACAACGTGCTGTTCGATGGCGAACAGTTGGGCGGCATCATCGACTTTTACTATGCCTGTGACGACGCCTTGCTGTATGACCTGGCCATCGCCGTCAATGACTGGTGCGTGCAGGCTGACGGTGCGCCGGATCTGCCGCGTCAGGCCGCCCTGCTGGAGGCCTACCGTGGCGTGCGCACGCTAACCCCTGAGGAATGCGCCGCCTGGCCGGCCATGCTGAGGCGTGCGGCCCTGCGTTTCTGGCTGTCGCGTTTGTACGACCTGCATTTCCCGCAATCAGGCGAACTAACGCACGCCAAAGACCCGCAGCATTTCCGTCGCATCCTGCAAGTACGCATGGATGGCCACACGCCGCTCACTGCCTGAGCCGCATGACAGAACGACCTTGAGAAAGAACCTGTGCCATGAAGTTACCCCTCAGCATTAAAACCGGCCTCAATTGGGTGATCGCCAGCCTGTATCTGTTCGGGCGTTACCCTGGCAAGTGGCTGGGCCTCGCGCTGGCGTATGTGGTGCTGTTCCTGATGTTGCCCACGGTGATGCCTAGCTTGCTGAGCCTGGTGCTGATGATGTTCTGGCCGGTGTTCCTGGCGCTGGCGATGGGCTTGCTGCGCGAGGCGGCCGCCGGGCGCGATACCGGATTGCGTGAATTGTTCGAGCAGATCAAACCCAATTTCGGCCGCCTGCTGAGCATGGGTGGCGCTTGTCTGGTGTATGGCACGCTGGTCGGTTTTCTGACCGGCGACGAGTTACAACGCCTGACCGATCTGCTGCAACAGACCGGCCCCGAGGCGATGATGCCGGACCTGACCCCGCTGTTGCTCAAAGTGATGCTGCTGTTGGTGCCCTTGCTGATGGCCACCTGGTTCGCCCCCATGTTGATCGCCTACCAGGGGCATAGCTTGCTGAATGCGCTGGGCCAGAGTTTGTGGGCCAGTTGGCGTTTCATGATCCCGCTGGGCGCGGCCTGGCTGGTGCTGACCTTGATGCTGACGGCGGTGATGTTGCTGGTGGGTGGCCTGGTGGCGCTGGTGAGCTTGTTGTCGTCTGCGCTGGGCACGCTGATCATGAGCCTGGCCTTGCTGGGCTGCATGCTGTCGGTCACCAGCCTGATGCTGGCCATCCAGTATTTCAGCTACCGTGGTGTGTTTGAAGCAGCGGCGGTGCAGGCTGGCGAATAAGGCAGCGCTTTACACGCCTCACCACAAAGGCGGTCTTGTTGCTGGCAGCCTGTGCAGGTGCCAGCAGGACTCTGGCAATTAAACCGCTTCCAGCTTGGCATATTCCAGTGCCAGCCACTTCAGGCCTTCGCGGCCAAAATTGACCTGCACGCGCATGTCGTTGGCATTGCCTTCGTAACTCACCACCACGCCCTGACCGAACTTGGCATGCGCGACCGACTGACCTATCTTCCAGGGCATCGCACTCTTTTGTTCCCCACTCGTTTTACCCATCACCTTGGGCATGGCGTTGTAATCCTGCCCGTAGCCGGAGCGCGCGACTGGTTTGGCATTCAGGCGCTTGATCAGCTCATCCGGGATCTCATCCAGAAAGCGTGATGGAATGCCGTAGCGCACCTGACCGTGCAGCAGACGGCTTTGCGCATAGCTCAAATACAGACGCTGGCGCGCACGCGTCACCGCCACATACATCAGGCGACGCTCTTCTTCCAGCCCGGCCGCTTCATACAGGCTTTGTTCATGCGGGCATAGACCTTCTTCCAGCCCGCTGATGAACACCACCTTGAATTCCAGGCCTTTGGCGGCGTGCACCGTCATCAATTGCAAGGCTTCGCGCCCGGCCTCGGCCTGATGCTCGCCAGCTTCCAGGCTGGCATGGGTGAGGAACTGCGTGAGCAGTGACTGTGCCACTTCGCCGTTCTCGTCCACCTGTACGCCGATCTCCTGATTGGTGAACGCCACGGCCGCGTTGATCAGCTCATCCAGGTTGGCGATGCGGTCTTCGCCTTCTTTTTCGCTCTGATAGAAGGTGCGCAGGCCGGACAGCCCGGTCGCCAGCTCTGCCACTTCCGGCAGCGTAATGCCAATGGCCTCTTCCTGCATCTGCTTCACTAGCGCCACAAAGCCCGGAATGCCCTTGGCCTTGATAGCGTCGCCCTTGCCTGCGGCTTGTAGCGCGGCTTGCCACAGACTGCCACCCAGGCTGCGTGCGGTTTCCTGCAATTGTTCCAGGCTGCGTGCGCCTATGCCGCGGGTAGGGAAGTTGATCACGCGCAACAGCGCGGTGTCGTCATGCGGGTTGGCGATCAGCCGCATATAAGCCAGCGCATGCTTGATCTCGGCGCGTTCAAAGAAGCGCAGGCCGCCGTAGACGCGGTAGGGCAGGTTGGCCGAGAACAGCGCATGCTCCAGCACGCGGGACTGCGCATTGGAGCGGTACAGCAGCGCCACTTCGCCCAGGCCATGGCCTTCGGCATGCAGCGACTTGACCTCGTCGACGATGAAGTTGGCCTCGTCGATGTCGTTATAGGCTTCGTAGACGCGCACCGGCTCGCCCTTGCCCGCGGCGGTCCACAGGTTCTTGCCCAGACGGTTGCGGTTGTGGGTGATGATGGCGTTGGCGGCATCCAAGATGTTGCTGTAGGAGCGGTAGTTCTGCTCCAGCTTGACGATGCTCTGTACCGCGAAATCACGCTCGAAATCGCGCATATTGCCGACGCGTGCGCCGCGGAAGGCGTAGATGGACTGGTCGTCATCGCCCACCGCAAAGATGCAGTTGCGCCCGCTGGCCTGCTGCTCGCCCGCCAGCAGCTTCAACCACAGGTATTGCAGACGGTTGGTATCCTGGAACTCGTCCACCAGGATGTATTTGAAGCGGCTCTGATAATGCTGGCGGATGGTGCTGTCGCGGCTCAGCAGCTCGTAGCAGCGCAGCAGCAGCTCGGCGAAATCCACCACCCCTTCGCGCTGACACTGCTTGTCATATTCCTCGAAGATCTCGCGCATGCGTTGCGAGTGGGCGTCATAGGCCTCCACCGCATGTGCACGCAAGCCTTCTTCCTTGCAACTATTGATGTAACCCATCACCTGCTTGGGCGGGTACTTCTCGTCATCCACGTTCATGGCCTTCATCAGGCGCTTGATCGCAGACAACTGGTCGGCGGTGTCAAAGATCTGGAAGGTGGCAGGCAGCTGGGCCTCGCGGTGATGGGCGCGCAGCAAGCGGTTGCACAGGCCGTGGAAGGTGCCTACCCACATGCCGCGTGTGTTGATGGGCAGCATGCCGGTCAGCCGCGTCAGCATCTCCTTGGCGGCTTTGTTGGTGAAGGTCACCGCCAGCAAGCCCAGCGGCGACACCTGACCGGTCTGGATCAGCCAGGCGATACGCGTGGTCAGCACGCGGGTCTTGCCGCTGCCAGCGCCAGCGAGGATCAGTGCGGATTGATGGGGAAGGGTGACCGCTTCGAGTTGTTTGTCGTTGAGGCCGTCGAGCAAAGTGGATGCATTCATGCCGTGATTATCGCAGGTCGGGCTGGGGATGAGAAATGCAGTTGATGGAACTTGCAGCCGAGCAGGCTGGTCACAGAAGCAGACGACAAAACATCGTCTCCTGCTTTTCCTCCCTGAGCAGGAAGCTTCAGTAATGAAGCTTTATTACCCCGATTTTATCCCCTTTAATCGGGGTTTTTTTTGCCTGTCGTGTATGGGGTGCGCAATAAAAAGCCCCGCACTAGGCGGGGCTTTTCGTTTGTTACGACTTCAGGTGTGACAGGTCAGTCAAGACCAGTTGCATCATGCCGCGCCATTGATTGCGATGGTCGGCAAGAGGATGCAATTCAAAACTACATCATGCCGCCCATGCCACCCATGTCGCCGCCTGGCATTGCCGGTGCGTCATCCTTGGGCAGTTCAGCGATCATGCAGTCGGTGGTCAGCATCAGGCCAGCCACGGAAGCCGCGTTCTGCAGTGCGGAACGGGTGACCTTGGTTGGATCCAGTACGCCCATCTCCACCATGTCGCCATAGGTTTCGTTGGCCGCGTTGTAGCCGTAGTTGCCCTTGCCGGCCGCCACGGTGTTGACCACCACGGATGGCTCGGCGCCTGCGTTAGCGACGATCTGGCGCAGTGGTTCTTCCACAGCGCGCAGCACGATCTTCACGCCAGCTTCTTGATCCAGGTTGTCGCCCTTGACCTTCTCGATAGCCGCACGTGCACGGATCAGTGCAACACCGCCGCCAGCGACGATGCCTTCTTCGACCGCAGCACGGGTAGCGTGCAGTGCATCTTCAACGCGGGCCTTCTTTTCCTTCATTTCGATTTCGGTGGTCGCGCCGACCTTGATCACGGCCACGCCGCCTGCCAGCTTGGCTACGCGTTCTTGCAGCTTTTCCTTGTCGTAATCGCTGGTCGCATCGGCAGCTTGCTTCTTGATCTGGTCGATACGGGACTTGATGTTGGCTTCAACACCGGCACCGTCGATGATGATGGTGTTTTCTTTGCCCACTTCGATACGCTTGGCTTGACCCAGGTCTTCCAGCTTGACGTTCTCAAGCTTGAGGCCCAGTTCTTCGGCGATGACGGTACCGTTGGTCAGGATGGCGATGTCTTCCAGCATGGCTTTGCGACGGTCACCGAAACCAGGCGCCTTGACGGCGCAGGTCTTGAGGATGCCACGGATGTTGTTGACCACCAGGGTAGCCAGTGCTTCGCCGTCGATATCTTCAGCGATGATCAGCAGTGGACGGCCAGCCTTGGCCACTTGTTCCAGGGTAGGCAGCAGGTCACGGATGTTGGAGATCTTCTTGTCGAACAGCAGGACGAAGGGGTTGTCCAGCAGCGCGATCTGACGATCCGGATTGTTGATGAAGTAAGGGGACAGGTAACCGCGGTCGAACTGCATGCCTTCCACGACGTCCAGTTCGCTTTCCAGGCCGGAACCGTCTTCAACGGTGATCACGCCTTCTTTACCTACCTTGTCCATCGCATCGGCAATGATCTGGCCGATGGAGGTGTCGGAGTTGGCGGAGATGGAGCCAACCTGAGCGATCTCCTTGCTGGTGGTGCATGGCTTGCTCATGACCTTCAGTTCGGCCACGGCAGCAGCGACAGCCTTGTCGATACCACGCTTCAGATCCATCGGGTTCATGCCGGCGGCAACGGATTTCATGCCTTCGCGGATGATGGCTTGTGCCAGCACAGTGGCCGTGGTGGTGCCGTCACCGGCGGTGTCGGAGGTCTTGGAAGCGACTTCCTTGACCATTTGTGCGCCCATGTTCTCGAACTTGTCCTTCAGTTCGATCTCCTTGGCGACGGAGACGCCATCCTTGGTGATGGTAGGGGCGCCGAAAGAGCGCTCCAGTACTACGTTACGGCCTTTAGGGCCCAGGGTCACTTTTACTGCATTGGCGAGAATGTTCACGCCATTGGTCATTTTTTGGCGGACTTCATCGCCGAAACGTACGTCTTTAGCTGCCATGTTGAATCTCCTAAAACTATTTATTCAGATTGACCATTAGGTCAGGTTTGAAGCTACGAGCCGATTTGAGGCCCGGATGTGGCGCGAAGCGATCAGGCTTCAACAACGCCCATCAGATCTTCTTCGCGCATCACCAGCACTTCAGCGCCGTCAACCTTGACGGTCTGGCCAGCGTATTTGCCGAACAGCACCTTGTCGCCGACCTTCACATCCAGTGCGATGAGCTTGCCGCTGTCGTCTTTTTTGCCTGGACCAACAGCGAGGATCTCGCCTTGATCCGGCTTCTCGGCGGCGGTGTCAGGGATGACGATACCGGAAGCGGTGGTACGGACTTCTTCGAGGCGCTTAACGATAACGCGGTCATGCAGAGGACGAATTTTCATGAGTTAATCTCCTGATTTGTTGGACAACGAATTGTTCTTGGCGCGAATGCAACTGGCATCTGGTGCCTTGCGATCCAGCGCGCTGTTAGCACTCACGCTTACAGAGTGCTAATGATAGGGACAGGTTCACTGTTTTTCAAGAGCTGATTTTCAAGAGCTGAGCAAGGAGATAAGGAAAATGAAGCAGATAATCCAGCGAACCCGGCGGCTTTAGTCTGCAAAAGGGCGTCACTGGTCCGGCTGGGCAGTAGTTTAAGTCTGGTATCCAGTGCTGCTGCCGTGACTGCTTAACGCCGCGCTCGGTTGACAAGCACGGCGTTAAAGGCTTAAATCGGCCCATGTTCTCCCTGCACAAACATCATCCTGAATGCAATGCGACCCACGGCGTCGCGGATGTTTGTCGCCCACAAAGTGTCGCGCTCGAAAGAACCCTTCTTTCCGCCGCAGACCTCCCAGCCCGTCGATAGTCACTACTTTTAGCGCAACAGATCATCGCCGGGCCTAAGCCAAGCGCGATTTCTGACACGCCATGCCGTCAAGCGCGGCATCGTGTCGAGCTGAAAGAGACTATATGTTGAATATCCCCCTGAGTAACACCGAGCGCATGCTCACCGAGCTTGATTATTTCCGCCTATCCAAACTGGACAAGCTTTCTTATCCGATCGAACTGGAAGATGGCCTCGATTCTGCCGAGGTGGTTGATTCTGCCGAGATCCCGGACGATGTCGTCACCATGAACTCTCTGTTCGTGATTGCGGATGACACCACAGGCCATCGCACCCAGCTGCGGCTTTGCTACCCAGGTAATGCGGCACCGGCGCAGGGGAATATCTCTGTGCTGTCGCCCGCAGGCGCCAGTATGTTAGGTTTACGCCGGGGCGCGATCGCGTCCTGGCGCTCCCTGCAGGGCGAAGTGCGCTTTGCCCGTATCGTCGAACTGCTGTTCCAGCCGGAAGCAGCCGGTGATTACAGCTTGTAGCCGTGCCTCTGGCCTCAGTCCCAGCCTAAGTCCCAGGCTAAGTTTTAGCTGAGCGGGCTGGGGCCGCGTCGGCCTGCGCTCAACAACAGCGGAGGCGCTGTGCATTCCCTAGGCAGGCGCGACCGCGATGCGCTAGCATGTCAGTAGACAAGGATAGATACCGAAACATGCAGACTCTTAACAATCAGGCCTTGCTGCAGCGCAGCCTGCAGGCCGTTTGGCACCCATGCACGCAGATGAAGCAGCATGAATCCCTGCCGCTGGTGCCGATCCGGCGCGGTGAGGGGGTGTGGCTGTACGATTTTGACGGCCAGCGTTATCTGGACGGCGTCAGCTCCTGGTGGGTGAACCTGTTCGGGCATAACCATCCGCGTATCAAGGCGGCCATCACGGCGCAGCTGGATACACTGGAGCATGTGATTCTGGCCGGTTTCACGCATGAGCCTGTGGTGCAGCTGTCGGAACGCCTGGCCAGGCTGACCGGCCTGGGCCATGCGTTTTATGGTTCGGATGGGGCGTCCGCCATCGAGATCGCGCTCAAGATGAGTTTCCATTACTGGCGCAATCAGGGCCAGCCCGGCAAGACCGAATTCCTCAGCCTGCAGCAGAGTTATCACGGGGAGACGCTGGGCGCGTTGTCGGTCACCGATGTGGCCATCTTCAAGGACACCTATGCGCCGCTGTTGCGGCACAGCACGCACATGCCCAGCCCGGACGCCAGGCTGGCCGAAGCGGGCGAGTCGGCGGCTGATTACGCCAGGCGCTGCGCGGCCGCCGTGGATGCGCACCTGGCGCAGCATCATGCCAGTATCGCCGCGCTGGTGGTGGAGCCGCTGGTGCAGTGCGCGGCTGGCATGGCCATGTACGACCCGCTGTATCTGCAGCTGGTACGTGCTTCCTGCGACCGTTACGGCGTGCATCTGATCGCGGACGAGATCGCCGTGGGCTTCGGCCGCACCGGCACCCTGTTCGCCTGCGAGCAGGCATCTATCCTGCCCGACTTCATGACGCTGTCCAAAGGCATCACCGGCGGTTATCTGCCCTTGTCGGTGACGTTGACGCGCGACAGCATCTATCAAGCTTTTTACGACGACAGCACGGCGCGTGGCTTTCTGCATTCGCACAGTTACACCGGTAATGCGCTGGCTTGCAGTGCCGCGCTGGCGACGCTGGATATCTTTGCCGAGCAGGATGTGCTGGCCAGCAATGCCAGGACAGCTACCAGTATCAATGCCCGCCTGGCCAGCTACGCGAACCTGCCGATCCGCCATTTGCGCCATCGCGGCATGATCTGGGCCTTTGATGTGGAGAGCGCCACGCCAGGTTTCGCGCAGCGCTTTTATCTGGAGGCTTTGAAGCGCGGCTTGCTGCTGCGGCCGATCGGAAACACGGTGTATTTCATGCCACCGTATGTGTTGAACGAGGACGAGATCGACTTCCTCATCACTCAGACCTATCAGGCGGTGCTCGCATGCGCTTAAGCGTTTATTCTTTGATCAGCCTCCTGTTGGTGGCGCTCAGCAGTCTTGCACATGCCGAGTTACCCGCACCCGTGCTGCGCGCCTTGCAGGCAGAAGGCCTGGGGGCGGATGCGTTGTCCGTGTATGTGCAGCGTGTGGATCAACCTGTGCCTTTGCTGGCGCATCAGGCCGACATCGCGCTGAACCCGGCCTCCACCATGAAGCTGGTGACCACCTATGCCGGGCTGGAACTGCTGGGCCCGGCGTATCGCTGGCGCACCGAGATCTACCATGATGGCGTGTTGAAGCAGGGTGTGCTGACGGGCAACCTCATCCTCAAGGGCTATGGCGACCCCAGCATGCGCGTGGAAGATCTGTGGCGCATGCTGTCACGCCTGCGCCAGCAGGGCGTGCAGCGCATAGACGGTGATCTGTTGCTGGACAGCAGCTATTTCGCTAGCACCAATGTGGGCCCGGCCGCTTTTGATGGTGAGCCGTACCGGGCCTATAACGCCACGCCAGCTGCGCTGGTGATGGACCTCAAAGCCACCGGCATCCAGTTGCAGGCGGATGCCCTAACGCAGCAAGTGCTGCTGCGTGCCGAGCCCGATCCGAACAGCCCGGGCATGACGGCCTTGACCTTGAACAATCAGCTCAAGCTGGTGCGCAGCGGCTGTGGCGACTGGAAAAGTCGCCTCGCCTATGACGTGAACGTGCGCAGCGATGCGTCCAATGCCCGCGCTGTGGAGTTGGTACTGCGTGGTGACTACGCGCTGGATTGCGGCGAAAAATGGCTGGACCTGAGCTTCTTCGATGAAGCCAGCCATAGCTACTTTCTGTTCCGGCAATTGTGGCAGCAGCTGGGTGGTAGCTTCACTGGCAAACTGCGCGTCGGCCTGATGCCCGAGCGTGCGGTGAAGCTGCTCAGCAATGAATCGGTGACGCTGGCTGAAGTGGTGCGCGACATCAATAAATTCAGTAACAATCTGATGGCAAGGCAGCTGCTGTTGACGCTGGCCGCCGAGCAGATCGCCACGCCGGGCACCGAAGCCAATGGCGCACGCGCCGTGCAGTTGTGGCTGCGCAGCAAGGGGCTGGAATTCCCTGAGTTGGTGATCGAGAATGGCGCCGGTCTGTCGCGTCTTGAGCGCATCAGCAGCCAGCATCTGGCCGAGCTGCTACTGGCGGCCTATGCCAGCCCGGTGATGCCCGAGCTGATGTCCTCGCTGCCCATCCTTGCTGTGGACGGTACTTTGCGCAAGCGTCAAAAGGACAGTGCGGCCTATGGCCGGGCGCACCTCAAGACCGGTTCGCTGAGTAATGTGCGCTCCATCGCGGGCTACGTGCTGGACGGCAAAGGTCGGCGCTGGGTGGTGGTGTGCATCAGCAACCACGCCAAGGCGCAGCAGACGCGTGGCGCGCAGGATGTGCTCATCGACTGGTTGTACAGCCAGCCTTAGTCTGGCCGGGCCGGACGGCAGTCACGCCATCCATGACAGCGCCTCCGTGATCGCCGGTGCGGCGGAACCGATGCCCAATTCGGTTATCATATGCACTCTTAACTATGCTGGAGTACCCGATGAAACACTCTGTCCTGGCCGTTGGCGTGATGCTGACCGCCATGCTTGCCACCGGGGCTTGCACCGCTGAAAACGCATCTACCAATAAGGAAACCTCTGCCATGAGCAACACCATCACTGAACTGGTCAAGAAAGACACCGTGGTCGGCACCGGCCGCGAAGCCGAGATCGGCTTCAATGTCACCGTGCATTACACCGGCTGGCTGTATGACCCAAGCAAGCCGGATGGCAAGGGTGAGAAGTTCGACAGCTCGGTGGACAGACGTGATCCGTTCATCTTCTATCTGGGCGGTGGTCAGGTCATTCAGGGCTGGGATCAGGGCTTTGCCGGTATGAAGGTCGGCGGCAAGCGCACGCTGATCATTCCACCCGAGATGGGCTATGGCACTCGCGGTGCGGGTGGCGTGATCCCGCCGAATGCCACGCTGCTGTTCGATGTTGAGCTGCTGGGCGTGAAGTAAGCATGAAAGCACGCATCAAATGGGTTGAGAACGTCTGCTTCATGGGCGAGTCCGAGACCGGCCATGCCGTGATCCTGGATGGCGCGCCGGACGCTGGTGGCCGTAACCTGGGCATGCGGCCCATGGAGATGCTGCTGATCGGCATGGGCGCGTGCACCTCGTTCGACGTGGTCACCATCCTCAACAAGGCGCGCCAGCCGGTCACCGATTGCGTGGCCGAGATCACGGCCGAGCGTGCTGACAGCATCCCCAAGGTGTTCACCAAGATCCATGTGCACTTCGTGGTCACCGGGCGTCAGCTCAGTGCCGTGCAAGTGGAGCGCGCCGTGAAGCTGTCTGCGGAGAAGTATTGCTCGGCTTCCATCATGCTGGGCAAGGCTGCGGAAGTGACGCACGGCTTCGAGATCGTCGAGGCGGCTGTTTGATGCAAGCGCAGCGTCCGGGTGGCATGCAGGGCCTGCATCATGTGGCCCTGTTCGTGACCGATCTGGACGCTAGTCTGCAGTTCTATCGGGATGTGGTCGGCATGCAGGAAGAGTGGCAGCCGGACCCGGATAATATCTACCTCAGTTCAGGTGCGGATAATCTGGCTCTGCATCGTTTGCCTGCAGATGCCGATCTGCAAGGGCAACAGCGGCTGGATCATATCGGCTTCATCATGGCCACACCGGAGCATGTGGACCAGTGGCATGCGCATCTGCTGGCGCATGGTACGCGCATCGCGCAAGCCCCCAAGACCCACCGCGATGGTGCACGCAGTCTTTACTGTCTGGACCCGTGCGGCAACCTGGTGCAATTCATCTACCACCCCCCCATCTCCCCGCTGCTGGCGACCTTGTCGGCGGATTGAAGCGGCTGGCCGCGTTGAAGCGCTTGTCAGCGCAGCGGCTTATTTCAGCAGCAGATCCATCCTGATCTCTTTTTGCTCTTCCAGCAGCGTCAGCAAACGATCGATATTGGGATGCTTGCCCGGGTTCATCAGCGCATCGTCGGTGTGCTCGGCATAGATCTCCAGGCCTTCGCGCGCTGCTGCCAGCGTGATACCACCATGTTTTTGGCCCAGGTAATGGTAGACGCGCACCGAACCGGCGCTGCCAGGCTTGTTTTCGATGATGTCGATCAGCATGCCTTGCATGTTCTTGAGATCGATCTGTGCGACATGATCTACGGTGGGCAGCTTGACCAGGTTTTCAGAGAATGTTGGCATAAATGAGTAGACGCTCGTGTTAGTTCGTGTTGATCGGGCACAGGAGCTGGCGGCTCTTGTGACGTGAAACGCGTGATGTTGGTTTTGATGCAACTGCAGCGCCTGCGCTGCAGCATCCATCGGAATGGTATTACAAACGGTAGGTGCTGCTGGTCATCAGGCGCGACACTTGTTGCATGGCATGTTTGAGCGGGGCGGGCAGTTCGGCGGCACCTTGTGCCACTGCCGTGGCCGCATGCTCTGCTTCGTCTGCGCGCATGGTGGCCACGATGGCACGGCTCTTTTCATCCGCTGCAGGCAAGGTCTGCAGATGCTGCTCCAGATGCGCGCCTACCTGACGTTCGGTCTCGGCCAGAAAGCCCAGATTCCATTTGTCGCCCAGCACGCCAGCCAGTGCCCCCATGGCAAACGAACCACCATAGAACAAGGGGTTGAGCAGGCTGGTGCGGCCACCCAATTGCTTGATGCGTTGTTCGCACCAGGCCAGATGCTCGGTTTCTTCACGCGCCGCCTGTTTCAGTGCCTGAACGGTCTTGCCATCACGCGCGGTCAGTGCCTGGCCGCTGTACAAGGCCTGGGCACACACTTCCCCGGTGTGGTTCACCCGCATCAGCGCCGCTGCGTGGCGTTTGTCGGCGTCTGACAAGCTACCCTCCGCCAGATGGGCATCCGGGTGCGGACGCCCGCTGTGCGGGGTGGCCAGCAGGGTGCGCAGGCCGTTATCGAATTGCGTGATCAGTTGATCCAGCAGCATGGCGATCAGTTGGCAGCGGCCTGTTTCTTTTGCAGGATCTGCAGGCCCTTGAGCAGGTTTAGCGCCTGGTTCAACTGATAATCCGACTTGGAGCCGAATTCAGCCGGACCGGTAGCGGCTGCAGCGTCAGCGCCTGGCTTCTTGGTGGCATCGGCTTCTGGCTTGGCGGCTGGCTCAGCCGGGGCCGCCGGGGCCGCTGGCGCCGCAGGTTCTGCTTCCGTATCCTTGGGGTTGGACAAATGATGATTCAGGTCGGCTTCACGCAGGCCCATGGAGGATTGGCTGCCAGTCAGCGTGCTTTCTTCCACCAGGATGTCCGGCACGATACCCTTGGCCTGGATGGAGCGACCCTTGGGCGTGAAGTAGCGTGCGGTGGTCAGCTTGATCGCCGTGCCATTGTTCATCGGCAGAATGGTTTGTACCGAACCCTTGCCGAAGCTCTGGGTGCCCATGATCACGGCGCGCTTGTGATCCTGCAGGGCGCCCGCCACGATCTCGGAAGCCGAAGCCGAACCGCCATTCACCAGCACCACCATGGGCACGGTCTTGAAGTCGGCAGGCAGGTCACGCAGGTAGTCGTCCTTGGGGCCGCCGCGCACATAATCCTGTGGCGTGGCAGACAGGCGCATCTTGGCGTCTTCGGTGCGGCCCTCGGTGTACACCACCAGCTCATTCTTGGGCAGGAAGGCAGCCGATACCCCCACGGCGGCATTCAGCAGGCCACCCGGGTTGTTACGCATGTCCAGTACCAGACCTTGCAGCTTGCCCTTGTTCTCGGTGGCCAGTGCCTTCAGGGCCGTGGCCAGATCCTGACCGGTATGCTCCTGGAACTGGGTGATGCGCACATAACCGTAGTTGGCTTCCACCAGCTTGGGCTTGATGCTCTTGGTCTTGATCACGGCGCGCGCGATCTTGAAGATGAGTGGCTTGGGCTCGTTCTTGCGCGCCACGGTCAGCACGATCACGCTGTCCGGTTTGCCACGCATGCGTTTGACCGCGTCGTTAAGGGTCAGGCCTTTGACTGGCGTGTCATCCAGTTTGATGATGAGGTCACCGGCCTTGATGCCAGCCTTGTAGGCTGGCGTGTCTTCGATGGGCGATACCACTTTGACAAAGCCGTCTTCCATGCCCACTTCGATGCCCAGGCCCCCGAACTCGCCCTGGGTGCCTGCTTGCAGGTCCTTGAAGCCATCAGCGTCCAGATAGGCCGAGTGCGGGTCCAGGCCGGTCAGCATGCCGTTGATGGCTTCGGTGATCAGCTTCTTGTCTTCGATGGGTTCTACATAATCGCTTTTGATCTTGCCGAAGATCTCGGCGAAGGTGCGCAGGTCATCCAGCGGCAGCTGTGGTTTGCTGTCTTTTTCGGCAATAGCCGAATAATTCAGACTGATCATCACACCCAGAACGGCGCCCATGCCGATCAGACCGAACTTTTCAAATTTTCCGCGCATGTGCGAGGTTTCCTCATCTAACGTGCTGTGAAATGGCTAATGCTGCTATGTTACGCATTTTCCGCTATTTGCGATCAACTTGCCAAGCAAGTTGGTGATGATGTGATCCAGGCAAGCGAGCTTGTCCAGATTGCCAGATATCAACTACCCACTAAAGAACGACATTTGACCAGATGACGACCATGACGACTACCCACCATATCGAGATCGAATACTGTACCCAGTGTCGCTGGCTGCTACGTGCGGCCTGGATGGCGCAGGAGCTTTTGCTAACCTTCGAATCGGACATTGGCCGTGTGAGTCTGGTTCCGGGCACGGGGGGTATTTTTGATGTGCGGCTCAACGGGGCGTTGCTTTACAGCCGCAAAGCCATGCAGCGTTTCCCCGAATCCAAGGAATTGAAGCAGCTGATCCGTGACCAGATCGATCCTGATCGCCCGCTGGGTCACAGCGACAGACCACAGTCAGGCGAGTGAGCGCCATACAGAATTAAACCAGCAGAATTAAATAGCTAAAAGCCTTCAAATAATAATGATTCTCATTTAGTATTGTGATGTCACCTCTTATGTGGAGTCATCATGAACGCATTTCATTATGCAGAACTGCAGCAACTGGCGCAGCTGGAGTCCAGTGCAGTCCGGCGCGAAGCACTTGGCCTGGCTGCCGTCCGGCTGGATCCTAACGGTCTGCCTGCACAGCAGGTGCTGGACATCGTCATGTCGCGCCGCTTCGGCACCGACTACAGACCGGTGGTCGATGTGCAGTCTCAGGAAGTGCAGGGCTATCAGGCCAAAGCGGCATTCCATACCGCCAGTGGTCAGCGCATCAGCGCGGGCAAGATGTTCGCGGTGCTGCATCGCAACCCGCTATTGCTATATCACACCGAGCTGGAAATGAAAAAATTGCAGATCGAGCGTGCGCCGCAAGTGGGCTGGCTGATGCTGGATCTGGATATCGACAGCTTCATGGAAGGCGGCGCCGGGCAGGAGAACCCCTTCCTGCAGTTGTTCCGCCAGCATGCCTGGAACGAGCCCGAGCTTATCATCAACATCGTGGAGAACCACAATCTGGCCGATGCCGCGCGTGCCCAGCAGATGATCGTGCTGCTGCAGCAAAGTGGCACCTCGGTGGCCATGGAGGATGTGGGCCTGCGCTGGGGCATGTTCTCGCTGAGCGCATTCGTGGATGCGCGTGTCATCAAGTTCAACCGCCAGGCCTTGCAGGGCTTGAATCCGCGCGCGGCCGAAGCCACACTGGACTGGCTGGTGAGTGCGGCCAGGCGTATCGGTGTGCAGACCATACTGGACGGGGTGGCCAGTTGCGAACACTTCGACTGGGCGCAGCGCATGGGCGTGGATTATGTGCAAGGACGCCTGTTCGCGCGGCAGCACATCCGCGCTTGAGCTGCTGCTGTGTGCGATTGCTAATATGAACTATTAGCAATTCTGCAGCATGGAAAATTCTGGTCTACACTGCAGGCGCTGGGTTCAAGGACCCGACCCTACAACCGTTAAGGAGGCATCATGGCAAAGAAAGACAAAAGCACAGACGAAGGCAGTTCAGCGATCATCGACGCGCTGAAGACCATACTGGAGATGGAGCTGGCAGGTGTGGTGCGTTACACCCACTACGCGCTGATGGTGTATGGCTACAACCGTATCCCCATCGTTTCCTGGCTGCGCGGTCAGGCCACCGAGTCACTGGACCACGCCAACAAGGCGGGCGAGCTGATCACCCATTTGGGCGGCCATCCATCCCTGGCCATAGGCCCGTTGCTGGAAACCCACAACCATGACATCGGCGATATCCTGCGCGAATCGCTGGCGCACGAAAGTGCTTCATTGCAGTGCTACCGCAACCTGCTCAAGCTGGTGGAAGGCGAGTCCGTGATGCTGGAAGAATACGCACGCGAGATGATCTACGCGGAAGAGTTGCACATCGGTGAAGTCGACAAGATGTTGCGCAAGCCGGGCGACGTGGCGGCGTTCCACAAGTAACAGGCCGGCTTCCATATCAGGCAACATATAAAAAATGGCACAGGCCTCGCGGCTTGTGCCATTTTTATTGGCTTATTTCAGTTATGGCGCGGTTGGTTTATTTATCGTGCTCGATGCGGCGTGCACCGTTGTAGCTGTTGACCCAGTAGCGCTCGTTCATGTCCACGATCTTGACACCACCGCCGGAGCTGGGCGCGTGGATGAAGCGGTTATCGCCGATGTAGATACCGACATGCGAGAACGCCGAGCGCAGGGTATTGAAGAACACCAGATCACCAGGCTGCAGGTCTTCTTTGGAGACGAACTCGCCCATCTGGCTGATGGAGCGCGCGCCATGTGGCAGCGACAGGCTGGCGGCCTGCTGGAACACATAGCGGACAAATCCGCTGCAATCGAAACCGGTGTCAGGTGAGCTGCCGCCATAGCGATAGCGTATGCCGCTCAGGCTGAGCGCCTTGAACAACACTTCCTGCGTCTTTTCGGACCAGCTCTTTTCGACCTCGGGCGAGGCCTGCACGGACAGCTCGACGTTGTCAGCCTGAGCGGCCGAGAACGGCAGACTCAGCACCAACAGCCCGGCTAGCAGGGGGCTGTACAGCCATTGTGAACGAGCTGGGTTGAAAATCATGAAACGATTCTAAGAGATAGCGATTCGGTTTGTAAATGCATTTGTACCAAATTGTTTGACGGAATAGTTTGCGTACTGGGTTAAAATCAACCGGAACCCACTTCTACAGGTTGCAACTGCATTCATGATCAGGAATACGCTGGCCTTGTTACGGGATTTCAAACGGCTACGCACCATCGCCGGCATACTCATGCGCTATGGCTGGAGCGATGTGGCACGTCGCCTGGGCAAGGGCAGCATCATCGCCTGGACCGGCAAGGCGCTCAGTTCCAAAACCTCACAGGAGATGATGACGCTGCCCTCGGCGGTGCGCGCACGTCTGGCGCTTCAGGAGTTGGGGCCTACCTTTGTGAAGCTGGGTCAGGTGTTGGCCACGCGTCCGGACATCTTCCCCCCGGAATGGGTGGACGAGTTCGCCAAACTGCAGGATCAGGTGCCACCCGTGGCGCTCAGCGAGCTGATGCCGGATCTGGAAGCCGCGCTGGGTAACTCCCCTTTCATCATCTTCCGCGAATTCGAAGCCGTGCCCATCGCCGGTGCTTCCATCGCGCAAGTGCATCTGGCGCGTTTGCATGATGGCACGCGCGTGGTGGTGAAGATCCGCCGCCCCAATGTCACCGCCCGTATCGAGGCCGACCTGCGACTGCTGGCGCAACTGGCACGCCTGATCGAACTGGAGTTCGCCGAAGCAGCGCGCTTCCGCCCTACCGAGATCGTGTCGCAGTTCTCCAAATCCCTGCTGCGCGAGCTGGATCTGGCGATGGAGGGGCGCAACACCGAACGCTTCGCACAAAATTTCAGTACCGACCCCAACGTGAGTTTTGCGCGTATCCACTGGGATTACACCAGTGAGCGCATCCTGGTCATGGACCACATCGACGGCATCCCGGCCAACGAGCTGGAGCGAGCCAGGGCCGCCGGGCTGGACCTGAAGCGCCTGGCCGACCTGGGCGCCAGCACCGTGCTCAAGATGGTGCTCATCGATGGCTTTTTCCACGCCGACCCACATCCCGGCAATATGTTCTTCCTGCAGGACAACCGGCTGGCCATCATCGATTGCGGCATGGTGGGGCGTGTCACCATGGAACGCCGTGGCCAGATCGCCGACATGCTGGCAGCGCTGGTGTCGCGTGACATCGAGACCCTGCGCGATATCCTGATCCAGTGGGCGGGCGATAGCGGCCAGGAAGAGCTGCACATCGACGAGAGCCGCCTCAGTGCCGATATCGACGAATTCATCAGCAGTTACGAAAGCGCGCCGCTCAAGCACATGCGCTTCAGCGTGCTGCTCAATGACCTGACCAGCATCATGCGCGAGAACCAGCTGGCGGTGCCGCCCGACCTCACCATGCTGTTCAAGGCGCTGGTCACGCTGGAAGGCCTGGGGCGCCAGCTGGACCCGGATTTCCAGATCGTCGGTCACCTCACGCCCATCGTCAAAAAGATCATCATAGACCGCTACCGTCCTGGCGCATTGCTCAAGCGTGGCCGACGCGGCCTGACGCGCGCCATGAGTGCTGCCAGCGGCCTGCCCGGCGATATCTCGCAGTTGCTGCGGGCAGGCGCACGTGGCCGTCTCAAGCTCAATCTGGATCTGAAGCGCCTGGATCATTTCGGTCATCAGCTCGACCACAGCACCAACCGGCTGACCATGGCGCTGATCAGTGCAGCGCTGATCGTAGGCTCCTCCATCGTCATGACGGTGAAGGGCGGCCCTACGCTATTCGGCCTGCCCGCCTTCGGGTTTATGGGCTTCTTCCTGGCCTTCCTGATCGGCATTGGTCTGGTGATCTCGATCTGGCGTTCAGGGCGTGATTGAAGCCGCCATGCACCAAGGCGCACATCACGCTCCATCGGCACGCCCCATCTCGGTGCGTTCTCTACATTTGCCTGTTTGGCTGAATTTTAACTCCATGATTCATAACAGATCATGCCTTGGCACACGGCTTGCAATAGGTGGTTATGAACATGCAAGTCAAACTCCCTTTCGATGAAATGCTGGTGGATGGCGTGGCGCGTGATATCTACGCGGCCTACGCTGACTGGCTGAGTAATACACCGCCAGAACAACTGGAAAGCAAGCGGCAGGAAGCCGAGCTGCTGTTCCGTCGGGTTGGCATCACCTTCAATGTGTATGGCGAGACCGCAGGGAAGGAACGGCTGATCCCGTTCGATGTGGTGCCGCGTCTGCTGGCAGCCCGCGAGTGGAAGCTGTTGTCGGACGGGGCCATGCAGCGCGTGCGTGCGCTCAATATGTTCCTGCACGACATCTACCACTCGCAAGACATCCTGCGCGCCGGTCTGGTGCCCAACTCCATCCTGGCGCATCCGCAATACCGCCCCGAGATGATAGGCGTCAATGTGCCGGGTGGCGTGTATGCGCATATCGCCGGCATCGACATCGTGCGTACCGGCGAAGACCAGTTCTATGTGCTGGAAGACAACCTGCGCACGCCGTCCGGCGTGTCCTACATGCTGGAAGACCGGCGCATGATGATGCGTTTGTTCCCGGAGCTGTTCCGTAAATACTCGGTGGCCCCGGTGGAACACTACCCGCACATGCTGCTCAACAACCTCCGTGCCGTGGCCCAGCCTGGCATCCAGGAACCCACGGTGGTGCTGATGACGCCAGGCGCCTACAACAGCGCCTACTTCGAACATGCCTTCATCGCCCAGCAGATGGGCGTGGAGCTGGTGGAAGGGCAGGATCTGTTCGTGCGCGGCAACGCCGTTTACATGCGCACCACCGAAGGCCCCAAGCGTGTCGATGTGATCTACCGCCGCATCGACGACGAGTTCATCGACCCGCTCAATTTCAATCCCGATTCCATGCTGGGCGTGCCCGGCCTGATGACGGTGTACCGCAATGGCGGCGTGACGCTGGCCAATGCGGTCGGCACTGGCGTGGCGGATGATAAATCCACTTATATTCATGTGCCTGCCATGATCCGCTTCTATCTTGGCGAAGAGCCCATCCTCAATAACGTGCCGACCTATCAGCTGAGCAAGCCGGACGAGCTGCAATACGTACTCGACCATCTGGCTGAACTGGTGGTCAAGGAAGTGCAGGGCTCGGGCGGTTACGGCATGCTGGTGGGCCCGGCGGCCAGCCGCAAGGAGCTGGACGAGTTCCGTCTGCGTATCCTGTCCTGCCCCAGCAATTACATCGCCCAGCCTACGTTGGCCTTGTCCACCTGCCCCACGCTGGTGGAGCAGGGGCTGGCACCGCGCCATGTGGACCTGCGGCCTTTTGTGCTGTCCGGCAAGTCGGTCAGTATGGTGCCCGGTGCCTTGTGCCGCGTGGCCATGAAAGAAGGCTCGCTGGTGGTGAATTCCTCACAGGGCGGTGGCACCAAGGACACCTGGGTATTGAATTGATGATGGTATTTCTGGTGATGTCGCTGCTCGTCATTGCGGTCAAGAAGATTGCAGTCATGAAGATTGCGGTATGAAGCGAGCCAAGGCCGGCATGCACCTTCCTGGCGCAAGCACTGTTAGCGCCATTGCAGTAACAAGGTATGGGTCTGCCGACACCCTGCCTCAGGCAGTACCGGTTACATCATTTCGCGCTGTATCAACATTAGGAGGTGAAATTGCTTAGTCGAACCGCAGATCACCTGTACTGGATGGCACGTTACATTGAACGTGCCGAGAACATGGCCCGTGTGCTGGACGTGACCGACAACATGTCGCTGGTGCCCAATGCGGCCGCCAGTGAAGCCGCCTTGTGGGGCCCGGCTCTAGAGATCGCCGGTGCCGTCACCACCTACGAGGACTTGCATGACACCATCACCGCCAACGAGGTGATCCACTTTCTGGCGCTGGACCCGCGCAACCCCTCCAGCATCTACAGTGCGCTGCTCAGTGCTCGCGAAAATGCCCGTGCAGTGCGAGCCGCGATCTCGTCCGAGACCTGGGAGAACATCAACAGCCTGTGGCTGGAGTTCGCACAATTCCAGGACATGCGGCTGCTGGAAGGGCATCTGCATGAGTTTTGCGATTGGGTGAAGTCACGCTCGCACCTGTTCCGTGGTGTCAGTTTCGGCACCATGCTGCACGACGATGCCTTCCGCTTCCTGCGTCTGGGCACCTTCATCGAACGCGCCGACAACACCGCGCGCCTGCTGGACGTGAAATATCACTTGCTGCTACCCAATGATGAAGAGATCGGCGGTGCGGTGGATTACTATGAATGGAGCGCGGTGCTGCGTTCCGTGTCTGCATTCCAGGCCTATCAGAAAGTGTTCAGCGACAGCATAGAACCCTGGCGCGTGGCCGAGTTGCTGGTGCTGCGTCAGGACATGCCGCGCTCGCTGCACGCCTGCCTAGGCGAGATCACGGCCATCCTTGACCAGTTGCCGGGGCGGCGTAACAGTGAATGCCTGCGTGTGGCGGGCGAGCTGCATGCACGTCTGCGCTATGGCCGCATGGAAGAGATCTTCCAGGGCGGCTTGCACGAGTTCCTCGAAGATTTTGTGGTCGGCAACAATAACCTGGGGCTGGAGATCCAGCGCAGCTTCCTTAACGCACAAGCAGCCTGACTCTAGCGGCCTAATTTTAAGAATCGACGCATGGAACTGAATATTGAACACCGCACCCGTTACGAGTATGCGGAAAGCGTCAACTACACCATCCAGCAGCTGCGCCTGACCCCGCGCGATGGCTTCGGTCAGCGCGTCAAGCGCTGGGATATCCGCGTCAACGGCCATTTGCACCGCTATGATGACCCGCATGGCAACATCGCTCATACGCTGGTGCTGGACAGTCCGCATCACGAGCTCAGTATCGTCGCCGTCGGCGAGGTAGAGACCGGTCTGCCACAGACCAGTACCGAGAGCCGGTTGCCACTGGAGATCTATCTGCGCGACACGCCGCTGACGCAGGCTGACCAGACCTTGCAGCGTTTCGCCGATGACTATGCCGCGCATGTGTCGGGCGAAAAGACTGCCTGGGTGGAAGACATGATGCGCAGCATCGTCGAGCAGGTGCCCTACGTCAAAGGTAGCACGGCGGTGGATACCACGGCCGCCAGCGCTTTCGCCCAGGGCAAGGGCGTGTGTCAGGACCATGCGCATATCTTCCTGAGCTGCTGCCGTCACCTGGGCATGCCCGCGCGCTATGTCAGTGGTTATCTGTTCACTGCCGATGGCAGCCTGATGGAAAGCCACGCCTGGGCCGATGTCTGGCTCAACGGCCTGGGCTGGCGCAGTTATGATGTCTCGAACGGCTGCCTCACCAATGGCGTGCATGTGCGTCTGGCCGTGGGCCTGGATTACCGCGAAGCCTGCCCGGTCAGCGGGGTGCGCTCCGGTGGTGGCAAGGAGCACATGGACGCTACCGTGCGCATCAGCCCCAAGCAAATGCAACAATCGCAACAATAGGCAGCACCATGAATCTACTCACGCAGGCCATCAATTCGCTGGGCCACGTCCGCCACGGCGATAAGGAGAACTCGCCGTTCTTTGAAGAATATCTGGTACGTTTGCTGGAAGAGCGCGACCGCGTCGGCCTGACCAGCATGATCCACGAGATCGACGCGCTCATGATCACGGTGGACCCCGGCCACTCCATCCAGTACATCGCCGAGCTGGCCTTGATGACCTCGTACCACTATCTGGTCACGCTGGAGAGCGAATCGCACTGGACGCATGTGCTGCGCATCGACCTAAATTCGCCCGACCTGCTGGTGCGCGAGGTTAAAGACCCCAACCTGCGCGGTATCTTCCGTGCCCTTAACGAGGTGTACCCGGTGGGGGCGCGCAAGCCCAACAGCCGCTACATGGGCGAGATATTGCGTGTGGACAGCCTGCACGGCGTGGTCAAGCTGCAGCAGGAACGCGAGTTCCGCTTCTTCAGTCAGGACGAGATCCGCAAGCTGGAGATGCCGGGTAATCTGGCGGTCAGCAAGCCTTCACCCTACACCCATAACATCGTCGCTTATCTGGAGCGCAAGCCGGAAGAACTGCGTGTGTATGCCCTGGGCATGAGCACGATCCGTAACGATGTGCAGGAAGCCTACGAAGCCGCCAAAGTTCTCCAGGAAAAACTCAAGATCGACGATCTGCTGCTGCCAGTGGACCACCTGGCCACCCGCGTCTACAGCCAGAACCGTGAAGTGGCCATCCTGGAATACCTGTCCTGGTCGAGTTACTACTTCTGGGGGGCTTACAATATCTGGGACCAGAACTCCTCCACTAATGTCACCAAGAGTGTGCACCCCATCCCGGAATCGAAAAGCCCGGCCAAGGTGTTCACCGCCAATAACACGCCGTATTTTGTGAACCACCTTGAACACCTGCCATCGCCGACCGAGACCTTTGTGCGTAATTACGGTCCGCGTTTGCATCACGTGGCCATCTCGGTCAAGGACGGCGAGCGTGACGGCATGGAGAACATCGAATATGTGGTGAAATCCATCGCCGAGCAGGGCAAGGGCTTTTTGCTGGACGTGATCGGCTCACGTGAAGAAGGCTTGAAGCAGATCTTCTCCAATGCCTCCGAGCATTCCTCGCTGATCATCGAGTATGTGCAGCGTTACGGGGATTTCGACGGTTTCTTCACCAAGGACAACGTCGCCAAACTCACCGAAGCAGCCGGCATGGAAGAAGGCGTGCTGGAAGCACAGGCGCTAGCCAAAAATAAGCCACTCGCCAGCAAATAAGCCACTCGCGAAGCAACAAGCGCCAGCAAATAAGCTACTGACACCTACCGGTCAGCCAGCGCAGACCAACCCACATAAAAAACGCCAGCTAAGTCAGCTGGCGTTGTTGTTTGCATCAAGGTGCGGGGTTCATGTAGCGGAGGTGCAAGGCCTCGATGGCCTGCAGTACGTCTTTTGACAAGGGTTTGTCCCAGACGGCGATGTTCTGCTGCAGTTGCTTCATGCTGGTGGCGCCTATGATGGTGCTGGTCACGAACCAGCGCTGGTACACGAACGACAACGCTAGCTCGGCTGGCTGCATACCGAGCTCCGCTGCCAGTTCGGCATAGGCCGCACAGGCGGGTGCGACATTGGGTTTTTCATAGCGCTGTGCAAAGCCTTTGAACAGCGTGGCGCGGCCCACGCCATCGCCACCTGGCAGGTATTTTCCGCTCAAATGCCCGAACGCCAGCGGCGAGTAGGCCAGCAGGCTGACCTGTTCGCGGTAGCTGATCTCGGCCAGGCTGAATTCAAAGCCACGGTTGATCAGGTTGTAGCAGTTCTGGATGCTGGCGATACGCGGCAAGCCGTGTTTCTCGGCTTCATGCAGGAACCGCATCACCCCCCAGGCGTGTTCGTTCGAGACGCCGAAATGGCGGATCTTGCCTTCCTTCACCAGTTCGTCCAGCGTCTGTAATTGCGCATGGATGGACACCCATGATCTTTGCTCACCCGCCTCGTCGAACTCGGCTGCCGGGTCGAACTGATACTGGCCGAACATGGGCACATTGCGCTCTGGCCAATGCAGTTGATACAGGTCGATGTAATCGGTCTGCAGGCGCTGCAGCGAGCCATCCACTGCCGCACGGATATTGGCACGGTCCAGATGGGACGGGCCACCGCGTATCCATTGCATGTTGCGGCGCGGGCCGGCCGCTTTGGTGGCCAGCACGATCTGCTCGCGGGGCTGACGCTTCAACCAGTTGCCGACGATGCTTTCGGTGCGCGTGAATGTGCTGGCCTTGGGCGGCACCGGGTACATCTCGGCGGTATCGATGAAATTGATGCCGTGCGCACGCGCATAGTCCAGTTGCGCATGGGCTTCGGCTTCGCTGTTCTGTTCACCAAAGGTCATGGTGCCCAGACACAGTGCGGAGACCTTGAGGTCGGTCAAACCAAGAGGGCGATAGTCCATAACAAGTGGGATTACAACAAAGTAAAAAGATTCACAGCGGTAGCTGCACGGTCGGTGCACCAGCGTCGATGGCGGTGACCGTGACGCTGACCTTGAGTCGCTGGCCGCCGCCGCCCAGCACCACGCCACGCATCGGGCTGACATCGGTGTAGTCACGTCCCCAGGCCATGGTCACGTGTTCATGCTGCACCAGGCAATTATTGGTGGGGTCGAAATCCACCCAGCCGTATTGCGGGCAATACACCGACACCCAGGCATGCGAGGCATCGGCCCCGATCAGCGCGGGCTGGCCCGCATCGCGGTTGGTGAGGATGTAGCCGCTGACATAGCGGCACGCCAGCCCCAGGCTGCGCAGGCAGCCTGCCATCAGGTGGGCAAAGTCCTGGCATACGCCGCGCTTGTTGTGCAGCACCTCATGCAGCGGGGTGGAGACATCGGTAGCGTCGGCGTCGTATTCAAAATCACGGTAGATCTGCTGCGTCAGTGCCAGGCTGGCGTCCAGTATCGGCCGGTCTGGCGTGAATGCCAGGCTGGCATAGTCCGCCAGCGCGGGTGAGCAGGGCACTTTGGGGGAGCCGTACAGGTAGGCGCAGGCCTCCAGATGCTGGCTGGCCTGCTCTTGCAACATATCGCGCAACACGGTCCATGGCGTGCTGGCGGGCAAACTTTCCATGGTAGGGCGTGCGGTGAGCTGCACGCTGAATTCGGCGCTGACACGCAGCGCTTCGTGGGGCGCGTAGATAGAAAAACAGCGTGACTGGTTACCAAAGAAGTCCGCATGCTCGGCCGATTCACTGGGCGCCGGGGAGATGCGGATCTGGTGATACAGGCACTGCTGATACACACTATCACGCGGCGTCAGGTGCAGCAGTTGCTGCGACAGCGTCACCGTATGGTCGTAGTCGTATTCGGTGACATGCTGTACGTGGTAGCGCAATGGCGGCATGGTCGGTTTGCTGCTGGGTAGCGTGGTCATGGTCTGCTAGCGTCCCGAATAGCTGAAGAAGCGCAGGTTGAGCTGGTTGGACACCTGGATGCTGGCCTGATAGGTGGCGTTAAGCCAGTTGATCAGCTGCACGTTGCCCTGGCACAGGGTGGCATCCGGGTCAAAGCCGCGCAACTGCGTGAGCAGTTCGCTGATGCGCTCGGCTTCGCCGCCGCTGCTATAGGTGGCGCCGATCTGGCCCAGGTATTTGGCCAGGCCTTTGAGCTGGAACACCATGGCATTCGGGTTGTTCTCGTCCATCAGTAGCAGGTCCAGCACCGGCAGCCATTCGGGCTGCGCACTGTAACGCGCACGGTAAGTGACGATGCTGTCGGTCAGCTCCAGCAGCCAGTCCAGATTGGCCTGTACCGGCATGGCCAGGGCGCGCAGCAGCAGGATGCACAGGAATTGCAGACGTTCGATGCGGCGGCCGATGGACAAGAAGCGCCAGCCGTGGTCACGCGTCATGCCATCCAGCGTGAAACCGGCCAGGGTCACCAGCCCCAGCGTGGTCTCGTCCAGCTGCTCCAGTGCATCCGACAGCGTGGGCTCGGCGTGACCTTGCCCAAAGCGTTGCGACATCTGGTTGATCATGCGCCAGTTGTCGTCTGACAAGCGCTCGCGCAGCTTGAACGCCAGATGGAAGAAGTGCTGCACATTGCTGGCCAGCGTGTTGGCGCCGCTGTCATACACCGCCGCTACCAGCAGCGCTTCGATGTCCTCGTCGCTGAGCGTGCTGGGGATGGGCTGGCCCAGATCGTCTTCTTCGTCAGGCGGCATCAGGCCATACCACACACACAGTTGCTGCACCGTGGGCCATTCCGCCGCACGGTGTTCTGGCGAGAACTCCAGCAGGTAATGGATGGCGGTGCGTAGCAGGCGCGCGATATGGTGGTTGCGCACGGCGTAGCGCCCGAACCAGAACAGGTTCTCCACCATGCGGCTGGACAGGAAGGCATCGCTGCGTACCAGGTCGCGGCTGGAGGTGGTGTGGCGGATCAGGCTGCGGTAGGCCATGCTGTGCGGCGCGGTCACCCAGGTGTCCTTGCTGGTGCCACCGCGCTGCATGGTGATGACGCGATTGTCCAGGCCGGTGGCCACGCGGGTCAGCCCGCCCGGCATCACCACATAGCCCTGTGGTGTGGCACAGGCATACACGCGCAAGCCCACGGCACGTGCGCTGACCTGCTGGCCATGGCCGTCCCAGACCGGCGCTTGCGAGATGTTCACCATCTCCTGAGCGATATAGTTCTGTGGTGCCTGACGCAGTTTCTCGATCAGCGCGGCGCGCTCCTCTTCATCCAGGTCGGCACCAAAGATCGGGCGTTCCTGGATCTGCGGGAAGGCGGGCTTGATCACCAGCGTATCCAGATTGGCGATCACCGATTGCAGCGCCAGTGGTTCGCCGCACCACCAGGTGGCGACCGACGGCATCTGCAGTGACTGACCCAGCAGCCGCTCGCACAGGCCGGGCAGAAAGCCCAGCAGGGCGCCGGATTGCAGCAGGTTGGAGCCCAGGCTGTTGGCGATCAGCACATTGCCACGCCGCGCTGCATCGGTCAGCCCGGCCACGCCCAGCACCGAGTCGGCATTCAGTTCCAGCGGATCACAGAAGTCGTCATCCAGACGGCGCAGAATGGCATGCACCGGCTTCAGGCCGGACAAGGTCTTCAACCACACCACGCCATTGCGTACCGTAAGGTCGTTGCCCTGCACCAGCGGAAAGCCCAGGTAACCCGCCAGATAGGATTGTTCGTGATAGGTCTCGTTGTACGGACCTGGCGTCAGTAGCACGGTGAGTGGCTGTTCACCTTCACTGAGCGGGGCGATCCTGGCGTCCAGTGCCGATTGACGCTGAGCACACTCACGGCCCCAATGGTTGAGGCTGTCGCGCAGACTGTTGAAGAAGCCACTCAGGCGCTGGATGTTGAGGTCGCGGAACAGGTCCGGGAACACGCTGGCGATGACCGTACGGTTCTCCAGCGCATAACCGGCACCCGATGGCGCTTGTGTGCGGTCTGCCACCACCCACCAGCTGCCGTCAGGCGAACGCGCCAGATCCACGGCATAAAAATGCAGGGCGATGTCGTCTGGATGGCGGATCCCGTGACAGGGTCGCAAAAAGCCGGCATGGCCGTGGATCAGCGAGGGCGGCAGCTGTTCCTGCTGCAGTAACTGCTGCTCGCCGTACACATCCAGCAGGATGCTGTTCAGCAACTGCGCGCGCTGGATGATGGCCGACTCGATGCCCGCCCATTCCTCATGGGGCAGGATGAACGGCAGCACGTCCAGATCCCAGGGGCGTTGCAGGCCCTTGGTGTCAGCATAGACGTTATAGGTCACGCCATTTTCGCGTACCTGTCTGCGCACTGATTCTGCACGCTCGCGCATCTCGGCGGGCGCTTCCATGGCCAGCATCTCAAGCAAAGCCTGCCAGTGCTGGCGGGGTTCGCCAGCTTCGGTCAGCAATTCGTCGTGACGATCAGGCTGGCGTGGATAACTCGTTAGTAATAGCGACATAGGGGGAACATATTAACTTTCATCCCACCTCAGGTCGAGCGTGAACGGGAATTTAGGATTGCGGTTCTCGGCGCGTAGCGTGGCCACGCCCGGGGTATGGCCGTGGCCGACGAAGCGCGTGAAACGGCGTGCTTCGGCCTCGTTGGCGTTGACCGGGAAGGTGGAATAACTGCGTCCACCCGGGTGCGTCACATGGTAACTGCAACCGCCGATGGCGCGCTGGCTCCAGGTGTCCACCAGGTCGAACACCAGCGGTGCGTGCACGCCTATGGTGGGGTGCAACGCCGACCAGGGGCTCCAGGCACGGAAACGCACACCGGCCACATATTCACCTGCGGTGCCGGTCGGCTGCAAGGGCAGCGGTCTGCCGTTGCAGGTCACCACATGGCGGTGGTCGGTGAGGCCGCGCACGCGCAGCTGCATGCGTTCAACGGAGGAATCCACATAGCGCGCGGTGCCACCGCCGGTGACTTCTTCACCCAGCACGTTCCAGGGCTCGATGGCCTGACGCAGCTCCAGCTCGATGCCTTCATAAGCCACCGTGCCGTAACGCGGGAAGCGGAATTCCACGAAGGGGTCGAACCAGTGCTGCTCGAAGGCATAGCCATGCGCACGCAGGTCTTTCACCACGTCGGCGATGTCCTGCGCCACGAAATGCGGCAACATCCAGCGGTCATGCAGTTCCGTGCCCCAGTGGATGAGCTTGCCCTGATACGGTTCGCGCCAGAAACGCGCCACCAGCGCGCGCAGCAGCAGCATCTGCAGCAGACTCATGCGCGCATGCGGCGGCATCTCGAACGCGCGAAATTCCACCAGGCCCAGACGCCCAGTGGGGCCATCCGGTGAATACAGCTTGTCGATGGAGAATTCGGAACGGTGCGTGTTGCCGGTGAGATCCACCAGCAGGTTGCGCAGCAGGCGGTCCACCAGCCAGGGGCGCTCGCTTTCCTTGGTCTCGGGCAGCACCTTGTCCATCTGCTGGAAGGCGATGGCCAGTTCATACAGGTTGTCGTCACGCGCTTCGTCCACGCGCGGTGCCTGGCTGGTCGGGCCGATGAAGGTGCCAGAGAACAGGTAGGACAGCGCCGGGTGGTTCTGCCAGTAGGTGATCAGGCTTTTGAGCAGATCCGGGCGGCGCAGCATGGGGCTGTCAGCCGGGGTCTTGCCACCCAGCGTGGCGTGGTTGCCACCGCCGGTGCCGGTATGGCGGCCGTCCAGCATGAATTTCTCGGTGCCCAGGCGCGTCTGGCGTGCTTCTTCATACAGAAAAGTGGTGTTGGCCACCAGTTCCTGCCAGCTTTCCGAAGGCTGTACGTTGACCTCGATCACGCCGGGGTCTGGCGTCACGCTGAGCTGACGCACGCGTGCATCGCGCGGCGGTGGATAGCCTTCCAGCCACAGTTTGAGTTTGAGTTTGGCGGCGGTGGCTTCCACACTGGCCACCAGATTCAGGTAATCCTCCAGCCGTGTCATCGGCGGCATGAACACATACAAGCGTCCGGCACGCACCTGCACGCACAACGCGGTATGGATCACTTCGCGTGGCTTGGGCCGCGACTTCAGTTTGGTGCGGGTGACCTGACGGCTGCTGGTGTCCGGCAGCACATCCTGGGCGGCGAACGGGTCGGGTGGAAACTCCGGGTCCATGTCCTCGGGCAATACCCAGGGCAGCGAGGCCAGCGGCAGGCGCAGGCCCATGGGCGAATCGCCCGCCAGCAGATACAGGTTCTCGCGGCGCAACGGCCACTTGCTGGTGAGCCAGTGTGTGGACAGGCTGGTTTCGTGCGGCTTGATGGGGATCACATAACCCACCGTGGCGCCCAAGCCCTCGGCCAGCAGGCGCGCCAGGCGGCGGCGTTCTTCGCTGTCTTTCAGGTCGGCCTGCAGCGGGTCGATATTCAGCGGCAGGCGCTCTTCATCCTGCGCATGCTGGATCACATCTTCATACGCGGGGATCAGGCAGGCTCTGGGCAAGCCCAGCGCTTCGGCCAGGTTTTTGGCGAACTTATCCGCCTGTTTGGCGGTGTACCGGTCCGGTTTGCTCTCGTCAGAGAACAGGCTGGCATCCTCCCAGATTGGTTTGCCGTCCAGGCGCCAGTACATATTGATGGCCCAGCGTGGCAAGGGCTCGCCGGGGTACCACTTGCCCTGACCGTAATGCAGCAGGCCGCCCTGGGCGAAATGCTGTTTCAGGCGCAGCGCCAGCTTGCCCGCCAGCTCGCGCTTCATCTTGCCGTGCGCCAGCGTGTTCCATTCCGGGCCGTCCATGTCGTCGATGGACACAAAGGTGGGCTCGCCGCCCTGCGTGAGCCGTACATCCTGTTTCACCAGGTCCACGTCCACCTGATCGCCCAGTTTGACGATCTTTTGCCAGTCGGCTTCGCTGTAAGGCTTGGTCACGCGCGGGTCTTCATGGATGCGCGTGATCTTCATGGTGTGCTGGAAGGTGACTTCGGCCACGTCGGTGTAGCCAGTGACCGGGGCCGCCGAAGACGGCATGGCGGTACAGGCCAGCGGAATATGGCCTTCGCCCGCCATCAGGCCCGAGGTCGGGTCCACGCCTATCCAGCCTGCGCCCGGGATATACACTTCGGTCCAGGCATGCAGGTCGGTGAAATCCACTTCTGTGCCGGACGGGCCGTCCAGTGCCTTGATGTCAGCGGTGAGCTGGATCAGATAGCCCGATACAAAACGCGCAGCCAGCCCGAAATGGCGCATGATCTGCACCAGCAACCAGGCACTGTCACGGCAGGAGCCGGTACGGTTGGCTAGCGTTTCTTCCGGCGTCTGTACGCCGGGCTCCATGCGCACCAGATAGCCGATGTCGCCCTGCACGCGCTGGTTCATCATCACCAGAAAGTCGGTGATGTTGAGTTTTTTGCGGGACAGCTCCTTTTTGGTGTCGATCAGCCACTGTTGCAGCAGCGGGCCGACCGGTTCCGGCTTCAGGTATGCACCAAGTTCGAACTTGAGCTGGGGGGTGTACTTGAACGGATACTGCTCGGCATACTTTTCGACAAAGAAATCAAAGGGGTTGATCACGGTCATGTCTGCCACCAAATCGACCGTGAATTCGAGCGTGCGCACCTTTTCGGGGAATACGTAACGCGCGATGTAATTCCCGTACGGGTCTTGCTGCCAGTTGATGAAATGGTCTTCCGGCGTCACGCTGAGCGAGTAGGACAGGATGGGCGTGCGCGCATGCGCGGCAGGCCGCAGTCTGACCTCGTGCGGAGACAGATTGACCAGTCGGTCGAATTCGTAACGGGTGGTGTGATGCAGAGCGACGCGGATGGCCATGTGGGTTCTTATGGGTTCTTGGAGTGGAATGGGATGGACGCTGTGTAAGCAGCACGATTTATGCCAAATTTGCCCCGGCGTATTGTGGCTGAGCGTGGCGCTACGTATGATTCAGGGGTTACTTTTTGCTGTCTGGCCTGATTATGACCTATTGCATCGCCCTGTTACTGGATGAAGGCCTGGTATTCGCCTCGGACACCCGCACCAACGCCGGTGTGGACCAGGTGGCCACCTTTCCCAAGATGAATGTGTTCGAGGTGACGGGTGAACGCGTGATCACGCTGCTGACGGCAGGCAACCTGGCCATCACCCAGTCGGTGATCAGCCGCCTGCGCGAAGCGGTGAAGAACGACAGCGGCAAGCATCTGCATAACGCCACCAGCCTGTTCGAGGTGGCCAGCCTGGTGGGCAGCGAGTTGCGCGCCGTGTTTGAGCATGACGCTGAGCATCTCAAGAACCATAACACCGATTTCAACGCCAGCATCCTGCTGGGCGGGCAGATCAAGGGCGAGAAGCCGCGCCTGTTCAATATCTACTCAGCGGGCAATTTCATCGAAAGCTGTGCCGAGACGCCGTATTTCCAGATCGGCGAGACCAAGTACGGCAAGCCCATCGTGGACCGCGTGGTGCGCTACAACAGCGAGATGATGGACGTGGTGAAATGCGTGCTGATCTCGTTCGACTCCACCATACGCAGCAATGTGTCGGTGGCCGCGCCCATCGATCTGCTGCTGTACCGCACCGACAGTTTCCATGCCAATTGCAAGCAGCGCATCACCGAGACCGACGCCTATTACACCACGGTACGCAAGGGCTGGGCAGAAGGGCTGAAGCAGGTCTTCCATGAACTGCCCAGCCCGGACTGGTGCTAAGCCGAAGGCTGGACAGAGGATGGTTCCCAGCCTGCTGTGACGCGGGTCAGAACGTGTAACCGAACAGCTTGATCTCGTTCTGGAACAGCTCGGCGACCGTCGCCTGTTCTTCGGCCGTCATGATGTCGCGGTAACTGCGCTTGTCCTTGCGGAAGCGTGATTTGGCGTTAGGCAGTTCCAGCTTTTCCGGCACGCCCAGATGCAGTCGCACCTGTTCCAGCTCATCGGCGATATTCTCGAAGCGACATACCTTGTCCACAGCTACTTGCCCGTCTATGGTGTACAGGTTATAGCCCCAGCGCTTCAGTGCCTCCAGCCCTCCGCCTGCGATGAATTCCATCAGCGGCGGGCGCGGCTCGGTCTTGTGCTTCCAATAGTAATGCGAGATGACGCGGTCCCACGGGTTGCGCTCGAAGCAGAACTTGTAATAGCTGTTCCAGATGTCTTCGCCGATCAGGCTGCGCACCTGGGTCGAGGTGATGTGGTTATAGAAGCGTGGCTTGAGTTTGCGTTTCAGCAGCAGCTTCACCACATCGCGCGTGCGGTACTCCAGCGGACCAGCCAAGTGGTTCTGCGGGCCAGGGTAGCCCAGTTGCTGGCGGATCTTCTCGTCTTCCGCCGAGATACTGGTGATGATGTCATCCGGGCCGCAGAACTTGGAGAGGGCGATCTCGATGGAGGTGCCTGCGGTCTTGTTCGTCTTCATGAAGATGAACTTGTGACGGTGGGAAATGATCATGGTTAGACTACCTGACGCTAAGCGTATCGTTATTGTTGTGGCATCAGCAGGGTCTGATGGCTGACCTTCATTGTAAAGCAGAGCGGGGGCTTGCGGAATGTCCGCTCCACGCCAGATGTCGTCGCTCTCGCTATCTCAGGGCCGGTCCGTCGCGTACAGGCGGCGTACATCGACGATCTCGGCAGCCAGCAACTGCTCGCTGTCTTCGTCCTGCCCCGCTTCAGCATTCGGCGAGGTGCTGGCTGACGTTAACGAGTCTCCCAGTACGTTCTCTGTGTCTCCGTCTTCATCTTCTGGCGTTTCCGGTACCTGGTACTCCTCGCGTTGCCGGTCATCCAGGCTGTCGTCATACACGAAGCGCCAATCCATATAGCGCTTCTTACCGCTCAGCCGTTGTGCCAGCAATTGACGGCTGAAACCGCCCTGCTTGAGTGGGGTGGCTGTAGACAGGCTTTGTATGCCGACGATGCCGCCTTGCCGGTTGCGGATCAATTGCCAATGACCGGCCAGCAGCATCGGGTCTGGCCAGGGCTGGCGCAAGTGCCGCTTGATGCCCGGATAGCGGGTGTCGCGCAGTAGATCGTCCAAACTGCGCGGGTACTGTTTGAAGCCGCCGGGCGAGGCATGGTAATAACTGCCGATGGCATCCAGGTACTGTTGGCCTATGAACAGCAGCGCGCGCTCTTTTTGACGTTGCTGCTGGACACTGCTGACCAGCGCAGTACCTACTAGCGCCAGGCTGACCAAGGTGACCGTGAACAGTACTCCGAAGTAGCTGAAGCCATGTTGAGTCGATAGGCGAGACCGCATGGTTACAGCGCAGCGTAGGGCACACCATCGCGCGTGTTGCCGGTGGCCCCGCTGATGATGTCCTTGATGCCGCTCTGGCCCGCCCCTGTAGCCGGGATGCCCAGCCAGGTCTGTGGGCTTTCGGTGATGGGGTCGACCGGGATGCGGCGGATATAGCGCAGTTCCACCAGTTCGTTGAGGTTGGCCGGATAGCGCTCGCGGTCGCTGTAGAACTGCTGGATGGCCTCGCGCATCACGGCCAGGTCATGCTGCAAGGCGGTCTCGCGTGCTTTTTGCAGGCTGCCGAAATATTGCGGTGTGACCAGGGCGATCAAGGTGCCGATGATGGCCATCACCACCAGCAGTTCGATCAGCGTGAAGCCGGTTTTGTGTTGCTTACCAGTCACGGTAGTAGCTCCCATTCAAAGCCTGGTCCGGAGACAGGGAATACACGTCATACACATCCTTGCCGGCACGCGGTTGATCGAAGCTGCTGTCATAGCTGCGCTTACCCCAGGTGTCGGCGGGTGCAGCGGTCGGGTCCGGATAGAACGGGTCACGTGGCAGGCGGCGCAAAAACACCAGCTTGCGCTTCTGCGGGTTATCGATATCTTCCACCCCCAGATACAAGGTCTCCAGATTGGGTGGGTAGCCCGAGGCTTCGGCGTCACGCTCGATCTGGCCGTTATCCACAGCGATCTTGTAGGCATCGAGTGCGCTGCGTATCTCCATCAGCGCTTGTTGCAAGGCCAGCTCTTTCTTGCGCTGCGCCACCAGTTCCATACCGGGGACCGCCAGCGCTGCGAGTAAGCCCAGGATGGCGAGGCTGACGATCAGCTCGATCAGCGTAAAGCCGCGGTAGGCGAATGGTGCTGCCATGCGGAGCGTCACTTCAATCGTCGCCGACCGGTCTACCCAGCGGCGCACGCAGGCCCGGTGGCAGCGCCGGCTCGGCCGCCCCTGCCGCTGGCGCGGTTTGTGGCACCACGATCACGGCGGGCACCGTGCCCTGCTGCACACTGGCCGCCGGGCTGATGGCGGCGGGTGCACGCTGGCTGCCGGTGCCTGCGTAGAACTCGGCATTATCCGCATCCGGGCGCTGGATATTGCGCACCACATGTGGGGTGATCAACAGCACGATCTCGGTCTTGGCCTTGTTGATGTTGGGCTCACTGAACAAGCGGCCCAGCAGCGGCAGGTCACCCAGCCCAGGCAGACGACGCGTGTTGCGGCGGTCTTCATCATTGATCAGGCCGGCGAGGATCTGCGTTTCACCATCGGCGGTCATCATCACCGTACTGGTATTGCGCGTGCCTATGGTGGGGAACACCGACCCTGCCGTGAACGTGGCACTGCTGACCTCCAGGCTGACACGGATGTTCACCTCGTTGCCGACCAGCACGCGCGGCTCTACGTCCAGCTTCAGCCCCACGTCCAGATAGTTGGCGGATTGACCAACGAAATTATTATTGCCGGAGCCTATGGTGGTGACCGGGATAGGGATCTTGTCGCCGATGTGGATCTTGGCTTTTTCGCGGCTCTTGACGCGGATGCGCGGGTTGGCCAGCAGGTTGCTCTCGCCGTCCTGACGCAGCAGGCGCAAGGCCAGTGAGGGGGACACGCCGACGGAAGTGCTGTTGGCATTGTTGATGTCATCCAGGGTCAGTGTGTCAGCCGACGGCAGCACCGAAAAGGTGTCCGGGAAGATCACACCGATATCACTCAGGCGTGAGGAGCGTACTTCCAGGATCTCCACATCCAGCACGATCTCCGGGTCGGCCAGGTCGGAATCGGCGATCAGCCGGTCGATATCGCGCAGCTGCTCATAAGTGGCTTTCAGGCTCAGCATGTTGAGTTTTTCGTCCACATGCACGTCCTTGATCGGCATCACCGATTTGACCAGCGCGGCAGTCTGTTTTGCATCGGCATAGTTCAGGTAATAGCTGCGCAGGATCAGGTCCTCGTACTGGGCCGCTTTCACCGCTGGGAAGATCAGCAGCGCGTTCTCGGTCAGCACCTTGCGATTGAGTTGGTGCAGCAATAGCAGAAAGTCGATGACGTCCTCCACCGAGGCATCCTTGACGAAGATGGACGCGGTCAGGTCGTTACGCACGCTGGGGTCCAGCACAAAATTGATGCCGCTGGTCTTGGAGATCACCTCGAAGATGCTGCGCAGATTGGCATCCCGGAAATCCAGCGTCAGCGTATTGTTGCCATGAGGTTTGAGCTTGCGCGGCGTGATCTGGTCGCGGCTGTTCTGCTGGTTGATGCTGCGCAGCAAGGCCTTGGCTTCAATGTTGCCGGGGTCTTCGATCAGTACCTCACGCAGTGCCCGCCTGGCCGCATCTTCGTCACCTGCCGTTTGCGCTGTGCTGGCTTCCGCGAGCAGGGTCTGGTGGCGTTCCGCACGGCTCAGCTGCTGTGACATGGTCTGGGCACGGGTGTTGTCGGGCTCGAGTTCCAGCAGTTGCTGCAGTGCGTTGCGTGCCGCCGGCAGGTCGCCTGCTTTTCGGGCGGTCTGTGCTGTAGCCAGCAGGCGGTTGGCGCGCTGGAAGTCGCCGTTGCCTTCACGGATACGCTGGAGACCTTGCTTGGCGGTAGGCGGTGTGTACGCAGACTCGCCCACCTGGGGGCTGCGGGTGCTGCCGGTTTGCAGGCAGCCACCCAGCAGCATCAGGCAGAGCAGGGCTAGGGCAGCTGACAGGGAACGGTTCATTCATGTACTCCGATAAACAGGGTTTGCGCTTGCTGCAAAGGTAGATAGGTCAGGTGCATATAAGGTGGTGCGATGCGCTCGACGCGGTATTCGCCATCGACGACATCGCCGGCCCGTACGATGTAGGGGCGCTGCTCACGGCTGATGAACACGGTCATCTCGTCCGCTTGCTGCATCTTGCCCATGTAGGCATAAGGCAGTGCAGGCGCCACTGGCGCGCGGGTCTCGGCGGTGCTGGCCGACGCCATGGCTTCCTGTTCAGTGCTGGCGGCTTCAGGCAGCAGGAATAGGTCCGCCGGAGCTTGCTCCAGCAGGGTACGGGCTTGCGGTGCCCAGGCACGCTGGGCCGACAGGGTGGTGCTGACACTCGCCGGCGTGCTGGCACTTTGCCGTATCGCCGGTTGCGCTCCGGACTGGCGCTGCGCAGCCGCTGATGCCTCTGATGATGAATCCGTCGAGGGTGCCAGCCAGGCTGCCAGCAAGGTCAGCGACAGGCCGCCGTACAGCAACCATTGTTTATGCTGGGCCTTCATGGTGCTTCCCGCAGGTACAGCCCGAGGCGGATGCTGGCATCCACCATGCTGGCTTGTTCGTTGAAACGCTCCAGTTCCAGGCCAAGCAGCGCTGCGTTGGGCAAGGTATGCAGCAGGTCGGCCAGATACAGCCGCAGCTGCGGATATTCTGCAGTCAGCAGATAGCTGACCTGGTATTGCTGTACGCCGGTGCCGCTGATGCTAGTACGTTTGTAATCGACTCGTCCCATCGGTAATTCATGCTGTTCCGCCAGCGTATGCAGGGTGCGCAGTTGGGTTGACAGCTGACCGGGCGCGGGCAGGCTGTTGACAAAGGCAGCACTGCTACTGATGGTGTTCACGCTGATCGGCGGCGGAGCTGGTTGCGCTGCCTGCTGTTGCAGCAGGTGGATGTGTTGCTGCAGTGGCTGGTTCTGCCAGTGCTGCACGTATAGCGCGGCCAGGGCTGACAACAGCCCAGCCAGCAGTAGCCAGCCACCTTGGCGTAGCTGATGACGCAACTGCCAGTACAGTGCATTCATGGGGCGAGGTTCCAATGCGCCCGCAGTGAGAACTGCAACGGGTGTTCGGCCAGCAGGTCCATGGCTGCCTCATCGTCGCCGTCATCATCCGGGTTGCGTGCCTGTTCCTGCAGCAGATGCACCTCTTGCAGTGATGTAGAGGCTTGCAGACGCTCGCTGAAGTCGATGGCGGCATCGCTATCACGCGCTGCACCGCTGACCAGCAGCTGCCGTTGTTGTGGGTCCGGGCTGACCCGTTCGATCACGATACTGTCGTCATGCGCATCTTCCAGGGTGCTCAGCAGCGTCTGCCAGGGCAGGTTCAGCTGGCTCAACACCTGCTGCAGACGCGGCTCCGTCTCCGCGTCGCTGCGCACGCGGCTGGCAGGGGCCGCGTTGCTGACCATGGGGCGGGCATGCCACGCCAGTGCTTCTGCCTGCTGTGACAGCTGCCGATGCTGCCACAGGCTGGTAGCGAGCAGCAGTGCCCCCAGGCTGATCACAGCCAGTTGCAGGCGGCGACGGCTCGCGGGCACCGTGCGTACAAAATCCAGATGCACCGCGCTTGGCGCGCCTGGCCTCAAGCGCAGACGCGTCATGTCCGGCCCCCTAGCAGATGCAGTCCGTAGCCCGGGTTCAGAGGCCCATGCCATTGCCAGCTGACAGTGCGCAGATGCACCCCCGGCACGGCGGTGAGCGGCGGGCTTTGTATGCTATGAACCGATGCCATGTCACCTAGCCCGTCTGTATCTAGACCGGCCAGACGCCGCTCACGCAGCAACACCTCGTGTAGGCCAGAAAGTTCGCTATTGGGGAGGTGTTGCAGCAGTTGCCAGTCACCTTGCTGCCAGTGCAGCAGGGTGCTGTGATGTGGTTCGCGCACCAGCAGCCAGCCGTGCGCTGGCAGGCTGGCGCGCAGCTCACGGTATAGCGACAGGCTGAGGGCTTGTACGCTGGTCAGGCGTGCGCCCAGTGCGCTAAGCATGTCGCGCAGGCCATCCAGCAGCGTGCCATCCGCCCCCACTGCCAACCAGGGCTGGCCATAGGCACTAGGGTGCACCTTACACTGCCAATGTTCCACCTGAGGGTGGCTGAGGCGCAAACGGTGCCGCGCCAGCAGGCTTTGCTGCGCGGCATCGGTGATGCCCTCCTGCCAGGGCAACAGCTGCAGCGGTGCCAGGTCTGCAGACAGCACCACTTCCACCCTGGCGCCTGGCTTGAGGTGCTGTGACAGCCAGCTACGCAGCAGCGACAGACGTAGCGTGTTATCCGCATTGCCCCAGGCGTTATCAACGGCATACTGTTCCAGCTGCCGCACGCGCTGCCTGCTCACCTGTGCCAGCAGCAGATAGTCACGTCCCAGTGCCAGGCGGAAGCGCTCAGGAAACAAACGTGACACGGTTGATCTCCTCCAGCGTGGTCTCGCCACGGCGCACCAGTGCCAGCGCCGAGTCCCGCAGAAAGCGGGTGTGATGGCGGATGGCAGCCTGTTTGATCACCCGGATGGGTTCGCGGGCGATGATCAGTTCGCGCAGTTCGTCGTTCAGCACCAGCAGCTCGGCGATGGCTTTACGTCCACGGTACCCGCTGCCCCGGCATTTGCCGCAGCCGCGACCGGCATGAAAGGCATAATCGGCACAGGCCTGTGCGTCCAGGCCGGAAGCCTCCAGCAAGGCGGCCTCCGGGGTCACCGGCACACTGCAGTCACTGCAGTTGATGCGCACCAGACGTTGCGCCACGATGCCATTCAGCGCGGACACAAAGCTGTACACGTCCACCCCCATGTGCAGGAAGCGGCCAAGCACATCGAATACGTTGTTGGCATGCACGGTGGTGAACACCAGATGGCCGGTCAATGCCGACTGGATGGCGATCTGCGCGGTTTCCGGATCACGGATCTCGCCCACCATGATCTTGTCCGGGTCGTGGCGCAGGATGGAGCGCAACCCGCGCGCAAAGCTCAGGCCCTTCTTTTCATTGACCGGGATCTGCAATATGCCGGGCAGCTGGTACTCCACCGGATCTTCGATGGTGATGATCTTGTCGTGGCCGTTGTTGATCTCGGAAATGGCGGCATACAGTGTGGTGGTCTTGCCGGAGCCGGTGGGGCCGGTCACCAGCACCATGCCGTAGGGCTCGTGGCTGAGTTTGCGGATGCCGCGCAAGGTCTCGTCATCAAAGCCCAGGATCTCCAGACGCAGGCCCTGCATCTGCGAGGTCAGCGATTGTTTATCCAGGATACGCAGCACCGCGTCCTCGCCGTGGATGCTGGGCATGATGGACACGCGGAAATCCACGGCACGTCCTTGTACCAGCAGCTTGAAGCGGCCATCCTGCGGGATACGGCGCTCGGCGATGTCCAGCTCGGACATGATCTTGAGGCGAGACAGCACCTGCTCCGCCGTCTCCAGCCCCTGCATGCTGCCTACCACGGACAGCACGCCGTCTATCCGGTATTTGATGGTCAGGCCGCTGGCGCTGGTCTCCAGGTGGATATCGCTGACGCCGGCCTTGAGCGCGTCATACAAGGTGGAGTGCACTAGTCGGACTACCGGGCTGGAATCTTCGGCGATGGATTTGAGCGAGATGATTTCGCCATCCTGACCTGCGCCTGTGGCGGCCTCGTCCAGTTGTGACCAATCGGTCAGGGCACGCTGGCTCTCTTCCTGACGTGTGAAATAGGCCTGCAGGTCACTGTGATGCACTAGTCGAAACGTGAATTGCACACGCAGTTGCTGCCAGGCCCATGTGCGTAGCGTCTGGTCGAACGGGTCGGTGACCAGCAGTAACAATGGCGCAGCAGCAGGGCGCAGCAGCAGGCATTCACGCTGCAGGCACTCGGTGAAACTGATCAGGCCGAAATCCACCGGCCATTGATGCAGCTCGTCCATGGACATCGTGTCATAACCGGACACATCGGCTAGCCAGTGCATGAAATCGGCCTGTGCCAGGCCGGTCAGTTCTTCCAGCACCTGCACTAGCCGCCGTTTGTTGCTGGCAGCCTGTGTGCGTGCCGTGGCCAACAGGGCAGGGCTGAACAGTGGAGGGGTCAGCGGCGCATTCATTGCAGGCTGCCTGCGAGTTCGAAGATGGGCAGGTACATCAGTACCACGATGCCGCCGATGACGATGCCGATGAAGGTCATCAGCAAGGGCTCGAACAGTCGACTAGCCCATTCGATCCAGCGATTGAGCTCTTCTTCGTGGAAATCTGCGATGCGTCCCATCATCTGGCCGATCTGGCCACTGCGCTCACCCACGCGCAGCAGACGCAGCGCTACTGAGGTGGACAAGCTGTTTTGTTCCATGGCGTGCGACAGAGGCAAGCCCTCACGCACCGCATTGCGCGCCTGTGCCAGCTGCTGTTGCAGGCGCTGGTCGAGCAAGCCGGCCACGCGGTCCAGCGCCGCAAGGATGGGGATACCCGCGTCGAGCAGCATACCCAGTGTGCGGTAGAAGCGTGACAGCTGATAGATGCGCATGCGCTGGCCCAGAAAGGGCAGTCGCCATAGCAAGGCACGCAGTGCCGCCCGCACTTCGGGCCGGGACAGCACCAGGCTGATCAGGGCGATGCTGCCTAGTGCCAGCCAGGCCAGCAAGCCGGCATGGGCATCAACGAATACGCCCCATTGCATCAGCAGCCAGGAGGCGAGGGGCAGATCGGCCTGATTATCGGCGTAGATATGTCCGAACTTGGGTACCACATACAGCAGCAGGAACAAGACCACCAAGCCGCCCACCAGCATCAGCAGCGTGGGGTAGATGGCGGCGGCGATCAGCTTCTTGCGCATCTGGTCGATCTGCGTCTGATAACTGACATAGCGTTGCAGCGACTCCTGCAGGTTACCGCTGCGCTCGCTGGCACGTACCGTGGCGATATACAGGGCCGGAAATGCCTGTGGCTGGGATTCGAACGCTTGTGACAGATTCTGTCCCTGATGCAGGCAGCTCACCACCTGCTGCAACACCGTGCGGTAGTCGCTGCGCTGCTCTTTCTCCAGCAGGGTTTCCAGGGTTTCCACGATGGAGAGCCCGGCAGCCATCAGCGCCAGCATCTCCTGGTTGAATAGCAGCAGCGGGAATTTGGCATGACGCCCGGCATGCAACCAGCCAGCCTTGACACTTTCCACTGCCAGCACTTCCAGGCCACGTTCGCGACCCAGTTGCTCGGCCTCGTCTACACTGCTGGCAGACAGGGCCAGCGTGACGAAGCGGCCTGCGTCATCCAGCGCCTTGAGTTGGAAGTTCATGCGAGTGCTAAGGCCAGTGGCTTACCAGTTGACGATGTCGACCGCATCGCCATCACCGCCGGGGCGGCCGTCCTTGCCATAGGAATACAAGTCGTATTCACCGTGTTCGCCGGGCTGGCGGTACAGGTAAGGGCGTCCCCACGGGTCGGCTGGGACTTGCTTCTTGAGGTAAGGCCCAGCCCAGCGTGGTTCATCAGCCGGTTTGAGATTGAGGGCGTTGAGGCCAGCTTCACTGCTCGGATAGCGGCCGGTATCCAGACGATACTGGTCCAGCGCCTTGCCGAGTGCATCGATCTGCGCATAGGCCGATTTCACTTCAGACTTGCCGATCTGAGCAAAATAGCGGGGGCCGACGTAGCCGACCAGCAGGCCGATGATGACCATCACGACCAGCAGTTCCAGCAGGGTAAAGCCGGTGTGACGTTTCATAGGGGAAAGGGTCCGGTTCATGCGGCGCAGGGATTGTTTAAGTTGTGTGGCAATTTAACGTTACTTTGTTACAGGAGTTTTTCAGTTTCATGTTTAGGTGCCTGCATCGCAGCGTGAATGTCGGCGCGGCTGGGCTGCGTGGAGATGATCGTCAGGCCGGACTGGCCTGACGTTGGCAAGGCATCAATGATGGTGGTGACCATGGCCTTCCTGGGCCAGCAGTCTTTGCACGAACGGGTCGCTTTCCATGTCGCCGAAGTCGCTGGCGTCGATGCGGTCGTATTGGTCGGTGATTGTGCTGTCGAACCAGTTCCAAGCAGCAGGCGCCTGTACATAGGTGCTCTGCAGCTCCATCACGCTGCTCAGGGCTCCCACGCGTGTCTCCATGCGTGCCGGTAGTTGCAGCGCGGGGAGCCACCAGATGATGGTATCTGCGCCGTGCAACTTGCCTTCCAGTACCCAGGCGGTCTGCCCCAGCACCTGACGTTCACCAGTCTTCTTCAAGCTGTCGCGTTCATGATGGTCTATCAGCGTGGCGACGTGCTCCCACTCGGGCAGGCGCTTCATGGTGATGAGTTGCCCCTGGGTATATTCGACCACCTTCTTGTCAGCCGGGAACAGGCGCTGATGTTCGATGCGGCCTTGCGCATCGCGCCGCCACAGCTCGCCCTGTTGACGCGTCTGGTTGTAGGTCTTGACCTGATCGGTTTCGCGGATCAGATACCAGTTGGCTTGTTGTTCGCCTGATTTAAGCAGGTAATGTGCGGCAACGGCAGGCATCGCCCCCTTGGCCGACTGGTTTGGCATTGCTGGTTCTGCAGATACCTGGCTTGCGCTGAACAGTAACGCGGCAGACAACAGCAGGGTATTCAGAAAAGTGTTCATGGGTGTTCCAAAAATAAAAAAATCCGGGGCGAATGCCCCGGAAAAACGAGGAGACCGTGCTTACTTCTTCTTAAAGCCGAATGCGTTGCGCATCACGTGGTAGATCCAGTTCTGTTCCATGGTGCCTTTCACCAGGTGCGACTTGGGGCCGCTGGCGTAGATGGCGACTTCTTCACCGGCGTGCGTCTCGGAACCCAGTGGTACCGTGGCCTCTTGCAGGTAGTTCAGTTGCGTGACTTGCGCCGAGGTCAGCGGGGCAGTGCGTGCAGCAGCAGCACCAGGACCGTTGGCATAGCCCAGCGTGGTGAACGGCATGTTGTCGCTGGCCAGTGCAGCTTCAGGCTGTTCGCCGTCCACGTTAGGTACTTCCTTGACCAGACCCAGGATGTCGTTGCCGCGATGTGGGTAACCGGCGATGGTGAAGGTGTGGCTGTGGTCAGCAGTGACCAGGATCAGCGTGTTCTTCGGGTCGGTCATCTCATAAGCGGTCTTGACTGCCTTGGCAAACTCGATGGCATCGATCAGTGCACGCTGGGCATTGCCCGCATGGTGCGCGTGGTCGATACGGCCACCCTCAACATGCAGGAAAAAGCCCTTCTTGTTCTGTTGCAGCATCTGGATAGACTTGGCGGTCATCTCGGACAAGGATGGCTCACCAGCGGTGTCGTTGGCACGGTCCGCTTCATATTGCAGATGGCTACGTTCGAACAGGCCCAGCAGGAACGGGGTGTTGGCTGGGGTTGCAGCATTGAAACCGGTCTTGTCGAACACGAACTTGGAGCCGGTGGCGATCTGGTTGCGGGTGCTCACCCATTCGGCGGTCAGGTCACGGCCATCACGGCGTGCGCCCTTGCTGGAAGTGTTCTCCGGATCGGCTTGGTCGTTGCGCAGGAAGTTGCTGCGGCCACCGCCCAGCACCACTTTCAGGCTGCTACGTACGGTCGGGCTCAGCTCGATCAGTTGTGCGGCGATGTCCTTCACGCGTTCATTGGCTGGTACATCGGCACAGCTTGCTGCGTTGGTGATGTTGGCATCGTTCTCCCAGTCACGCACCGAGGTGTGCGAGAACGTGGCTGCTGGGGTGGCATGGGTGATACGTGCAGTGGAGACCACACCGGTGGATTTGCCTGCAGCAGCAGCCTCTTCCAGGATAGTGGGCAACGATTTCTGTGTGATCACGGAAGCGCGGCATTCACCACGGGTGGTGGTGTGGTTCACAGACAGTTGACCTTCGCGGCCCTTGTAGCCGGTGACCATGGCGGTCATGGTCGGTGCGGAGTCTGAAGTCTGCTGGTCCCAGGAGTAGGTCTTGGAAAGCGCCAGGTGTGGGAAGGTCTCGAAGAACAAGCGGTTCTCTTCACCCGGCTTGCCCTTCATTTGGCCGTCCAGGATGCGCGCAGCGGTCACGGTGGAAATACCCATGCCGTCACCAACGAACAGGATCACGTTCTTGGCTTTGCCTTGCTTATTCTTGATCTTGTTGCTGGCAACGATGAAGTCTTCACCGGCCTTGTACCAACTGTCTACGGTTTCCGGGCCTTTAACAACTGGCTCGGCGGCGAATGCCGGCAGGCTGCCGGACACCGCCATGGTGGCGGCAACCGAGCAAGCGATGAACTTGCGTGTAAAACGGTGCATGTGGATCTCCCCAATGAATAAAACGTTGATGCACTTGCATCAACACCGGGGAGCATTCTGAGTGAGATTTGTGACAGTAATTTAACCGTGGCGTGAAGCCTGCATGCAGGTTCGATGACATGGTGCCAAGGTGCACGGCGTCAGCGCGTTTTCGGGGCAAAAGCGATGCCCTGCATCGCTTTGGGGTTGCTCGTGGCGTCCGCTGTCAGCGCAGCAACTGCCGTCGCCGCAGCGCCAGCATCACCATCATCAGCACGCACACCGTACCGATGGCCGCCGGGAACAGTGCCGTGGTCACCGAATAATGCTCAAGTGCCAGTATGACGCAGAGATTACGCCCGGTGAATAAACCGAAGAACACGATGGATTCTGAATAGGGATCGACATAGGCCTTGCGCACCGTAGGTGCAAAGCCGAGCAGATCGACAGAGGTGAGGATCACCACCGCCCAGCGCGGGTCCTCGGTCCAGAACCACAGCGGCAGTGAAGATAAGGCCATCACAAAGAACAGCCAATCCAGCCGGGTGATGCTGATATCTGCACGTCGGCGGTAAGCCAGCACCGCAATGAACAGCGTCACCAGCGCCGACACCCCGATCGGCCATGCCCCTACACCGGCGCCACCTTTCAGCTGCGCAAAGAACACGATGAAGGTGGTCACCGCCCAGATGTACCAGGAAAAGATGTGCGGGCGCACCGCGCCCGTGCGGATGGCGCGGATATACGGGTAGAACGCAACAAAGGTCAGCACGATCGCCAGCAGGCTAGCGATCTCACGGTAAGGCATGGGCAGCTTTCAACAGGGGTCAGTGCGCCCGTTAAGCCAGGCAACAATCACTAGGGGCCAGCTCAACAACAGGCCAGCGCAACAATAAGCTAGCGCAACAACAGGTAGAGATTAAGCCCCAGCAGCAGGCTACCGATGCCGATTGAGATCATGGTGAGCCGTGTCAGACGTTGCCTGTGCAGCTCTACACGGCGCACCAGCAAGGTGTTCTGCTCCGCCAGTTCCTTGATCAAAGCCGTAGAGGCCTGCATCTGCTGATTGAGGTGCTGCACGCTCTCCTCCGCAGATTGTAGTCGCGCGGCGAGGGACGCGTTGTCCGAGAGCCCCGTTCTGACAGTGGCGCTGGGGCGGCTGCCTGATGCCGTGCCTGCTTTATTCCAGCGCGACACCGTGTTCCACAACTTGGCCGCACCATCGGCCACCTTGGGGGCATTATCAACCACCGTGCCCCAGGGGATGTTCGCTAGAACTGTAAGGATCGTGCCTGCCGCCATAACAATCTCCAGAATTGAGGTGGTACTAGGGGAGTGTACCGACTGCCTGATAGACACGCGAGCGGGTCAGCAGTTTTCGGGGGTGAAGTTTTGGTCGAAAACGTAGCGGATCGCGCTATTTGAGTTGGTATGCAGATACCTGGACAACATAGTGCCAAGGTGGATGGGCATGCTCTGTGTGAGGAATATAGACTTTAGTTTATGTTGTCAGACAATCGCATGGGCGAATTTGGTGTCCGTGAAATCCGGGTTACCTCAGACACTATAAAAACTCAACATAGTCATAACAATGGCTGTGAATATCGTGTCAAGTCCTATTTATTAGGCTTTTGTTTGCCATTTGTTTGTTTCCCCTAGTTTTGATAGAAGAAGTGGCTTTTCGAAAAGCGAGGCCCACCCAAGGCATCCTGCAGTTTACAGTCATTCAGCTCGACTTCCGCGACGGATGCGGGTTGCTCGGTTAATGCGAATCTTCGGGTAATGGTTGAGCCGAATTTTTCGTTCCATGTATCAATTCGGACGTAGGTTGGCTGCTTCAAGGTAACGTCAAAAGACTTTTTGGATTGGCCCTGATAGCGATCGCTGAGTTTTAAGTCGACTACATGCGTGCCAGCGGGGAGCTCTAAAGGCATATACCCACCGGGAGGTAGCACTGCATACTCCTTTTCATCGACTATTACGCCTGGGGATATGAGGCTATTAGCGATCTGCATTGGTCGATACAAGTAGAGAATCCCATTCGTGGGTTCTTTGGTCACATGTAGTGTAAATTTTGGACCTGTTGCGGCACAACCCGCAACAAGAAATGCAAGAGCAAGGGTAAGAAGACGTTGCATGTCAAGTGTCACCTTGGTAATTGAAGTAAAAATAGGGTAAGACACCATAAAAACTAAATATAATCAATATAATGGATGTGAATATCGTGCCTGCCCCCCATATGCACGACTGTAGTGTTAGGCGACTTGTGCATTAACCAACCACTCAACGCGCCCAGCTATTGTTCTGATTGTGCATGAATACATGACTGCTTCCGCTACGGTCCGTGGCAACGCCGGCGCTGCCCCAAGGGAAGCGAGCAAGACTGTCACTGAAGCCAAGCTGATCCGTTAGCCATTGCGAACAGGCGCGGCGCTCTTCATCTGGCGCTGCGCTAGGAAAGGTAAAGAAGCAGCTAACCAAAACCCCATTTTCGAAGCGCAGCGCTATCCGCACGGGCTGGCTGCCATCCACGACTTGGACGACAGCGAACTGACAAGGAATCGACTTGCCAAGAACCAGTACTGGCCGCTCCGGCTCGATTGAAAAAGACTCCGAGAGCTCCGAGGTCATCGAATAGGTTGTTATGAGGAGGCCCCCTAGGGATACGTTCCCACTCTTGGCGTCAATTGTTATCGATGCTTTCATCGGTGCATAACGCTCGCCTTCAGCCGCGGATTTGACGGCGCGAAGTGGCGGCAAATACGTCGGCTGGAAGGCATGGTTATGCACGTTCACTCGAATAACTCTGAATCGTAGTTGTCTTCTTCCAGCGGCTCAAGGTTGGAGAAATACAATTTGGGGCGCCGCGCGCCAATGCGACCTGTTTCATCAATTCTATTGACGGTCCCAAACAGCCTACTTTTCAGAAACAGCAGCGGCTTGTAGCGAACAATACTTCCTGTTTCTGGATAGGCCGTCAGAATGTGGTCGTTGTACTTGAAACCCATGGAATTTGACGTCTTGTTTTCACGAGTAACTTCGCCTTCCAGCACCACATAATCACCATGGACTAGCTCTGGAAAGATAACGTCTTCCTCAAGCTCAGCGTCTTCGTCGCAAAAAATGGACTTGTCCGACAAATCAACTATCTCCTCATCAATCTCGCCGGCCTGCATAGAGCCAATGGCTAGTGATCTACCGTCTTGGATGTTTTCCGCCATGCTTTCCAATAGTCTAGGGTTTGTACTGACGTACAGATCTAGTATGTATTTTGGGACAAAGAGAACTTCTCCATCTTCATTCTTAATTCCGATCTGCGTTAGGTCATCAGTGAATTGAACGTCCTTAAATTCTCGGATGGCTACATTTCCCATGTGCTTTCCAATTCTGGCAAACCACTTTATGGATTCGATAGCCAGCTTAAACAGGTCCGTTATTCCAAAGTCCTCAAAGTCCTTGTCTGCCATCTTTTGGGCGGCCTTCGTGAAGTAGGCGGTAGCAACTACCCCCAGACCTGCTTGAACCCAACCCGCGACTGTCTCCGGAATTAAAGCTTCCCACGATCCCTTGCGGACGCGGACCGGTATTTCAAAGTCAATATTTCGGAACTCTGGAGCACGTTTGGCGATGAAGTATCGTAGAGCCGAATCAAATCCAATCAGGGCCTTGGCCTGCTTGCGGGCATCCATGAGCCCGTCTTCGACAAGCGGCCCCTCATACTTGATGTATCCAAGATATTTTTCTTCGTCCACGTAAGCAGCCTCCCCTAGCCCTCTAAGACATTAGTGCATAACGACCAAGCTCAGCGACCGCCGCCGGAAACGCCCGGTCGGCTGCAACAATCGCGAACAAACTACCTGAACCGTCCAACTGCCCAGCGGGGCGGCGGTTCGCTGCAGCGCTCTGGTTAGCCGTTAATGTTCTGGCCATACTCGCTCCAACTCTCCGTCAACAAATCCAACTGTGACTGCGGTAACGCTCCGAAGCGGAGATGAACTCGGAGCAACGCGAATGTAGTCGGCGACGAACTGCGAGACAAGCTGCTGAACATCCTGCCAACGGCTGCCAACCTCTGAGTGAGGAAGATCGAAAAAGCGTGGGTCGGAGGCGAACTCCTCCTCACATGCCCAATCACGGTCATCCGGGTCGTAGTGCATCGCACCAATCACATCTACCTGAAACTTCTTGTATGCTTCCGCGAGATTGAAATTGAAGGCTGCAAGTCCAGCGGGCATGGGCTGCAGCATGGCTCGATCAAGCCATGCTGCAAAACTTGGTTGTAGGGTGTGGCTCACGATGACGGCTAACGCCCTAGCTCAGCCGCGGATTTGCCGCAGCGAAGCGGAGGCAAATACGTCGGCTGGAGCGCCTGGTTGGGCAACATTCACTTGCCGACTGCGTTGTGAGAGCCACCCTGCCAGCCAAGGTTGGACACCTTGACGAAGTCAGTGAGGCCACATTTTCCGCAGTGAACCTTGAAAGCCAGAGTGAAGCCTTTTTTTGCTTTCAGTTCTTTCGGCTTTAGCTGTTCGTTGTATGGATTGTCGGCCTGCTCCACGCGAACTTCGTAGTCCAACACTCGCAGCATTTCGCTGTCTGGGCACGAAGGACAAAAGAAGTAGAAGTAGTCGGTGTCTGTAGCGCCCTGAAGCTTTCCGCCCGAGACCGCAGAACTGCCGTGGTATGGCTTACCGTTGTTGAATTTGCTCACACACTCTCCTTTGCTGCCCAACGTAAATTAGACACCAACTAACTACCTAATAATTTAGTGGGTCTGGTGTATAAACTGGATTCATGTTCTGATTTTTTCATTTAATCATGCCTTTATCGTTTTTAAATGCCCCACAAACGAGCATGTCAACATGGAAAATACACCAGCACAACCTCAGCCGCCAAAATTGCTTGATCAGGTGATCTCTTGCCTGCGGGTAAATCACTATAGTCTGCGTACCGAGCAGACATACCTCGAATGGATTAAACGATACATCAGATATCATCAGATGCAACACCCCCGAAAGTTAGGGGCTCAGCATGTCGAAGGCTTTTTGAGTTATCTGGCGGTAGAACGCACGGTTTCTGCAAGTACACAGAATCAGGCTAAAAGCGCCTTATTGTTCCTTTACAAACAGGTGCTGGGCATTGATTTGCCATGGCTGGACAATGTGACACAGGCCAAGTCACCGAAGCGTTTGCCTGTGGTGCTCACCCAGGCGGAAGTGGCCGAGGTGTTGCTGCATGTGGAAGGCCAGACGGGGTTAGTGCTTGCTATGTTGTACGGCACGGGGATGCGCGTGATGGAGTGTTTGCGTTTGCGGGTCAAAGATGTGGATTTTGAGAGGCAGCATATTCTGGTGAGGGAGGGCAAAGGGTTCAAGGACCGTATCACCATGTTACCTGCCAGCCTCGTTTCACCACTACGTCAGCAGATGTTAAAGGCGGAGCGATTGCATCAGCGGGATTTGCAGGCAGGCTATGGTGAGACATTTATGCCGATGGCGCTGGATCGCAAATATCCAGGTGCCGGAAAATCCCGGGCGTGGCAATATGTGTTCCCTTCGGATTCACGTTCGGTCGACCCACGCAGCGGGGTCATCCGGCGCCACCACCTAGATGATAAGACCGTGCAACGCGCAATGAAAAAAGCAGTTTATCAGGCCGGTATTCATAAGCCGGCCACTCCGCATACCTTGCGCCATTCCTTTGCCACCCACCTGCTGGAAGGTGGCTACGACATTCGCACAGTGCAAGAGCTGCTGGGCCATTCAGATGTGAGCACCACCATGATCTATACCCATGTATTGAACAAAGGCGGGCGCGGTGTGATCAGTCCGCTGGACCGGCTGGGGCGTTAGGCGATGGCTGATCTCGATCTGGTGTTCGGTGATGACGGTCCGCTGGCGGACACCATCCCCGGTTATCGCATGCGCACCCAGCAGCTGGAGATGGCGCAGGCCATCGAGGCGGCCATCAAGCAGGGTACGCAGTTGGTGGCCGAGGCGGGCACTGGCACTGGCAAGACCTTCGCTTACCTGATCCCCGCGCTGCTGTCTGGCGGCAAGGTGATCGTCTCCACCGGCACCAAAACCCTGCAGGATCAGCTGTTCAACCGCGACTTGCCTGCGGTGCGCGATGCGCTCAAGGTGCCGGTGACCGTCTCCATGCTGAAGGGGCGCGCCAATTATGTGTGCCACTTTCATTTGCAGCGCGCCCAGAACGAGGGGCGTTTTCTGTCGCGTGACGACGCGCAATACATCCACAAGATCGTCGCTTTCGCCGAGCACAGCAGCACGGGTGACAAGGCCGAGCTGGTGGATGTGCCGGAGTCGGCCACCATCTGGCCGTCGGTGACCTCCACACGCGATAACTGCATGGGGCAGGAGTGCGTTTTTTACAAGGAATGTTTCGTGATGGAGGCGCGCAAACGCGCGCTGGCTGCCGATGTGGTGGTGGTCAATCACCATCTGTTCTTTGCCGATGTGATGTTGCGCGACGAGGGTGTGGCCGAGCTGCTGCCTTCCGCCAACACGGTCATCTTCGATGAGGCGCACCAGTTGCCGGAAGTGGCCGGGCTGTTCTTTGGTGAGGATGTCTCCACCACGCTGGTGATGGACCTGGCGCGTGACGCGCATGCTGAGTTCATCACCACCGCCAAGGATTGTCTGGCGCTGCCCGAAGCCACTGCCGCGCTGGAAAAAGCTGTGCGCGATTTTCGGCTCATCTTCGCCTACGAAGGCACGCGTTTGCCGGTGCAGAAGGCGCTGGCGATCAAGGGCTTTGACGACGCGTATGCCAACATCCAGAACAAGCTGGGCGAATTGAATGCCGTGCTGGAAACCCAGGCCGAGCGCGACCCGGCGCTGGAAAACTGCTATCAGCGCGGGCTGGCGCTGGCCGAGCAGCTGCAGCGCTGGCATGCCGCCGAGAACAGCAATCTGGTGCGCTGGGTGGAAGTGTTCACGCAATCGGTGCAGCTGCACGCCACGCCGCTGTCCATCGCCGAGGGGTTTGGTAAGCAGCTCAATGCGCAGCCACGTTCCTGGATATTTACCTCGGCCACGCTGGCGGTGAAAAGCGATTTCAGTCATTACCTGGCGCAGATGGGTCTGGAGCAAGCCGAGACCGGCTACTGGTCCAGCCCATTCGACTACGCGCATCAGGCCTTGCTGTATGTGCCCAAGGGCATGCCGGAGCCGAACAGCAGCGCCTATACCGCCTCTGTCGCGGCAGCAGCCTTGCCGGTGCTGCAGGCCAGCCGTGGCCGTGCCTTCGTACTGTGCACCTCACTGCGCGCCATGCGTGAAGTGCATGCCATGCTCAAGGAAGCGTTCTCGGTGAATGGCATGGAATACCCCTTGCTCTTGCAGGGCGACAGCTCGCGTACCGAGTTGTTGGAACGCTTCCGCAAGCTGGGCAACGCGGTGCTGGTGGGTTCGCAAAGTTTCTGGGAGGGCGTGGATGTGCGCGGTGAAGCGTTGTCGGCCGTCATCATCGACAAACTGCCATTCGCCCCGCCGGACGATCCGGTGCTGGCGGCGCGCATCGACAAGATGAATGCCGAAGGCCGCAACGCCTTCATGGAATACCAGTTGCCGTATGCGGTCATCACGCTCAAGCAGGGCGCCGGGCGCTTGATCCGTGACGAACAGGACAGGGGCGTGCTGATGATCTGCGACCCGCGGCTGGTCGATAAACCGTATGGCAAACGCATCTGGCAAAGCCTGCCGCCGTTCAAACGCACGCGCCAGCAAGCCGATGTGGACGCGTTTTTTGCGGAGCCTGATCCGGTATAGCGTAAGGGTGTAAACGCTTGTCCTTGCATTGTATCGCCGTGGGCGCATGCGATGGAGGGCATGCGGCGCAATGCGCTGCGCTTATTGCGCCCTAGTTGATGGCTAGCTTTTTGTCTGTATTGTCAGGCCAGCATCTCCAGCAGCACCGGGTGCCATACCGAGAGTTCGATTTCCCCCAGCTTTCCGCATAAGCGCTGCTTGTCTATGGCACGTATCTGGTCCAGTAATAACCGTGCCTGTTTGCCATCGAAACTCAATTCTGGTCTGCAGCCTAGTGCCTGGCCTTTGCTGGTCAGTGGTGCAATGATCACGCGTGGCAGAGCGGCATTCATGTCGTCGGGGGAAACCACCAGTGCCGGACGTGTTTTGCGGATCTCCGTGCCTATGGTGGGGTCCAGATTCACCCAGTAGACCTCGCCACGTCTTACCATGCCCATTCGTCCTGATCGCCTGTGCTGTCAGACAGTTCAGGCAGCATATCTTTGTCTTTGGCCGGGTTGTAATGGTCGAACCAGCCCTGGCGTTTTTCGGGGGCGACAGGTTCTAGGATGATGCGCTGCTGCTCCACGCGCATGTCGACCGTGTCGCCGATATCGCAGGCGGCCAACAGCGCAGCTGGAATCAGTATGCCTCTGGAATTGCCGATCTTGCGGATGGGGGTGCGCATGGATGTACTCACTAATGATGTTTCCACAATGTTATAACTCCCTGGTGTCCCTGACAATCAATAACGTCGCTTATGCCGTTAGCATGGAACCCGACTGTATGTCAGTAGCCCAGCCTCAGCCCATCATCCATACGTGGGAAACTGGCAGGATGGAAGTGTTGTCTGTGGGCCGAGATCAGAAAGGCCAATATCACATGTTCCAATCCCGTGGTTGTCAGGTGGGTGCTGAGTGCTGTCAGCCTCATATCGCGGTTTCACAGACATGCCTGGGTTCCCGCCTGCGCGGGAACGACGAAGATTAAACTCATGCTGTGATGGCTGCTGTGTGGCCAACCGCCGCGCAAGGTGCGTGGTCACAGCGGTTTGTGCTTCCACGCGGCTGGCATGGCGTCCACCAGATAATCCACGAATGCCCGCACCTTGTGCGTCATGGCCTGACGGTCATGGTAAGTCACGTAGAACTCCAGCGGCTCGCTTTGCGCGACGCCCTGGGCCTCGCTGTCGGTCGGGAACAGCGATTCCAGTTGTCCACTCTGCAGGTAAGGTTGCGCGATGAAATCGCTCAGCCGGGTGATGCCTGCGCCGCCCGCGGCCAGCCTGGCCAACACGTCGATGTCGTTGCTGGTGATCACGGGCGTGATCTCGGGCTCAAAGCGCAGGCCGTCCTTGACCAGCGGCCAGTTCAGCACGCGGCCCACACTGGGCATGCGAAACATCAGGCAGTCGAACTGCCCCAGCGCTTCCGGGCTGTCTGGTCTGCCGGCCCGGGCCAGGTAATCGGGTGAAGCGCAGAAGTGCAGCGGGATGCTGGCGATGCGGCGCGCGATCATGTTCAGTTCCAGTTGCTGCCTAAAGCGGATGCTGATGTCGATGTCTTCCTTGATGTGGTCGATGGATTCATCCGTGGTGATCAGCTCGAAACTCACGCGCGGGTAGCGCCGCGTGAATGCCGGGATCAGCGCGGCGATGACATGGCGGCCGAATGCCGCCGAACAGGCCACGCGCAGGCGGCCCTGCGGCTCGCCCTGGTATTCGGTGACACTGGATTTGGCCAGCTCCAAGTTACGCACGATACTTTTCACGGCATTGAAATACAGCAGGCCAGCATCGGTGAGCGCCAGGCTGCGTGTGGAGCGGTGCAGCAGGCGCGCATCCAGTGATTTTTCCAGGCGCTGGATGTTCTGGCTGGCAGCTGCCGGTGTGATGCCTAGCTGGCGTGCCCCGGCAGCGATGCTGCCGCTCTCCACCGCTTTGACGAAACTCTCGATGCTGCGCAAGGTATCCATAATCAAAAAATGGCAATCTGTTTGTTGATTGCATAGTTTATCTATCGACTGCACCAAGCACCAGCCCTCTACTGGCTGGGCATGGTGTGCGCTAAAGTGCAGTCATCGTAAAGCGTAGCTAAAACAAGCCTAGCTAATTTAGAGCGTAGCAAATTAGAGCGTAGCTCTCGTAAAGCTCAGCAACAGTAGCGCAGCGCCAAGGCGGAGGTCGTTGAACATGACTTCCGTGCTGCATCAGTATCGTTTCAAGGAGTCCATCATGACCACACGTCCACCCGTTCCCCGCGTATCCAAAGCTTCCAAGGCCTTGCGTCTGCCCAAAGTGCCAGCGCGCTTCATGCCGGTGATGTTCGCGTTTTATATGTCCGCCATCATGGCCGTGCTGATGAGCAGCGTGATCGTGGCGATCAACACTGGCGTTGGTGCAGGCTACTTCAAACAAGTGGCGCATGCCTATTCGATGGCGATGCCGGTGGCCTTCCTGTGTGTGATGGGCGTGCGTCCGCTGGTGATGCGGTTGGTGGCGCTGACCGTGGCATCGCGCTAGCTGCTGGATGTCGTTGCACAGCATGAGGCTAATTTCTCAGGCGGGCGTCTGTGCATCCTTGCTAGCGCACTCCGCCGCGCCATGTCGCTATGGTTTCATCCATAATCTGGGTTCATTCATCCCGGCATAACGAGTCGTCTGTATGCAACGTTTCACAACTTATCTGATGGTGATCACGGCCGCTGTGTTCTGGGGCGCCAATTTCAACCTGGCCGTGCCTGTGGTGGCCGAGATGCATCCGTTTGTGGCGGGCGCCACACGTTACCTGCTGGCCGCTGCGGTGATGCTGATGATCATGTGCTGGCGGCGTGAGCGCATCCCGCGGCGCTATGCGCGCCAGTATGTGCTGCTGGGGGTGGTGGGCGTGTTCGGCTTCAATCTGCTGTTCTTCCTGGGCATGCAAACCACTTCAGCGGTGAATGGCGCGCTGATCATGGCGCTCAACCCTTTGCTGACCAGTATCGTGGCGTTTATGTTGTTGTCCGACCGGCCCAGCCTGCGGCAGTTGCTGGCCTATCCGGTCGGGTTTGCCGGTGTGGGCGTGGTGGTGCTGGGAGGCGGTGCGGCACTGCATGCCGCCATCGGGGATGTGTATATCTTCGGCGCCAGCCTGGCCTGGGCGTTCTACAACGTGTTGCTGCGCAAGCACATGCCCAGCGATGTGAGCGGCATCGCCAGCACGGCAGCCATCATGAGTGCGGGAGCCTTGGCCTTGACCGCAGTGGCCGTGCTGGCGGGTAAACCATTCATCATGCCCAGTGTGCATGCGGGTAGCGCGCTGCTAGTGATGACGCTGGGCGGTGGTGTGCTGGCGTACCTGTTCTGGAACGTGGGCGTGGCCAAGTTGGGTGCGGCCCAGGCGGCCATCTTTCTGAACCTGGTGCCGGTGGCGTCCATGCTGATCGCGGTGTTCGAGGGGCATCCGCCCAACCACGCGCAATGGCTGGGTGGCCTGCTGGTGATCGGTGCGGTGCTGTTCGCCAGCGCTGGTTTTGGCAACAAACCGCAGCAGGCTAAACCTGCCTGAGCGAGGCACCGTGCCAGCGCAGTAGAATCAGGGTTCAGTGGTTCAATCCATATCACAGGAGTGTGCGATGTTGAAGATCGGGTTTGTCGGACTGGGCGCGATGGGGGAGGGCATGGTGAGCAAGCTGCTGACCGCAGGCTTCCCGGTCGCCGTGTACAACCGCAGTGCAGACAAGGTGGCGCCCTTGCTGGCCAAAGGAGCGACGCAGGTCGGCACGCCCAGAGCGGCAGCCGAGGCGAGCGATGTGCTCATTACCATGCTGTCCAACGACGCGGTACTGGAGAGTGTCACCGGGGGTGAGGGCGGGGTGCTGGCTGGCCTGGCGCCGGGCGCCATCCACTTGTCCATGAGCACCGTGGCGCCGGACACCTCACGCAAACTTGCTGCTTTGCATAGTGCACAGGGCGCACATTATCTGGCGGCACCGGTGTTCGGTCGCCCCGAGATGGCGGCCACCAAAAAGCTGTGGATCTGCACCTCCGGCGAATCGGCAGCTATCGAACGCGTGCGTTCGGTGCTGGAAGCCATGAGTCAGGGCATCTTCACCTTTGGCGAGGATGCCGGTGCCGCCAACATCGTCAAGCTGAGCGGCAATTTCATGATCGCCTCCTGCGTGGAAGTGATGGCCGAGGTGGCCACGCTGGCTGAAAAGAATGGCATCGCGCCGGAAGCGGTACTGGGCATGCTGACCAGCACCATCTTTGCCTGCCCCATGTATCAGCGCTATAGCAGCCAGATCCTCACGCAGGATTATGAACCCGGCTTCAAGCTGTCGCTGGGCTTCAAGGACATGAACCTGATCCAGAGCGTGGCCTTGAAGAGCGAGACGCCGATGCCGTTCCTGAGCGTGGTGCAGCAGCGTTTTCTGGCTGCCATGGCAGCGGGGCGTGCCGATCAGGACTGGTCTTCCATCGCGCTGAACAGCCGTGCCGATGCCGGCCTCACTTACGCACGCTTTGCCTGAAAGCGGTCTGGTGCCGGTGCCTGCTCCAGTCGGCATTCTGCTCGCTGCCGGGTTCTCGCGGCGTTTCGGCGAGGCAGACAAATTGCTGCAATCGCTGCCGGACGGACAGGTGCTTGCCGTGGCGGCAGCACGCAATCTGCTGGCGGCTTTGCCGCTCAGCTATGCCATCGTGCGACCGGATAACACCCGGCTTGCCGAGTTGTTGAGGGGGGCTGGCATGCAGGTGCTGTGCTGTGAACCAGCGGCACAGGGCATGGCAGACAGCCTGGCCAGCGCCGTGCGGCAGATCATGGCGATGGCGGCGCCCGCCAGTTTCGTCATCGCGCTGGCGGATATGCCGTGCATACAACCCGCGAGTATCGCGGCGGTAGGCGATGCCTTGCAGGCCGGGGCCAGTGTGGTGGTGCCGCAGCATGACGATGCAGTTTATGCGTCTATTGAGGCGTCTGTTGATGCAGGCCGGGCACAGCGCGGGCACCCGGTGGGCTTTTCGGTACGCTATGCAGCTGAGTTGATGGCGCTGCATGGCGATGTGGGCGCACGCTCACTGCTGAAGCGGCATGCAGACGAGGTGCGGGTGATCACGGTCAACGATGCTGGCATCCTGCAGGATGTGGATACCCCTGCGGCGTTGCTGGCGCTCAGGCCAGTGCAGCCCTGACCGAGCCTGGCAGGCGCAGCTAAGGCTGTGTCAGATGTTGCAGGCGCGGCCTTGCAGTAGCGGTGCGCTGGCTTGCCCGCAGGCTTGTTCAAAGCGCGCCGTACACTGTGCCGATGCGCTGGCGGCATCACGTTGCTGCGCACGCAGCTGGATCAGTTCTGCCAGAATGGCCACGGCGATCTCGGCCGGGGTGCGGCTGCCGATGGGCAGGCCGACCGGGCCGCGCAAACGGCTGATCTCGGTTTCGGTGAGCTCGAACAGACGCAGACGTTCCTGACGTTTTTCCTGATTACGCCGCGACCCCAGCGCGCCTACATAAAACGCTTCGCACTTGAGCGCTTCCAGCAAGGCCATGTCATCCAGTTTGGGGTCGTGCGTGACGGCGACGATGGCGGTATGCGCATCGGGTGCCAGCTCCAGCACCACATCGTCCGGCATGCCGGCTAGCCAGGTGGCGCCTTCTACATGCCATTCGGCACGCATCTCCTCACGCGGGTCGCAGATCAGTACATCGAAATCCAGCGCCTGTGCCATGCTGGCCAAGGTGTCCCCGAGCTGGTTGGCGCCGATGATGAGCAGCCGCCATTGCGGGCCGAACACACTGTGGAACCAGTCGCCTTCCAGCACCGGCTGGCTGCCCGGCAGTGCTTCGCCCAGGCGGATGTCGCCATTGCTGAGGCGGATGGAGCGGCGCAGCAGCTTGCGCGTGAGCAGCGCGTCTATCATCGGTGCCAGTTGTTGCGGCTGTTGCAAAGGCTCAACAAAGATCTGCAACTGGCCACCACACGGGATACCGAAACGCTGCGCTTCATCGCGGCTGACGCCGTATTCGATGATGGCGGGTGTGCCCGGCAGCTGGCCATGCTTGGCTTTGTCGGCCAGGTCGTCCTCGATGCAGCCACCGGACACCGAACCCAGCAGGTGGCCGTCTTCACGCACCACCAGGATGGCGCCGGGCAGACGTGGCGCCGAGCCCCAGGTGCGGATCAGCGTGAACAGATGCACGCGCTGACCCTGTGCCAGCCATTGGCTGGCACGTTGCAACACCTCCAGATCAAGCGAATGCATCGTGGACTCAGGCCTCGGCCAGTTGATTGCCGATGGGCAGGCTGCGGATGCGTTTGCCGGTGGCAGCAAAGATGGCATTGGTCACAGCCGGGGCGATAGGCGGCACGCCCGGCTCACCGGCGCCGCCCATCTTGTCGGTACTGGGCACGATGTGCACTTCCACGACCGGCATCGCGCTCATGCGCAGTACCTGATAGTTGTGGAAGTTGGATTGCTCCACCTCGCCAGCCTTGAAGCTGATCTCGCTTTGCAGCGCGGCGCCCAGCCCGAAGGCGATGGAGGATTCCATCTGCGCCACCAGCGAATCCGGGTTGACCACCAGGCCGCAGTCGATGGCGCACACCACGCGGTGTACTTTCACAGCGCCTTCCTCTATCGAGATCTCGGCGACTTGTGCGACGTAGCTGCCGAACGATTCATGCACGGCGATGCCACGGAAGCGGCCCGCTGGCAATGTGCTGCCCCAGCCGGCTTTTTCAGCCGCGAGGTTGAGCGCCGCCAAGTGACGAGGGTGGCCCTTGAGCAGGCTGCGGCGGTATTCCAGTGCGTCTTTGCCGCTGGCGTGCGCGGCCTCGTCGATGAGGCTTTCCATCACGAACGCGGTATGGCTGTGGCCCACCGAGCGCCACCACAACACGCGCACCACGGACTCGGTGGTGTGCAGCTCCACTTTATGGTTGGGTACGTTCTTGAGGTAGGCCGAATCGGCGATGCCTTCCACCGAGGTGGCATCCACGCCGTTCTTGATCATGAAGGCTTCGAACGGTGTGCCTTTCATGATGGACTGGCCCACGCAGCGGTGTTCCCAGGCGGCAGGCATGCCGTCTGCGCCCAGCGCGATGCGTGCCTTGTGCAAATACATGGGGCGGTAGAAGCCGCCTTTGACGTCATCTTCGCGGCTCCACACCGTCTTCACCGGCATGCCTGCCGCCTTGGCGACATGAGCGGCCTCGGTGACAAAGTCCGCTGCCGGATTGGCGCGGCGGCCGAAACCGCCACCCAGGAAGGGGGTGTGGATGGTGATCTGTTCGGCCTTGAGACCGGTGACCTTGGCGACGGCGGCCTGGTCGTTACCGGGCATCTGCGTGCCGGTCCACACTTCACAGCTGTCGTCCTTGATGTGGATGGCGCAATTGAGCGGTTCCATCGGCGAGTGGGCCAGGAAGGGCAACTGGTATTCCGCTTCGATGAGCTTGCCGCCGGCAGCGAACGCTGCGGCATTATCACCTGCCTGGGCGGCGGTGAGGCCTTCCTTGGCGGCCAGTGCGCGGTATTCGTCGAACAGGGTCTTGCTGTCCATGCTGACAGCCGGGCCCAGGTCCCATTCCACCTTGAGCGCTTCGCGGCCTTGCTTGGCAGCCCAGTAATGGTCTGCGATCACGGCCACGCCAGTCGGCACTTGCACCACTTTGTGCACGCCCTTGACCTTGAGTACAGCGCTGTCGTCATAGGATTTGACCTGGCCACCGAACACGGGCGAACGCGCCACCATGGCGGTCATCAGGCCTTCGAACTGCACGTCCATGCCGAACTTGGCGGTGCCGTTGATCTTTTCCGGGCCGTCCAGGCGCTTGGTGGCCTTGCCGATGATCTTCCAGTCCTTGGGATCTTTCAGCGTGACGGCAGTCGGGGTTGCCAGCTGGCTGGCAGCTTCGGCGAGTTCGCCGTAGGGGATGCGCTGATCGCCATGCACCACCGCGCCGTTGTCGGTGAAAAGTGCGGCGACCGGGACGCCCAGTTTTTCAGCAGCCGCGCTGAGCAGCAGCGCGCGTGTCAGCGCGCCAGCCTGGCGGTAACGGTCGAATTCGGACCAGGTGGTGGACGAACCGCCGGTGATTTGCAGGCCGTAAGCGGTGTGGATGTAGGCGGGGGCGGCAGGTGCATGTTCGACCTTGATGCTGTCCCAGTCGGCGTCCAGCTCTTCCGCAATCAGCATGGGCAGCGTGGTCCAGATGCTCTGGCCCATTTCGCTGTGGGCCAGCAGCACGGTGATGCTGTTGTCGGTGCCTATGCGCAGGAAGGCGTTGGGCTCAGGCAGCTTGGCTGCACCTGCTACAGCCTCTTCCTTGCCCGGCAATAAAAAGCGCTTGGCATGCGGGATGGTGAAGGCGATGACCAGGCCACCGGCGATGAAGGCGGTGGCCTTGATGAACTGGCGTCTGGAGATATTCAATGGAGCGTTCATGGCATTGTTCCTCAGGCCAGTTTGCTGGCGGCTTGGTGGATGGCGGCGCGGATACGCGGATAGGTACCGCAGCGGCAGATGTTGCCGCTCATGGCCGCGTCGATGTCCGCATCACTGGGCTTGGGGTTGCTGGCCAGCAGAGCGGTGGCCGACATGATCTGGCCAGACTGGCAGTAACCACATTGCACCACGTCGATCTCGCTCCAGGCGGCTTGTACGGCCTGGCCGACCTTGTCCTGGCTGATGTGCTCGATGGTGGTGATCTTCTTGCCGACCGCCACCGATGCTGGCGTGATGCAGGAGCGGATGGCCATGCCGTCCAGATGTACGGTACAGGCGCCGCATTGCGCCATGCCGCAGCCGAATTTGGTGCCGGTCAGTTGGGCGATATCGCGTATCGCCCACAGAATGGGCATGTCGTCGCTGATGTCGAGTTCTTGGTCAACGCCATTGATGTTCAAGGTGGTCATGCTGGATGCTCCCTAGGCAGGTGATGGGCAGGGTGTCATGGACACTGGCGATGCAGCGTCGTGGACACAGGTATTGCAGAATAATGCACTTGTGCATCATCACTGATTTATACGGGCTTGATAAGCTGTCCCTGATGCATTTTATTGCTGCATAATATGCATCAATGACCAAAGCAAACCACCCGAATGAAGACCGGCTGACCGCGCTGGAAAGCTTTGTCGCCGTTGCGCAAAAGCGCAGCTTCGCGGCCGCCAGTCTGGATCTGGATATCAGTGCCTCGGCGCTCAGTCGCCGCATCTCGCGGCTGGAAGCCAGTCTGGGGACGCGCTTGTTCCAGCGCTCCACGCGGCATGTATCGCTGACCGAGGCCGGTACACTTTACCTTAGCCATGTGACAGAAGCGTTGACGCACATGGGGCGCGCGCAGGCGGCCATTTCCGATTATGGCCACGAAGCCAATGGTCGATTACGCGTGGCGCTGCCCACCATGTTCGGGCAACTGCATGTGGCGCCGTTGCTGCCAGCGTTCATGCGGCGCTACCCCAAGGTGATGCTGGAGTTGTCGCTGAGTGACTGGTACACCGACATCGTCGGCGAGGGCTATGACCTGGGCGTACGCGTGGGCGCCCTGGAGAGCAGCGACCTGATAGGCCGCAAGCTCGCGTACAACCAGCGCATCCTGTGCTGTTCGCCGGACTATCTGCAACAACATGGCGCACCGGCCAGCCTGGTGGAATTGCGTCAGCACGCCAGCTTGCAGTTCAGCACCTTCAAGGCGCCCAATTACTGGCGCTTGAAGAGTGAGTCCGGTAGCAACCCGTTCAAGGTGACGCAGGTGGCCATCACGCCGGTGCTGCGCTCCGACAATGCCGAGACCTTGCGTCAGGCGGCACTGGGCGGCATGGGCATCAGCCTGATGGCGCGCTTCATCGTCGATGACGATCTCAAGGCCGGGCGTCTGGTGCGTATCCTGCCTGACATCAGCGGCGAAGACAGCTGGATCTGGGCGATCTACCCGAACACACCTTACGTGCCGCTCAAGGTGCGTGTGTTCATCGATTTCATGCTGGAACAGTTCGCGCAGCATAAAGCGTGGGGCAGTGAATGGAGCACTGACCATGCGTCCGTCTGACACCCTGCACGGCGAACTGATCATTCCTGAAGGTGAGTACCAGCTTACCGCCATGCGCGCTCAGGGCGCGGGCGGGCAGAATGTGAACAAGGTCTCCAGTGCCATCCATCTGCGTTTCGATATCCCGGCGTCTTCGCTTTCTGAAGCGCACAAGGCGCGTTTGCTGGCGCTGCGTGATGGGCGCATCACCGCCGAAGGTGTGCTGGTGATCAAGGCGCAGCAGCACCGCAGTCAGGAGCTCAACAAGGCGGATGCGATCACACGGTTGCACGCGCTGGTGGCCAGCGTGGCACGGCCACCTGCCATGCGTCATGCCACACGGCCCACCTTCGGTTCGCGTGTACGCCGACGTCAGGACAAGACGATGCGTGCCCAGACCAAGGCAATGCGTGGCAAAATAGGCGTCGAATAAAGGCATGAAGCTGGCGATGCCAGCCCTCATGTTGCTGGCACCGCTTAACTACTCTCCAATTCTTACGGTTTTTTCACATGCGATTACTCGCGTTCGATACCTCGACGGAATACCTGTCGCTGGCTTTATGGCTGGATGGCCGGGTGCTGGTTCGCGACCTGCACGCCGGTCAGACCCATTCCCAGCGCATCCTGCCCTTGGTGCGCGAACTGCTGGATGAAGCCAGCCTGCAACTGAAGCAGCTGGATGGCATCGCGTTCGGCGCCGGTCCCGGCTCGTTCACCGGCCTGCGCATCGCCTGCGGGGTGGCGCAGGGCCTGGCTTTTGGTGCCGGTCTGCCGGTGGTGGGGGTGAGTACCTTGCTGGCACTGGCGCAGGCCACCACTGCTGACCGTGTCATCGCTTGTCTGGATGCCCGCATGGGTGAGGTCTACCATGCCGCCTGTGTGCGTGACGGCACTGGCTGGCATGAGGTGCTTGCGCCCGGCCTGTATGCGCCGGAAGCGCTGCCCGCCGTGCCAGGCAGCGACTGGGTGGGTGCAGGGAGTGGCTGGGACAGTTATGCGGATGCACTGCAAGGCGCTTATGCCACTCAGTTGAGTGAGGTGCTGCCCGGGCGTTACCCGTCGGCACAGGCCATCGCGGAGCTGGCTGCGCCGCAGTTCGCCGCCGGGCAGGGCTTGCCGGCCGCGCAGGCCGCACCGCTTTATATCCGCAACAAAGTGGCATTGAAGACCAGTGAACGCCTGCAGGGCGGTCTGCCCAAATGACCGTGGCCACACAACAACAGCTCAGTGTGCGGCGCATGCAAGCAAGCGACCTCGCAGACGTGGTGCGCATCGAGGCCATGGTGCACGACTACCCGTGGACGCGCGGCAACTTTGCCGACTCCATGCAGGCCGGCCACGATTGCTGGACCTATACGGAGCAGTACAACATCGTCGGCTATGCGGTGTTGATGATGGTGCTGGACGAAGCCCATCTGCTCAACATCAGCATTGCCAAAGAGTATCAGGCTGCCGGACGCGGTTACGCCTTGCTGCAGCACCTGATGCAGCTGGCCAAACAGGCGGGCGCCGCCAATATGTTTCTGGAAGTGCGTCAGTCCAACCTGCCTGCGATCCGCCTGTATGAACGCACCGGCTTCAACGAGATGGGCATACGCCGCAACTACTACCCGGCCAGAACCGGCCGCGAAGACGCCATCCTGATGGGCATGGCCTTGTAATGGCGAGCGAGGTCACCGCATGGCGCTGAGCCGCGAAGACATGCTGCGCGAGCTGGAGCTGCTGCCTATGTGGCAACTGCGCGCACCGCTGGCGCAGCTGGCAGCTGGGCTTACAGATTCTCTGCCAGATCCTCTGCCAGAAGCCGTGCCCGCAGCGGCTGCCGGTCAGTCAGCCGGGCCGGTCGTGGCTGAGTCGGGCATCGAGAAAGACCAGACGCGTGTGCCAGCCCCTGAGCTTGATCAAGCAAGTATGGGTCAAACAAGTATTGATCAACAAAGCGTGGCCCACCTAGTACCAGTGCTAACGCCGGTAGAGGATCATGCGCTGCCTGACATGAGCATCACGCTGGGTGCAGGACGCCGCGACAGCATACAGCGCATGGATTGGCAGGATCTGCAGACCTGCGTCAGTGCTTGTGAAGCTTGCAACCTGAGTGGCACGCGTACGCAAACCGTGTTCGGCGTGGGCGACCCGCATGCCGACTGGCTCATCGTCGGCGAAGCGCCGGGTGCCGAAGAGGACCGCAAGGGCGAGCCTTTCGTCGGGCAGGCAGGCAAGCTGCTGGACAATATGCTGGCCGCGATCCAGCTCAAGCGCGGTGACAAGGTCTACATCGCCAACGTGCTGAAGTGCCGCCCGCCCGATAACCGTGACCCGCATGGGGAGGAGGTGCTGCAGTGCGACCCCTTCCTCAAGCGTCAGGTGGAATTGATCCAGCCCAAGCTCATCCTCGCGCTGGGCAAGTTCGCCGCCCAGTCCCTGCTGGAGACGGATGCCACCATCGCCAGCCTGCGTGGCAAGCTGCATCGCTATCAGGGCGTGCCGGTGATCGTGACCTACCACCCTGCCTATCTGCTGCGCAACCTGCCGGACAAGGCCAAGGCCTGGCAGGACCTGTGTTTTGCGGTGCGCACCATGCAAGACTTGCAATCCGCTGCGGCAAGCCCCACTTTGTAGTCGTACATCCTCATTCATTAGCAGGAGATCTTCATGCGTAAAACCTTCTTTACCGCACTGATGCTGGTGCTTGCACTCAGCCTCAGCAGTTGCGGTTACAACAACTTTCAGGTGCTGGACGAGCAGGTGAAAGCAGATTGGGCCGAAGTGCTCAATCAGTATCAGCGCCGTGCCGACCTGGTGCCTAACCTGGTCTCCACGGTCAAAGGCTATGCCGCACATGAGCAGGAAGTGCTGACAGCGGTGGCGGATGCGCGTGCCAAGGTGGGCAGCATCCAGGCCACGCCTGAGCTGGTCAACGATGAAGCGGCATTTGCCCGCTTCCAGGAAGCCCAGGGGCAGATGACCTCGGCCTTGTCGCGGTTGCTGGCCGTAGCGGAGAACTACCCGCAACTGAAGGCGGATGCTGGCTTCCGTGACCTGCAGGCCCAGCTGGAAGGTACCGAGAACCGTGTCACCGTGGCGCGTAACCGCTACATCCAGGCCGTGAAAGAATACAACGTGCTGGTGCGCTCGTTCCCAAGCAATCTGACTGCGATGATGTTCAGCTACACGCCCAAGCCTGGCTTTACGGTAGAGAACGAACAGGCTTTGTCCAAGCCACCGCAAGTGAGTTTCTAAAGCGGGCTGGCGATGACGGTGACGTTCATCAAGCGCTGGCGTCGCGCTGGCTTGCTGGCCTTGTTCAGTCTGGTGCTACTCACCGGACTGGCCCAGACGCATGCGCTTGCTGCCGAGGTGGCGGTGCCAGCGTTGACGCAGCGCGTGACCGACCTGACCGCGACCTTGAGTCCGCAGGATCAGCAGGCACTGGAGAACCAGCTGGCGCAGGTGGAGCAGCAATATGGCAGTCAGATCGCCATCCTGCTGGTGCCCACCACGCAGCCGGAAGCCATCGAGCAGTTTTCCATCCGTGTGGTGGAAGCCTGGCAGCTGGGGCGTCAGAAGGTGGATGACGGCATCCTGATCCTGCTGGCCAAGGATGACCGCAAGATGCGTATCGAGGTCGGCTATGGTCTTGAAGGCGCCATCCCGGATGTGATCGCCAAGCGCATCATCTCAGAAACCATGGCGCCGCGTTTCCAGCAGGGCGATTTTGCTGGCGGGCTGGCCGCCGCCGTCGATCAGCTGGCGCGTCTGCTGGCGGGCGAGCAACTGCCTGCCCCCAAAGCTGGCAAGGCTAACCAAGGCTTGGGCGACGAGGTGAGCGAGAATCTGCTGCCTTTGTTGCTGTTCGGCGTGGTGGCCATAGGCGGTGCCTTGCGTGCCATGCTGGGCAGTTTTCTGGGTGGCACAGTCACCGGCGGACTGGTCGGCTTCGCCGTCTGGGTGCTGGGCGGCGGCGTGCTGCTGGCGCTGGTGCTAGGGGTAGTCGCGCTGGTGATGACCATGACCGGCATTTCCAGCATGCTGCCGGTGTTGATGGGCGGCGGTGGCAGTGGCGGCGGGTTCCGCGGTGGTGGCGGTCGTTTTGGTGGCGGAGGTGCGTCCGGTGGCTGGTAAATCTGTATCAGGAGTGTGCCGCTTTGTGCGCCATGTGTTCAGTTTGCCCTGGCAAGCGCGGCGCTATTTTCCGCCTGCGGCCTTGCAGGCCATAGAAGCTGCCATTGCTAAAAGTGAAGCGACCCATCAGGGCGAGCTGCGCTTTGTGGTGGAAACAGCGCTGCATCCAGTGCAGTTGTGGCATGGCGTCACGCCGCGTCAACGTGCCATCGCCTTGTTCTCCGAGCTGGGGGTGTGGGACACCGCTGGCAACAATGGGATGCTGATCTATTTGTCGCTGGCCGATCATGATGTGGAGATCGTGGCGGATCGCGGCATCGATGCGCTGGTGGGTGCGGCAGGATGGGAAACCATCTGTCACAGCATGGAACAGGCGTTCCGCGCAGGCCGCTTCAGTGACGGCGTGCTGGATGGCATCCAGCAGATCAGCGCACATCTGGCGCAACACTTCCCGGCACAAGGTGCCGTCCGTAACGAGCTGCCGGATGCGCCGCTGGTGCTCTAGTTTTATCTGTATCGCCAGCAGTGTGCTGGCAGTGGCCATGCCGCAGGCGCAGGCGGATCTCTCCGTAATGTCGCAGCTGCTCAAACAGACGCCGACCACAGCGGGCTTCGATATCTGCCATGGCGGTGGCTGTGCCAAGGTGAGTCGCGCCATGCTGACGGATGCCGAATGGCAACTGGTGCTGGTGCAGTTCCAGCCGCGTGCCTATGATGCGCAAACCGAGCGTGCCCAGCTGGCTCAGGCGATCGCGGTGCTGGAGCTGGAAGTAGGCGCCAAGACCGGTACGGCGGGCGACCGTGGCGGCACCTTTGGTAATAGCGCCTACCCAGGCCAGATGGATTGCAATGACGAGGCCACCAATACCACCACCTATCTCAAGCTGATGCAGAACGCCGGGCTGATGCGTTTCCACACCCTGCAGGACACCAGGACACGCGGCGTTTACCTGAACCGCTGGCCACATACCACAGCGGTGATCCGTGAGCATGAGACGGGGCAGGAGTTTGCCGTGGATGCCTGGTTCTACGATAACGGCAACCCGCCGGTGATCCTGCCTTTGCAACAATGGAAGGCTGGCTGGATGCCCGCTGACAGCCCGGCGCAATAAGCCCGCCATGTCAGGTCGGCGCGCCGCTGACCAACGGCCAGAAATTCCACTGTTTCCAGCCATTTGCGTGCGGCTTCACGTTTCCCTGTGCGGCGTTTCCCTATAAAATCCGCAGCTTGTCTTATTTTTGATTGTAGAAGATTCATGCGCGCCTCCCAGTTTTTCCTCGCCACACAAAAAGAAGCCCCCACCGAAGCCGAATTGGTCAGCCACAAGCTCATGTTGCGAGCCGGTTTGATCAAGCGCTTGGGCTCGGGCCTGTACAGCTGGATGCCGCTCGGTCTGCGCGTGCTGCGCAAGGTGGAGGCTGTGGTGCGCGAGGAGATGAACAAGGCCGGCGCGCTGGAATTGCTGATGCCCGCCGTGCAGCCTAAAGAGTTGTGGGAGGAGACCGGGCGCTGGGCCGTGTTCGGCCCGCAGATGCTGAAGATACGCGACCGTCATGAGCGCGACTTCTGTTTCGGCCCTACCCACGAGGAGGTCATCACCGACATCGCACGCCGCGAGATCAGGAGCTACAAGCAGCTGCCGCTGAATTTTTACCAGATCCAGACCAAGTTCCGTGACGAGATACGTCCGCGTTTTGGCGTGATGCGCGCGCGCGAATTCATGATGAAGGACGCTTACTCCTTCCACACCAGTTTTGAATCGCTGGAACAGACTTATGACGTCATGTACCAGGCTTATAGCAACGTTTTTACGCGTCTAGGCCTTAAGTTCCGTGCCGTGAAGGCAGATACCGGCGCGATCGGTGGAGATGGCTCGCATGAGTTCCACGTGCTGGCGGATTCTGGTGAAGACGCCCTGGCTTATTGCGAGCAATCCGATTATGCCGCCAACGTTGAGCTGGCCGAAGCCTTGCCGCCTACGGCGCCGCGTGCAGCCCCGGCTGAAGCGCTGCGCGAAGTGGCGACGCCCAAGCAGACCGCGTGTGAGGATGTCGCCGCTTTGCTGGGTATCCCCGTGCAGCGCACCGTCAAAGCCATCGCGCTGATGGCGCCAGATGAAGCTGGCACGTTACAGTTCCATCTGTTGTTGCTGCGCGGTGACCATAGCCTGAACGAGATCAAGGTGGCCAAGCTGGCCGGTTTGGCGGACTTCCGCTTCGCCAGTGAGGACGAGATCCGTGCGCACTTGAATTGCCCGCCCGGCTTCATCGGTCCGGTGGCGGTGAGTGAGCGGGTCAGGGTGATCGCGGATGCCACGGTAGCGGCCATGAGCGATTTCGTGTGTGGCGCCAACAAGCCCAAGTTCCACCTGGCAGGTGTCAACTTCGGCCGTGATCTGCCCGAGCCTGTGCTGGTGGCGGATATCCGTAACGTCATCGAGGGCGATGCCAGCCCGGATGGCAAGGGCACGTTGTCACTGTGCCGTGGCGTTGAAGTGGGCCATATCTTCCAGCTGCGTACCAAGTATGCCAAGGCCATGAACGCGACCTATCTGGATGAGAACGGCCAGACCCAGGTGATGGAGATGGGCTGTTACGGCATCGGTGTGTCGCGCATCGTGGGCGCGGCCATCGAGCAGGGCAATGATGCCCGCGGCATTGTGTTCCCGGCGGCGATGGCCCCGTTCGAAGTGGCGATCGCCGCGATCGGCTTCGATCGTAGTGACATCGTCCGCGAAGCAGCGCTCAAACTGCATGACGAGCTGCAGGCGGCCGGTATCGATGTGCTGCTGGATGACAGAGGCGAGCGTCCGGGTGTGATGTTCGCGGATCTGGAATTGATCGGCATTCCGCACCGGGTGGTGATCGGCGACCGTGGCTTGCAGAACGGTGAAGTGGAATACCAGGCGCGCACGGATGCGGCAGCACAGGCAGTGGCGCTGACCGATATCGTCGGCCTGTTGCAGAAAGCGCTGTGCCGTTCAGCCTGAGCTTGCCGCCTGCTCTGGCCTGGTGCCTGATGGCCGGCCTGCTGCTGACCACGCCGGCCTGGGCCGGCAGGCAGCTGGAAGAGCCGCTCTCCAACAGCGTGCGCGCGCAGATGCAAAGATCCATCAGTGACAAGGCACCCGCGCTGGTGTCCGCCGACGCGCACTGGTTGGCGGACATGTCAGCCCGATTGCAGAAGCGCATGCCCGACCAGCAGTTACGCGAGGATTTTCTGCGCAGCGTGCATTACGAAGCCAGCCGCGCCGGGCTAGACCCCCAGCTGGTGCTGGCCTTGATCCAGGTGGAGAGCGCCTTCCGCAAGTATGCGGTGTCTACTGCCGGTGCGCGCGGGTTCATGCAGGTGATGCCGTTCTGGGTCAGGGCCATAGGCACGCCTGAACACAACCTGTTCCATCTGCGCCTCAATCTGCGTTATGGCTGCACTATCCTGCGCCATTATCTGGATATCGAAAAAGGTGATCTATTCCGCGCGCTGGGCCGTTACAACGGCAGTCTGGGCAAGGCGGAATACCCTGACCTGGTGCTGGCGGCCTGGCGCCGCAACTGGACCTATCCGCAGTAAATCTTTTGCCTGACCGGCATGCCCTGAAATGGTGCCCGTTTACTTTTGTCTGGATTGTGGACTACTATGCATGCGCAGTCCGGGCATGACCGGCATCAAAACATTAATAAGCTGCGCTTTCCGGATTGTTGTTTCCATCAATCTATGTCGGGAGGAGTGTGTATGTCCAAGTTATTGGCATTAGCATTAAGTATTGCGGTATTGGGTGGTGTTTGGGCTTATCTGGCACTGGGTCCATTGGCCGGGATGGTACTGGTCTGGGTCGGTTTCATTGCCTGGGGCTGTTACTTTGCTGCAGGGGCAGACGGTGCCGCACTGCAAAAGACCATCGCAAGCATGATCTATGGGGCCATCATCGCCGGTATCGCACTGGCGCTGGTTGGGGCTAACCCGCTGGGCATCGAAGGCCCGCTGGCGCCAGCGATCTATATCGCGGTCACCGTGTTCTTCCTGGTGATCATCGCCAGTGTGGATCTGCTGTCGGTGGTACCTGCCAACGTGTATGGTTACGCGGCCACCGCGGGCTATGCGCTGCAAACCACGGGAGCCGGTAGCGTGACAGCGGCCGACATGTCCAACCCGGTGCTGCTAATTGCGTTGTCGTCCATACTGGGAGCCATTTTTGGCATGATCTCGGGTAAAGTGGCCGCTGCCATCAGTAAATAAGCTGACGTTTACAAATTAAAACCGCCCTCGGGCGGTTTTTTTGCGTGCGTGATGCATGCGCTGTCGATCTGGCGGCTGGGTCGGTCGACAGGCACTCGTCTACTGCGATTTACAGCTTACTGAGCTTTGTCGGAGATCTTAAAGCCGTAGTAAGTGCCGAATTCGCCTTCTGACTCGTGGTACACGAAGAACATGCCGCGCGTGTAGCCCAGGCCGTTGTAATGGTTCTGGGCACGCAGTTTGATGTTCTTGGGCAAGGCGCTCTTGCCAACGAACTTGCCTTCGAGGTTGTAGACCAGGATGGTTTTATGGTCTACATCCAGCAGCGCCAGTTCTTCTCCGGGAATGCCGGTATAGGCGACGAAATGCTCGCTGATGTCATCGGTCTTGGCGCCAGCGGCGGCCAGGTCCAGCTTGATCTCGCCGACCTTCTCGCGTTTATCCAGCTCAATCAGCCACACCTCGTTCGACCGCTCCTGCTTGGCTAGGTAGCGCTTGTTTACAGGGTCATAGCTGGGCATGGTCGAGGCGCTGCCGAATGCCGGATTGAAGCCGTGGATATCGATCGTGGTTGGCAGCAATTCACCTTCGTCATTGAATTGCAGCGCGAACACCCCGGTATTAGGACTGAAGCCTGCTTGCGTGGAGACGTTGTAGGTCACCGATTCGATGCGGCGCGTATCTTCATTGAAGTAGACCGCCCTATGGCTGATGCCGGTTTTGACAGACTGCTTGTAGTGCCCCTCTTCATCATAGACATGGGTCAGTGAGCGCGCCTGGGTGTTCTCGTAGTCACCCGGGATGGGCCCCAGGCCACCATCGCCGATCACATACACACGGTGTGCCGGTAGATAAGCCACGGTCATCGGGCGCGAGGTGGGTTGCTGTGCCAGCGTGATCTTGAGCTGGGTCTGCGCTTCCGGCAACACGTCGGCAAAGGAGGCGTTGCTCAATGCAACTAAGCCTGTGAACAGCGATGACAGCAGGATGTGGCGAGGGCGGACATAGGTTGGCATGACAGATTCCAGAGGTGAGTGGATCAACGATAATCGCTTAGCATGGAGTGTGATGCGTGACGCTAGTTCCCACGCTCGATCAGCATGGCGTCACCATAACTGAAAAAACGATACTGCTGCGTGATCGCATGTTGATAGGCGTTCATGACGTGTTCGCGCCCGGCAAACGCAGATACCAGCATCATCAGTGTACTTTTGGGCAAGTGGAAGTTGGTGAGCAGGCGTTCTACCACCTGAAAGCGATAGCCTGGCGTGATGAAGATGTCGGTCTCGCCTTCACCTGCGCACACGCTGCCGCCACGCGCGGCGCTTTCCAGTGCACGCAGGGCGGTAGTGCCCACAGCAGTGATGGTGCCGCCACGTTCGCGGGTATGCTGGATGGCGTCCACGGTGCTTTGCGGGATGCGGTAGCGCTCGCTGTGCATCTTGTGTTCGGCGATGTCGTCTACACGCACAGGCTGGAACGTCCCGGCCCCCACGTGCAAGGTGACGTAGGCGATGTTGATACCAGCTGCGCGCAGTTGCTGCAGCATGGCTTCGTCAAAATGCAGGCCAGCAGTGGGGGCGGCCACGGCGCCCGGCTCGCGGGCATAGACCGTCTGATAACGGGTGTCGTCGTCGGCATTGGGGTCGTGCGTGATGTAGGGCGGCAGGGGCAGGTTGCCATGCTGTTCAAGCAGGTCCAGCACGGTTTGGCTGTGATCGAACCGTAACATGAACAGATCATCCTGACGTTCCAGCACCTCGACATCCAGCATGCTGGCAAGTTTGAGCCAGCTCCCCGGTTTGGGGCTGCGCGAGGCGCGTATATGCGCAAGTGCGCGCTGATCGTCGATGATGCGTTCGATCAGCACCTCCACCGCGCCACCGCTGTCTTTCTGGCCATGCAGGCGAGCTTTGATGACGCGCGTGTCGTTGAAGATGAGCAGGTCGCCTGCGTTCAAGTGCGCTGGTAGCTGCTGGAATCGGCTGTCTTCCAGGGTTCCGTCGCGGCCATTCAGCCGCAGCAGACGGCTGGCCGTACGCTGTTGCGCAGGAAACTGCGCAATCAGCGCGTCAGGCAGTACAAAATCAAAATCCTCGGTTCGCATATTCCACGGTACTTGCTATAATGCGCCCTCCCTAGCCGGGATGGCGGAATCGGTAGACGCAGCGGACTCAAAATCCGCCGCCGCAAGGTGTGGGGGTTCGAGTCCCCCTCCCGGCACCACGTGAGCATATCACAACAGTTAAGAAAACCTCAAAGTCCTTGTAATTTAAGGACTATTTTAGTTTTTCGCCTCCCTGAAACATCACCTCATTGCTTGGTATGCCATCAAACCTACTGGTGTTTTTGATGGTATTTCACCTGACATGCCAATCAATCTCCGATCGGTGGCATATCCCCTCGTTTTTTAAGTATCTGCTTGATTCTGCCGTTTTTACTGGACTGCCCTGACAGCAAGGCTGGAAGCCACGCGACCGCCAGACATCGCTTGAGTTCCCATTTTTTTTATGCTAGTTTCGAGCCTGTGTATCGATAAATAGAATTCGCGCTTATAGCAGCCCCATTCTTCCGATGTACGTCCCAAAAGCTTGTGTAGTTGAGTTGTCCCGATTCTTGTAGTTAAGCCGCCCGTTAAAGAGGTGGCTAGTGAGGAGAATGAGCGGTGGCACCATGCATGGCAGATTATCGTGTGATCACACGGCCCAATTGTTCCCTGTCTCCCAGGGGCCGGGTCGCTGTTGTCGCGCTCATCGCATCCTTTTCCCTTCTTGTTGCAATCGGTTTCAGTTTGATTGGCGCCTGGCTAGTACTGCCTTTTGCCGGCCTCGAACTGCTGGCCCTGGCTTATGCTTTCTATCACATCCACTGTCATGCTGAGGATTACGAGAGCATCACCATCGCTGGCGACCATCTGGCTGTTGAAAAACGTGATTACAAAAACGTCAGCCAGATTGTATTCAATCGTTACTGGGCGCGCGTGACCTTGCGCGAGTTGCCTGGTGGCGAGCAGTGCTTGTTGCTTCGTTCGCATGGCAAAGAGGTGGAGTTCGGTCGTCGCTTCATGGACAACCAGCAGCGCATCGCCCTGGCCAGACAACTAAAACAACGCGTCGGAGTAGTTACTTAAAACCTGAGTTAGGGAGTGGGTATGGTGATGCAGTGGATCAAAAAAACCGGGATGTTTCTGGTGTTGGCATTCGCGTCTTTTGCTGTGAATGCAGAGTACGCCTGGAATTTCCCGAAACCGGTGACGCCGATGGCGCTCGACACCTTGCACGTTCACAACAAGTTCATGCTGATTACCATGATCCTGTTTGTGGTGGTGCTGGCCATCATGATTTATTCCATCGTCAATCACCGTAAAAGCCGCAACTATCAGGCGGCCACGTTCACGGGCCCCAAGACCCGTCCTCAAGTGCTGTGGACCCTGGTGCCATTCGCCATCCTGCTTTACATCGATTTCATCCTGATGGGCATTCCGGCCTACCACAGTGTGGTGATGATGGAAGACACCAAGAACAATGCGGACATGGTGATCAAGGTCAATGGCTCACAGTGGCGCTGGTCTTATGAATACATGGACGGGGATGCGCAAGGCATCAAGTTCGTCAGTAATCTGACTACGCCGCAAGAGCAGATCACCAACGAGGCAGAAAAAGGCGAGCATTATCTGCTGGAAGTGGATAACCCGCTGGTGCTGCCGGTGGACAAGAAGGTCCGCATCCTGCTGACTGCCAGTGACGTGATCCATAACTGGTGGGTGCCTGCCTTTGGCGCTTCACGCGATGCGATCCCCGGATTCCTGCGCGAGACATGGGTCAAGGTGGAAGAAGAGGGCACTTACCGCGGGCAATGCAAGGAGCTTTGCGGCAAGGGGCATGGCTACATGCCCGTCGTGGTCAAGGCTGTTCCGCAGGAAGAGTTCGATGTGTGGGTGGCCGACCAAAAGCAACAGATGGCTGCCAATACGGCAGGTGCGGACAAGGAGTGGACCAAGGATGAGTTGATGGCCTTGGGTAAGGATGTCTACACCAAGAACTGTGCTGTTTGCCACCAGGTGAGTGGCGCAGGCTTGCCACCTGCTTTCCCTGCGTTGACTGGCAGCAAGCTCGTGGCAGAGCCCAACCTTGATTCCGATGGCAAGTTGCTCAAAGACAGCCATCTGGATCGTGTGCTGAACGGCAAGGGCGTGATGCCAGCCTGGAAAGCGACCCTGAGTGATTCCGATATTGCCGCCGTGGTCACCTATGAGCGCAATGCCTTGGGGAATGCGGTCGGGGATGTCCTGCAACCCGCTCAAGTCAAAGCTTTACGTTAATCTCAAGTGGCTGTGGATTAAGGAGAATTAGATGAGTTACACAACAACTGCACATCACGATGCGCACGAGGATCATCCAAGCGGCATCATGCGCTGGCTGACCACCACCAACCACAAAGACATAGGCACCATGTACCTGATCTTCGCGCTGATCATGTTCATGGTCGGCGGCAGCATGATCATGCTGGTACGGGCGGAGTTGTTCCAGCCCGGCATGCAGCTGGTGCAACCGGAGTTCTTCAATCAGCTGATCGGCGTGCATGCGCTGATCATGATCTTCATGGCACTGATGCCCGCCGCTACCGGGTTCGCCAACTGGATGCTGCCATTGCAGATCGGCGCGCCGGACATGGCCTTGCCGCGACTCAACAACTGGGGCTTCTGGCTATTGCCTCCAGCTGCCATCCTGTTGACCTTGCCCTATATCCTTGCGCTATTCGGCATCGGTGACGGCGCGATTGCCACTGGCTGGACTTTCTATGCGCCGCTTTCAGTGCAGGGTGGCATAGGCGTTGATTTCGCCATCTTCGCAGTGCACTTGCTGGGGATCTCTTCGGTGATGGGCTCCATCAACGTCATCGTCACCATCTTCAACATGCGTGCACCTGGCATGACCTTGATGAAGATGCCGATGTTCGCCTGGGGCTGGCTGATCACGGCCTTCCTGCTGATCGCCACCATACCTGTATTGGCTGGCGCGGTTACCATGTTGCTCACCGATCGTCACTTCGGCACCCACTTCTTTGACGCGGCGGGCGGTGGTGATCCGATCATGTTCCAGCATCTGTTCTGGTTCTTCGGCCATCCCGAGGTGTATATCCTGCTGCTGCCGGTATGGGGGTTCATGCCACAGATCCTGCAGACCTTCGCCCGCAAACCCATGTATGGCTACAAGGTTCAGGTTTACTCGCTATGGGCCATCGGTGCCTTGTCTGTCGTGGTCTGGGCGCATCACTTCTTCACGGTCGGTATGCCTGTGCCTGCATTGCTCTATTTCATGTATAGCACCATGGCGATCTCCATTCCCCTGGCCGTGCTGTTTTACTGCTGGATCGCGACCATCTGGCGCGGTTCCATGTCTTTCGAGACGCCGATGCTGTTCGCAGTGGGCTGGATCATACTGTTCGGTATCGGTGGCCTGACCGGGCTGGTGCTGGCGGACGTGGCCGCCGATGCGCAATATCACCATACCTACTTCGTGGTGGCGCACTTCCACTACACGCTGTTTGCAGGCGGCATCATGGGCATCATGGCGGGCGTGTACTACTGGCTGCCCAAGATGACCGGCCACATGTACAACGAAAAGCTGGGCAAGCTGCACTTCTGGCTGACGGCGATCTCGTTCAACCTGACCTTCATCCCGCAGTTCTTCCTGGGTCTGGCTGGTATGCCACGCCGCATCCCCGACTATGCGTTGCAGTTCTCAGAGTTCAACATGATCTCGTCGATCGCCGCTTTTGTACTCGGTGCCGCGCAGCTGCTGTTCGTTTACAACATCATCAGTTGTGCACGAGGTGGCAAGAAGGCAACCGATCAGGTATGGGAAGGCGCGCAGGGTCTGGAATGGACGCTGCCATCGCCACCGCCGTATCACAGCTTCACTGAGCAGCCCGTTGTGAAATGAGCAAAGTGAGCGAAATGAGTGAAGTGAGAGAAGCAGATTTGTAAGGTAGTTAAACAAAGCAGCGGGCCCGGTCTCTTCCGGGTCTGCATCAAAAGAGTGGTCAGATGAGCAGGGAAGACGAGCAAGTGGAAGCACAACGACGCAAGCGCAGTATCCGGTTGGGCGTGATGTTCGCGGCAGGGGTACTGCTTTGGTATGCAGTGGCCATGGTGGTGATGTGGCAGCAGTAAACCAGACCTGGGCAGACAAGCGTCGCCAGGAGAACCGGCAGCTGGGTTTGAGGCTGTTGTGGATCGTGGCGGCCTCTATCCTGTTCGTGTTCTCGCTGGTGCCCTTGTATGACCTGCTTTGCAAGGTGACCGGTCTGAACGGGAAAACGGATGGGGTGGCGAGTCTGGAGAACGCCAGAGTCGACATGAGCCGCATGGTGAATGTGGAATTCACCAGCAGTGTGATGCCAGGATTGGGTTGGAATTTCTATCCCAAGCAACCCAGCATCCAGGTGCGACCAGGCCAGATCGAAACGGTATTGTTCGTGGCCAAGAACATCACCAATCAGGTCGTGGCAGGTCAGGCCGTACCGAGCGTGAGCCCGGGCAAGGCCTCGAGTTATTTCAAGAAGATCGAGTGTTTCTGTTTTGAGCGGCAAGAGTTGCAGCCGGGCGAGACCCGCGAAATGCCGTTACGGTTCTATGTCAGTCCGGACATGCCGGATGATGTGCGAGTGGTGACGTTGTCTTACGCGTTTTACAGCGCGATCGAGCCAGCGAAATAAGGGGAGTCCTGATGCCTGCGTAGCAGGCCGGGTGTAGAACAACAATAGCAGCATTCAGATAGTGCAGAGGAGTTTGTGCATGGCGACACAATCGCAAGGCCATTATTTCGTACCCAACCCCAGTCTATATCCGTTCATCCTGTCCGCAGGATTGCTGGTGATGGCGGCCGGATTCATCTTCAGTGTGAACGAGTCTGTTCCGGGGCATTCGGCAGGCAGCTGGATGATGTTGGGCGGTCTGGGCGTCATCCTGGCGATGATCTTCCTGTGGTTGGGCAAGGTGATCGCCGAAAGCCAGGGCGGCCACTACAAAACCTGGGAAGACAAATCCTTCCGCTGGGGCATGATGGCGTTCATCGCCTCCGAGGTGGCCTTTTTTGCCGCATTCTTTGGCGCCTTGTTCTACATGCGCGTCATCTCGGTACCCGAACTGGCGGGCTTTGACCCTGAGTTCACTCCTTATAAGGACTTCCTCGGTGCCTGGCCTTCTGCAGGCCCTGGCGGCGTGGTGCTGGGCACTGAATACACGACCGCTCAGTTCACGCCCATGGGGGCTTGGGGTATTCCGGCCATCAACACCTTGATCCTGCTGACCTCAGGTGCCACGGTGACCTGGGCACACTGGGGCTTGCTCAAGAACAAGCGTTCGCAACTGGTCATGGGCTTGTTCCTGACCGTGGTGCTGGGCTTGATGTTCATTGCGCTGCAAGCGTATGAATACCATCATGCTTACAATGAGCTGGGCTTGACCCTGCAGGCTGGCGCCTATGGCAGCACCTTCTTCATGCTGACCGGCTTCCATGGTTTTCATGTGACCTTGGGTACCATCATGCTGATCGTGATCCTGCTACGTTCGATGAAGGGACACTTCAGCCCTGAGCACCATTTCGGTTTCGAAGGTGTGGCCTGGTACTGGCACTTTGTGGATGTGGTCTGGCTGGGTCTGTTCGTGTTCGTATATTGGCTATAAAAGGGGCGAAGAGGGCGGTGCCGGTTGGCATCGCCCTTTTTGTGTAGTGCCGGTGGAATTGGCCTAGTGGCCGATGACGCCGGTGTAGAACCCCAGCATCAGTAACAGAAACAAGGAGATGGACAAAGAGATGCGCACGGTCAATGCGCGCGCTGTCCGCTCACCGCCGCCTTTATCTTTAACCAGATAAAAAAGTGCAGAAAACAGGCTGCCGAGTATCAGCAGCAACATGACGACGATCGCAATCTTGATAAGCATCACTATCTCCCTGAGTGTGTTTTGATTATGCGGTGCAGGGTGATTAATTGCAATTTGCTGGCTGAGGTATTGTTTGCTCCGATATCAGTTTCGTCCGTCCTGGTTTAGCTTTTTTGTAGCACTGCTGGTGATTTCCGCTTGTATCAAGCTGGGTCATTGGCAGTACGACAAGGCCAGCCAGAAGCTGCAGCTGCAGGATCAACTGGATCAGGCCATGCAGGCTGCCCCTGTTGCATTGCCTCCCCAGTTGGACGATGTGCAAGCCTGGCGCTATCGCCAGGTCCATGTGTCTGGACAGTATCTGCCCGACTACCAGATTCTCATCGACAATCAGGTGCACAATGAACGTGCGGGCTATCATCTGCTCACCCCGTTCATGATGCAGGGGACCGAGCAGGTGGTGCTGGTCAATCGCGGCTGGATCGCAGTGGGCAATGATAGACGCTTGCCTGTGCTCAGCGTACCGCAAGGCGCGCAGCGCCTGCAGGGACAGGTCTCCATTCCATCCAATAAATATTACACACTGGAAAGCCCGCAAGCCGAAGCTGGCTGGCAGCCTCTGTGGCAAAACCTCGATCTCAATAAATATGCAGCCGCGGTGCCGTTCAGTGTGCTACCTGTGGTGCTGCGTCTGAATCCAGACCCTGCGGAGCCGGGCTTGGTGCGTGATTGGCCCAAGCCCGCCGAGCGCATCACGACCCACATCGGTTACGCCTATCAATGGTACGGCTTTGCCTTCACTGTCTTCGCTATTTTTCTGTATCTGGGCTTCCGGCGTAACGATGTCACTGGCGTGTCAGACGATGCTGCGCCCCAGCAAGCGCAAGCCAGCCCCTTGCATGGCCATCAATCTGACGCTAGTCCCTCGCAAGCAAAACCAGCCGGAGTAAAGAAATGAGCTCAGTCGTGACATCCGGTACTCGTGGTCGTGGCATGCTGCTGCTGCTGTTCATGTTCTTTGCCGCTCCTTTGTTACTGGTGTTGTTGATGCATCAATACGACTGGCACCCTCAAGGCAGCAGCCGCGGCGAGATGCTCGCACCGCATCCGCTGTCGCTGCCCCCGGATCTGCAAAGCGTCAGTGGTGCGCCTGTCAGCAAAACCATCTGGGATGCGCGCTGGAGCATGGTGTTGGTGAGTGCTGACTGTGCAGCAGACTGTCAGCAGCGCTTGCATAAGATGCGGCAGCTGCAAGTGTCGCTGGCCAAGGATGTAGAGCGCGTACAACGTGTGCTAGTGGCTAGTCAGGCACCGGTCCAGCTTCTGTTGGAGCAGTATCCAGACCTGCATATCCTCCATCAACCCGCCTCGGCCATCGCAGCATTGCAGCAGCAGTTTGTGCGTGGGCCTGGCCTGTATCTGGTCGACCCGCTGGGCAATGTGATGATGTTTTATGCCCCAGAGGTGCCAGCAGCGGATATACGCAAGGACATGACGCGCCTGCTACGTTATGCCTGGGCCGGGTAAGGTGGTCTAGATGAGGTCATCCATGCATGCACAACGCTGGTTCGTCAGGCTGAGCCTGCTCGCTACCATCCTCACTTTGTGTGTGGTGAGTCTGGGGGCTTATGTGCGCCTGTCCGATGCCGGGCTGGGTTGCCCGGACTGGCCCGGTTGTTATGGCAGTTTGACGGTGCCGCAAAGCGAAGCTGCGATTGCACACGCCAAGACTGCTTATCCAGAGAGCCCATTGCATCACGGCAAAGCCTGGAAAGAGATGGCACACCGCTACCTGGCGGGTACCTTGGGCTTGTTGATCCTGGCGCTGTTCGTGCTAGGTTGGCGCGCGCGCCACACCCTGTTGGTGACGCCCTGGCTACCTACTGCCCTGTTGGCGGTGGTGACTTTTCAGGCCATGCTGGGTATGTGGACAGTGACCATGCTGCTCAAGCCTGTCATTGTAAGTGCGCACTTACTTGGAGGGATGACTACATTGGCCATGCTGACCTGGATCAGTCACCGCCACGTGCTCGGTCAACGCAGCCGGTTCGCCATGCCGATCCGTCAGCCCGGCCAGCGCTGGCTGATACGGTTGGCCTTGCTGGTGTTGTTCGCGCAGATATTTTTAGGTGGCTGGACCAGTACCAATTATGCGGCGCTGGCTTGCACCGATTTCCCTACCTGTCATGGCGCCTGGTTGCCGGAGGTGGATTTTGCCAACGCCTTCCACCTGACGCGTGAGCTGGGCCAGAGTGCAGATGGCGGCCAGTTGTCGCTGGCGGCGTTGACCGCGATCCAGTGGAGCCATCGTATCGGCGCCTTGTGCGTGTTTTTGTTGTTTGCCGGGCTGGCTTTGTACCTGCGTCAGTTTGCGGATTACCGTGGGCTGGCACTGGTGCTGGCGACGCTACTGGTGCTGCAGATCGGCATCGGCATCGCCAATTTGCTATTACATCTTCCACTTGTGCTGGCAGTGGCGCACAATCTGGGAGCGGCCCTGTTGGTCATCTGCACAGTAGTCCTGAATTCTAAGATAACGGCGTTAAAAGCCGTATAAACGAGGAGAGGCAATGAGCATAACCACGAGCGCTGTCCCACAGCGCAAAAGCATCCAGCTATGGCAGAGTTTTCAGCACTTTTTCGCCCTCTGCAAACCGCGCGTCACATCGCTGATTGTCTTCACTGCCATGATAGGCATGTTCCTGGCCACGCCAGGCATGGTGCCTTTGGGGCTGTTGCTGGCGGCCAGCCTTGGTATCGCCATGGCGTCCGGTGCTGCGGCCGCATTCAACTGCCTGATCGAACAGCAGATCGATGCACGCATGGCACGCACCCGCGGCCGCCCTTTGCCGCAGGGCCAGGTGTCCTCACGGCAGACCATCATCTTTGCCAGTGTGGTAGGTGGGCTGGGCTTGGCCATGCTGTATTTCTGGGTGAATCCGCTGACCATGTGGCTGACCTTGGCTACTTTTGTCGGTTATGCCGTGATCTACACCATCTTCCTCAAACCGGCCACGCCGCTGAATATCGTCATCGGTGGCGCCTCAGGTGCCATGCCGCCCATCCTGGGTTGGGCGGCCGTCACCAATGTCGTCTCGCCTGAATCGCTGATCCTGTTCCTGATCATCTTTGCCTGGACGCCGCCCCATTTCTGGGCACTGGCCTTATATCGCCGCGCTGAATATGCCAAGGTGGGCATGCCCATGTTGCCGGTCACGCATGGCGAAGAGTTCACGCGCCTGCATATCCTGCTTTACACCGTGATCCTGTTTGCTGTAGCACTGATGCCGTTCGGTCATGGCATGAGCGGCGTGATTTATCTGGTCGCCTCGCTGATCCTCAACGTCTGGTTCATGGCCTATGCCATTGCGCTGTACCGGCGTTATTCCGATGGTCTGGCGCAGCGCATGTTCCGCTTTTCCATCATCTACCTGAGCCTGTTGTTCGCGGCTTTGCTGGTGGATCACTACTGGTACTTTACCTGGTAGTTGTCGTGCTGGGCACCGGAGTCGCCGCCTTGCTGGCAGCCGGCTTAAACGCCAGACACGGGTCGTCCCGTTTGGTCGCCGGGACGATCCACACGTAGTCGAACTGCCCGCGATACTGTTCCAGCGCGGGCGTTTTTTCGTCTTCCTCAATGAAGCCTACCGCTACGATACTGGCCTCTGGCAGGTGCTGGCGTATCAGCGCAGGTACACCATAGTCATGCCGTACATGGCCATTGCCTGCAACCAGGATGGCCGGCTTGCCCTGACTGTCGCGCAATGCAGAAAACATCGCGGCATCACGCGCGCGCTGTGCCAGGCGCATGCCATCCAGCATGGTGGCGGGCATATGGCCACAGTGGCTGCCTAGCAGGTCTTCATCCAGACGCGACTGCCCGGTAGCATCGAGTGGTGCTAGCGCGATGAGCTGACTCAGTGCTTCCGGCAATGCACTGGCGCCGGTACGTACCGCATTGCGTGCAGTTTCGCGGCTGATGTTCCCACCGCTGAGCGGGATACCCGCTTCCAGCACGGCGGAGAATAACGATGCATGCAAAGGCCAATCCCAGCCTTGGGCATCAAAACCGGCTTGCTCTAGGCTGGCTTTCAGGTCATTGCTGGCTTGAACCTGCTTGGCGAGTTCCAAGTGCTCTGCCACGACCCGCGCATGCGGGGCGTTGAGTGCCGCGATCAGTTCACCACGCTGGGCGTGGTGGTCCGCATTGTCATGCATCTCCCCCAGCAGCACGAATTGCGTGGCAGCCAGGCGTTCTATCAATTGTGCACGGCTGACCGGCGCGCCGGTGCCAACATCGAAGATGTTCGGTTCAGCAGCCTGGGCCGCTAACACCGGGGTGCCTAGCGTGAACAGGGCAAGCGATGCCAGAAAATTGGCAACCCGGCTAGACATCGAGGCTTTGCCAAACCGTACAGGGAATGATGTGCGTGTTCATTTTTTCGGTCTTTTGGAAGATGGTCACTTTTGCAATGACAGGTCTGCAGTGTTGCAGGTTCACCAAGTGAAGTTTGTTATCTCAAATCGTCAGTGACCCGGTCTTAAAAAGCCACACGATTTCCCTGCGCGTTGATGCCAGGGAAATTAATTTACGCTAGCCAGCAACTTCACCTGAACGCTGCTTGTAATGCCGAGTCCGAGTGTGGGTAAACAGTAGCCAGTATCAATAAGCGTATGGGGAGATCATGACAACGACGAAAGCGGTAACGCCAGTTGCAACAACGCTGATGGAGTGCCACAGCCTTGAGGAGCTTGTGCAGCACACCTGCTTCTGCAAATTACGCGAATCCTGCCCGGATAAGCAGGCTGAGCAATGTATGCGTCATCGAAATGTGTATGCCGAGTTCATGCGGTCTGCTTGAAATGGCAAAGAGCGGTGAGCGCGGAGCCTGGTCGGATTACCTAGTTTTCTTAGCCAGATGAGTAGCGGCCAGATGAGTAGCAGTGAAGTTGACTGGGCAAAGGCGTCGTCGGCTATAAATGCGCTGACTATCCGAGCTGATGAGTAAGGCAGCGGCTTATTTATATTTGCGGAACTGCCCCACCACCACGCCGAAGATCTCCAGCTGACCTTGTGGCCGTATGGTGGCATAGGCTTTATTGGCAGGGTAGAGCACGAAGTTGCTGCCTTCCTTGCCCAGGGTCTTGAGGGTGAACTCGTTATCGACGATGGCGATCACCATATCGCCCGGGTTGGCGAACGGGCGCTTTTCCACGATGACGATGTCATCCGGCAGGATGCCCGCGTCTATCATGGAGTCGCCCTTGACAGTGATCAGGACGGTTTTCGAGGGGCGTTCCACGAGGAATTCATCGATGGTCAGCGTGTCATGCTGGTCGCTCACGGCTTCGGAAGGCAGACCGGCGCGCACTGAATTTTCGGCGATGATGCGCTCGAAGAAACGGCTGCCCGGTTTGAGACGTTTGTCGGGGGCGGAATCCAGGTAATGTTGCAGCTTGAAGCGCGCCACCAGCGCGGTCACCGCGTTTTTGGATTTGAACCCCAACAACTGCGCGATGGCTGCAAACGAGGGCAGCGTTCTGTGTTCCGCGTAGTAGTCCTGAAGCTGTGCCAGATAATCAACGTCGTTTCCCATGAGCATTACAATACTGTACGAACGTACATGCGTCAATAGGGGTAAGTTTGATGGTTAGAGCACCCCAAATCGGTAGGCGGGCAGCGTCATCGCAGCTGATAAGCGGGTTACCATGGCAACATGAATCGTCATGACAGCCTGTGTGCCAGCGGCCCCTACGATAGTGGCATCCACGACCTGAGTCTGGAAGATTATCTGGCCGAACGTCGTCATGTTTCCAGCTCCGGGCTGAAGCAGATATTGCAGTCGCCGCTGCATCTGCAGCGCTATCTGCAACGCCAGCAGTTCTCCAGCCCCATCCTTGATTTTGGCACAGCGGTACACTGCGCTTTACTGGAGCCCGAGCGCTTCGAGCGCGAATACATCGCCTTGCCCGTGGCACATGTGGATATGCTGCATGCTGACGACCTGCGCCTGATCCAGCAAGAACCGCATCCTGTGCATTTCATCACCGAAGCACAGATGAGCGCAGTACAGGCGATTCGTGAACAGGTTGCAGCCCAGCCCGAAGTCGCAAATTGGTTGAACACGGGACAAGCCGAGCGTAGCCTGTTCTGGCGCGATCAACAAAGTGGGGTGCGCTGCAAGATACGGCCGGATCTGTTGCTGTTGCCGCAGCTGATGCTGGAACTGAAAACCACCTTTGACGCTACGCTGGCGGTGTTTCAACGCACATGCCTGATGCAGCGCTACCATCTCAGTGCGGCTATGTACCGGCAAGGCGTGCAGCAGCTTACCGGCCAGTTGCCCCAGTACGTCTTTCTGGTAGTGTGCCGTCATCCGCCCTATGCCGTGCATACCTTTGCGCCCAGTGCTGACATGCTGGGGGAAGGGGAGCGGTTGTTCCGTCTGGCCTTGAACAAACTCAAAGCGGATAAAACAACTGGCGGATGTTACTTGTGAATATTTTGTTGGTTTGCGAAACCAACGGTCATTTAGGTTAAGCAATTGCCTGACAGGGAATCAATATGGCACTGGTGATGTACGACCTCGATGGCACGCTGATCGACACGGCCGGCGAGTTGGCGGATGCGGTGAACCTTACGCTTGCCGCCTATGGTCAGCCAGCGGTAGAGGAGCAGCAAGTACGTGCCTGGATTGGTCACGGCGCTGCACGTCTGATGCAACAGGCCCAGCAAATGCAGCCGGATATCGCCAGCGATGCACTGATGGCGCGGTTCAAAGCAAACTACAGGCAGGTGCTGGGCAGTCGCAGCCAGTTGTTCCCCATGGTGGAGACTACATTGCAGCTGTTGAAATCAGCGGGCGTCAAGCAGGCGATCATCACCAACAAGGAGGCCGCCTTCACCGACCAGTTGCTGCGTCAGCATGACCTGCTGCAGTATTTCGATCTGGTGTTGAGTGGCGATAGTCTGGATTTCAGGAAGCCGGATCGTCGGGTGATCGACCATTGCCTGACGCAACTCCGTGTATCGGCAGTAGACAGCTTGTTTGTGGGGGATTCCGCGACCGATATCGCCACCGCGCGCAATGCAGGCGTGAACTGCTGGGTAGTCCCTTATGGCTACAACGGAGGACGCGATGTGCGGCTGGACCAGCCAGACCGGGTGATAGCGGACATCAGTGAAGTGGCCAGTTTGTTTGGAATATCGGTGCCAGATGAATCGGCTGCGTTGCGCACTGCGTGATGATGTTGGCGTGCGGCGCGAGCAGGCTCAGTGCCAGAACAGGCTAAAAGGAACAGGCTAAAAAATAGAACAGCAGGCTCAACAGCGCCAGCCGATTTGTGAACCCGATGGTGAAGCAGGGCATGGCGGCTCAGTCAGCTTTGGTACGGCTAATCGATCATGACGCGTTGATCATGACCAGCGTGGGTTTTGCATCCGGCCCAGCCCACAGGATGGCGTTTTGGCTGAATTGCCGGCCCAGTTTCTTGCCAGCCTCAAGTGACAGGCCGAGTACCAACACACTAGGTTCGGCAGGCCACTGGCCGCCCGGATGTATGCCTTCCGCATGAAAGTAATCCAGGCTGCGAAAGCGCAGGATCTCCATCAATTCCACCTGCCGCTTCTCGTTCTCGATCTTGCTGCGCGGCACGCTGCCTGGGTTCCATGCGGTGATGAAGACGCTGGAGTCTACGCCATAAGACTTATGCAACTGACTCAATGCGCTGGATTCGGTGCCGACCTTGAGGGTGAAGGCGGGCTCGCTCATCACTACATAGTCCGTGCTCATATAGGCATCATGAAGTACTGAATGATTGACAGCGTCTTCCATACATCCCCTCCAGCTGGCTGGTTATTGGCTTTTTTATATGAACAGCAGGTTTTAAACATTCACGCACTAAGTAATTGTAGTTTACATCGTGCGGGTGAGGCTACCACCTGATTGGGTTGTTGATGACGCGAAGCTGACTGCTGCGCTTGAGTAAAGCGTGACTGGCGCGCCCGACAGGAGTCGAACCTGTGACCTTTGGCTTCGGAAACCAACACTCTATCCAACTGAGCTACGGGCGCGATGAGTTTGCATGGAACATGCGAAGAACTTCGATTATACCAGTCGGGTCAGTTCTTTTGTGCGACACGGGTTGCACGTATAATGGACGTTTTAGTTTAACGGCTGGATGAGATAGTCATGAGTGCGCACGATCACGATTTCCCCAAAACCACCCCCGCCCAGGTGATCCTGGCTGTACTGGGGGCGATCATCGCGCCTGCTTTGATCATTTTTCTGATTGTCAAAATGGTGTTGGGTGTGCAGAACAACTACCTGCCGGATGCGGACCCTGCCGTGCTTTCCAGCGCTGCCGAGGAGCGTATCAAGCCCGTTGCGGCTGTTGATGTGGCGGACCCTTCTGCAGAGGTGACGCTGAAGACCGGCGAGGAAGTGGTGCAAGGCATTTGTGCGGGCTGTCATGGTGCTGGCGCTTTTGGTGCTCCCAAGTTGGGCGATGAAGGGGCCTGGGCGCCGCGTATCGCGCAGGGTTACGAAACGCTGGTCAAGCATGCCATTGAAGGCATACGTCAGATGCCGGCTCGCGGCGGTAGCCCGGATCTGAGTGATATCGAAGTGGCGCGTGCAGTGGCCTATATGGGCAATCAGGCTGGCGCCAGCTTCACCGAGCCTGAAGCGCCCGCCGCTGAAGAATAAAGCAGTGATGCCCGGCGTGCGCTCTGCTGCCGGGATTCCCCTCTCAAGGCAGTCCTGATGGCCAACTATGCGATAGGTGACATCCAGGGCTGCTATCACGCGCTGCAAGCCTTGTTGCAGCGTATCCAGTTCGACCCTGACCACGACAGGCTGTATCTGCTTGGCGATCTGGTCAATCGTGGCAATGGATCTCTGGCCGTACTGCGCTGGGTGGTTGAACACAAAACATCGGTCGTTTCCGTGCTTGGTAACCACGATCTGCATGCACTGGCCATGGCGGAAGGTCTGGCCCGCGCCCATCGTGGCGATACCTTGGAGGCCTTGCTGGCCGCTGAAGATGCCCCTCAGTTGCTGGCTTGGCTGCGTCAGCAGCGTCTGGTGCATCGGGTCGATGGTGATCTGTTGGTCCACGCGGGTCTGCTGCCGGAGTGGACGGCAGCACAGGCTGAGTCACTGGCAGCGGAAGTAGAGCAGGTGCTGCATGCGCCTGATTACCGTGAGTTTCTGGCGCAGATGTATGGCAATCAGCCGGATCGCTGGGATGACAGCTTGCGTGGCATGGACCGCTTGCGCGTCATCGTCAATGCCATGACGCGCTTGCGCGTTTGCAAGCCGGACGGCAGCATCGATTTCCGTTTCAAGGGTGAGCTGCAAGACCTGCCTGCCGCTTGCGCCCCATGGTTCGATATGCCGGGACGGCAGTCGCGCGATACCACCGTCGTGTTCGGGCACTGGTCTGCGCTGGGTCTGTTGCAGCGCGACGATGTGCAGGCGCTGGATACTGGCTGCTTGTGGGGAGGTCGGCTGACGGCACTGCGCCTGCAAGACCGGCAGGTTTTTCAGGTGCCTAGCGATCTGCGCGATGGTGTGATGGCCGTCGGCGACTAGCCTGCGGCCTAGTCCGTGACCATGCCTGACGATATGCGTCAGCTTGGGTGAGCAGGAAAATGGCTGGCAATCGCCTGTCTTGCCAGCAATGACAAGCCCCGCCGCTCATGTCCATGGGCGGCGATCGGGCTGCTGAAATGCAGTTCCACCACCGGCGCTTTCTGCCCGATCACACTGAAGATGGAATCCTGCAAGCTGATGTCGCCGTAATACGCCATCGCGATATTGGCTTGGTCATTCGCATCCGGATAGCGGATGGTGACCGGCCAGATCATGCTGTCGGCATTGATGGCCGCCTGCATCAGGCTGCCCTTGAACGGCAGGATGTGGCTGCCATCCGAGGTGGTGCCTTCAGGGAAGAAGCAGATGCAATCGCCGGAGCGCAAGGCTTCGGCGGTGATGTCCACCATGCGTCCGGCATCCTGCTTGCGGGTGCGCTCGGTGAACAGCGTATTCACCTTTTCCGAGAACCAGCCGAACACCGGCCAGCCACGAATCTCGGATTTGGCGACGAAGCGCAACGCCTTGACGCTGTTCAGCGCGTGAATATCCAACCAGGAGATGTGGTTACCGACCAGCATGATGTTGCGGCTATCGAATGGTGGTGGTGTGCCATGAACGCGCAGGGTCACATTCAACAGCGACAGCAATCCACGGCACCAGTGCGAGATCAGCCGGTCACGCCACGCCGGTTTGACGTGGGGTAACAGCAAGCCAGCGATCATCACACCATACACCGTGTGCAGTACCATGCGCGTCAATCGCCAGTGACGCGTCAGCTTGGAAGAGTAAGGCGTAAGCAACCGTTCAGTTATTTGAAAAAGTGCGCTGCGTAACGTTTGTTCAAACGCGACAGCGGCAACATCACCAGCATGTCAGCGGTGTTGAAGTCAGGATCCCAGGCCGGTTCGCCACAGATATAAGCACCCAGTCGCAGGTAGCCTTTCATCAATGGCGGGATGGTGGCTGGCATGTCGCTGCGCAACGCATCCAGTGGCAGCGGAACACGTGGAAACACGCGGTATTCAGCGGGCGACAAATAGTCTTCACGCAATCTATTATAAAGACTGGCTGCCATGTGTCCACCGTCACCCATGCCTACGCTGCCGCAACCTATCATGTATTCATAACGGTTGGCTTGCATGTATTTGGCCAAGCCAGCCCACAACATGGTGATGGTGCCGCCATGGCGATAATCCTCATGCACGCAGGCACGGCCGACTTCTACAGTACGGTCGAACAGTGGGCTCAAACGGCTCAGGTCGAACTCGGCCGCCGAGTAATAGCCACCGGCTTCATTGGCCATGAATGGGCTCAATATGCGATAGGTGCCGACCACTTCGCCGTTGTTGTTGCGTACCAGCAGGTGGTCGCAGAAAGCGTCAAAGCCGTCACGGTCGTAGCCGTCCTTGCTGGGCAAGTTGGCACCCATTTCTTCAACAAAGATACGGTAGCGCAGGCGCTGCGCTTCAGCGACTTCAGACGGGTTGCGGGCAAAGCTGATGTGCAGCGGAGCATCGTCCTCCGCTGCCTTGGGTGATAAACGCCGTTCCAGCATGGTGATTCCTCTGGCCTGTTGAGTAGACCAGAGCAAGATAAGGTCGCCACATGACAATGGCGTGACTGGAACTTGACGCTTGGATGAATGCCTTGTGCTTAAAGGGTCACGCGCGTAGTGCCGCCACTTTCCAGCAGCCGTACACGGTCACCTGGTTTGAACTGCACGTCGGCTTCCTGTACCACGGCGATCATGCCACCGCTGTCGAGCTTGATGGTGATTTCCAGGCCATCTGAGCGTGTGACGCCTTCTTCGACCGCAGAACCGGCGATGCCGCCCACGATGGCGCCGATCACCGTGGCGATGGCAGAACCACGGCCGCCGCCTATGGTGCTGCCGGCGATGCCGCCTACAGCGGCGCCGCCTACGGTACCGACCGGACTCTTGGTGCCTTCCAGTTTGACAGTACGTACACTTTCCACTGTGCCCATCTTCACGGTCTGCACCTGACGTGCCTCACCGCGTTTGTAGACTGCGCCGGAGTTGGAGCTGGCACAACCGGCCAGTACCGCGCTGCAGATCAGAACCAATATCAGTTTGGTGATGTTCATATCGAGCTCCTGAGCTTGAAATTGCTGTCTTTTGTTACTTGCATTAACGAGTGATGGACGAGCCGGTGTTACGCCTGCGATCTTTCTGTTGCGACCACTTCTTTCATCAGCGCACGGGTATAGATGTCTTCGATCTCTGTGCGGCTGGCTTTGTGATTCTGTGCGCCGTTGCTGTTGATCTTGATGGCGCCCAGCGTGGCAGCCAGTCGGCCTATGCTGGGCCAGTCCCAGCCACGACTGATACCGTACAACAAACCGGCACGGTATGCATCGCCACAGCCGGTCGGGTCGACCACTGATGTGGCTTCAACGCAAGGGATCGCGTAGCGTTGACCATCGGCATAAATATGTGAGCCTTGTGCACCCAGCGTCACGATGAGCGCGTTGACCTTGCCAGCCAACTGTTCAAGCGTGAGACCGGTTTTCTCCTGCAATAGTTGCGCCTCGTAATCATTCACGGCCAGATAGTCGGCCATGTCGATAAACTGCAGCAGTTCTTCGCCGTTGAACATGGGCAGGCCCTGGCCTGGGTCGAACATGAACGGGATACGCGCTTCAAAGCACTCGCGCGCATGCAGGAACATGCCGTCACGGCCGTCCGGCGCGATGATGGCGATATCGATCTCCTTGGCATCACGCACGCTGTTGACATGCGAATGGTTCATCGCGCCGGGATGGAAGGCGGTGATCTGGTTGTCGTCATGGTCGGTGGTGATGAAGGCTTGTGCGGTATAACTGCCTGGCACCGTGGTGACGTGAGTGTTGCTCATGCCATGCTGGTCCAGCCAGTGCTGGTAACTGCCAAAATCGTCACCCACAGTGGCCATGATCACCGGGTCGTCTTCGAGTAGTTTGAGGTTGTAGGCGATGTTGCCAGCGGTGCCGCCGAATTCGCGGCGCATCTCGGGCACCAGGAAAGCCACGTTCAGAATGTGGATCTGTTCCGGCAGGATGTGTTGTTTGAATTGGCCCGGGAACACCATGATGGTGTCATAAGCCAGGGACCCGCAGATCAGGGTGCGCATGCTGAAGACTCGTTTGCAAAAGCATGATTATCGCCAGCGCGCAGGCGGCAGGCAACAAACTTAACGCAGGCTGCTCTTGATCAGGATATTGGCGGCTTTTTTTGCATACACGATGGCGCCCGAGCCGCGCTTGATCTGCTCGGCTTGCATGGCACCTTCTATCAGCAGGGAGAGCTGCAGCGCCAGACCCTCGGCATCGGCGATGCCTGCATCTGCGGCGAGTTCGGCCAGATAGCGGCGGAACTGCTGCGAGTGGGTGTTGGACAGTTCATGGATGGGGCTGCTGGCGTCCGGGAACTCGGCGGAGGCCTTCAAAAAGGCCATGCCATGAAAATCAGGCGAGCTGACCCACTCTTCGATGAAATCGAACAGTTTCTGCAGACGCTCAGCCGGCTTCTTGCGATCCAGCCGTTCGCTGAGCCAAGCGTGAAAGTGCCGGTAGTGCTCGTTGAGCACTTCAATGATCAAGCCTTCCTTGGAGTGAAAGTGCTTGTAGAGCGTCATTTTGGTGGTGCCGGCCACGGCCACGATGGTGTCCACGCCAGTGGAATTGATGCCGCGGGTCTGAAACAGATCCGAAGCGACTTGCAGGATTTTTTCTTTGAGCAGGGACATGGGGCCTGTCTCCACATCGGGTAGATGAAGCTAGTTTAGCGCAAGCGGCTTACAAAATATATACCGCACAGTATAGTCTACTTGCAAATGCGCACTTGGTGGTTGTGGTGGTGGTTGATTTCACCCACCTTGCATGCCTGTAAGCCAGTAACGGCGCGGGTCTTGCGGCTTTACATCGAGATGGATTCCTGTACAGTATGGGCTCCTGGAATTGCAGCAGCGTCGGGAATATCCATTAAAATTCATTACGAGGTGTTTCATGAGTAAGTTTTTTGCAAGCGTATTGGGCATGGCGCTGTGTCTGCCCCTGGTGGCAACTGCCGCGATCGACGAAACCATCCGTGTCAAGGAAAGCATCGAAGTCAATGCTCCGGCTGACAAAGTCTGGGCCATCATGGGCAAGTTCGGCGAAATGGGCTGGCATCCTGCCATTGCCAAGACCGAGATCACCGGCGGCAAGGAAGGCGAAGTGGGTGCTACGCGCGTACTGACGCTTAAAGATGGCGGCAAGATCAACGAGACCCTGACTTCTTACGATGCCGCTGGCATGACCATCAAGTACGAGATCACCGAAAGCGTGCTGCCCGTGCGAGACTACAGCGCCACCTTGCTGCTGCAGAGCGCAGGCGGCAAGACCACCGTGGTGTGGCGTAGCATGTTCAAACGTCAGGACCCATCCAATCCGGCCAAGGCGGGTCAGGATGACAAGACGGCTAAAGACACCATCACCGGCATTTTCAAATCCGGCCTGGAAGCGATCAAGAAAGCAGCCGAATAAGCTGCAATTGCTACTGGTGTTCAAAATGCAAAAAAGCCAACGCAAGTTGGCTTTTTTGTTTTTAACCGCCGGGGCGGAATGGTAAGGCTTGCGTGATGTGGAGTAATGCTAGCTGATCGAGTTCGCCATCAGCATGGGCGTGTAGTTGCAGCGCACTTTTTCCATCAGCGCTTTTGCCAGCAACTGATCTTCACGTTCAGTGGGGATCTTGCCCTGCACCACCAGTTCCACATAGACTTTTTTGTGCGCATCCGGCAGTTGCAAGGCTTCCGGGAACTGACATACCCCTTTGCGCATCTGCTCCATGGTGGCGTAGATCTCGGCGATGTTGGCCGGATTGTTGTGTACCCTCACCGGCATGGCGGCTACCGGGGCGGGAGCATTGGTATTGGCGACCACCACTGCGGGCGTGCTTTGCCATAACCAGCCACCCAGAGCGAAGCCGGCCACCATCAGGCCTGCTGTGGCGACATAAGCCGCTTTGATTGGACGTCTTTCCTTTTCCGTCAGCGCCGCGATAAGGGCGCCAGCCGCTTTCTTGGCATGCAGCAGGGCATGGTGCGGTTTCTCATCGCAGATTGCCTGCAGCAGGCCGTGGTAGGCGATGGCATACAGTTGCTGAGCCAGTAACTCAGGCAGCAGCGCGCCAGCTGCACGCGCCTGTTCGTTCAGGAAAGCAAACATCTCGGTGCCAGGCGCGGCGGCAGGTGCTTGCTTGCTGATGTTGTCGCGTATCTGCGGTGCTTCCAGCCAGTCATCCAGCAGGTCGAACAGGGCCAGCAAGCGCGCCTGTGGCGTCTTGCCGGATTTCTTGCTCATGCTGATCAACCAGCCGGAATTGAGAATGTCCATAAGCTGCGATTCTGCTAGAAAGGCTTGACCACCACAAGCACCACGATGGCGATCAGCGCCAATACTGGCACTTCGTTGAACCAGCGGTAGTAGACATGGCTGCGTGTATTGCGGTCATGCTTGAAATCGAGCAGTAGTTTGCCGCAGTAGATGTGGTACACCAGCAGGCCAGCGACCAGTGCCAGTTTGGCATGCAGCCAGCCGCCGGAATGGCCGTATCCCAGCCATAGCCAGACCCCAAACATGATGGTGAAGATCGCGCCCGGCGTCATGATGCCGTAGAACAGTTTGCGTTCCATGATCTTGAAGCGCTCGTTGCTGGCGCTATCTGCGCTCATGGCATGGTAGACGAACAGCCGTGGCAGATAGAACAGCCCGGCGAACCAGGTCACCATGAAAATGATATGCCAGGCCTTGATCCACAACATATCAGGAGGCTTTCTTCAGGTGGGTGTCGAGCAGCTGATGCAAACGGGTGAAATCCAGTTCGCCGATCACGCGCTGAATGATGCGGCCTTCACTGTCGAGCAGGAAGGCGGTGGGCGTCAGCTTCACGTCGCCAAATGCCTTGGCGACTTCGCCAAAGCCATCGTGCATGACCGGGAAAGGCAGGGCATTCTTTTCAGTGTAATTGAGCACATGGCTGGGCGGGTCGTAGGACATGGCCACTGCCACCAGCTCGAAGCCCTGCTCATGGTATTGCTTGTAGGTATTGATCAACTGCGGCATCTCGGCGATGCAGCCTGGGCAATCCGTAGCCCAGAAATTCACTAGCACCACTTTGCCACGTAATTGCTGCAGCGTGATCTGCTCGTTGTTGAGCGTGGTGAAAGTGACCTCGGGCGCTGTCGGTTTGTCTTTCAGGGACAAGCCAAGAAAGGCCAGCAGGCCGATTAAAATCAAGGGCAGCAGCCAGTTACGTGGCTTGAGAAAAAACGCGTTCATCTTGTTTGCAGTCTCCACATCAGGGCGCATTGTCCTGTGTTTTCACTTGATTGTCGAACTCCCGGCTTTTCGTCGCGTCTGAGCGGCGTGATACAATATCCTCTTTGACTATCGTCTGATTCATGACCACCCGATTACGCGAAATACCGTACAACTACACCTCCTTCTCTGACCGTGAAATCGTCATACGATTCCTAGGTGTAGAAGTCTGGGACATCCTTGATGAGCTGCGCGGCGAGCGCAAGACCGGCCGTTCTGCCCGCATGCTGTTCGAGGTGCTCGGTGATCTGTGGGTGGTCACACGCAATCCCTACCTGCAGGACGACCTGCTTGCCAACAAAAAACGTCGCAAGGCACTGATCGAGGCCCTGCATCACCGCATCAATGCCATCGACGACCGTAGCAACGGTAACACCAAGGTCCAGAAGCTGGTGGAAGCCGCGCGTGCTGCGGTCACCAGCTTCGAGAACGAATTCCGTGATATCGAAGCCCTGCGCAAAAAGGCGCTCGGCAAGCTGGGCAAGATCACGCGCAAGGACAATATCCAGTTCGACGGTCTGGCCCGCGTGTCGCATGTCACGGACGCTACCGATTGGCGCGTGGAGTACCCCTTCGTGGTGGTCAACCCGGATACGGAAGAAGAAGTCGCCGCTATCGTTAAAGCCTGTATCGAGCTTGGTCTGACCATCATTCCACGCGGAGGCGGTACCGGGTATACCGGCGGTGCAGTACCGCTGACCAAGCTGTCTGCAGTGATCAATACCGAAAAGCTGGATACGCTGGGCCGTGTCACTATGAGCACCTTGCCAGGTGTGGGCCGTCAGGTCGCCACCTTGCGTTGTGGTGCAGGTGTGGTGACGCGCCGCGCCATGGAAGCCGCCAGCGACGCCGGGCTGGAATTCGCCTGCGACCCGACCTCGGCGGATGCCTCCTGCATAGGCGGTAACGTGGCCATGAACGCCGGTGGCAAGAAAGCCGTGCTGTGGGGTACCGCGCTGGATAATCTCGCCTCCTGGCGCATGGTGACGCCGGACGCCACCTGGATGGAGATCGAGCGTCTAGATCACAATCTGGGCAAGATCCACGATATCGAACTTGCCCGTTTCAAGATCAGCCGCTTTGATACGGACGGCAAGACCCTGCTGGCCGATCCGGAGATCCTCGAGATCCCCGGCCCCAGCTTCCGCAAGGTGGGCCTGGGCAAGGACGTGACCGACAAATTCCTGTCCGGTCTGCCCGGTATCCAGAAAGAGGGCTGCGATGGCCTGATCACCTCGGCTACCTTCATCCTGCACCGCATGCCCAAGCATGTGCGTACCGTTTGTCTGGAGTTCTTCGGCAACGTGGCGGTGGCGGTGCCTGCCATCGTCGAGATCAAGGACTACCTGGACGCTACCGAATCCACGCTGCTGGCCGGCCTGGAGCACATGGATGAGCGCTACATCAAGGCGGTGGGCTATGCGACCAAAGCGGCGCGTTCCGAGCGGCCCAAGATGGTGCTGATCGCGGACATCGCCAGCGACGATGAAGATGCGGTCGGCCAGTCGGCCTCGCACATCGTGCGCCTCGCCAATGCGCGTGGCGGTGAAGGCTTCGTGGCCGTTTCGGCCGAAGCACGCAAGAAGTTCTGGCTGGACCGTGCGCGCACCGCCGCCATCGCCAAGCACACCAACGCCTTCAAGATCAACGAAGATGTGGTGATCCCGCTGCCGCGTCTGGGTGATTACTCGGACGGTATCGAGCGCATCAACATCGAACTGTCCATCAACAACAAGCTGCGCCTGCTGGACGAGCTGCAGACCTTCATTTCCGGTGACTTGCCGCTGTATGAAGACGACGACACCAAGGTCGATCTGGAGCGTCTGGAAGCCAAGCGCGTGCAATCCTTGGGCTTGTTGCAGCAACTGCGTGAGCGCTGGACGCTGATCCTCAACAACCCTGACGGCCCGGTTTCCTTGCTGGGGCCTGAGGATGCCGCACGCTACAGCCATTACGAGAATATCTTCCGCGCCGTGCAGTCGTATGAGCTGCGCGTGTCCTGGAAGCGCGAGCTGAAAAAGCCGTTGCAGGAGCTGTTCACCGGCCGCGAATACCGCAACCTGCTGGAAAAACTGGACGAGATACACAAGCGCGTGCTGAAGTCGCGCGTGTTCATCGCGCTGCACATGCATGCCGGTGACGGTAATGTGCATACCAATATCCCGGTCAATTCCGATGATTACGGCATGATGCAGGACGCCCACGCTGCGGTGGCGCGCGTGATGGCGCTGGCCAAGTCGCTGGATGGCGTGATCTCGGGCGAACACGGCATCGGCATCACCAAGATGGAATTCCTCGACGAGAAGACCATCAGCACCTTCGCGGCTTATAAGCAGAAGGTCGATCCGGAAGGCCGTTTCAACAAGGGCAAGCTCATGGCCGGTTCCGGCCTGGATGATGCCTACACGCCCTCGTTCTCGCTGCTGGAAGCCGAATCCATCATCATGGAACAGTCGGCCATCGGCGAGATTGCCGATTCCATCAGTGATTGCCTGCGCTGCGGTAAGTGCAAACCGGTGTGCAGCACGCACGTACCGCGAGCCAACCTGCTGTACAGCCCGCGCAACAAGATCCTCGGCACCTCGCTGCTGATCGAGGCTTTCCTGTACGAAGAGCAGACGCGGCGCGGTATCTCCATCAAGCACTTCGACGAGTTCAACGACGTGGCAGACCATTGCACGGTGTGCCACCGTTGCGAAAAGCCGTGCCCGGTGGATATCGACTTCGGTGACGTATCGATCGCCATGCGTAATTTCCTGCGCGAGCAGGGCAAGAAGCATTTCAATCCCGGCACCTCGCTGGCGATGACCTTCCTGAACATCAAGGACCCGGCCACCATCAAGCTGATGCGCACCTTCATGATAGGCTTTGGCTACCGTGCGCAGAACTTTGCACACAGCATCGCCAAGAAGCTGGGCCTGCTGACCGCGTTCAAGAAGCGTCCACCGGCCACGCTGGGCAAGCCCGAGATCAAGGCGCAGGTGATCCACTTCCTGAACCGTCCCATGCCCAAGGCCATGCCCACCAAGACCTCGCGTGCGTTGCTGGGCATCGAAGATGACACCATGATCCCGGTGATCCGTAACCCGGAAAAGACCAACGACGATTCCGAAGCCGTGTTCTACTTCCCGGGCTGTGGCTCCGAGCGTCTGTTCTCCACGGTCGGTCTGGCCACGCAGGCCATGCTGTACGAAACCGGGGCCATCACCGTACTGCCGCCTGGCTATCTGTGCTGCGGTTACCCGCAGACTTCGGCAGGCAATCACGACAAGGGTCAGCAGATCACGTCCGACAACCGCGTGCAGTTCCACCGCGTGGCGAATACGCTGAACTATCTGGATATCAAGACCGTGATCGTGTCCTGCGGCACTTGTATGGATCAGCTGCAGAAATATGAATTCGAGAAGATCTTCCCGGGCTGCCGCCTGCTCGACATCCATGAGTACCTGATGGAAAAAGGCATGAAGATCGAAGGCGTGACCGGCGTGCGTTATATGTACCACGACCCATGCCACTCGCCCATGAAGACCTACGCGCCGCTCAAGGTCACCAATGCGCTGATGAATACTGACGTTGCCTTGAATGACCGTTGTTGCGGTGAATCCGGTACGTTTGCAGTAGCCCGTCCTGACATTGCCACGCAGGTGAAGATGCGCAAGCAGGAAGAGCTGGAAAAGGGCATGGAGAAACTGGGCCTGACGCCGGGTGCGCCCGAGCAGGACGTCAAGATCCTGACCTCCTGCCCAAGCTGCCTGCAAGGTCTGGCACGTTATGGTGAAGATACTGGCGTTCAGGCCGATTACATCGTGGTCGAAATGGCCAAGCACATCCTGGGTGAGAACTGGATGCAGGAGTATGTGCACAAGGCCAACAACGGTGGTATCGAGAAGGTGCTGTTGTAGCTGCGTATAAGCCTTGATGCAGCGTCTGTCATGAAGAGCCGGGGTGACCCGGCTTTTTAACATCCACACACTGGTTTTCAGGCACGCGTCTCAGCAGGTAGGGCGGACTCGCTTCAGCAGTCCGCCGAAACTAATCGTACCAGTCGGACTCGCCCGACAGGCGAGGTAAGTCAAAATCACCTGATGTCGTCGTTACCGTGTAGGCGGGAACCAAGGCACCAAGCTGAACCAGGATTGGGGCTGTGTGGCTCGCTGTGCTCTTGTTGGAAAGACAATGTTAGTTGGTGCATCAACTGATGCTGCGCTTTTAGGCCCCCATAGGCATAAGGTATTGCAACGCTGGGATATCAGAATGGCAGGAAGATCGCCGTTGCAAGGTTCTGCATCACGCGGGTGATGGTGCGTTCTGATTTTTCTGCCAGGGTGATGGCATACAAATCGGTGCGGCCCACTATCTTGCCGATCTCGCGTTCGAAGCTCAGGTTGCGTTGCTGCTCGTTGATCTCGTTGCTGAGCAGATACAACTGGCCTTTGCTGTTGCGTGCGTTGGCGAGTTTCCAGGCGGCGATCTCGACGTTGCGCGCCACGTTGTAGAGCCGTTGCGGGTCTATGCTGTCCAGAAAGAAGAACTCGGTCTTCCAGCCGTGTGCCTTGAGCAGCATGGTGTGCAGGCCGACGATATAGGGCAGCACGCGGTCACCTTGGTATTGCGGGTCGAAGGCGAGGAACAGCGCCGCAGTATCCTGGCGATTGTTGATGGCCTCGAATTCCCAGCGATGATCGCCATCGAACACCCAGTTGACCATGTCCTCCACGCTGCCGCTGGTGCTTTTTTTGAGCTCGCGCGGGTTGCGCTTGTACAGCTTGCTCATGAGCAGGCGCAGGCTTTCGGTGTTCTCGCGGATCTCGACATCGGCGATGCGGTCCATGTCGTTCTTCATCAGTTGTCCGATGGAGCTGCGGTCGGCCTGACGGGGCACCGGCTTGCCCGGCCCCGGCGTGCTGCAGGCACTGGCCAGTAGCAGCGCGCTGAACAGCGCGACCCAGCGTTGCGACATCGAGACAGCAGAAGCCATGTGGATGCCGGGCATGCGCTAGGCTAGCTTTTGCGCAGCACGCGGTTTTTTGCGAACACCATGCGGAAGGTGCTGCCTACGCCCAGTTCGCTGTCGATCTCCAGGCGGCCTTGGTGGCGGGTGAGGATGTGCTTGACGATGGAGAGCCCCAGGCCGGTGCCGCCGGTCTCGCGCGAACGGCTGCGGTCCACGCGGTAGAAGCGTTCGGTGATGCGGGCGATGTGTTTGTGTTCGATGCCGATGCCGGTGTCGGTGACGCTGAAGGCGGCTTCCAGGCCGCGCGCCTGCCACTGCAGGGTGATGGTGCCGCCCTCGGGCGTGTAACGTACGGCATTGCTGACCAGGTTGCCGAATGCGCTATGCAGTTCTTCCTGAGCGCCCAGCATCCATATACTGTTGTCAGATTCCAGCTTGATGTGGTGTCGGCCATTGCTCAGGCTGTGGGCCTCTTTCATGACCAGATCCAGCAGTTTGGGCACATCGACCTCGCTGTCCTGCGGCAGTATGCTGCTGTTCTCCAGTTGCGACAGCATCAGCAGGTCTTCGATCAGCCTGCGCATGCGGCTGGTCTGCTCCTGCATCATATTGAAATAGCTCTTGGTGCTGGGCGGCACGGCGCCGTCGATATCCTGCAGTGTTTCCAGAAAGCCGCCTACCACGGTGAGCGGGGTGCGCAGTTCGTGCGACACGTTGGCGATGAAGTCGCGGCGCATGGCGTCCAGTTTCTCCACCTGACTGATGTCACGGCAGATCAGCAGCTTCTGGTTGCTGCCAAAAGACACCAGCTTGATCTCCAGCATGACGTCGGCCATGCGCCAGGATTTCAGTTTGATGGCGTCTTCATAGTCGCCGCTATGCATGTATTCGATGAAATCGGTATGGCGTACCAGGTAGCCGATGGGTTGGCCGGTATCTTGCGGCAGCGACAGGCCAAGCAGATGCTCGGCGGGCGGGTTGCACCATTCGATCTGGTCCTGGCCGTTGAGCAGTACCACGCCATCCGGCAGCGCGCTGGCGGCATGACGGAAACGGTCCAGCGCAGAACTCAGCTGGGTCTGGCTACGGCTATGACGGCGCTGATGTTGATAGACCGCCGAGAACACGTCTTCCCACAGGCCTTTGCCTATGGGCATGGTGGACAACTCAGGTTTGCGGAACCAGTCCAGCAGCTGTTGCAGCCAGAACAGGTGATTGAAGTAATACAGCAACAGCCCGGCCGAGAATACCAATGAGGCAACTTCGGTGCTCGTGGCCAGGCCCAGAATCAGGCAAAAGAACAACCATGTCAGTAAGAGCCAAAAGGCCCGCCAGCGAATATCCTGCACGCATGCATCCTGTCGGTGAAAGCGCGCCTATTATGAGCTACTGAGCCGAGAAACGGTAGCCGACACCGCGCACTGTTTGTATCAATTCTTCATGGCCGGAGGCGGAGAGTGCGCGACGCAGGCGGCGGATATGCACGTCCACGGTGCGGTCTTCCACGAACACGCGGTCACCCCATACTCTATCCAGTACCTGGCTGCGCGAATGCACGCGTTCCGGGTTGGACATGAGGTAGTGCAGCAGACGGAACTCGGTAGGCCCCAGATCCAGCGTGGCGCCGTTGCCGGACACGCGGTGTGTGGTCGGGTCCAGGCGCAGGCCGCTGACTTCGATCGGGTCGTCGGTCATCTGCGGTGCACGGCGGCGCAACACCGCCTTGATGCGCGCGTTCAGTTCACGCGGGCTGAATGGCTTGGTGACGTAATCGTCGGCACCGACTTCCAGGCCGCGCACCTTGTCGATCTCTTCACCACGCGCGGTGAGCATGATGATGGGGATGGTCTTGGTCAGTTCGTCGGATTTGAGCTTGCGTGCGAAATCGATACCGCTCATGCCAGGCAGCATCCAGTCGAGGATGATCAGGTCGGGCAGGGCTTCGCGGATCAGCAGTTGCGCCTGTTCCACGCTTAACGCGCGCAGCGCATTGTGGCCTGCCTGGGTCAGATTCAGGGCCATCAGCTCCTGAATCGCGGGTTCATCTTCAATCACAAGAATATTAGCTGGCATGTCTATTCTCTCCATTAATTACTTTTAACATGGCGAGCACTGTATGAAGATAATATGACAGTTATATGAAAAAAATCGAGAAAGTTTTAAACACCCCCTGAACGTGGGCATCAGCAGGCTTGCTGATGCCAGCCTGCAGAAGTCGGCTGGGCTAACTTGCCTGGGTTAAGTCGGCTAAGATTAGCGGACGCAATTCTGTATAATGCTGTTTTTGCAAAATCCCGTGATGCGCCAAGACCATAGCGTCACGCAGTCAGCCCGGAGCGCGGGCGACACACACTATCAAGGACTGGAAACGTTTTGAAACGACATGAAATCAATCTGGATGGCAAGGACCTGCGTATCGGCATCGTGCTGTCGCGCTTCAACAGCAATATCGGTGAAGGCCTGCTGGCCAGTTGCCATGCCGAACTGATCAAGCTGGGCGTGGCGGATGCCGATATCACCCTGGCCACGGTGCCGGGTGCGCTGGAGCTGCCCGTGGTGTTGCACCAGATGGCCGACAGTGACAAGTTCGACGCATTGATCGCACTGGGCGCCATCATCCGTGGCGAGACCTACCATTTCGAAGTAGTAGCCAACGAATCGGCGCGTGGCATCTCTGAAGTGCAACTGAACACCGGTGTGCCGGTTGCCAATGCGGTGCTGACCACCGAGGACGACGATCAGGCGCTGCAGCGCATGGGGGTCAAGGGTGCCGAAGCGGCGGCTGTGGCGATCGAAATGGTCAACCTGCTGAAGGCACTATGAGCGATCCGAACAATAGTGATATGAACAACAGCGACATGAACAAAAGCGCCGCAGGCAAGCCGGTCAACAAGCCCGGCAAGAATCGCCGCAAGTCGCGCGAGCTGGCGCTCAAGGGCATCTATGAAGTGCTGATCGGCAAGAACGAGCTGCGTGCCGTGCGCCGCAGTCTGGTCGATGATCCGGATTTTGATCGTGCCGATGAAGAGTATCTGCGCACCTTGCTGGAAGGCGTCACCGAGCACATGCAGACGCTGGATCTGCGTATCGCCGCCTTCATCGACCGTGGTATCGGTGAACTCAGCCCGATCGAACATGCCATCCTGTGCATCTCGGCCTATGAGTTGATCTACGACCCCAGCATCCCGTATCGCGTCGCGATCAACGAAGGCGTCGAGCTGGCCAAGCTGTATGGTGGTACCGATGGACACAAGTACGTCAACGGTGTGCTCGACAAGCTGGCTGCCGAGGCACGCCCTTCCGAAGTCCGTCGCTAGTCAGACAACCCGCGCTGACCGGCAAAGGCTGGCAGCCCGTGGCGTCCAGCCGCAGGCAGCTGCCCTGTTCGTACCAATCCCCCAATACCCAGCGCTCGCACTGCCGTCCGTCCACCACCAGCGTGTGGTGTCCAGGACGATGCGTGTGGCCGTGTATCAATAGCGCCGGGTAGTCCTGCGCGCGCAGTAAAGCGTCAACCGCATCCCCATTCACGTCCATGATCTGCATACTTTTGTGGGATTTTTCCTGCTCGCTGCGCTGACGCAGTGCTTCGATCTGGGCTTTGCGGGTAGCGAGAGGCAGGCTTAGGAAGCCAGTCTGCCAGTCCGCGGTTCTGACCTGCTGGCGAAACTTCTGATAATCGGTGTCGTCGGTGCACAAGGCATCGCCATGACTCAACACGAGGTTGTGACCGTACAGTGTCAAGGCGCAGGGGTCAGTCAGCAGCGTCATGCCGCTGGCGGCAGCGAAACGCGCGCCGATGAGAAAATCCCGGTTGCCGTGGATGAAATAGGTATTGGTGCCAGCAGAGTGCAGCTGCTGAAATGCGGTGATGACCGCCTGGTGATGCGGGTCGTCGAGATCGTCGTCCCCCGCCCAGTACTCGAACAGGTCGCCCAGCACATACAGTGCGTCGGCCTGCAGTGCTGTCGAGCTAAGGAAGTCGAGGAATAAGGCAGTGATGGCGGGGCGCGAGCTGCACAGGTGCAAGTCTGAGATGAATAGGCTATGCGGGCCGCTCGCGCTGTGCATGGGGGCTGGTGCTAGCAGACTTCTGCGCGTTCGATGATCACGCTTTCCAGCGGGACATCCTGATGGCCGCTGCGGTTGCCAGTCTTCACCTGGCGGATCTTGTCGACCACTTCGGTGCCTGCCACCACTTTGCCGAACACGGCATAGCCCCAGCCTTGCGAGGTCGGTGCGCTGTAGTTCAGGAAGTCATTGTCACCGACATTGATGAAGAACTGGCTGCTGGCCGAATCCGGGTTGGGGGTACGTGCCATGGCAATGGTGTAACGCTTGTTTTGCAGACCGTTGTTGGCTTCGTTCTTGATCGGTGCTTCGGTCGGCTTTTGTTTCATGCTGGTGTCAAAGCCACCGCCCTGGATCATGAAGCCATCGATCACGCGATGGAAGACGGTGTTGCTGTAGAAGCCGGATTCCACATAGTGCAGAAAGTTAGCGACCGTCAAAGGCGCTTTGTCTGCGTCCAGTTCCAGAGTGATCTCGCCAAAATTGGTGTGAAGTTTTACCACGTTGCGTTCCTTCAGTTTTAAGAGTTCAAGATGTTGAGGTTGGGGGTACTTTTATGGCGTGGCAGGTTTTGTCGGTTTGACTGTTTTTGCCGGGGCCTTCTTCTTGGGTTTTGCAGGCTTTTCCACTTCGGCGACCGGCACCGGGATGATGTCTGCCATCACCGGCTCGCTCAGTACGCTGGCCTGCATCACCAGAGGCGGCTGCAAGGGGACATCTTTCAATCTACCGTTCACGGTGGTGGGTGTTGCCGCCATGCGCTCTACCACGTCCAGACCACGTATCACGCGTCCGACGATGGTGTATCCGGCATAGCCGGGCTCCATGCGCTGAAAGCTCAGAAAGCGGTTGTGCGTGAGGTTGATGAAGAACTGCGAGGTGGCCGAATCCAGTGATTCGCCACGTGCGATCGCCACCGTGCCTGGCAAATGCTCCAGGCCGTTGTTGGATTCCAGTACTACCGGTTCCCGCGTCTGCTTGTGTTTCAAGTTCGGATCCAGGCCGCCACCCTGCAGCACGAAGCCTTTGACGGCACGATGGAACACGGTGCCGTTGTAGAACCCGTCATTGACGTAGGCGATGAAATTAGCCACGTTGAGCGGTGACTTGTCCGGATAGAGTTCGATGACAAAGCTGCCGGCATCGGTCTGGAATTCGACCTGTGGTGCCTGAGCCCATGCGGGCGTGTTCCAAAGCAATAGCACCCACAACAGCGTATACATGCCGCGCATTTATAACCCCTCCAGCAATCGGTACATCCCTAGGCTCAGGGCTGAGCTCAGGCTGGACCTTCGTATAGTATTTTCCAGCGCTTGTTTTCAAGCACCCAGTATTGACGCTTGCGCATCTTGTTGCTCAGCAGATTGCTTTTGTAATCCTGATCGAAGCTCACGATCGCCATTGCTTTGGATTTGCTCGGGTAGCGGTACATATCCACATTGCCCAGCTTGACCTGCACATTATCGCTGCGCGACTGTATGCGCTGTTTGTGCGCTTTCCAAGCATTCAGGTCGGTGTTGCCACTGCTAAAGAACTCGTTGGCGTAATGGCTGAGATAGCGGTCGGTGTCCTGGGACTGCCAGTCCTTGCGCCAGGTTTCCAGCGTCTGCATCAGCGCTTCGCGTTGCAGTACTGCATTCTCGGACTCGCCCTGCCAGGTCAGGTTGTCCGTGATGATCACCGGTGTGTTGCCACTGCTGAGTGCCGGTGCGATGGCTTTTAGATCCGGATTGGTCATCACTACGCAGCCATCACTGGCACGTGGCGGACGGCTATAGGTGTTGCTGGGCGTGCCATGCAGCCAGATACCGGAACCATTCTTGCCCTGCCGTACATCCCATTCGTTCGGGTAGTTGAGCGGGTAAGCGCCATAGCCGTAGAAGTCCGGCAGCTTCTGGATCAGCTTGCTGCTGGCGTAATACACGCCGACCGGGGTGCGTTTGTCGCCTTCGGTTTGTTTCTCCGCGCCGTTCTTGCCCACGGTGACGTAGAAGTCTGCCAAGTAACGCAATTTGCCACGCTCGTTGCTGTACAAGAACAGCCGCGAGCGGTTGGTGTCGATGACGATCGCATACTTCTGGCTATCATGCAGTTGCCACAGTGGTTCGGGGATGCGCTGCGGGCGTTCGTCCAGATAGCGCTCGATACGGACGCGCGCTTCTTCACGGAAATCCTTAGTGCGCTCTGGCGATGAAACCCCGCTCGCAAAGGCTTGTGGCTGTTTGGCATAAGCCATCAACAGGTCGCCGCGTACCAGGTGTGCCAACTGGAAGTTGGGTGCCAGTTTCAGCAATTCGTTGATGGTGTTCAGCGCAGGCTGCAGCTTGCCTTGCCCGATGTCGAACAAGCTCCTGACCAGCAGATTCTCGGTGTAATTGGGGCTGAACTTGTTGAAGCTGGCGAAACTGCTGAACGGCCGCCCGTCAACGGCGGTCGCGTTCCAGGGCAGCGCCGCAGCCGCGACCAGCATCAGGGTAAGGGTTAGACGTAGTCTATGCATCATGTAACAGTCGTCTATGCGTGATTATGAGCAGCTTAATTGTCTGCGATCTCCTGCTCGATCAGCCATTTGCCGCCCGAGTTGACCATGAACAGGGTCTTGCTGGTGCGCTGGGCGAGGCCACCGCCGCGGTAGCTCTGCTGGAAACTGACGCGGGCTTTGTCGCCGTCCATCTTGACCTTGATGTTGCTCAGGTCAACGCTGATCTTGGCTGGCTTGCTGATACGCTCGCGGCGCAGGTTTTCCCAGTCGCTGCGAGCCTCTCCTTTCGGGGTCTTGAAGCTGCTGGCATAGCTGGCCAGATAACCATCCACATTCTGGCTGGCCCAGGCCGATGCCCAGGCGTTGACGGCAGCGACCACTGCCGGGTCAGCGCTGTCTGCAGCTGGTGCGGCGGGGGTGGCCGCCGGTTCAGCCGGTTTTGCGGTCTCTGCTGGTTTTGCGGCGGGTTCAGCCGGCTTGGTGTCCTTGTTGCCGACGATCACAGGCTTGTACGAGCCGTTGAACAGGCCCTTGATCATGGACAGCTTGTTCTGCGCGCGCGAATTGCTGTTGTCCAGTTGCAGTGCCTTGTCGTAGGCTTCCGAGGCTTGGCGCGCATAGACATCACCCAGGTTCTCGTGCGCGGTTGCGTAGCTTGGGTGCGTCTTGATGGCGGTTTCCAGCGCCTTCTTGGCCTTGTCGTACTGGCCCTGATCGGCATACAGCACGGCCAGGTTGTTGTAGGGTTCCGGCAGGTTGGGGTGCATCTCGGTGACGCTGACAAATGACTTGATCGCTTCGTCGCGTTTGCCGACTTCAGCGAGGATCACGCCACGCGTGAAAATGGCCTGTGCGTCCTTGGGGTTGGTGCGAATGTGCGTATCCAGCCGCTCCAGTGCCTGAGTCGCCTGGCCGCTGTTGGCAAGTTGTACGATCTCTTTCAGATTGTCTGCATGCGCTACTGGCAGATAGCTCATGCTCAGCAGCAACAGGGCGAAAATGCGGGAGATAGGCATTATGATATACTCGCGATGAAATTTTGGATGGGGCAATTCTATCAACAAGAAGCCCGAACATCCATGTCTGGATGCGGTTTGTGACGGCATTCGACACAGCTAACTGTTCTGCGTGTTGCAGATTCCACGTACTGGTTCAAATGCTCAAAATTCATAATACCATCGCCCGCGAGAAGCAGGTGTTTGTTCCGCTTAAACCCGGTCAGGTGCGCATGTATGTATGCGGCATGACGGTCTATGATTATTGCCACCTAGGTCATGCGCGCGTGATGGTGGTATTCGATATGGTGAGTCGCTGGCTGCGCGCCTCCGGCCTGGCTGTGACCTATGTACGCAACATCACCGACATCGACGACAAGATCATCAAGCGTGCCAACGAGCGCGGCATTACCATCCAGGCGCTGACCGAAGAATTCATCACCGCCATGAATGAAGACGCCGACCAGCTCGGCGTGCTGCGGCCGGATATCGAGCCACGTGCCACCACCCATATCAGCGCCATGCTGGACATGATCGCGGCGCTGATCGAAAAAGGCCATGCTTATGCGGCGGCCAATGGCGATGTGTATTACTCGGTGAACAGTTTCGCTGGCTACGGCAAACTGTCCGGCAAGTCGCTGGACGATTTGCGTGCAGGCGAGCGCGTCGAGGTGGACACCGCCAAGCAGGACCCCATGGACTTCGTGCTGTGGAAAGCGGCCAAGCCGGGCGAGCCGAGCTGGCCCTCCCCCTGGGGCGCGGGTCGTCCGGGCTGGCATATCGAATGCTCTGCCATGGGTGCGCAGCATCTGGGCGCGCATTTCGATATCCACGGCGGTGGCCAGGATCTGCAATTCCCGCATCACGAAAACGAGATCGCCCAATCCGAGGGCGCGCATGACTGCAGCTTCGTCAATTACTGGATGCATAACGGCTTTGTGCGTGTGGACGACGAAAAGATGTCCAAGTCACTGGGCAATTTCTTCACCATCCGTGAAGTGCTCAAGCAATACAAAGCCGAAGTGGTGCGTTTCTTCATCCTGCGCGCGCATTACCGCAGCCCGCTCAACTACTCGGACAAGCATCTGGATGATGCCGGGCAGGCGCTCAACCGGCTGTATACCGCACTGAAGAACGTGCCAGCGGCTGCGTCTACTACAATAGACTGGCAGGATCCGGTCTGCGCACGCTTCCGTCAGGCCATGGACGATGATTTCAACACGCCGGAGGCGCTGGCCGTGTTGTTCGAGCTGGCGAACGAGGTGAATCGCAGCAAATCAGCCACGGCGGCAGCGACATTGAAGTCACTGGCCAATCTGTTAGGTCTGCTTGAGGCCGATGCGGCACGTTACTTGCAACAGCCTGCAGGTGCCAGCGAGGCACAAGCTGGACATGCTGCTGACGCGCAGATCGAAATGCTCATTGCGCAGCGCCTGCTGGCCAAGCAACAAAAAAACTACGCAGAGGCGGATCGTTTACGCCAAGAACTTTTGCAACAAGGTGTTATCCTAGAGGACGGCGCTCAAGGAACCAGCTGGCGCCGCGCCTGATACCTGTTTATCAACATGGATTCATGATCAATCTGTCATCCACATTCAAGCATTGCCTGATCGCACTCAGCATGGTGTTCGCCGTGCTCATGCTGTTTCAGCACAGTGCTGCCTATGATGACCACATCGACAATGTCTCTATGCAGAGCTATATGCTGCAGGCAGACAAGGACAATAATCGCGACCTGGGTGACTCCAGCGCTTTTGCATCGCGTGGCGTGACACCGCCATGGAGCATCTCGCTGCCTGCGTATGCGCCCAACGCCTACCTGCAGCCAGTTCTGCCGCCAGATCTCAGGCCGCCCTCAGCCGCCTGACCCCGTTCTGGCTTGACTCTTGCTAACATCGCTTGGCAATATAAAGTCCGCCAGCACTCACATACCCAATCCAAACAATAGGACCGTCTGCCTGTGGCAGGCGGGTCCTGACCGTTATTTCAATGGGCGAGGAAGTTTTGAGAATCTTGATATCCACTGTTACCCACGCACACAGAGGCGCCCGCATGGGGCGTTTGCTGGTCGCTGTCGCCGGTTTCGCCTTTTCGATGCACTCTTTGAGTGCGCAGGCGGCCACCACTTATGCATTGGACGACGTCATCCAGATGGCCATGACACACAGTCCGCTGATGAATATTGCAAAAGCCAGAGAAGACGGCGCCAATGCCGCGCTGGTCACGGCACGTTCGCTGATCAACCCCGAGGTCGAAGTTGGTGCCGGTCCGACCCGTTACCGCACACCCGGAGGGCAGGGCAGCAACGGCAACTGGAGTATCGGCATTTCGCAGCCGCTGGAATACCCCAGCGTGCGCCGTGCCCGCCAGGAAGTGGCCAGCTCCAACATCAAGGTCGCCAACCTGGGTACCGAACTGACGGTACTGGGTTTGCAAGCCAACGTGAAGAGCGCGTTCTACCATGTGGTGCAACGGCAGGCCGTACTGCAACTGACCGAAGGTGACCGCGTGTTGCTGCGTGACATCCGCGAACGCGTGAAACTGCGCGTGGATGTGGGCGAATCGCCGCGTTACGAGCTCATCAAGGCCGACACCGAGTTGCTGGCAGCCGAGCGTGATTACCAAACCGCGCTGACACAAGTGCTGGAAGCCAAGGCGTATCTGCGTGGCCTGGTCGGCACTGTGATGCCGGAAACCTATGATGTGCGCGGCCAACTGCCGCTGGGCAGTACCTTGCCCGCCCTGAATGACCTTAACTCGCGCATCAGTGGCACCGTGTCGCTGCAACAGATCCGCGCCGCCATCGATACGGCCACTGCGCGCGTGACCTTGCAGGAGAAGTTGCGCAACCCGGGCCTGACCTTGAAGGCGGGCGTCGAGCAGGATCCGGATCTGAGCCAGTTCCGCCTCGGGCTTGCCATTCCCATCCCGGTGCTGAATCAGCGCCAGGGCCAGATCGCCGAAGCCGCGGCTGAGTTGCGCGAACTGCAGGCCATCTTCGATGACCGTGAGCTGGTGCTGAGTCGCGAACTTAACGCCGCCTATCAGCGCTACATCGTTTCCCAGCAGCAACTGAATGCCTTCGAGAATGGCTTGCTGTCGCAAGCCGAATCGGTGCTTAAAGTGGCTGAATCGGCGTATCGCTTCGGTGAGCGTGGCATTCTGGATTATCTGGATGCACAACGTACTTACCGCATGGTACGCAAAGACTACCTTGCCGCACGCTATGGTTACATCGAAGCCATACTCGATATCGAACAACTGTTAGGCCAAAAATTCCTTGGGGAGGCTTCCTAAATGTACGCAGTTCCGCAATCTTTATTCAAACCACAAGCACTCATCGTCGCTAGCTTGCTGGCCCTGTTGTTATCCGGCTGTAAGGAAGAAGCGGCGCCTGTAGAGGCGGAGCCCGTCGATCCTAATGTGGTCGAGCTGACCAATCAGCTTAAAAGTACGGCCAAAGTGGTCACCGTAGGCAAGAGCGAGATCCGTGAAGTGCTGCGTATCCCTGGCAGTATCCAGGTCGACGAGCAGCGCGTGGCGCGCGTGGGTGCGACCGTGACCGGTCGCATCACCGACATCGACGTGGTGCTGGGCCAGGATGTCAAGCAGGGCCAGTTGCTGGCCACGCTGAACAGTACCGAGCTGGCACAGAACCAGCTGACCTACATCAAATCCATGCAACAGATTGGCCTGCAGACCAAGGCGGTCGAACGTGCCCGTTTGCTGCTGGAAGCCGATGTGATCGGGGCCGCCGAGTTGCAGCGCCGTGAAGCGGAGTTGAGCGCAGCGCAGGCCGACCTCAATGCCGCCAGGGACCAGTTGATGATTCTGGGCATGTCCGAGAAGGCGATCCAGCAGCTGGCGCAATCCAACACCATCCGTTCCTACAGCAATGTGACCTCGCGCGTAGCGGGTACCGTGATCAGCCGCAAGGTCAATCTGGGCCAGGTGGTGCAACCGGCTGAAGAACTGTTCATCGTGGCAGACTTGTCGCATGTCTGGGCCGTGGCTGAAGTGCCGGAGCAGCAGATCGACCTGATCCAGGAAGATGAAGAAGTCAGTATCGAGATCCCTGCGCTGGGCAATAACAAGATCACTGGCAAGCTGATCTACGTGGGCGATGTGGTCAATCCGCAAACCCGTACCGTCACCGTGCGTACCGACCTGACCAATTCCGAATCCAGCATCAAGCCGGACATGCTGGTGTCCATGATCGTGATGGGCAAGCCTACACCGCGTCTGTCAGTGCCGGTGCAAGCCATCGTGCGTGAAGAGGACAGGGACCATGTGTATGTGCAGGTGTCGCCCAATAAATTCCGCCTGCGTGAAGTGGTGCTGGGCACCGAATACGAAGGGTTTGTGTCGGTCGTGAGCGGCCTGAGTGAAGGCGAAACCATCGTTGGCGAAGGCGCGTTCCATGTGAACAACGAGCGCAAGCGCAAAGAACTGGAATAAGCCATGATTGAATCCATAATCCGAGGTGCGCTGCAGCAGCGCATCGTGATGGTGGTGCTTGCGCTGGCGATGCTGGTCGCCGGCGTCTTCGCCGTACAAAAACTCTCGGTCGATGCCTTCCCGGACGTGACTAACGTCCAGGTGTTGATCGCCGCACAATCGCCTGGCCGTTCACCTGAAGAAGTGGAGCGGTTCATCACCGTGCCGCTGGAGATCGCAATGACCGGCCTGCCCGGTCTGACCGAGATGCGTTCGCTGAACCGCAACGGCTTATCGCTGATCACGCTGGTGTTCACGGACAGTACTGATGTCTATTTCGCGCGCCAGTTGGTCATGGAACGCCTCATGGAAGTCATGCAGCGTATGCCGGAAGGCGTCACGCCCATTCTGGGGCCGGTCTCTACCGGTCTGGGTGAAGTCTATCAATACACACTGGATAACCCCGCCGATGGCAACAAGGAACTGTCCCAGGAAGAGCTGACCGAGCGTCGCTCCATCCAGGACTGGGTGGTGCGTCCATTGCTGCGCGGCATCCCGGGCATCGCCGAGATCAACTCGCAAGGGGGTTACGTCAAGCAGTACCAGGCGCTGGTCAATCCGGACCGCATGAACCATTACGGTCTCAAGCTCAAGGATGTGTACGAAGCACTGGCACGTAACAACGCCAACAGCGGCGGCGGCATCCTGCCGCACTACGCCGAGCAGTACCTGATCCGCGGAGTGGGCCTGGTACAGAACCTGGACGATATCCGCAGCATCGTGCTCAAGGAACAGAACGGCGTTCCGGTCTACATGCGCGATGTGGCAGAAGTGCAACTCGGTTACGAAGTGCGCGTCGGTGGCGTGATCAAGAACGGTGTGACCGAATCGGTCGGTGGTATCGCCATCATGATCCGTGGCGGCAACGCCAAGGAAGTGGTCAGCCGCATCAAGGACCGCGTCAAGGAGATCAACGAGCAAGGGCTGTTACCCAACAATCTGCAGATCGTGCCCTACTACGACCGCAGCGAGCTGGTGGATGCGGCGTTGGGTACCGTCACCAAGGTGCTCATCGAAGGTATCTTCCTGGTGGTGATCGTGCTGTTCCTGTTCCTGGGCGATGTGCGTTCCAGCCTGATCGTGGTGGCCACCCTGGTGCTGACACCGCTGCTGACCTTCATGGCCATGAACTATTACGGCATCTCTGCCAACCTGATGTCGCTGGGCGGGCTGGCCATCGCCATCGGTCTGATGGTCGATGGCTCGGTGGTGGTGGTGGAAAACACCTTCCACCATCTGGGCCATCGCAAGGGTGAGAGCAAGATCCGCGTGGTGTTCGAGGCGGCCTCCGAAGTGGCCACCCCGGTGCTGTTCGGTGTGGGCATCATCATCCTGGTGTTCCTGCCGCTGATGACGCTGCAAGGCATGGAAGGCAAGATGTTCGCGCCGCTGGCCTACACCATCGCCATCGCACTGTTCGTTTCGCTGGTGTTGTCGCTGACCCTGTCGCCGGTGCTGTGCTCCTATGTACTCAAGGGCGGCAGTGGCGAAGATACGCGCATGATCCAAGCCATCAAGCGTCCTTACGTGAAGATGCTGAACTGGGCGCTGGTCAACGAAAAGAAGACCATCGCCACTGCTTCGGCCGTGTTCGTGGGGACCTTGCTGGTGGTGCCGCTGCTGGGTACGTCTTTCATCCCCGAGATGAAGGAAGGTTCTATCGTGCCGGGTATCAACCGCGTGCCTAATATATCGCTGGAAGAATCCATGAAGATGGAAGCCGAGGGCATGCGTCTGATCATGGAAAAGGTGCCGGGCGTGAAGTCGGCCATCTCCGGTATCGGTCGTGGCGAAAGCCCGGCTGACCCGCAGGCGCAAAACGAATCCACGCCTATCGTCAGCCTAAAGCCGCGTGAAGAGTGGCCGGAAGGCTGGACCCAGGACACCATCGCCGAGAAGATGCGTGAAGTGCTGGAGCAGGGCCTGCCCGGGGTTCAGGTGATCATGGCGCAGCCGATCTCGGACCGCGTGGATGAGCTGTTGACCGGTGTGCGTGCCGATGTGGCGGTGAAGATCTTTGGTGACGACATGGCCTTGCTCAAGGCCAAGGCCGATGAGCTATCCAAGATCGCCAGCGCGGTGCAGGGCGCCACCGAGATCAAGGTGGAAAAAGTCACCGGACAGCAGTACCTGAATATCGTCATCGACCGTCAGGCCATCGCACGTCACGGCATCAATGCTTCCGAAGTGCACGATGTGATCGAAACCGCCATCGGCGGCAAGGTGGCCACCGAGATCTTCGAAGGCCAGCGCCGCTTCAGTGCGGCGGTGCGTTTCCCGGAAAGATTCCGTGACAACATCGACGCCATCGGCAACATCCTGATCACGTCGGCCAACGGTTCGCGTGTGGCCTTGCGTGACCTGGCCGATATCGCCGTGCGCGAAGGTCCGGCACAGATCAGCCGCGAGCTGGCCAAGCGCCGTATCGTGGTCGGCATCAACGTCAAGGACCGTGACCTGGGTGGTTTCGTGGCCGAACTTCAGCAGGTGCTGGGCGCCAAGATGAAGCTGCCGGATGGCTATTATCTGGAATACGGCGGTCAGTTCCAGAACCTGGAGCGCGCCCTGGGTCACTTGTCGGTCATCATTCCGGTGACCATCGCGGCGATCTTCTTCCTGCTGTTCCTGCTGTTCAAGTCGCTGCGCTTTGCCACCATGATCATCATGGTGCTGCCATTCGCTTCCATAGGCGGCATCCTGGCCTTGTTCGTCACCGGCGAATACCTGTCGGTGCCAGCTTCGGTCGGCTTCATCGCCCTGTGGGGTATCGCCGTGCTGAACGGGGTGGTGCTGGTGTCGTACATCCGCACCTTGCGTGACGACGGCAGAAGCCAGATGGACGCTATCCTCGAAGGCTGCAAACAACGTTTCCGGCCGGTCATGATGACGGCAACGGTGGCCATGCTGGGTCTGGTGCCGTTCCTGTTCGCCACCGGTCCTGGTTCCGAGATCCAGCGCCCATTGGCGATCGTAGTGATTGGCGGGTTGATCACATCCACCTTGTTAACCCTGGTGGTGGTGCCAACGTTATATAAGAAGTTCGAGGAAGAACGCATCGAGGCTTGAGTGTGCTCGGGCTTGAAAGGATAGCAATATGAAAGAAATCAAAGCGATCATCCCGCCTCACCGGTTGCCTAAAGTCCGGTCCGCCTTGCGCAACATCAAGGCGTTTCCCGGCATGTCGGTCACCAAGGTGGACGGCTGTGGCCATCATGTCGCCAGCCCCACGGCTGGCGTGCGCGAGACTCTCACCGATTACAGTCCCAAGGTGTTGCTGATGATGGTGGTGCCGGACGAGATGCTGGAAGGCCTGCTGCAGATCATCGTGGAAGTCGGGCATACCGGCCATATCGGTGACGGCATCGTCTGGGTGACGCCAGTCGAGCGCATGATCCGGCTGTCCGAGCAGATCCGCGTGCTGGACTGCTGACCGGCTTCAAAGCTTCATGGGATCAAAACGGGCTCCTGCGGGAGCCCGTTTTTTTTGTTGCATCTGCAGCATATTGGACTATACTGACCTGTATAAAAACAGCCTTTATTCCAAAAAATGAGGAGAGCCGCATGAACACATTGACTGACGAGATTCAGACATTTCATGGGGGCTGCCCGCATGACTGCCCGGACACCTGTTCCATGGTGTACAAGGTCAAACAGGGCAAGCTGATCGAGGTGAAGGGCAATGCGGATCATCCGATGACGCGCGGCGGTTTGTGCGTCAAACTCAAGGATTACGAGAAGCGCCACTATCATCCGGACCGGCTGCTGTATCCGATGAAGCGCACCGGCCCCAAGGGCAGCAAGCAGTTCCAGCGCATCAGCTGGGACGAGGCGCTGGATACCATCGTGGACCGCTGGCAGGGCTTGATCGCGCAATATGGCCCGCGTGCCATCCTGCCCGCCAGCTATCTGGGTAATCAGGGCCTGGTACATGGTTTGAATGGCGGCGATGCCTTCTTTAACCGTCTGGGCGCCACGGTGTGTGAACGCACCTTCTGCGGGGAGGGCTCCTGTACCGCCTGGTTGCTGACCGTAGGCCCGACTGCGGGTGTCGACCCGGAAAGCTTCATCCATTCAAAGTACATCATCATCTGGGCCTGCAACTCGGTCTCCACCAATCTGCACCACTGGCACATCGTCAAGGAAGCACAGAAGAAGGGCGCCAAGGTAGTGGTCATCGACTCCTATGCCTCCAAGACCGCCAAGGAAGCCGATTGGCACATCGCCCCCAAACCAGGCACCGACGGCGCACTGGCCATGGCGATGATGAACGTCATCATCGCCGAAGGCCTGGTGGACCACGATTATGTCGCCAACTACACGGTGGGTTACAAGGAGCTGGCCGAACGTGCTTCACGCTGCACGCCGGAATGGGCCGAAGCCATCACTGGCATCCCGGCACAGGATATCCGCAAGCTGGCGCGTGAATATGCCACCACAGCGCCCGCTGCGATCCGGCTTGGTGTCGCGCTGGAGCGTAATTACGGCGGCAGTCAGGCTATCCGCGCCGTCACCTGCCTGCCGGCATTGATCGGTGCCTGGCGCCATGTGGGCGGTGGCGCGCTGCAGTTCCCGGTGTGGGAACACCCGTACCGTTTTGACGTGATCTCGCGCCCGGACCTGATCCCGGAGGGAACGCCTGTCGTCAATATCCTGCAACTTGGCCGTGCACTGACCGGCGAGATCCCACTGGAAACCCCGATCAAGTCGCTGATGGTGTGGAACACCAACCCGGTGACGCAATCGCCCGAAACCGACAAGATCATCAAAGGCCTGCAGCGCGAAGACCTGTTCACCATCGTGGCCGATCATTTCATCACCGATACGGCGGCGTATGCCGATCTGGTGCTGCCGGCCGCCATGGGTGCCGAGATGGAAGACATGATCCTGTCCTGGGGGCATCTATACCTCACCTACAACACCAAGTGCGTAGAGCCGCCAGGCGAAGCGCTACCCAATAACGAGATCTTCCGGCGTCTGGCCCAGCGTCTGGGTTTCGAGGAAGATAACTTCAAATGGTCGGACAGCGAGTGCCTGGAACACTATGTGGCCTGGGATTCCCCGGCCTGTGAGGGCATCGATCTTAACTACCTGCGCGAGCATGGCTTTGCCCGCCTCAAGGTCGGCACCAAGGATGACCGCGCGCCGCACAAGCATGGCAATTTCCCCACGCCAACCGGTAAATGCATGTTCTACGTGGAAGGTGCCAAGAACTTCGTGGCCGGGCCGTTCCGCCAGATGTATGAAGGTTTCCAGCCGCTCAACGACCTGGACCCCTTGCCGGACTATGTGCCGTCTCGCGAGTCAGCCGCCAGCAACCCCGCGCTAGCGGCACGTTACCCACTCAGCATCATCTCGCCCAAGAGTCATGGCTTTTTGAATTCCTGCTATGCCAACGTGGCAGAGAAGATCAAAGGGCAGGGCGAGCAGTTCGTGATGATCAACCCGGTGGACGCGGATATGCGCGGTATCCGGGAGGGTGCGAAGGTACGTGTGTTCAACGACCGTGGTGCGTTTGAAGGCAATGCGCGCATCACACAGGATGTGAACCCCAACATCATCGTCGCTACGCTGGGTTACTGGCGTCAGCTCAATGAAGGCACGGTGAACTGCATCAGTTCGGCAGAGTTTGGCGATATGGGACACTCGACCACCTTCTCGGATAATCTGGTTCAGCTTGAGTTGGTGTAGTGCTAGACGACGACCTGACCTGTTGCTAAAGCGTCAACGTTGACGAGTCATTAAAAAACCGGGGAAACCCGGTTTTTTAATTGTTGTGCGCCGTGAATTTGGCAGCCGTTACGATAACCGGAAACATCTGCACGACGTCATTCCCGCGCAGGCGGGAATCCACACAAACCTGGCTCGCGTATTCCGTCGTAGCTTGATGCTTTTGTCAGCCTGCGGGCAGAAAACCTGGCTCCCTTGCTATCCTGACGATAGAATCGCTGCTAACACTTATGCCAAGGGGAGTTTCGTGCAATTACTTCAAACGTTTGGATTGTTCGTGCTGACGGCACTGGCCGAGATCGTCGGTTGCTACCTGCCTTATCTGTGGCTAAAGAAAGACGGACCCTTGTGGTTGCTGATCCCCGCAGCGTTTAGCCTGGCTTTGTTCGCCTGGCTGTTATCACTGCACCCTGCGGCGGCGGGACGCGTGTATGCGGCTTATGGCGGAGTCTATATCGCCGTTGCGCTAGGCTGGCTGTGGCTGGTGGATGGAGTACGGCCGACAGTGACGGATGTGGTGGGTGTCGCAGTGGCCTTGCTGGGCATGGCGATCATCATGCTGGGAGATAAGCCGGCCTAGTGACCTGTGTTTCGATGTGCGTCGCAACTACGGTGTGCCAATACAAAAGCCATGCATTGCATGGCTTTTGACGTTTCAGCAACCAATTACTTGCTGAGTTGCTGCTGCAAGCACAGCTGGGCTTGTTTGGCAGTTGCAGCGTGCACAGGCTCTGCAGCTTCAGCGACACTGGCCATGCAGTCTTTGCATTGGCCTTTGACGGTGTCCAGGTGTTTCACCGTGTCCAGGCCCTTCACATCCTTGAAGATGGCACCATCGACTTCGGCGTCGCGCAAGTCAGCACCGGTCAGGTCTGCACCAGTGAGGTCGGCACGGATCAGGTCGGCGCGGTACAGATTGGTGTTGCGCAGGTTGGCGCCGCGCAGGTCGGCAAAGCGGAAGGCGGCGATGTTGAGGTCGGCACCTTCAAAGTTGGTGTTGGCGAACTTGCCGCCTACCGAGTCGAACTTCATCTGACCCATGGGCTGATTGCCGACATCCAGGCCGAAGCGGCCGTTCTTGACGGTGGCTGCACTGATATCCACAGCCCCCAGCGTGCCTATCATGCGTGCGTTGCTCAGGTTGGCGCCACGGAAATTGGTCTTGTCGAAGATGGCCTGGAAGATGATGGCATCGGTCAGGTCAGCACCGCTCAGGTTGGTGCCTTCCAGCCGCGCCAGGTTCAGATAGGCGCGCTGCATATTGGCACCACTCAGATCCGCGCCGCGTAAATAAGCCCCAAAGAAGCTGGTATTGACCATGGTGCAGTGACGCAGGTCTGCCTTGTCGAATTGCAGGTAGCCCAACTCCTTGTTGGAAAGATCGCATTGCTTGCTGGCGATGAGGGCATCCGCCTGGGCCTGGGTCAGTTTTTCGCGCTCGGGTTCCGGCAGTGTGGCATAGAAAGCCTGGGCTTTGGCGATGATGGCCTTGGGGTCTTTCTGGAAGGTGGCTTGCGCTTCTTGATTACCAAAACAGTAGGTCTTGCCTTCAAAAACAGTGTTCACTGAACAGTCGGTTTGATGCACGCGTTCCATCGAAAGGCCGGTGGTGCAGTGGTTGCCGAACTCGCCGGCGTAAGCCTGGCTTGCCATCAACAGCAGGGCCAATAGCAGTGTTTTGATCAGTTTCATGGTGTTCTCCTCGGTGTGGGTGGGTATTTCGCATCGCGATCAGTCTGGGCGCTGGTGGGATGTTGGATGCGAGTATCGGCCTGTGGACGGCGGCATTCAGTAACTGCGGTCACATAGTGGAAAAACAGCCAGGATCTGATTACAAAACTTTACACATACCGCCCAGTCAGGCCGTCAACGCTGGTCTGCAAGCTGGCGTTACTGGCTTGTCCGCGGCATTGCGGAGCGATCATTAGAAAGCGAGATGAACAAATGCGTGGCATGAAGATGAAACTGGGCATCATGGCCCCGGCCTTGCTGGCAACAGGCCTGGCTACGTCCGCGATGGCGGATGATGTGTATTACGATTCTGCGCGTGTCCTGTCGGTGACCCCGCAAACCGAGCGTGTGCGTTATGTGACGCAGGATTGTCATACCGATTACGTGGAACAGCGCTATCAGGAGCGTTCGCCTGCGGGTGCGATACTGGGCGGTATCGCCGGTGGTCTGCTGGGTGCGCAGATCGGTAAGGGTAACGGCCGCATAGCGGGTGCTGCGGTTGGTGCCGGCGTGGGGGCGATGGTGGGTGACCGTGTGGATAACAGTAATAGCCGTGTCTACAGCGAATCACGCCCGGTGCAGCGTTGTGTGGATGTGGAGAACTGGCGCACCGAGACCAGCGGTTACCATGTGGAATACCGTTACAACGGTCGCAATTACACTACCTTTACGCAGCAGCCTCCGGGCGACCGCATCCAGGTGCGTGTGGCGGTCAGCGATGACCACGGTTCCCGCGGTGGCAGCCAGGTGAGTTATTACGAGCCCGGCTATGGGCAGCGCCCCGGCTATGCTGACGGCAGACCGCCGCACCCGAATAACCACCGTCGTTACTGGTGATCCAGCACGTCGTGAGAGGCCACCCCAGGGTGGCCTTTTGCGTACCTGCAGCAGTAGCAGATCGGCCCCCGCTGGTGGAGGCAACGACCTTGAAGGGCTCGCATGCGATGCGTGTTGAATCAGCCAGAGGCTGGCGCGCTGTTACTGAGACAGATGCTGCGCGCGCTCAGTTGGATAGATGCTGGTGATATTCGTTAGGTAAATGCTGGTGCGCTCTTAGTTAGGTAGATGCTGGCGCATCCAGCGCCACACCCAGCCATCGGCGATCTCTTTGCCGTCGATGATGTAGGACAGGCTTTTGCGATTGCACAGCAGCAGCGGCAGGCTGGCCTTGGCGGAAGCCTGTCCGCAGAACAGCAGCCGGTCGTGTGCCTGCAGCAGCGTATCATTGGCGGGGAGCAAGATCTGTTCATTACCGCGTACCAGCAGCAGCGGCACCATGCCCATCGCGCGCTCGCGGTTGCTGGGGTCGCGCAACAGATGGGCAAGCCGCACTTCGACATGGTCATCGAGCAGGCTGAGCACGCCAGGCGCTTCGGTGATGGACAGGGTGGCAGCCCAGGTTTCCGGCACGCTTTCGCCGACGATCTCCACCAGTTGGCTGATCAGCTGATTGGCCCACTGGTTGTTCTGTGCGCGTGCCAGTAACAGGAATTGCGCCAGCAGCGGCGAGATCATGTGCGCCAGGCATTCATGCGCGATGATGTCGCTGGGGTCCATGGTGATATCGGCATTGAAGTGCTGGAACAGTGGCTCGTTGAAGCGTTTGTTCTTGCGGATCACCACGAACAGGTTGGGGTTGATCTCGCGCGCCGTCATTACGATGGACAGATTGTTGATGTCGTTGTCGGTGCCGGCGACGATGCCGACCGCATCGGTGACGCCGGCTTCATGCAGTGTGTGAGCCTCGGCTCCGCTGCCCACGATGCACTCGTCACAGCCGGTCAGCTCGGGATCCGCCTCGATGATCATGGTGCTCATGCCTTCGCGTTGCAGGTTCTCCACGACGGATTTGCCGAAGCGGCCGTAGCCACATACCAGCCATTTCCCTATGGGCGGGCAGGCCGGCGAGGGCAGCGAATCGCCGGGTACGCCAGTCAGCCATTCGTGCAGCAGATAGCTGCCCAGCGCATGCACTTCCATGGCGAGGTGATCGCCAAACAGGGTGTAGGGGTTGATGATGTGGTCGGTGCCAAAGGACAGCATGTTGGCTGCTGTTTCATCGTTCTCGGCACGGGCCAGCACGGGTAAATCGGGGTTCATCAGTTTGACCGCCACGGCAATGGCCAAGTTGGCATGATCGTCGTCGGTCAGGGCGGCCACGCCGCCGCACATGGGGTGGCGCACGCCGGCTTTCAGCAAGGTGTCCGGCATCTTGGCATCAGCGCATAGATTAGGGATGGCTGACTGGTGGTCTTCCAGTTCCAGCTCGTTGATGCGTTCCTGCAGCATCTCCACCACCACCACACGCATGCCTTTTTTATCCAGCGCACCGACTAGCAGGCTGCCGGTTTCGCCATAACCGCACACGATATAGAACGGTTCCTGCAGTTGCTGCACGCCACGCGAGAAGCTGGAGGTGATGAAGGCCTGCTTGAGGCTGGGGTCCTGCGCCAGCGAGATGATCTTACCGATGGCATAGAACCAGGGGATGACGGTGAAGTAGATCGAGAAGGTCATCCACAGCCGTTGTTGCGGGCTGTAAGGGAAGGGGACTTCGCCGAAGCCTATGGTGGTGGCGGTGTAACTGATCACGTAGAAGGCCTCGAACAGGCTCATCTGCCAGTGGTTGCCATCCGGGTCGTGGCCTGGCATCAAGGTCATGCCGATTACCGCCACCGTGTAGGTGATGATGACGGTGATGATGGGCGCACGCATGCGCCGCAGGATCAGAAACAGGATGCTGTTCAAAGCGTGGGCTTAAGCTTAAGCGTCAGGCTAGCGTCGCAGGGTGATGGTCTCTGCCAGCAACAGCGCCACCGACACCACGTTGGCGACGAGGGCGCCGCCAGACAGGGATACCACGCGCGTGATGGTGATGGAGTCGTCCGCCGAGCCGCTGAACACCACCCACACGATGGCCGCAGCGATCAGTTGCAGGTCGGCCACCAGGCTGGTGGCCAGGTGGATAGCGCCGATCTGGGTGCGGTCGCCAAATTTGAGCACGGTGGCGATCAGGTTGACCACGATGGCGGCATACAGCTCATACACATGGTGATGCAGCGGATTGTCGATCTCGCCGATGAAAAACCCGAAGTTCAGCGTCATGGCCATGACGATGAAAAACCCAAAAACGACTTTTTCCAGATTCATGATTAACCTCGGCTAAGCAGGTGCGTGTTGAAGGGCTAGAGCATACCCCAATTCTGCTTTGCTTTTGTCTTCGGGCTGCAGATTCGGCAGTGAACATTGCAGGCGCTGTGCCAGTCTGGACAGCTCGCTGACAGCGCCGGATTTGAGTTCCAGCTCGATCTCGCTGATGCGTACGCGGTCGCCGCGCATGCTGCGCAGCCAGCCCACATCCAGTGCCAACTCGATCTCGGCGTCAGGCGTCTTCAGTTGCCATTCGCTACGCATCACATCGGTCAGGAACAGGGGCTGCAGATCGACTGCGTACTTGCGCAAGGTGGGTTGATGACCGCTGTCGTGTGCAAGTGCTTTGCCCAGGTCGGGCTGCCCATGCTCCAGGCGATCTTCCCATTCCTGACGCTGGTGCAGGCCAGCCTGGCTGCTGCCAGCGGTCTTCAGGGATTGATACCAGTGTGTGCTCATGTAGCGCACGCGCAGGCTGATGCCATGGCGGATCAGCGCGAGCGCAGGCGTGTCGTAATAAAAGCTGATCAGGCGACGGCTGCGTGGTCTGGCCAGGCGCAGCGCACGCACATCCGCCTGATGATGCAGGCGCGCGATGTCGGCGCGCGCGATGCGCAGTTTGAATTCGATCTCGGCAGACATGGTGCTGTGGGGGTTGACCTAGGGTTTGGTCAGCCACTGCAGCAGCGGATTCCATTGCAGCAGGTCGCGGTTGACCAGTGACGGACGCATGTCGAACAGGCTGAGGCCGAGCTCGGCGGCCTGCATGTACACTTGCCCGTCACGCAGATTGGTCATCACCGGGAAACCGGCATTGGCAAGAAACTCCTGCATGCGCACGGCGCTACGGGTACGGCTGTCGACGCGCATGCCCACCATGGCCACAAAAGTACGTTCTTTGCGCACGGCTTTTTCTTCACGCAGGATCTGGAGAAAATCTTCGGTAGCGCCGATGTCGAACGCAGAAGGTTGCATGGGCACGATGACGCGGTCCGCGCGCTTGACGGCATCACTGAGCTTGTCGCCGTGCAGGCCGGCTGGAGAATCGATGATGGTCCATTCCGCACTCAGGCTGTCGCTGTGTTTGCCGCGGCCGTCCATGCCATGGATCAGGGGTAGATGTTCCGGTCTGCGTTCCAGCCAGCCGGTCGCCGAGCGCTGTCTGTCCATGTCGGATAGTGCGACATGGCGGCCCAGGTGGGCGAAGTAGCCAGCCAGATTGGTGGAAAGGGTGGTCTTGCCGCTGCCTCCTTTGGGGTTGGCGATCAGGATGGTGTTCAATTGGCTTCTCCGTGCACGGTATGGTGACTTGTTGGTATGTTGTCTGAGCGTGTTGCATGTAGCGGTTGTTATCGCGCAGACGCTGATGCGCTTGGTGCTGAATCTGGTCTATAGCCGGGCTATATGTGGGCTATAACTGATCCGGGCATAACACGCTGCGCAGCACGCACTGCGGCTGTTCATCGCGCAAACGGCTGGTCAGCCACCAGACGGCCCCTTTTTTTACGCACCAGGCCTCAGGCTGGCCGGTCATGGCCAGTGCAGCCACCATGCCCAGCGTGGGCTGGTGCCCGACGATGAGTACGCAGCCTTCTGCATCCGGCCAGCCTGCAGCCTGCAGCACAGACTCTGCGCTGGCGCCGGGAGCCAGCACCTCCAGCGTGCTAAAATCCAGACCGAGTGCACGCGCGGTTTGTCTGGTGCGCTTGGCCGGGCTGACCAGGATGTGGGTGTGCTCGGGCAGGCGTGGCAACAGCCAGTTGGCCATTGCGGCGGCTTGTTTGCGGCCTTTGTTGCTAAGCGCCCGATCCATGTCGGGCAATGTGTATTCGGCGTCAGCGTGACGCCAGAGTATCAGTTCCATGTTGACCGTTTCGTTTCAGTTTGCAGGTTTTGCCTGGTTTGAGTGCTCTAATGGCCTTGCGTGCCCGACAACTGCATAGAAGTGCTGGATAGTACCGTCAGCACGCTGCACAAAAAAGTGACATCTGTGTGACATTAACATTATTTCTCGAAGCTGGACCGCACTTGCTGCAAAGCCCGGCGCTGGCACGTCTGCTCGGTGCTGCCAGTCTGCAGCGCGATAAGCGCTGTCTTGCACAAGTGCTGGCGGCGCAATTCGGCTTGGGGGCTGGCTTCCCTGCCGGGGCGCTGAGTGCGCTCGGCGACGGCTTGCTGCAAGACCAGGCGGCAAGGCAGGCCAGCTGGATGTGCGCCGATCCGGTTTATCTGCAGTTGCAGCGCGACAGCTTCGCACTGGCTGAGTCCCTGCGCCTGCCGGCTGAGCAATCCATCCCCATGCTGTCTGAACTTAACACCCATTTTACTGAACAAGGGTTGCAGTTTCATGCTGGCCGGAGTGGTGCCTGGTATTTGCGCACGCAGCAAACGCCTGAGCTAAGTGCCAGTCTGCTTGCCCAAGCACTGGGCCGCAATGTGGCTGCGTTTGCTTTCAGCGGGCCGGATGCGCAGCGCTGGCGTGGTCTGGTCAACGAGATGCAGATGTTGCTGCATGAGCATGCACTGAATCAGGCGCGTGAAGCGCGTGGACAGTGGCCGGTCAACAGCGTGTGGCTATCCGGTCCTGGGGTGCTGCCAGCGCGATTGACTGCGCCATCACAGCGTTTTTATGCGAGCGATGCCTTGAGTCTGGGGCTGGCACAGTGTGCGGCACTGAGCTGCTTACCGCCACCCGCCACGCTGGCTGAGCTTGTCACTACGCCGCAAGTCACTGCGCCGCAAATCTCTACGTCGCACAGCGATGCGATGCTGGTGTTGCTGGATGATGAGCCGACGGCCGCTGTGCTGGATCAGGCCTGGCTGCAGCCTGTGTGGGCCGCCTTGCGCAGGCGGCAGCTCAGCGCGCTGCAGTTGCATATCGGTGTGGGGGGCGAGGTGCTGAGTGTGTATCTGCGGCCGTCGGATACCTGGAAATTCTGGCGCAAGCCCTTGACGCTGGAGGCCTATGTCAGCACCTGAGATCCGTTCGCGCAGCGTGGATGCCGATCGGCTGGCGCATTTGCAGCAGTTCGGCCTGACCCCCTTGCAGGCGCGTCTGCTGGCCGCCCGCGGTGTGGCTGACATTGCCGAGATGGAAGTGCAGCTGGCCGGTTTGATCGCCCCGGAGCAGTTGACCCATGCCAGCGAGATGGCGGTGATGCTGGCCGATGCCATCGCAACTGGCCAGAGGCTGCTGGTGGTGGGTGACTACGACGCAGATGGTGCGACCGCGACCGCTGTCGCTGTGCGTGGTTTGCGGCGCATGGGCGCCAGCGTGGATTTTCTGGTGCCCAACCGCTTTGAATATGGCTATGGCCTGACACCGGAGATCGTGGCGCTAGCCGCACAACGTCATCCAGACATCATCATCACCGTGGACAATGGCATCGCCAGTGTGGCCGGGGTGGAGGCGGCCAATGCCGCAGGTGTGCGCGTGCTGGTCACCGATCACCATCTGCCCGGCGACACGCGCCCATCTGCAGCCTGCATCGTCAATCCCAACCAGCATGGTTGTGATTTTGCCAGCAAGCATCTGGCCGGGGTGGGCGTGATGTTCTATGTGCTGCTGGCTTTGCGTAGCGAGTTGCGCGCGCGTGGCGCTTATCAGCAGCAGGAGGCCCCCAATCTGGCCGAATTGCTGGACCTGGTGGCATTGGGCACCGTGGCCGACCTGGTCAAACTGGACCGTAACAACCGCATCCTGGTGGAACAGGGCCTGCGCCGCATGCGTGCAGGCAAGGCCTGTGCGGGTATCCTGGCCTTGTTGCAGGTGTCAGGCCGACCTTATGCCCAAACCACTGCGCGCGACTTGGGGTTTAGCCTGGGGCCACGCCTCAACGCAGCGGGGCGGCTGGAGGACATGTCGCTGGGCATCCAGTGCCTGCTGGAAGATGACGCGCAAGCAGCGCAAGTGATGGCACAGCGTTTGCATGAGTTGAATCTGGCACGGCGTGAGATCGAGAGCGACATGCAGGCCGATGCCACGCAGGTGCTGGATCAGCTGGATGTCAGCGGCCGTTACAGTCTGAGCCTGTATGATCCGGGCTGGCATCAGGGCGTGATCGGTATCCTCGCTTCACGCATCAAGGAGCGCCACCACCGGCCCGTGTTCGCGTTTGCGCAGGCGGGTAATGGCGAGCTTAAGGGCTCTGGTCGCTCGATCGCGGGCTTGCATCTGCGCGATGCGCTCGATCTGTTGTCCAAGCGTGCGCCGGACCTGCTGCTGAAGTTTGGTGGCCATGCCATGGCGGCGGGCTTGACCATACGTGAACAGGATTTTGACCGCTTTGTGCGCGGTTTCGAACAGGTGGCGACCGAGTCGCTGACAGCCGAGCAGCTGCATGCCGTGATCGAGGTGGACGGTAGTTTGGCCGAATCCGAGCTGGTCTGGGATAATGCCTGCTGGCTGGAGCAGCAGGTGTGGGGGCAGGGGTTCGCGCCGCCATTGTTCTGCGACCAGTTCAGCGTGGCGCAGCAACGCATCGTAGGCGAGCGGCATCTCAAGCTGAACCTGCAGCGAGGCCGGCAGCAATGGGATGCCATCCTGTTTCAACAGACGGGTCCGCTGCCGCCGCACATCATTGCCGTGTATCAGCTGCAAACCAACCGCTACAACGGAAATCAGGGCGTGCAACTGGTGTTGCAGCACTGGCAGCCAGCGTGACGGGCTGCGTTGACCATGCGGATGGCGGCCCAGTATCATCGCTTTCTGAATTTTGTATCCATTAGCCTGATGGCAGGCTGATCTTGAATGCTAACTACTTGAATGGCAAAACACATGCGGCGTAAGCTGGTCGTTGGCAATTGGAAGATGCATGGCAGCCTGGAGCAGAACCAGGTCTTGCTGACGCAGATGATGGCAGACCTCGAGGGTCTGCGTGATGCCGACTGTGCTATCTGTGTGCCGCATCCTTATCTGGCGCAGGCGCAGCAATTACTAAAGGGTAGCAATATAGGCTGGGGTGGACAGAACGTCAGTCCGTTCCAGTCCGGCGCTTATACCGGCGCTGTTTCTGCACGCATGCTGGCAGATTTTGGCTGTACTTATGCCATCATCGGCCATTCCGAGCGCCGCGTGCTGATACACGAAAGCAATGTCACCGCAGCGGCCAGCTTTGGCGCTGCCTTGCAGGCCGGGCTCACACCCATCTTCTGTGTGGGCGAAACGCTGGAAGAGCGCCAGGCCGGTGTCACGGAGGCGGTGGTCGGCAGTCAGTTGATCGCCATCCTGAATACCCTGGGTCTGGATATCCTGAGCAAGGCAGTACAGTTGCGGGCGGTGATCGCCTATGAGCCGGTGTGGGCCATCGGCACCGGTAAAACCGCCACGCCGGATCAGGCGCAAGCGGTGCACGCCTTCATCCGAAAACGCATCGCCGAGCGTGATCCTGACATCGCGCGCAGGGTCAGGATCTTATATGGGGGTAGCGTAAAACCCTCAAATGCGGCACAATTATTCGTTATGCCAGATATCGACGGAGGCCTGATCGGTCGATGTTCTCTGGTGGCGAATGAATTCAGGGACATATGCTTGGCGGCGGCTGAGTCGGCATGTGTAGCGTCGCAATCAATCAGCGACTAGCGAGATGGGATTATGGAAAAATTAGTGTTGGTGATCCATGTGCTGGCAGCACTGGGTGTGATCGGTCTGGTATTGCTGCAACATGGCAAAGGTGCCGATATGGGCGCAGCGTTCGGTAGCGGTGCTTCCGGCAGCCTGTTCGGTGTGAGCGGTTCTTCGAATTTCATGAGTCGCGCGACCGCGATCTGTGTGGCGGTGTTCTTTGCAACTAGCATGGCTCTTGCTTACATTGCCAGTCACGGCGATGCCAGGTCCAGTGTGGTGCGTGTCGATCCGGCACCTGTGACGCAGCCAGCTTCGGATGCTGTGCCAGCAGAACCCACTGGTGCAAAGGATGTACCGAACTAATTTAAGTTTCAGGGGCCTATAGGCTCCGTAATTGCCGTCGTGGTGGAATTGGTAGACACGCTATCTTGAGGGGGTAGTAGCGAAAGCTGTGTGAGTTCGAGTCTCACCGTCGGCACCAAAATTGATCATTGTCAGGTTGCGCCCAAAAGGCAAGGCCGAGACGAAACTGGGGTTTGATCTTGCTGGAAAACTATTTTCCGATATTGTTGTTCATCATCGTTGGCCTTGCCGTCGGTGTCGCCCCCATTGTTCTGGGTAAGTTGGTGTCTCCCAACAAGCCGGACAGTGCAAAAAACTCCCCTTACGAGTGTGGCTTCGAAGCCTTCGAAGATGCGCGCATGAAATTCGATGTGCGCTATTACCTCGTTGCCATCCTGTTCATTCTGTTCGACCTTGAGATCGCCTTCCTCTTTCCCTGGGCTGTCGTGTTGCAGGAGATCGGCCTGTTCGGTTTCCTGGCGATGATGGTGTTCCTTGGCGTCCTGGTGGTCGGCTTCATCTACGAATGGAAAAAAGGCGCGTTGGAATGGGAATGATATGAGTATCGAAGGCATCCTCGAAAAAGGTTTTGTCACCACCACGCTGGACACGGTCATCAACTACACGCGTACCGGCTCCCTTTGGCCGATGACCTTCGGTCTGGCCTGCTGTGCCGTTGAGATGATGCATGCCGGTGCCGCGCGCTATGATCTGGATCGCTTCGGTATCGTGTTCCGTCCCAGCCCGCGTCAGTCTGACGTGATGATCGTGGCTGGTACGCTGGTCAACAAGATGGCGCCTGCCTTGCGCAAGGTCTATGACCAGATGGCCGAGCCGCGCTGGGTGATCTCCATGGGATCCTGTGCCAATGGTGGTGGTTACTACCATTATTCCTATGCAGTGGTGCGTGGTTGCGATCGCATCGTGCCGGTCGATGTCTATGTGCCAGGTTGTCCGCCTACGGCCGAGGCCTTGCTGTACGGCATCATCCAGCTGCAAAACAAGATCAAACGTACCAACACCATCGCCCGCTGAGAAAGCCCCTTACCGTATGAGCGCCCGGCTGCAGAAACTTCAAGAAACGCTCTCCCTTGTCCTGGGTGACAAGCTGGTCAGCATCACCAGTCATGTGGGTGAGCTTACTTTGGTGTGCCAGGCGGATAGCCTGATGCAAACCATGGCGGTGTTGCGTGATCAGGACGAATTCCGCTTCGAGCAGTTGATCGATCTATGTGGTGTGGACTACGCCGACTATGGTCAGAACGATCTGGGCGAGAACACTTGGGCTGGCGCCCGCTATGCCGTGGTCTATCACCTGCTGTCGGTGTCGCTGAATCAGCGTTTGCGCGTGCGCGTGTTCGCCGGGGACGATTTCTTCCCCGTGCTGCCCACCATGGTGGAGATGTGGCCAGTGGCCAACTGGTTCGAGCGCGAAGTATTCGACCTGTACGGCATCATGTTCGAAGGCCATCCTGATTTGCGCCGCCTGCTCACCGATTACGGTTTTGTCGGCCATCCTTTCAGAAAAGATTTCCCCATGATAGGCAATGTCGAGATGCGCTATGACCCCGAGCAGCAGCGCGTGATCTATCAGCCGGTTTCGATCGAGCTGCGCAATAATGTGCCGCGAGTCATTCGTGATGAGGGTTTCCACCATGGCTGAGATTCGCAACTACACCATGAATTTTGGTCCTCAGCACCCGGCGGCGCACGGCGTGCTGCGGCTAGTGCTGGAGCTGGATGGGGAAGTCATCCAGCGTGCTGACCCGCACATCGGTCTGCTGCACCGTGGTACCGAGAAGCTGGCCGAGAACCGCACTTATCTGCAGTCCGTCCCCTATATGGACCGCCTAGACTATGTGTCCATGATGTCCAACGAGCATGCCTACGTGATGGCCATCGAAAAGCTGCTCGATCTGGATGTGCCTATCCGTGCGCAATACATCCGTGTGATGTTCGATGAGATCACGCGCATTCTGAATCACCTGCTGTGGCTGGGTGCGCACGCGCTGGATGTGGGCGCCATGTCGGTGTTCCTGTATGCCTTCCGCGAGCGCGAGGATCTGTTCGATGTCTACGAGGCGGTCTCTGGCGCACGTATGCACGCGGCCTACTATCGTCCGGGCGGTGTCTACCGTGACCTGCCTGAGCGCATGCCGCAGTATGAGGCGTCCAAGGTCCATAACCAGAAAGGCGTCAATCGTCTCAATGAGAACCGTCAGGGCTCCTTGCTGGATTTCATCGAGGATTTCACCAACCGGTTCCCGGCCTATGTGGACGAATACGAAACCCTGCTCACCGACAACCGTATCTGGAAGCAGCGTACCGTTGGCATCGGTGTGGTCACCCCTGAACGTGCACTGGCGCTGGGCATGACCGGGCCCATGTTGCGCGGCTCCGGTATCGAGTGGGATCTGCGTCGCAAGCAGCCGTATGAAGTCTATGCTGACCTGGATTTTGATATCCCGGTCGGTGTGAACGGTGACTGTTATGACCGTTATCTGGTGCGCATCGAAGAATTCCGTCAGTCCAATCGCATCATCAAGCAATGCGTGAACTGGCTGCGTAACAACCCCGGCCCGGTGATCAGCACCAATACCAAGGTGGCACCACCCAGTCGTGAAGGCATGAAGCAGGACATGGAAGCGTTGATCCACCACTTCAAGCTGTTCACCGAAGGCTTTCATATTCCGGCCGGTGAAGCCTATGCCGCCGTCGAACACCCCAAGGGCGAGTTCGGTATTTACCTTATTTCCGATGGTGCCAACAAGCCGTACCGTCTCAAGATCCGCGCGCCGGGCTTCCCGCATCTGGCGGCGCTGGACGAAATGACCAAGGGCCACATGATCGCCGACCTGGTGGCGATCATCGGTACCCAAGATATCGTGTTCGGCGAGATCGACCGATGAATAACCTGCTGAACTTATTGCGCGTGCCATCTGCTTTGTCGCGTGCTCGCTCGCTCCTCGCCTACCCAATCGGTATGTCTCGTCGCTCGCTGCGCGGCTTCGCGCATATGCCGCGCTCGCTACAGTTCATCGAGGTTTTTTATGTTGTCCGCTGAGTCCATCCAGAAAATCGAGTACGAACTCACCAAATATCCGCCTGACCGGCGTCAAGCGGCTGTGATGTCGGCCTTGCGCATCGCGCAGACCGAAAAGGGTTGGCTGTCCAAGGAGACCATCAGCTTCGTTTCCGGCTACCTGGGCATCCCGGACATCGCCGCCATGGAAGTGGCCACCTTCTACAATATGTATGAGCTGGAGCCGGTCGGCAAATACAAGATCACCGTCTGCACCAACATCTCCTGCATGCTGCGTGATTCCGACAGCATCGTCGAACATCTGAACCACAAGCTGGGCATAGGCTTCAACGAAACCACGCCGGATGGCAAATTCACGCTCAAGGAAGGCGAGTGCATGGGCACTTGTGGCGGCGCGCCTCTGTTCCATATCAACAACACGCGCATGTGCGAATTCCTGACGCCAGAAAAAGTCGACCAGATCCTCGAGGAGCTCAACTGATGACCGCCCTCGCTCACAATCTGGAAAAACAGACCTTGGTCACCCTGCGCACCATCACCGAACCCCAACCTGGTTCGCTGGACACCTATGTAAAGCTGGGTGGCTATGCGCAGTTGAAGCGCATCGTGACCGAGAAGGTCAAAGCCACTGACATCATCACCCAGATCAAGCTGTCCAATCTGCGCGGCCGTGGCGGTGCGGGGTTCCCGACCGGTTTGAAGTGGAGCTTCATGCCGCGTTATTACGACGGCACCAAGTACCTGGTCTGCAACACCGATGAGGGCGAGCCCGGCACTTTCAAGGACCGCGACATCATCCGTTACAACCCGCATCAGCTCATCGAGGGCATGGCCATCGCCGCCTACACGCTGGGTGCTCGCGTGGGTTACAACTACATCCATGGCGAGATCTGGGAAGATTACGAGATCTTCGAAGCGGCGCTGGCCGAAGCCCGCGCTGCGGGTTACATAGGCGAGAACCTGTTCGGCAGCAATTTCAGTTTCGATCTGCATGCCGTACATGGCTACGGTGCTTATATCTGTGGTGAAGAGACTGCGCTGATCGAATCCATCGAAGGAAAAAAGGGCCAGCCGCGCTTCAAGCCGCCGTTCCCGGCCAGCTTCGGTGTGTTCGGCAAGCCGACCAACGTCAACAATACTGAATCCTATGCCTCCATCCCATGGATCATGCAGCATGGTGGTGAAGCGTTCCAGAATCTGGGCGTGTACAACTCTGGCGGTACTAAACTGTTCTCGGTGTCCGGGCATGTGGTGAACCCCGGTAATTACGAAGTGCGCATGGGCACGCCGTTCACCGAACTGCTGGAGATGGCAGGCGGTATCTGGAAGGGCCGCGAGCTGAAAGCCGTCATCCCCGGTGGCCCCTCTACCGCGGTCATGCCGGCCAAGAACATCATAGGCGCGACGCTGGATTACGACGGCCTGTCCAAAGCCGGTTCCAGCCTGGGTGCGGGTTCCATGATCGTCATGGACGATAGCACCTGCATGGTCAAAGCACTCAAGCGCCTGTCCTATTTCTTCTTTGAAGAATCCTGTGGGCAGTGCACGCCGTGCCGTGAGGGCACAGGCTGGCTGTATCGCGTGATCAAACGTATCAGCGAAGGGCAGGGGCGCATGGAAGATCTGGATCTGCTCACCGATGTCAGCAGCAATATCTCCGGCCGTACCATCTGTGCGCTGGGTGATGCCGCGGCCACACCGGTGCTGAGTTTCGTGAAGCATTTCCGTCCTGAATTCGAGTATTACATCCAGCATGGCAAGAGCATGGTAGAGGGCAAATAACATGCTGAATATTGAAATTGACGGCAAGGCAGTCGAAGTCGATCACGGCACCACCATCATCGATGCGGCAGATCAGCTCGGCATCGATATCCCGCGTTTCTGCTACCACAAGAAGCTGTCGGTGGCGGCCAACTGCCGCATGTGCCTGGTGCAGGTGGAGAAGTTCAACAAGCCACTGCCAGCCTGTGCCACGCCAGTAGCCGATGGCATGAAGATCTACACGCGCTCGAAATCAGCCGTTGAGGCGCAGAAGAGTGTGATGGAGTTTCTGCTCATCAATCACCCGTTGGATTGCCCGATCTGCGATCAAGGTGGCGAATGTGATTTGCAGGACATCGCGGTGGCTTACGGTGCGCCAAAATCGCGTTACACCGAAGAAAAGCGTGTGGTATTGAACAAGAACATCGGCCCGCTGGTGTCCACGGACATGACACGCTGCATCCAGTGCACGCGCTGTGTGCGCTTCCTGAAGGAAGTGGGCGGCATGATGGAGCTGGGCCTGGTTGGTCGTGGCGAGCATGCCGAGATCACCGCTTATGTGGACAAGAGCGTCAACTCCGAGCTGTCCGGCAACATCATCGATCTGTGCCCAGTGGGCGCCCTGACCAGCAAGCCGTTCCGCTATACCGCGCGTAGCTGGGAGCTCACGCGTCGTCCTTCCATCGCACCGCATGACGGCCTGGGCTCGCACATCGAAGTGCATGTCAAAGACGGCAAGGTGTTGCGCGTGTTGCCGCGCGAGAAGGAAAGTATCAACGAATGCTGGCTGTCGGACCGTGACCGCTTCTCCTACGAAGGCCTGAACAGCCCGGACCGCCTTAAAGTGCCGATGATCAAGCACAACGGCGCTTGGCAGGAAACCGACTGGAAGACCGCACTGGAGTTCGCCGCTGGCCAGCTCAAGGACATCACCAACCAATACGGCGGTGAAGCGCTGGGTGTGCTGGTGTCGCCCAACAGCACCATGGAAGAGGGTTTCCTCGCCAAACAGATCGCCAAGGGCCTGGGCAGTCAAAACATCGATTACCGCCTGCGTCAGACCGACTTCCGTCTGGACGGCAAGCGCCTGGGCACACCATGGATGGGTTGCAACATCCCGGATCTGGAACAGTTCGACCGCATCCTCATCATCGGCTCCAACCTGCGCAACGAGCATCCGCTGCTGAGTCAGCGTATCCGCAAGGCGGTCGCCAATGGCGCTGAACTGAATATCATCAGTCCGCTGGACAATAATCCACTGATGGCGGTGAAGCACAAGGTGGTAGTGCGCCCCAACGACATGGTCAACGTGCTGGCCCAGGTGCTGAAAGCCATGTCCGGCCTGCAGCGGCTGTCGCTGTGCCTGCCACCTTCGCTGAATGCATTGCTGGAAGAGATCAAAGTACGTGCCAACACGCAGGCCATCGCGGAGAGCCTGGCCGGTCTGGGCGAGAGCTATGATCTGGTTTCGCCCAAGACCGCGATCTTTGTCGGCAATCTGGCACTCAACGACCCGCGTTTCACCGAGATGTTCAGCTTGGCTGAAGCCATCTCTGGCTTGTGTGGCGCCACGCTGGGCCTGATCCCGGCGGGTTCCAACAACACCGGTCAGCACATGATGGGCGTGATGCCCGGCCCGCAAGGCATGCATGTGCGCGCCATGCTGGAGATTCCGCGCAAGGCCTATCTGCTGGTCAACGTGGAACCGGAACTGGACTGCCACAATGGCGCTGCGGCACGCAAGGCCATGCAGCAGGCGGAATGCGTGATCGCCCTGACCATGTACAAATCCGAAGCGCTGGACGATGCCGATATCCTGCTGCCTATTGCGCCGTTCACGGAAACCTCAGGCACGCTGATGAGCATGGAGGGCCGTGTGCAGAGTTTCAGTGCAGTCACCAAGCCGCTGGGCGAATGCCGTCCGGGCTGGAAGGTGCTGCGCGTGCTGGGTAATACACTGGGCATCGCTGGCTTCGACTACGACAGCAGTGAAGACGTGAAGAAGGCCATCTTTGGTGGCGAGAAGCCGTCCGCCGTGGTGTGGCGCAGCCTGAACAACAACCTCAAGGAGTTGGTGGAGATCGAGGTCAACATCAAGTCCGACGGCCTGCAGCGTATCGGTGAAGTGCCGATGTACCAGATCGACCCCATCGTGCGTCGTTCGCCACCACTGCAAAAGACCAAGTACAACCGCAAGCCCATGGCCATGATGCACGGTCAGCAGATGTTGACGCTGGGTCTGGTTGCCGGCGATCAGGTGCTGGTGAAGCAGGGTGAGGGCAGTGCCGTGCTGGAAGTGCGTCAGGATGACCACGTGGCCTTGGGTTGCGTGCGCGTACAGGCCGCCAACCCGCTGACTGCCAGCCTGGGTGAGTTGATGGGCGATATCACGGTCGAGAAGGTCGTGGCCAACGTGGCGGTGACAGCATGATGGAATCCTTGCAAGCCCTGTTCGGGTCAAGCTGGCCTGTGGTGTGGACCCTGGCCAAGATCGTGGCTATCGTGCTGCCCTTGATGATCGCCATTGCCTACCTGACGCTGGCGGAACGTAAAGTCATCGGTTACATGCAGGTGCGTATCGGCCCGAACCGCGTAGGCTACTTTGGCCTGCTGCAGCCGCTCGCCGATGGCATCAAGCTGCTGATGAAAGAGATCATCGTCCCCACCGCTTCCAACAAGGGCCTGTTCCTGCTAGGCCCGGTGCTGGCGATCGCGCCAGCCTTCGCGGCCTGGGCGGTAGTGCCATTCGATGCCACGCTGGTGCTGGCGGATATCGACGCGGGCCTGCTCTACATCCTGGCCATGACCTCGGTGGCCGTGTATGGCGTGATCATCGCGGGCTGGGCATCCAACTCCAAGTATGCGTTTCTGGGCTCGCTGCGCTCGGCCGCACAGATCGTCTCCTACGAGATCGCCATGGGCTTTGCGCTGGTCGGCGTGCTGATGTCGGCCAACAGTCTCAACCTAGGCAAGATCGTGACGGCACAGGCCGGTGGTTTCTGGCACTGGTACTGGTTGCCCTTGTTCCCGCTGTTCATCGTGTATTTCATCAGCGCCGTCGCTGAAACCAACCGTGCGCCGTTCGATGTCGCCGAGGGTGAATCCGAGATCGTGGCCGGTTTCCATGTGGAATACTCGGGCATGGCCTTCGCCGTGTTCTTCCTGGCCGAATACGCCAACATCTGGCTGGTGTGCATGCTGGCTGCGCTCATGTTCCTGGGTGGCTGGCTGTCGCCGGTCCCTTTCCTGCCGGACAGCATCCTGTGGCTGTTCCTCAAGGTCGGTTTCCTGGTGTTCTGCTTCCTGTGGTTCCGCGCCACCTTCCCGCGTTACCGCTATGACCAGATCATGCGCCTGGGCTGGAAAGTGTTCATCCCGATCACGCTGGTGTGGATCATCGTGGTGGGTGCCATGATGCAGACACCCTGGGCCTATTTGTTCCATTAACTGTATGCAAAATACTTCACTCACGATTGCTGCGTTGCAAACCCAAGCCGGAACCCTGATTTGCCGCCGTGTAAACTCCGGTTCCGCCCTTGATTTGCGCCTTGCACTCCCATCGCTCGGGAATTTTGCAGGATTAAAGTTATGTTGAGAAAAGTAAAAGACGTGTTTTCCAGCCTGATGCTGGTCGAGCTGCTGAAGGGCATGGCCCTGACCGGCCGTTACTTCTTCGCGCGCAAGATCACCGTGCAGTTCCCGGAAGAACGCACACCGATGAGCCCGCGTTTCCGCGGTCTGCACGCACTGCGCCGCTACCCGAACGGGGAAGAGCGCTGCATCGCCTGCAAACTGTGTGAAGCGGTATGCCCGGCCATGGCCATCACCATCGAGTCCGAGCAGCGCGAAGACAACACACGCCGCACCACGCGTTATGACATCGACCTGACCAAGTGCATCTTCTGCGGGATGTGTGAAGAATCCTGCCCGGTCGATTCCATCGTCGAAACGCGTATCTTCGATTACCACGGCGAACAACGTGGCGATCTGCTCTATACCAAACAGATGTTGCTCGCCGTTGGCGATAAATACGAGGCGCAGATCGCCGCCGACCGCACCGAGGATGCAAAATTCCGATGATATTCCAGGACTTCGTTTTCTATACGCTGGCGGCTATCCTGCTGATCGCCGGCCTGCGCGTCATCACGGCGCGCAATCCTGTTCATGCCGCCTTGTTTCTGGTGCTGGCGTTCTTCACGGCGGCCGGCATCTGGCTGCTGCTGGAAGCAGAGTTCCTTGCCATCGCACTGGTGCTGGTCTACGTAGGCGCGGTGATGGTGCTGTTCCTGTTCGTGGTGATGATGCTGGACATCAACCTCGATCGTTTGCGCGAAGGGTTCTGGAGCTACCTGCCTATCGCGGCGGTGGTCGGGGTGCTGATGGCCGTGGAGATGGCGCTGGTATTGAGCGGTCGCTACTTCATCGAAGCGGCGGCGCCTGTGGCCAAACCTGCCGGTTACAGCAACACCGCCGAGCTGGGCCGCGTGCTGTATACCGATTATCTGTTGCCCTTCGAGCTGGCGGCGGTGCTGTTGCTAGTGGCCATCGTGGCGGCCATCGCCCTGACGCTGCGCGAGCGCAAGGACTCCAAGTTCATCGACCCGGCAGCACAGGTGCAGGTGAAGCGTAATGACCGTGTACGCATGGTCAGCATGCCGTCTTACACGGAGCCTGAAGCCGAACAGGCACAGCAGGAGCTCAAGCCATGAGTGTGACCCTTTCCCATTACCTGATCCTGGGCTCGCTGTTGTTCGCCATCAGCATCATCGGCATCTTCCTCAACCGCAAGAACGTCATCATCCTGTTGATGGCCATCGAGCTGATGTTGCTGGCCGTGAACCTCAACTTCATCGCGTTCTCGCATTACCTGAACGACATCGCCGGTCAGGTGTTCGTGTTCTTCATCCTGACGGTGGCGGCGGCCGAGTCCGCCATTGGTCTGGCGATTCTGGTCGTGTTGTTCCGTAATCTGCGTACGATCCATGTTGACGATCTAGACGCGCTGAAGGGTTGATGTACTGATGAGCATGCAAACGATTTATTTGCTGATACCACTCCTGCCGCTGTTCGCTGCGGCTGTGGTCGGCCTGTTCGGTAGCCGCTTGCCGCGTGCCAGTGCACACTGGCTCACCATTGCTGGCGTGGCAGCTTCGTTCGGCCTGTCAGTGTATGTGTTCATGGATGTGCTGCAGGGCTATGAGTTCAACGGCCCGGTCTACACCTGGCTGACCAGTGGCGGCCACAGTTTTGAAGTCGGTTTCCTCATCGACCGGCTGACCGCCATCATGATGCTGGTGGTCACCTTCGTTTCGCTGATGGTGCACATCTACACGGTGGGTTACATGGCGGAAGACCCGGGTTACAGCCGGTTCTTCAGTTACATCTCGCTGTTCACCTTCTCCATGCTGATGCTGGTGATGGCCAACAACTTCATGCAGCTGTTCTTTGGCTGGGAAGCGGTGGGCCTGGTGTCTTACCTGCTGATCGGCTTCTGGTACAAGCGTCCGACCGCCATCTACGCCAATCTGAAAGCGTTTCTGGTCAACCGCGTCGGCGACTTCGGCTTTCTGCTGGGCATCGGCATGGTGCTGTATTACTTGGGTAGTCTGGATTATGCGGCGGTGTTCTCGGTGGCGCCCCAGTTCGCGGATGCCAAGGTCGAAATCATCCCCGGTCAGCCATGGTCGCTGATGACCGTGACCTGTATCCTGCTGTTCATCGGCGCCATGGGTAAATCCGCGCAAGTACCTTTGCATGTGTGGCTGCCCGATTCCATGGAAGGCCCTACGCCGATCTCGGCACTGATCCACGCCGCCACCATGGTCACAGCCGGTATCTTCATGGTGACGCGCATGTCGCCTTTGTTCGAACTGTCCGAAACAGCACTGTCTTTCGTGTTGGTGATCGGTGCCATCACAGCACTGTTCATGGGCTTCCTGGGCATCATCCAGAACGACATCAAGCGCGTGGTGGCCTATTCCACGCTGTCGCAACTGGGCTACATGACCGTGGCGCTGGGGGTGTCGGCTTATTCGGTGGCCATGTTCCATTTGATGACGCACGCTTTCTTCAAGGCCTTGCTGTTCCTCGGTGCCGGTTCTGTCATCATGGGCATGCACCATGACCAGGACATCCGCAACATGGGGGGGCTGCGCAAATACATGCCCATCACCTGGATCACCTCGCTGATCGGTTCGCTGGCCCTGATCGGCACGCCGCTGTTCTCCGGCTTCTATTCCAAGGATTCCATCATCGAGGCGGTGAAGTTCTCCAGCATCGCGGGCAGTGGTTTTGCCTACTTTGCCGTGTTGGCCGGCGTGTTCGTCACCGCGTTCTATTCTTTCCGCATGTACTTCCTGGTGTTCCACGGCAAGGAGCGCTGGATGGAAGCTGCGCATCATGATCATGACGACCATGCACACGATGATCATCACGGCCTAGGCCCCCACGACAAACCGCATGAGTCACCCTGGGTGGTGACCTTGCCGCTGGTGCTGCTGGCGATCCCGTCTCTGGCCATCGGTTATGTGGCCATCGAGCCGCTGCTGTTCGGTGGCTTCTTCGGCGACGCCATCAAGATCGATCAGACCGCCCACCCGGCCATGCATGAGCTGGCGCAACACTTCCATGGCGCGCTGGCCATGGCCACGCATGCGCTGACCACGCCGCCATTCCTGCTGGCGGCGGCCGGTGTGGCGCTGTCCTGGTTCTTCTACATGAAGCGTCCGGACATCCCGGCAGCGATCAAGGCGCGTTGCAACGGCCTGTATCAGCTGCTTGAGAACAAATACGGCTTCGATGATTTCAACGAGAAGGTGTTCGCCGGTGGCTCACGCCTGCTGGGTGGCGTGCTATGGCGCACCAGTGACGTGAAATGGATCGATGGCTTCGTCGTGAACGGTACCGCCAGGCTGATCGGTCGTATCTCTGCCGTGGTGCGTCATCTGCAATCCGGCCTGATCTACCACTATGCGTTCTCCATGATCATAGGCGCGTTCCTGTTGTTGAGCTTTGTATTGTTCCGGTTGCTCTAAGCCATGCCATATAACGCCACGATAGATACAATGCCCGCCACCGTTTTAGCACCAGCAGCTGGTCTGCTGGCTGGTTTGCCTGGAATCGACCCACATCATGTTTGAATCCCATATCCTCAGTTTTGCTATCTGGGTGCCCATTCTGGCCGGCATCCTCGTGCTGTTCACCGGGGGAGACCAGCATGCCGGCAAGGCACGCTGGCTGGCGCTGATCGGCAGCATCCTAGCGTTCGCGGTCACCGTACCGCTGTACACCGGTTTCGATTTCGCTGATGGCGGCTTCCAGTTCCAGGAAGGCTTCCAGTGGATCCCGGCCTTCAACATCAATTACCACTTGGGCGTGGACGGCATCGCGGTGCCGTTGATCCTGCTCACCAGCTTCACCACCATCATCGTGGTCATCGCGGGTTGGGAAGTCATCGAGAAGCGCGTCGCGCAATATAACGCCGCCTTCCTGATCATGTCCGGTCTGATGATAGGCGTGTTCAGTTCGCTGGATGCCATCCTGTATTACGTGTTCTGGGAAGCCATGCTGATCCCGATGTTCCTGGTGATCGGTATCTGGGGTGGGCCGAACCGCGTGTACGCCACCATCAAGTTCTTCCTGTATACCCTGCTGGGTTCCTTGCTGATGCTGGTGGCGTTCATCTATCTGTACCATCAGACCAACAGCTTCGAGATCGTCGATTACTACCGCATGCCGATCGCGCTGGATGTGCAGATCCTGATCTTCCTGGCCTTCTTCATGGCGTTCGCGGTCAAGATCCCGATGTGGCCGGTGCATACCTGGCTGCCTGATGCGCACGTGGAAGCGCCGACCGGCGGCTCCGTGGTGTTGGCTGCCATCGCACTCAAGCTGGGTGGTTACAGCTTCCTGCGCTTCGCCATGCCGATCGCGCCGGATGCCGCACACTACCTGACCGGCTTCATGGTGACGCTGTCGCTGATCGCCATCGTCTATATCGCGCTGGTGGCGCTGGTGCAGCAGGACATGAAGAAGCTGATCGCCTATTCGTCAATCTCGCACATGGGGTTTGTCACGCTGGGCTTCTTCCTGTTCAACCCGCTAGGCATGGAAGGTGCCGTGGTGCAGATGATCTCGCATGGCTTCATCTCCACCGCCATGTTCCTGTGCGTAGGCGTGTTGTATGACCGCATGCACTCCCGCCAGATCGCCGATTACGGCGGTGTCGCCAACACCATGCCGACCTTTGCCGCGTTTGCCGTGCTGTTCGGCATGGCCAATGCCGGTCTGCCGGGCACCTCCGGTTTCGTGGGTGAGTTCATGGTGATCCTGGCAAGCCTGCAGGTGAATTTCTGGTATGCCTTCCTAGCCGCGACCACGCTGATCTTCGGTGCGGCGTATACCTTGTGGATGGTGAAGCGCGTGTTCTTCGGCGAGATCGCTAATGCGCATGTGGCCGAACTCAAGGATCTGAACCGCCGCGAATTCCTGATCCTGGGTGTGCTGGCTGTACTGGTGATCGGCTTTGGTGTGTATCCGCAGCCCATCACCGAAATGACCCACGCCAGTGTCAGCCAGTTGCTGTCGCATTTGGCGCAGAGCAAGTTGCCTGCCCTGTAAAGCAGAACGGAACCTAGATAATGAACGCCTTACAATCCGACCTGTTCTCCGCCTTGCCCGAGCTGTGGGTACTGAGCATGGCCATGGTCATCCTGTTGCTGGACCTGTTCCTGAAGCCACAACAGCGCATCCTGATCTACCTCGCGTCGCAGCTCACCCTGCTGGGTGCAGGCGTGTTGACCGTCGTCACGCATGTGCCCACGGTGGGTTATGCCTTCAATGCCATGTTCGTGGACGACACCTTGTCCGATGTGATCAAGGTGATGATGTATATCGGCACCTCGCTGATCCTGGTGTATTCGCGTCAATATCTGCAGCTGCGTGGCATGTTCCGTGGCGAGTTCTACGCGCTGGTGCTGTTCTCGCTGGCGGGCATGATGGTGATGGCGTCCGGTCAGCATTTCCTCACCCTCTATATCGGTCTGGAATTGCTGTCGTTGAGCCTGTACGCACTGGTCGCGCTGGACCGCGACAATGTGCGCGCTACTGAAGCGGCCATGAAATATTTCGTGCTGGGTGCGCTGGCTTCCGGCATGTTGCTGTATGGCATGTCCATGCTGTATGGCGCTACTGGCAGCCTGCATATCAGCGAAGTGAGCAGCCGCCTCATGAATGGCGGTGATCACCATGCGGTGATGGTGCTGGGCCTGGTGTTCGTGGTGGCGGGCATGGCCTTCAAACTGGGTGCGGTACCGTTCCAGATGTGGATCCCGGATGTGTATGAAGGTGCACCTACCGTGGTGACCCTGCTGATCGGTTCGGTCACCAAGCTGGCTGCGTTCGCGTTTGTGATCCGTCTGCTGATCCAGGGCCTGGCCGTGCTGGCGGTCGATTGGCAAAACATGCTGGTCATCATGGCGGTGCTGTCCATCGCCATCGGTAACATCACCGCCATCGTGCAGACCAACCTCAAGCGCATGCTGGCGTATTCCACCATTTCGCACATCGGCTTTTTGCTGTTCGGGTTCATGAGCGTCAGTGGCAATGGCCTGGCTTCGGCGTTCTTCTACATCGCTTCGTACACCATCATGTCGCTGGCGGCATTCGGCGTCATCCTGTTGCTGTCGCGTCAAGGCTTTGAAGCGGATACGCTGGACGATCTGAAAGGCCTCAACCAGCGTAGTCCCTGGTATGCCTTCCTGATGATGATCACCATGTTCTCCATGGCGGGCATTCCACCTACACTGGGCTTTTACGCCAAGTTCACCGTGCTGCAGGCCGCCTTGCAGGCGGGCTACCTGTGGGTGGTGGTGTTCGCCGTGCTGATGGCCGCCATCGGTGCCTATTACTACCTGCGTATCGTCAAGCTCATGTATTTCGACGAGCCACAGGATCACAGCCCCATTGTCGCTCCGTTCGGGATGAAGGCCGCACTCAGCGTCAATGCGCTGTCGCTGCTGGCACTTGGTCTGCTGCCACAGATATTGATGTCGATCTGCGCTTACGCCATCGTGCAGAGCCTCTAGCATGGCGCAGATCACGCTGTTGATCCTGGCCATACTGCTGGCCAACCTGCCCTGGTTGTCCAGCCGCTTGTTCCTGCTGATCCCGGTGGCGCAGCCCAAACGCGTCTACTGGAGCATGCTGGAACTGGCCGTATATTTTGTCGTGATGGGCTTGCTGGCCTGGTATGCCGAGTTTGCCACGCTGGGACAAACCAGTCCGCAGGGCTGGGAGTTCTATACCATCAATGCCTGTCTGTTTCTGGTGTTCTCGTTCCCGGGCTTCATCTACCGGAATTTCTGGTTGCCGCAAGCGCGATAACCAGAACGTGGGGGCACTGCGATCGGCCTTTTTTTGATAAGGTGCTCACATGAAAACGACCATCGACCCTGTATCCCAGCCATTCTCAGTCCACCATCTTTGTTCTGCACTGCTGCTGTTCAGCATGATGCTCACAAGCGGCTGTGGCTTGTATGACAAGATGCTCCCCAATAGTGAGTTCAATAGCCATATCGTGCAGGCTGAGTCCGCTTTGCATGATGGCAATCTGTTAAAGGCCGAGAATCGCACCGCACAAGCCCGCATGTTGCAACCGCAAAGCGCGCGCGTGATGCTGCTGCAAGGCCAGATCTACGCCGCCAAAGGCCATCTGGCCCAGGCCTACAATCAATACCAGATGGTGATCAACCTACCTGCCAACAATGACAACAAGGCCACTATCAATCAGGCGCGAGAATTACAGGCAGCTCTTGGCTATCGCATCGAAGTGGATGACAGCCCGGAAGTGGCGGCAGCCGAGGCCAAGCCAGACCCGCAAGCCGAAGCACGTGCAGCAGAAGAGCAGGCTTTGCAGGCCACCCGCACCGAGATCGAGCAGATGCTGCAAGCCTGGCTGTCAGACTGGCAGTCCGGGCAGCCCGCCGCTTATTTCGCGCACTATGTGGCCGACTTCAAGGGCGAGGCGGCTTCGTCCTCTGCCTGGCGCAAGGCACGTAGCGCACGCCTGAGTCCGCAAACGGGCATACAGGTCAGCATGACGGCGCTGCAGATCGATGTGGTTGACAGTGACAATGCCAATATCAGCTTCACGCAGACCTACAGCGCCAAGCGTTATCGTGATGTAGGCGAAAAGATGCTGGAGCTGGTGCGCGACAACGGCCGCTGGCTGATCCGCGCTGAAACCTTCAGCAAGCAGTGAGCACATGAGCTCGCGACGTGACGATGGCAATGACCTGCAGCTGGCGCATCTGACGCCAGCTAATGCAGCCTCCACCATGCTCGATCATCACGACCCGGCGCTGGAAGAGGTCGGCCTGAGCAGTCAGGTGCTTGCTCAGGGGCGCATGTTGCAGGTGCGCTGCGACGAGGTGCGGCTGCCCAATGGCATGCAAAGTACGCGTGAATATGTACTGCATCCGGGCGCGGTACTGGTGGTGCCCTTGCTCGACAACGGCCAGCTGGTGCTGGAACGCCAGTACCGCTATCCGCTGCACCGCGTATTCATCGAGTTGCCGGCAGGCAAGATCGACCACGGCGAGCCCCCACTGCAGACTGGCCAGCGCGAACTGCTGGAAGAGACCGGTTATACGGCCACCGAATGGGTCTATCTCGGTGCGCAACATCCCTGCATAGGCTATTCCAACGAGGTCATTCATATCTATCTGGCGCGTGGGCTCAGCGCCGGTGCCCATCAGCGCGATGCAGACGAGGCCTTGCAGCTGTTCGAAGCCAGCCTGGAAGAGTGCCTTGCCATGGTGCAGCGCGGCGAGATCACTGACGGCAAGACCATCATCGCCCTGTTCTGGGCAGAGAAATACCTGCAAGGCACATGGCCCGCCGCATCCTGATCGCAGGCTGTGGCGATCTGGGCTGTGCCGTGGCGGAGCGCCTGCTGGCGAGCCGATTGCCGTCCCCGCCTGACCAGGCATCCGCAACTTCTGTATTCGAGATCCACGGTTTGCGCTACAGCGCCAAGCCGCTGCCTGCTGGCGTGCAGCCCATCCAGGCGGATGTCACGGACGCCACCACACTGACTGCACTGAACAGCCTGCAACCTGACATCCTGCTCTACTGTGTCGCAGCCAGCGCACAGAGCGATGACAACTACCGTGCGCATTATGTGGACGGCCTGCGCAATGTGCTGAATGCGATCGGGCCCGGCGCCTTGCAGCAGGTGTTGTTCGTGTCCAGCACCCGCGTCTATGGGCAACAGACCACTGGCCAGCAGACTGACAGCTTGCTGGATGAGACTACGCCAGCCGAACCTGCGGACTTCGGTGGTGTACGCCTGCTGCAAGCAGAACGCCTGCTGGAGGGCTTGCCTTGCGCAGCGACGGTATTACGCCTGTCCGGCATCTATGGCCCTGGCCGTACCCGCATGCTGCCCCTGGCGGCAGACCCAGCCTTGTGGCCGTCACAGAACAGCTGGACCAACCGTATCCACCGCGATGATGCAGCCGCGTTCATCGTGCATCTCATCCATCAGGTACTGGCGCAACAGCCGGTCGCGGATCGCTATGTGGTCACCGACTGCGCGCCAGTGAGCCAGTATGAGGTGCTGGGCTGGATCGCAGGCCAGCTAGGCATCGATGTTGCCGGCCAGTCCGTGCCGCCGGTCACGGGCGGTAAACGCCTCAGCAACCAGCGCATGCGTGACACGGGGTTTGTATTGCAGTATCCCGACTATCAGCGCGGATATGGTCGCCTGCTCATGGATTCTTGATCACGTATCATAGACCCCAAGCTTGGCAGATCAGAGGCACCAGCATGGTGCACGCGTTACAATAGCGCTCCCCGTTAATAAGTCGCACCATGTCCAGCTTACGTCACTGGCTGTATGGGTTCATCCCGCAGCCGCTCAACATCAATTTCAAAGAACAGTTGCGCGCCAGCATAGGCGCTTTGCTTGGTTTGTTACTGACCAGCCTGCTGACCCTGCTGCTTGCCGGACCCGGCGCCACGCTCTGGCTGATCGCCCCCATGGGAGCTTCTGCGGTGCTGCTATTCGCCGTGCCGTCCAGCCCGCTGGCGCAGCCTTGGTCTATCCTGGGTGGCAATATCCTAGCCGCTGTCATCGGGGTGACTTGTGCGCAGTGGATCAGCGATATCTCTTGGGCCGCCGCCATCGCCGTTGCCATCTCCATCGCGGGGATGTTTGCCCTGCGTTGCCTGCATCCACCTAGTGGCGCGGTGGCGCTCAGTGCCGTGCTGGGTGGACAAGCCATGCAGAGTTATGACTTCGTGTTGTTCCCGGTGGCAGTCAATTCCTTGCTGTTGCTGCTCACCGCCTTACTCTATAACAACCTCACGCGCAGGCCTTATCCGCATCCAGCCCGTCAAAAACCGGATCAGCATGGGCTGGGTACACGCAATGCCATGCAGCGTTTCGGTTTTTCGGTGCAAGACCTCAACCATGTGCTGAAAGCGCATAACGAGTTCATCGACATCAGTCCAGATGATCTGGAGAACCTGTTCTTGGAAACCGAGATGCAGGTGTACCGCCGCAAGCTCGGTGAGATCACCTGTGCAGACATCATGTCAGCCGAGGTGATCACTGCGGAGTTCGGCACTTCGCTGGAAGAGGCCTGGGGGCTGCTGCGTCGCCATGACATCAAGGCGCTGCCTGTCATCGATCGGGCACGCCGCGTGATCGGGATCGTGACGCAGATCGATTTCATGAAAGATGCGGATCTGGAACTGTACCAAGGCTTTGAAGAGAAGCTGAAGCGCTTCATCCGTCGTACCGTAGGCCATCATGCGGATAAGCCGGAAGTGGTCGGCCAGATCATGACGACGCAGGTCATCAGCGCCCATGCGCAGATGCACATCGTAGGCCTGATCCCGCTCATCGCCCAGCAGGGCTTGCACCACATCCCCGTGATCGATGCCGAGCGGCGACTGGTGGGTATCCTGACCCAATCCGACTTGATCGCGGCGCTCTACCGCCACGTCAGCCCGGCTGACTAGCGGTACCTCCGCAGCATCAGCCGCTGCAATCGCTAGCGTTGACGGTCAATCTCCATGATTGAGTGGTCTGCAATCGCTGCTTTACAGTGTGCAGTGCAATGCCGCTAGCAGCGCATCCAGATCCTCTGCCGAGGTGAACGGGTTCATCAGTGCCGTACGCAGCCAGATCTGGCCATCCAGGGTCACTTGGGTGATATGGAATGCGCCACTTTGCACCAGCCGTTGCCGTAATGCGGTCTGGTGTGCATTCATCGCATGGCGGTCGGTATCGTCGCATCGGTGACGGAAGCAGACGATATTGGTCTGTGGCTGCATCAGCAGTTCGAAGGCCGGGTCTGCTGTCAGCTTGTGCGCCAGTTGCTGCGCAAGGCCATACACCTGATCCACCAGCGCGCCCAATCCCTCTACGCCATATAGCGAGAATGCCGTCCACAGCTTGAGCCCCATCATGCGCTTGGTGCATTCCAGTGTGCTGGTGCTGGTGTTGAAATCGTCCATGGCATCGCCCTGGAACAGGTAGGACGCCTCCTGCGCGAAGGCGGCATGACGGTTGGCCGGGTCGCGGAACAGCACGGCGGACACGGTGGCCGGCATGTACAGCAATTTGTGACCATCCCACACCACGGAATCCGCCAGCGCGATGCCGTCCAGCGCACTGCGGTGCCGGGCCGAGAGCAGGCCGGAAGCGCCATGCGCACCATCCACATGCAGCCAGATTTGGTTAGCTTGGCAGTACAGGCCGATCGCGCCTAGCGGGTCTATGCTGCCAGTGGGCGTGCAGGCCGCGCTGGCGACCACGGCCATCACCTGCTGACCTTGCGCCACACAGGCGGCATGCGCTTGCTGTAGCGCAGCGGGCTGCATGCGCCCCTCGGCATCGCAGGCGACGGTGATCACAGCGCTGGTGCCTAAACCCATGATGCCAGCGGCGCGGCTGATGCAATAATGGCTGTGTGCAGAGGCCAGGATGCATAGTCGGCCTTGGCTTGGCATACCTTGCTGCCAGCTGTTACCTGGCAAGGCACGCTGGCGCGCCGCCAGCAGGGCAGTGAGGTTGGCCTGATTGCCACCCGAGGTGAGCAGGCCGTTAAGTCTGGGACTGTCCCAACCCACCAGGCTACTCAGCCAGCGTATCACCTGACGCTCCAGCATGGTGGCGGTCGGCCCGGCTTCATACACCGCCATGGCCTGGTTGCTGAGCGAGGCCACCAGATCACACAAGGCGGCCATAGGCAACGGCGCTGCCACCTGATGACCCATGTTGCGCACATGGTGGATGGCGAGGCTGCCCGGCAGGATGTCCTGCTGCAGTTGTTGCAGCCAGTGTTCCGCATCGAGCGTAGGCTGCTGTGGTAGCGGCTGCTGCCAGCGTGTGTCCTCGGTGACGGGGTCACGCCAGGGCAGCACGGCCCCCTGACCTTGTAATTGAGCACTCAGTCGGTCCGCCAGCAGGTCGATCAAGCGGTGGCCATGCAAACGGAACATCTCCGGGCTGAACATCCCGGCCAGACTGGCAGATTTGGTCACAGCAGCGTGGTGTCGCGCGCGCGGAACCAGCCGGTCAGGCTGATGCGTTCGCGGCTGGCGGGCAGCACTTCGTGCCAGAAACGTGCAGATTCGAACAGCACCAGACGGTTGCCATGCGGTACCACGTCCAGATGCGGCCGCTCCGGCTGTTCCAGATACAGGCGCAACTGACCGCCATCACTGGCCGACCAGTCGTCGTTGAGGTAGAGGATGCTGCTGATGATGCGTTGCTGCGAATCGCGGAACTGGTCCAGATGCCGACCATAAGCCGTGCCAGGCGCGTACACGGCAAAATGCGTTTCCAGCGTGTGCAAGCCCAAAAAGCAGCTGCGGTTCAATGCCCCGCACAACTCGTTCATGACATGGGTGTAGTGCTGCTGTGCCGGGCTGTCACCGCGATCTTCCAGCCAGTGGGTGAGGTCACCACGGATATCGCGCTGGGACTGCGCTTGCAGACCGACCCGGGCAGGTTTGAGTGTGCCCGCTGCGGCCATGTCGCGTGCTTCCTGTGCCAGCTGACGGATGACACTGTTAGGCAAAAAGTCATCGTAGATGCTGTAGCCGTTGGTTTCCAGTGCGCTGATGATGCTATGAGGGATGGGTGTCATACACGGCAGTTTACCGCCGCGGCAGCGGAGGGCAAGAGCCGCGTGCTGGCGGGGCTTATTTGGCCGCGGGCGTCGCCGTGCCGCTGGCCTTGCGCCAGTAGCTGGGCAGGCCTTGCAGCAGGGTCACGCTGTACATGTGCTCGCGGCGCATCGCCTCCAGTGCGGCTTCGTCGGAGAGCGCTTCCGAGCGGGCTGATCTGGCGCTTTCGCTCAGCTGTTTGCGTGCCGGTTGCAGCCAGTCCGGGTTTTGCTGATAGCCCTGGTCCTGCATGCAGCGCTGGAAGGACGAGGCTTGCACACCGGCGATCTCCAGACGCTGGAACTCGACGATGGCGGTGCGGCTGGCCGTGGCCCGTACACTGATGTCGCGGCAGTGGTCGATGGCGGTGACCAGTGCGCGGTCCAGGCTGGCGCTGTCCTTGCCGCTATCCTGAATGGCGCCCAGGTAATGCATGCCCAGATAGGCGGCCACGATCACCACTACCACAACAGCCAGTTTCTTCATGCAGCTTCTCCCGGGATGTGTGGCTCAGACCAGCGGCCTGGCCTTGCCGTTCACACCATGACTTGACATTTCCTGCCAGTGTAGCAAACCGCAACGCACTCGGGCGCGTGCTCAAAATTTCACCGTATCGTCATTCTGGATACAGGACAGGGTGTTAGCCCACCTGTACCCAGGCTGACCACAAACTTACCCACAGGGATTGTGGAGAGCGGCTGGCGGGGTGCGGCCCTGCCGTTGCAGGGCACGGTATTGCCAGGGCGGCAGCGGTTCATCCTGTTGCCACAGGCCCAGACCGGCAGCGCGTGCGGCGCGTTCACTGGCGGCATAGTCAGCATGCAATGCCGGTGACAGCTCGCGGGATTGCGCATAGTGCCAGGCCTGACCTTCCGCCAGCAGCTGCAGGTTGATGTCCTGCTGCCCGGCATACACCGTACACAACTGCCGCTGATAGCGGTCCTGCTTGGCACATTGCAGGCTGACCGTACGTCCCTGTACCAGCGTGTACAGACGCTCACGCGCACGCTTGCCGCAGGTCTGATGCAGTTCAGGCGTATCGATGCCGATCAGGCGCACTTTCAGTTTGGCGCCGTCGGCGGCTTGCACGGTGATGGTGTCACCATCATGGACGCGTAGCACGCGTGCATCCAGCGTGCTGTCGGCCAGTGCCATAGAAGCCATCAAGGGCAGGGCAAAGAGCGCAGTGAGTAACAGGGCGTATCCCGGCCTGATTGGCGGGTGCTGGTGTGAAGTCGTTGGCATGCCCGGATGGTAGCGCAATTCCCGGCCTGTGGTCACACAGCAGACCGGCTGGCACCCGTGATTGCCAGCCCTTAGGCCGTTGACTGTGGCGGCCTATTTGGCCTGCAGCGCCCGCCAGCCGCGATCCCGCATGCACAGCAGCAGGCCGCGTGTGGTCTTGAGCGTGGTCCGGTCGGGGCGATGCGCCTCGCCCAATGTCGCGACGCAGGCATCGGTGTCAGCCTTCAAGGCGTCCGGGCCACCGCCCACTTTCCACCAGGAACTGATCAGAAAGATATCCAGCGGGTCTTTGGGCGCTGGCGCGGCGGCGGGCGCAGTTGGCGTTGCTGGGGCTTTTGTCGCTGCTGGCGTCGCCAGCGTGGTCGCGCTAGCGGCAACGGTAGCGGCTTTTCCAGGGTTGCTGGGTGCAGGATCGCCGGGCTCCGAAGCCGGGTTGGTAGCGGGCAGGGCAGGGATATTGGCCTCACGCCGCTCATAGCTGGTTACCGGCCCCGGCGCACGCTGGTTGTCGGTGAACATCACCGACAGCACCGGATCGTCCTTATCAAAATCCTTGACTACCCACCCTTCGGCGGCCAGGCAACGTTCCACCTCGGCGGCCTGTGTGGCTGATTGTTTGTATTGGCTTTCACAACGGTTTTTTGCTTGCTGCAGATCCCCGGCACTGGCCCCGCGTTTGTAGGAGAACTCGCCACACGCGGCGAGTTGCAGGCACAGCAGGGCGCTTAGCAGTGTTACTACGCGGCTGGTTGATAGCGCTAGCGCGCGGCGGAAGATCGACGCGACTGCGCGGGTGGCTACGCGGGCGTAAGCACAGGGATCGCGGGCAAGGATGGCAGACATAGGCACAAGCTCCATGAAGTGGTTACTGTAGGCAAGTTAGCACAGTTCGCGCCGCGCTTCCCTGGCATGACTTACGCAATTTGACGTATTTGAGTCACCACCCCCGCTCGCTAATCTAGCTCCACACAGACCACCAGCCTCACATGACTGGCCGCTTTCAGATTTTTGCAGGTTTTTGATTTTTGACTATGACAAAGGGGTGTGACATGAAACAGACGTTAAGGAAATCCGCTTTGCTCGCTGCCGTTGCCAGCACCATCGGCATGGCAGCGCCGCTGGCGCAGGCCGCAGGCACCATCACCTTCGGTGAAGATAAATCCGTGTCGGTCGGTCTGGGCATACGTTCCAGCTTCACCAGCACCGAGGACGGCGCCACCAACGGCAGTTCCAACAGCAATGACTTCGCGCTCGACAGCGTGCGTCTGTACATGAACGCCTCGCTCAACAAGTACATCAAGGGCACCTTCAACACCGAAAAGAAAGCCGATGAGTCGATCGGCGTCATCGATGCCATCGCGCAGTTCGAGTTCATGCCCGAGTTCAATGTCTGGGCTGGCCGCATGCTGCCAGCCAGTGACCGTTCCAACCTGAACGGCCCTTACTACCTGCTGCCGTTCTCCTACCCAGGCATCGTATCGCGCTACCCAAGCAGAACCACAGGCCGTGATGACGGTGCGGCCGTTTGGGGCAAGCTGCTGGATAGCCGCCTGATCTATAACGTGGGCGCGTTCGAAGGTCACAACGTCGGCACCCGTGTCGGCACCACCCCAGGCACCTCGGATCAGCCGCTGGTCGCCGCCCGTCTGCAGTATGACTTCTGGACGCCGAACGGCGCGCCAGCCTTCTACACCGGCAGCACCACCTTTGGCGCAGCCGATGTGCTGTCCGTCGGTGTAGCTGCGCAGTACCAGAAGGATGGTGCAGTGAGTGCCACTACCACCGGCGATTACACCGGCTGGAACCTGGATGGTTTGATGGAAAAGAAGGTAGGTCCGGGCGCGGTCACGGCTGAAGGCGCTTACTACAAGTACGACACCGACGGCGTCATCAAGTCCGAGGACGGCACCGCCTACCTGCTTGGCCTGGGCTACATCTTCAATGAGGTGTTCGGCTGGGGCAGATTCCAGCCGCATGTCCGCTATCAGAAATTCGACCGCGATGACAATCCGGTGCTGGCGGCTGACAAGAAGCAGTACGACTTCGGCCTCAATTACGTGATCGACGGCTTCAATGCCAAGCTCGCCGCGACCTACAGCAAGGTGGAGCAGACCACGGGCAAGGAAGTGGACAAGTTCATCGTGGGCGTACAGCTGCAGTTCTAGACCGCGGCTGCATTTGTTAATTATTTGACTTCAACACAGGAGGTGGATGCATGAAAACCCTGGTGAAACTCGATCTGGACAAAAAGCCCTGGGAACAGGACGGACAGATACACAACCGCTGGCACCCGGACATTCCGATGATCGCCATGGTCAAGCCCGGCGATGAATTCCGCGTCGAGTGCATGGACTGGACCGGCGGCCAGATCAAGAACGATGACAGTGCCAACGACGTACGCGATGTGGATCTGCTGCAGGTGCACTACCTGAGCGGCCCTATAGGGGTCGAGGGCGCCGAGCCTGGCGACCTGATGGTGGTCGATATTCTCGATGTCGGCACCTTTGATGACTCGCAATGGGGCTTCAACGGCCTGTTTGCCAAGGAAAATGGTGGTGGTTTCCTGACCGACCATTTCCCGGAGGCACGCAAATCGATCTGGGATTTTCATGGCATCTACACCACCTCGCGTCATGTGCCGAATGTGAAGTTCGCCGGCATCATGCACCCCGGTCTGATCGGCTGCCTGCCTTCACGTGAGCTGCTGGACACCTGGAACAAGCGTGAAGGTGAACTGATCGCCACCGACCCGGAACGGGTGCCACCGCTGGGCCTGCCACCCAATGCTACAGCAGCTGTCATGGGCCGTATGTCGGGCGAGGCGGCCAAGGCTGCTGCCATGGAAGGTGCGCGCACCGTGCCACCACGCGATCACGGCGGCAACTGTGACATCAAGAACCTGACCAAGGGTTCCAAGGTGTTCTTCCCGGTGTACGTCAAGGACGGTGGCTTGTCCATGGGTGACCTGCACTTCTCGCAGGGCGACGGCGAGATCACCTTCTGTGGTGCCATCGAGATGGCCGGTTATCTGGACATCAAGGTCAGCCTCATCAAGGACGGCGTCAAGAAATACGGCATCAAGAACCCGGTGTTCCAGCCCAGCCCGCTCACCCCCAACTACCGTGATTACCTGATCTTTGAGGGCATTTCGGTGGACGAGCAGGGCAAGCAGCATTATCTGGATGTGCATGTGGCCTACCGCCAGGCTTGCCTGAATGCCATCGAATATCTCAAGAAGTTCGGCTACAGCGGTGCACAGGCCTTGTCCATCCTCGGCACGGCGCCGGTGGAAGGGCATATCAGCGGGGTGGTGGATATCCCCAATGCCTGCGCCACCTTGTGGCTGCCCACCGAGATCTTCGATTTCGACCTCAAACCCAATGCCGACGGGCCACTGAAACTGGTGACCCCAGGTGCCGACATGGCGTTCACGAGCTGAGCACGGGAGCGATCACATGCCACTTTACGAGTATGAATGCGCGCACTGCGGCACCTTCACGGCGCTGCGCAAGATGAGCGAGTCGCAGGACCCTGCGCCATGCGAATTCTGTGGCGACCTGGGCCAGCGCATCCTGTCCGCACCGCGTCTCGCGGTGCTGGACAAGGCCACCCGTATCGCCCATGAACGCAACGAGAAATCTGCACATGCACCGCGCGCTGCGCGCCGTTCCAGCTGTGGTTGCACCGGTGGTCACACCTGCAAACCGGCCACGGATACGCAAACCAGCAACACCAGTGCGCCCGCCAAACAGAAAGGAAGCTTATTGAAGATGCAAACCAAAAAGACCGCACGTCCGTGGATGCTGGGCCATTAGGCCGCCATTGCACGGCGTTGATCGCCACGCTCGCTTAGCAACACGCGCTACCCCTTTTTTTACCAGGAGAAATCTGATGACATACTTTAACCGACGTCGATTCATGACTGGCATGGGCGCCCTGGTGGGCGCACTGCTGACAGCCGGGATCATGAGCGCGCCTTCCATGGCCGCTGATTTTCCGACTGCCAAGGTCAATACCACCAAACTGGCCGTGACGGACAAGACCGTCAAGGTCGGCATCCTGCACTCGGCCACCGGCACCATGGCCATCAGTGAAACCGGTTCCATCCAGGCCGAGAAGCTGGCCATCGCCCAGATCAACGCCATGGGCGGTGTGCTGGGTCGCAAGATCGAAGTGATCCAGGAAGATGGCGCCAGTGACTGGCCTACCTTTGCGGAAAAATCCAAGAAGCTGCTGGTGAACGACAAGGTGGCCACCGTGTTCGGCTGCTGGACTTCGGCTTCACGCAAGGCGGCACTGCCGGTGTTCGAAAAGGAAAACGGTCTGCTGTTCTACCCGACCTTCTATGAAGGCCTGGAGCAATCCAAGAACGTGTTCTACACCGGCCAGGAAGCCACCCAGCAGATCCTTGCTGGTCTGGACTGGATCGCCAAGGAAAAGAAAGCCAAAACCTTCTACCTGATCGGTTCTGACTACATCTGGCCACGCACCTCCATGAAGATCGCCCGTAAACACATCGAGCAGCATCTGGGTGGCAAGGTGGTGGGTGAAGAGTACATCGCACTGGGTGACACGCAGTTCGGTTCCGTCATCAACAAGATCAAGCTGAAGAAGCCGGACATCATCTACGCGGCTGTGGTGGGTGGCAGTAACGTGGCCTGGTTCAAGCAGTTGAACGCCGCTGGTTTGAACTCCAGCAAGCAGACCATGCTGACCATCTCGGTGACCGAGGACGAAGTGCTGGGTATCGGTGGTGAGAACCTGGCTGGCTTCTACTCGGCGATGAAGTACTTCCAGAGCCAGAAGAACCCAAGCAACGAGAAGTTCGTTGCCGAGTTCAAGAAGATGTGGGGTCCTAAATCCGTGATCGGTGACGTGACTCAAGCCGCTTACCTGGGCCCATGGCTGTGGAAAGCTGCAGTAGAACGTGCCGGTAGCTTCGATGTGGACAAGGTGGCGGCTGCGTTGCCTGGCTATGAGTTCAAGGATGCGCCAGAAGGCTACGTCAAGGTCGATGCCAACCATCACCTGTGGAGCAAGCTGCGTATCGGCAAGTGGCGTACCGATGGTCAGGCGGACGTGGTATTCGAGTCCGAGCTGATCGCACCGGATCCGTTCCCTAAGGGCTATCAATAACAGCCATCGTATCAAGCAAGGCGTTAGAAGCAAGATGTTAGAAGTGAGCGCAGCGCTATCAGTCACAACCTGAGGAATGGATAGCGTACACCAACCAGGCCTGACGGCAACCCGCAAGGGTTGCCGTGTAGTGCCAACCAGATACACCACTGAACGTACTACTAATCATGGCTACAAGCGCGAGTTTGTATGCGCAAGCGGGTTCCCATAGTTAACGCAAGAGTCAAATGCAAGGGGTCGGATGATGTTCGATTATTCAATGGCAGAAATAGGCAATATCGTGGTGATGCAAGGGTTTTCCGGCATCAGCCTGTTCAGTGTCCTGCTGCTGATGGCACTCGGTCTGGCTGTCATCTTCGGCCAGATGGGCGTCATCAATATGGCCCACGGTGAATTCATGGCGCTGGGCGCCTACACCACGGTACTGTTCTCGCAAGTGGCGGTGAGCTATGACATCGTCAGCTACTACTTCATCTTCGCCATTGTGGCGGCCTTTATCATCGCCTTCATTGTCGGCTATCTGGTCGAATACGGCCTGATCCGGCATCTGTATAAACGTCCACTGGACACGCTGCTCGCTACCTGGGGCTTGAGCCTCATCATGCAGCAGGCGTTCCGTTCCATCTTCGGGGCCAAGGAAGTCAGCGCCACGCTGCCGGACTGGTTGCTGGGTTCGTTCCAGCCTACGCCCGATATCGACATCCCCATCAACGGGGTGTTCGTGCTGGTACTGGCCGCGGTGGTCACGGCCGGTGTGTACATCTTCATGTTCCGCTCACGCTGGGGCCTGCGCATGCGCGCCACGGTGCAAAACCGCATCATGGCCGGTGCCGTGGGCATCAACACCAAGAAGGTGGATCGGGTGACTTTCGCACTCGGTTGCGGCATTGCCGGTGTGGCAGGTGCAGCGTTCACCACCATCGCTTCTACCGGGCCGACCACCGGTTCGCTGTATATCGTGGACAGCTTCATGGTGGTGGTGTTCGGTGGCGCCGCCAGCCTGTTGGGTACCATCGCGTCTGCCTTCGGCATCGCCCAGGCGCAATCGATCCTCCAGTTCTTCATGACCAGTTCCATGGGCAAGGTCGCCACACTGATGGTGATCGTCGGCATCCTGATGATGCGCCCTGAAGGCCTGTTCGCATCCAAGCTTCGCAAATAAGGAGAGATCATATGACTGGAACCATGAGCAAGATTCTGGGCGGCAGGGAGGGCGCCATCGGCCTGGCCGTGCTGGCCCTGCTGATCCTGGTGATACTCCCCTTGTCGCTGGACCTGTTCCGGCTGGGGCTGGTAGGCAAGTACACCACCTATGCCTTCGTGGCGGTCAGTCTGGTGTTGTTGTGGGGCAATGGCGGTATCCTCAGCCTGGGGCAGGGCATTTTCTTCGGCCTGGGGGGTTACCTGATGGCGATGTTCCTCAAGCTGGAAGCCTCGGACCCGATTAGCACCAAGATCCAGACCACGCCCGGCATCCCGGACTTCATGGACTGGAACCAGTTGACCGAGATCCCGCTGTTCTGGGAGCCGTTCAACAGCCTGCCGCTGACCATCCTGGCCATCCTCACCATCCCGGCGCTGTTCGCCTACATCATCGGCTTTGCCATGTTCAAACGGCGTGTGGGCGGCGTGTATTTCGCCATCATCACGCAGGCCATCGCGCTGATCCTGAGCATCCTCATCGTCGGTCAGCAGGGCTATACCGGTGGCGTCAACGGCATCACCGACCTCAAGACCATGCTGGGCTGGGACATCCGTAACGACGGCGCCAAGTACGTGCTCTATTACGTCAACGCCTTGCTGCTGATCGGCAGCATCCTGCTGTCGCGCTACATCCTGTCCAGCAAGTTCGGCATGCTGCTGCTGGCCATGCGCGACAAAGAGGAGCGCGTGCGCTTCTCCGGTTATGACGTGTCCAACTTCAAGATCTTCATCTTCTGTGTGTCGGCGCTGATCTCGGCGGTGGGTGGCGCGATGTTCACGCTGCAGGTGGGCTTCATGTCGCCGTCCTTCGTGGGCATCGTGCCTTCCATCGAAATGGTGATCTTCGCCGCGGTGGGCGGGCGCATGTCGCTGATCGGTGCGGTGTACGGCACCTTGCTGGTCAACTTCGGCAAGACCATGTTCTCGGAAACCTACCCGGAACTGTGGCTGTTCCTGATGGGCGGCCTGTTCATCGCCGTGGTGATGTTCTTCCCTAACGGCCTGGCCGGTGTGTGGGACAAGTACGCCAAACGGGTGGGCTTCATCCGCCGCATCATGGAAGGCAAGGGCAAGGCAGACAAAACCAGTGCTGACAGCAATACACAGGGAGCAAAAGCATGAGCATCACCGACTTTGTGCTGGCAGTGGAAGACCTCACCGTCTCGTTCGATGGCTTCAAGGCGGTCGACAAGTTGACCATGTATATCGACAAGAACGAGCTGCGCGTGGTGATCGGGCCTAACGGTGCTGGCAAGACCACAGTGCTGGACCTGATCTGCGGCAAGACCAAGTCCACCTCGGGCTCGATCAAGTTCAAGAATCAGGAGCTGACCAAACTTTCCGAGCACGAGATCGTGCGGGCCGGCGTGGGGCGCAAGTTCCAGACGCCGTCCATCTACGAGAACCTCAGCGTGTATCAGAACCTGGAAGTGTCCTACCCCAAGGGGCGTGGCGTGTTCGGCAGCCTGTTCTTCAAGCAGACCGCAGAAGTGGAGAACCGGGTGCGCGAAGTGGCCGCCGAGATCCTGCTCAGCGACGCCCTGGACATGGAAGCTGCTTTGCTCAGTCACGGCCAGAAACAATGGCTGGAGATCGGCATGCTGCTGATGCAGGACCCGGAGCTTTTGATGCTGGACGAACCGGTGGCCGGCATGAGCGCCAAGGAGCGCGACCAGACCGCCGACCTGCTCAACCGCATCTGCAAGAACCGCTCGGTGATCGTGATCGAACACGACATGGAGTTCGTCAAGAAGATTGCCCACAAGGTGACCGTGCTGCATCAAGGCAAGATTCTTGCTGAAGGTCCCATGGACAAGGTGCAGGCGAACGAGAAGGTCATCGAAGTCTATCTGGGTCACTGAGAGGGTCATCACATGTTTGAAATCGAAAACCTGAACGTCAGCTATGGCCAGAGCCGCGTGATCCACGGCCTCAGCTTCAAGGCGAACAAGAACGAAACGCTGGCCATCATGGGCCGTAATGGCATGGGCAAGACCACCTTGTTCAAATCCCTGATGGGCATCCTGCCCAGTACCAGCAGCAAGACGGTGGTGGATGGCGTGGATCTGAATGGTGCCGACAGCTATCAGCGTGTGGCCAGCGGGCTTGCCTATGTGCCGCAGGGCCGCATGATCTTCCCCAACATGACGGTGCAGGAGAACATCGAGACCGGGCTGGAGAAATCCAAATCACGCGAGATCCCGGAAGAGATCTTCGCCCTGTTCCCGGTGCTGCACGAGATGCGCCACCGCAAGGGCGGCAACCTGTCCGGCGGTCAGCAGCAACAACTGGCCATCGCACGCGCGCTGGTCACCAACCCCAAGGTGCTGCTGCTGGACGAGCCTACCGAGGGCATACAGCCGTCCATCATCAAGGACATCGCCAAGGTGCTCAACGAGATCCGCAAGATGCGCGAGATCACCATCATCGTGTCGGAGCAGGTGCTGAGCTTCACCATGGACATCGCCGACCGCATCATCGTCATCGACAAGGGCACCTTCATCCACGAAGACCTGCGCGACAACGTGGACGCCGCCAAGATCAAGGGCTATCTGTCTGTTTAAGTATTTATGACATTAGCGTGGGTTGGATGCGCATGACATCAGCGCAGGCCACGACGCCCGGCGGCTGGCAGGCAGAACTCAAGCTGCAGTTCGAGCAGCGCATGGGCCGCAGCCTGCTGGCCAGACGCGCGCATCGCGGCCCGCTGGTGGTGCAAAAGCCGCTCTATCCGGAAGGCGATGCCGTCTGTCACGCCATCATCGTGCACCCGCCAGGCGGTGTGGTGGGCGGTGATCAGCTCAGTCTGCAAGTGCAGCTGGCTAGCTCTGCGCATGCACTGCTGACCACGCCCGGTGCAGGCAAGTGGTACAAATCCGGAGGGCGTCTTGCCAGTCAGTCCCTGCAGTTCGAGGTGGCGGATGGCGCGGTGCTGGAATGGCTGCCACAGGAGAACATCCTGTTCGATGGCGCTGAAGTTGCTTGGAGTAGCCGTATACAACTCAGCACCACCGCGGTGTACGCAGGGTGGGACATCCTCTGTTTCGGACGTCAGGCCAGTGGCGAGCACTGGCAACGCGGTGTGCTCGGCCAGCGCCTGACCCTGCAGCGCGAAGACAGGCTGTTGTGGCAGGAACGCAGTCAGTTACAGCCGGATTCGCTGTGCATGCAGTCGGTGGCCGGTTTGCGTGGCTGCCCGGTGGTGGGCAATTTTGTGGTGGCGGCCGGTGCCGTGCCCGCTGCATTGATCGATACCTGCCGCGAGATCGTGCCCGATGCGGGTGCATGGCATGGCATCAGCGTGGTGCAGAACGTGCTGGCGGTGCGCTACCTGGGACACTCTGCGAGCGAGGCACGCCGTTATTTTGAAGCGCTGCGTCAGGTGCTGCGCCCCTGGTATGCAGCACGCGCCGCTTTGGCGCCACGCGTATGGAACACCTGAATCAGCATCAAGGAGCACAAGACGGTTTATGGAACTCACCCCACGTGAAAAAGACAAGCTGCTGCTGTTCACAGCCGCCTTGCTGGCAGAGCGCAGGCGTGCACGCGGCCTCAAGCTGAACTACCCGGAAGCGGTGGCTTATATCTCGGCGGCCATCATGGAAGGCGCCCGTGACGGGCGCAGCGTGGCTGAGCTGATGGGCGATGGCGCGACCCTGCTGACACGTGAAGACGTGATGAGCGGCGTGGCCGAGATGATCCCCGAGATCCAGGTGGAAGCCACCTTCCCGGACGGCACCAAGCTGGTGACCGTGCACAACCCTATCGTGTAAGGAGGCCGCATGACGTCAGCCCATACTGCCAGTACCACGACAAACATCACCCCGGGCGAACTGCAGGCCGCACCGGGCGAGATCGAACTCAATGCCGGGCGCGCCACCGTGACGCTGGCCGTGGCCAACACCGGCGACCGGCCTATCCAGGTCGGCTCGCATTACCATTTTTTCGAGACCAACGACGCGCTGGCGTTCGATCGTGCACTGGCTTATGGCTTCCGGCTGGATATCGCTGCCGGCACTGCCGTGCGCTTCGAGCCCGGCCAGACCCGCACCGTGCAACTGGTGGCGCTGGCTGGTGCCCGCAAGGTGTATGGCTTTGCCGGTCGGGTCATGGGAGCACTCGAATGAGTGCGGCAGGGTTGAGCAGCGGTCAAATGAGCGGTGTAGAAGCAGGTAGTGATCGAGTGAAGTTCGCAAGTGGTGGAGTACGTTTATGAGCGTCAAGATCAGCCGACAAGCCTATGCCGAGATGTTCGGCCCCACCGTGGGTGACCGTTTGCGTCTGGCCGACACCGAGCTGTGGGTGCAGGTGGAGCAGGACTACACCATCTACGGCGAGGAAGTGAAATTCGGCGGCGGCAAGGTCATCCGCGATGGCATGGGCCAGGGTCAGGGCCTGGCGGCCGAGGTGGCCGATACCATCATCACCAACGCGCTCATCATCGATGCCGAGCTGGGTATCATCAAAGCCGATGTGGGCCTCAAGAACGGCCGTATCTGGAAGATAGGCAAGGGTGGCAACCCGGATATCCAGCCCGGCGTGACCATCCCGGTGGGCGCGGGCAGCGAGGTGATCGCGGGCGAGGGCATGATACTCACTGCCGGTGGCATCGACAGCCATATCCACTGGATCTGCCCGCAACAGATCGAAGAAGCGCTGATGTCCGGCGTGACCACCATGCTGGGTGGCGGCACCGGCCCGGCCACCGGCACCTATGCCACCACCTGTACGCCCGGCCCCTGGCATATCCACCGCATGTTGCAGGCTGCGGAAGCCTTCCCCATGAACATGGGCTTTTTTGGCAAGGGCAATGCCAGCCTGCCGGAACCGCTGCGTGAGCAGGTGGAAGCCGGTGTCATCGGCCTTAAATTGCATGAAGACTGGGGCACCACGCCTGCCGCCATCGACAACTGCCTGACCGTGGCCGACGAGATGGACATCCAGGTGGCCATTCACTCCGACACGCTCAATGAATCCGGTTTTGTGGAAACCACCTTGGCCGCGTTCAAGGGTCGCACCATCCATACCTTTCACACCGAAGGCGCTGGCGGTGGCCATGCGCCGGACATCATCAAGGCGGTCGGTTCTCTCAACGTGCTGCCGTCCTCCACCAACCCGACCCGACCCTACACGGTGAACACCATAGACGAGCACTTGGACATGCTCATGGTGTGCCATCACCTGGACCCTGCCATCGCCGAGGATATCGCCTTTGCCGAGAGCCGCATCCGCCGCGAGACCATCGCCGCGGAGGACATCCTGCATGACACCGGCGCTTTTTCCATGATGTCGTCCGACTCGCAGGCCATGGGCCGCGTGGGCGAGGTGGTGATCCGCACCTGGCAGACCGCACACAAGATGAAGTTGCAGCGTGGCAGCTTGCCGCAGGATAGCCCCCAGCACGATAACTTCCGCGTGCGCCGCTACATCGCCAAATACACCATCAACCCGGCCATCACGCACGGCATCTCGCATGAAGTCGGCTCCATCGCCCCCGGCAAGCTGGCCGATCTGGTGCTGTGGAAACCGGCCTTCTTTGGCGTAAAACCCAGCCTCATCCTCAAGGGCGGCATGATCGCGGCGGCCGCCATGGGCGATGCCAATGCTTCCATCCCCACGCCACAACCCGTGCATTACCGGCCCATGTTCGGCAGCTTCGGCAAGGCGCTCAATACCTCGGTCACCTTCGTGTCGCAAGCCGCACTGGCCAACCCGGCCATCGCCGCGCTGGGGCTGCACAAACCGCTGGTGGCCGTACGTGATTGTCGCGGTGTGCAAAAGACCGACATGGTGCTCAACGACGCGCTGCCTGTCATCGATGTGGACCCGGAAACCTATGTGGTACGCGCTGATGGCGAGCTGCTGGTGTGTGAGCCCGCCAGCGTGCTGCCCATGGCGCAACGATATTTCCTGTTCTGAGTGCTGGATTAAATAGCCTGTTGACCAAACGCTGGATTAAGCAAAAACGCGATGATTCACCTGATTGAAGTGCTCCCCGCTGGCAGTGCGTCACGCATCGACGATGCGGTGGCGCTGCCGTTCGACCTGCGCCAGAAGAGCCGCTTGCGCCTGACGCTGCGCTCGGGGCGCGAAGCTGCATTGTTTGTCGCGCGTGGCACCATCCTGCGTGGTGGTGACCTGCTGCGTGCCGAAGACGGGATGATCGTGGAAGTGCAGGCGGCCCCGCAGGCGGTCATGGATGTGTATGCCGATAGCGCACAGGCGCTGACCTGTGCTGCCTATCACCTCGGTAACCGCCATGTGCCACTGCAGGTCGGCCCGGACTGGCTGCGGCTGGAGCAGGACCATGTGCTCAAGGACATGCTGCATGGGCTGGGCGTCCGGGTGCGCGACTGGCAGGCGCCGTTCGAACCCGAAGCCGGTGCCTATGGCGGTGGCCATCGCCATCACGGCGATGAGGAAGCCCCCCGCCTGCGGCCGATATTGCGATTGAAAAAGCCGGCATGAGTGCCGCCCACATCAAGGCTGTGCCTGCCATCGGCTCCCCGCTGGCGCTGACACGCCTGTTGCAGCTGGCCAGCCCCATGCTGCCAGTTGGGGCGTATAGCTATTCGCAAGGTCTGGAGTGGGCCATCGAGTGTGGCGATGTGCATGACCTGGCCAGTGCGCAAACCTGGATAGGCGATGTGCTGCACATCTATCAGGGCGGGTTCGAGCTGCCCGTGTTGCAGCGCTTGTATCAGGCCTGGCAGGCGGACGATATGCGTGCTTTACAGCACTGGGATGCCTATTTCCAGGCCGGGCGCGATACCGCCGAAGCGCACGCCGAGACCCGGCAGATGGGCTATTCGCTGGTGCGCCTGCTGCAAGGGCTGCAGACCCTGCCCGAGCCGGTGCTGGCGCGCTTCGAACAACTGGCTGAGCCTGCCTTCCCGACTATCTACGCAGGCGTGGCTTATCACTGGCACATCCCGCTGGCGCAGGCCATGCAGGCCTATGCCTGGTCCTGGGTGGAGAACCAGGTCAGCGCGGCCATGAAGACCGTGCCGCTGGGTCAGGTGGCTGGCCAAAAGATGCTGTTCGCGCTTGGCGCGGAATTGCCTGCGCTGGTGGCAACGGCCATGCAGCGCGATGATGACGGCATCAGTAACTTCTGCCCGGCACTCAGCATCGCGGGCTGTCGCCACGAGACCCAGTACACGCGGCTGTTCCGCTCATGAGGCGGCAGCAATCAACGACCCAATAAGCACCTTGTTGCAAACCAGAAAGTGACCTCATCATGAAAGAACCTCTACGCGTAGGCATAGGCGGGCCGGTCGGCTCGGGCAAGACCGCGCTCACGCTGGCGCTGTGTAAACGGCTGCGCGATGTGTACAACATCGCCGTGGTCACCAATGACATCTACACCAAGGAAGACGCGGAATTTCTCACCCGCAATGAAGCGCTGGTGCCGGAGCGCATCATCGGGGTAGAGACGGGCGGTTGCCCGCACACCGCCATCCGCGAAGATGCCTCCATGAACCTGGAAGCGGTGGCGCAGCTCAGCAAACGCTTCGCTCCGCTGGATATCGTGTTCGTCGAGAGCGGCGGGGACAACCTGGCTGCCACCTTCAGCCCGGAGCTGTCCGACCTGACCATCTACGTCATCGACGTGGCGGCAGGCGAGAAGATCCCGCGCAAGGGCGGGCCCGGCATCACCAAGTCCGACCTGCTGGTGATCAACAAGATCGACCTCGCCCCCATGGTGGGCGCCTCGCTGGAAGTCATGGACCGCGACGCGCGGCGCATGCGTGGTGAGCGGCCGTTCCAGTTCAGCAACCTCAAGACTGGTCATGGCCTGGAAGCCATCGTCAGATTCATCGAAAAACAGGGCTTGATGCAGTGATGCCTACCGTTTCCGGCCCTGAGGCACATCCCCTTGCCCGCCTCAGCACAGAACCATCACTTAAAGCGTCGATACCGAAAGAAAGGTCCATCATGAAAACACCATTTCCATCCAACTGGGCGCTGGCACTGGGCCTGCTGATATTGCCATCGCTGGCGCTTGCCCACCCCGGACATGTGCTGGCCAGTGCCAATGCGGGTTTTCTGCACCCCTTCAGTGGCCTCGATCACCTGCTGGCCATGCTGGCGGTGGGCCTGTGGGCCGGGCGTCTGGGCGGCGCAGCACGCTGGCAATTGCCGTTGATGTTCATGGCGGTGATGATGCTAGGCGCGCTGACCGGCCTGGCAGGCAGCCCTCTGCCGGGTCTGGAAACCGGTATCGCCGCCAGTGTGCTGGCCCTGGGGCTCATCCTTGCCATGCGCCTGTCACTGCAGCGCCCCCTACAACTTGGCCTGGTCGGCCTGTTCGCGCTGCTGCATGGCTGGGCACACGGCGGCGAGCTGGGCGCACAGGCGGCGGCACTGGTGGGGATGTTGCTGGCAACAGGCTTGCTGCACGGCATCGGCCTGCTGCTCGCGCATCAGCGCTTTGCGCTGGCAGAGACCCTGCAACGTACGCTGGGCGCAGTCATCGCCATGGCGGGCGCCTGGATGCTGCTGGCTTGACTGGATGTGTGAGGATGATTCTGTAGTTCGCTGCGCTTCAGTAAAATCACGGGGAAGGATGGGGTGATGAAAGGTAGGGCGGACTCGCTTTAGCACAGTCCGCCGAATCCAAGAATGCGGCGCACCGCAAGCGGGTGCGCCCTACGCCCTGCAACGTACGCTGGGCGCAGTCATCGCCATGGCGGGTGCGCCCAACGTGCTGGCACATCTCGATGCGATGAGGAGGGCATTTTATTGCCCTGCGCGCCCAGATCATCATTACCACCTAGGCCATCTCGAATATCCAGATCCGTCATTCCGGCGTAGGCCTGCATCCAGGCAGTCAGGCTGAACCGTGCTGATAGCTGAGTCTAAAGCTGCAGCCTTGTCGTCGCGCAGGCTACCGAAACTCCGCCTGCATCAACTCACGTGTGATATCCCCATAGCCAGCCTGCACCAGCAGGGCACGCTCGATGTAGCGGCTGACCTGTGCGCGTAATTCGGGCACACGTGCAGCGTCCACAAACGTAGCCGGATATTTGAAACTCAGCCAGGCATACAGGCTGATGTCCTGGCTCAAGCGTTCGGCCCGTTCCAGATGTTGCGGCCCGGTGCCTGCCAGCCAATCCACATCGTCGGGCAAGAATCTGCGTGTGTGCGTGGCCACCGCTTTGAGGCAACTCAGGAAGTAATCCAGCTCGTGCGCCTTGTCCAGCGACACGGGCGCGCAGGCGAAGCGGAATTTGTCAGCCAGATCCAGTTGCGGTGCATGCAGGTCGATGAGCTGGCCCAGCGCGATCTGCACGCCTGCACTGACATATTCGAACAGATTTCCTTTAGTCTGCCGCTCGCCGAAGCGTTCCAGCAGTTCACCGATGCGGCCGGTATGCAGGCGCGCCGAACTTTGTTCTATGCTGCTCCACACAGGCGCTACCGGCAGACGCTGCAGCTCGCTGTGGTCGGAGGTGGTGAGCATGTGCTGCAGATGCAGCAGCTCGTCGTTCTCGAAGGCGGTCACGTAGCCGGTCGGATACAGGCCATAACGTCCGGCACGCCCGGCGATCTGGCGCGTCTCGGTGGGCCCCAGCAGGCGGCTCGCCACACCGTCGAACTTGTGCAGTGTGCTGAATACCACGCGGCGTATCGGCAGGTTCAAGCCCATGCCGATGGCATCGGTAGCCACCAGGATATCCGCTTCGCCCTCTGAAAAGCGCCGCGATTCGGTACGCCGCACTTCGGGCGACAGCGCACCGTAGATGGAGGCCACGCGCCAGCCCCATTGCCGCAGTCGTGCGCTCAGGGTCAGCACATCCTTGCGCGAGAAGGCGATCACCGCATCGCCTTTTTGCAGCTTGCCCTTCAGTGAAGCGCGACGATAGCGTGCTCCGCACAAGGCCTGTTCCTCCAGTTGCAGCGGCGTCATGCGTTCCAGCCGCGTGATGTCGTAGTGCTCACCCATGGCCTCGACCGCTTGCAGACACAGGTCGGTGACCGCATCCGAGCCGCAGACGAACACCTGCCGGGCAGGCGCGCCAACCAGTGCCGCAGTCCAGGCGTGGCCACGCCCTTCATCCTGCAGCATCTGGATCTCGTCGATGATGGCCACGTCCACTATCTGGTCGGCACGCATCATCTCCACCGTGCAGGCGGTGTGCCGCGCACCCGGGATCAGCTGGCGCTCTTCGCCTGTGACCAGATTGCAGGGCACCCCGGCGGCCAGCAGACGGTCACGCACTTCCATGGCCAGCAGGCGCAACGGCGCCAGATACACGCCGGAACCGGCTTGCTGCAGTACCTGCAGGGCATGGTAGGTCTTGCCGGAATTGGTCGGCCCCAGATGGAAATGCACATGCCGGCCCAGGCTGCGGGCAACCGGGAAACTGGCTGGGTAGGCGATTTCCGCAGCAAGAGGTTTAGTCATGGTGGCGTGGTCTCAATCAGCTAAAGACCACAGTGATTGTAGAGGCTAACGCAGATTGCCTGGAAATACTCGATAACTAAAGTCTTGTAATCCTTACTTAAGCTAGAGTGCGTTTTTTGGCTCGCATTGCTTTAACACTTCTGACAGCAATCGGTCTTGCAATCGATGTACTGCGATATTGAATGTTGATACGAACTCAGAGTTGCTCGTAGCCCAGTTTGCTTTAGTGCCATTAATACGGTAGTGGCGTATTTCTTCAGGGCGATCCCCTCTTTGTAGGCGCGCCGTGACGACTAGCGTCGCATACATGTTAAGGCCGTGAAACCAGATATAGGCTTTTTTCAAATCCATCGATAGTACGGTGGCATCGGCTAATGGGTCTTGTACACCTTCAAACTCAGAAGTCGCTGTGAGTCCGACGCGCCTAAGATTCAACATACTTTCTTCTAGCCAGTCGACAACAGGTTGTTTGCTTACAATCGCATGGCCTCGAAAATTAGCGCCCAGCGTTTCCTTGTTGAGGCGTATGTCCATTGGTTTCTTGACGATCACATTGCAATTGACGGCTTTTGCATCCTCTATGGTTTTTCCTGGCTCATTAGCAGGTGGACCATATTTCAGATCTATCAGGGCCTCATCCAAAGCATAAGCGTTCGTAGTCAACAATATAGACAGCGCAATAATTAAAAACCGGAATGACATGTTGTGATCCTTGATTATTTAGGCAGGGAATAAAGCTCGCCATTTTCGGCGCGTATGATCTGTCGCTGATCTGTTTTCTCTACAACACGCCCCTTGAAAAAATAAGGGATTATTGTTGGTAAGGTGATCTTTACCTCCTCTTGCGAAGCTAGTTCAGTCATGATGATTTCCGTAGCAGGCATCTCGAGATCACGCTTCAGCAGCGCGGCTATATCTTTGGCGGATTCCATGAAAGCCTGATCCAAGGCTTGATTGTTGTTTTCAGTCCATTTATCCAGAGGGTTGTCTCCAGAGACGGGTTGAGAAAGATAGTGGATGACGGTTTTATAGACTTTCTCAGGTTTGCTGCTCGCGACCATGCTGGTGCCAGTCGACACCATGATTTGACGGGAATCTTTGGAGAACGCATACCATACTTGGAACGCTATAAAGGCTTGATCCGGTTTGAGTGCGCTACGTTTTGATTCCATCCCCTCGTCCGAGGTCTGACGTGGCGTCACGCTGATATCGAGTTTGGGTAAGCTGGTTTGATCTGCCATCGCAGCTTTGAACGCTTCGCCGAAACGTGTACGGAAATCAATAAAATCGGCTTTGTCATAAAAAGCATTTGCTGCTTCTTCCTGTTTGCTTTGTCTGGAAGCACTTATCGACGAGTCTATGAGTGCAAATAAAAGACCACCACCGGAGGCGGCTGCCATATTGCTGGGAATCGCTAGTACCAGTAGTTCGTCTTGTGGAATCTGGATCTGAAAGTCTACGTTCGAAATACTGGAGGTAACAGTCTTGTCCAAAGGAACTCTGCTGGGCCCAGTTGCACAAGCGCTGACCAACATCGACAGTATTAATATAAAAAACAAGCGTGGTAACGAAAATGTCGGCATAGTGGTTGGCCTGAATTAGAGGATGGGAGTCCGCATCTTGGGTGATTTAAAAGAGTATATTCAACGGTGTAGATACCCCGGGCAATTGCAAACACCGAAGCGTTGGTACGTTTTGAATATACCTTCTCATTACGTTAGCCCACACTAACCCATTCGAATTAGTGACAGTTGTAGCACTAGCTGATAGGTAATCAGTTCAGTAGCTCAGCCGCACACTCACTCGCAGCATGCGCGGTTGTGCCGGATGGCTATGCAGGTCGGCCACACCGCCTGCTGCTTCGCCGGGCAGGCGCGACAGGTAAAAGTAGTCGATGTCGGAAACTTCGCGGTCGAACAGGTTGAGCACATCGACGGCGATGCCGAGTTGCGGGTTGATCTGATAGCCAACCCGGCTGTTGACCAGCAGTGCGCCCTCCGAGCGCACGCTGTTATCCTCGATCAGGGCGCGTGGGCCCAGATAACGCAAGCGCATGGCACCCGACCAGGGCCCGCGCTGTATGCGGTAGCCTAGCGAGGCGGTGCTTTCCACCGCGCCCGGGATGTGGTTCCCGTCGGCACTGGCATCCCGGAACCGGGCACGTGTCAGTGCCACATCGGCTTCAAGCTTCCCCCAGCGCCCCACTTGCAGCGCGTTGCTCCACTCCACCCCGACCCGGCGACTGGGTCGGCTGGCTTCGGTGGCGCCTGCGTCGCCGATGAACAGCAGTTCTGAATCCAGCTCCAGTTGAAACAACGCCAGCGTGCTTTGCCAGCCCGGCAGCCAGTGCGCGCGCAGGCCGACTTCCTGCCCCACCGCGCGCACCAGCGGATCGACACGGGTGGCGGGGTCAGCCGTGCCTGGGTCTATGCGTATGGTGGAACCTCGGCCATCGTTGCTGTGAAAACCGCGCCCCCAGTTGGCATACAGCTCGCTGTCTGGCCCGGCGCGCCAGGCCAGACCGAGTTTGGGGCTGAGGATATGCGCCTGCTCGGTGCCGCTATTGGCGGCCAGGTCACTGTTCACGTTAAACGCGTACTGATCTGCACGCAAACCGGTGATCACGCGCCAATTTGGTGCAATCGCCCAGCTGGATTGCCACCATAAACCTGCGCTGGCCTGTTTGACCTTGTCCTGTCGCACCGTGTCCAGGCGTGTCCGGTCGCGCGTGTGGTATAGCCCTACATTGCGGATGTCATCAAAGCGGGTCTGCAGGTCCACATCATGCAGGCCCTGTATGCCAAACAAGGGCTGATCCCAACCGTATTTGAGCTTGCCACCGTAGATGCGGCGCCGGTCCGCTTGTTCGAACTGGTCGCCGTTGACCGGGTCGTCAAGGAAATAAGTGAAGTTGGAGAACAGGTTGAGATGGCTGGAAACCGCATAAGCACTGGCTTGCCAGGGGCCATTGCGCCAGTCTGCCGACAGGCTGGTACGCTGCGTTTCGCCACCACTACTCTCGTCTATGCTGCCGAAGCGGCCGATCTGGCCGCTCTCCACTGCCCGCTGCGGCACCTGGTCGCTGGCATCCCAGTGGTTCTGGTAGGTCATGGCCAGGATGTCGAACCCTTGCGCTTGCGTGCCCTGACTGTAGCGCAACACCCCATTCAGTTTGCGCAGATCCTGCGGGTTGTCCCAGGGCCCATGGTCGCGTTGTAATTCCAGCGCATACAGCAGGTTGCCACCGGCTAGCGCGACGGAATCCGCATTTAGCAGGCGCTGGTACTGATTGGGACCCAGACTGATCTGGGCGATGCCTTGCGGCAGCGTGCGTGCATAACGGAGGCTGGCCGTGCCGGCGGCGGAGAAGTCGCCAGCCTCGGCATAGTAAGGGCCTTTGCGGTAGTGCAGGCCGCTGATCAGTTCCGGGATCAGCAGATTGGTATCGGTATAACCCTGGCCATGCGCATGCGTGGGCATGTTGAGCGGCATGCCTTCCAGCCAGGTGGAGAAGTCGGTGCCGTGGTCCAGGTTGAAGCCGCGCAGGTAATACTGGTTGGCCTTGCCATCGCCCGAGTGCTGGCTGACCACCATGCCCGGCGTGAGCTCCAGCACCTCGCCGGGGCGCGACAGTGGCAATTGACTGATGCGTGCCTGGCTGATGGTGCCTTCGCTGGCGCTTTCAGCCACCCCCAGCAGATTGTCGCGCTGGCTGGTGACCTTGACCGGCTCGGTCATGAGTTCGGCGTGTAGCGGGCTACTCAGCAACAGCAGCAGGCTGAGAGGTTTGTGCATGGCGTCCAGTGATCGTGAGCGGATGCCCAGACTTTAGCGAACACCATGCCAGCAGCAATACGTCAAATTGCGTACAGGCAGACAAGCTGCACTGCTTTAGGATACGGTGGGGTGCTTTTGGCACAGTTGTTGCGCGTAGTTGTTGTGAATATCGATTTGAATGTTGATTTGAACGCGACTGAAACGTGTTTGCTTCAGCAAACGGTCGCACACGCCGATGTCCCGCTATTTCATTCCAACCAGCCATCAGAGCAGCACACGGAACACATTTGAACACGGTGAACGAACGACTGGACGTGGACGACCAGAATGCGCCGCAGCGCATCGTCAAGATCCGCCGCGACTATAACACTTGGGTCGCCAACGAGACGCTGGAGGATTTCGCCTTGCGTTTCACGCCGCGCTCGTTCCGCAAATGGTCGATCTTTCGTGTGTCGAACACGGCATTCGGCGCCATCTCCTTTCTGGTGCTGGAAGCCATAGGCGGCACCATCGCCGTCAACTACGGCTTCATCAACGCGTTCTGGGCCATCCTCGCGGTGTCCATGATCATTTTCATGACCGGTCTGCCCATCAGCTACTACGCGGCCAAGTATGGCCTGGACATGGATTTGCTGACACGCGGGGCTGGCTTTGGTTATATCGGTTCCACCATCTCCTCGTTCGTGTACGCCTCGTTCACCTTCATCCTGTTCGCGCTGGAAGCGGCCATCATGGCCTATGCCCTGGAGCTGTATTTCGGCATGCCGCTGTACATAGGCTATCTGGTGTGTGCCCTGGTGGTGGTGCCGCTGGTCACGCACGGGGTCACCCTGATCAGCCGCATCCAGATGATCACCCAGCCGATCTGGCTCACGCTGATGGCCTTGCCATTCATCTTCATCCTGTACAAAGACCCTGGCGTGCTGGACGGCTTGATGGGCTTTGCCGGCAAATCCGGCTATGACGATGGGTTCAATCTGTACATGTTCGGCACCGCCATGGCCATTGGCATGGCACTCATCCCGCAGATCGGCGAGCAGGTGGATTTTCTGCGCTTCATGCCGGAGAAGACCACCCAGAACCGCTGGCGCTGGCATGCCGGGGTCCTGATCTCGGGGCCGGGCTGGATCTTCCTGGGCATGGCCAAGATGCTGGGCGGCGCGCTGCTGGCCTACATGGCGTTCACAGCCGGGCGCTCGGTAGAGGAGGCGGTCAACCCCAACCAGATGTATCTGGTGGGGTTCAGCCAGGTGTTCTCCAACACGGAGCTGGTGCTGGCGGTGACGGTGTTCTTTGTGCTGCTATCTCAGCTCAAGATCAACATGACCAACGCCTACGCCGGTTCGCTGGCCTGGTCCAACTTCTTTGCGCGGCTCACCCACAGCCATCCTGGCCGCGTGGTGTGGGTGGTGTTCAACGCGCTGATCGCCATCATGCTCATGGAGCTGGATGTGTTCCAGGCGCTGGAACAGGTGCTGGGCCTGTATTCCAACGTGGCCATCTCCTGGATCACCGCCGTGGTGGCCGACCTGGTCATCAACAAGCCCTTGGGACTGAGCCCGAAAGGCATCGAATTCCGCCGCGCCTATCTGTACGACATCAACCCGGTGGGGGTGGGGGCCATGGCCATCGCCTCGCTGTTCTCGGTGCTAGCCTTCATCGGCACCTTCGGCATCGAGGCACAGGCGTTCTCGGCTTTCATCGCGCTGATCACGGCGCTGGTCACCTCACCGCTGATCGCCTGGTACACCAAGGGCAAGTATTACATCGCCCGCAAGCCGGTCAGCTACCAGCCGGGCAAGCGCACCGACAAGTGCAGCATCTGCGAGCGTGAATACGAGATCGACGACATCGCTTACTGCCCGGCCTATCAGGGCTCGATCTGTTCGCTGTGCTGTTGCCTGGACGCGCGTTGCAACGACGCCTGCAAACCCAATGCCCGCATCAGCCGGCAGTGGGAAACAGCCATGAAGAAGATCCTGCCGCGTTCGCTGTGGCGGTATCTGGACAGTGGCATGGGGCATTACCTGCTGCTGATGGCGGTGACCCTGTCGCTGCTGGGCGCGATCTTCGGCCTGATCTACCTGCACGAATCGCTGACCTTGTCCGAGCATGCCAGCCAGCTGCTGCCGCAACTCAAGCTGGGCTACATGAAAGCCTTTGCGGCGCTGGTGCTGATCAGCGGCATCATCGCCTGGTGGCTGGTGCTCACCTCGGAAAGCCGGCGCGTGGCACAGGAAGAATCCAACCGGCAGACGCGGCTGTTGCAACGCGAGATCACCCTACACCGCCAGACCGATGCCGAGCTGCAACAGGCGCGTCTGGTGGCGGAGCAGGCCAATCAGGCCAAGAGCCGTTATATCACTGGCATCAGCCATGAACTGCGCACGCCGCTCAACAGCATCCTGGGTTACGCGCAGCTGCTCGATAACGACACCTCCATCAACGACAGCCGCATGCAGGGCATACGCGTCATCCGCCGTAGTGGTGAGCACTTGCTGTCGCTGATCGAAGGCACACTGGACATCGCACGCATCGAGGGCGGCAAACTCACCTTCGATACCCGGCCGCTGCGCTTCCCGGAATTCATCCAGCAGCTGGTCAGCATGTTCGAGCTGCAGGCGCGCAACAAGGGCATCACCTTCAATTACATCCTGAGTGGCGAGCTGCCGCGTGTGGTGCGTGCCGACCACAAGCGTCTGAGTCAGATCCTCATCAACATCCTCGGTAATGCGGTCAAGTTCACGCGTCACGGCGGCGTGGTGTTCCGCGTCCACTATGCGCGCGAGATGATGGCCATCGAAGTGGAAGACACCGGCCACGGCATACGCGAGAGCGAGCTGGAGCAGATCTTCGAGCCGTTCTCGCGCGGCAGTGCGGCCGAGAAGATAGGCGGCACCGGCCTGGGCCTCACCATCAGCAAGATGCTCACTGAGCTGATGGGCGGTGAGCTCAGCCTGAAGAGTGAAGTGGGCAAGGGCACCACCTTCTATATCCGTCTGTTCCTGCCGCAAGTGCGTGTGGAGCACGATATCGAATCGGTGACGCCATTGCGGCCCATCGGTTACAAAGGCCCGCGTCGCCGCATCCTGGTGGTGGACAACGAGCCGGTGGACCGCGAACTGATCATCAACATCCTGCAGCCGCTGGGCTTCGAGCTGGCCGAAGCGGCCACCGGACGTGACTGTTTGCAGATGTATACCGAGTTCCGCCCCGACCTCATCCTGATGGATCTGGCCATGCCGGTGATGGATGGCTGGGAGGCCAGCTACATGATACGCAAGGTGCACGAGTCGGATGTGCCCATCGCCATCGTGTCGGCCAACGCCTTCGACAAGGGCCTGGAGAACACCGCCGATATCACGGCCGCCGACTTCATCCTCAAGCCGGTCAATGTGCAGGAACTGCTGCGCTGGCTGGGCGACCGCCTCAATATCACCTGGATCAGCGCCGCCGATGTGGCCGAGCTGACCATGCCGGTCACACAGGCGCAACAGCCGCAAGCGACCATGCGTTATCCGGCGCGTGCGCATCTGGATGAGCTGATGCGTTTGATCAACCTTGGCTATGTGCGTGGCATCCAGAAAAAGCTGGACGAGCTGACCACGCTGGAGCCGGAATGCGGGCCCTTCATCACGCGCCTGCGCAGCATGGCCCAGCAGTTCCAGTTGCAGGCCATGCAACACCTTATGGAGGAGGTGCTAAGCCATGACTGAATCCACTGAGCTGAGCATGCAGGCCAAGGCGGCCACCGTGGTGTTGATCGTGGACGACGTGCCCGAGAACCTGGCGGTGTTGCACGATGCGCTGGACGAGTCCGGCTTCATCGTGCTGGTGGCCAATAGCGGTGAACGTGCGCTGAAACAGGCCGTAGAAGCCAGCCCGGACATCATCCTGCTGGATGCCATCATGCCGGGCATGGACGGGTTCGAAGTATGTCGCCACCTCAAGGCCGACCTCAACACGCGCCACATCCCGGTGATCTTCATGACTGGCCTGACCGAATCCGAGCATGTGGTGGCAGGCTTCTCGGCAGGCGGTACCGATTACGTCACCAAGCCGATACGCACCGCCGAAGTGCTGGCGCGCATCGCTACCCATCTGCAGGCCTCGCGCTTGATGCACCAGACACGCGGCGCACTCGATGCCTTTGGTCAGGCCGCGATCGCCGTGTTGCCGGGCAACGGCAAGATCGTCTGGCAGACGCCACTGGCGCGCCAGCTCATGCAGAAATACCTGGAACGCCCGGAGGCCACGGATGACCCAGCCGCCACCTTGCTGGCCTGGGTCAACAAGCTGGCCAGTAGCCGCGAGAACCAGTTGTTGCCGCTCACCATCTTCCATCCGGATGGCCGGCTGATCTTCACGCCCGCCGATCTGGAGAGCGAGGAGCAATGGATCCTGCTGCTGCGCGAGGAATCGGATGCCGCGCAGATCGAGGCACTGATGGCCAACTTCACGCTGACCCGGCGCGAATCCGAAGTGCTGTACTGGGCGGTCAAAGGCAAGACCAATCGTGACATCGGCGACATCCTGGGCACCAGCCCGCGCACCGTGAACAAGCATCTGGAGCATGTGTTCACCAAGCTGGGTGTGGAGACGCGCACCGCCGCGGCTTCTCTGGTCACACGCAAGCTGCGCAACCTGACCTGAAATCAGCCACCTTCGGGAGCTGGGTCTCCGCTGGGCGGGCGGGTAGCTCGCTCCACTCGGCTGTGTTGCTGCGCTCGGCCTAGCGTGCCGCCTTACGCTGCAATACTGCCGCCACCTGCGCGCCCAGGGCATGGCCGCTGGTCCAGGCACCTTCCACGCGTCCTCCGTTGAGCCAGTCGCCACACAGTCCCAGCGCTTTGTCGGCGTCCCAGCCGAACTGCACACTGAGTGCGTTCTCGGTGTCGGCATAGCGCCAGCGATGCACGGTACTGCTGACGGGGGCAGGTAGGCCAAGCAAGGCCGCCGCCTCCAGCAGTTGCGTCGTCACCCATGCCGCCTCCTGTTCCAGATGGGCCTCGCTCCAGGTTGGGCTGGCCTGCACCACCCAGCATTCCTGACCGCTGCGGCCCGGCTTGCTGCTGTTGCGTGCCAGCCAGCTGATCGGCCCCTGGTTCACGAAAGCGGCATCGAAGTCCATGCGGATGGGCGCGGCATATTGCAGCATCAGCGTCCAGCAACCGCGCATCACCGCCTGCGCGGGCAAGGCTGCCAGCGGGCTGTCCTGAGTCGCCAGCAGCTTGGCTGCCTGCGGTGCCGGGATGGCCAGCACCAGGGCGTCGAATCCAGTCGGGTGCAGGCCATGCTCGGCGGTGGTGATCTGCCATTGGCCCTGGTCATGCCGTATGGACTGCACCGTGGCCTGATCAGTATGGTCCAGCCCCGCATACAGCGCATGGGCGGGTGAGGTCATGTGCGGCACGCCCAAATAGCGGGTCACGGGCTGGGTGTTTCTGCCCGCGCCGCTGTGCGCAGGCAATATGGCGATGTTGCCGTGCCAGGGCGCTGCCAGACCGGCAGCCTGCCAGCGATCCACTTCGGCCTGGAAAGCCACATCGCGCACGGTGAAATATTGCGCGCCATGGTCGCACTGCCACTGGTCGGTTCTGCGCGTGCTCATGCGGCCGGAGGGGCCGCGGCTCTTTTCAAAGATCAGGCTGCGTATGCCCTGCGCCTGTAGGGCCTGTGCGCAGGCCAGACCTGCCATGCCGGCGCCGATGATGGCGACCTGATGCGGTGTGTTCACGTCGTTCACTTTCTGCGATTACTTAACTAAGGTTGAATCTTTGCCTGCAGGCGCTGACCAAGCAGCGCTGTCAGACTATAACGGGACTGATCGCCGGGCTGTCAACACGATCAGCCTGCTTTTTTATCGATCGCCAGCCACGGGCTGGTCTGGTAGAGGAACACGCATGGAAAAAGTTGCATTGATCACAGGGGCCTGCGGTGGCCTGGGGCAAGCGATGACCGCGCAACTGGCCGCCGGGCACCAGCTGGTGCTGGTTAGCCGCGACGCGGCCCGCTTGCAGCAGATGTATGGCGATAACCATGTGCAGATCGAGGCAGATTGCACCACGCTGGCCGGCGCTGATGCTGTGCTGCAACAGCTGGAAAGCCGGGGACTGCCAGCGCCGACCTTGCTCGCGCATTGCGTGGGCAATATCCGTCTGGGTGCCATGCACCGCATGAGCGAAGCCGATTTTATGGCATGCATGCAGGCTAATCTGTTCAGTGCCTATTTCATGCTGGCAGCGTTCCTGAAGGCGCTGCGTGTCGCCAAACAGCCGGGTGCTGCCGTGCTGGTCTCGTCGGCGGCAGCCCGCATCGGCACGCCCAATCATGAAGCCATCGCGGCTGCCAAAGGCGGACTGGAGGCCATGGTGCGTGGCGCCGCAGCGACTTATGCGTCTTACCAGATACGCATCAACGCCGTGGCGCCCGGGCTCATGGAAACGCCGGCCGCCAGTGCCTTGCTCGCCAGTGAAGCGGGCCGTGAACTGGCAGCACGCCAATATCCCTTGCCCGGTATCGGTCAGCCGCAAGAACTGGCCAGCCTGATGGCCTGGTTGCTGTCTGAGCAGGCGGCACGGGTGACCGGCCAGGTGTGGTCGCTGGATGGTGGTTATGCCGCCATCCGTCCGCTGGTCAAATAAGGCGGCGCGCCATGGCCTGTGGTGTCATCGCGGGCGTAGTGGTTGGCAGGACAGCCGTGCGTATCGCGCTGACTGGCCAAGCTGGTTGGCGGGGCTAGCAAACCTGTCTGGATATGGCATGATGGCGCTAGCATTTATTGGCGCTAGGATTTATCGGCGGGTGGAAGACGGGGTGCGTATGCGTGGCTTATGGTGTTTGATCGCGGTGGCTTTGTTGAGTCAGCTCAGTGGCTGTGCCACCAATCCGATGACGGGCCGCTCGCAACTCAGTCTGGTGTCAGAAGCCTCGGCCATCAATCAGAGCACGCAACTGTATGCGTCCATGATCGAAGGCTATGGCAAACAGAACAAGCTCATCGACGACCCGGCCATCAACCAGCGCCTGCAGACGCTGACCAACCGGCTGATCGCGCGTGCGGTGCAATACCGTCCTGATTCACAGGGCTGGGAATGGCAGGTCAATGTCATCGATAACGACGCCATCAATGCCACCTGCATGCCAGGCGGCAAGATGGCGGTGTTCAAGGGCCTGCTGGAGAAGATCCAGCCTACCGATGACGAGCTGGCCCAGGTGATGGGCCACGAGATCGCGCATGCGCTGGCCAATCACGGTGCCGAGAAGATGTCCATGCAGATCCTGTCGCAGATCGCGGTGGCAGCAGTGGCGGTGGCCGCCACCAGTGGCGATGCCAATTCTACGCCACGTCAGCGTCAGTACAACCAGCAGACCGCACACAGTGCCGCAGGCCTGGCCGCTGCCGCCTTCATCACTCTGCCCAACAGCCGTGGCGCCGAGAGCGAAGCCGATAAACTGGGCATCGAACTGGCCGCGCAGGCCGGTTATGACCCGGCTGCGGCGGTGACCTTATGGGAGAAGATGGGCGCTGCCAACAACAGTGCCAGCGGACAGCAAGCCGATTTTTTCAGCACTCACCCTTCTTCCGACAAGCGCATCGAAGCACTGCAGGCGCTGCAGGCGCCGATGCAGAAGATATACCGCGCCGCGCTGGCCGCGCGTGACGATGCCAGCGAATATCAATATGTGCGTGTGGGCACGGACACGGCCGGGTTCAATTCCTCCAATGTGCGCGTGATCGAGGAGGGCAAGGTCAATCTGGCTGAGCCACCCGCGGTGGATGCCAGCAAAGCGCTGGCGTTCTACTCGCCCGAGCTGGAAGCGTTCAAGGAAGGGCGCACCGAGCTGCCGTGTCAAAGCTGCGGCCTGCAGTTCTACCTTAATCAGAGTGATTTCAAAGCCTTGCAGGAAAAGCAGGATTGGCGCGGGCTGATGCAGAAAGTGGTCAAGGTGGGCTATCACTTCGACCTGTCCTATTACTATCTGGGGCTGGCCGCACGCGGCCTGGGCTTTACGGAAGCCGCTGCCGGCTACTTCAGCAAAGCACGGATGCTGTCCGGCTCGGAACAGTTCTCCTGCGCCAACGCCAGTTTCAATAAATGCGACGGCGTGGATCTCGACGCGTTGGCAGTCAACCCTTAAGCAACCGTATGGTGAGTGCTTAGTGGCAAGGCCGGGATCACCAGCCCTGCTTCCACTGTGCCTCGTCCAGCAGCTTTTGCCAGGGCATGGTCCACTGCCGTCTGGTCAGCACCGCCTCCAGCACCACGTGCTCGACTTGTCTGCTCTCGTCTTCCGCGAGCAGCAATTTCACCACCATGAAGTGCTTTTCCTTGTTCTCCGGGGCGACCTTGCTCCATTTGCTGTTGTGCAGCTTTTGCGGGTTGAGTCGGCGTAATGTCATCTTGTGCATAGGCTTCCTTTAGTGACGCTTGCCTTGCCAGGTGCCGCCATAACGGTAGCCCTCCAGTACTTTTGCGCGTTTGCAGCATGCGCTGCAAACAAAGCACCAGTCCGCATGCGCTTCAAGCTTGACCCGGTAGAGCGTGCTGTGGGCGTGCTGGCACAACTGGCAAGGTTTGGTTTTCAATGTCCATCCTGTGGTATCCATGCGCTGATTCACTGGCTGACAAAAAGAAGGCCGGGTGATGCCCGGCCTTGTAAGTTACGCGCATAAATCATGCGCTTGCATAGACGCGCCAATTCGCCGCAGGTTCATTGTGCGCAAATCATTTGTTGGGTAGTGTATTGGGCGGGCTCAACGGTTTGGGGGTTGCCGTCCAGCGTAACGCGATACCTGCAGCGGCGGCGGCCTGCTCCATCATGGGGATGGCGGTCTCCAGCCTGTGCAAAAAATCCACCGCTGTTTCCTGATGGAAGCCCGTGACCAGCACCTGCTTGTCGGCGGCGATCAGTGTCTGCAGATAACCCACCAGTTGCTCTGGCGTGAAGTAGTCAGCCAGGCTGCCATTGTTCGGGTATTGCGTCAGCCCGCCGGGCACCGCGTATGGCTGGTCAAGCACCGAGGCGCCCGGGTGCAGCTTGGTCAGCGACTGCACCAGCGCACTGCGTTCCGTCCAGGAACTGCTGATCTGGCGATAGTCGATATGCGAGCTATCCACCCTGAAGCCATTCGCTACCAGGGCCTCCCTGAGTTTTGGGCCGGCTTGCCAGCCGCCGGCGCGGAAGCTGTCCGGACGTGGAAATCCATGCGTCACCATCAGCGCCTGACTGCAGCTTAGCAGGCGGCTTAACGCGGCCGTGTCGTAGGCCAGCTCTAGGCTGACGGCATAGCCACAATCCTGATGCTCGCAATCTTCTTGCAACTTGACGATGCTGGGTGCCTCGACGAACGGAACGCGGCAATGGCGCATCAGCGATTGCCAGCCGTGCAGATGCAAGCCCAGATGGTCATGCGGCCGCAAGGTGCGCCGTATGCTGCTGGCGGCGAGTTGGGCATCCATGCCGGGTTTGACGAAGTAGGCCGGGTTGAGAAAGTGCCACAAGGGTACCTGTGGGAATTTCTGCCGGAAGGCCTGCATCGCCTCGATGTTTTCTTCATCCAGCGTTGCGCCTTCCCAATCCACCGTTACGTAGACTTGCAGCGTTTTCTGCACAGGGCTGGGGGTGGGTGGTTTGTGGCTGCAAGCAGCCCCTGTCAGTAAAAGCAACGTTACTAACAGCAGTCTGGGCAGGTGCATCGGGTGTGGGCTTCCGCTGGTGATGGGTTCGGCTTATGTTAAACCACGCGCCCACAACAGACACGGTCTTGATCACAACAGATGGTGCAGACTAGACGCTTGCAAGGGCAAGGCAATGGCGGCACTCGCAATAAAACTGTCGATAAAAATGAGCAATAAAAACGGCGCTCCAGGCGCCGTTTTTAAGGTCAGCTTATTCACCTGCATGAATGAACCGGTCGTACCGGATGTTTAACCTACAACCTTGAAGGTACCCTTCATGATGCCGGAGTGGCCAGGGAAACTGCAGAAGAACGAGTAGGCTTCTTTGGCACTGAGCTTGTCCGTCTTGAACTTGAAGGTGGTGGTTTCGCCGCCACCGATCACCGTACTGGCGGCGATCACACGCGCGTCATTCGGCTTCACGTAATTCTTGTCCGCACCTGCCACCATACCGTCATTCGCCACAGCAGTCATGTCAGCTGTCTTGGTGATCACGATATTGTGGCCCATGATGGCCTTGGCCATGGTGCCGGTGTTTTTGAGATTGATGGTCACTTCCTTGCAGCTCTTCTTGACCGCGATCTCTTTCACGTTGAACGCCATGGAAGCGGTCGCTTCCACCGTATGCACACATTCATTGGCACTTGCCGATTGTGCGAACAAACCAGCCAGCATCACTGCACCCACCATTGCGATTGATTTCATGAGTCTCTCCATAGTTGATTTACATGATTAAGAAGGAAGCTATGGAAATTAGTTCGCACGCAAGGTATCTGGCTTAAAAATTCAGACATTGCGTGTTGAAGTTACCCCTTTATCAAGGTTATTTCTGTTGGCTGCATCAGCTGCCAGCGGCTGAGATCAAAAGATAATTTAATTATTTTGCATCCAAATAAATTGTGAAAACGTATTAATCGGGGGAAGCAAAGCTTCACATCAGATTCCAGTAGCTTCACATAAAAGGATGAACATGAAACACAGTCTGAATGCCCGATCAAAACGGATGGCCATGCTTGCAGTCGCCAGCCTCTGTTCTGCGCTATCCACCAACGTTCTGGCAGAAACTTCGGTCAGCAACAAGCTGCTGTTGACCGGTGGCGTATCCCAAGTCGAAGGCGCTGCAGGCGGTGGTTTGACCCCATGGGCGGTCATCGGTGGTTACGGCACCAACAATGAGATCGGTGCAAACGTGCACTACACCTATGCCAAGACGGGCGACTTCAATCTCGATAGTTACGGCATCACGGTTGGCTTCTATGATCGCTTCGAGCTGTCCATCGCCGAGCAGAAGTTTGATGTTGGCAACTTGCGTAACAAAGTCGATGCCGCCTTGCCGGGCGCCATTGGGCGTGGCGAGTTAAGCCAGACCATCGTAGGCGCCAAGTTGCGTGTATTCGGTGAAGCTGTACTGGACGCCGATACCTGGCTCCCACAAGTGGCCATCGGTGTGCAGTACAAGAAGAACCATGATGGTGACTTTGTGAAAAGTGCTGTGGTGGGTGCCAAAGACGACAGCGGCTATGACTTCTATGTAGCGGCCACCAAATTGTTTCTGGCAGAAAGTTTGTTGTTGAACACGACCTTGCGTATGACCAAAGCCAATCAGTTCGGCTTGCTTGGTTTTGGTGGTGACCGACATGACAACTATCAACCACAGTTGGAGTTGTCAGCCGCTTATCTGCTTAGCAAGAATGTCGCCATCGGCGCTGAATACCGCATGAAACCAAACAACCTTGAAAGCCCGGCCAACGGTCTGCTGTTTGGTGGTGCCAATGTGGTTGAACTGAAGGAACAGGATGCCTTCGACCTGTTTGTGGCCTATGCACCCAACAAGAACGTCTCGCTGACGCTGGCCTATGTGAATCTGGGCAATATCGCGACCGTAAAAGCCGTTGGTGCAGATTTCGGCAGACAAGATGGCGTTTATCTGTCGGCCCAGGTCGGCTTCTGATGCAGGTCACCGGCATCCATCTCCCAAATTCAGATCATTCAAGTTCAGATCATTAAAGGAAACATCATCATGTTGAACAATTTAAAAATGAAGTCTGCCCTCGCCGTGCTTGGTCTGATGCTATCTGCATCGTTCACTGCCAACGCAGCAGACAGCGCACCGCTGCCCAGCCCGAATCTCGGTACCACCATCATCCAGGACCCCTCTGTTTTCAAGGACTTTGGTGGCAAGGAAGGTCTGGTCAACATCATGGATGACTTCATGGTGCTGCTTATTGCCGACCCAAGAACCAAGCCATTCTTTGATAATGAAAAGCAGGGGTTCATCAAGGCCATGCTGGTTGAGCAGATGTGCGAGATCCTTAATGGCGGTTGCAAGTATCCGGGCCGCGACATGAAAAGCTCGCATGCCACCATGCGGGTGAATCGCGAGGCGTTCAATGCATTGGTCGAGGATTTCCAGCTGGCGATGGACAAACATAATGTGCCGTTCTCGTCACAAAACAAGCTGCTGGCCAAGCTGGCGCCCATGTACCGTGACATTGAAACCACCACGGGCGCGGCTTCCGCGACATTGGTGCCACCTGTCGCCAAGTAAGCCGTCGCTGATCTGGTTGCCTGCCTTTCCAGGCAGACAGCCGCAGCACTGATAGCACAAAGGGCTTGATGCATGGCATCAAGCCCTTTGTTGTTCTTGGTGCACCGGCTTGCCGTGCTGGCCAATGTTTCAGTCCCGGTGCAGCCGCTAACGCATAACGCTAAAGCCCGCAGCGCATTGCGCTTAAGCTGCAGCGAATAGCGCTTAAGCCAGAAATTCCGCCCAGGCCTGCTCAGGCAGCCCCAGTCGATGGAACACCTGCAAGGCCGCATAGGCGTCATTGGCGGCGTACAGCTTTTGTCTGTCGTTGAGGAGCTTGGAGGCCCAGTTGGAGGTGGTGACACTTTTGCTCTTGGCGAAGCGTTGCCCGAACAGCACCGCCACCGCCATGCGCACACCGATCTCCTTGTTGTAGCCGCGCTCGCGGAACACGTCATTGAGGTCCAGGATGGCGGCCACCTGCATGCCCAGTCGCTGACGTATCTTGGAACGGTCCGATTTCAGGCCGAAGCCGGCCTTGATGATGTGTTCATCTCCCAGCAGCTGACGTACCGCCTGGATAGCCGCCTCCGAATCAAGCTGGAACAGATACACGCGCTCGGCCGTGGCGAATTGCAGCAGATGCGGCCCACCGGAATCCTCCCCCACCTTGAAAGTGGGCCTGGATTCGGTATCGAAGCCGACCACGCGCTGTGCAGACAGGTGGTGCAGCGCTTCGGCCAGTTCCGTGCTGCTTTTGGGCAGACTGATCTGCGCCAGTGACACCCCTTGGTAGGGTTCCAGTAGGCTGAGTTCGGTTTTGGTGGGGGTGGCGGGGCGTGTCATGGGCTTTAAGATGCAGAATGGTCAACCCGGATGATACCCCGGCCTCGCGCTGAGCGTAGTGGCGCTTGCTGACCCAGCATGCGGTGATGTCCAACTGCGCACGTCCAAATACGCACGCCAGGCTGCCATCCGCGCAGGTAAACTCTCACCATCATCGATACACGGAGTTGGCATGGAATCCACCGGTTTTTTGGCGCAGGCCTGCATCTATCTTGCGGCGGCGGTGCTCGCGGTGCCCTTGTTCAAACGGCTGGGGCTGGGTTCGGTGCTGGGCTACCTTATCGCGGGCATCCTCATCGGCCCGTATGCGCTGGCGCTGATCCCGGACCCGGAACAGGTGCTGCACTTCGCCGAATTCGGTGTGGTGTTGCTGCTGTTCCTGGTCGGTCTGGAACTGGAGCCGGAAAAGGTCTGGGAGCTGCGCAAGCCGCTGCTGGGGCTGGGCGGTCAGCAGGTGCTGTGGACCATCGCGCTGGTGATGGGTGTGGCCATACTGGCGGGCGCTTCATGGCAGATCGCCGCTGTCGCCGGGGCGGGCATCGCCATGTCGTCCACGGCCATCGGTCTTGCTTCGCTGGAAGAAAAGAAGCTGCTGGGCTCGCCGGGCGGCCAGTCCTCGTTTGCCGTGCTGCTGTTCCAAGATTTATCGGTGATCCCGATCTTCATCCTGCTGGCACTGATCGCCCCCGCGGCTTCGCAACATGCGGTGGACCTGTATGCCGTGCCCAAGGCGCTGGGCGTCATCGCGCTCATCGTCATTGCCAGCCGCACCGTGTTGCGCCCGGTGATGCGCATCGTGGCACAGACCGGCATGCGCGAGATCTTCTTCGCATTCTCTTTACTACTGGTGATCGGCGTCGCCATGTCCGTGCAGGCGGTGGGCCTGTCCATGGCGCTAGGGACCTTTCTGGCCGGTGTGCTGCTGGCCGATTCCGAATACCGTTATGAGCTGCGTCTGGATATCGAGCCGGTCAAAGGCCTGCTGCTGGGCTTGTTCTTCATTGCGGTGGGCATGTCGGTGGATGTGTCGCTGGTGGCCGCGCAGCCCGGCACGGTCATCGGCCTGGCCCTGCTGATCGTGGCGGTCAAAATCGCCATCCTGTTCGGTCTGGGCAAGCTGTTCAGCCTGAAAAACCGTGAGGCGCTGCTGATGGCGTTCACCTTGTCGCAGGTGGGCGAGTTTGCGTTCGTGATCTTCGGTGTGGCGCTGGGTTCGCAGCTGCTGCCACGCGAAACCTATGATCTGCTGAATGCCATCGTGGCGGTTTCCATGCTGGTCACGCCCTTGCTCATGGTGCTGTACAGCCGCCTGGTCAGTATGAAAAGCCCTGAAGCTCCGCATGAGGCCATCACCGAATCCAACCACGTCATCATCGCCGGCTTTGGCCGCTTCGGGCAGATCGTTGGCCGTGTGCTGCTGGCGCATGGTACCCCGGCCACCCTGATCGATAACGACCCGAATCAGGTCGAGCTGATGCGTGAATTCGGCTGGAAATGCTATTACGGGGATGCGTCACGCATGGACCTGCTCGAAGAAGCGGGCATCCACCAGGCCCGCCTGCTGGTCATCGCCGTCAACGACACGCATGCCGCGCTGGACATGGCCAGGCTGGTGCAGGCGCGCTGGCCGCAGGTGAAGATCGTGGCGCGGGCGCGTAGCCGTACCGACGCGTTCGATTTCCGTGAACTGGGCCTGCAGCCCATCCGCGAGACCTTTCACTCCTCGTTGGAAGCCGCCAGACAGGCGTTGATGGTGCTGGGTGAATCCGGCCGCGCGGCGGCCGGCATCGTCAAGCACTTCGAAAAGCACGATCTGGAACAACTGGATGCCACCCTCAAGGTGCGCAACGACCGCGAAGCCATTTTGAACATCACCGAGCAGGGCAGGCAGGACTTGAAGGCCTTGCTGCAGATGGAGCGCGCCAGCCCGGCGGATGAGCCTAACTAGATAGCAACATAGCTAAGCGCATGGTGGCGATGGCGCTGGTCATCGCCCAGCCACCAAAACTCGCGACTAGCCCCAGTCTGTCAGGCTTGCGGGTCGCCGGTCTTCACCTGGCCTATCCACTCCTCGATGCCGATCAGCCCGCTGTTTTCAGCACGCGCATGCTCTTGCGGGCTGAGCACATCCTGCATCAGATCGATGCGCTTCCAACCCGCCACCGGCGTTTCGCATTGTGGGCTGGGCACGTAGCGTGAGGCGGATTCGCGCGTGTAACGGTGGATATAGCGCGGGCAGTTCTGCCACAACTCGCTGAGCTTCACGCGCACGATGAACTCGGCTTCTTTATATTCCGCCATCAGCGGGTCGTCACGCGAGGCGGTGGCCAGGCCCTGCACGCGGATGCGGTGTGGCGTTTCGAAGGAGATGAACAGCAGGCCCACCTCGCCGTTCTGCACCACATTGCCCACGGACAGGTACATGCCGTTGCCGTCATAACTGGGGAAGGCCAGCGTGGTACTGTCGATCACCTTCACAAAACCGGGAAAGCCGCCTTTGTAGGACACGGTAGGGCGACCGTTGTGATCCACCGTCGCCAGAAAGAACATGTCCATGGCTTGGATGAAGCCCTTGGTCTCCTCGTCGAACTCGGTTTTGCAGGCGATCTCTTCGATACGGTCTGCCAGCTTGCGGGTGCCCAGCTCGTCCTGCAGGCTGCGGTGTGTGTCGCCAAATAATCGGCTCATGGGGTCTCCTTGCGCGTTGATCGGGGTGTTACAGGCCTGCCAGGTGGCTGGTTGCTGCGTCATGGCCATGCCAGATGATAAAGAATCTGCCGCCGCTTGCGGCTATCCGGCAGTAAAAATCCGGGCTGATGGTGAAAAACGCACTCACTCGCAATCATGATAATCCTGAGCCGCAACTCATGATGACAGGCAGAAGGAAACGCAAGCAGCGGCGTACTATGCAAGACATGCGCTAACGCATACATATCAAAAACGAGACGAGGAGATACACCATGTGGACCACCCCAGCAGCTACCGAAATGCGTTTTGGCTTTGAAGTCACCATGTACGTTTGCAACCGCTAATCAGCGCTTGCAACTGCAATAAAAACGGCGCCCAGTGCGCCGTTTTTATTTGTGTTTTTATTACTGTGCGATTACGCCAAGCGCTGGATTTGCACCTTGGTGGCATGAATGTGCTGTTCCAGGGCCGCTATGCAAGGTAAAAAGTCCGCGCTGAAACCCACAGTATCAGGCGGCCGGTTTTGCGCTGTTTGCTGCAAGCCTAGTAAATGTAAGCGTAGTAAAAACGCCTCCGCCAGCGTCAACGCCTGGCGCCAGAGTGCATTGGAAATGCCGGCATGCAGCGTGGCTGCAGGCACGGTATTGTTCAGCCCGCCACCGCTACGTGGCGCAAAGGTCATCGGCAACATATCGTAGGCCGGAGCCAGCGGGTAAGGTCGTCCATCCTCATTGAGGAAAGCAACATTACCAGCGTGCATGTCCGTGTTGCCTATCAGCGTGCCATAAGCGTATAGCAAGGCGGCCCCGTCCGATGCTTGCGGGGTAATTACCCCGGCGTGCACCAGTTGCGGAGTGATCGCATGCCACAAGCTGGTGCCTGCACCCACGAACTCGGCATTCAGTGCGGATAGCGAGACGACACCACGTCGGCCATATTCCCCAATGCGATCAAAGCGGGACACCTGCAGAAAGCGTTGCACGCCATGATCGATCAAGGCTGTTTCAGCCGCGGGGATGCCAGCAGCGCGCAGGGTTTGCAAGGCCAGATGTTCGGCCAGTAACAGGTCACGCCAGCGACCGGAAACCGGGTTGTCGCTGTTGTCGGTGAACTTCACTAAAACATGCTGAGCGCCGCTGGCTGCCTCAACATAAGCCGCGAATTTGGGCTGCTCGCCACCCGCAGAAGAGCCGGGCGCTTCACCCCGCGCTGCTTCATCGGCCATGCGGGCATAGTGTTCCCCCCTGTGCTGCAGGGGGACAGGGGCTGGGCCTGCAGCGCTCAAAAAACGCGCACGTGACACATCCCCCAATAACAGGTTGCCCACCACATCATGGCCGTGCGCTTGAAGGGCAAGCAACACGTGGCTATCAGTCCATTGGTTTAGCTGCCCCGGCAACCCTATGCTTGCCGCGTGGCGGGCAGCATAAGCACGCCCCAGGTAGCCTTGCGGCCGCATGTCAAATAGCCACCATGGCAGACCGTCGCTATGCAGGGTGGTGCCATCTGCCTGCATCATCACAAAGCCCTCCGGGCGCACCGGCACCAGCGTTCCAAGCGCGCATAGCCTGCCTGCTGCATCTACCCGGTAGATGGGCTGCGGCTCCAGCCCGCGCGTGCGGTCCCTGAGTGCATACTGAATAGATGGCCCGGCACCGATGCGCACCAGTTCATCGCGCATGGCATCCAGCGCGCGTGAAACGGTAGGCTGGCTTATTCTAATGCTTTCAGCGAGTTGCCGTGCACGTGCAGGGCCGGAGGCAAGCTGTGTGCGGATCGCTTCTGTGTAACTTGCCATGGTTGTGAATAGTTTTATGAATAGGTAAGTGAATTTCTATTATGGCCTGTTTTGGCAAAATAACCACCCCCACATAGCCTCTCTCCCTGCACCTGCTAATCCAGTCTGCATGTTTGCTGCGACATGCACACCTGCTACTCACCATGGTTCAGCCCAGGCGGCATACACCCTGAACGTCATCCCAACGAAGTTTGCGCAGCACAGGCTCACCCAGTGAGTCTGCCTGGGCTTATCTTGGTGGCCTGAAGTTGGCCGCCACATCATCCGGCTAGCCTCTAAAATCAGTGCCGAACCGTCACCACTCATCAAGAAGCCGATACCTCATGCTGGCCGACAACGAATCCGCAGTGCGTGAGCTGACTGACGAAACACTCAAAAAATCGCCCACGAACTGACCGAAAATCTGCGTCAGAACCTTTCTGTGGACTGGTCTGCACGGGAAAGCGTGCGTGCCAAGCTGCGGTTGATGGTGAAACGCATCCTGCGCAAATACAAATACCCACCGGATCAGCAGGAAAACGCCATCACGCTGGTATTACAGCAGGCAGAAGCGTTGGGTGAAGCCTGGGGTTGAGTCGATCCTGCTCGGGTTGGCGATATGGAAAACAACCTAAGCCGCGAAATGGTTTTGTGGTTCGCTGAGCTACCTTTGTGGTTCGCTACGTTACCGCCGGAACGATAGATACAAAAAAGGCCTGCAACCGTTAAGTTGCAAGCCTTTATGTTATGTGGCGCGCCCGAAGAGATTCGAACTCCTGACCCCTTGGTTCGTAGCCAAGTACTCTATCCAGCTGAGCTACGGGCGCGTCGAGGCGTGCATTATACGTAATCTGTCCTGATTTGCGAAGCGCAATTTTCACAGCCCATCCACACCTCGCCGAAATGGCGTGCTGACGCCCTCTGCGGCTGATTACCGACGTTTTCCTCCTCTTATTCCACGCTTTGTTTTGCTCGTTCGCCACCAATAATCCACCCTAATCAGTGCGACTCCCTGTAGTCGCAGCAGTGGTCTCCCAATGACGGAGTGTGTGTGGCTGAAGACAGCGATCTAGAGAAAACAGAACCGGCGTCACCCAAGCGCATCGAGAAAGCGCGGGAAGACGGCGATGTGCCACGCTCGCGCGAGCTGGCCACCTGTGCCGTGCTGCTGGCTTCCGGGCTGGCCTTCTGGGGCCTGGCCGGGCAGATGAACGAGGCGCTCAAGCTGAACATGACGCTGGGCCTGCGTTTCACGCGCGAGGAGATCTTCGATCCGGCCCAGTTCCTGTTGCATCTGGTGGACCGCATCGCCGACCTGTTGCTGGCGTTTGCGCCACTGGGCCTGATCGTGTTGCTGGTGGCGATCGCGTCGCCGGTGTTCATCGGCGGCTGGAACATGAGCGCCAAGGCGTTGATGCCCAAGTTCAGTCGCCTGAACCCCATCAGCGGCTTCGGCAATCTGTTATCCAAGAATTCGCTGGTGGAGCTGATCAAGGCCGTGGCCAAGTCGGTGCTGGTCGGTACGGTGGCGTATCTGGTGATCGTCGCCGATCTCAACGAAATGCTGGGCCTGGCCATGCTGCCGCTGGACGAGGGCATAGGTTATATGGAGAGCCTGCTGTTCAAGAGCACCATGGCCATCGTGGGCGCGCTGGTGCTGATCGCCATGATAGACGTGCCGTATCAGTTGCATCACTACGCTAACAAACTCAAGATGACCAAGCAGGATCTGCGTCAGGAATCCAAGGAATCGGAAGGCAACCCCGAGGTGAAGGCACGCATCCGTCAGCAACAGCGCGAGATGGCCCGCCGCCGCATGATGTCCGAGATCCCCAATGCCGACGTGGTGATCACCAATCCTACCCACTATGCCGTGGCCATCCAGTACAAGGAAGACGGCATGCGTGCGCCGGTGCTGCTGGCCAAGGGCGCCGATGCGGTGGCACTCAAGATCCGCGAGATCGCCGCTGAACATCAGCTGCCCGTGCTGGAATCGCCCAAGCTAGCGCGTGCCTTGTATGCCCATACCGAGCTGGGTGACGAGATCCCCGAAGCCTTGTACGCGGCCGTGGCCGAAGTGCTGGCTTATGTGTACCAGTTGCGCGTCTACCGCAGCCACGGCGGTCAGCCGCCGCAGCAGCCGGAGGCGTTGGAGGTGCCGGACGCGCTGGACCCGCACCTGCAAACCTCGCCTATCAGTTTGATGCCTGCCTGATGCATGAGTCGATGCGCTGATGAATAAGCTCAAACTCCCCAACTGGCTTGGCATGCTGAGTGGCCGCAATACTGCTGCGCCGCTGCTGATCGTGATGCTGCTGGCGATGATGGTGCTGCCGCTGCCTGCTATCGCGCTGGATGTGCTGTTCAGTTTCAACATCGCGCTGTCCATCATGGTGCTGATGATAGGCCTGCAAACGCGCAGCCCGCTGGATTTCATCGCCTTCCCGACCGTGCTGCTGATGACCACCATGCTGCGCCTGTCGCTCAACGTGGCTTCTACGCGCGTGGTGCTCACCGAAGGCCATACCGGCCCGGATGCCGCTGGCAAGGTCATCGAGGCGTTCGGTCACTTTCTGATCGGCGGCAACTACGCGGTGGGCATCGTGGTGTTCGTCATCCTCACCATCATCAACTTCGTGGTGGTCACCAAAGGCGCAGGCCGTATCGCCGAAGTCGGCGCACGCTTCACGCTGGATGCCATGCCCGGCAAGCAGATGGCCATCGACGCCGACCTCAACGCCGGCCTGATCGGCGAGGACGAAGCCCGCCGCCGCCGTAAAGAAGTGGGCCAGGAATCCGAGTTCTACGGTGCCATGGACGGCGCCAGTAAATATGTACGCGGTGATGCCATCGCCGGCATCCTGGTCACGGTCATCAACATCTTTGGCGGCCTCATCGTCGGCATGCTGCAGCACGACATGGCGTTTGGTGACGCGGTCAAGAACTACACGCTGCTGGCCATCGGGGATGGCCTGGTGGCGCAGATCCCGTCCTTGATCATCTCGGTCGCCGCCGGTGTGGTGGTGTCGCGCGTGGCCAACGACAATGACGTGGGCGCGCAGCTGGCCCAGCAGATGTTCAGCAACCCCAAGGTGATGTACGCCACGGCGGGCATCGTCGGCGGCATGGGCCTCATCCCCGGCATGCCCAACTTTGCCTTCCTGATGCTGGCCTTGTTGCTGACCGGCCTGGGCTGGCTGGTGGAGAAACGTCAGGCCGTGGCCGCCAGCAAGGTGGACGATGCGCCCGCGCCAGTTGCGCAAGAGAGCGAAGAAGCCAGCTGGAACGATGTGCTGCCGGTGGACATCATCGGCCTGGAAGTGGGCTATCGCCTGATCCCGCTGGTGGATAACGCGCAAGGCGGCGAGTTGCTGAAGCGCATCAAGGGCATACGCCGCAAATTCGCACAGGAGGTGGGCTTCCTGTCGCCCGCCGTGCACATCCGTGACAACCTGGAACTCAAGCCTTCCGAATACCGCATCACCCTCAAGGGCGTGACCATCGCCGGTGGTGAAGCCCACAACGGCCAGTTCCTGGCCATCAATCCGGGCATGGTGGCGGGCAGTCTGCCCGGCGTGGCTACCACCGACCCGGCCTTCGGCCTGCCCGCCGTGTGGGTGGAAAGCCCGCTGCGCGATCAGGCACAAGGCATGGGCTACACCGTGGTGGATGCGGGCACCGTGATCGCCACCCACCTCAACCACATGCTGAGCACGCATGCCATGGAGCTGCTGGGCCGCCAGGAGGTGCAGCAACTGCTGGACCATGTGGCCAAGAGCGCGCCCAAGCTGGTGGAAGACTTGATCCCCAAGGTGCTGTCGCTGGCCTTGCTGCAAAAAGTGTTGCAGAACCTGCTCACTGAAGGCGTGCACATCCGCGACATGCGCACCATCCTGGAAACGCTGTCCGAGCATGCCACGCGCACGCAGGACGCAGACGAGTTGACCGCCGTCACGCGCGTCAAGCTGGGCCGTGCCATCGTGCAGCAGCTGTATCCGGACGCGCACGAATTGAACGTGATGGCGCTGGATCACCAGCTGGAACGCCTGTTGATGCAGGCCATGCAGGCGGGCAGCAATTCCGCCATCGAACCCGGCCTAGCCGACACCCTGATCCGCCAGACCGAGCAGGGCGCACAACAACAGCAACAGATGGGCATGCCCGCGGTGCTGCTGGTGAGCGCCAGCCTGCGCATGGCGCTGGCCAAGTTCCTGCGCCGCGCCGTGCCGCATCTGCGCGTGCTGTCGCAAGACGAACTCCCCGAAACCAAAACCATACGTGTGACTAGCCTGATTGGAGCACAACCATGAGTATCAAACGTTATTTCGCCGCCACTTCCAGACAGGCCATGGGCCTGGTGCGTGAGGAACTGGGCGAGGATGCCATCATCCTCGCCAACCGTCGTGTGGACGGAGGTAACGAGATCCTTGCCATGCGCGATCAGGACGTGAGCCGCATGGTAGCCCAACCGGCCGCGGCACCTGCAGCCAGCCCTATAGCTGCCCCGGCCGACCTCATGCCCGCCATGCAGAAGGCGCCTAATGCAGATGAGCCGCAGACACTGATGTCGCTGCTCAATCAGCGTCGACAGAGCAGCCATCAAACCAGCATCAACCCAACCAGCCTCGATCACGCCAGCGTCGATCAAGCCAGTATCGTGCGCCCGTTGCGGGATGGCCGTGCCATCCCGAGCGCCGCGCCGCGCATGCCGCAGGCCGTGCTTGCACAAGCAGCCGCGCCTGTAGCACTGACCAGTGCTGGACCAATAGCACTAGCCAGTGCTGGTTCAACAGCGTCGCCGACAGCATCTACAGCAGCGCCTACGGGCGCGCCACTGGAGATCACCCGCGTCATGGACGAGATCCGTGCCATGCGCCACACCATAGAATCGCAACTCACCGAGCTGCATTGGGAGCATGCCCATCGCCAGCAACCAGCCAAGTCCGGTCTGCTCAAGCGATTGCTGGGCAGCGGTTTCAGTGCCAGCTTTGCGCGCCTCATCGCCGACAAGCTGCCAGCCGGGCATGACGATGCGCAGGCCCTGGAATGGGCCAGGAACACCTTGCTGCGTAACCTCAACACCCTGGATTCCGAGCAAGAGATGCTGGATCAGGGCGGTGTGTACGCATTGATCGGCCCCACTGGTGTGGGCAAGACCACCACCACCGCCAAGCTGGCGGCACGTTATGTCATGAAGCATGGCACGCAGAAGCTGGCGCTGATCACCACCGACGGTTACCGGATAGGCGGTCATGAACAGCTGCGCATCTACGGCAAGATCCTGGGCGTGATGGTGCATGCGGTGAAGGACGAGACCGACCTCAAGTTGGCGCTAGAAGAGCTGCGTGGCAAGCACACCATCCTCATCGATACCGTGGGCGTCAGCCAGCGCGACCAGATGGTGGCCGAGCAGATCGCCATGCTGTGCAACGCCGACAGCAGCATCAAGCGCATCCTGTGCCTGAACGCCACTTGTGGCGGCGAGACGCTGATGGACGTGGTGAGTGCCTACCGTGGTCAGGGCGTGCAGCGCCAGATCGACGGCTGCATCATCACCAAGCTGGATGAAGCGGCCAGCCTGGGCAGTGCGCTGGATATCGTCATCCGCGAACGCCTCAAACTGTATTTCGTCTGCAACGGCCAGCGCGTGCCGGAAGACATCGCCCTGGCCGACCGCGACCAGTTGGTAGACATGGTATTGAACAGCCGACCGCGCTTCAGCCGACCGTTCGAGTTGCTGGACGACGAACTGCCGCTGGTGATGGCGGCACAAGGGCAGGCTACTCAGCAGCATACGGAGGTGCGCCATGTCTGATGCCTCTACCCCCATGCTGGGCCGTGGCGATCAGGCAGCCGGTCTGCGCCGCATGATGCACAAACCCAAGCCCCGTATCGTGGGCTTGCTGTCTGCGCTGGATGCTCAGCTCGACATCGCCGATAACCTGGTGTTCTCGCTGCGTGCGCAGGCGGTCAATGTGCAATTGCTGCGCAGCGATGCCTGGCAGGCTGCTGACACGGCCGAGGTGGAGCAACAGCTACAACAACTGGCCAGTCAGCATGACCTGCTGCTGGTGGATCTGGCCGATAGCACGGTGCTTGCCAGCAAGGGTCTGCAAGACGTCACCGTGCTGCTGCCGCTGGGGCCGGGTGCGGAAGGCATCAAGCAGGCCTACAGCCAGATCAAAGCCATCTACAGCCGCCAGGGCGGCCAGCAGTTCGGCCTGGTGGTGCACGGCATGACCCCGCAGCGCGCACAACAGGCTTTCAAGACCCTGGCCGACGTGGCGCATCGTTATTTGCGTCTGCAGATCGAGCTGTTCGGCGTGATCCCTGTGGACCAGCACCTGCAACTGGCGGCCCAGAGTGGCCGTGCCGTGCAGGAAGCCTTCCCGCTGGCACTGGCCTCGCGCGCATTCCGTGAGCTGGCGCAGCGCCTGATCGGCGACGCCACGCTCACCACTCTTCCGCATGCGGCCTTCGCTGCCGTTGCTGCCTAGGAGGCCGCCATGTATACCTGCAATGGCAAACTGAACCATAAGGACCAGCTGCTCAGGCAACACGCGCCACTGGTCAAGAAGCTGGCTTACCAGCTCAAAGCCAAGCTACCCGCCAGCGTGGAAGTGGACGACCTGATCCAGACCGGCATGATGGGCCTGCTGGATGCGGTGAACCGCTACGAAGACAACCACGGCGCGCAATTCGAGACCTACGCAGTGCAGCGCATCCGTGGTGCCATGCTGGACGAGTTGCGCAGTGCCGACTGGGCACCACGCAGCGTGCGCAAGAACATGCGCACCGTGGAGAGCGCCATCAGCCAGCTGGAACAGCAGCTGGGCCGTCCGCCCACCGAGGCGGAACTGGCGCGGCACATGGGCCTTTCCATCACCGACTACCATGCCATGCTGGACGATTGCACTGGCCACCAGCTGATTTATTACGACGATTTCGGCGAAGACGGAGATGCGCATTTTCTGGACCGGCATGGCCTGGCGGACGAAGGCAGTGAAACCAGTGGTGATCCGCTCAAGACCTTGATGTCGGAAGGCTTCCGTGGCGCGCTGGTAGAGGCTATCTCCGAGTTGCCCGAGCGCGAAAAGCTGCTGATGGCGCTGTATTACGAGCAGGAGCTCAACCTCAAGGAGATCGGCGCGGTGCTCGGCGTGTCCGAATCCCGCGTCAGTCAATTGCATAGTCAGGCCGTTGGCCGCCTGCGCGCCGGGCTCAGGGAACAGGCATGGACTGGAGTAGCCTAGTCGGGCTTACGCTCGCGCTGCTCGGCATCGTGCTCGGGCAGGCGGTGGAGGGTGGGCATCTGTCCTCCCTGCTGCAACCGGCTGCGTTCCTGGTGGTGGTGTTCGGCACGCTGGGCGCGGTGTTGCTGCAAAGCCGTTTGCATCATGTGATGGAGGGCGTGCGCCTGCTGCGCTGGGTGTTCGTGCCACCTGTGGACAACCGTCGTGCCATGCTGCGCCGCATCGCCATGTGGAGCAATATCGCGCGCCGCGAAGGCATCCTGCAACTGGAGCCACAACTGGAGCTGGAGCAGGATGCGTTCGCGCGCAAAGGGCTGCGCCTGCTCATCGACGGTGCGCCGCCAGAGCGCATGCGCGAGATCTGCAATCTGGAGCTGGATCAGTACGAAGCACGCATGCGCAGCGCAGCGCGCATCTGGGAAGCCGCGGGCGGTTACGCGCCTACGGTGGGCATCCTGGGGGCAGTGCTGGGCCTGATCCATGTGATGGAGAACCTGTCCGACCCGGCTCTGCTGGGCAGCGGCATCGCGGTGGCTTTCGTGGCCACCATCTATGGCGTGGGGCTGGCCAATCTGGTGTTCCTGCCCTGTTTCAACAAACTCAAGATGCTGATCCAGGTGGATGTCAGCCAGCGTGAGATGGTGGTCGAAGCGCTGGCCGCCATCGCCAATTATGAACATCCGCGCCAGCTGGAAGAGCGCCTACAGGGCTATCTGCAATGAGTCGTCGCGGGACACGCCGCCGTGCCCTCGTTGAAGAGCCGGACAATCACGACCGCTGGCTGGTGTCGTATGCCGATTTCATCACCTTGCTGTTCGCTTTTTTCGTGGTGATGTACGGTGTTTCGTCCGTCAACCAGACCAAATACCTGCAACTCAGTGACGCGCTGGGCAACGCCTTCGGCGGCAACGATCAACTAAGGCCGCAACCCAAGAATACCGAAAGCCCGCTGGGCACCAGCAGCCACAGCCTGCGCCTCAACCCCATCCCGCCGCTGGTGGTGAAAAGCGAGCAATACCGCCGTGAGCGTGAACGCATGGTGGCCACCGGTCTGGCGCTTAACAAGCAGCTGGCTCCGCTGGTGGCCCAAGGCAAGGTGCGCGTGATGCAGACCAATCAGGGCATTCGCATCGACATTGCCGACAGCCTGCTGTTCGCCAGTGGCTCTGCTACGCTTGCAGATGCCGCGTTGCCGCCGCTCAACGCGATCGCCAGTACGCTGCGTGGCTTGCCTTATCCGTTGCAGATCGAAGGTCACACCGACGACAGGCCGATCCGTAACCTGCTGTTCGATTCCAATTGGGAACTGTCGGCCATGCGCGCCACGGCGGTGCTGCATGTGATGGCGGAGGCGGGCATCGCCGCGTCGCGTCTGGCGGTGCAGGCCTTTGCCGACACGCGGCCGGTGGCGGACAACAGCACGCCGGAAGGGCGCACCAGCAACCGGCGCGTGTCGGTGATGGTGATGTACCAGAAGCCCTCGGATCAAGCACAGGCAGCTGATATGCCGTATCGGCCCTGAGCCTTGCGAGCCTAGGCTGAAAGGCTAGGGTTGAGTTGGGTGTGCAGCTTACTTTGCGGCCTTGACCTGTGCCGACAGATAGCCGTACTGACGCACGTTGATGGCGTCGATCTTACGCACGATGGCCTGCAGTTTGGACACGGACAGGCAGCTGGCCTTGGTGTCGGAGCGGTCCAGCGGGGCGGTCATCAGCGCGGTGATCTCTTCGGTATGCGGCTTCTTTTCCTGCTCGAAGGCGCGGAATTCGGCAGATTTCAGGATGCCCACCACAAAGGCAGAACGTTGCTCCTTGCTCCAGTTCTTTTCTTCAGCCTTGGCGTCCAGGTCCTTGTCGATGTCGGCTTCGGTGTTGCGCTGCTTTTCCTTGATGGTCTGCAACTCGGCTTCCACTTCGCTGTTGACCGTGGCGGCGCCTTCCGGCGTGTCGCAGCGCGGCTCGGCGTGTGCGGCCAGCGGACCTATTAACAACAAGACAAGTAATGGCGCGAAAGAATGTAGCGATGGTTTCATGAGATGGACTTTCATCAGAGTGAGTTGGCACGGCGATAAACACACTGTACCAACTCTTGTACCAATGAAACAGAGCGGATTATGGATCGTCGTGAGTGTAGTTGTTGGTCAAACTCACGGGGCATCCGCTGTTTGTCGAGAAGTTATCCGCTGAGAGACTTGACTAGCTGGCGATGCTGTTGCCTAGCTGCAGTGGGTGACGGCTCAGGCCGCTTGGACCATACAGTTGGCCGCTGTCGCCGTTGCGGGCTTTTTGCAGCACGCCCAGGGTGCTTTGGGTGCGGCCATGGTGCTTCTGGATCAGCAGGCCGTTGACGCGGTTGGTCTCTTTGGCTTCTTCCAGGATACGGCGCAGCGTCTCCCATTCATCCGCAGCTTCCGGGTGTTTTGCCAGCCAGGCTTGCATGCCTTGCTCATTGGCGAGCAAGCCTTGCAATGCCAGCTTCTGGTAACGTAGTTTGCTGCTATGTTGCAGGCTCTGGATCAGTGACGATTTCTGGTGCAGCAGCGCTTGCAGCGTGGCCACTTCGCCCGCCACCAGCAGCTCTTGCTCACGTAGCAGGAGCTTGAGCAGCCCGGCGGCTTGCGTGGTTTCGGTTTCCAGACTCAAGGCGGTCATGGCTCAGGCCTCAGGCAGGCTTGGTGCCGAGCAGGTCTTTGACGCTGTCGATCAGGCCGGCCGCGATCTTGTCCGGATTGATACTGAACTGGCCGTCACGGATGGCAGCCTTGATGGCTTGCACTTTTTCGGTGTCGAAGGTCTGCTGACCGTTGGCAGCCGCTTCCAGTGCTTTCAGTTGCGCCACTAGTGGCGAAAGCGTGACATTGCCGTTGCTGCCCGCTTCCGGGCCGGCTGCCGCTTTTGCTTTCTTGTCTGGTGCGGTTTCCTGGGCTTCCTGTTTCAGTCGCACCTGGTTGACCAGCGTATCGTCGATTTTCATGGTGTTGTCCTCATGCGTTGACCTTATGCCTTGAATGGCGCAATGCTCACCGCATTGCCTGTTACGTCAATTATCGGCAGGGTGTGCTTAAACTTTAATGTGGATGAGGTTTTTTGCTCATTTTGTTTTGCAGCCTGCTGCAATCCGCACTCGTGCTGCTCAGGCCTGCTCAAAACGCCACTTCCACCACGCCGTTGCCGCGTGCGACCCCGCTGACGATCTGGCCACCTGCTACTTTGACCTGCACCGTCTGGCCGTCACCGGCATTGCCCATGGCGGCTCCTTCCGCGCTGATGCTGAAGCCCTTGCCTGTGGAGTTCAGGCGCACGGTCTGGCCTTGTTTGATCACGGTCTGCATGCGCAGTTGCTCAGGGCGCAGCATGGCGCCGGCCATCAAGGCCACATTCACGCTGCGACCGGTGGCCTGGCTCAGGTCGGTGAGCACGCCGGGTGGCAGTTTGCTCAAATCCCCAGACTGGAACACCAGATCCTGTGCCGTGATCACCTGTCCTTGCATCAGCGGGGTGGCGGTCACCAGATACTGGCCGATCACACTCACCTCCGCCTGCAGGTAGATGGTCCACGGGCTGCTTTCCGCGCAGCGTATACCTAAGCTGGTCTTGCCCCAGGCGCGGCTGCCTGCCGGCAGGAACACATCAGGCGCCGCACAGCTGGCCAGCTTCAACTTGGGGTCGATGGCGCCGACTTGTACGTTCACCTGGCCGGGCAGGCCGGTGGTTTGTTGTTGCAGCCAATGCGTCGCCAGTTGCCGCAATTGCGGCAGATCCTGCCAACCGTTAGCGGCCTGGCTGGTGCGCGGTAGCAGCGCAAATGCTAGCAGAGTCAGTGTCAGCCAGCCGGGCAGGCGTATGTGTTTGAGCATGTGCGTCTCCATGCGCGTTCAGCGCTGGGTGGTCATAGCAGTCCACCTGGCAACAGGTGCTGCGGGAACAATACACCATGCAGTGTACGCACGCTCTTGTCTGGTCAAGCTTCAAATAAAGGGATGTTTCTGCTGTTACTCCACCGATTGCGTGGTTGCGCGCACGCCTACACTCGCCTTCATCTGATGGACTGGCTGTTGATGGGGTTAACGGCTGTTCCGCAAATAACTTGAGGCCGCAGGAGCACTGCATGATCAACCAACTGGATGCCGCATTCAATTTTCAGCAGACCGCGCTGCGCTTGCGCGCGCAACGCCAGGAATTGCTGTCTGCCAACATCGCCAATGCCGATACGCCTAATTTCAAGGCGCGCGACATGGATTTCGCCGCTGCCATGCAAGCGGCAGTGAGCCCGCAGTCCACCGTTGGAGGGCGATCTTCATCGCTTGCTGCCGCCCCCTCCGGTGGGCTAGGGCCCCTGCCACTGGCACCGGTGATGGGGGGCAGCCTAGGGCCATTGCCGCTGGCCATGTCATCGGCACAACATCGGCCACTGGACGCTGCCAACGCGCCTGCCGTCGCCAGTAACGGCTTGATCCAGTACCGCAATGTGCTACAGGGCAGTGTGGATAACAACACGGTGGACATGGACATCGAGCGTGCCCAGTTCGCCGATAACGCGGTGCGTTATGAAGCCAGCCTGACCATGCTGAACGGTCAGATCAAGAAGCTGATGTCGGCGATCCAGGGTTAAGTCGCCCCCAGCCACTAGCCCCTAGCCCCCAGCCCGCTGCCACGATAAGGAGTCCAGCATGTCGCTCTTCAATGTATTCAATATTTCCGGTTCGGCCATGAACGCGCAATCGCAGCGTCTCAACACCGTGGCCAGCAACCTCGCCAATGCCGACAGTACCACCAGTGCCAATGGCCAGCCTTACAAGGCCAGGCTGGTGGTGTTCGCGGCCATCCCGCTGGGTGAGGGCGGCGCGGCCGGTGTGCGTGTGCAGCAGGTGCTGGAAGACCAGTCTGCCGCCAAGCTGGTGTACGACCCGCAACACCCCAATGCCAACGAAGAGGGTTTTGTCGCCATGCCCAACGTCAATGTCACCGAGGAGATGGTGAACATGATCTCGGCGTCACGCGCTTATCAGAACAACGTCGAGACCATGAACACCGCCAAGACCATGCTGATGAAGACCCTCAACATCGGCCAGTCCTGACCGGCCCGCATCACTCGCCATTAAACACTCGCCACTAAAAAGGTAGCCCCATGAGCACAGTACAGAACGTCTCACCCACGCTGCTGGACAGCGTCAACGGCAGCAAGGCGGTGGCCGCCACGCAGACCGCCGATACGCAGGACCGCTTCCTCAAGCTGCTGGTGACGCAGATGAAGAATCAGGACCCGCTGAATCCGCTGGACAACGCCCAGGTCACCAGCCAGATGGCGCAGCTGTCCACGGTGACCGGCATCGAAAAGCTCAACAGCACCATGTCCGGCCTGATCGGCAGCGTGCAGGCCAGCCAGGCGCTGCAGGCCTCCAGTGCCATCGGCCGTGAGGTGCAACTGCCCGGTAACAGCCTGGCACTGAACAACGGCGCAGCCAGCCCGTTCATCGTCGAATTGCCTAGCTCTGCCGAGAAGGTCAGCGCGCAGATCCACAACAGCGCCGGTGTGCTGGTGCGCGAGATCGCGCTGGGTGCCTTGCCTGCCGGTAACAGCAATGCCAGCTGGGACGGGCTGGACAGCACGGGCGCCAAGTTGCCGGACGGCCATTACAAGCTGACCGTACAAGCCAGCCAGAGCGGCAAGACCGTGGATGTCAGCACGCAGGTACGGGATGTGGTCACCGGCGTGGCCAATACCGCGCAGGGCGTGGAGTTGCTGCTGAGTCGCAGCGGCAGCACGCCTATCGGTCAGGTGCAGCAGATCTTCTAAACGCAGCAAACACAAGCAGTCCATTTTTCGGATGGTTATCACGAGGAGCACGACATGAGTTTTCAACAGGGCTTAAGCGGCCTGAACGCCGCCAGCAAGAATCTGGAAGTCATCGGTAACAACGTCGCCAATGCCAATACGGTGGGTTTCAAGCAGGGCCAGACCCAGTTCGCTGATGTGTATGCCAGTTCGCTGAATGGCAGCGGTAGCTCGCAGACCGGCATCGGCGTGCAGGTCGCACAGGTGAAGCAGCAATTCACCCAGGGCAACATCACCACCACCAACAATTCGCTGGACCTCGCCATCAACGGTGGCGGCTTCTTCCGCCTCAGCAACGATGGCAACATCAGCTACAGCCGTAACGGCCAGTTCCAGCTGGACAAGGAAGGCTTCATCGTCAATGCCGAAGGCCAGCGCCTCACCGGCTACACGGCCAATGCAGCAGGCCAGGTGGCGACCGGCGTAGCGACCGACATCAACATCAACACCCAGGATCTGGCACCGCGCGCCTCGGCAGCGGTCACCGGCCTGGTCAACCTGGATTCGCGCAAGGACGCCATGGCGCTGGCCGGTTTTGACCCGGAAGATCCCACCACCTATCACCATTCCACCTCGGTGTCCGTGTACGACAGCCTGGGCAACAGCCACACGCTGCAGAACTATTTTGTGAAGACCGCACCCGGCGAATGGAGCGTGATGACCACCGTGGACGGCACGCCTAGCGCCTACACGCCACCGGCTGCGCCTGTCGCCACCGCCACCATGAGCTTCTCCGGCACCGGCGTGCAGCCCACCATCAACCCGGCCACTCCGACCGTCAACTTCACGGTAGCCACCGGGGCAGCACCGCTGGCCGTGACCGTCGATCTTTCCGGCAGCACCCAGTTCGGTGCCAATTTCAGTGTCAACAGCCTGACCCAGGACGGCTATGGTTCCGGGCGTCTGGCCGGGTTCGATATCGCGGCCGATGGCATGATCGTCGGCCGTTACAGCAACGGTCAGTCTGCCAATCTCGCGCAAGTGGCGCTGGCCAACTTCGTCAACCCGAACGGTTTGCGCAGTCTGGGCAACAACGTGTGGGCAGAAAGCTCTACCAGCGGCGCTGCGCTGGTGGGCGCCCCCAACACTGGCAGTATGGGCGTGCTGCAATCCTCCGCAGTGGAGGATTCCAACGTGGACCTGACCGCCGAGCTGGTGAACATGATCACCGCACAGCGCGTGTATCAGGCCAATGCGCAGACCATCAAGACCCAGGACCAGGTGCTGCAGACCCTGGTAAACCTGCGTTAACTAGAGCGGCATGAATGAGAGGGCGGGTGCGTCGCGGCGTTATGGCTGGCCTGAGCGGGCCAGTCGCTGCGTGCCGCGCACCCGTTCACGTCAGGCTTGCTGGCTTGTCTTAACTTGCCTTGCCTGACTAGACTGGATCGGAGATTTCCATGGACCGCATGATCTACACCGCCATGACAGGCGCCAAGAACATCCTGGAGCAGCAGGCCACCACGGCGCATAACCTCGCCAACGTGTCCTCCAATGGCTTTCGCGCGCAGATCGACGCGTTCCGCGCGGTGCCGGTGTTGAGTGAAGGCCTGCCTACGCGTGCCTTTGTGGTGGATAACGAGGTGGGCAGTGATTTCACCCCAGGGCCCTTGCACGAGACCGGCCGCGAGCTGGATGTGGCCATCCCCGGCGCGGGCTGGCTGGCGGTGGCACGTGGTAACGGCAGCGAGGCTTACACCCGCAACGGTTCGCTGCGCATCAACGAGAACGGCATGTTGCAGACCGAGAGTGGCCTCAACGTGCTGGGTGACGGTGGCCCCATCAGTGTGCCCCCCAACACCACGGTCAGCATCGCCAAGGACGGCACGGTGTCGGCCATCGCCAGCAACAACACGCCACCCGCCGTGATCGGCCGTCTCAAGCTGGTGAACCCGCCGCAGGACAGCCTGCTGCGCGGTGCCGATGGCTTGTTTCAGACCAGGAACGGTCAGGCCGCCGAGTCGGATGCCACGGTCACGGTGGTGAGCGGGGCGGTGGAAGGCAGCAACGTCAATGTCATCGAGGCCATGGTCAACATGATCTCGCTGGCGCGGCAGTTCGAGGCACAGATGAAGTTATTGCAGAACGCCGAGAATAACGCCAATAAAGCCGGTCAGCTCCTCAGTTTGACTTGAGCACCCAGGCTTTAGTATGAGCTCATCAACCTGGCCTCGGGCCATGAAAAACCGATGCATGTCACGGGCAAGCGGTGACAGCCGTCAGGCAAAAAGGAAACCAGCATGATACGTTCATTGTGGATATCGAAGACCGGTCTGGATGCGCAGCAAACCCAGATGGACACCATCGCCAACAACCTGGCCAACGTCAGTACCAATGGCTTCAAACGCACGCGTGCCGTGTTCGAAGACCTGCTGTACCAGACCGTGCGTCAGCCCGGCGCACAATCTTCCCAGCAGTCGCAACTGCCCACCGGTTTGCAGGTCGGCACCGGCGTGCGTCCGGTGGCCACGGAGCGTATCTTCACCCAGGGTAATCTGCAGCAGACCGGCAACGACAAGGATGTCGCCATCCAGGGTGCCGGTTTCTTCCAGGTGCTGATGCCGGATGGCAGCACCGCGTATACGCGTGACGGTGCGTTCCATGCTGACAGCACCGGCCAGCTGGTCACCTCCAGCGGCTTCCCGGTACAACCCGCCATCACCATCCCGGCCAATGCACAGAGCCTGACCATAGGCCGTGACGGCGTGGTGTCGGTGACGCAGCCGGATTCGGCTCAGGCGGTGCAGGTAGGCACGCTGCAAGTGGCCACCTTCATCAACCCGGCCGGCCTGCTGGGCCGTGGCGAGAACCTGTACACCGAAACTGCGGCTTCGGGCACCCCCAACACCAACACGCCTGGCACCAACGGGGCCGGGCTGCTGGTGCAAGGCTATGTGGAGACCTCCAACGTCAACGTGGTGGAAGAGCTGGTCAACATGATCCAGACCCAGCGCGCCTACGAGATCAACAGCAAAGCCATCACCACCTCGGATCAGATGCTGCAGCGTCTGACCCAGCTCTAACCTGGAGACCTTGATGCGCCTGCACGCTAATCCGATTCTGATAGCTGGCCTGACGGCCAGCCTGATGCTGGCGCTACTGAGCGGCTGTGCCGTCACGCCGGACAGCATCGTCAAAACCCCCATGACCGCCAAACCGGTGCCCAACGAGCAGGTGGCCGGCACCTCCGGCAGCATCTACAAAGCGGGTGCCTATCGCCCGCTGTTCGAGGACAGGCGCGCACGTCTGGTGGGGGACATCCTCACCATCACCATCAGCGAGAACACCAGCGCCAACAAGGCAGGGACCAGTTCCGCCAATAAATCGGGTGAGGTGAGCGGGGCCATCGCCGCCTTCCGTGGTAACCCCATCGGCAGTGCCACCATGTCGGCCAGCTCGGATCTGGGCTACGAGGACAAGGCGGCCAGCAATGCCAGCAACAACTTCACCGGCAACATAGGCGTGACCGTCATCGAGGTGTACAGCAACGGCAATCTGCTGGTCAGTGGCGAGAAACAGGTGTCCTTCGACAAGGGCACCGAGTTCGTGCGCTTCTCTGGCGTGGTCAACCCGGACACCATCGCACTGGGTAATGTGGTGCCGTCCAACCGCGTGGCCGATGCCCGTGTGGAATACCGTTCCGGCGCCAAGGTGGATGCCGCGCAGATCGCCAACATCCTGTCGCGTTTCTTTTTGAGTTTCATCCCGCTCTAGGCCATGACCATGACGCGCTGCCTCTCCTTGCTTTTGTTGCTGCTGACCAGTCTGCCGCTGCATGCCGAGCGTCTCAAAGACCTGGCCACCATCCAGGGTGTGCGCAGCAACCAGTTGCTGGGCTATGGCCTGGTGGTGGGCCTGGATGGCACCGGTGACCAGACCACGCAAACCCCGTTCACGGTACAAAGCATCATCAACATGATGCAGTCCATGGGCATCACCTTGCCCATAGGCATCAATCTGCAGCTCAAGAATGTGGCGGCCGTGATGGTCACCAGCAGCCTACCCGCCTTTGCGCAGCCGGGCCAGCAACTCGATATCACCGTTTCATCCATGGGTAACGCCAAGAGCTTGCGCGGCGGCACCTTGCTCATGACCCCACTCAAGGGGGCCGACGGTCAGGTGTATGCCATGGCGCAGGGTAACCTGCTGGTGGGCGGCGTGGGAGCGGCGGCCAGTGGCAGCAGCACTCAGATCAACCACCTGAGTGTGGGCCGCGTTTCGGGCGGCGCCACGGTGGAACGTGCCTTGCCCAGCACCCTGCTACAGAGCGACACCATCAACCTGGAGTTGATCGAATCCAGTTTCAGCACCGCCGGCCTGGTGGTGGAAGGCATCAACCGCCAGTTCGGTCCGGGCACCGCCACGGCGCAGGACGGCCGCGTGATCCGCGTGCGTGCGCCAGCCGACAGCGGGGCGCGTGTCGCCTTCCTTGGCCGTCTGGAAAGCCTCAATGTGCAACCGGGTGCTTCCAGTGCCAAGGTCATCCTCAATGCGCGTACCGGCTCGGTGGTGATGAATCAGAACGTCACACTGGAGGATTGCGCGGTTTCGCACGGCAACCTCTCGGTGGTGATCAACACCGCGCCGGTGATCAGCCAGCCCGGCGCGTTCTCGCGTGGCGACACGGTGTCCACCTCCATCTCGCAGATCGAGATCAACAAAGAGCCAGGCAAGGTCATGCTGCTGGAAGGCGGCGCTTCGCTGGCCGATGTACTCAAGGCACTCAACGCCATCGGCGCCAGCCCGCAGGATCTGCTGGCCATCCTGCAAGCCATGAAGGCGGCTGGCTCGCTGCGTGCCGAGCTGGAAATCATCTAGGGCAGACTGGCCATGATCGACTCCCCACAAAACACCAACAAGCTGCCTGCCGCTACCGGACAACTCGCCGCCGATGCCGGCAGCCTGGAAGCGCTGAAGCGCTCCGCACGCAGCAACGCTCCCGAGGCCATCAAAGCCACGGCGGTTCAGTTCGAGGCCATGTTCGTGAACATGATGCTGAAGAGCATGCGCGACGCCAGCCCGCAGGATGGCGTGCTGGATAATGAACAGACCCGCACCTTCACCTCCATGCTGGACCAGCAGCTGAGTCAATCCATGGCCAAGCGTGGCCTGGGCCTGGCTGATGTGCTGGCACGCCAGCTGGGCGCACGTGCCTCCACCGTGCCCGACCTGAACAGTGCACAAACCAGCAAGCTCGAAATAAACAAGCTCGAAATTAACAAGCTTGAGCTCAGCAAACCGCTCAGTCGTTATCAGCAGATCGGTGCCATGCTGGCACCGGTGCCGGATTTACTGGTGTCCAACCGTCCCGAGGTCAAAGCGCCGATGACGGCCATGCCGGCTGCCGACAGCGCTGCCAACCGTAACGCGCCCAGTCATGTGACGCAGTTCCGGCAAAGCATGTTGCAACATGCGGAAGCCGCCAGCGCCGCCACCGGCATCCCGGCCGCCTTCATGGTGGGACAAGCCGCACTGGAAAGTGGCTGGGGCCGTCATCAGATCCGTCAGGCCGATGGCTCCAGCAGCCATAACCTGTTCGGCATCAAGGCCACGGGCAACTGGCAGGGCAAGGTGGCCGAGGTGCCCACCACGGAATATATCAATGGCGTCAAACAGACCCGCGTGGAGAGATTCCGCGCCTATGATTCCTACGCCGAGGCGTTCGCCGATTTTGCCAGGCTCATCAGCGGCAACCCGCGCTACCAGAGCGTGATGGCCAATGTGAGTGACGCCAAAGCCTATGCTCAGGCCATGCAGGCTTCCGGTTATGCCACCGACCCCAACTACGCCAGCAAACTGGCGCAAGTGATCCGTCGCAGCATGAGCGCTTAAAGTTTTTGATTCTGATGCCGTCAACAGCTCAAACATATCAGGTGATCTGAAAGCATCATGGCTTCCAATATCCTTAACATCGGCCAGAGCGCGCTGGCAGCGGCACAAGTGGGCATCAGCACCACTGGCCACAATATCGCCAACGCGGCCACGCCCGGCTACTCACGCCAGGTGGTGGTGCAGTCGGCTGCACAATCGCAGAACTTCGGCTATGGCTATGTGGGGCAGGGCGCGCAGGTCACGGCAGTCACGCGTGTCTACAACGAGCTGTTGTCGCGACAGGTGACCAGCAGCCAGTCGAGCAGCGCCGCCATCAACGCCTACTCGGCACAGATCAAACAACTGGATAACCTGCTGGCCGACGAGAGTGGCGGGCTGTCCACCGCCATGCAGCAGTTCTTCAGCAGCCTGCAGACTTTATCTACCAACCCGGGTGATGCCCCCAGCCGTCAGGCCATGTTGTCCACCGCGCATTCCTTCGTGGGGCGCTTTCAGGACCTGGGCGAGCGCATGGAAGAGATCCGCAGTGGCATCAACGTGCAGCTGCAGGGCCATGTCACCGAAGTGAATAGCTATGCCAAGCAGATCGCCGGGCTCAATGACGTGATCTCCAAAGCCATCGGTGCAGAGGGTTACCCACCCAATGACTTGATGGATCAGCGTGACCTCTTGGTCAGTGAACTCAGCAAGCTGGTCAAGACCTCGGTGGTCAATCAGGGCAACGGCGAGTACAACTTGTTCATTGGCAACGGCCTGCCACTGGTGGTGGGCACGCAGTCCTACGGCCTGCAAACCATGGCCTCCCCCACCGACCCCACCCGTCTCGAGATCGCTTATCAGGGCAAGAGCAGCACCAGCCTGTTGGCGCCCGGCACGCTGGCAGGCGGTAGCCTGGGCGGTTTGCTGGAATTCCGCAGCGAATCGTTGGACACCATGCAGAGCCAGCTGGGGCGCATCGCCCTGGTGCTGGCCGATACCTTCAACACCCAGCATAAGCAGGGCCTGGACAGCAGCGGTGCCGCTGGAACGGATTTTTTCAGTGTGGCCGCGCCGCTGGTGAGTGCCAGTGGCCGCAATACCGGCAGCGCTGAACTGAGCGTGAATGTGGTGCAGAGCGGGGCGGTCACCGCCAGCGACTACCGCCTGCAATACGATGGCAGTCAGTACAAGCTCACCCGCCTGAATGATGGCCAGGTGCAAGCCTACGACAGCCTGCCGCAGACGGTGGACGGCATCAGCATCGCGCTGGCATCCGGCAGCCTGGCGGCCGGTGACGAGTTTGTGATCAAGCCCACCTACAACGTGGCCAGCACCATCAAGGTCACGCTGGATGACATCAGTCAGATCGCCGCAGGTGGCCCGGCCCCCAGTGGCAGTGCGGATAACCGCAACCTGCTGTTGCTGGCTGGCTTGCAGACCAGCAACACCTTGAACAGCGGCACCACCACCTATCAAGGCGCGTATAACCAGCTGATCAGCATGGTGGGCAACAAGACCCGCGAGCTCAGCATCACCGGCGCCGCGGAAGAGCGCGTGCTGGCCTACAGTGTCGCCGCACAACAATCGGAATCGGGAGTGAACCTGGACGAAGAGGCCACCAATCTGCTGCGTTATCAGCAGGCGTATCAGGCGGCGGGCAAGTTCATGCAGATCGCGGATCAGATGTTCGACATCCTGCTGGCGCTGGGTCGATAAGTTCAAGACGCTAATCAGGAGCCGCCATGCGCATCAGCACCAACACCCTCTATCAGGCCGGCATCAGCCGCATTAGCGAGCTGCAATCACAGCAGGCGCGCCTGCAGCAGCAGATCGCCAGCAACAAACGCATCCTGACGCCCTCGGACGACCCGGTCGCCGCGGCGCGCGCGCTGGAGATCAAGCAGGCACAGAGCCTCAACGCGCAATATGCCGACAACCGCCAACACGCCACCACGCAGATGAGTCAGGTGGAAAGCACGCTGGGCAGCATCACTGACCTGCTGGTGGCCACCAAATCCAACCTGGTCGGCGCGGCCAACCCCACGCTGGATAACCAGCAACGTGGATACCTCGCCACCGAGCTGCGTGGTGCGCTGGACCAACTGATCGGCCTTGCCAACAGCCGCGATGGGGCTGGCAATTACCTGTTCTCCGGTTATCAGAGCGCCACCCCCGCCTTCGTTGCCAGCCCGGGCGGCGCTACCTATCAGGGCGATAACGGGCAGCAACTGGTGCAGGTCGCTTCGGCACGCACGATGCCGGTGTCCGAGAACGGCGGCAGCCTGTTCCAGGTGGGCACGCGCAACGTGTTCGCCACCCTGAACGACCTGGCCAGCCTGCTGGAGACGCCGATCACGACCCAAGCCGACAAGGACGCCTTGAACGCGGGCCTGGCTACGCTGACCGGCGAGCTGGGCACCACGCTGGATCAGGTGCTCACCAAGCGCGCCCAGGTGGGCACCTATTTGAACGAGCTGGAACAACTGGACGAGGCGGGCAAGAGCCGCGAGCTGCAATATGCCGAATCGCTGTCTGACTTGCAGGATCTGGATTATGCCAAAGCGCTGTCTGATCTGAGCCAGCAACAGACCATCCTGGAAGCGGCACAGAAATCGTTTGTACAAACCACCAGCCTGTCGCTGTTCGACTTGCTGTAACGCAGGCCAGCTACCCTGTCGTCAGCCATAAAAGCGGGCTTGCAGACGGGGTGCTAGCAGCTAAGTTCAGGGTTAAGGTTCAGCAGTGAGATTTAGCACTAAGATTTAGCACCAAGATTTAGCAGTCAACTTTAGGACGGTGGGTCGTTATCGGCTTTCCCCCCACCCAAGCCGTTAATGGCCCATCGCTCCTAATCCCCATGCCGCAGGCGCTACAGCGCCGCGCTCTAACCCCGATGCGTGTCGCGCCGAAAGCAAGCCGCGCTGTGGTCGTTCACCATGCCGATCGCCTGCATCCAGGCGTAGACGATGGTAGGCCCCACGAACTTGAAACCGCGCTTTTTCAGTTCTTTTGAGATGTGTTCCGAAAGCGGCGTCTGCACTGGCACCGACTGCCCATCGCCAGGCAGTACCTGGCCTTCGGTGAACGCCCAGCAGAACTCATTGAACGCCTCACCGCGCTCGGCCATCTCGCAGTAGATCTGCGCACCACGTATGGTGGCCTCGATCTTGGCGCGTGCGCGGATGATGCCGGGGTCCGCCATCAGGCGCAGCACATCGGCCTCAGCGAACGCAGCCACTACGGCAGGCTCGAAGTTGGCGAACGCCAGTCGGAACGCCTCGCGTTTGCGCAGCACCGTCAGCCATGACAAACCGGCCTGAAACCCCTCCAGCATCAACATCTCCCACAACATGCGGCTGTCGTGCTGCGGCACCCCCCATTCGGTGTCGTGGTAATGGCGCATCAGCTCATTGCTGTCGGCCCAGGCGCAGCGGTGGTGTGTCACGAGCATCTTATTTTCCACGAACGAAAAGTATCTTTTTATCTGACCCTGGCGCTTGGCGCTCTTCCACCACGAAAAGATCTGACTTTGATTTAACAAGGTCAGAAAGTTTCTTGTATCCGTATAGCCTGGAATCAAAATCGGGCTGTAACTTGGTAAGGTAGCTGCCAAAAGTACCAAGATTGGCCCATCCAGTATCGTCTATCGACTGCTCAAGTGCGGATAGCACGAATTTTTTAGGGAAAGCCAACTTTGGCTCTGAAGAATCGCTCGTCGGGATGGGCGCCGCGGGCTTGGACTCTTTGTCGGTTGTTTGTATAGAAGTTACCGGCTCCGCCGTTGGATGTACCCGGAGCACTTCAGTAAACACAAATTTATGGCACGCATTACGGAATGCCTCTGGTGTCTTCTTCTCGCCAAAACCCAGAACCGTCAGCCCTTCCTCGCGTAATCTCATCGCAAGACCAGTAAAGTCACTATCACTTGTGATCAAACAGAAGCCATCAAATTTGCGTGTATAGAGCAAGTCCATAGCATCGATGATCAGCGTGCTGTCCGTCGCATTCTTGCCTTTCGAATAAGCAAATTGCTGAACCGGCTTGATTGCATAACGTTGCAGTACATTTTTCCATGAAGCACTGGTAGGTGCAGTGAAGTCACCATAAATGCGCTTTACGGTGGCCTCACCAAAACGAGCAATCTCAGCGAGCAACCCTTCGATGACGGCTGCCTGTGCGTTGTCAGCGTCGATCAGCACAGCCAATCGGAGCATGGGCTCTTCAGATTCGGTCTTTGTAACTAATCGTGTGGATACCAAGGTTTCTCCGGCCATCAAGTTTTCGTATCAATCGATATTGGACATGGGTTCATAGAGCTGCCCAATCTACTCCAATTTAAATTTCTTTAGCAACATCCAAAATGCGCTATCAAGCGCTCTTGCTGGTAATTCCCGCATTGGTGGTAAGTCAGGTGTGTAGATTTTTAAGCTTTAATCCCTGAAGAGTTGTTCTACTATGCACCACGCCACTAAATACCATAGCCCCAGAAGGCTTAACCGGGGTTGGCGATACGCTGCGACTGGTTAAGCCCGGTCTCGATGTAGTGACCCAGCGGTGCTTCCATGCTGGCGAAGGCGAGTGCGACCATGAGCAGGCCGACGAAGATGGTGATGGGGAAACCGATGCCGAACAGGTTGAGTTGCGGTGCGGTGCGGGTGAGGATGCCCAGCGCGATGTTGGTGACCAGCAGCGCGGCGACCACGGGCAGGGAGATCTGCACTGCGGCGCGGAAGATGATCTCACCCCACTGGGCGATGGCGAAGAAGTTCAGTTTGTTGCTGCCTGCGAGGCTGATGGGCAGGCTGTCGAAGCTCTGGATCAGTGTGGCCAGCAGTTGCAGATGGCCGTTCATGGACAGGAACAGCAGCATGGCGATCATCATGTAGAACTGACCGATGGGGCTGGATTGGCCCTGCGTCATCGGGTTGAAGAAGATGGCGAAGCCCAGGCCCATGGTCATGCCGATGACCTGGCCGGCCATTTCCACCCCGGCGAACACGATGCGCATGCTGAAGCCCATGGCCACGCCGATGAGCAGTTGCTGCGCCAGTATCAGTGCGCCGGGCAGGGTAAGCGGGTCGAAAGCGGCATGCGAGGGCAGGGTGGGCGCGACGATGAGCGTGAGCGCCAGCGCCAGCCCGAGCTTGACGCGGCGGGGCACCGAGCGGTGCCCGAAGATGGGCGCGATGGCGATCAGGCCGAGGATGCGGGTCAGCGGCAACAGCAGGCCATTGACCCAGCCCAGCAGCAGTTCCTGGCTAATGGTGATCATGGCGGCTAGTCTTCAGACGGCTAGTGTTGAGGCGGGCCTAGGCGGCCATGCCGGGGATGCCGGTGAGCACCTGACGCATGTAGTCCAGCATCACTGTCAGCATCCACGGCCCGGCGATGACCAGCGCCAGGAACACGCCCAGCAGTTTGGGGATGAACGACAAGGTGGTCTCGTTGATCTGCGTGGCGGCCTGGAAGATGCTGACCAGCAGGCCGATGAACAGCGCCACGCCCAGCATGGGGGCGGCCACCCACAGCGTGATCTCCATGGCCTGACGGCCCATCACCATGACACTTTCCGGACTCATACGCCTCCCTTAATAAAAACTTTGCGCCAGCGAGCCCAGCAGCAGTGTCCAGCCATCCACCAGCACGAACAGCATGAGCTTGAACGGCAGCGCCACGATGGCGGGCGACACCATCATCATGCCCATGGCCATCAACACACTGGCCACCACCATGTCGATGATGAGGAAGGGGATGAAGATGGCAAAGCCGATCTGGAACGCAGTCTTGAGTTCGCTGGTGATGAAAGCCGGGATCAGCACGCGCAGCGGCACGTCGTCCGGGCCATTCACAGCCGGGCTGCGCGACATCTTCAGGAACATGGCCAGATCATTCTCGCGGGTCTGTTTCATCATGAACTGCTTGAGTGGCGCAGCCCCTTTTTCCATGGCTTCCTGCATGGTGATGCGGTTCTCCTGCAGTGGTTGGTAGGCCTCGGCATAGATGCGGTCGATCACCGGCCCCATCACGAACAGGGTCAGGAACAGGGCCAGCCCCACCAGTACCTGGTTAGGCGGTGCGGATTGCACACCCAGTGCCTGACGCAGCAGCGACAGCACGATGATGATGCGCGTGAAGCTGGTCATCATCAGCAGTGCGGCGGGCAGGAAGCTCAGCGACGTGAGCAGCAGCAGGGTCTGCAGGCTGAGGGTGTAATTCTGGCCGCCACCGGCAGCGGGCTGTGCCGATAGCACGGTGAGCCCGGCGGTTTCGGCAACACTGCTGGAAGGCAGCAGCAACAGCGCGGGCACCAGCAGCGGCAGCAGCCAGCCGGTCCTGGATAGGGTAAGTTTCAAGCTGGTTTGCAGGGTATGCATCAGGCGCGTCATCAGCTCAGGCATCCGGTTTGCTGTGAAGCGGCTTGTCTTGGATCGAGTTGTCTTGGCCACCAGCGATGACCTTGCCCAGCGCCTGTTTGAAACGTGCTGCAAAGCTGCCTTGCAGGGGAGTAGGCGCCACAGCGCTGCTGCCTGTCGATTCGCCTGCAGCCAGGTTGGCGATGCTGCTGACCTGGCCAGCGGCGACGCCCACCACCAGCCAGCGGTCGCCCACCTCGATCACCACCACGCGTTCACGTGTGCCTACGCTGACCCCGCCGACCACGCGCGCCACACTGCCGCCATGCGGGTTGCTCAGTTGATAGCGCTTGGCCAGCCAGGCCAACGCCATCATCACCAGCAGCACCACCGACAAGCCCAGCACCACTTGCAGCAGGCTGCCGGTGCCGGAAACAGCCGTCACAGCATGAGCGTGGCCGGGCAGGCACAGCAGGCTGGCTAAGCCCAAGCCAGCGTTCAAGCGGGAGCTCACACGCGAGATTACACGCGAGATTACACGAGAGCTTGCACGGTAGCTTGCACGGTAGCTTGCACGGTAGCTTTGGCCCGAATCTAGCCCAGCGCTCAGGCGCAACAGCAAGGCGACACGCATGGTCATCTGCTTTCTGGTGCGCTTACTTGTTCAGCTTGCGGATGCGTTCCGCAGGCGTGATCACGTCGGTCAGGCGTATGCCGAACTTGTCGTTCACCACCACCACTTCTCCCTGGGCGATCAGGCAGCCGTTGACCAGCACGTCCATAGGTTCGCCCGCCATGCCGTCCAGCTCGATCACCGAGCCTTGCGCCAGTTGCAGCAGGTTCTTGATGGCGATCTTGCTGCGGCCCAGCTCCACGGTGAGTTGCACCGGGATATCCAGGATGAAGTCGATGTCGTTCTGCGTGCTGCCCGCGTTCTTGCCCTGCGCCGAAAATTCCGTGAACACCTGATTGCGTTCATTCTGGGCGTTGAGCACCGGGTTGGCGGCACTGGCCGAGGCTTTCTGCTCGGCAATGGCGGCCTCCCAGTCGTCTTCGGCGATAGTCTGGGTGATGTTGCCATCCATTGCATTGGCATTAGTCGCCATGGCTTTCTCCTTTGATGTATTCGGTTGAGTTGGCGCGCAGCAGCTTTTCGACGCGCATGGCGTACTGTCCGTTGAACACGCCGTAGCGGCATTGCATGACCGGGATGCCGTCCACGCGGGCTTCCACTTCCTCGGGCACTGCCATCGGGATCACGTCACCGACCTGCATGTTGAGGATGTCGCCCAGCCGCATGTTGATCTTGCCCAGGTCGGCGATCAGCTCCACTTCGGCGCTCTGGATCTGTTGTGTCATCAGGCGCACCCAGCGCTTGTCCACCCCGAGGATCTCGCCTTGCAGCGTGGAGGTGAGCTGGTCGCGGATGGGCTCTATCATGGAATACGGCATGCAGAAATGGATGTCGCCCGTGGAGGAGCCGATCTCGATGGTGAAGGTCACCGCGACCACCACTTCGTTGGGGGTGGCGATATTGGCGAACTGGGTGTTCATCTCGGAGCGGATGTACTCGAATTCCAGCGTGTACACCGGCTCCCAGGATTTGGCATAGGTCTCGAACACGATGTCCAGCATGCGCTGGATGATGCGTTGCTCGGTCTGGGTGAAATCACGGCCTTCCACACGGGTGTGGAAACGCCCATCGCCGCCGAACAGGTTGTCCACCACCAGAAACACCAGGCCAGGGTCGAACACCATGAGTGCGGTGCCGCGCAGTGGCTTCACCTGCACCAGATTGAGGTTGGTGGGCACCACCAGATTACGGATGAAATCACTGTATTTGGAGATGCGCACCGGGCCTACCGACACTTCCGCGTTGCGACGCAGAAAGTTGAACAGGCTGATACGCAGCAGGCGCGCGAAGCGCTCGTTGATGATCTCCAGCGTAGGCATGCGGCCCCGCACGATGCGTTCCTGGGTGGCCAGGTTGTAATCGCGCACGCCGGTACGGTCGATCTCCTCGACCGCATCGTCGCCGTCATTGTTGACGCCGCGCAGCAGCGCATCGACTTCTTCCTGCGATAAAAAGGTATCGGCCATGGTGAGTGCCTACTGGATCACGAACGAGGTGAAGAACACGGCGCTGACTTCTTCTGTCTTGTCGCTGTTGTTGAACGGCAGGTTGAGTTGCTGACGGATCTCGCCCGCCAGTTGCTGCTTGCCTTCCACGGTGGCCAGGGCGCTGGCCTGCTTGCTGGTGAGCAGCATCAGCAGGCGGTTGCGCACTTGCGGCATGTTCTCCTTGAGGGCGGCCATGGCCAGTTCGTCCTGCACTTGCAGGGTGATGTCCACCTGCAGGTATTCATCGGTGACATCGGATTGCAGGTTGACGGTGAAGGTCTCCAGCGTGACGAACACGGGAGGCTTGGGCACTTCCACCGGCGTTTCCACCACTTTAGCGTGTGCGGGTTTGGCCTGCAGGTAATACCAGGCCCCGCCGCCAGCGCCACCCAGCACCAGCAAGGCGATCAGTGCCATCAGCAGTTTCTTGCGTGATTTGGGCGCTGTCGCGGAGACGGCGTCTTCTGCCTGCTGTGCCATACCGAATTCCTTGAATCAGAGGTGATGGCTGCATTATTGAAGAAAAGCACGCTCACGCATGCGCGGAACAGAAAGGGAAAGGTCGCCTATTTTGCTGCTTGGCGGCGCGTGGCGGCAGCCACACTACAATCAGGCGTACAGATCCACCAGGCCCTGCTGCTGGGCGGTGCGCGGGTTTGCGCTGCTCGGCGCTTGCAGCGTGGTGCCGCTGTCCTGGCCTGCATGACCAGGTGCATGGCGGGTGGCCTGTGCGCCATCGCGCTGAGCCTGTGGCTGAGCCTGACCGCTACCCACCGACGTCTCGCCCAGCGTCACACCGGCTTCTTTCATGCGTTCACGCAGATGCTCCATGCCGTCCTGCAAGGCCTGACGCACCTCCTGATGCTCGGAGCTGAAGCTGGCACTGGCTTGCTCGTTGCTCACCTGGATCACGATCTGCAAAGGCCCGAGGTCGGGCGGGTTCAGGGTCAGTGTAGCCGTCTGTTCCAGTGCGCCCACCATCCACAGCACCTGCTGACTGATGGCCTGGTTCCAGCCGCTGCGGCCCGGATAGCTCTCGATATAGGGCATGGGCGGCAACAGGCTGGCCGCTGTGTTGGCCGCTGTGATCGTTGGCGTGGCGGGCGTGGTGCTGGCTTGTGGTGAAGGTGTGAACGCTATTGGACGGCTTTCAGTCATCTGATTGCTTTCAGCCAGTGCTTCATGGGGAGCGGTGCTGCTTGGTGTATCCGGCCTGACTGCCGCCAGCGCGGCATCCGGCTGACCAGCGCCAAGCTGGAAACGGCCCGGCGCTTCCTGCAACAGCGGCGCGCTGCGGGCTTGCTGCAGCGTGTCTGCCACGGTGTCGTCTGCTAAAGCCTGATAGGCACTTTTGCCTGCCGTCGGCTCTTGCTTGAGTTCGGTGCGTTGCGTCGCCAGCCTGTCGGCAACGGGCACGCCTGAACGCGTTGTGCTGAACTGTGCTGTGCTTATTGCTGTTGTGCTTGATTCTGTTGTGCTTGATTCTGTTGTGTTGGACTCTGCTGCGCTTGTTTCTGCTGCGCTTGGGCCTGCTATGTTCCGGTCTGGTACGGGCGCTATTGATACAGCAGGGGCAGCGGGTGTATTCGCAACCGTGCCCGTCACAATCTCTGCCGCCGCGCCTGCTGCCACTGGTATGCCTAGCCATTCATTCAGTGCCTGCAGCGACTCGCGTGCGGCTTCGCTGCTTTCCTGTCGCTCGAGCGCGGCACCGGCCAGTTTGTTGTTGCCCGTGCCAGCCTGTGCAGGGTTGACGGTTTCGGTCTTGGTGGGCTGGTCTGTGCTGATGGACTTGTCTGTGCTGGCGACCTTGTCTGTGCTGACCGCCTGGCGGTTGAGCGGTTTGTCACTGAGGGCTGGCTGACTGACCGGCTTACCTTGCGCCCCGCTGGCTTTGAGCCTGGGGTTGCCGGACATGGCGGGCGAGGGCGGCTCTGCCTCAGCGGTCCGCGTGTGCGCAGCCAGTACCTGCTGAAAAGGCGGGATGTTCGCCTCGGACGCCTTGATCTCAGTGGCCGTCGGCTTGGGCTGGCTGTTCGCCGCATTGCTGGCTGCCGGGCTGGTCGGGTTCATCATCATGGTCAGGAGGCGGTGCGCAGACGTGCGGCACGCGCAGCGAACTCGTCCAGTTGTTGTTGTTCTTTTTTGCGTTGGTGCTGCTGCTCGGCTTTTTCCTGACGCGCTACCAGCACTTGGTAAGACAGCTGTTTTTTCTGGCATTCCTGCCAGTTGAGGCGCTGCACCCCGATCTGCGCCTGCACCTGTTTGAGCAGGTCCTGCTGCCCGTTGATGGCGGTTTCCAGCTTGCCTACAAAAGCCTGGTAGTTCTGGTATTCCCGTGGGGAGAGGCCACGCTGCAATTGCCCTTGCAGACGTTGCAGGTAATCGGCATGGAAGGATTGCAGCATGGCGAGTTTGTCCTGCTCCTGTGCCAGTCTCTGGTTCAGCTCCCCCAGGCGCAGGGCGGCGGCTTCAGTGGCTTGCGTGGCCAGTTCGATGAGCAGTTGCAAGCTGGTGTTGGGTTTGCTGGTCATGCCGGGTTCGCAGTCAAGTCAGTGAGTTGTACGATGCTGTCGGCGAGGCTGGCGGATTCCGCGATGTCCTGCTGCAGAAACTGATTGATGGCCTCGTGCTTGCGTATGGCCTCGTCCAGCAGCGCGTCGCTACCGGCCTGATAAGCGCCCACACTGATCAGGTCGCGGCTGCGTGCATAGCGTGAATTGAGCTGTTTCAGGCGCCGCGCCGCCTGCTGATGGGCGGTGCTGGTGATGCTGTGCATGACGCGGCTGATGGATTGCTCCATGTCGATGGCGGGGTAATGCCCGCTCTCGGCCAGGCTGCGGTTGAGCACGATGTGGCCGTCCAGGATGGCGCGTGCCGCATCGGCGATGGGATCCTGCTGGTCATCCCCTTCGGTCAGCACGGTATAGAACGCGGTGATCGAGCCCTGACCGGCACGGCCATTGCCGGTACGTTCCACCAGCGCAGGCAGCTTGGCGAACACGGAAGGCGGATAGCCCTTGGTGGCTGGTGGCTCGCCTATGGCCAGTGCGATCTCGCGCTGCGCCATGGCATAACGGGTCAATGAGTCCATGATCAGCAGCACGTTCTGGCCAGCGTCGCGGAAATGTTCAGCGATGGTGGTGGCGTAATGGGCGCCCTGCAAGCGCATCAGTGCCGGTACGTCGGCAGGGGCGGCCACCACCACGGCACGTGCTAGGCCTTCGCTGCCCAGGATCTGCTCGATGAACTCTTTCACTTCACGGCCACGTTCACCGATCAAGCCCACCACGATGACATCGGCGCTGGTATAGCGCGCCATCATGCCCAGCAGCATGGATTTACCCACGCCTGAGCCCGCGAACAGGCCCATGCGCTGGCCACGCCCCACGGTGAGCATGCTGTTGATGGCGCGTACGCCCACGTCCAGCGTGTGCTGGATGGGGTCGCGTTCCAGCGGGTTGAGCGGGCGGGTATGCAGCGGTGCACTGTGGCTGGCGCGCAAGGGGCCCAGGCCATCCAGTGGTTTGCCACCACCATCCACCACGCGGCCCAGTAATTCCAGCCCGACCGGCAGGTGACGCGAGCGGTCTGCGGCACGGCGGCGTGGGTGCGGGCTGGCATGCGGGCCGGGCAGGGTTTCGGAGACATTGAGCGGCAGTACCTTGCTGCCCGGGCCTATGCCGCCTACATGGCTTTGCGGCATGAGCAGCAGGCGGTCGCCGTCGAAGCCGACCACTTCGGCTTCCACATGGTGGCCATCGGACAGCGCGATATGGCATACGCTGCCCACGGAAAGCTGGATGCCCACCGCTTCCATCACCAGGCCGGTGAGCTTGGTGATGCGGCCAGCCACTTGCAGCGGCGCTAGTTGTTGTTGCAGATTGAGAAGCTCGCTGCAGTCGCGCAGGTGGTATTGCCACTGGCGTAGTGTATGGTCGGGGTTGATCGCTGGCGCGGCGTAGGCGGTCATGCCGCGAGCCCCGTGCGCAGCTCACTGCTCATTTCGCTTCTCGCCTCACTGCTCGTCTCGTTGCTCACTTCGTTTTTGGCCCAGGCATGCGGCTGACCCAGCGCTTCGCTGATGCGTTGCCAGCGTGTCGCCATGCTGGCATCGATGTGGTTGGCCGGGGTGTCCACCAGACAGCCGCCGCGTTCCAGATGCGGGTCTTCCTGAATGATCCAGTGTTGTTCACGCAGCGCATCGGTCAGGCTGTTGCGCACGATGGCGGCATCGTCCGGGTGCAGGGTGAGGCGGGCGGGTTGTTCCACGCTGGGCAGATAATTCAGGCATTCGCGCACCACCGGCAACAGCTGTTCTGGCGACTGTTGCAGCGTTTGTTTGAGCATGGCCTGCGCGATGTCCAGCGCCAGTTTCACCAGCGGTGCGGCCATCTGCTGTTCCAGCCCGGCCAAGGTGGCGTTGAACTGCTGGGCGATGTGCAGCAACTGCTGGCGCTCGGCTTGCGCGGCGTTGTTCACCTGCTGCACGCCAGCGGCATAGCCCTGCTGCACGCCTTTGGCATAGCTTTCTTTTTCGGCCTGGCTGAGCAGCGCCGCCACTTCCGGCAGGCTGGCCAACGGTGGCGTCACCTTCACCTGTTCCAGCGAGGAAAGCTCCCAGCGCTGGTAGGCGGTCTGTTGTTCCTTGGGTAAGGCGGCCGGGTCAGACATGGGCGTCCCTCGTCATGGCATGGCACATCGCGGCACAGGTAGCATCGACCCCTTCAGCACCCTGCTTAAACATAGGCATCCTCGGCTTTGCCACCCAGCATGATCTGGCCTTCGTCGGACAGCCTGCGCACGATCTGCAGGATCTGCTTTTGTTGGGCTTCCACTTCGGACAGGCGTACCGGGCCTTTGGCCTCCAGGTCTTCGCGCATCATTTCAGCGGCACGCGTGGACATGTTCTTGAAGATCTTTTCGCGCAGCTCGTTGGTGGCGCCCTTGAGGGCCAGGATCAGCATTTCCGACTGCACTTCGCGCAGTATGGTCTGGATGCCACGGTCGTCGATGTCGATGATGTTATCGAACACGAACATCTGGTCCATGATCTTCTGCGCCATGTCGATGTCATGGTCTTTCAGCGTTTCCATCACCGAGGTCTCGTTGTCGCTGTTCATGAAGTTCATGATCTCGGCGGCGGTGCGCACCCCGCCCATCGGCATCTTCTTGAGGTTCTCGTTGCCGCTCATCAGCTTGGTCAGCACGTCATTGAGCTCCTTGAGCGCCGCCGGCTTCACGCCGTCCAGCGTGGCGATGCGCAGCATGACATCGCCTCTGAGGCGCGGGGTGAAGTGGCTGAGGATCTCCGAGGCCTGATCACGTTCCAGGTGCACCAGGATGGTGGCGATGATCTGCGGATGTTCGTTGCGGATGAATTCGGCCACGGTCTGCGCGTCCATCCATTTCAGGCTTTCGATACCGCTGGCGTCACGTCCCTGCAGGATGCGGTTGAGCAGGCCGGAGGCCTTGTCATCGCCCAGTGCCTTGGTCAGCACGGAGCGGATATAGTCGTCGGAATCCAGGCCGATGGAGGTACTTTCGTCCACCTTGGTGACGAACTCGTTGAGCACGGCTTCCACGTCGTCGTGGCCTATGCTCTTCATGGTGGCCATGGCCGCGCCCAGCTTCTGCACTTCACGCGGGCCCAGGTGTTTCATCACCTCGGCGGCCTCTTCTTCACCCAGCGCCAGCATCAGGATGGCGCCTTTCATGATCCCGTTCTCAATCATTATTGCTCACCCAGTTGGTAACGACGTTGGCGACCATCTTCGGATTGTCTTTGGCGATGCTCTTGGCGGTCTCCAGGTTCTGTACATAGCCGCGTTGCGTGATGGCCGGCGTGGCCGGGCCACTTGCATCCAGCAGGACAGGGTTTTCGCTGCCATCGGCCAGAGCGGGCGTAGCCGGGGCTGGCAGCGCCGGGGTCACCAGCTTGCGCAGCATGGGTTTCAGCAGGCGCAGGTACAGCATCAGCATCACCAGCACACCGGCCAGCAGCTTGAGCACTTCCATGCCCATGGCGATGTTCTGCGGTTGTTTCCACAGCGGTACTTCGGGCTCCACCACAGGCAAGTTGCCAGCGAAGCTGCTGTTCACCACGGTGAGCGTGTCGCCACGCGCTTCGTTGTAGCCCATGGCCTGACGCGCCAGATCGGCGATCTGGGTCTTTTCTGCGTCGCTAAGCGGCCTGTCCTGCAGCTTGCCGTCCTTGCCGGCTTCGCGCTTGAAGTTGACCACCACGGCCACCGTGAGGCGCTTGACGCCGCCCATGGCCTGCTGGGAGTAGCGCACGGTCTTGTCCACTTCATAATTGGTGGTGGCGTTCTTTTGCGTGTTCATCAGCGGCGGGGTGTTGGAGGCGGCTGTCGCGGTGGCAGGTGCGACGGTAGCAGCGGCTTCGGCAGGCGCGGGCTGCACTAGCGGGGCGCTGGCTTCGGCAGGCGGCTGGTTGCTGAGTGCGCCCGGCACACCGCCATTCAGGTTGTTGCCGGGCACGGTGGCGGATTCGCTGGATTGCTGGCTGCGGATCACCGTGCTGTCTGGAGTCTGGTTGGGTTTGTATATCTCGGCGGCCTGTTCCACGCTGGCGAAATCGATATCGGCGCTGGCTTCAGCGCGTACGTTCTCGGCACCGACGATGGGGCTGATGATGGATTCCACGCGGCGTGCGATGCTCTGTTGCAGCGCTTCTACATATTTGATCTGATTCGGGTCCAGCTTGTTGGTCTTGTCCTGGCGGCCACTGTCGGACAGCAGGTTGCCGTTCTGATCCACCACGGTGACGTTGGCGGCGGTCAGTTCCGGCACACTGCTGGCCAGCAGATGCACCACGGCGCTGACCTGCTGGGCGTCCAGCGTGCGGCCAGGCTGCAGGTTGAGCAGCACCGAGGCGGTGGGTTTCTGTTGGTCACGCACGAACACACTGCTCTTGGGGATGGCCAGATGGATGCGGGCGTTCTGTACCGCCGCGATGGATTGCACGCTGCGCTCCAGCTCGCCTTCCAGCGCGCGCTGGAAATTCACCTGCTCCAGAAACTGCGAAACGCCGAATTTCTGCTGCTCCATGATCTCGAAGCCCACATTGCCGCCTTTGGGCAGGCCTTCGGCAGCCAGGCGTAGACGTGCCTGATGCACTTGCGCGGCGGGCACTAGGATGGCCGAGCCGCCTTCCGAGAACTTGTAAGGCACGTTCATCTGTTCCAGCGCCCCGACGATGGCACCGCCATCCTTATCGGAAAAGTTGGAGAACAGCACGCGATAATCCGGCTGCTGGCTCCATAGCCAGAAGGCACTCATCACCGCGATCACCGCCGCGATGCCGACCCCCAGCAACAGCCGGTTGCCCAGGGCTGACGAGAACATGCCACCCGGTGGGCTGTTCGAAAAGGTCGCATCCGTGACCGCTGCCATATCGATTCCTCAATCTGCTAAAGCTGGCATGACTGCCATATTGGGAGCCATTATGTCGCTGGCCTGCAAATTCAAAGGCTGGAACAGAGCGTATTTACCCGGCTTATTTGCGGCAGTCGCGCTAGTACCGGCTGCTAAAGTAGGCGTGTAGAAATTCGTCGTCACCACTTACTTCGTGAAGAAGGGAAACAACATGGCCATCGAAGGCATAGATGCCAGTCGCATCCAGTCCATGCTGTCGCAACTGAAACAGGCCGCGCAGCGACCAGACACGGCTGCCTTGCCCGCCGCCGGCACCGCAAGTGCGCAGGGCACACAAAAGCTGGATTTCGCCGAAGCGCTGAAAGCCTCGCTGAACCAGGTCAACAGCATGCAGCTGCAATCAGAGAAGCTGGGCCAGCAATTCGTGATGGGCGACGACAAGGTCAGCCTGTCCGACGTGATGATCACCGGGCAAAAAGCCGGCATCGCCTTCCAGGCCACCGTGCAGGTGCGCAACAAGCTGGTCAGCGCGTATCAGGACATCATGAACATGCAGGTGTGATCAAGCATTCAGCATCCCCGTGGCGAGCCGATTTGAGGGGATGTGGATCTGGGGGCGTCTGCCCGCCCTAAGCTTTGAACCCGCTTCCGGTCAGGGCATGATGCAGGCGCTGCGCCTAAGCTTTAGCAGGTGAATTTATCTGGATAATTCGGCGCGATTGGCCCTGATCCACTTTAGCGTCTGCTGGTACAGCGCTTCGGCTTGCCTGATACACTCGACGACGGCCTCGTCACTTACCGGATCACCTGCGTAATCGCTGATATTTCTTTGCTTGCGCAGGGCATCCAAAACGATGACCGTCGATGCATGTGTGCCCAGTGTGGTTTGCAGTGTTTGAATCGCTGTTTGATGATGTCCTGGCTGGCTTGTCGATGTGCGATAGCCGTGCAACCACAAACCCAGCATCGCACATTGCATAATGGCCTTGTAAGCCGCATCAAATCTTGTTTCCTCGCTGACAGCGTCAATCCTGGAGTCAGAAATATTGCGCTTGATGGCGTCCAGTAAGCGAAGCAGCGCTTCACTGGAGGGTTGATGTGATTGCAGCTGTTTGGTTTTCAGTAAATTTTCCAAGCTCATGATCATCACCCACTATGAACAGCTTTGGTTTTTGCAGGACTTCTTTCAAGAACGAGTCGTTGTTTGCCATGCGACTATTGAATCCGTCGATGGAATACACCACAGGGTTGATTTCTCGTTTGAGACTGGTCTGGCACTGATGCAACAGGCCCACAACATCCCCAAAGCTGATGTCGCCGATGATCATGACATCAATATCGCTGTAGGTCTGTTGCTCACCACGAGCAACAGAACCAAACACAAAGGCCAGTTCGATCTGATGGCGGACGCTGGATAGCGCATTCGCTATCACCTCCACCAAACCGGATGTCTTGCGCAAGATACTAGCCAACTCTTCGAAAATGGGACATTGCACGTTCGCACTGTAGCGCTGCTGGTTGCCCACTTTCGTGCTCTGCAAAATGCCCGCCTCAGACAGTTTGCTGAGTTCTTTATGCAGGGTGCCGGCACTGGTATGCGTAAGCCTGGCCAATTCACGCACATGGTAGCTTTGCTCGGGATGCAACAGTAAAAGCCCCATAACACGTTTCCGATATTCGCCAAACAGCAGATTGGATAGCATGATGTTTCTTTAATGGCTACGAATGAAGCATATTTTGCTACACAAAAAGGAGCAAATCAAGTGACATCAGCCAACCTCGAATTCAGCATCACGTGCTTCATGCAGTGCATTGCGAGTGATCAGGCGTTTTCTGGAATCTTGCTTGTTGTTCTCAACCGGCAAGGAGTCGCTTGGTTATTGACCTATTGACCTATTGAGTTATTTACCTAGCGGCTTGCCTTGTTCCAGCTGGTACAGCCAGGTAAGGATCTCGGCGATGGCCTGGTACAGCACGGGCGGGATGTGCTGATCCAGATCCACCTGCATCAATAGCGCGACCAGCTCCGGGGATTCGTGCACGAACACGTCGTGCGTTTTGGCCCTGGCGATGATCTGCTCCGCCACCAGGCCACGGCCCTTGGCCACCACGCTGGGTGCGTAAGCGCCCGCTTCATAGGCCAGCGCCACGGCTTCCGGCGGCTTGGCCCAGGGCTGGCCGCCTTCTGGTCGGTTGGTATCTTTGCGCATCATGCCAGTGGCGCCACCGCGACCGGGCTGTGCGCGCTTACTGCAGTTGCAGCAGCAGGCTTGCCGGTTTGTACCTGCAGGCTATCCAGCCGCGCGGCTGGCAGTTGCTGCAGCGCGTTGACGAGGTTTGCCAGGCGCGTCTGCAATAGCACGCCGGTCTCGGCCTCATCCGCTTGCAGGCGGATATGCAGACCCTGTTCACGCAAGCTGATCACGGCGCTGACATTGCCCAGCGCGGGCAGCTGCAGCTGCAAACGGCTGGTGACGGCAGGGGCAGCCTCTATGTCGGCATGGCTGGAGTGGCCGTCTTCCTGTGTACGGCGCGCCTGGCCGTGTTGTTCCAGTTCGGTCTCCCAGTGCATGGGCTGGCCGGGCCAGACCTCCCCTTGCCAGTGCACACGACGTTGTTCCAGTACCTGCAATTGCTGGGATAGCAGGCTGGCGGCTTCGGCGGGCTGGCGTGCTGGCTGGTTCTGTGGTTCTTGCAGCAGGCTGTCGCTGCTGCGTTTGCCTTGCAGGGTTTGATGGAGATGGGCTTCGTAGAACAAGCCGCTTTGTGACAGGGAGTGTTGCAGCGCCTGTGCGATCAGGCGGCTGTCGGGCAGGGCTGCGGTGGCAGACAGGCTCAACAAGCTGTTGGCCGGGCGCACCGTGGCGGGCAGGTCGGATTGCTGCAAGGCCTGCTGGATGAGCTGTGCCCCGGCGCTGAGCTGGGTGCTGACCGCGTTGTTCGCACCGGGCAGCGCAGACTGGTTACCCAGCAGCGAGGCCAGTAGGGTATTGCGCAGGCTCTGCTGTTGCACCTGCATGCCAAGCGGGTTCTCGCCTATGCGGGTGACGGGGTTGAGGCTGTCCGGGAGTGCGCTGGCCATGCGGGCTATGGTCTGAGTCTAAAAGCGGCAGCCGGATTCACATCGGCGGCGAGTTGCCGTAGTGGCGCGCCAGCTTGCGCTCAGCGATGTTGCTGCTGATCATGCTGCTCAGTTTGCGCATCCACGGGTTGACCAGTTCGCGGATCTGGCGGTCATGCGCCAGGATGTTCTGCAGGCAATGCAGCTTGGCTTCGCGCTCGGCACCGGCCAGCGGTGCCGCCGGGTTGAGCAGGGATTGCATCTGCAGTTTGCGCACGCATTCTGCGCATTGCTGCTCCAGCCGGGTCAGCGTTTCCCAGTCTTCCGCCTGGGCAGCCGTGAGCATCTGCGCCGTGATGTCGGCGATGGTCTGGTATTGCGCGAGAGAGGGGTTGGCGTGCATATCAGGCCCTGAACGGTGCGTTGGCGGTGGTTGGGGCGGCATAGGCAGCCAGGCCGCTGGCTGGCATGGCCGGTGTTGCGATGGCTAGCCAGGCGCCACGGATGTCGGCCAGCAGGGCGATCACTTCTTCGATGGCGGCACGGTCGTTATCCAGATTGGCGCGGAACAGTTTGTCCACCATGTAGCCATACAGGCTGTCCAGGCTGTCCGCCAGGCTGCCGCCGGCCTCTTTATCCAGGCTTTGACGCAAGCCGTTCTCGATGATGATGATGGCTTTGGAGAGGTCTGCGCTCTTTTGGCCCAGGTCCTGCGATTGCAGTCTTGCCAGTGCGCTGCGGCAGGCGGTGAGTGCACCGTCATACAGCATCACGATCAACTGATGTGGATTGCTGGCCGCCACACCTGTTTCCAGTCCGATATGGGCGTAGGCTTGTACACCCAGTGTTTGCGTTCCGAACATGCTTCTCTCCGTGACTAACTATTCGATTGCAACATGCTGATCTGCTGGCTCAGGTAGCTGCTGGTGCTCTGCATGCTGCTGATCAGCGTGTCCAGTGCCGTGAACTGATCGCGGTAACGTTGCTCGATCACGGCCAGCCTGGCTTGCAAGGTTTCCTGCTGACGCGTGAGCCGGGTGACGCTGGCACTGAGGCCTTCGGTACGCGCGGTGAGCAGACCATCACTGCGTAGATAGTTATCGGCAAGCTGGCGCAATTGATAAGCGTAACCCAGGGTGAAATTCACTGTGCCGCGTGCACCAAGTCCGCCGCCATCCACTTTCAGGATCAGGCCGTTGGCATCGCCTGTGGCGCCGATCAGGTTCTGTCCCTTGCCAGTGGCGGCCACGCCGTTGATGCTGCCTGCGACATCCAGCCCGGCGCTGCTCACGGCGCTGTTGCCGAACAGGTTGGCGTTGCCATTGGCGCTGCCGAGCAGGATGCTGGAGCTGCTGCCATAGTTGACCGAGGTCACGCTGAGCATGCCAGCGTTGACATTGACGCTGGCAGCGGAGCCTGCCGCGCTGATGCGGTTCTGCAGTTCGGCGGCTAGGGCGCTGCTGCTGGCGTAGCTGCCTGCGGTGAGGGTGAGGTTGTAATCCACCCCGTCGATATTGAGGGCGATGGCGTCGTTGACGCCTGCGGTGATGGTGAGCCCGGCCGCATCGCTGCCAGCCAGGCTGCCGCGTGTGGCGAGTTGGGTCACGTTCACCGCATAGTTGCCGGCCAGCGTGCTGCTGCTGTTACCCGCAACGCTGATCTGGCTGTCGGTGGCTTTGCCAGTGGCCGCGAACAGGCCGGCGATCTCGCTGAAATTGCTTTCCATGCCGGATTTCAGCTTGCTGCTGTCCAGCGCCAGCGTACCGTCCTTCTGGAAGGTCACGCCGATCTGGTACAGCGAGGTGAGCGCGCCGGTGCTGCCCACACTTTGTGTGAGCACGGACTTGAGCTGGAAGGCCAGGCCGCGCGTGGTGCTGTCGCCCAGCAGTGCGCCGCCGGTCTTGCTGGCCTCGTCATATTTGGTGAGGTTGCGCAGTGTCTGGTTGAGGTCGTTGTAGGCTTTGACGAAACTGGCGACATTGGCTTCCACGGTGCTGGTGTCGCGGCCTATGGTCAGGGTCTGCGGGCTGGCGCTCACTTTGCTGAGCGTAAGGGTCACGCCTTCCAGCGCATCGGTGATCACATTGCTGGGCTTGCTGATGCTGATGCCGTCGATGCTGAGCAGCGCATTCTTCGCCTCCTGCACCTGGCTGAGGTTCTTGCCGCTGCCCGCCAGCGCGGTCGGGTCATAAGCCAGCTGTGACAGGCCGCTGTTGTCGGTGTTGGTGCCATCCCCATCGCTGGCGCTGATGCGCAGGCTGTTGCCCGCACCACTGTCCTTGCTGCTCAGCACCAGGCGATAGCCAGTGCCGTCATTGACGATGCTGGCACTCACGCCGGCATTGGCGGCATTGATGGCGTCACGCACGCCACTCAGCGTGTTGTTGCCGGTGGTGATGTTGATGGTCAGCGCGGCCTTGTTGCCAGCCGTGAAGGTGTTGCCGGTGCTGTCATAGCTGCCGAAGGCTATGGTCAGCGTGCCCATGCCGACGATATCCGCCAGGCTGGTCTTGGGCGCCAGTGCCAGTTTGTGGCTTTGTGCCAGTTGGTCCACCTGCAGGCTGTGACTGGCGGCGGTGGCGCTGCCCGTGGCGGTGGCGCTCACCGTGCTGGCATCGCTGCTCTGCACGGTCAGCGCATTGAATTTGCTGATGTTGGACAGATTGCCCAGTGTGGTCTGGAAACTCGACAAAGCACTCTGCAAGCTGCCATAGGCCGAGATCTTGGCCTGGGTGCTGGTCTTCTGCTGGGTGACGTTGGTCAATGGCCCCTGTTCGGTGGTCATCAGATTTTGCACGATGCTGGCCACATCGAGACCTGATCCTATGCCAGCTGAGGTGAGCGCCATGGTGGTATCCGTAAGCTAAAAGGTTGCCGTTGAAGTGGTGGCCGTGTCAGGCGAATTGCCGGATCAGCAGGCCTTGCAGACGATCCAAGGTCTTGGAGATGGCCAGCGCTTCTGCGGTGGGCACCTGCCGAATGATCATGTCGGTCTCGCGGTCTATGATGCTGACGATGGCGCGACCACTTTCTTCATCGATGGAGAATTCGATGCCAGGCGCGGCCTTGGCGATAAAACTGTTGATGTTGCCGACGGCGTCGTCGATGGTGTTGGCGCTATCTTGCGCATTGACACTGCTGCCGAATATCTCGGGCGCAGCGCTTGCCGGGGCGGATGTGGCTGCGGCACTGCTCACTGGGCTGTTCACTGAACTGGTAGCCGGGTTGGTGGCAGGCGTGCTTGTCTGGGCGACTTTGCCGAATGTGGCGCTCATCACGCTGATGTTCTCTGAAATCGTATTCATTTCGCAGACTCCTTAAAGCCCCGGCAGTCATCCGACCACAGGGGCTTGTCACACATTGCTGCTGGTGCGGTTTGAGCGTACGGCATGCTCAATCCCGACTGAACCAGACAAGCCGGCCGTCAAGGCCGGCGGTCTGTGGTGCCTGATTAGCCACGCAGCAAGGTCAATACGTTGTTAGGTACTTGGTTGGCCTGGGCCAGCATCGCCGTACCGGCTTGTTGCAGGATCTGCGCACGGGTCAGGTTGGCGGTTTCTGTTGCGAAGTCAGCATCCATGATGCGGGACTTGGCAGCCGAGGAGTTCTCAACCGACACCTTCAGGTTGCTGATCACCGATTCAAAGCGGTTCTGTACTGCACCGTAGGTGGCACGTTCCGTGTTGATCTCGTCCAGCGCATCGTCGATGGCGGTGATGGCCAGTGCCGAGTTGGCAGCGGTGTCGATCAGTACGGTAGCTGCTGCTGCAGCACCGGTATCGCTGCCTGCTGCGGTCAGGTCGGTGGTGGTGACGCTGATGGTGTCGGTGGTGTCTGCACCCACTTGATACACATTGGTGCCGCCAGCCAGTACGTTGGTGCCGTTGAACTTGGTGTTACCGGTGAGGCGGGTGATCTCGGCCTGCAGCTCGGAGAACTCGGTACCCAGGTTGGCACGGTCACCGGCGTTGTTGGTGGCGTTGGAGGATTGAACCGCCAGCTCACGCATACGTTGCAGTGCGTCGGTCACTTTGCCCAGTGCGCCTTCAGCGGTCTGGCTGAACGAGATGGCGTCGTTGGAGTTACGGATGGCCACGTTCATGCCGCGAACCTGGGAATCCATACGGGTAGCGATCGACAGGCCAGCCGCGTCGTCCTTGGCGCTGTTCACACGCAGGCCGGAAGACAGACGTTGCAGGGAAGTGCTCAGGCTGCTCTGCGAGGACGACAGGTTGCGTTGAGCGTTCATGGAAGCGATGTTGGTGTTGATGCCAGTCATGATATTTCTCCTAAATTAAAAATTGATACTGCGCTTAAGGTCGTTAACTTATAAATCGGCAACTTATAAATCGGCTTTTGGCCACTAGCGCCACCACCAAACTTGCCGGAGGTCTCGCTGTTAAGACTGTTATCGGCAGCGTAATCAGAAAGTTGAATCTTTTTTTTCTGCTTGCGCTGCAAAGTGGCAGTGCTGATTCCTGTAACGACGGCTTACGCCCAATCTTTAATCCTGGCTCCTTTCATGGTCTGGTTTCTTTAGTTTTAATGCGTTTGTTTCAATGCGCTTATTGTTTCAATGCGCGTGCGCCACTTGTTGCGGCTTCAGCGCGTGGTGCGGTGCTTGATGATGGCATCGCGTATGTGCTGCATGCCCTGTTCACGCGTGCGGCTGCCGGGTGCGCTTTGCATCAGTTGCTGAAACTGCAGCAGCGCGCGGTCCAGCCAGTCTTCCAGCAGGGTCTGCTCGCGGAAGCTTTCCACCAGCATGGCCAGCACACGGTTGAAGGCTTGTTCCTGACGATCCAGCGCCTGCTGGTATTGATCGATCTGCAACACCAGGTCGCGCACGTCATGCGCCAATGTATTGCTGGTGCCGTAGGTGCGTGCCGCTTTGACACGTTTACCCAGTTGCATGCTGGTGTTCGCCAGCGGGTTGTCCTCACGCAGCAGGGTGGGCAAGGTAAGCATCAGCAGGCGTGCCAGCAGGTCTTTCCAAAGCTGCGGGTCGCCATCTGCCTCGGCGAAGTGCGACAAATGGTCATGGTGTTGCGGTTGTTCGGCCTTGAGTAACTGCAGCAGCTCTTGCCCCAGCAACGGCCATTGCTTCTCTTCGATGGCAGAGGCCACGCGCAGGGCGCTATCCGTGCCAAGCAGGGCGTAACTGCGCGATAGCGCCATCAGGACGGCTTCGGCGGAAAGGGGTTCTACGTTGTCAGTCATGGCCTTTTACTGGCATGCGATCAGGGATGAAGCATGGTAATGCCGCGCGTGGGTCGGCAAAACGCATAACAGGCGAGGGAAAGGGTGCCTGTTCCAGACTTGATGCCAGGGGAGGGGAGGGACGGGCGGAAGCGGAGTGCTCTACTGGCTCGTGGCTTAAAACGCTATACATGCTCAGCCCCTAACTATGCCCAGCCCCTAACTTTCGGGGGTGTTACATCGGGGGGTATCTGAGGTATCGTTTAACTCAAGCGAGGTATGTGTGCTCAGCAGGTGGATGCGTGTGATGCCCCGCAGGCAAAAACACGGCATCAAGCCATTTAGGCGGCTAAGAATGTGCTGGTGTGTTTGCTAGGTTGATATGCGCGTTTGTGGGGCATTTGAAAACGATAAAGGATTGATTGAATGAAAAAATCAGAACAAGAATCCAGTTTATACGGCAGACCTACTAAATTGTTAGGTAGTTAGTTGGTGGCTAATTTATGTTAGATTCTTCGTGCAAAATTTAAAGGGGAAGACAATATGAGCACTGCAAAATTGCGGATCGATATTTCCCAGGGGCTGTTAGAAGTTGAGGGCAGTGATCAGCTTGTCAGAGAAATTTACGCTGACTTTAAAGACCAACTACATGGTTCAACGTCATCACCAACTACCAAGAGCACAAATCAATTGGGGAAACCGCCTTCGCCCAAGCCAGATGTGAGCAGTACGGATCAGAAGTCATCTGGGAGGAAGAAAGCCAGTGCGGGTGGAGCTCAGCCGAGCATCGTGAAGGATCTGGACTTGTCCGGAAAAGCGAAAGAAGTTGAGAGGCTTAAGGATTTTCATACGTCTTTCACGATTACCTCCAACCTAGAGAGAAATCTGGTTTTTATGTACTACCTACAGCACAAGATTGAAGTGTCTCCAATTACTCCAGACCACGTATTTACCTGCTATCGAGATGTAGGAGTTAAGGTTCCTACTGCGCTGGTGCAAAGCCTGAGAGACGCCTCGAATCGACGCGGCTGGTTAGATACCGCGAACACAAATGATCTCAAGGTGACCACGCCGGGCATGAATTACTTGGAGCATGATCTTCCAAAAGCAAAGACTGACTGATGAAGGACCGAATTGATAGTTTTGTTGCTCAAATACCAAACCTTAATGAGCAACAAGCCAGTTCGTTGATTGACTACTTTGCATACTTCCTAATCGTGATCGTAGAGGAGGATGCAGCCACATCGTCCGGGATCGACAACTGCTTTGACTTGGCTCGAATCCGGAAGTACTCAAATACTTCCGCCTATCTGTCCAAAAACGCTAAGCGCGCGAGTAACACGACACCTAAGTTTCTCAAGGTCGATGGAGGGTATCAGTTAGAAAGAAGCTTCGAATTAGCACTTCAAAAAACACTCCATAGTGGCCCTCAGCGTCTTGAAACGAGTCATTTGCTACGTAGTCTTCTCCCGAAGGTCATCGACCAGCACAAAAGAACCTTTCTTCAGGAAGCGATAGATTGCTACGAAATAGGTGCTCGGAGAGGTGCGATTGCTCTTACTTGGAGTCTGACTGTGCATCATCTCTATGAGTATGTTCTTTCCAAGAAACTCAACGAGTTCAATGCCGCACTAGCCAAGAACACTGATAAGAGAATCAAGATAACTCAGGTTGCGGTTATCGATGATTTCTCAGAAATCCCAGAAAACAAATTCATCGAGTTCTTACGTGGTTCCGGCATTATCAGCAATGATGTAAGGAAGATTCTCGATACTAAGCTCGGCATAAGAAACTCGGCAGCTCATCCATCAGTGGTCATGATTTCAGAAGTCAAGGCGACCGATTTCATCATCGATTTGCTGGAAAACGTGGTGCTGAAATTTGCGCCCTAATCGGCTCGAATCTAACAATTCGTTCCAGCGCCGAAGGGCGTACCCGCTTGCGGTACGCCGTATGGAAATAATCGTTTAATCACGCCAATGGACTACCCTCGCGTATGGCATATCAAGCATGGTTTGGTAAAGCATGTAAAAGAGTGGCCATATTCGACTTTTCACGCACTAGTTGAACAAGGTGTTTATCCGGAAAACTGGGCTGGTGGTATTGAGGGTATGTTGGCTTATGAAGATTGATGAAGTGTTGAATTGTTCATACGGCGTACCGCAAGCGGGTACGCCTTACACTACTGCAGCGAACCCGGCATGGCGTCGTGGTTTGCAATCGTGGCGTCCCCTGCGCCGGGTCGCTGAGCTTGGATAGCTAGTCATAAGGAAATCATGCGCAATTTAATTACGTACACATTTTGCATCTTACTCTTTCACACCTCAATTTCTTTTGCGGAAGAAACCTCCAGAAAAGTAGCATATCTTGTGGTTTGCGATGATGAGACTGTTATAAAAACTCTTTCAGAGAAAATTGATGAGCGCATGAAGCAAGCAAAGTTTGAGGTCACCGAAAATCTACCTCAGTTAAAACTGATCGTTTACGCACAACATGATATTAACGACAGAGTGAATGCCAATGGGTGGTCATTTGCGATTGCTCACGTAACTAATTACCCCACCTATTTCGTCGCAGCTAAACTCCTAAAGTCAGAATCAGCAGAGGCAAAGGCAGTAGGGCCAGTAATATCCAATATGCTTCAGTATGATGGTTTCCTTACGTACATTAACGTTGCCCACGTAGATAAATTCGATGAAAAAACTATCGCGATACTTCTCGATAATATTGTGGGTGAGTTTGCCAAACGAGTAAATATCCAATAACAATAATGGGTAGCTATCTCTAGCACCGTATGGCGTACCCGCTTGCGGTACGCCATACGATGCTACAATTTTTGGCATGTTTAATGGAGGTATCGCAATGGCAAATCAACTTGAATTGCTCGAAGCCGAAGCCCTGAAACTAAGCGCTGCTGAACGAGCAGCTTTTGCCCAGTTGTTGCTCGCCAGTCATGATGAAGATGCCGAGATTGAAGAAGCATGGGCCGCCGAAACCCAGCGCAGGATTGCTGACATTGAAAGTGGCGCGGTACAGCTTATTCCGATTGCTGAGGCTCTAGCCCAGGTGCGTGCAGCACTGAAGTGAAGCTCGTTGTTACACCACCGGCGCTCGCCGAACTGCACGATGCAGCAGCATTCTATGCATTGAAAGCGAATGTCGAGCTTCGTTTCCTATTCCTTCCCGTATTGACATGAAGTAGCCAATTGGCTACAGTCGACTTATGCTTCAAATCCGCAAAACCGATGTTTACGCGGCTTGGATTGATGGTCTTAGTGACGTCCGGGGCCGAGCTCGTATCCTGGTCAGGATCGAACGGCTTGCAGCCGGAAATCCCGGCGATGTGAAGCCTGTTGGCGGGGGCGTCTCCGAGTTACGCATCGACTTTGGCCCCGGCTATCGGGTGTATTTCAGCAGGTATGGTCAGGAGCTTGTGATTCTCTTGGCTGGTGGCGATAAATCAACACAATCTACAGATATCAAAACGGCGTTGCGGTTGGCGCGAAACTTGAAGGAATGAACATGGCTAAAACAGCAACTACCCGTTACGACGTCGCAGAGCATCTTCGTACGCCCGAAGAAATGGCGGCGTATCTTGAGGGTTGCATCGAAGAAGCCGATGGTGATGCAACGTTCATTGCCAAAGCGTTAGGTGATATCGCTCGCGCCAAAGGCATGACGCAAGTTGCACGCGATGCAGGGTTGTCTCGCGAAAGTCTGTACAAAGCACTTTCTGGTGATCGCGCTCCCAGCTTCGATACCATCCTGAAAGTCATGGCAGCCCTTGGGCTAAAGTTACACGCAGAAGCCGTCCAAAATTGACCGGGGCCCAACACCATGGCCCAGCAAGCGTAGGGTGCAATAACCAACGGACATTGCGCCGCACTAGGCTTCTTTTGTCGATTCGCTGATCCGGCGCAATACGCGTTGGTCGGCATATTGGAGTCGCCTTAGCCCTCACACTGACGTTCACCAATCCAAGATAGGCGAGGCAGCGCTGACCGCTAGTGAGTGGCTGCTGTTGCGTGGTACGTGCCATGCCGACACGCAGACCAAACGGTGCTAGTCGATGAGGTTGTTACGGATGGCGTAGTGGGTGAGTTCTGCGTTGTGGCGCAGTTGCATCTTTTCCAGCAGGCGTGCGCGGTACATGCTGACGGTTTTGACCGAGAGGCAGAGTTTTTCTGCGATGTCGCCGACGGTGAGGCCGGAGGCGATCAGTCGCAGGGTCTCGAATTCACGGTCTGACAGGGTTTCGTGACGAGGTTTGTCTTCCGGTTCGCCGATCTGGTTGGCCAGCGCTTGCGCCACTTCCGGGCTAACGTATTTCTTGCCACAGGCCACCACGCGCACGGCGTTGAGCAGTTCGCTATCGGCACTTTGTTTGCTGAGGTAGCCAGAGGCGCCGGCCTTGAGGCTGCGAATGGCGTACTGGTCTTCACGGTGCATGGACAGCATCAGCACCGCTGTCTTGGGCTGGTCGCGTTTGATCAGCTTGAGCACTTCCAGCCCATTGCGATCAGGCAGGGAGATATCGAGCAGCACCACATCGCTGGTTAGCTGGCTCAGGCTTTGTAGCGCTTTGCTGCCGCAATCGGCTTCGCCGATCACGCAGACATCATCTGACTCATTGAGTATCTGTTTCAGACCGGTGCGCAAAATGGCATGGTCGTCCACGATGAATACCCGGATTTTCTCTGTCATGCTCTGTTGCGCTCCCCACGCGTCAGTGCTGGTTGGCGATCCCGGTCGCGCAGTGACAAAACGTCCTGTGGCCGGTGCCTTGGTCTTTTTACCGTATTGCTTGTTTCAGCTTGCTTTCGTTCCGGTCGCCATCTTGAGCAGCGATCCGTCTTGCCATGCCCATGTGGCCTATGCTGTCACGTCACTCCTTCGCATGCAAGTGTTTAGCTTTCATCATTTGCGGACAAGGGCAGAGTGACGCGCACGCGTGTGCCTTTTTGCACCCCAGGCCCGATCGCACAACTGCCGTTCACGGCGGCAGCGCGTTCCATCATGCCGCGCAGACCAAAGCTGTTCTGCTTGAGTTGGTCTTCTGGCGAAATGCCGATACCGTCGTCGTTGATGATGAGCACCACCTCGTCGCCGCGCAGCTGCAGCAGGATATCCACTTGGCTGGCCTGCGCATATTTGGCGATGTTGGACAGCGCTTCCTGGCAGATGCGGAACAAGGTGATGGCCTGTTCCGGGCTGACCTTGATGTGTTCCTGATTGCAGCTGAAATCGCAGGTGGTCTCCATCTGCTGCTCAAAGCTGCGCGCCTGCCACTCGATGGCGGCCACGATGCCCAGCTCCAGAATGTCCGGGCGCAGGTCGCTGGCGATACGGTGTACCGATTCGAAGGTCTGGTCTATCACCATGGACAGCCGTTCCAGTTGCTGCAGCACGGGCGCCTGTTCGCCGCTTAGTTTGTTCTTGAGCGACATCAGCCCGATCTTGATGGCGCTCAGGTTACCGCCCAGGTCGTCATGGATCTCGCGGGCGATATGGATGCGCTCTTCCTCGCGCGCTTTGACTAGGTGGGCCGACAGTTCGGCCAGGCGCGCATGGGATTGTTCGATCTCCAGCTTTTCGCGTTTGCTTTCGGTGATGTTGTTCATGATGCCCGCGAACTGCACTTCTTCGGCATTGCCACGGCGGAAGCTGGCACGCAGGTTGATCACCTTGATGTCCTGCCAGGCCTCGATCCAGATGCGGCCTTCCCAGTTCCAGCTCAGCTGCTCGCTGGCGGCATGGCGCATGCTGGTGATGAAATCCATCTGGTCGTCCACCAGGATCAGGCTCACGAAGCGCTCCGGCACCAGGTACAACTCGTCCGGGGATAAGCCCAGCAGCGCCTTGCAGCCCTGGCTCAGGTAGTCGAACTGGATGCGGTTGTCATTGCCCACACGGCACTGGAACACCAGCCCCGGGATATTGGCCACGATCGCCTGAAAGCGCTCCTCGCTGTCGTGCATGGCATGCACGGTGGCCTGGTCGTGGCCTAGCGCCAGCAGGGCCTGATGGTTGCCCTGCTTGGCGTAGTACAAGCGCAGCTCGGTGCTGTCGCGGTCGAACGGGCGCTTGATGCGCTCGATCAGTACGCAGGCCTGATGCTGGTCGGCATGCGCCTGTATCACGGTGCGCAGGGTGTTGTCGTCCACGCGGCTGAACACATCCTGCGGACTCATCTCGCATAGCAGCGGCAGGCTGAGGCGCAAACGCTTTAGCGCACTGGCACTGGCCTGCACGAAGCGCAGGCTATGCGCGTCGATGATGTAGATCTCCTTGCCGCTGACGTTGAACAGCGTACTCAGCCAGAACTCCAGCTCGTCCGGTGGTGCCATTGGGCTTGCCATGGTTTGCATGTGTTCTACCATCCCATACTTGCGTCATAACTGGATCGCGTCAGCTTAACGAGGGCGCTGATGGTCATGTCGATTATTTTGAAATCTATTTTGATAATCGGCCTAAAGAAACAAAAGCACTGGCCGATATAGCGTGAGGGCTACCTCAGGCGCATGCGTCACAATATAGCAAATGCCAGGCTGATTGAGCGAGTCGCACTATGCTCAACTTTGCGGTACCTCAATCTCTTGCCGTGCCAACCATGTGCGCGCTTGTAGGACAAACACCTACAAGGTCGTCCGCTATTCTTCCGTCACAAAATACCGGTGTCGTCCGATATTGCTTTCTTGGTCATAAGCGCACAGTACGTCTCATGCAACAGCGCCAAATTTGATCGATAACAGACGAACAGGGAGCAATAACATGCGTGAAGACGAAATCCTCAATGAGATCCGTGATGCCAACCTCAGTTATTTGATGCTGGCCCAGCAACTGGTACGCGCAGACCGCCCGGCCGCCATCTTCCGCCTGGGCATCAGTGCCGAGATCGCTACCCTGATCGAGCAGTTGAGCACCGCACAGCTGCTCAAGCTGGCCAGTTCCAACATGATGCTGGCGCGCTTCCGTTTCGAAGACGGCCTCATCCTGGGCATGTTGACCGACCACAAGAAAGACCGCGCACTGAGCAACTCGCAGGCCGCGATCCTGATGGCTAATCAGCGCGTAGAAGAATTCGCCTGAGTGCTCACAGCAGCTAGCACGCAGCTAGCACGTGACACTAGCATTCAAGTCGTATCTATCCGGGGGGATATCATGAAGACCAAGACCATCGTCGGTGAATCAGAGCAGATCACACTCGCCATCCAGCTGATCAAACTGGGCGCACGCCTGCAGTTGCTGGAATCGCAAACCACTTTATCGCGCGAGAAGCTGATCAAACTGTACAAGGAGTTGAAGGGCGTGTCGCCACCCAAGGGCATGCTGCCGTTCTCTACCGACTGGTTCCTGACCTGGCAGCCGAACATCCACGCGTCTATCTTCCTTAATATCTACAATTTCATGCTCAAGCATGCCGGTATCAGCGGCATCCAGGCGGTCATGAAGGCCTATGAGCTGTATCAGCAACAGGTCGCACTGGACGAAGGCCATGAGCCGGTGTTGTCGTTCACGCGTGCCTGGACCCTGGTGCGCTTTGTTGACAGCCACATGTTGAAACTCACTCCTTGCCGTTGTTGCAGCGGCCAGTTCGTGGTGGACAGCTACGACCTGAACAGCGATTTTGTCTGCGGCATTTGCCATATCCCGTCGCGCGCCGGCAAGACCAAACTGGCACGCGAGCAGCACAACGCCGACATGAGCGGCGTTGAGACTGCCGGGCACATCGCTGCCTGAGCCTGTCATGCAGCGTGAGCGGCGCAGTGTGCGCCCTGCCGTCAGTGCCCTGTTGATCAGCCTGGCCGCGCTGGCCGCGATGCTGCTGCTGTTCGGCGTGCCCGACCAGCATCCCGTGCTGTTTCTTGCCGCCCAGGGCGCTATCGCCCTGACACTGGCCTGCCTGCTGGGGCTGGCCTGGTGGTGGCGTGGCATGCTGCTGCTGTTTCCGCTGGTGGTCTACACGGTGCAGCAGCTGGCGCTGCCGTCGGCTTTTTATCTCGTGCTATTCCTGTTGTTCCTTACCCTCTATTGGTCCACCTACCGCACCCAGGTGCCGTTCTATCCTTCGCGTTTGCCGGTGTGGCGTCAGGTCACGCAGTTATTGCCTGCCGAGGGCGAGGTGCACATGATCGACATCGGCAGTGGTCTGGGTGATCTTGCCATGCATGTGGCGGCGCAGCGTCCATGTGCGCGGGTGACCGGTATCGAGATCGCGCCTTTGCCCTGGCTGCTGAGCTGGCTGCGCGCCCGCTGGCGCCGTTCAGCCGCGGCGTTCACGCGTGGCGATTATCAGGTGCTGGATTTTGCCCGCTATGACCTGGTGTTCGCTTACCTGTCGCCTGCGGTCATGCCGGCCTTGTGGCAAAAAGCCAGCCGCGAGATGCGTGCCGGCAGCCAGCTGGTGAGTTACGAGTTCGACATCCCGGGTGCGCCCGCACCCAGCTGTGCCGTGCGCCCGCTGCCGGATAAACCGGCACTGTATATCTGGCGGTTCTGATCCATCGCCTGATAACGGCCGCCGCCGGTTCAAGTTTTCCCCGTTTAAGCCGTAAGCAAGTTACTGAGGGGTAAATCCCTGTTTCATTCAGGGATAGTCCTCAGCCACGCCTTGTTAGGCTGTGAGCAATCAAGAAGTGACTGGGTAACGGGGGCGTCAATTGTTTGTATTTCTAGGCTATTTGGTGGTCATGGGTTCGGTGTTCGGCGGCTTTGCGCTCGCCGGGGGCCATCTGGCGGCATTGTTCCAACCCTTGGAACTGTTGATGATAGGCGGCGGCGCACTGGGTGCGTTCCTGGTCGGTAACGACACCAAGTCCATCAAGGCCACCATGAAAGCGCTGCCCCAGATACTCAAGGGGTCCAAATTCAGCAAGGCACTCTATCTGGACCTGCTGGCGCTGATCTTCGAAGTGCTGGCCAAGGTGCGCAAGGACGGCCTGATGTCCATCGAAGCCGATGTAGAAGCGCCGGAACAGAGCCCGTTGTTCCAGAAATACCCACGCTTGCTGGCCGACCATCACCTGGTCGATTTCCTGTGTGATTACCTGCGTCTGATGGTCACCGGCAATATGGATGCGTTCCAGATCGAGAACCTCATGGACAACGAGATCGACACGCACCATCACGAAAGTCTGGTGCCCTCGCATTGCATCGCCCGTGTCGGCGACGGCCTGCCGGCCTTCGGCATCGTGGCGGCGGTGATGGGCGTGGTGCACACCATGGAATCGGTGGGCGCCCCACCGGCCGAACTGGGCATGATGATCGCGCATGCGCTGGTGGGTACCTTCCTGGGGATTTTGCTGGCTTATGGTTTTGTGGGCCCGCTGGCGACGCTGCTGGAACAGAAGACCGAAGAATCCAGCAAGATGCTGCAGTGCATCAAGGTCAGCCTGATCGCCAGCCTGAACGGCTATGCGCCGGCCATCGCGGTCGAATTCGGCCGCAAGGTATTGTATTCCACCGAGCGCCCCGGCTTCCTTGAGTTGGAAGACTACGTCAAGCAAGCCAAGAACAAGAGCTGATCATGGCGGAAGACGCACGTCCCATCATCGTCAAGCGCATCAAGCGCACCGCCGCTGGTCATCATGGCGGCGCCTGGAAGATCGCTTATGCTGACTTTGTCACCGCGATGATGGCCTTTTTCCTGCTGATGTGGCTGCTGGGCTCCACCACGCGCGGTGATCTGGAAGGCATCGCCGAATACTTCAAGACCCCGCTGCAAACCGCCATGAGTGGCGGGCAATCCTCCGGTACCAGTGCCATCGTCATCAAGGGCGGCGGCAAGGATGTCACCAAAAAGGACGGTCAGGTACGCAAGACCGATTCCGACGTCAAGATCAAAAAGACCGACATGAAAGCCGCGCAAGCCGAGCTGGAACGGCTGGAGAACGAGCGCCTGCAGCAGCTCAAGCGCAAGATCGAGCAGGCCATCGATGCCAGCCCCACGCTGCGCCAGTTCAAGAACCAGCTGTTGATCGACATCACCAGCGAAGGTTTGCGTATCCAGATCGTGGATGAGCAGAACCGGCCCATGTTCGCTTCTGCCAAGGCCGAGTTGCAGCCCTATGCACGCGAGATCCTCACCGAGATCGGCCAGATGCTCAACGGCCTGCCCAACAAGATCAGCCTGTCCGGCCACACCGACGCGGTGGCTTATGCCAACGGCGAGAAGGGCTATAGCAACTGGGAGCTGTCCGCAGACCGCGCCAATGCCTCCCGCCGCGTGCTGGTCAAGGGCGGCATGGACGAGACCAAGCTGCTGCGCGTGGTGGGGCTGTCGTCCGCCGTGCTGTTCGACAAGGCCAACCCGCTCAATCCGGTCAACCGCCGCATCAGCATCATCATCATGAACAAAAAGGCCGAGCTGAACGCCATCGAAGACGCTTCCGCCATGCAGCTGCCTTCTGCCGAAGCTTTCGGTGATGCCTTTGCTGATGGCATGACCGTGCCAGCACCATGAAACAGCCGGTGTTTCGCCTTCTTATCCTCCGATTGCCCTAAGCCCGGTGCGGATATTCTGACTCCATGAACCCCATGCCCGTACAAGCCTTGAAACAGTTGCTGACCGGTGTCTCCGGTCACGGCAACCAGCACCTCAGTGAAGTGGAGGCAGACCTGCAGCAGACCGCGCTATTGCTGAGCGAGGCCATCGAAACGCTGTCGGCCAGCTTCAACGCTATCCACGCCGCTGTGGCAGCACAACAGCTGGCGCTGGACCAGTTGCTGGCGGCACAAGGTGTGCAGGCCGAAGCTGCCCAGCCCTTGCTGCAGCTGCGCGAAGAGATCGGCGCACAAGTGGGCAGCGCGATCACCGCCATGCAGTTCCAGGACATGACCAGCCAGCTCATAGGCCGCATGCTGAAACGCATCGACGGCCTGCGCGACCTGCTCGCGCCGCTGGAGAACGGCCAGACGGCGATGCCACGCGCTGACCAGCACGAAGCGCTGAGCCTGCTGCTGCACGACATGCACGCACGTGTGCGCGACAAGAGTCAGGCACTCAATGGTGGCCTGCGACAGTCCGTGAAACAGCAACACATGGCCAGTGGCGATGTGGAGCTGTTCTAAAGCGCCACACCACACCAACCGATAACGATGCATACCCTCAGGAAGAAACAACAATGGCAAAAACGATTTTAACCGTCGACGACTCCGGTTCGCTGCGCGCCATGGTGGCGTTCAGTCTCAAGGCGGCGGGTTATCAGGTGGTGGAGGCCGTGGATGGTCAGGATGGCTTGAGCAAGGCCAAGGAGAAGACCGTGGACCTGGTGCTCACCGACCAGAACATGCCCATCATGGACGGCCTCACGCTGATCCGTCATCTGCGCGGCCTGGGCTCTTATCAGAAAGTGCCCATCCTGATGCTGACCACCGAATCCAGCGACGAGATGAAAGCCAAGGGCAAGGCCGCCGGTGCCAACGGCTGGCTGGTCAAACCGTTCGATCCCAAGCGCTTGATCGAAGTGGTACAGAAAGTGATCGGCTGACGATGCCTGCCTATCCAATCGACACAGGAGGCCGGTCATGAGCATCGACATGAGCCAGTTCTACGAAGTGTTCTTCGACGAATCGGACGAGTTGCTGGCCGAGGCCGAGCATCTGCTGCTGGGCCTGGATATCCAAAGCCCGGACATGGAAGACCTCAACGCCATCTTCCGCGCAGCGCACTCCATCAAGGGTGGCGCGGCTACCTTCGGCATGATGGACATGGCCGAGATCACCCACGTGCTGGAGAACCTGCTGGACAAGATCCGCAAGCAGGAGATGGCACTCACTGCCGAACATGTGGATGCCTTCCTTGCCGCCAAGGACGTGCTCAAGATGCAGCTGGATGGCCACAGGCTTGCCACGGCGGTGGACGCCGAGCAGGTGGCTGACGTGACCATGATGCTGAAAGGCCTGTCGGAAGGGGTGGCGATCGCGCCGGTGCCCACCCTGACCGCCCCCGTCGCTGTGCCAGTCGCGCCAACTGCCGCTGCCGTCAGCGCGGTTGCGCCCGCAGGTCTGACGCGCTTCTGTCTTGATCTGCCTGCACTCAATGAACGTGATGACCGCAACCTGCGTGACGAACTGGGGCTGCTGGGCAGCGTGAGCCAGCGTGTGCTGGCCGATGGCCGCAGCCAGTGGCTGCTGGATACCGATTCCAGCGCCGATGACATCCTGTCCATCTGCTCTTTCGTCATCGATGTGGATCAGATGCGGGTCAGCAGCGAGGACACAGCGCCGCTTGAGGCTGTCGCTGCAGCAGCACAGAACAACATCGAAGCCCGCATGGAAGCCAGCCCGGATACCAGAACCAAGTCGGGTGTGGAGGTGCAGGAAGAGATGGGTTATGGCCTGTTCGAAACGCTGGAGCAGGACAAGGTGGAAGAGGGCTATGGCTTCTTTGCGCCGTTCACCCCGCATCCGGATGCGGTGGTCGCCACCATGATAGGCGATGAAACTCCATTGTCAGCCGCAGTCGAGGCAGCGCAACGCACAACGCAGCAGGCAGAAACAAGCACTGAGAGAAGCACTGAAAAAAGTATAGCCAAGCTCAGCGACAAGCCGGTCAAAAAGGACAACGAAAAAGCGGCATCGACCGCAGAGACCACCTCCATCCGCGTGGGGGTGGAAAAGGTGGATCAGCTCATCAACCTGGTGGGCGAACTGGTGATCACGCAAGCCATGATAGAGCAGCGCATCGCGGCACTGGATCCGGTGCAGCATGAGCGTCTGGTCAACAGTGCCGGCCAACTCATGCGCAACACGCGTGACCTGCAGGAAGCGGTGATGTCCATCCGCATGATGCCCATGGATTTCGTGTTCTCGCGCTTTCCGCGCATGGTGCGCGACCTGGCGGGCAAGCTGGGCAAGAAGGTGGAGCTGGTCACCCAGGGGGCCAGCACCGAGCTGGACAAGGGTCTGATCGAACGCATCGTGGACCCGCTCACGCATCTGGTGCGCAACAGCGTGGATCATGGCATCGAGCTGCCCGAGCAGCGCCGTGCACGCGGCAAGAGCGAGACCGGGCAACTGACCCTGTCGGCAGCGCACAAGGGCGGCAGCATCGTCATCGAAGTCACTGACGATGGCGCTGGCCTCAACCGTGAACGCCTGCTCGCCAAAGCGCAGCAGAACGGCTTGCCGGTCAGCGAGAACATGAGCGATGCCGAGGTGTATCAGCTGATTTTCGCGCCCGGGTTCTCCACCGCAGAGGCGGTCACCGATGTGTCCGGCCGTGGCGTGGGCATGGACGTGGTCAAGCGCAACATCACCGCCATGAACGGCACGGTGGAGATCCGCTCCGTGCCTGGCTGGGGTACCACCATCTCCATCGCGCTGCCACTGACGCTGGCCATCCTGGATGGCATGTCGGTGTCGCTGGGCAGCAATATCTATGTGATCCCGCTCAACCTCATCGTGGAGACCCTGCAGCCACGTACGCAGGACATCAAGACCGTGACCGGCGAAGGCCGCATGGTGCATGTGCGCGGCGAATACCTGCCCATCATCGCGCTGCACAGCCTGTTCAACCATGACACGGACATCACCGACCCGACCCAGGGCGTGCTGGTGCTGATCGAGGCCGAAGGCCGCAAATCGGCATTGTTCGTGGACGGTCTGGTCGGCCAGCAGCAGGTGGTCATCAAGAGCCTGGAAACCAACTACCGCCGTGTACGCGGCATCTCCGGCGCCACCATCATGGGCGATGGCTCGGTGGCGCTGATCCTGGACGTGCCCGCCATCATCCAGATGGGCCAGAGCCATAACTACATCACCGGCGCTGCGGCCTATGCCAGCAGGCCACCACAGACCAAGGAGTACACGCAATGACCGCCACCAGCATGGCAACTGCTGCCAGCACCACGCCCAGTGTCGCGGGCGAATACCTGACCTTTGTGCTCGGGGAAGAATCCTACGGCATCGAGATCCTCAAGGTGCAGGAGATCCGTGGTTACGACACCGTGACCAAGATCGCCAACACGCCAGCGTTCATCAAGGGCGTGGTCAATCTGCGTGGCCGCATCGTCCCCATCGTGGACCTGCGCATCAAATTCAATCTCGGCAAAATCGAGTACGACGAATTCACCGTGGTCATCATCCTCAACCTGGGCGGTCGCGTGGTCGGCATCGTGGTGGACGGTGTCTCCGACGTGATGGCCCTGCAACAAGAACACATCCGCAATGTGCCAGAACTGGTCAGCAGCATCGACACCCAGTACATCCTGGGGCTGGCCACGGTGGAAGAACGCATGCTGATTCTGGTGGACATCGAACGACTGATGGGCAGCCAGGAAATGGAATTGCTCGACAGCGTGACGGTGCATTGAGCCGCCCTTAAGGAGAAACGCCATGAACACCATGCATCACCTGCTGAACGCTATCCGCTACGCGCTGGTGCTATGGGCTTCATGGCTGGCGGCTTACCCGATTTAACCCCGATTTCAATCAAGAACCAGAATCTCAGGAGTGTGTGCCATGTTTGAACAACTATTCAATCGCAAAGCCAAAAATGCCCAACTGGCCGTCAAGGGCGCGCTCGATCACAGCTCGGTCGCCGTGATGATGGTGGATCGAGACTTTATGGTGACCTACGTCAATGAATCGACCAGGCAGCTGTTTACCGATGCCAAAGAGCACTTCAGCGCGGCATTCCCGGGCTTTGAGGCGGACAAGATCGTCGGTACCTGTATCGACATCTTCCACCGCAACCCGGCCCATCAGCGCCAGATGCTGGCCAACCCGGCCAATCTGCCTTTCAACACCGATATCCGCGTCGGGCCCCTGACCATCCATCTGCATGTGACCGCCAGCTATGACAGCCAGCGCAACTACATCGGCAATGTGCTGGAATGGCGCGACGTCACCGAAGAGCGTCGCAACGAAGTGCTGAACAAGGACTATGCCGGACAACTGGCTGCCATCAGCAAGTATCAGGGGGTGATCGAGTTCACGCCGGACGGCAAGATCATCGCGGTCAATGACAACTTCCTGAATATTCTGGGCTATGCACGTCAGGAAGCGCTGGGTCAGCATCACAGCCAGTTTGTCGATGCCAGCTACCGTAACAGTGTGGAATACCGCAGCTTCTGGGAGCGCCTGGGGCGCGGTGAGGCGGAGGCTGGGCAATACAAGCGCATCGCCAAGGATGGGCGCGAAGTGTGGCTGCAAGCTTCCTATAACCCGATTTTGGATCAGCAGGGCAAGGTACAGAAGGTGGTCAAGTTCGCCAGCGATGTGACCGAAGAAAAGCTGCAGGCGCTGGATCAGGCCGGTCAGATGGAAGCGATCGCACGCTCACAGGGCGTGGTGGAGCTGGCCATGGACGGCACCATCACCAAAGCCAATGCCATCTATCTCAGCATTCTGGGTTACACCGAAGCCGAGATGGTGGGCAAGAACATCAATCAGTTCCGCGAGAGCACCCAGCAGAGCAATCAGGCGGACAGTGAATTCTGGGACAAGGTACGTCGCGGCGAACCGGTGGTCGGCCAGAACAAGCGCATCGGCAAGGGCGGCCGCGAGGTGTGGGTGCAAGCCGCCTACAACCCTATCCTCGATCTGAACGGCAAGCCGTACAAACTGGTGGCCTTCGTCACAGACATCACCACTGAAAAAGTGGCCATGCTGGATAAAGAGAACCAGCTGCAGGCCATCAGCCAGAATCAGGGCGTGATTGAGTTCACGCCGGATGGCAAGGTGACCGCCATCAATGACAACTTCCTCAACATCATGGGCTACACCCGCAGCGAAGCCATCGGTCAGCATCACAGTGTGTTCGTAGACCCTGCTTACCGCAGCAGCCCGGACTATCGCCTATTCTGGGAGAACTTGGGCCGTGGTGAGTACGACGCAGGTCAGTACAAGCGCATCGCCAAGGGTGGACGTGAAGTCTGGCTGCAGGCCTCTTACAACCCTATCCTGGACCTGAACGGCAAGGTGGTGAAGGTGGTGAAGTATGCCAGTGAGATCACCGCGCAGATCGCAGCGCAGCTCGCGCTTGCCAATGCCGTGAAGGAGACGCAGGAGGTGGTCACGGCGGCCAAGGCCGGTGACCTGACCATGCGCATCTCGCTGGCTGACAAGAGCGGTGACATCGTCAACCTGTGCGAAGGCGTCAATGCGCTGGTGACCGCCACAGCGGACATCATCACCCAGATCAAGGAAGCGGGCGACACCATCAACACGGCGGCGAACGAGATAGCGGCGGGTAACAACGACCTGTCGCAGCGCACGGAAGAGCAGGCCTCTAGCCTGGAAGAGACGGCATCCAGCATGGAAGAACTGGCTTCGACGGTGAAGCAGAACGCGGAGAACGCCAGGCAGGCCAATCAGCTGGCATCGGCGGCCTCTGGTGTGGCGGTACGGGGTGGCCAGGTGGTGAGCGAAGTGGTGCTGACCATGAGCGGTATCTCGGACAGCTCGCGCAAGATCGAAGACATCATCAGCGTGATCGACGGCATCGCCTTCCAGACCAACATCCTGGCGCTGAATGCGGCAGTGGAAGCGGCGCGTGCGGGTGAGCAGGGCCGTGGTTTTGCGGTGGTGGCGGGTGAAGTACGCAATCTGGCGCAGCGTTCAGCGGCGGCGGCGAAGGAGATCAAGCAACTGATCTCGGATTCGGTGGAGAAGGTACAAGGCGGCACCAAGCTGGTGGAAGAAGCGGGCAAGACCATGGACGAGATCGTGACGTCGGTGAAGCGCGTGACGGACATCATGGGCGAGATCGCGGCGGCATCTGCGGAGCAGAGTTCGGGCATCGAGCAGGTGAACAGTGCGGTGACGCAGATGGACGAGGTGACGCAGCAGAACGCGGCCCTGGTGGAAGAGGCAGCGGCAGCGGCGGAATCGCTGGTGGAGCAGGCCAACCAGCTGATGGATGCGGTCAGCGTGTTCAAGGTGGATGGTATGGCAGATGGCATGTCCGGGATGAGGAGCAGCACTTCGGTGGCCAGCATCAAATCCCCGGCCCGCAAGCCTGCCAAAGCCGCGCCAGTCAGGTCAGCCTCGGCCAAGGCGGTGAAAGCCAGTGCCCGTACTGGCACCAACGACAGCGAGTGGGAAGAGTTCTAGATGCGGCCCTAATCCGGGCCTAGAGACTGGCCCGGTCATCAACTACGCAGCACGATGACCGGCCCGCCTCATCTCATCAATCATCAAGCATCAATAAAAACAGCAAGGTGGAGAAAACAATGTCGGTCAGCAAGCGCATTTATGCCCTGATTGTCCTGGCGAGCCTGGGCTTTGTCGCCATGACAGGGTTCAGCTACTTCCAGACCAAACGTGTGTTCGAAGGCGCCAACTACGCCAACGTCAGCAGCATGCCGCGCAACACGGCCTTGACCGCCTTGCAGCTGGATTTCAATACCCTGCGCATCCGCGTCTCGCGTCACATGCTGTATACCGAGGCAGCCGACAAGCAGGCCACGGAGCTGGAGATCAGTGCTTTGCAGCAGAAGCTGGCACAAGATCTGGCCACTTATCGCCCGCTCATCAGCTCGGAGCAGGAGCGCGTGATGATGGCCGAAGTGACGCGCTGGATAGGTGATTACTACGGCAAGATGGAGGCCATCCTGGAAGCCTCGCGTCAGAACGCGTTCGACCTGGCACGTGAGCGCTATATCGAGATCGGCAGCACTGCCAATCAGGCTAATCAGGCCATCCACCGTTTCAGCGAGCATAACCGCGCACTTGGCTTGCAGCATGCCAGGCTGGCTGAGCGCGCCTATGAGGAGGCCAAGCTGACCTCCTTGCTGGTGAGTGTGGTGATGACGCTGACCCTGATCGTGTTCGGTCTGTATCTGCTGCGCAAGTTGCTGGCCCAGCTGGGTGGTGAACCCAGTGCGGCGGTGACGGTGGCCAACCGTATCGCGGCTGGCCAACTGGATACCCCCATCAGCTTGCGTGCAGGCGATCAGCACAGCTTGCTGGCGGCCATGCACAAGATGCAGGCCACCCTGCAGGCGGTGATCGCCGAGCAGACCGAGGTGATGCGCCAGAACCGCCAGGGCAATACGGCGGCACGCATCGCCAGTGACCAGTACCATGGCAGCTACCGTGCCATGGCCATGCAGGTCAATCAGATGGCAGACAGCCAGCAAGCGCTGCTGCACAAGGTGACGGCCTGTCTGGGCCAGTTTGCGGTAGGCGATTTCGATGCCCCGCTGGAAACCTTCCCCGGCGAGCTGGCCTTCATCAATGAAGGCGTGGAAGGGCTGCGTCACAACATCAAGAGCCTGCTGGCGGATATGCAGGCATTGTCCGCGCAGCATCAGGCCGGTGAAGTGGATAGCCGCATCGCCGCCGACCGCTATGCCGGTGAGTACCAGCGCATGGCGCAAGGTGTCAACGAGATGGTGGCCGTGCATATCGCACTCAACCAAAAAGTCATGGCCTGTGTGCAGGGCTTCGGCAACGGCGTGTTCGACACGCCACTGGAAAGCTTCCCTGGCCAGCTGGCCAGCATCAACCGTTCCATCGAAAAGGTGCGCGGCAACCTCAAGGGTGTGGTCGATTCCATCCACTGGGTCAGCAGCGAGCACGAAAAGGGCGAGATCGAACAACAGCTGCATCACCATCTGTTCAAGGGGGATTACGCCGTGCTCATGAAGAGCATCAACGACATGGTGCAAGGCCACATCGATCTCAACCGCAAGGCCATGGCTTGTGTGGCCGAGTTCGGTGCCGGTAATTTCGATGCCCCGCTGGAAACCTTCCCGGGCAAGAAAGCGTTCATCAACGACACCATCGAGCAGGTGCGTGGCAACCTCAAGCGCCTGGCGGCCGATGCGCAGATGCTGTCCGAAGCCGCCGCCTCGGGGGATGTCATGGTGCGTGCCGATGCGGGCCGCCATGAAGGCGATTTCCGCCGCATCGTGGACATCATCAACAACACCTTGCAGCTCATCGTGGAACCCATCGTGCTGATGAAAGACGCGGCCCAGCAGATCAACACGGCGGCGAACGAGATCGCGGCGGGTAACAACGACCTGTCGCAGCGCACGGAAGAGCAGGCCTCTAGCCTGGAAGAGACGGCATCCAGCATGGAAGAACTGGCTTCGACGGTGAAGCAGAACGCGGAGAACGCCAGGCAGGCCAATCAGCTGGCATCGGCGGCCTCTGGTGTGGCGGTACGGGGTGGCCAGGTGGTGAGCGAAGTGGTGCTGACCATGAGCGGTATCTCGGACAGCTCGCGCAAGATCGAAGACATCATCAGCGTGATCGACGGCATCGCCTTCCAGACCAACATCCTGGCGCTGAATGCGGCAGTGGAAGCGGCGCGTGCGGGTGAGCAGGGCCGTGGTTTTGCGGTGGTGGCGGGTGAAGTACGCAATCTGGCGCAGCGTTCAGCGGCGGCGGCGAAGGAGATCAAGCAACTGATCTCGGATTCGGTGGAGAAGGTACAAGGCGGCACCAAGCTGGTGGAAGAAGCGGGCAAGACCATGGACGAGATCGTGACGTCGGTGAAGCGCGTGACGGACATCATGGGCGAGATCGCGGCGGCATCTGCGGAGCAGAGTTCGGGCATCGAGCAGGTGAACAGTGCGGTGACGCAGATGGACGAGGTGACGCAGCAGAACGCGGCCCTGGTGGAAGAGGCAGCGGCAGCGGCGGAATCGCTGGTGGAGCAGGCCAACCAGTTGATGGATGCGGTCAGCGTGTTCAAGGTGGATGGCATGGCAGATGGCAAGCTGAGCGGCAAGCTGAGCGGTATGGCGGAAAGCAACGCCGCCGCCCGACTGTCGCGGCATGCGGCCTAGGCCATCATCAGGCTGGCGTAGCGCGTACACAGGGCATATAGGCCCCGATCAAACACCGGCGTGAATGCGCGCTAGACCAGGAAAGCGACTATGAGCAAGGCTTTACACATACGCGAACGCGAATTCAGTTTCACCGAGCAGGATTTCCGCAAGATCTGCAAGCTGATCTATCAGCATGCCGGCATCTCGCTGTCCGACGCCAAGACCGACATGGTGTATAGCCGCATCGCACGGCAGTTGCGGGCAGGCGGCTTCGACAGTTTCAGTGTCTACCTGGACCATCTGGAACGTCATGGCACCGCGGCTGACTGGCAGGCGTTCACCAATGCACTGACCACCAACCTCACTTCCTTCTTCCGCGAAGTGCATCATTTCCCCATCCTGATGCAGCACCTGCGCAGCGTGCAGACGCCCATCGAGCTATGGTGCTCGGCGGCCTCCACCGGTGAGGAACCCTATTCCATGGCCATTGCGGCGTGCGAGGCCTTCGGCACCCTGAAGCCGCCGGTACGCATCCTGGCCACCGATATCGACACCAATGTGCTGGCCACCGCCAGCCAGGGCGTGTACAGCGACGAGCGCATCGAAAACCTGTCCGAACAGCGCAAGAAGACCTACTTCCTGCGCGGTAAAGGCAGTCAGGAGGGGCTGGTGCGCGTGCGTGAGGAGCTGCGCCAGTTGATCAGCTTCCGTCCGCTCAACCTGCTGGCCGAGCAGTGGGGGATACGTAGCCGCTTCGATGCCATCTTCTGCCGCAACGTGATGATCTATTTCGATAAACCCACGCAGTCGCAGATCCTCAACCGCTTTCCGGCGCTCATGAAACCCGATGCCCTGCTGTTCGCCGGGCATTCCGAGAACTTCATGTACGCCAGCAATGCGTTCCGCCTGCAAGGCAAGACCGTGTATGAACTGCGTGCCCAGCCCGGCAATGCGCTGCATACGCCACGGCCGCTGGGTTCACGCCTTGCCGTCGGCGCACATACTGGAGTCGCCAGATGAACCCCGCCATCGCTGAACAACTGGCCAGTAATTTCTATTACGACCGCACCTTTGACAAGGACGCCGCCAAGATCCTGCCGGGTGAATTCTATTGCACCAATCAGGACATGCTCATCGTCACGGTGCTGGGCTCCTGCGTATCGGCCTGCATCCGCGACCGCGTCAGCGGCATAGGCGGCATGAACCATTTCATGCTGCCGGAAGGCAAGGGCGATGCCGACAACCCGGTATCGGAGTCTATGCGCTACGGCAGCTATGCCATGGAGATCCTGATCAACCAGCTACTCAAGATGGGCGCCAGACGCGAGAACCTGGAAGCCAAGATCTTTGGCGGCGGCAATGTGCTGCGCTCGTTCACGGCGCTCAATGTCGGCGAGCGTAACGCGACATTCGTGCGCAAATTTCTGGCGGCAGAGAAGATCCGCGTGGTGGGCGAGGACCTCAACGACGTGTACCCGCGCAAAGTGTATTTCTTTCCGCACACCGGCAAGGTGCTGGTGAAAAAACTGCGTCAACTCAACAACCACACCCTGGTGAAACGCGAACAAAGCTATGCCAGCAGTCTGCGCAGCAACGAGGTCGCAGGCGAGGTCGAGTTGTTCTGAAGCGGCGGTTCAGGGATCAGCCGATGAACATGTCACGCAGCGAGGGGTGCCACCATGGCCGATGCAGACTATCCAATTGAAACGGCGAGCAAAACCGTGAACAAAAACAAGATACGCGTACTGGTGGTGGATGATTCAGCGCTGATCCGCAGCCTGATGAGCGAGATCATCAACAGCCAGACCGACATGCAGGTGGTGGCCACTGCCCCCGACCCGCTGGTGGCGCGCGAACTGATCAAACAGCACAACCCGGACGTGCTCACGCTGGATGTGGAAATGCCCAAGATGGACGGGCTGGATTTCCTGGAACGGCTGATGCGCCTGCGGCCCATGCCGGTGGTGATGGTGTCCTCGCTGACCGAGCGTGGCTCGGAGATCACCTTGCGTGCGCTGGAGCTGGGGGCCATCGATTTCGTCACCAAGCCACGCATCTCCATCGTCGAGGGCCTGCAGGAATACACCCAGCAGATCACCGACAAGATCCGCACCGCGGCGCGCGCGCGCATAGCCCCGCGCCGGGTCAGCACGGGGGGCAGCCTGCCTGCTTTGCGCAACCCCTTGTTGAGCTCGGAGAAGCTCATCATCGTGGGGGCCTCCACTGGCGGCACCGAAGCCATCCGCGAATTCCTGATCCGCATGCCGTCGGATTGTCCGGGCATCCTCATCGCCCAGCACATGCCGCCCGGCTTCACCAAATCGTTCGCCAACCGGCTCAACAGCCTGTGTGATATCGCCGTCAGCGAAGCCGAGGGCGAGGAGCGCGTATTGCCCGGCCATGCCTTCATCGCCCCCGGTCATGCCCACCTGCAACTGGCACGCAGCGGCGCCAACTACATCACGCGCCTGTCAGATGCGCCGCCGGTCAACCGCCACCGGCCATCGGTGGATGTGTTGTTCGACTCTGCCGCCGCACAGGCCGGCAAGAACGCCATCGGCGTGATCCTCACCGGCATGGGCAAGGACGGCGCCCAGGGCATGCTGCGCATGCGGCAGGCCGGTGCCTGGAACTTTGCCCAGGACGAAGCCAGCTGCGTGGTCTACGGCATGCCCAAGGAAGCCGTCACGGTTGGCGGGGTGCACGAAGTGCTGCCCTTGCAGGAGCTGGCGGCGGCTGTGCTGGGGCATGTGGCGGCTTATCAAACCGATCGCGCAGTACGGGTTTAGCTGCTTACGGCGCACCGCAGGCGGGTGCGCCCTACCGGTGTGGAGCATGCGGAGCGCGTGTGGCCCGTCAGGTGCAATAAAGGTGACAAGGTAGGGCTTCAACAGGGTAGGGCGCTAATAAGCGCAGCGCATTGCGCCGTATGTTTGGATGCCAATCTGTGCCGGAATGACGACAGCAGGTAGGGCGGACTCGCTTCAGCAGTCCGCCGAATCTGACTGAGCGTGTGAGCCGGTCTCGCCCGGCAGGCGAGCTACTTTCTCTTGTTTGCCCAAGAGAAAGTAGCCAAAGAGAAGGGCACCCCCTGCCAAGGCCTGCGGCTACCCTGCGCGACTCGGCCTGGTCGCTCACATAAAACGTGAGCGACTGCGGACTTCAGACAGTGCTCGCCGAAGACCCCAGACGGGTCTGCGTTGCTCGGCTTGGCAGCAGGGGGGGCAAGTCAACACCACCTGATGTCGTCATTCCGGCGCAATCAGGAAAACAAGGGCTCAGCATGGAATGGACACGACTTGTCGGTATGTGCCCGCACGCTCCAATGCGCTGAACTGCCGTGCTTTTCAGTCTGAGTTTGCCACTTAAGTTTGCAGGCAGGCTGCCGATAATACGGATGAAGACGCACTTCGCGTGCTGCATGGATGGAGTTCTGAATATGGCAAGTCCCGATACCAAATTTCTTGTGGTGGATGATTTTTCCACCATGCGCCGCATCGTACGCAATCTGCTCAAAGAGTTGGGCTATACCAATGTGGATGAGGCGGAGGATGGCGTGATGGCGCTTTCCAAGCTGCGTAACGGTAATTTCGATTTTGTGGTGTCGGACTGGAACATGCCCAATATGGACGGCCTGACCATGTTGCAGCAGATCCGCGCCGATAGCGCATTGTCTTCCTTGCCGGTGCTGATGGTCACGGCCGAAGCCAAGAAAGAGAACATCATCGCCGCTGCGCAGGCGGGTGCCAGCGGGTATGTGGTCAAGCCGTTCACGGCGGCCACCCTGGACGAAAAGTTGAGCAAGATCTTCGAAAAAATGGAAAAAGCCGGAGCCTGAGCATGGAACAAGCCCTCAGTGCGAACACGCAGGATGCGCTCCGCCCCATGCACGGCATGGAGAGTCAGGACGAGATGCTTAATCGCATCGGCCAGCTCACCCGCAACCTGCACGACAGTTTGCGCGGCCTGGGCATAGACGGGCTGCTGGAGAAAGCGGCGCAGGAGATCCCGGATGCGCGTGACCGTCTGGAATATGTGGCGCGCATGACCGAGCAGGCGGCACAGCGTGTGTTGAACGCGACCGATGTGGCCATGCCCATGCAGGATGACATCACCAAAGGTGCCCAAAATTTACACTCGAAGTGGCAATTATTGTTAGATGCCCCAGGGTTCAAGCGTGAATATGACGCGCTGGCGCGTGACACCCAGGCCTATCTGTTGGCCACCCAGCAACAGGCTGAAGAGACGCGCCAATTGCTGATGGACATCATGATGGCGCAGGATTTTCAGGACTTGACCGGGCAGGTGATCAAGCGTGTGACCGAGATCGCCCACAACATGGAACAGCAATTGCTGCAGTTATTACTGGATTACAAGCCATCGCATGCAGTTGGCATGAATGTTGCCAATAGTGTTATTGCAAGTGGCGTTATTGCGAATGCCGATGCGGCAAATGCCCGCCTGATGAACGGTCCGCAGATCGACCCGGCTGCCAGCCCGGATGTGGTACAGGGTCAGGCGCAAGTGGATGACCTGCTCGAACAGCTAGGCTTTTGAACAGCGTCGCTGGGGTTTGAGGGCTGACCGGGTGAAGCGGTCAAATGCAGGAATTAGCCGGGTTTTATGCTTCTATTCCGGCTTTGGATTTTCGGTTTGTGCAGAATAATGAATGAGCAGACGCCCATTCAGCAAGGTCACAGATCGGTGATGTGCAGTAAATGCAGTGGTGGTATGGCGGTCTGGTTCAGTGCTTTTTTCTTGTGTAGTGGGTGTGTTTTTTAACTTAAATTTAAGGGGTTATCATGAATAAGTTCTTTTTTGCAGTAAAGCGTTTCCTGGCTGATGAAGAAGGCGTTACCGCCATTGAATACGGTCTGATCGCAGCACTGATCGCCGTGATCATCGTGGGTACCGTTGGTAGCGTTGGTACCACCCTGGATGGCGTGTTCCAGACCGTGCTTACCTCCCTGGGCGGCGGCGCTTAATCAGCTTCATTTGCAGGGATGGCGAACACACTCGTTGCGTCATCCCTGCAAATTCCTTTTTCGGATACTCACCGCAGTCTGGTGAGGTATGGCAAGGCCAGGCCATACCTCACTTGATTGATCTTAATCAACGCACTGGATAGTCAGCGATGCAAACGGTCTACATCTTCCTGTTGGGTTTTGTGCTGGTGGCTGCTGTCAGTGACCTCTGGCGTTACCGCATCCCGAACGCCTTGCTGGTACAGGGCCTGCTGTGTGCCATCACCCTGCATCTGTTCCTGGATACCGGGATGAGCTGGCAACAGGTGTTGTGGGGCATGCTGACCGGCCTGCTGGTGTTGCTGCCGTTCTATCTGTTCCGCGCCATGGGTGCCGGAGATCTCAAGCTGATGACCATGGTGGGCGCGTTCACCGGGCCTATGCTGATGCCGGATATCGTCATTAGTACCTTCATCGTGGGGGGCGTGATCGCCGCCGTGATGCTGACCGGCCGCCTGATCGTCGGCTCTGCGCTGGCGCAGCGTCTGGATGAACGTCTGGGTACCGCGATCTACACGCTGGAGCCTCAAAAGAAAGAGCGCCTCAGGAAACTGCCCTACGGCGTGGCCATCGCGCTGGGCACCCTGATCGCCGTCAACCACGCACTGGTCGTACCAGCGCTTTAACATAGCCGTGTGCATCATGCGGCGCATGCCATCAAAGCGGAATTATCCCCATCATGGATGATGTTGCCCCGCCTGTAGACCGCCTGCCGGTGGCCCCCAGAAAACTGGAGGAGACCGGGCTGGATCCTATCCTGATCAGCGAGATCATCGCCAAGATCGTCTACCATCAAGGCAAGACCCAGCTGACCCAGATAGTCAGCAAGATCAAACTCCCTGCGCCCATCGTCAGCCAGCTGCTGGACGAGATGGTCATAGACCGCATGCTGGAAGTGGTCAAGCGCGGCGTCAACGACGCCGAAGTGATCTACCAGCTCACGGACGGTGGCAAGCAGCGCGCCGAAGAGTACATGTCACGCTGCCGTTATACAGGCGCGGCGCCCGTCACGCTGGACGATTACCGCCAGCAGGTGCAGCGCCAGTCGGTGCGCAACAACCGCGTGACCCAGCAGGATATCCGCCATGCCTATGCCGGCATCACCCTGAACCCGGAGGTGATGGACTGTGTGGGTGCGGCCATGAATTCCGGCAAACCCCTGTTCATCTATGGCCCGCCGGGCAGCGGCAAGACCTATATCGCCGAAAAGCTGGACAGGCTGATGCCTGGCCTGGTCGCTATCCCGCATGCCATCGTGGTGGACGGGGAGATCATCCAGGTGTTCGACCCCTTGCTGCATCTCCCGGTGGCGCCGGCAGAAGCGGGCAGCAGCATAGAACGCCGACGGGATGACGAGCGCTGGCTGCTATGCCGACGGCCGCTGGTACTGACCGGGGGGGAGCTCTCGATCGAGATGCTGGACCTGCGCTATGACGCCCGCTCTGGTTTCTATCAGGCGCCTCCGCATTTCAAGGCCAATAACGGCATCTTCATCGTGGACGATCTGGGGCGGCAGCAATCGCCACCCGAGCAGCTCATGAACCGCTGGATCGTGCCCATGGACCGCCAGTATGACCACCTGGCCCTGCACACCGGCTACAAATTCACCGTGCCCTTCGACGTGACGCTGGTGTTCTCCACCAATCTCGCTCCTGAAGCCCTCGCTGATGAAGCCTTTCTGCGCAGGCTGGGCTACAAGATCTATGTAGGCGAGATGGCCGAGGCGGACTACCGCGATCTGGTGCAACAGGTCTGCCAGCGCCGTCAGGTGCCGTTCGATGAAGCAGGCTTCCGCTATCTGGTGGACAACCTGCACCGCCCGTCTGCCCGCCCCTTGATGGCTTGTTACCCGAATGACCTGCTGGGTCAGTTGGTGGATTATTCCCGTTATTACGCGCTGGACCCGCTCATGCAGCCAGACAGGCTGCGTCAGGCCTGGGACACCTATTTCTCCACACCGGGTCGGCGCATGTGATGTAGCGCGACGCTGGCCTGCCATCCATGGCGCTTTTGCCATGGCGCTTTTGTCTCTTTCTTTTCTCCTTCCTTTCTTCATTTTCTTTTCATTGTTGAGATTAAATGCTGAGCTTTAAACAGCGCTTGCAGGCTGCAGGCGCTGCGATGTAAGCCGGAAAACCCCGTTTGTTCCACGCTTCATTGTGCGTGCGCATCCTTTAGCATCCTATCCAATTGCCGATAAAGCATGACCAGTCCGAGAGTGTGTCGGGACGCATGCCGGGATGGGGGGAGCGATGAAAGATACACGCGCATTATTATTCTTGTTGTTTGCTATCGTGGCCGGCCTGGCCGCCGTTTACCTGGCTTCGCGCTGGCTGACCGAGCGCGCCAGTGATGTCAACCAGATCGCCGTTGCGGCTCAGGATATCAATCTTGGACAGCGCGTGACGGTTGAGATGGTGCGCATGGTGGAGTGGCCGATCAGCAGCCGTCCCGATGGGGCGGTGACCGATATCAAGACGCTGGAAGGGCGCGTGCTTAAGACCAGCCTGCTGCGTGGCGAGCCGGTGCTTGAGGCCAAGCTGGCACCGCAGGGCACCCAGGGCGGCCTGTCCGCCGTGATCGCCGAAGGCAAACGTGCCATCACCGTGCGCGTCAACGATGTGATCGGCGTGGCCGGGTTCGCGCTGCCCGGCAATTTTGTCGATATCATCGTCAATACCCAGACCGACGAGAACGGCAACCCGGGCAAGGACATCTCCAAGATCGTGCTGGAACGTATCCTGGTGCTGGCCATCGCCCAGGAGGTCGGCCGTGACGAGACCAAGCCCCGCGTGGTGAACGCGGTCACCCTGGAAGTCACCCCGCAACAAGCCGAACGGCTGGATCTGGCGCGCAGCGTGGGCACCTTGTCGCTGGTGCTGCGTAATCAGGTCGACCCGGATCAGGCAGACACCGGCGGCATCACCAAACTCAGCCTGCTGCAGGACAAGCACCCAGAGCCTGTCGCTGCAGCCCCCGCCGTGGTCATCAGCAAACCGGCTGTGCGCGCAGCGAAACCTAAACCGGTCACGCCAGCCGTGGTCGAGCCGCCTCCATTGCCCCGCTGTGTCACCGTGGTGACCGGCATGCGCAGCTCGCGGGAGTGCTTCTAAATGACGGCTATCACCCTGAACGGCGGTCGTCGCCACACGCTTCAGCGTGCTTGTCTATTGAATGCAAGACTATTGAATGCAAGTCTACTGAACACATGCCTGCTGAGCGCATGCGCACTGATATGCATGGCGCTGGCCATGCCTGCCTGGGCAGGTGCGGATGACTGGCAAAGCTGCGCCGGGCAGATGCGGCCTACCGAAAAGCTGGCGCTGGCGCATGGCAATTCGCATGTGTATCAGGTGCCGGGCGGTCATGCCATCGTCGGACGCACGCTGGGCAATCCGCAGGTGCTTGAAGCGCGACTGCTGGCACCGGATACCGTCTATCTGCTGGCCACCGATGTGGGCAGCACCAATATGCTGCTGCAGCTGGCCAACCAGCAATGCCTGAACGTCGAAGTGGCGGTCGGCATGGATGCCAAAGGCTTGCAGCAGTCGCTGGCCAGCATCTTCCCCAATGAGACGGGCGTGCAGGTCAGCGCCGCCGCCGACACGCTGGTGCTGAGCGGTACCGTGCAGGATTCCATCACCGCCAGCCGCATCGTTGATCTGGCCGAAGCGTTTGTGCGCCGTCAGGTGCGCGCCGTGAGCAGTGGCTATGACGAGTCGCGCGACCCCAATGTGGCAGACCCGGCCAGCGGCGACAAGAACAACCCCATGCTCAACCAGCGTCAGCCCATCGTGCGAGGCACGCGTGTCATCAATCTGCTCAATGTGGCGGCGCCGCAGCAGGTGATGCTGGAAGTGAAGATCGCCGAGGTCTCCAAGAGCCTGCTGGACCGGCTGGGCGTGGACCTGGCCATTTCCAATAACAGTGGCGCAGTGGCCTATGCCTTGCTGTCCAAGTTCACTTCCGGCTTGCTGGGCGGCGCGATCGGGGCCAGTCGTGGCCCGGACAGGCGCGTCATCATCGAAGCAGAGAAACGCGATGGCCTGGTGAAGGTGCTGGCCGAGCCCAACCTGCTGGCCATCAGCGGGCAGGAGGGCAGTTTTCTGGCGGGCGGGCGCTTTTTTATCCCGGTGGGTCAGAACAACAACAACGGCACCACGACCATCACGCTGGAAGAGAAGGAGTTCGGTGTCGGGCTCAAATTCATTCCCACCGTGCTGTCGGACGGCCGCATCAACATCAAGGTGTCACCGGAAGTCTCCGAATTGTCGCGTGAAGGCATCGGCATCACGGCGGCCGGCCTCAACGCCACCTCCATCCTGCCTCTGATCACCACGCGGCGCGCCTCTACCACCGTGCAGTTATATGACGGACAGAGCTTCGCCATCGGCGGCCTGATCCGCAATAACACCACCACCAACATCCGCGCGCTGCCCATTCTGGGCGAGATCCCTATCCTGGGGGCGCTGTTCCGCAGCACCAGTTTCCAGGAAGACAAGACGGAGTTGCTGTTCGTGATCACCCCGCGTCTGGTGGAAGCCACGCGTGAAGAGATCGCCCTGCCTACCGAAGGCGTCAATGCCCCGGGCCGGGCCGAGCTGTTCCTGAACGGCAAGATCGAGGGCGCGCGCTCGCCTTTGAGCAGCAGCCAGCCAGTGCCTCGCCAGCCAGTACCAGGCCAAACGTCGACGGTCGTCCCTGCGGAAGCGCAGCCTGTGGAGGAAGCGCCTGCATCGCCCACCGCTGCACCTGCATCCCCCGCGGCTGCGCCGCCTGGCAGCCCGCTGCCTTCCCACATCGTTGAACCGGGCAGTGCGGGCGACAGTACCAGCGCGCCCGCTAATCCGCGCGTTAATCCGCCCGGCAGCACAGGAGAAGCATCATGAAGCAGGTCGGTATCGTGTTGGTCAGCATCATCGTGAGCGGCTGTGCCGCCACGGCCACCCCACATTTCGATGCGCAGTTCGGTGACAGTGTGCAGGCCGCCAAACAGCGGCAGGTGCTGTATCCGGCTGGTTATCAGCCCGCCTATCCTCAGCAGGGTCTGGACGGTAAAGCCGCCAATACCGCCATCGAGCAATATCAGAAATCCTTTGCGCAACCATCCAGCAGCGCAGGCCGTGACACGGGTGATGCGGGCCGTACCGGTAATTAGAGGCATGGATGGTATCCAGGATGCACAGCGTTAACATTCCCAGATGCAGCCATGCTGGCCGCCAGCCGCGGCAGGCCGGTGCGGTCGCCATCATGTTCGGGCTGACCGTGTTCCTGCTGTTCGGCTTCATGGCGCTGGCCATCGACTTGGGGCGGGCTTATGTGGTGCGCAGCGAGTTGCAGAATGCCGCTGATGCGGCCGCCCTGGCGGGCGCACGCGAGCTGAACCAGACATTGGCTGGCGTGAGCAGTGCGGTCAGCACAGCGATCGCCATCGCCGCGCAGAATGAGGTGTTCTTCTCCGAGCCGGTCAGCCTGAGCAGCAGCGATATCCGCGTGGGTAACTGCCCGTCCGACAGCTGCATGGTGCCTATCAGCGCCGTCACCAGCAATGCGCTGGCACGTGGCAAGACCTTTATGCGCGTGAGCATTCCCTCCGGTGACATCAATACCTTCTTTGCGCGCCTGCCAGCGGCAGCCGGCTTGCCGGGCACCAGTGCACTGCAAACTTATGGCCTGGCAGTGGCGGGGCGCTTCGTTAACGACGTGACCCCCATCGGGGTGTGTGCGCTGGATCAGCTCAACAAGGGCAAGGTGCTGCCCAGTGGTGAACTGGAGCAATACGGCTACCGTCGTGGCATGTCATATAACATCTTCACGCTGGGTAATCTGGCGGGCTTGCCTTCCGACCCCTACCTGATCAACCCGGTGGATGCGCCGCCTGCAGCCTGCAATTCCAGCAACTCCAGCGCCAGCAACACCGCGCCTTTCGTCTGCACGGGCTCGTCTGCGGTGGTGACCGAGATCGTGCCCAACGTCACCAAGGTGTACGGCAATACCGGCTATTCCGCAGGTCCGATCGAGCGCGCGCTGAATTCCCGTTTCAATATCTATGGCAGTGGCAATAATGCGGTGTGTATACCCTCTCAAGCCCCGCCGGACAGCAATATCCGCGATTACAGCGTAGGGCTGGGCTTGGGCGTGAGCCGTCCGCCGTTCTGGATGGACCCACTAGACCCGACCACCCCCAATCAACAATCGGTCAACATCGTCGATGGCAGTGTCAGCATCAGCAGCAAGCATCATTATGGCGCGCTGTGGTCGTACAGCCGCGCGGTGCGGGCGGTGGGCAGCACGCCCAACGCCACGGCCGGCAGTAATTTCACGCCACTGGAATGGGCCACCTTGTACCCGCTGGGAGCCTTGCCAGAGCTTGGCTACCCTGGTGGTTCGCTGGGCACGCAAGGTTCACCTTATGCCGAGACCAGCGGCAACAATTTCCAGTCACCCCCGACTAATGGGCCAGGTCTGGCCAATCGCCGCGTGCTCAACCTGGTGATCGTCAATTGCCATGTGGCGGCAGCGGGCAGCGGATCCTGTCGCGAATTGCCGGTGCTGGGCATAGGCCGTTTCTTCATGCAGACACCGGCGAACTTGTCTGGCAACCCCAAGCAGCTGCATGTCGAGTTCGCCGGCCTGATCGAACCGGTCCCGCTGGACCAGATCAAGCTGTACAGATGAATCGATGACGATGACGCGATCAGCGACTAGAACCAGCACCCGCCGTGCCAGACTTCCCAGCCAATCAAGGCAGGGCGGTGCTGCAGTGATCGAGCTGGCGATCGTCAGCATGGTCATGATGCTGATGGTGACCGGCATGATCGAATTCGGACGCGTGTTCTGGTATGCCGATGCCTTGAGCAAAGCCACTCGCGCGGCAGCGCGGCACATGTCGCTGGCACCCAGGGCCACGCTTTACAGCGTGTCGGTGGCCGAGGCCAGGCAGCTGGCCGTGGATATCGCGCTGGCGGCCAATGTCAGCGGTAGTCTGAGCAGTGAGGATGTGGAGGTCAGTTGCCTGAACAGCAGTTTCAGCAGCGTGGGCTGTGCGGATGGTATCCGGCCCGAGAATGTCCGCGTGCAGATCAATGGCTACAGCATCGAGATCGGTGGCTTGATGCCGTTCATGGGCGAGACGGCCGCCCGCATGGGCGTCATCCAACTCTCTCCTTCCACCACCATGCGTTATATGCCGAGCTGATGATGCGCCTCTTTTCCCCATGCTATCCACATCACTGCCTGCAGCAAGGCGCCACCGCCGTGGAGTTCGCCATCGTCGCCGTGCTGTTCTTTGTGCTGCTGTTCGGCGGGATGGAGTTCGGCCGCGTGATGTATGTATGGAACAGCGCACAGGAGATTACGCGGCATGCGGCACGTCTGGCTGCGGTGACCGATTTCAGTGATGGTGCGGCCTTGCTGGCTGTGAAGCAGCAGGCCCTGTTCGGCAGCGACAGCCTGCCGGGAGCGGTGGTGATCAATAGCGAAAACTTGCAGCTGCGTTACCTCAATGCGGCTGGTGACCTGGCCAGCCCCATGCCGCTCAGCCCCACCGATAACGTGTCTGCTTGCCAGGACGCACTACGCGTCAGTGAATGTATCGTCTTCGTGGAGGCCAGCCTGTGCGAGGGCCTGGCTTGCACGCCTTTGCAATATCAACCCATGCTGGGATTGTTCAGCGTGATGAATATCGACGTGCCGTTATCCAGCTTCCGCCTGCCGGTGGAAAGCCTGGGTTTCGTGCCGAGCTGATGAACATGAAGCGGTTTTTAATGAAGTCGACTGCACTACACGGGCTTAAGGGGCCAGCAGCATGAAAGCCCTCATCGTTTCCACCTCTACCATGGTGCTGGATGCGCTTGCTGCTCAATGTGCGCTGCGCAGCCCACCCGTGCAGGTCACGCGTGTGCAGGGCGGGATGGCGGAAGCCATCCCCATCATGGAGCGCGATCCGGCCGATATCCTCATCGTGGATTTCGCCGGTGCCGTGTCGCAGGCCGAGATGCAGGCCTTGCAGGCCCTGGGCCTGCAATTCCCGCGTGCCGACCTGATGCTGCTGGCCATGGATGAATCGCCTGGCTTTCTGCTGCAGGCGATGCGTGCCGGGGTGCGCGAGATCCTGTCGTTCCCGCTGGATACGGCAGCATTCACGGCAGCGCTGGATCGCAGCGCCACCAAATACGGCGTCAAGGTCAGCCATCATGGCAAGGTGTTGTCTTTCATCGCCGCCAAAGGCGGCAGCGGCACCACCTTTATCACCACCAACCTGGCCTGGCTGCTGGCGGCCAGCGGCCATAAGGTGTTGCTGATCGACCTCAACCGCCCGTTCGGTGATGCGGTGCTGTATGTATCGGACCGCCAGCCCACGGTGACGCTGGCCGATGTGTGTGCCCAGATCGAGCGCATGGATGCCGGTTTCCTGCAATCTAGCCTGGTGGACGTGGCGCCCAATCTGGGCATCCTTGCCGCTTGCCATGACGTGAGCGCGGCGGCCGATATCACCCCGGATCAGGTGGGCAGGATATTGCAACTGGCCTGCCAGCATTATGACTATGTGCTGCTGGATACTGGCCGCGATATCGATGCCGTCAGCCTGCGCGCGCTAGACATGGCCGATCAGGTGTTCCCGGTGCTGCAGCTCAGTCTGCCTGCGCTGCATGACGGTCAGCGTTTGCTGGCCCTGTTCCGCTCGCTGGATTACACCCCCAAAAAAGTGCAGTTGCTGATCAACCGTTACAACAAGGGTGGCAAGCTCGGACTGGAACTGGCCGAACAGACGCTGGGCGCCCGTGCGGTGCAGATACTGCCAGACGGCGCGGCGGTGGTCAGCGACGCCATCGATCAAGGTTTGCCGATAGAGAAGAGTGCGCCGCAGAGCACCATCGCCAAGGCCTTGCGCCAGCTGGCGCTGGACATCAGCGGCAGCGCCGTGCCCGAAAAGACCGGCTTGCTGGCGCGCATGCTGGCCAGAACCGGATCGCGTAACAAGCAGGACAGCAAGTGAGGAGCCCCGCATGCAGTTAAGAGAGCGTTTGAATGGCAGTGAGCCGCAAGTGCTACGTGCCGATCCGGCATTGAGTGGCAGCCATTACCAGCAACTCAAAAAGGACATCCATCAGGATGTGCTGGACCGCATCGATCTGGAACGCATGCAGAAGCTGTCCGAGGCGCAGTTCAAGACCGAGCTGAGCGGCCTGGTGGAGCGCCTGATCGACGAGCAAAACATGCTCATCAACCAGACCGAGCGGCGCAAGCTGGTGCAGGATATCCAGTACGAGATGCTGGGCTATGGCCCGCTGGAGCCGCTGCTCAACGACCCTACCGTGTCGGATATCCTGGTCAACACCTACAAGCAGGTGTATGTGGAACGGCGTGGCCGGCTGGAGATGACCGATGTGATGTTCCACGACGACGCCCACCTGCTCAAGATCATCGAGAAGATGGTGTCACGCGTGGGGCGGCGTGTGGACGAATCCAGCCCCATGGTGGATGCGCGTCTGCCGGACGGCTCGCGCGTGAATGCCATCATACCGCCACTGGCTGTGGATGGCCCGCTGTTGTCTATCCGCCGTTTTGCAGTGGTGCCGTTGACCATCAACGACCTGCTGGACAAGAAGACCCTGTCGCCACCGATGGCGCAGCTGGTGCAATCCATCTCCAAAGCCAAGATCAACGCCATCATCTCCGGTGGTACCGGCAGCGGCAAGACCACCTTGCTCAACGTGTTGTCCGCCTATATCCCCGAGGAAGAGCGCATCGTCACCATCGAGGATGCGGCCGAACTGCAACTGCGTCAGCCGCATATCGGGCGACTGGAGACGCGGCCTTCCAATATCGAAGGCAAGGGCGAGGTGACGCAGCGCGCACTGGTGCGCAATGCGCTGCGCATGCGGCCGGACCGCATCATCCTGGGCGAAGTGCGCGGCCCGGAAGCGCTGGACATGCTGCAGGCCATGAACACCGGCCATGAAGGCTCGTTCGCCACCATACACGCCAACACCCCGCGCGACGCGCTGGCCAGGCTGGAGAACATGGTGGGCATGTCGGATGCCAACCTGACCCCCAAGGCCACACGCCAGCAGATCGCCTCTGCCGTCACCGTCATCATCCAGGCCTCGCGGCTCTTGGACGGCAGCCGCAAGATCATGAGCATCTCGGAAGTGACCGGCATGGAAGGGGACATGATCACCATGCAGGAGATCTTCGGCTACAAGCAAAAGGGCGTGGGCCCGGATGGCAAGGTGATCGGCCACTTCGGCGCCAGCGGGATCCGTCCCCAGTTTGCCGAACGGCTGCGCATCTATGGCGCGGCCGTGCCCGACGCCTTGTTCGACCCGACCCGCATCTATGAGTGAGGGAGCTTGCATGTTGACCGTACACAAGCGGCAAGGAGTTTAAGGCATGGATACCTTGTTCTACGCCGCCGTCATCCTGGTGTTCGCCACCTTTGTATTGCTGGTGGAAGCCGCCTATATCTGGTGGCGTTCCAATCACAGCAGCGAGGCCAAACGCATGCAGCAGCGGCTGCGTTTGCTTTCAGGGGAAGACCAGACCCTGGACGCGGCGGTGTCCATCCTCAAACGGCGCTTCGAGCAGGAGACTGGCTTCAGTGCGCGTGTGCTGGCCTTGATCCCCAGTGCACAAAAGCTGGAACAGGTGCTGGCGCAATCCGGGCTGGGCTGGAGTTTCACACGCCTGCTCGGCACCAGTGCCGGCGTGGCGCTGTTCTTCATGGCGCTGAGCTGGCTGATGGGCCTGCCTTTGCTGCTCTGTTTGCTGTGCGGCCTGCTCACCGCCTGTTTGCCCTTGATGTACGTGGCCAAAGCGCGTGAGAAGCGGCTGGTCAAGTTCGAAGCGCAATTGCCGGAAGCAGCCGACCTGATCGGGCGCTCTTTGCGTGCCGGACATGCGTTCCCCAGTGCGCTCAGCATGGTGGGTGCCGAGATGTCGGAGCCCATCGCCGGGGAGTTCCGCATGACCTTCGACGAGATCAATTACGGCATCTCCATGAACGACGCTTTGCAGCATCTGGCCGAGCGGGTGCCGGTCACCGACTTGCGCTTCTTTGTGATCGCGGTGCTGATCCAGCGTGAATCCGGAGGCAATCTGGCCGAGATCCTGGCCAGCATCAGCAAGATCATCCGCGACCGGCTCAAGCTGCTGTCGCAGGTGCGCGTGCTGTCGGCCGAAGGCAAGTTGTCGGCCTGGGTGCTGGGGCTGTTGCCCATAGGCGTAGGCACCATGATCAGCATCATCAATCCCAAATACATCTCTGCATTGATCACCGACTCCACCGGCCGCATGCTGCTGAGCGGCGCCATCGGCCTGATGTTGCTGGGCGCGGTGTGGATGCGCAAGATCATCCGCATCCGTGTGTGAGCTGGAACCCATACGCGTGAGAATTCAACCATGACAAGGCTGCCATGACGACACAACAGCTACTTTTTCTGGGCGTGGTATTCATCGTGGTCACCGGCCTGGCGCTGCTGGTGTTCAGGTTGCTTAACCCCAACCGTGTCACCCAGCGGGTGGCCAGCATCAGTCAGCCGCAGCAAGCCGTGGAAGCCAGCAGCTCGGCGCAATGGGTGGAGCGTGTGGCACGCGTGGCCGAACCGTTCGCCAAACTGTCGCTGCCCGAGCAGGACTGGGAGAAGTCTGTGCTGCGGCGCAGTTTCATCCATGCCGGCTGGCGCAGCCCGTCCGCACCGCGCGTGTATTTCGGCGTCAAGACCGCGCTGGCGCTGGGCCTGCCCTTGCTGTTCCTGCTGGTGGCGGGCCATGTGGAAGACATGTCACGTGACGATATGCTCAGCGTGCTGCTGGTATTGGCGGCGGTGGGCTACTACATCCCCAACATCGTCCTGAGCCGCAGTGTGGAAGCCCGCAAACTGGAGATCTTCGAGAACTTCCCGGATGCGCTGGACCTGCTCACCGTGTGTGTGGAGGCGGGCTTGAGTCTGGACAATGCGCTGACCAAGGTGGCGGGGGAGATCCAGATCAAGAGCGTGATCCTGAGTCAGGAACTGCAGATGGTACTGATCGAGATGCGTGCCGGTTTCCCCAAGGAAACCGCCTTGCGTAACCTGGCTCAGCGTACCGGTGTGGAGGATGTGGACACGCTGGTGGCCATGCTGATCCAGTCCGAACGCTTCGGTACCAGCATGGGGGAGTCGCTGCGCGTGCACTCCGAAAGCCTGCGTGCCAAGCGGCGTTTCCGCGCCGAGGAAGCCGCCGCCAAGATCGCACTCAAGCTGCTGTTCCCGCTGATCTTCTTCATCTTCCCCACCTTGCTGCTGGTGATCCTGGGGCCGGCCTTCATCCAGATCTACAAAGTGCTGCTGCCTACCTTCGCAGCGGCTGGCGGTGGTTAGTGGTGAAAGGTGAAAGGTGAAAGGTGAAAGGTGAAAGGTGAAAGGTGAAAAGTAGGCGTAGGGCGTACCCGCTTGCGGTACGCCGCACCTTATCCACTGATTCGACAGCGGCTTGATTCGGCGGACTGCCTAAGGCGAGTCTGCCCTACACTGGCAGTTCATGGTTCTAGCAAGCGGGATACCCCCGAACCGTCATTCCGGCGCAGGCCGGAATCCAGGCAACCAAACCAAACCGGGATGTGATCTGTGTGGCTCGCTACGCTCCCGTCAGAAAGAGGCGCAGACTGGGGTGACAAATCGAGGTGATAAGCGCCAGCATGCAGTTCAGCCCAGTGCATTGCGCTTGCAATCAGCTCTGCAGGAGGCCTTCAGCAAGGCCACCAAGACATCGTGCGACTGCGCGCCCTGTGTCGGATCGATGCTGCGGATTCAAGATTTCAAGGACTGACCATAGTCTCAAGGGGTGCGTCGACAGGGGCTGCTGCGGGAGCCGCAGGCGCGACCGGCACCGTGGTGTCCGGGGTGGGCATGGGCGCAGGTAGTGTGCTGACCGGCACGGGTGCTGTCGTCAGGGCAACCATGCCAGCCTGACCGGCGGCAGGGTTTTGCACAGGCTGCAGTACGGAAGTGATGCTATCGGCGCGGCTGGTCGTGAACGGCATGGTGGGCGGCATGCCGCTGGTCAGCAGGTCTATCAGCATGGCGTCCGGGATCAGGCTGTTGCGAGCGCCGTCGATGCCCATGATCTCCTGAATGTTGGCCCCGTACACAGAGCCCAAGCCCAGCAATCCATTCGGCCCGGTCAGTGGGCCTGCCAGCACTGGCGCATCATCCTGCATGAAGCTGATGACGGGGAGTTCTGTGCTATCGATCAATGCGACGATCTCAGCGCTAGCGTCATGATCGTTGTCGGCCTCGGAAGGTAAAGTGTCGGAAGCCACGGTGTCGTGTGGCAGGAGCTCTTCGCTGACGGCGGCTGTCTGAGCAGGTGTCTGCGCAGACTCATCCAAGGTGTCAACCTGACCTGCATCGACAGCTGTCGAGCTAGTCTCTTGGTCTGCTGCGACTACGTATACTGCTGGCTGGCTGGCCATATCAGCGTTCATTTGCTCATTGTCGGCCAATGCCTGCATTGTGATCGGAGCAAGCAAACACCACAGTGCAAGCCTGGAAAGTGACACTGCGCCGAGTAGCTTGTGCGTTTTATTCATGGGCTAATTTTCAGGTGAGATAGGTGATGGAAAAAATTTCTCCCTAGACTGCATAATCGATTGTAGAAGTGATGAATTAGGATTGCCAGCTAAATTGCAGGGCGAGACTTATACAGATGTTCGCATCTGTACAACTTCTATGGAACGGCAGCATCCTATTTTTAATAGCGAGCTTTATCTATTCAAGTGTTTACAGGAGATTGATCGCTACTGTGCTTCCAATACTTCCTTCCGATATCGTGCACTTTTAATCAGAAAATACATGGATTTGTAGGTTTTTGTAAGCAATCGGCACTGGATTTGTGTGTAATGATTTTTTAGTAAATAAATATTGGGTTTATGTTGTTGGTGAAAAAATTAACTGGATGGGGCAAACCCAATCCAGCTGTGTTGTTGAAGCGATATGGATTGTCCGGGTTGGTTGAAAGATTCACTTCGGGTCGTGGAATAAAATCAGGCATAGACCGCACTCTCTTCGCAACATCGCGCTGGTCGCATCGCCGCATGGGCGGTGCCAGGCTGACGCGCAGGGCACTGCTCAGGATGAGCTTTCCGCATGTGGTAGTGAATACCTACAGCAGAAATATGCTGGTATGGCGTGCAGCGGCATTGGCGGTATTCTTTATCGGCGGCTACTTTATCGCCGCAATGCAATACCGCAGCGTTTCGATCGCGGCCATGGAGCTGAGGGTGGATCAATCCAGAGATCACGCAGATCAATATTTGTCTGACGCGATCAAGCTGCAAAAGAAGCTGGACGTGCAGCAGGTGGAGCTCTCCCAGCTGCACAGTCAGCTGGATAAACTGCAAGCGGACCGCATCAGTCTGCACAATGATCTGGTGTTCTATAAGAACCTGGCTGGCAAGAAAACGGAACTGGCAAGAAACAAGGCGGATGCCAAGGAGGCGGCGCTGGCTGCAAGCCCGACCAGCCCTGTTGTCAGCACTATCGCAAGCTCGGCAGCCAAGCCTGAAGCCGCTGCGCAGGATGCCAATCTGGTTGTTTTGAAAAGCTTTGCGGTGAACCGGGCGGCTGAGTCTGGTGAATATGCGTTCTCTATCCTGCTCGCCAAGGACTCCAATCAGGACAAAGCCATCAAGGGGGTGCTGAAGGTGACGCTGGTGGGGGTCGAGGTGGATAAAGTGGTGACGGTGCCGTTTGATGAGCCCAGGCCGTTCGTCGTGGACTTCAAGAAATCACAGAGGATAAACGGCGAGTTTCAGATGCCAGAGTATTGGGCCAACAGAAAGATACGCGTCAGCCTGCTTGAAGACGGAAACGCCAAGCCCAGCTACAGTTGGGTAAGCAAAGTGCCAGATTAGTGGGTCAAGAATTAGAGCGCAGAAAGATAGAGAGAAAGATAGAGACGTGAAAAACGCCGCAATGCGGCGTTTTTTATTTGGCGGAGAGCGAGTCCCCCACCTTAGTGTCTCGCGTCATCGCGTAACGTCGCCATAGTGCCAGCAAGCCCGCGTAAATACAAGATTTTTTCCGCGCTGATCGTCTCGGATGGTCTCGACTTATCGCGTAAGATCGTATAATCTTAGGCGGGTTTATAGGCGGGTGCGATTATGCCAAGAGTAGCGAAAGAACTATCAGCGTTGGAGGTGAAACGCCTCTCACAGCCTGGAATGCACGCCGTGGGCGGCGTCCCCGGGCTTCATCTTCAGGTCCTCCCAGGCGGAGGAAAGACCTGGCTGCTGCGGGTCACTATCGGGGCGACCGCGAGCGGCAAGCAGCGCCGCAGCGAGGTCGGCTTGGGCGGGTATCCGGCGGTGACACTACAACAGGCCCGGGACAAGGCGCGCGAGGTCCGGGAGAAGATCGCCCAAGGCATCGACCCGATAGCGGAGCGCAAGGCCGCGCGGTCGGCTTTACTGGCGAGCCGGGCGACTGAAATCACCTTCGAGGAAGCCGCGCGGCAGTGCATTGAGGCGAAGTCTCCCGAGTGGAAGAACGCAAAGCACGCCCAGCAGTGGACCAACACGCTGACCACCTACGCTTTCCCGACCCTCGCCAAGCTACAGGTGCGCGACATCGACACGCCGCACGTCTTGGAAGTGCTCGAACCGATCTGGAAGGTGAAAACCGAGACTGCCGAACGGCTCCGCGGGCGCATCGAGTCCGTTCTGGATTGGGCGACGGCTCGCAAGTACCGCGACGGCTCGAACCCGGCACGCTGGAGGGGGAACCTTGAAGCGATGCTGCCCAAGCCGTCGAAGGTGGCGAAGAACGGCAACCATGCCGCGCTGCCTTTCGCGGAGGCTCCCGCGTTCATGAACCACCTGCGCAAGATGGAAGGGACCGGCGCGCGGGCGCTGGAACTCACGATCCTGACCGCCGCCCGTTCCGGCGAGGTGCGCGGGGCGACGTGGGATGAAATCGACTTGGAGGCCGGTGTCTGGACGATCCCGGCGGGCCGCATGAAGATGGGTAAGGAACACGCCGTGCCGCTGACAGCGGACGCGGTGGCCCTGTTGAAGGCCCTGCCGGTGTTTGAGGGCAATAATCTTGTATTCCCCGCGTCCCGTGGCGGCGAGTTGTCGGATATGACGTTGGCCGCAGTCATCAAGCGTATGCACGAAAGCGAGACGAAAGCCGGGCGCAAGGGCTACATTGACCCGAAGCAGACCGACAAGAACGGCAACCCGAAGGTTGCCACCCCGCACGGGTTCCGCTCGACCTTCCGCGACTGGGCAGGCGAGACAACGCACCACCCCCGGGAAGTGATCGAACATGCCCTTGCCCACCAACTCAAGGATAAGGCCGAAGCCGCCTATGCGCGCGGCAGTCTTTTCCAGAAACGTCAGGCACTTATGGCCGATTGGGCCGCGTACCTCCACCCGAAAAAGTAAAGTAAGCCGTTGATCTACAAAAAGATTTTCGACTTCGAGGCTAGACGAGACGCCCTGAAAGTCTTATAGTCTTTCGCATATCCCGCCGGTTCCCCGGCGCGGACGTACAGAAATGGAGAACGAGTTGAGCCACTGGTGGCTCGACCTTCACCCGTTTCTGGTGCGAGTCATCCAAGGGGAAGCGTTCGAGCTGTTTGTTATCGGCTCCGCGCTTCCTCTTCTTGTTTTTCGGCAGGCGGCAGCGCGGACGTATTGGAGCCGCTGCCATGCAGACACAATCAACAAAATCACTCCGTCCAGCCCAAGCGGCTGAGTTCTTGGGCATCAGCCATGCCACGCTCTGGCGCTGGCTCAAGGAACGCCCCGACTTCCCACGCCCACGCAAGATCGGCGCGCGCACAACCATCTGGATTGTGGCGGAGCTGGAGCAGTGGCGTGATGCGCAAGCGCATCAGTGAGGAGACGGACCTATGAAACCGAGCCTCACAGCGCAAATAGCTGCGCCCACCGAAGCCCGCCGCGCCGCGTATGTCGCGTGGTTGCTGCGCATTAACCCGCACCGCATATTTCCCGCCGGACCCGAGTGCAACGCGGACGCCGATCAACACCTTGTTGATTCCGTTCTTGTTGAACTCGACCAACTGACCAAGCAAGCCGCCCGCTCCCGCGATACCTCGCCGCGTGCGATCTGGTTCCGCCACATGCTCGACCACTGCAACGAGGTCATGAGCGGCAAGGCCGATCCCACCGACAACGGCTGGTTCAACAACAAGGCCGGATACCGCCGGGGCATCTACGTGTTTCAGGAGGTCGCAGAATGATTGCTGACTTCCTCGACAACTACCGCTCCGGCGGGCCGTTCGTTCTCACGTCCATCGTCCCGGACGGGAAAACCGAGACGCGCACCTTCACCGACTCGAAGGAGGCGGAGGCGTGGGCCACTCGCCAGAACGACAACAAGAATGTCTACTTCCACGTCAACAGGACGCGCGGGCCACTGACGGCGAAGGCGAAGAAGGAGGATATTGCCGCCGTTGAATACCTGCACGTTGATATCGACCCGCGCACCGGGGAGGACTTCGAGCAGGAGCGTGCCCGCATCCTTCGCTTGTTGACTGCCGAACTGCCCAAGGGCGTCCCGGCTCCCTCGCTGGTGATCGACTCCGGCGGAGGCTTTCAGGCCTTCTGGCGTCTGACGGAACCGCTGAACATCGACGGCGACACCGGCAAGGCCCACGAAGCCGAACGCTACAACCGGGCGCTTGAACTCGCCTTCGGTGCGGACTCGTGCCACGACGTTTCGCGCATCATGCGCCTGCCCGGTACGATGAACTGGCCGAACAAGAAGAAGCGCGACAAGGGCCGGGAGCCGCGCGAAGCGGAGGTATACAGCCGCACGGATGCCACCTATCCGCTGACCGCGTTCAAGGCCGCGCCTCCGAAGGCCGAAGCAATCACCTCCGGCGCACGTCCTGCCACCGGGAAGGCATCCGCGCCCGTGCCCTTGGGCGAAGGTATGGGGATGGGCACGGAGGAGCTGCTAGCGTGGGCGAAGGCCAATGGCAAAACGCTCAAGGAATCGACCCTTGCCCGGATCGCCACCGGCGAGGACCCGCTGGACCCGGCCAAGTACCCCTCCCGCTCCGAAGCGTTGTTTGCTGTGTGCTGCGACCTTGTCCGCGCCGGGGCTGACGATGCGGTGATCTTCGCCGCGATCACGGACCCGAACAACAAGATTGCCGAGAGCGTGCGGGAGAAACCCCGCTGGCGGGCCTACGCCGCGGACCAGATACAGAAGGCCCGCGCGAAGGTGGCTGAAGCCGCGCAGCTCCCGACTTGGGACCGCGTGAACAAGGACGGCCAACCGCTGGCCAGCTACTGGAACGCCCGGACGGCGCTGCTACTGATGGGCGTGGAATGCCGCTATGACAAGTTCCGCGCCCGCCACCTCGTGGGCTCCCATGAGTTGCAGGAGTTCGCCGGGGAGTTCTCCGACCACGCGGAGCGCATCTTGCGTGACGAGATCATCCGCCGCTTCGGCTTCGATCCGGGCGACATGAACACGAACAAGGCGGTGCTGTCGCTGTGCACGGAAAACCGCTTTGACTCACTGATCGACCACCTCCACGCCCTCCCGGCATGGGATGGGAGGCCGCGCCTTGATTCCTGGCTGATCGACTTCTGCGGGGCGGAGGATAGCCCATACACGCGCACCGCCGGGGCCGTGTGGCTGACCGCGGCAATCGCTCGCGCCTTCGATCCGGGGGTGAAGTTCGATTACATGCTGGTGCTGATGGGCGGCCAAGGCGTGGGGAAATCGACCGCGCTGCGCATCCTCGCGGGTGATGAGTTCTTTTCTGATGCCGCCTTCCTTGGGGCGCGGGACGCCCGCGAAGTCTTGGAGGTGTCCTCCGGCGTGTGGATTCTCGAATGCGCGGAGCTGGACGGCATGAGCAAGAAGGACGTTTCAGCCCTCAAGGCGACCATTGCCCGGCAGGCCGACACCGGACGCCCAGCCTACGCGCGCAGCCCCGTCACGGTCCCCCGGCGCTTTGTCTTGGCAGGAACCACCAATGAGGAGCGCTTCCTACAAGACCCGACCGAGAACCGCCGCTTCTGGCCGGTCGCCGTGTCCCGTGTGGACCTCGAAGGCCTGCGCGCCGCGCGTGACCAGCTCATCGCGGAGGCGCTGGCCCGCTACCGCTCCGGCGACTACGCGCTGACCCTCGAAGGGGAAGCCGCAACCGGCGCGAAGCAGGCGCAAGCGCAACGCCGCGTGGTCGATGAAGGCTACATGGAGTGCCTCGAAGGCCTGCGCGACGAAATCCAGCAATGGAAGGGCCAATGGATCGTCAAAACGGAAGCGGTCTACAACCGGCTGGGCATCCCGCAGAAGGACCGCAACGGCGGAGTACCCCGGAAGGTGAAGGAGGCGATGACGGCGCTGAAGTGGAAACCAGAAGGCCCCGTGCGGATCGACGGGGAACTGTGCCGCATCTACGTCTGGGCCGGGGACGGAAACCCGGCGGGCCTCGCCCCCTTCTGATGGGCGAGGTGCCAGAGTTACGCGAAAATGGGCGGGTTCCCCGTAACGGTCGGAAATCCATCAACGGGTGGACTTCCGACTGTGTTTTTTGTGCTCCAGTTACGCGATACGCGTCAATTCCTATTAGACCTATACGCGTATACGGCGCGACGCCCTACGCCCACGGGGCGGGCGGGAGCCGGTTCCGGTTCTCCTCTCCTCCTGAAGTCTTTTACCTACTTTCCCCGTAACCGCGTAACGGAAAGCCGGGAAAGCCAGAAGCGTATGGGGTTCGGGGTGGTTACGGGGAAGCTGCCCCGCCGCGTATCGACCCGTAACCGCGTAACGGCTCCCGCCCCTTGGGCTGATTCACCCCCGCACCGCCGCCCGGCGTCATGGGCCACCAGCGACCGCCTCACCTACAAGATCGCACCGCCTCAAGCATGGCGGAGGAGTCCTCCCCGCAGACGCCCATAGCGGCTGGAACTTCGGCAAGGCGAGCGCATAAACCCGCCTATACACCCGCCTAAAAATCTTTATCTTTTTACTTCCGGTCGGTAGAATCCCTATTGATAACAGCAACTTGGATAGGAATTCAATCATGGCCCGCTTCATTCTGTACGCTCGCCGGGCACTCGACACTGACCCGGCCACTGAGGAGCAGTTCGCGCCGCTCCGGGCATGGGCGCTCGCTGCTGGGCATGATGTGGTCGCGGAGTACGCTGACGAGAACATCGACACCCGCGCCGCCCGCGATCCGCGCCCGTATCGGGACCGCGCGATGTACGACACGCTCCGGGGCGCAGCGGATGGCATCGCTGCTGTTTCGCTCGACCGGCTGGCCCGTAGTGTGGGCGACCTTCAAAAGCTGCTCTGCGAGTTCTCCGTGGCAGGCGCAGGCCTGTACGCGCACGACATGGAACTGGACACCCGGACGCCCGCCGGTCAGGCCTTGATCGACGCTATCGCCGCCGTGGTCGCCTTCGACAAAGCTTGCCGTGTCGAAGCCCTCCGGCGCGGCCACCGCAAGGCCCGGGCCAAGGGCGTGAGGATCGGCGCACCGCGCATTGCCCGCAGCCTTGAGGACAAGATCGCCGCCTTGCTCAAGGCCGGGGTAAAGCCTCATCGCATCCGCACGATCACGCACGCCGGGGCGTCCACCATCACCCGTATCAGGAAGGAACTGGAAGCCGCCGAAGCCATCGCCGCCGGGGAGGTGGACGCATGAGCCGCAACACGCAACTGACCAAGGGCGTTGTCCGCGACCTCGCCACCAACGGCCTGCCCGCCGCTTCGCTGGACATCGTGCGCGACCTCGCCGCCGAAGGGTGCCGTGAGCACGCTATCCGCCGGACCCTTGGGCTGTCTCCATCCCAATGGAACGCGCTCAAGAAGGATGACGCGGAGGGCGAACTATCACCGCTGGCGCTGGCAATGGAGGAAGGCCGGGCCGAAGGCGCGGGCGAGGTCATCGCCGTCATGCGCGCGCGGATGAAGGAAGGCGATACACGCGCCGCCGAATGGCTGGGCGACAAGCTCTACAAGATCGGACGCGAGGATGGCCCCGGCGAAGCGCCCCGCGTTCTCATTCAAATCAATGCGGCCCTATCGCCGGAGGAGTACGCGAGGGTGATCCATGTCCAAGATTGATAACGTGATCCGCCCGACACCGTTTCAGGCCCGCGTGCTGGCGGTGCCGGAGGACGTGTTTCTGTTCTTGGGTGGCGGTCGCGGCGGCGGCAAGTCCTTCGCCCTGATGCTCCTGATCCTGCGTCACGTGCAGCAGTACGGTCCGCGTGCTCGCGTGCTGGTGACGCGCCGCCGGTTGAAGTCGCTGCTCCAGTTTGCCGAAGAACTCCGGGGCTTGCTGCGCTCCGCCTTTGGGCCGGGCGTCGCCTACAACATGAATGACAACGTGTTCCGGCTCCCGAACGGCGCGGCAATCTTCATGACGCATTGCGAGTCCATCAGCGCCCTACAAGATACTGTCCAAGGCCACACCTACAGTCTTGTGGTCGTGGACGAATCGGGCGAAGGCCCGCCGCTGGAAGTGATCGACCAGCTTGGCCTGTCGCTGCGCGCGCCGGGCGTTCCGCTGCGCATGATCTTGGCAGGCAACCCGGGAGGGACGAACCACAGCGCCCTCGCGGAGCGGTACGTCACTGCGCGCGACCCTTGGGCCATCTTCGAGTTCGCCGGGCAGAGCTGGGCCTATGCGCCTTCCACGGTCGATTCCAACCCTCACTTGCCGGAGGCGTACCAGCGCAACTTCGAGGTTCTGCGCACCACCGACCCGGCGCTGTACAAGGCACACCGGCACGGCGACTGGTCAGCGATCACGGGGGACTTCTTCGCCGGATCGTGGCGGGCGGATGAAATGGTGATCGACCACCACGACCTCCCGCCGCACCTGTTCACCAAGTTGTCGCTCGCCATCGACTGGGGCAGCGCCGCGCCGTGCGTCGCCTTGCTCATGGGCACGCTCGCCTATGACGTGCGGCTCCCGGATGATCGGGTGATGCCGAAGGGCAGCGTTGTCGTGTATGACGAACACGCGGAGTTTGACCCGCGCAATATCGCCCGCGGCACAGGCCGTTCGCCGTCGCAGATTGCGCCCGCGCTTCATGCTATGTGCGCCCGCTCCGGTGTCCGCGCGCGGGGCGTTATCGACGCCGCCGCCGAAGCCAAGACCGCCGGGCGTCACGAAGACAGCATCAGCGACTTGTTCCGCGCCGCCGGGGTTCGCGTCTCGCCCGCTCGCAAGGGGCCGCGTGTGCCGCGCTTCGAGGCGTTGAAGCAGATGATGATTGCGCGGGAGTTCTACGTGGCGAGCCGCTGCTTGGGCTGGCTTCGCACCGTGCCCAGCTTGCCGCGCGATCCCCGCAACCCGGAGGACGTGGACACGAAAGCCGTGGACCACTGGCTGGACGCTACCAGCTATGGGCTTGTCGGTTCCGCTTCGGGCTTTGTGGTCATGGGCAGCTTCGACGGTCCACCGCCGCAACTACCCGACACCGGAAACCGCATCATTTACGTTTGAGGAGCAACAGCTATGCGAATCCTTGCGATCTTCGCCATCGTCCTGCCACTTCTCGCCACCGTAGCGCACGCGGAGGACCGGCCCCTGTATAACGCCCAGGACACGCTCCGCCGTGCGCAGGTCGGCACGTCCTCGCCACGCCTCGCGCCGCCGGTCCGGGTAGCACCCGCGCCGACGCAATCCGGGAAGCCGCAGCCGTCGCGCTATGACCGCATGGATTGCCGCCGCGATCCGTCGCGCCCGCTGGATCGGGCCATTACTTGCCGCCCCATCGAAGCCGAAAAAGTAAACTCAAGTCATTGATATACAAACTATTTTTGTAGACTTTCGCTCCAATCGTCCACGAGAATCCCCGAAAGTGCCGGGCATTCAGCGTCCGGCGCTCATAGGTTGGGAGTGGCCCCGCCGGTGACGTGTCTTGAGCCCTCCCGAGTCGTGATGACTTTTCAGAGGAGCCCGACATGGCAACCATCGACTTCAACACCGTTCCCTCCGGCGTGACGCTGAATGAGGAACGCGCGCAATATCTCAGCGACCGCGCCACCGAAACCGCGACCGCATTTACCCGCAAGCTCGAAAAGCTGCAAGCCGCCGTGGCCGAAGCCCGGGACCGCTATTCCAGCGAAGCTGACGAGCTGATCCGCACCGCCTCCAGCGAGGACCGCGCCACCGCCCGCGCACTCGCCAAGAAGTCCGCCGCCAACAAGGCCGCGAACCTTCACCGCCAACTGATTGCCTCCTCCGAAGCCGACCGCGCCGCGATGCTCAAGGGCTTGAAAGCCTACGCGGACGAAGCCGCCGCAATCCAAGCCGTTTACACCTCGCCTGCTTCGATGTTGGGCCGTGTCGCTCTGGGCGATCCGAAGCGCACGCAGTATCAGCTTCAACTCGAAGGCGCGGGTCCGGTGGAACTCGAAAACGCCGCCCGCTCCGCGATCATGACCGGCGATCTTGTATTGGGCGCGGCCATCGTGACCGTGATCGACCGCCGCCCGCGTGAACGCCGCCCCTTCACGGTCCAAGCCTTCGCGGAGCGCGTCGTGGGCGAGGTCTGGAAGCGCCTGAATGGGAAGCTCGAAGGCGTCCAGCTCGCCCACAAGTCCGCCGTGGCCGCTGACCGCGAGTTTGTACGCGGAAAGGCCGACCCGATTACCAACCTGTCGCTTGCGATTGCTGGTCAAGCGATTGCCCAAGCGGCGGGCGACGATGACGGCGAGGTATGAACATGACTCTCGCTGACATGACCCGCGACGAACTGCGGGAACTGATCGCGGAGACGGTCCGGGAAACGCTCCTCCAAATGGGAGCGGACCCGGCAGACCCTTTGGAAATGCAGCGGGACTTCCAGCACCTCCGCCAATGGCGGAGGTCCGGCGAGGAGCTGCGCAGCAAGGGAACGCTCGCGCTTCTGGGCATCTTCCTGTCGGGCGTTGCGGGGCTGATCGCGGTCGGCTTCCGGGACTGGCTCGACAAGTGAGGCTTCGCCTTGAAGAACAAGCCCACCAAGATACTCCCCGCGCCGCGTAGCGGGGAGAATGCCAAATTTTTCGGGGAGCACAACAGGAGCGTGGCGGTCAGGACCTGCTTGATGTGCGGGATTCGCTTCGTGTCCGCCGGACCGCAGAACCGCCGCTGCACCCCTTGTTCCGAGAAGGTCGCCTTCTTGGGCTTGACGCCGGACTGACCGAATCAGCCCCCGGGCCGGAAGGTCGCAGCGTCACGCAAACGTCGCCGCGTCCCTCACGTGGCAAGTGGCCGGAAGGCCCCGGGGCTGATGACCTTGTTCAACTCCTCCCGCGCCCGGTGAGGGATGGGCGTCCTACTCCGGCAAGAGGCCGGGCGCGGGAAGGGGTTGATCTCATCCTCCTGAAATAGCTTCTTGTAGATTGACTGATATTGATGCAAAATTGCGTGGATCGTAAACTCACGTTGGGGGGCGTCAATGACTACCGAATTCAACTTGCCGGGCTCCTCATTCGAGGAAGTCCAGAAGATTCTGAAGGGATATAGCAGCGCCCCCGATCAAAGTTCCCTCGACAATTTGGCCAAACTCGTTGGGCTTCACAAAACCATCATCAGTCGGAACAACAAATTCCTGACCGATATTGGCCTCATCACGGGTGGGATGAAAAAGAGTGCCACAGAGCTAGGCAAGAAACTCGGACGCGCTCTTGACCACAAGCAGGAAGCTGATACTCGGGGTTACTGGAGAGAAGCGGTCCAGACCAATGAGAAGGTGTCGGGACTGGTCACGACCGTCCGCATCAAGGGTGGCATGACAGAGAAGGACTTCTCAAATCACGTTCTGTATGTGTCTGGTCAAAAGAACACTTCTGGCAATAAAACTGGGGCACGTTGCGTTGTTGACGTTCTGCTTGCCGCGAACCTCCTTCAAGAGGAGAACGGCAAGTTGGTGGTGTCCTCTACCCCGGCCCAGGAAACGCCAGCCGACCTAAAGCCAGAAGTCCCAGAGCCCACGCAACCGGCAGCGGTACTAGAAAACGGCAACGGCAACGGGAATGGGATCGGAGCCCAGCTTTCGACTCTGCCGAGGATTCCGCAGGTTTCCAACCTGACACCGCAAATCGCAATCAACATCCAGCTACACCTCCCAGAAACCGAGAATGCAGAGGTGTATGAAAAGCTGTTCAAGGCTCTCCGTGAACACCTCTTAAGCCCCAAGGAATGACCGATGGGGCTGGAAGATTGGACTGCCCGGGCGAGTAAAGCCCGTCACGCGGCGCATCGAGCATTGGCGAAGCACGAAAGTGCCGCGTCTCGTGTCGTGCTACTTGAGGACCTGACCAAGAGCCTATCGGGCACTCCCGTTGACGTACAAGACTACTTCAGCGAGGCGATTTCTTGCCTTGAGAGCGAGCTATACAGATCCAGTATCGTTCTCGCCTGGGCGGGGCACTTCCACGTGTTCTCGGAAGTTTGCTATCAAAAGCACGAAACGGATATTCGAGCAGCGCGCCCGAAGTGGGCATTCAAGGACCTTACAGAGCTGAAAGAGGCCGTCGCTGAGTCCCACTTTCTCATCGTCGCCAAGGATGTGAAGTTCACGACCAAGGCTCAGCTTCGGATACTTGATGGGCAGCTATCGACGCGCAATCAGTGCGCGCACCCGACGCTGTACCGCCCAAGTATGAATGCGGCTATCGGGTACGTTGACGACATGATCCGACAGACGTTGTCTTATCTGCCCTCGTCACCATGAGTGGATTCTCGCTTTCCCTACTCCAAGCCGTCAGCGATTGGCAGCGCGGCGGTGACGCCAAGCAGAACAAGAAGCGCGGCCAGAAGCTGAAAGAAGTGTGCACATCCCTTCCCGAGAAGTACCGCACTTGTCTGCTCGTTTGTTACAGACAAATCGCACTGCCCAAGGGTGGAGTCTGGGACCTCATAGGCGAGGATCGCTTGCCCGAAAAAATCTCATCATGGACGCTGGACATTGAGGTTGCCAAAGCCTTCAAGGGAGGAGTGCCGCCAGCAAGGCAAGGTTTTCAAGGAACAATTCTCTACCTGTACCCGCCGCCGGGCAGCGTCCTAGTCAATCTGTCGAAGTTGTACCGTGATCCCGCTTTCCTCGAAGCGATGGAGAGGAACAAGGGCAACATCACAGGCTATTATGAGGGCGCTGGGAGGTACGAGAACAGCCAAAGCGAGGTGGTGTTAGAGATAGATGCGGTAACGCCGGAGGACATTTACTCATTGGGCGGTCACTCCAGCCCATTGGAAGAACTTGTCGCTCAAGCCGCTGACCTCGTGTATCGACGCCCAACAACGGAAGCAGAGCGGCAGCAGTTGTTCTTGGACGCGACCCACGCCGGAGTGAGCGCGGGTCCTAGCTGGTTGAATATGGACGCTACGCGGCGTGTCCTCGCCCGAACGGAGCCGCAGGCGGAGCGGTTGCGTGAGATCAAGCGGCTACAGGATGCCGCCAAGTAGCAAAAAGCCGCCTCATGGGCGGCTTTCTTCATCGTCTCGCAGAGCCTTACCCCATCGCATTCCAGCACTTAGGGAAAGGCGGGTTTTTAGGCGGGTGTTCCATCAAAACCCTGCGGGAAGGCCAGTAAAACTGGCAAAATTGGCGGAGAGCGAGGGATTCGAACCCTCGATACAGATTTAAGCCCGTATGCTTCCTTAGCAGGGAAGTGCCTTCGACCACTCGGCCAGCTCTCCGTTTACTACGCTGATTGCTATTTGTTGCTTGCACAACGCTGAACAGCAGAAGCATGTTCAGGGGGCGTACGATACGCGAATACGCCCGAAAAATCAAACGATAATCAGGCCTTATCCAGCCCGAATGCCTTGTGCAGCACGCGTACTGCCAGTTCCATGTATTTCTCGTCGATGACCACGGCGATCTTGATCTCGCTGGTGGAGATCATCTGGATATTGATGCCTTCTTCCGCCAGGGTCTTGAACATCAGGCTGGCCACACCAACGTGCGAGCGCATGCCTACGCCAACGATGGACACCTTGGCGATCTTCTCGTCACCGGCGATCTCGCGCGCGCCTATGTCCTTCTGTTTGTCACGCAGCAAGCCCAGTGCCTTGTTGAGCTCGTTCTTGTGCACGGTGAAGGTGAAATCGGTGGTGCCATCCGCGCCGGTGTTCTGGATGATGATGTCCACATCGATGTTGGCATCGGCGATCGGCCCCAGGATCTGATAGGCGATGCCCGGACGGTCAGGCACGCCGAGCACGGTGACTTTGGCTTCGTCGCGGTTGAAGGCGATGCCGGAGATGATGGGTTGTTCCATGTTGTCTTCTTCCTCAAATGTAATCAGCGTGCCGTCGCCTTCTTCCTCGAAACTGGACAGCACACGCAGCTTGACCTGGTATTTGCCAGCGAACTCGACCGAGCGGATCTGCAGCACCTTGGAGCCCTGGCTGGCGAGTTCCAGCATCTCTTCAAAGGTGATGGATTTCAGCCGACGCGCTTCCGGCACCACCCGCGGGTCGGTGGTGTAAACGCCATCCACATCGGTGTAGATCTGGCATTCATCCGCTTTCAGTGCCGCAGCCAGCGCCACGCCTGTGGTGTCCGAGCCACCGCGGCCCAGCGTGGTGATGTTGCCGTGCTCATCCACGCCCTGGAACCCGGCCACCACCACCACATTGCCGGCATCGAGGTCGGCGCGGATGCGCTCGTCGTCGATCTTGAGGATGCGTGCCTTGGTGAACGCGCTATCGGTGACGATGCGCACCTGCGCGCCGGTGTAGCTCCTGGCTTTGACGCCCAGGTCCATCAGTGCCATGGCAGTGAGGCCGATGGTGACTTGCTCGCCGGTGGAGACCATCATGTCCAGTTCGCGTGGGTCCGGGTCCGGCATGATCTCTTTGGCCAGGGCGATCAGGCGGTTGGTTTCGCCGGACATGGCCGAGACCACCACCACCACCTGATGGCCGAGCGCTTTGTAGCGTGCCACCCGGCTGGCCAGGTTCTTGATGCGTTCTGGGTTGGCGACCGAGGTGCCGCCGTATTTCTGTACGATGAGGGCCATAGTGTTGGTTACTTACAGTAGATGCTGCTTGATGAGTGATGATGCGTCGGTTGTTATGGAATCGCGGTTAATAAATAGCGGTTAATAGATAGCGCTTATGCGAGTTGTTGTTGTACCCAGGCAGCGACACCTGCCAGGGCTTGCGGCAGTTTGCTGGCGTCCGTGCCACCGGCCATGGCCATGTCGGGACGGCCACCCCCCTTGCCGCCGACTTGCGTGGCGACAAAGTTGACCAGATCGCCCGCTTTCAGCTTGCCGGTCAGGTCTTTGCTCACTGCAGCGACCAGGCTGACCTTGTCGGTTTCGGTGACCGCCAGCAGCAAAGCGCAGGAGCCCAGCTTGTCCTTGAGCTTGTCTGCCACTTCACGCAGACCCTTGGCGTCCACGCCGTCCAGCTTGGCGGCCAGCAGTTTGATGCCTGCCACCTCTACCGCCTGACTGACCAGATCATCGCCCTGGCTGGCAGCCAGTTTGGATTTGAGGCGTTCCAGTTCTTTTTCGGCAGTGCGCAGTGATTCCAGCAGCGCGCTAACGCGCTCGGCGGCTTCTGCTTTGGGTGCTTTCACGGCATCGGCGATGCGCGCCAGTTGCTGTTCCGTGCTGGCGATAAGGGCCAGTGCGGTGTCGCCCGTGGTGGCTTCCACACGGCGCACCCCGGCGGCGACGCCAGATTCTGCATACAGCTTGAACAGGCCGATATCGCCAGTGCGTGCCACGTGCGTGCCGCCGCACAGTTCGCGCGAGCTGCCGATGTCGAGTACGCGCACTTCATCGCCGTATTTCTCGCCGAACAGCATCATGGCGCCGGTTTTTTGTGCGGATTCGATGTCCATCACCCGTGCTTGTGTGGCGGCGTTGGCGAGGATCTCGGCGTTGACGCGTTGTTCCACCTCATGGATCTGCGCGTCCGTCATGGGGGCGTTGTGTACAAAGTCGAAGCGGGTCTTTTCGCTGTCCACCAGCGAGCCTTTTTGCTGCACATGCTCACCCAGCACTTCGCGCAAGGCCTTGTGCATCAGGTGGGTGGCGGAGTGGTTGCGCATGGTGCGGCTGCGTGCGACGAGGTCCACGCGTGCCTGCACACTGTCGCCCACTTTCAGCGTGCCAGTCTTGAGCACACCGTGGTGGCCGAACACGCTGGCCTGGATCTTTTGGGTGTCTTCCACGGCGAAGATGCCGTCCGCGGCCTTGATCTCGCCACGGTCACCGACCTGCCCGCCGGATTCCGCGTAGAACGGCGTGTTGTCCAGCACCGCCACACCCAGTTCGCCTTCACTCAGGCTGTGCACGGCAGCGCCATCCTTGTACAGCGCCAGCACGGTGCCAGTGGCATCCAGCGTGTCGTAGCCGTGGAAGGTGGTGGCGGCACCGTCATAGTCCAGATTGGTGGCCATCTTGAATTTGCCGGCAGCGCGGGCTTGTTCTTTCTGACGTGCCATGGCGGAGTCGAAGCCTGCAGTGTCAACAGTGACACCTCGCTCACGGCAGATGTCAGCGGTCAGGTCGAGCGGAAAACCGTAGGTGTCGTGCAGCTTGAAAGCGGTGTCGCCGTTGAAGGTGGCGTTGCCTGACTTGGCCATGCCGGCCAGCTCGGTTTCCAGTATGGCCATGCCGTTCTCTATGGTCTCGAAGAAGCGTTCTTCTTCCTGACGCAGGATATCGGTCACGCGCTGCTGGCCCTGGGTCAGTTCCGGATAGGCTTCGCCCATCTCGGCCACTAGGTCAGGCACCATCTTGTGGAAGAAGGCCGCGCGGGCACCCAGTTTGTAACCGTGGCGGATAGCGCGGCGGATGATGCGGCGCAGCACGTAGCCACGGCCTTCATTGCCAGGGATCACACCATCGGCGATCAAAAAGCTGCAGGCGCGAATGTGGTCGGCTAGAACCTTTAAAGACGGGTTGTTCAGGTCGCTGGTGCTGGTTTCGCGTGCTGCGGCGGCGATCAGGGTCTGGAACAGGTCGATCTCGTAATTGGCGTGCACGCCCTGCAGCACGGCGGCGATACGCTCCAGCCCCATGCCGGTATCCACCGAGGGCTTGGGCAGCTTGTGCATGACACCCGCTTCGTCGCGGTTGAACTGCATGAACACGTTGTTCCAGATCTCGATATAGCGGTCGCCATCTTCATCGGGTGAGCCTGGCGGGCCGCCCGGGATGTGGGCGCCGTGGTCATAGAAGATCTCGGTACAGGGGCCACAGGGGCCGGTGTCGCCCATCATCCAGAAGTTGTCGGAAGCGTAACGCGCGCCTTTGTTGTCGCCGATGCGGATGATGCGCTCGGCAGGCACGCCGATCTCCTTGTGCCAGATGTCGTAAGCTTCGTCGTCTTCGGCGTAGACGGTGACGGTGAGTTTGTCCTTGGGCAGCTTGAACACCTCGGTCAGCAGTTCCCAGGCGTAGCGGATGGCGTCCTGCTTGAAATAGTCACCGAAGCTGAAATTGCCCAGCATCTCGAAGAAGGTGTGGTGACGTGCGGTGTAGCCCACGTTTTCCAGATCGTTATGCTTGCCACCGGCACGTACGCACTTCTGGCTGCTGGCGGCGCGGGTGTATGCGCGCTTGTCAAAGCCCAGGAACACGTCCTTGAACTGGTTCATGCCAGCATTGGTGAACAGTAGCGTGGGGTCGCCAGCCGGCACCAGCGAGCTGGACGCCACCACCTGATGGCCTTTGGAGGCGAAGAAATCCAGGAAGGCCTGGCGGATCTGTTTACTGCTGGGCTTGCTTTGCATACTTAAACCTTGGCTTGCATCCAATGTCATTGGTGTTGATCCGGGTTTATTCCTCGTCCCGGACCGCGTCTTTGTTCTGTTCCAGCGCCAGCTGTTTGAGAGCCTGTCGGATCACCTCCACCCCAAAACCACGGCTTTGCAGAAAGCGCGCCTGTTTGGCCCATTCTTCGCGGCTCGCTGGCGCGGCTGCATACTTTTTGCGGCAGATGGCACAGGCATAGTCCAGCTCATCCTGCTTCAAGGAGGCCACAGCCTCGTTGATCAGCGTATCGGCCACGCCATGTTCACGCAGTTCCTGCGCCACGCGCTGGCTGCCATAACGTGATTTGCGCGCATGCACCAATTGCTCGGTGTAGCGCGCATCTGACAACCAGCCGCGTTGCTGGAAATCTTTCAGCAATGCGGGCAGGTCGTCCTGTTCTGTGACAAAGGCACTGAGCTTCTGTTGCAGCTCACGCGCCGAATGTTCACGTCGTGCCAGATAGCCCAGCGCACGTTCGCGCAGGCTACGCGGCGGTTTACTCGTCGACTTCCTCATCCGGGCCTACGGTCTTGACCAGACGATCCAGATGCGCGACCGAATTAGCGCGGATCTTGGCGTCGATCTCGTCGGCCATCTCGGGATGTTCACGCAGATATTCGCGTGCATTATCCTTGCCCTGACCGATCTTCTCGCCCTTGTAGCTATACCAGGCGCCGGCTTTTTCAACCAGCTTGAGGTTTGCACCCATTTCGATGATCTCGCCTTCACGCGAGATGCCTTCGCCGTACAGGATGTCGAATTCGGCTTGTTTGAACGGTGGCGCGACCTTGTTCTTGACGATCTTCACGCGCGTCTCGGAGCCGATCACTTCGTCGCCCTTCTTGATGGCGCCGGTGCGGCGGATATCGAGACGTACCGAAGCGTAGAACTTCAGTGCGTTACCGCCGGTGGTGGTTTCCGGGTTGCCGAACATCACGCCGATCTTCATGCGGATCTGGTTGATGAAGATGACCATGGTGTTGGTGCGTTTGATGTTGCCGGTCAGCTTGCGCAGCGCTTGCGACATCAGACGAGCCTGCAGGCCCATGTGCGAATCGCCCATCTCGCCTTCGATCTCGGCCTTGGGGGTCAGCGCGGCGACGGAGTCGACGACGACGATATCCACCGAGCCGGAACGTACCAGCATGTCGGCGATCTCCAGTGCCTGTTCGCCGGTATCTGGTTGCGAGATCAGCAGTTCGGAAACATCGACACCCAGCTTTTGTGCGTATTGCGGGTCCAGTGCATGTTCCGCATCGATGAACGCAGCCACACCGCCCAGCTTTTGCATCTGTGCGATCACGGACAAGGTCAGCGTGGTCTTGCCGGATGATTCCGGACCGTAGATCTCGATGATACGACCACGTGGCAGGCCGCCTATGCCCAGTGCGATGTCCAGGCCCAGCGAGCCGGTGGATACCGGCTGGATGTCATCGGCGATGTCGGTGTCGCCCATGCGCATGATGGAGCCTTTGCCGAACTGTTTTTCGATCTGCGAAAGTGCCGCCGCCAGTGCCTTGCTCTTGTTATCGTCCATGTATCTTTCCCTGTCTGATTGATGCTTGCGGGTGGCGAAATAAACCGCCAATTATTTCATAAATCAAGCGCTAAGGACAGGCGCAACAAGCCTGCCAATGCTGTTTTTGCCGACTGCAGGCGCACCGCTGCACGATCGCCTGCGAACTGCATGGTCTGGCTTTCCAGATGCCCATCACGGCTAGCCCAGGCAAAGCAGACCATGCCCACCGGTTTATGTTCGCTGCCACCGCCCGGCCCGGCGATGCCGGTGATGGCGGCGCTGATGTGTGCCGTGCTGTTCACGAGTGCGCCGCTGGCCATCTCCAGCGCGGTCTCGGCGCTGACAGCGCCATGGTGCACTAGCGTCCCGGTGTTGACGCCCAGCATCTGCTGCTTGGCGAGGTTGCTGTAGGTGACAAAGCCGCGGTCGAACCAGGCCGAGCTGCCTGCGATGTCGGTGATGGCAGCCGCGACCAAGCCGCCAGTGCAGGATTCGGCCAGCGCAAGCTGCCAGCCGCGACGCTGCAAGGCCAGCCCCAGCGCGGTGCTCAAGTCTAGAAGTTCAACGTCAGCCATTGCAAACCCATCAGGCTCAGGATGCTGTAAACCGCTGCCAGAATGTCGTCGAACATCACGCCGAAACCGCCCTTGAGGCGTGCATCGCACTGGCGGATAGGGAAGGGCTTCCACACATCGAACAAACGGAACAGCGTGAAGGCGATCAGCCACCACCAGGCCTGATGTGGCGTGAATTCCAGCACCAGCAGGAAGGCCACGATCTCGTCCCATACCATGCCGCCGTGGTCCGCCACGCCCAGTGCCTGGCCGGTGCGGGCGCAAGCCCACACGCCCAGCATGAAGGCCAGTGCGATCAGCACGTAGTGTTGCCATTCCGGCAACTGCATGAGCAGCAGGAACAGCGGGATGGTCACCAATGTACCCACTGTGCCTGGTGCAAGCCGCGACAGGCCGCTACCGAAGCCCAATGCGATGAAATGAGCCGGGTGCCGCAGCAGAAATCGCAGGTCAGGCAGTACGCTGTTGGAGGGCATGTTGTTATGTTCCATGAGGCGGGTCGTCCCTAAGCCGGGATTGCCTGGTTGAAATGGTCGTAGCCATGCTGGCTGACCTGCATGATGCTCTGATCGAGGTTACGCACCGTCAGGCCAGGCGTTGCCGTGACCTGGCCTATGCAGCTGACTGGGAAGCCGAGCAGGCCTGCCAGCTTGGCGATCTCGCCGTGATTACGTGCGGGTGCGGTGAAACACAGCTCATAGTCATCACCGCCAGCCAGCACCATCTGCTGCACGGCAGGTTCTGTCATGCGCTGATGCATCAGGCGCGAGATAGGCAGGCGTCCCAGATGGATCTCGGCACCGGTGGCTGAGGCTTTCAAGAGATGCCCCAGATCGGCCAGCAGGCCGTCCGAGATATCGATGGCGCTGTGCGCCATCATATTGATGAGCAGCCCCAGTTCCACGCGCGGGGTAGGCTGATGCAGCGCGCTGATGCAGCTTTCCAGCTCCTCAGCGCTCAGCGCATAGCGCTGTTGCAGTGCGGCCAGCGCCAGTGCGGCATTGCCCAGCGTGCCGGACACCCAGATATCGTCACCGACCTTGGCGCCGCTGCGTTTCAGGGCCTTGCCCGGAGCGACTTCGCCCATGATCTGCACGCTGATGGCAAGCGGGCCGCGCGTGGTGTCACCGCCGATCAGGTCGACCTGATAGCGGTTCGCGCAGGCAAACAGGCCGGCACTGAATGCGCTCAGCCAGGCCTGGTCGGCTGCGGGCAATGCGATGGCCAGGGTGGCCCATTTGGGCAGCGCGCCCATGGCGGCCATGTCAGACAGGTTCACCGCCAGACTCTTCCAGCCCAGCAAGCGCGGGTCGGCGTCCGGGAAGAAATGCGTGCCAGCGACCAGCATGTCCGCCGAAACCGCCAGCTGCATGCCCGGTGTGATGTCGAGCAGGGCGGCATCGTCACCTATCCCCAGTGTGGTGTGGCGGGTGGCGCGCGTGAAATGGCGGGCGATCAGGTCGAATTCGGGGGAGCTGGTCATGGTCTGGGGGATCTGGCTTTCAGCTGGCGGGCTTGACGGCGGATTTGGGGCGGAAGGCGTTGACGATGTGTTCGCGGGTTTCGATATACGGAGCGCCTATCAGGTCCAGACAATAAGGTACGGCGGCGAAGATGCCATGTACCAGCGTGTTGCCGGCCTCATCCTTAAGGCCTTCCAGCGTCTGGGCGATGGCCTTGGGTTGTCCTGGCAGGTTGATGATGAGGCTTTGCTTGCGGATCACTGCCACCTGACGCGACAGGATGGCCGTGGGCACGAAATTCAGGCTGATCTGCCGCATTTGTTCGCCAAAGCCGGGCATCTCCTTGTCGGCGACTGCCAGCGTGGCTTCCGGCGTCACATCGCGCAGTGCCGGGCCGGTGCCGCCGGTGGTGAGCACCAAGTCGCAGCCTTCGTGATCGACCAGGTCGCGCAAGGTGGCTTCGATCTCCGGCTGTTCGTCCGGGATGACGCGTGCGACGGATTGCCAGGGCGTCAGCAGGGCCTGGTCCAGCCAGTTGCGCAGGCTGGGGATGCCCAGGTCTTCATAGACACCACTGGAGGCGCGGTCGCTGATGGAAACGATGCCGATGCGAATGAATTGTTTGCTCATATTGGAGGTCTATGCTGTGAGTCTATTGCTCGATTGAGTACTGTTGCGGCGAAATGCAGCAACTGAAGCCTTCAACCATTTATCATACCATCGTGTCGGAATCAGGCCGACCACCCCAGGAGAGGATATTCATGCGCCGTTTAGTGTGTTCGTTGATGTTGGTAGGACTGAGCTTGCAAGCCTGGGCGGCGGATAATCCGTATACCAAGCATTATGTCGACCGTTCACAGGCGGGCTTGCCGCTGCAGCCTGACCCAGCCGGGCCCAAGCTGTTCCGTGGCACCCAGAAGGATGTCGATGCCCAGAAGATGCTGGTAAAAGGTTATGACCTGATCGGGGAGGCGGCCTTCAATGCCACTGAAACCAATCCCGAGCTGGCACTGGAGCAGGCCAAAAAGATCAAGGCAGATCTGGTGCTGGTGTACGGCAGTGTGCTGACCAAGACACCGACCAGTGTGCAGCTCGATCAGTTGCGTGCGCAAAGCAAGGCAGGCGAAGCGCTTGATCTTAAGGAAGATACGCCCATCTATCAGTACGGGGCTTCCTACTGGGTCAAGCTGGCACCGCCGCTGATCGGCATCCATGTCAACGCCAAAGCCAGCCAGGATCAGGGCTTGAGCGTGATCGCCGTGGTGGAGGGCTCGCCTGCAGAGCAGGCAGGCATGCGTCAGGGCGATGTGGTCACCGCCATCGGGGATTCGGCCATCGTCAAGGTGGAAGCCTTGAGTGCAGCCGCCAAACGTTATGCAGGCCAGGCGGTGCCGGTGTACTGGTTGCGTGAAGGCCAGGTCATGCAATCCACCCTCAAGGTCAACACGCGCCCATAAGGGCTGCCCATGTCACGCTGGACGACGTGAACCGGAAAATGGCCGCTTGACGGCCATTTTTTTTGCCTCAGATTTGCGCCTGACTTGCGTTAGACTGTAGTCAAGCTCATTACGCATCGCTGCCATTTACCCTCTTATGATGATCGAATCCATCCTCAGTCAATATCAGCAACAAGGCGGGGATCCGGCCGGTTTGCTGGCCGAACTGGTCGCCGAGATCCGTCCGCCCCGACTCTCCCAGACCGACCATGCGGTGCATGCATTGCAGGCGCTGTGCCATGTGCTAAATGCCGATGCTGAAAAAGCCGCCTTGCTGCGCACGGCCATCCTGCAGTTGCTGGGTGAGCGTAAGCCCTTGTCACTGCTGGTCGATTCCGGTGTGCAGCCCAGCAGTGGCTTCTTTACCGAGCTGGCGCGCCGCATGGGTGACAAGATCCTGCCCGCCGCTATCGACCCAGGCTATCTCAAGGATCTGTTCAGCCTGATCTTCACGCGCCGTCACGATGATGTGTGGGTCAGCGCAGTGACGGACGGCGTGTGGTTACAGTTGCTGGAGGCGCTGGATTTCGCCCAGGCGCCCGCCATTGCGGTGCAGTCCTGCAATGAAAGCCTGGTAGAAGCCGCGCAGGTGTTGTCCTACCGTATCGCGGCGGCAGGTTTGGAACCCGAGCTGATCCGCAACCATCCGGAGCTGGAGAACCACCGTTCGCCCTTCATCATGCAGAATCAGGAATTGCTGGCCAGCTTTGCAAGCACTACACAGGATGTGGAGCAGTTCCGTCATATCGAAGTCATGCTGGACCAGTGCCGCAGCGTCATCGCCCGTATCCGCCGTAATAGCTCGCAGACCGGCACCAGCATCCGGCTGACCTTTTTGCTGCAGCGTTTGACGCAGCAGTTGGTGCGCCTGCAAGCGCTGCTGGCTTTGATCGCCGGGAAAGGTGATGCCGGACAGCCAGCACGCTATGTGCAGTTGTTCAAACTGCTGGTGCATGGTGAATGCCACAAGAATGCCATCCGCCTGCACTGGCGCGAGAACATGGAGCTGCTGGCACTGCGCGTGACCGAGAATGCCAGCCGTACCGGTGAGCACTACATCACTGAGACGCGCAGTGAATACTTTTCGCTGATGCGCTCGGCCATGGGAGCGGGCCTGATCGTGGGGGTGATGGCCATGATCAAGCTCATCACGGCTGGCCAGCATCATGCCCCATTGACCGAGGCTATCCTGTTCAGCCTGAACTACGGGCTGGGATTCGTGCTGATCCACATGCTGCATTTCACTGTGGCGACCAAGCAGCCGGCCATGACGGCGGCGGCGATCGCCGCCAGCATCGATAACAGTGAAAGCCGTTCGCGTAACATGGACAAGCTGGTGAATATCATCGCGCAGACCATGCGTAGTCAGATCGCCGCCATCTTTGGCAATGTGGTGATCGCCATCCCCACGGCGATCGCGATCGGGGCGCTGGTGTACCTGGTCAGCGGCGAGCATTTCGTTTCTACCGAGAAGGCGGCCCGCCTACTGGCCGATATCGACCCGCTGCACAGTGGGGCACTGATCTATGCGGGCGTGGCCGGGGTTTGTCTGTTCTTGTCCGGCTTGATCGCGGGTTACCACGATAACCTGGCCATCTACGACAAGATCCCGCAGCGTCTGCGAGCCCTGCACTGGTTGCAGACCTTGCTGGGGCGCTCGCGTCTGGACAGGCTGGCCAGTTACGTGGAGAACAATCTGGGCGCGCTGGCCGGTAATTTCTATTTTGGCTGCCTGCTGGGTGGTATGGCCGGCATCGGGGTGTTGCTGGGTTTGCCGATCGACATCCGCCACATCGCCTTCTCATCAGCGTTCTTCGGCTTTTCCCTGGTGGGCAGCGAGTTCGTGCTGCCTTTGCAGGTGCTGTTGCTGTCCATGCTGGGCATATTGCTGATAGGCGCCATGAACCTGACGGTGAGCTTCACGCTGGCCTTGTACGTGGCGATGAAATCTCGCAAGGTGAGTTTCTCGCACTGGCGCTTGTTGCTACGCACGCTGGCTGTCCGGCTGTGGCAGAACCCGCGTCAGTTCCTGTTGCCACCCAAGCGCATGCGCACACTAACCGTGGATGAGGCAGCGGGCGCGGTAGAAGCAGACGGGAGCGCGCATGCGAATGCGCCAGATGCGCATGCTGAACGCGCGCCGGAGAAGAAGACGGTGATACGGTTGAATCATTAGCGCTCCAGCCCTCACAAAGCAGATCAGCGACTGCATGTCGCGGGCACCAAACGAAAATGACGCCTTGGCTGGCGTCATTTTTTTGTCTATTGCTTAGTTAGTGACTGGCTAGTCCGGGCCTGGGGCTGGGCTAGTTGCGGGCTCAGCAGCGCCAGCTTGATTCGCTTCCACCACTTCACGGATCACACGGAACAGTTCACGGCTACTTTTGGGGGGCTTGTTGGCACTGAGTTCGCGCTGGCTGTTGCGTATCAGAGTGCGTATCTGCTGACTGTCCACCTGCGGATAGCGGGCGATGAATTCAGACAAGGCATTAGGCTCGCTGAGCAGTTGCTGGCGCAAGCGTTCCAGTTGGTGGAAGTGCGCATTCTCGGCGGTGTGCTTGCCCTGCCAGCGCTGCAACTGATCTACGATAGGCGCCACGTCGATCTCGCGCATCAGGCTGCCGATGTACTGGCGCTGGCGGCGTATGGCGCCATTGGCGGTGATCTTCTTGGCATCGGTGACCGCTTGCAGCAGCTTTTCCGGCAACTCCAGCTTGGTTAGCTGGTCTTTGGACAGGGTGATCAGGGTTTCGCCGATGTGTTGCAGCTCATCCATGGCTGCTTTGCGTTTGGTTTTGCTCAAGGGCGCGTTGTCGGCGTCATCCTCACCCATGGTTGTCTCACTGGCTTTCATAGTGGGATATGATAACAGCTTTTTTCTGAGAGCCTTTTCGTGAGCGAGCCGCAATTTAGTTATTCCCTGGAACAATTGCAGCAAATGAGCACCGAGGTGCTGGCGATGACGCGGGCAGCGGGCGCCAGTGCCGCCGAGGCGGAAGTGAGCCTGGGCACCGGTCAGAATGTATCGGTGCGCATGGGTGCGACCGAGACCATAGAATACAACCGCGACAAGGGCGTCTCGGTCACCGTCTATTTCGGCCAGAAGCGTGGCCATGCCAGCAGCTCGGATCTTTCCTCACAGGCCCTGCAGGACACCGTGAACGCGGCCTGCAACATCGCACGCTATACCGCCAGCGATGATTTCTGTGGTCTGGCTGACCCTGCCTTGATGGCGAGTGATATCCCGTCACTGGACCTGCACCACCCCTGGGCCTTGACGGTGGACGAGGCGCTGGAACTGGCGCAGCGCACCGAAGCGGCCGGATTGGCGGTGGATGCGCGCATCAACAATTCCGAGGGGGCTACGGTCTCCACCTACGAAGGCATGTTCGTGTATGCCAACACACATGGTTTCTGTGCGGGCTACCCCAGCTCGCGTCATAGCCTCAGTTGTTCAGTGATCGCCGAGCATGAAGACAGCATGCAGCGCGACTATTGGTACAGCACGGCACGCTGCGCACAGGATCTGCAAGCAGCAGATCATGTAGGGCGCGTGGCCGGTGAACGTACAGTGCGCAGGCTCAACCCGCGTCGCGTGAAAACAGCGCAGGTGCCGGTGTTGTTCGAGGCGCCATTGGCGTCCGGGCTGATCTCCAGCCTGATCTCGGCGGTATCGGGGGGCAATCTGTATCGTCAGTCCTCCTTCTTGCTGGATAGCCTGGGCAAGACCGTGGCATCGCCTTTGCTCACCATCACGGAGCAGCCACATCTGCCACGTGGCTTGGCCAGCGCGCCATTCGATAATGAAGGCGTGGCGACCCGTGCGCGCACGCTGGTGGAGGGGGGCGTGCTGCAAGGCTATGTATTATCGAGTTATTCCGCCCGCAAGCTGGGCATGCAGACCACCGGCAACGCAGGCGGCAATCACAATCTGATCGTGTCGCATGGTGATCTGGATATGGCGGGCCTGCTCGCCGCCATGGGTACTGGCTTGCTGGTGACGGAGTTGCTTGGACATGGCCTGAACATGGTCACCGGCGACTACTCGCGTGGCGCGGCCGGTTTCTGGGTAGAGAACGGAGTCATCGCTTACCCGGTCGAGGAGATCACCATCGCCGGTAATATGCGCGACATGCTGTTGCAGATCGTGGCCATCGGCAATGATGTGTTGACGCAAGGCTCCAAGCAGGTGGGCTCCATCCTCATCGAGCGCATGACGGTGGCGGGGGATTGAGGTCGCGGCTGGCGGGTCGCGCTGTGCAGCTTGATTGCTAGGCTAGGACCTGAATGCGGCAGACCTGAATGATGGATATGAAAAAGCCCCATACATGGGGCTTTTTCGTTTGCTGCTGTTTGCGACTTGGCTGGGCTTGGTTGCTGCTAGGCGCTGCTGTTTGGCTTAGTTACTGCCTGCTGTGGCAACCGTCATTTCGGTTGCAGTAGTCTCTTGGTTACTCGTCTCTTGGCTGGTCTTTTCATTGCTGATCGTTTGTTCAGCCGTGGCCTCGGCCTTGGGCTCTTCAACGATCACAGCCTGTTCTTCGACTGGCACCCTTGCTGTTGCTGCATTTTCAGTGGCTTCTACAGCGCTAGCGCTGGACTCGTTGGCGATGGCTGCTACAGAGGCTGGTGCTTCTGAGCTCACGACTGGTGAATTGGCAGCTGGTGAACTGGCAGCTGGAGCAGGCTCTTTTGCTTTTTCAGCTGGCGGGTCTTCGCCATATTCGTCATCGTCATCGCGCGCTGCGGCAACGCCATCGTTGATCTGATTCTGGCGGCGTTGCAGGTAAGCATCACGCATGAACGCATAAGGGTCCAGCGCAGCATCATCCAGCAGATCGCTGGCAGGCAGGTATTGCGCACGCAGGTCGATGAACTTAACGATACGTGCCTGGTTGCGCGTTGCGACATGGTCTACGTAGCCGATCGGGTCGAACAGGGCGGTGTCGACTGCGAAACCTGCCGTGTCACGCAGTGTGCTTGGGCCTATGAATGGCAGCACGATGTAAGCGCCGCTGCCTACGCCCCAGTGGCCCAAGGTCTGGCCGAAATCTTCACTGTGCTTGGGGATGCCGTCCATGGAAGCGACATCGATTAGCCCCAGCACACCTACCGTGCTGTTGATTACGACGCGACCCAGGTCATCCATGGCGCGATCGAACTTGAATTGCAGCAGGTTGTTGACCGCAGTGACGACAGTGCCGAGGTTGCTGAAGAAGTTGTTGACGCCGGTGCGGATCGGGCTGGGCAAGACCGCCTTGTAGGCGCCTGCGATCGGCTTGATCACCGCCTTGTCAGCGGTGTCATTGAATTTGTATACGCCGCGATTGAATCCTTCCAGCGGATCCTTGTTGGCTTGACTGGCGCAACCACTCAATACGAGCGCCATGGCCAGGGTGGCTACTAAACCGGAAGCATTGATGCGCATACTTGATATCCATCTGGTAAAAAATTGAGCCGACTGTAAATCGCGCCATTAGTACACTTTACGCGCTATTTATCGAAAATACTTTAACCGAGCCATATGGGCTTGTCTACTTTTATCCATATGGCACCCCAATGCGGGGGATAGGCGTCCTAAATAGAGGCTTGCTCAACGGCTGGTGACCCTGCTATTTCAACTTATACCGGGTATGGCCGTCAGCGTTCAGGCGCTGATCACCAGGATACGGGTTGCGGCGTACGCGACCTGTTGTCCGGCACGGATCTTGGCGGTTTTACGCAGTTCCACTGCACCGTCCACCTTGACCAGGCCTTGAGCGACTAGCGCTTTGCCGCTACCGCCACTATCCGCGCAACCGGTCAGCTTGAGCAGGTTGCATAGTTCGATGTAATCGGATTGCAGTTGGAACTGGATGGGTGTGTTCATGATGGGATACTCAAGTGTAGCTCAGCGTGGTTTTCAGCTTTGGCTGCAACTGTGGGACAATACGCTGTGCTTTACCCATCACTATCATCGCCACTGTTGAACAAAACGACCAAGTTAAACACCAAGCTGAAAAAGAAAAGCCGCATCGGCGAACCGGCTGCGGCTATCTGTTACAACGATTTATCACTAATTACTTGGTGCCCAGAAGAGGACTCGAACCTCCACATCTTTCGATACTAGTACCTGAAACTAGCGCGTCTACCAATTCCGCCATCTGGGCGATGGGTCAATCAAAGAACGCGCATTCTATAGGAAAGACACACTTTGTCAACGAGAAAAAAACAACGCAACGCAGATCCACACGCACAGCGTGAAGCAGAGAACTACGCCAACCCACTCCCTAGTCGCGAGTTCATTATGGAAACCATGGCAGAACAAGGCGTTCCAGTCATGGTTGAGGTGCTGTACGAGTTATTGCACATCGCGGAAGAAGAGCGCGAGATCTTTCATCGCCGCCTCAACGCCATGGAGCGTGAAGGCCAGATCATCCGTAATCGCAAGGGCGCTTTGTGCATCGCAGAGAAGATCCACCTGATCGCCGGCCGGGTGCATGGCCATGCTGAGGGCTTCGGTTTTCTGATCCCGGACCAGGGCGGCGATGACATCTTTTTATCACCACGCGAGATGTCGCAGGTGCTGCACGGCGACCGTGTCATGGTGCGTCCAGCCGGGCTGGACCGTCGTGGCCGTCCGGAAGGGCGCATCGTCGAGGTGCTGGAACGCAATACCAACAAGCTGGTGGGCCGGGTGATCCGTGCGCATGGCGTGACCATCGTGGCGGCAGAAGACAAGCGCGTGAATCAGGATATCCTGATTCCCTATCATCTGGACATGAACGCCAAAGACGGTCAGGTGGTGATGGTGGAGTTGACCGATCAGCCTTCGTCCTCTGCCAAACCCATGGGTAAGGTCGTCGAAATCCTGGGTAACTATGCCGATTCCGGTATGGAGATCGAGATCGCGCTGCGCAAGCACCAGTTGCCGTATGAGTTCAGCCATGCTGCCGTGCAGCAGGCCGAAAACTACCCCAAGCTGGTGCAGGCCAAAGACTGGAAAGGCCGTATCGACCTGCGTGAGCTGCCGCTGGTCACCATAGACGGCGAGACGGCGCGTGACTTTGACGATGCGGTCTACGCCGAGCCACAAGGCAAGGGCTGGCGTCTGGTGGTGGCCATCGCGGATGTGAGCTTTTATGTGAAGCCGGGTGATGCGCTGGACAAGGATGCTTATGAGCGCGGCAACTCGGTGTATTTCCCGCGTCGCGTGATCCCGATGTTGCCGGAAGCACTATCCAACGGCTTGTGTTCGCTGAACCCGGATGTGGAGCGCTTGTGCATGGTGTGCGATATGCAGATCGACGCGCTGGGTGCGGTCAAGCGTTACCAGTTCTACCCATCGGTGATGCGTTCCAAGGCGCGCATGACCTACACCCAGGTGTTCGACATCATCAGCCACCCGGACGGCGAACTGGCTAGACAATATGCCTGGTTGGTGCCACATGTGGGGCATTTGTACCGCCTGTACCAGATCATGCTCAAGGCGCGCGAGCAGCGTGGTGCCATCGAGTTTGAAAGCGGCGAGACCATGATGGTGTTCGATGACAACGGCAAGATCGCGCGTATCGACCCGGTCAAGCGTAACGAAGCGCATCGTTTGATCGAAGAGTGCATGCTGGCCGCCAACGTGTGCGCGTCGGACTATCTCAAAACCAACGAGCACCCGGTGCTGTATCGTATCCACGAAGGCCCCACGCCTGAAAAGCTGGAAGCACTGCGCACCTTCATGGGCGAGTTCGGTTTTGGTGTCGGCGGTGGGGATACCCCGCATGCCAAGGATTATGGCAAGTTGCTGGCGCGCATCAAGGGCCGTCCAGACGAGCAGCTGCTGCAAACCGTGTTGTTGCGTTCCATGCAGCAGGCGGTGTACAGCCCGGACAATATCGGTCACTTCGGCCTGGCTTACGAGTCCTACACGCACTTCACCTCGCCGATCCGCCGTTACCCGGACCTGCTGGTGCATAGAGCCATCAAGGCAGTGCTGGAAGGCGCGCAGTATCGCGCCGGTAACTGGCATGAGCTGGGCAAACACTGCTCCATGACCGAACGTCGTGCCGATGATGCCACGCGGGATGTGCAGGCCTGGCTCAAGTGCTATTACATGCAGGACAAGATAGGCGAAGTGTTCGACGGCACCGTGGCGGGTGTGACCAGTTTTGGTTTGTTCATCGCGCTGGACGGGGTGTATGTCGAGGGCCTGCTGCATGTCACCGAACTGGGCAACGATTACTTCAATTACGACAAGGCGCGCCACGAGATGGCGGGTGAGCGTACCGGAGTGCGTTACCGTCTCGGCGACCGTCTGCGCGTGAAAGTCAGCCGGGTTGATCTGGAAACCAGTAAAATAGACTTCGTTCTGGTCGATAAAGCCACGGCGGTTGAACCGTCTGGCGCTGAATCGCCGTCGCCAGCCCAGCGTACCCTGTCAGTGAAGTCGGCGCATGAGGCGACTGCCCGGGCCGATCGCGCCGGTGCAACCAGGCCGCCTGCTGGCCGCGCGCCAGCCCCACGCAGAAGTCGCGGGCCAGGAAAATCCGTGGCCAAGCCAGGCGGCAAGCAAACCGCTGGTCAGCCCCGGGCTGCCAGTAAACCTAAAAAATCCAGCACCGCCAAGGTCAAGAAAAGCAAATGAGTGAATCCCGTATCCTGTTCGGCTTCCATGCCGTTTTAAGCCGTCTCAGGCAACACGCCGCCAGCATCCAGGAGATCCTGATCGATCGGGATCGTGTCGATGCGCGCATGAAAGACCTGCTCAACATGGCCGAGAGTGCCGGTGTGCGTCTGATGCAGGTGGAACGTAGCCGCCTCGATGGCATGGCCGGTGCCAATGGCCGCCATCAGGGCGTGATCGCCCGCGTGGTGGATACGCCCATCCCCTATATGGACATCCATGACATCCTGGAATCCGGCCTCGATGAACCGCCGTTCTTCCTGGTGCTGGACGGCGTGGAAGATCCGCACAACCTGGGCGCCTGCCTGCGCGTGGCCGATGCTATGGGCGTGCATGCCGTGATCGCCCCCAAGGACAGAGCAGTGGGTCTGAATGCCACCGTGCGCAAAGTGGCCTGTGGCGCTGCCGAGACCGTGCCCTTCATCGCAGTGACCAATCTGGCGCGTACCTTGCGCGAGCTGCAAGAGGCCGGCGTGTTCGTGATCGGCACGGCAGCAGATGCGCCGTCCGACCTGTTCAGCACCAAGCTGACGGGCCCACTGGCGCTGGTGCTGGGTGCGGAAGGCACTGGCTTGCGTCGGCTGACTGCCGAGAATTGTGATGCGCTGGTGGGCATTCCCATGTTCGGCTCGGTCGAGAGTCTGAATGTCTCGGTGGCCAGTGGTATTTGTCTGTACGAGGCACGTCGCCAGCGCAATCTGGGCTGATCCCGCAGCGTCTGATGCTGTATTGAGGTTTATTTCGGGCCGCTAAAATGTTATTTTATCGGTCTTTTCAATGTGTTAACTTTTGGAGTCATCATGGCTGTAGAACGTACCCTTTCCATTATCAAACCTGACGCAGTTGCCAAGAACGTGATTGGCCAGATTTATACCCGCTTCGAGTCCAACGGCCTGAAGATCGTGGCTGCAAAAATGGCCCAACTGACCCAGGCTGAAGCAGAAGGCTTCTACGCCGTGCACAAAGAGCGTCCTTTCTTCAAGGCGCTGGTTGAGTTCATGATCTCCGGCCCGGTGATGATCCAGGCGCTCGAAGGCGAGAACGCAGTGCTGAAGAACCGCGAACTGATGGGCGCGACCAACCCCAAGGATGCAGCACCAGGCACCATCCGTGCTGACTTCGCAGAAAGCATCGACGCCAATGCGGTACACGGTTCCGATTCTGCTGAAAACGCAGCCATCGAAATCGCTTATTTCTTCGGTAAGTAATACAAGGCTGTCGCGTTTTGATCAATCTGCTCGATTTCAGTCAGCCGCAACTCGCCGCGTTCTTTCAGGAGCGCGGTGAGAAGCCGTTTCGCGCCAAGCAACTGATGCGCTGGATGCATCATTTCGGCGTGCAGGATTTCGAGCAGATGACGGATATCGCCAAGGCCCTGCGCCAGAAGCTGGCACTGGAGGCGGATATCACCCCGCCCGAGGTGCAGCTGGAGCAGGTGTCTGATGACGGCACCCGCAAATGGCTGATCGCCACGGGTACCGGCAATGCGGTCGAGACCGTGTTTATCCCGGAATCTGACCGTGGCACGCTGTGCGTGTCCTCACAAGTAGGCTGTGCCCTGGAGTGTACCTTCTGCTCCACTGGCCGCCAGGGATTCAACCGTAATCTGCGTGTCTCCGAGATCATCGGCCAGCTGTGGTTGGCCAATGCCTCGCTGCGTCAGGACGATGGCTACGACATGCTGCCGCCCGGCGAACGCATCATCAGCAATGTGGTGATGATGGGCATGGGCGAGCCGCTCGCCAATTACGACAATGTGGTCACCGCCATGCAGATCATGCTGGACGACTCGGCGTATGGCTTGAGTCGCCGCCGTGTGACCTTGTCCACCAGCGGCATGGTGCCCGCCATGGACAGGCTCAAGGAAGACTGTCCGGTGGCGCTGGCCGTTTCGCTGCATGCGCCTAACGATGCGCTGCGCGATGTGATCGTGCCCATCAACAAGAAATACCCGCTCAAGGAACTGATGGCGGCCTGCCAGCGCTATCTGGTCAAAGCGCCACGCGATTTTGTGACCTTCGAATATGTGATGCTGGACGGTGTCAATGACAGTGCCGAGCATGCGCGCGAACTGATCGCGCTGGTGCGGGATGTCCCCTGCAAGTTCAACCTGATTCCATTCAACCCCTTCCCGGATAGCGGCTACAATACGTCCAGACCGGACAATATTCGCCGTTTCCGCGATCTGCTGATGCAGGCTGGCCATATCGTCACTACACGCAAGACCCGCGGCGATGACATCGACGCCGCCTGTGGCCAGCTGGCGGGCATGGTGCAGGACAAGACCAAGCGTACGGCATTGCGTGCTGCACAGTCCATGGATGCGTTGCCTGCCGGGACGATACCAATTGCGCAGCTTGACTGATCTCAAGTAAGGTTGCCCTCGATATATAAGGCTCGATAATAGTGTGCATGGCCCATTGTCCCGGCCTGTCGAACAGCCCGGAATAGACAGAACTCTTAAAGCACTCAGGATTAAGATGCAGACAGACCCATCCGTGATTCCCCCAGAAGGCGCTGTATCCAGCGCATCCAGCACCCCGCGACTTGGCGAGACCTTGATCGCAGCCCGTGAGGCCATGCAGCTCAAGGTTGAAGACGTGTCCGCTCGCTTGCGACTGAGTGTGCAGCAGGTGCGTGCCCTGGAGTCTGAGGAGTTCTCGGCGTTGCCTGACCCCATGATCACGCGTGGTTTCATCCGTAACTATGCACGCTTGTTGCAGATCGATGCCGAGCCGCTGATCGAGATCCACCGTCAACTTGCCCCGGCCGCGACGCTGCGGCCCCTGACGCTGCTGTCCGAGAACATCCCCATGCAAAGCCCACGTCGCCGCTCCTGGCTGGTGTACGCCGTGGTGATCGTGGTGTTACTGGCCATCGCTGGTATCTGGCATAGCTTGAACAGGCCGCTGGCCGTGGACTTGACGCCCGAGGCACCCGCTCCAGAGTCCGTGCCATTACCACCAGCCCCTGCATCGGAATTGCCACCTAGTGGCGAGATGTCTGCTTTGTCGTCAGATATCAGCTCTTCAGAAATGAGTGAGCCTGCGGCCGCGCCAGAAGCGTCAACGGTTGAGCCCGCTCCAGTGGCACCGCCTGCAAGCGTGGTTGAAGCCACGCCAGTTGCGCCTGCAGTCGTCACCCCGGCCGCTGCTGCCGCCACGTCCACCATGGCGACTGCCGCGACTGCCAGAGTCGAGTTCAGCTTTGCCGAAAATAGCTGGGTCGGTGTGCGTGATGCCGACGGCAACGAAATATTCAACAAAAGCAAAGCAGCAGGTAAGACCGATTTTGTTGAAGGCAAGCCACCGTTCACCATCGTCATCGGCAATGCTTCTGGTACCAGCCTTACGTTCAATGGCAAGCCGGTGGATCTGGCGCCCCATACCAGCCTGAATGTCGCCCGATTGACGCTGGGGGCGCCGTGAGTCAAGTATCCCGTCTCGTGCGCCGCCCTTGTAAGCGCGTCATGATAGGCCATGTGGCAGTGGGGGGCGATGCCTCGGTGGTGGTGCAATCCATGACCAATACCGATACCGCCGATGCCGACGCCACCGTGCGACAGGTGTTCGAGCTCTGGCAGGCGGGCTCGGAAGTGGTGCGCATCACCGTCAACTCGCCCGAGGCTGCCGCTCAGGTCGGCAACATCCGCCGTCAACTCGATGTGCTGGGTTGCAATGTGCCGCTGGTCGGCGATTTTCATTACAACGGCCACAAGCTGCTGACCCAGTATCCGGATTGTGCCCAGGCGCTGGCCAAATACCGCATCAATCCAGGCAATGTAGGCAAGGGCAGCAAGCGTGATGAACAGTTCGCCGCCATGATAGAGACCGCCGTGCGCTACGATAAGCCGGTGCGTATCGGCGTCAACTGGGGCAGTCTGGACCAGGCCAAGATGGCGCGCATGATGGACGAGAACGCGCAGCTGGCGGAGCCGCTATCTGCCGATGCGCTGATGCGTGAAGCGCTGATCCAGTCTGCGCTGGAAAGCGCACAACAGGCCGAGCAGCTGGGCTTGTCGGCTGACAAGATCATCATCTCCTGCAAGGTGAGTGACGTGCAGGACTTGATCAAGGTCTACCGTGAGCTTGGTCAGCGCTGCGATTACGCGCTGCACCTTGGCCTCACCGAGGCCGGCATGGGTTCCAAGGGCATCGTCGCCTCCACAGCGGCGCTGTCGGTACTGCTGCAGGAAGGCATAGGCGACACCATCCGCGTGTCGCTGACGCCGGAGCCGAACGAATCGCGCACCAAGGAAGTCATCGTGGCGCAGGAGATCCTGCAGACCATGGGCATACGCTCGTTCACACCGCTGGTGACGGCTTGTCCCGGTTGTGGGCGCACCACGTCCACTTATTTCCAGGAACTGGCGCAGCAGATCCAGCGTTATCTGCGTGAGCAGATGCCGGTGTGGCGCAAGCAGTATCCGGGTGTGGAGTCTATGAGCGTGGCGGTGATGGGGTGCGTGGTGAACGGGCCGGGCGAATCCAAGCTGGCCAATATCGGCATCAGTCTGCCCGGCACCGGTGAAGTGCCGGTCGCGCCCGTGTTCGTGGACGGTGAAAAGACCGTCACCCTCAAGGGCGACAATATCGCCGCCGAATTCCAGCACATCGTCGAAGACTATGTGCAGCAACACTATGCCGAAGGCGGTAAGTTGCGTGCTTTGTTGCCAGTCGATCTGATGGCGGCAGGCCAGACTTCAGCACCGGCGCGCGTGATCCCGCTCAAGGCGATCTAACTCTTTTTTCCGAATCTATGGCTGAAAACAATAAAAACACGCAGTTCCAGAGCATCAAAGGTTTTTACGACATCCTTCCCGAGCATACGCCGCTCTGGCTCAAGCTGGAAGACACGGCCCGTCAGGTGCTGGGCCAGTATGGCTATCGCAACATCCGCATGCCAGCAGTGGAATCCACCGATCTGTTCGTGCGCAGCGTGGGTGAGCATACCGACATCGTCGAAAAAGAGATGTATTCCTGGGTGGACGAGCTGAATGGCGATCGCCTCACACTGCGCCCTGAAGGCACCGCTGGTTGCGTGCGCGCCGTGGTCGAGCACAGTCTCACCTACAATGGCCCGCAGCGTCTGTGGTACATGGGCCCCATGTTCCGTCACGAGAATGTACAAAAAGGCAGGCAGCGCCAGTTCCACCAGATCGGTGCCGAAGCCTTCGGCTATACCGGCCCCGATGTCGAAGCCGAGCAGATCATCATGCTGGCGCGCTTGTGGCGCGCGCTGGGCTTGACCGATGTGGAGCTGCAGATCAACACCATAGGCGATGCCAGCGAGCGCGCCGAATATCGCAAGACCCTGATCGCCTATTTTGAGCAGCATGCCGAGTTGCTGGACGAGGATGCCAGACGGCGTCTGCACAGCAACCCCTTGCGCATCCTGGACAGCAAGAATCCGCGCATGCAGGCCATGATAGAAGCGGCACCCAAACTCATGGATCAACTGGGTGCGGAAACCCGCGCGCATTACGACGGTCTATGCCGCATGCTGCAGGAGGCAGGCGTTGCCTTCGTACACAATGCACGTTTGGTGCGTGGTCTGGATTATTACAACCGCACCGTGTTCGAGTGGGTGACCACGCGCCTGGGCAGTCAGGGCACCATCGCAGGTGGCGGGCGTTACGACACGCTGGTCGAACGCCTGGGTGGCCAGCCTACACCGGCATGTGGCTTTGCCATGGGCATGGAGCGTATTTTCCTGCTGATGCAGGAATATGGCGTGACGGCCTCCGACGCACCCGATGTGTACCTGATCAACGTGGGTGCGGAAGCCGAGCGGCTGGCGTTGAACGTGGCCGAGCAATTGCGCGAAGCCGGGTTGTCAGTGACCATGCATGCCGGTGGTGGCAGCTTTAAATCGCAAATGAAAAAAGCGGATCGTAGCGGCGCACGCTATGCAGTGATCATCGCTGAAGATGAGGTCAGTGCCGGGCAGATCAGTCTCAAGCCCTTGCGCGAAGCCGGGCAACAACGTAGCTGTAGTATTAACGAATGCATAGCGCAATTAAACATGGCGCAATTAAACAAGGAGCAACTCAAGACATGACCCCGCTGCTGCAAGTGGATGGATTGACGGTGGTGCCGCGTGCGGCACCCGAGCGCTGTTTGGTCAGCGATGTTTCCTTCACTTTGCAGCCAGGCAAGACCACCTGCGTGGTGGGTGAATCCGGCAGTGGCAAAAGCCTGACCGCCCTCGCAGTGATGGGCTTGCTCTCCAGGCAATTACAACGCACGCAGGGCAGCATCCGTTTTCAGGGCCAGGAACTGACCACACTGGATGCAGAAGCCATGCGGCGTATCCGTGGCCGCAGCATAGGCATGATCTTTCAGGAGCCGATGACCTCGCTGAACCCGGTGTTGACCATAGGCCACCAGATCGGCGAGCCGCTCAGCGTGCACCTGGGCCTGCGTGGCCGCGCATTGCAGGCACGTGTCGCTGGCCTGCTGCAACAGGTCGGCATCCCGCCTGAACGCGCCAACAGCTACCCGGATGAATTGTCCGGCGGCCAGCGTCAGCGCGTGATGATCGCCATGAGCATCGCCTGCGAACCGGCCATGTTGATCGCCGACGAACCCACCACAGCCCTCGATGTGACCGTGCAGGCGCAGATCCTGCGGCTGCTAGACGAATTGAAGACTCGCATGAACATGGGCATGCTGTTCATCACTCATGATTTTGGCGTGGTAGCGGATATCGCGGACGATGTGGTGGTCATGTTCCGCGGCGAGGTGGTGGAATACGGTAGCGTGGATCAGGTGCTCAACCGGCCGCAGCATCCCTATACCAAAGCCTTGCTGGCATGCGTGCCGGATGCCGATGGTAAGAAACCCCTGCTGCCTATCGATTATGCCTGGCTGGAGCAACAGCCAGCCACAACAGCAGCCAGTCCCCAACACAGCATGAGCGAGCCTGCATGATGACCAGCCCCATACTCACGGCACGTAATCTGGTCAAAACCTATACCCAGCGCAGCGGGAAATTCGGTCTTGGCAGTCACAGCTTCCGTGCCCTTGATGAGGTCAGTATCAGCTTGTCAGCCGGTAGCACACTGGCGGTTGTGGGCGAATCCGGTAGCGGCAAGTCGACGCTGGCACGTTGTCTGTTACAATTGCTGCCCTTGGACAGCGGCGAAGTGCTGTTCGAAGGCCGTAATCTGGCGACATTGTCCTCTGCGGCGCTGCGACAGGAGCGTCGCAATCTGCAGATGGTGTTCCAGGATCCGTTCGCTTCCTTGAATCCACGCATGAAGATCGGCGAGATCGTCGCCGAAGGGCTGTTGATTCACGGCATGGGCAATGCTGATGAGCGCCGCGAGCGTGTGCTGCAGATGTTGAAGCGCGTCGGCCTGCAGGAAGCGGACATGCAGAAATATCCGCACCAGTTCTCGGGTGGGCAACGCCAGCGTATCGGCATCGCCCGCGCGCTGGTGCTGCAACCCAAGGTGGTGGTGTGTGACGAGCCGGTGTCGGCACTGGATGTGTCCATACAGGCCCAGATCCTTCTGTTATTGAAGGACCTCCAGCAGGAGATGGCGCTGAGCTATGTGTTCATCAGCCACGATCTGCGCGTGGTTCGGCATATCGCGGATGAAGTGGTGGTGATGCACCAAGGCAAGGTGGTGGAGCAGGGCGCGGTGGAAGCGATTTATGCGGCTCCGCAACATGCGTACACCCAAAATTTATTGAACTCAATCCCTGGCCGCCGTGCGGCGGCCGCGTAATTCTGGATAATTATGGCCTACGATTTAGAAGAGCAGGAACAGCTGGACGCATTCAAGACCTGGTGGAAAGCGAACGGCAGCAAAGTGATCAGTGCGGTCATCGCAGTCGCGGTGGCCTTCATCGCCTACGAAGGCTGGAACATCTATCAGCGTCAACAAACAGCCAAGGCTTCCGAGCTGTATGCCGCGTTGACCAAGCTGGAGGCCAGCGACACCAAGAACATCCAGGCACAGGCGGCGCAGTTGATCGAAGGCTATGCCTCCACGCCATACGCAGGCCGTGCAGCGTTGCTGGCTGCCAAGACCAACTATCTGGCAAAAGACGTGAAGACCGCCAAGTCCCAGTTGCAATGGGCGAGCGAGAATGGCACCGAAGACGCGGTACGTGCTTTGGGCCTGTTGCAGCTGGCTGGCTTGCAACTGGAAGAAAAAGCTTACGATGAAGCATTGAAGACGCTGGCCGAGAAGCATGCGGCGGGTTTCGATGGTTTGTTCGCTGACCTGCGCGGTGACGTGCTGGTGGCACAAGGTAACAAGGAAGAGGCCAGGAAAGCATATCAGCAGGCGCTGAATGAGCTGGACCCGCAGAACCGTTACCATCGCTTCACTTTGCAGAAGCTGGAAGCACTGGGCAGCTAGCCAGCAGTCTGGCCGCCAGGTTTTGTGGCGTGACGTCCACGCTATGCGTTATGCATCAGGGCCTTATGTATCAGGGAGTTGTGCACCAGGCTGCGGCCTGCTCCGGAATTGCTGCTTAAGCCACAAGCACTGCAGAATGCGGCTGATCAGATGCTGCTCAATATGGCGTAGTGCTCAACATGGCGTAGTGATAGGGGAATGAATTTGTTGTTTAACCGTCTGAAATCAACGCGCTTGCTGCAGCCATCCACGTGGCTGGTGGCTGGGCTGGTCGTTTTGTCGCTGACTGCCTGCAGTTCACTGTCTGGACTCAAGGATAATCTGTCTGAAAGCATGTTCGGTCGCAAGCTGGCCGAGCCGCCAGTACCGCTGACCGAGTTCACGCCCAGGATGACCGCCAAGGTGCGCTGGAGTTACAAGCTCGGCGACACCATGGAATACGATTTCTCGCCGGTGGTGACTGGTGATGCCGTCTATGCTGCCAGTGCCGCTGGTGATGTGGTGCGGCTGGAGGCAGCAAGCGGTAAACAGGTTTGGCGCGTGAGCGCAGGCGAACCACTGAGCGGCGGCATCGGCATAGCGCCGAATCTAGTGCTGGTCGGTACCGCTGGCGGTTATCTGATGGCCTATGACCAATCGGGCAAGTTATTGTGGAAATCCAAGCTCAGCAGTCAGGTGCTCAGTGCGCCACGCGAAGCTGAAGGCATCATCGTGGTGCGCACGGGCGACAGCCGCATCTACGGCATCAACGTTGCGGATGGTACGCGCAAATGGGTATACGAGCGCGCCACGCCTACCTTGAGTCTGCGTAGCAGTGCGGGCGTGACCATAGACCAGGGCGCTGTGTTTGCCGGGTTCGCTGGTGGCAAGCTGATCGCATTGCGTCTGGAAGATGGTTCCGTGGTTTGGGAAGTGTCCGTGGCCTTGCCCAAGGGCGCCACCGAGATCGAGCGTATCGCCGACATCACCAGCCTGCCTGTGGTGGAAGCCGGTCTGGTGTATGCCGCTGCCTATCAGGGCAAGATCGCAGGCGTGGACCGTGCGGCGGGCCGTGTGGTGTGGAGTCGTGATATCTCCAGCTATACCGGTATCGATGCCGAAGACAGCCGCGTCTACCTGTCGCATGCAACGGGTTCGGTCTATTCGCTGGATTACTTCAGTGGCAAGACCTTCTGGCGCCAGGGCAGCCTGCAGAACCGTCAGCTCAGTGCGCCTTTGTTCATGGACAAGGCGATTGCGGTCGGCGACATCGAAGGTTATGTGCATTTCCTCGATTATGAGGATGGCAGTTTCGTGGCCAGAGTACGCGCTGGCGACAAGCCGGTCATGCCGCAAATGTCACGCCTGGGTGACCAGTCCGTGCTGCTGCAAACACGAGGTGGCGGCCTTTATGCCGTCGACCTTCAATAAGTATTTTTTAATAACCTTACTTCATCTATAGGCCGAACTGGCATGTTGCCCACCATAGTACTGGTAGGCCGACCCAATGTCGGCAAGTCTACTTTATTCAATCGCATGACCCGCACCCGCGACGCGCTGGTGGCGGATCTGCCCGGCCTCACGCGTGACCGCCACTATGGTCGTGGCTTGGGCGCAAGCCGGCCTTATCTGGTGGTGGACACCGGCGGTTTCGAACCCACTGCTGAAAGCGGCATCCTCAAGGAGATGGCGCGTCAGACGCTACTCGCCATCGACGAAGCCGATGTGATCATCTTCCTGGTGGATGGCCGTGATGGCATGACGCCGCAGGACGGCGTGATCGCCGAGCGTCTGCGCAAGAGCCAGCGCCCGGTGTTGCTGGCGGTCAACAAGACCGAAGGCATGCAACGCGCCATCGTGTCTGCCGAATTCCATGAGCTGGCGCTGGGTGATCCGCTATCGATCTCGTCTGCGCACGGTGAAGGCGTGCGTGATCTGGTCGAGTTGGCGCTGGAATCTGCCCCGCCTGAAGAGGTGGAAGTGGCCGAGGTGCAGGATGACCGGCCACCCAAAGTGGCCATCGTCGGGCGCCCCAATGTGGGTAAATCCACACTGGTCAATGCCTTGCTAGGTGAAGAGCGCGTGATCGCGTTCGATCAGCCCGGTACCACGCGTGACTCCATCGAGATCGCGCTGGAACGTGGTGGCAAGCATTACACCCTGATCGACACGGCTGGCGTGCGCAAGCGCGGCAAGGTATTTGAAGCCATCGAGAAATTCTCGGTGGTGAAGACCATGCAGGCCATTGAAGAAGCGAATGTGGCGATCCTGGTAGTGGATGCACAGGAAGGTATCACCGAGCAGGACGCACACGTCGCGGCCTATATCCTGGATGCTGGCCGTGCGCTGGTGGTGGCCATCAATAAATGGGATGGCCTCAAGGATGACGAGCGCGAATGGATCAAGCGCGAGATCGACCGCAAGCTGCAGTTCCTGGACTTTGCCAAGTTCCACTACATCTCAGCCCTGCGCAACAAGGGCCTGACCGAGCTGTTCCAGTCCGTGGACATGGCCTACAAAGCGGCGATGGCCAAGCTGCCCACCCCGCAATTGACCCGCGTGCTCATCGATGCGATCGCCCAACATCAGCCTGCCGTCAGTCGCGGCATCCGCCCCAAGCTGCGCTATGCGCATCAGGGTGGCAGCAACCCGCCTATCGTCGTGGTGCATGGCAATCATGTGGATGGCATCAAGGACAGTTATGTACGCTTCCTGGAAGGCGTGTTCCGCAAGGTGTTCAAGCTGACTGGCACGCCTTTGCGTGTGCAGTTCAAGCAGGGTGAAAATCCGTTTGCGGAGGATCCGGATGCACGCAAGCGCGGTGAAGGTATCGTGAGCATGCGCAGGCGCAAGACCGAGCAGCGTGCAGAGCTCAATGCGCGTGCACGTGAAGCGCGTGGCGAGGCGGTAAAGCGTCCGGCAGCAGTGCCGCGCAAGCGCGCTAGCAAGAAGTAAAAGCGCAGCATCAAGAAGTAGCCCTTATGCGCGCGTCATGCAGGGTGTGGTGGTCGGGATATAGCGCGTGCGGCTCAAGCCCGGCAAGGTTGATGCTTTGCGCTTATGCGCTGGCAGTGATGGGGTGGAGTGACATCAAGCAGAAGATACAGCAAGCGCAAGGGTGGTAGCGCTGCAAGTCACGCTGGCCAAGATGCTGGCCAGAATGCACTCGGGCCAGCATCTTGTTCGGTTATAGAGCTTAATTTCAGAGCTTAATTGTAGATACTTTCCCAGAATTTCCACCACACGCGCTGGTCGGTTGGCGCGGCATTGGTCAGCATCCGGCTGTCCGGGTAATTGGTTTTCAGCACACGCAGCGCGTCTTCCTTGAGGTCCTGTATCCCCAGCAGATCGTAGGCGCTGATCATGATGGTCAGTGCTTCTTCGGTCGAGTTGGAATTGGGATAGGTTTCCAGCGTGTATTTGGCGCGGTTCAATGCGGCGACATAGGCTTTGCGTTTCATGTAGTAGCGCGCCACATGCAGTTCGTGCGCTGCCAGCGTGTTGACCAGATAGGCCATGCGCAGGGTGGCGTCTTTGGCATAGCGACTTTCCGGGTAGCGCGTCACGACCTCCTTCAATGCGAAGAACGAGTCGCGCAGGGATTTTGGATCGCGGTCACTGATGGATTGCTTGGTCAGTCGCTCGACCACGCCGCGCTCGTTGAATGTGGCCAGGCCGCGCATGTAGTAGGCATAGTCCACATTGGGGTGATTGGGGTGCAGCTTGATGAAGCGGTCTGCCGCTGCGATGGTCGCAGGAGGTTCGTTCTTCTTGTGGTAAGCGTAGATCACTTCCAGCTGTGACTGGGTGGCGAAACGACCGTGCGGATAACGCGATTCCAGAATGCGGAAATAGCTGATGGCTTTTTCGTAATCTCTAGCACTCATGGCCGCTTGTGCTTCGCTGTAGATACGCTGTACGTTCCAGCCCTTGGTGACATCCAGAGGTGCCGGATCGCCGAAAATGGCGCAGCCGGTCAGCCAGAGCAGCGCGAATAAGGCTACACTATGTTTCATTACAAAGGCTCCACAAACGGACGCTCGACGATTCGAGCCGTCCTCTTGCACAGATTATAACTGATGACTTCTGCCACACCTATCACACTGACCGTTCCACTTGAGTGCGGCGGTTTACGCCTGGATCAGGCGCTGCAACGCATGTTGCCTGAGCATTCGCGCTCGCGTTTGCAAGCCTGGATCAAGGACGGCCAGATCACCATGGCGCAGCAGCCCGTCACCTCCAAACTCAAGGTCTGGGGCGGCGAAAAGCTGGAGATCATGCTGCAGCCTGTGCCTCAGCAGCAGGCCTTTGTCGCGGAGGATATCCCGCTCGACATCGTCTATGAAGATGACCATATCCTGGTGATCAACAAACCGGCGGGTCTGGTGGTGCATCCTGCTGCAGGCAACTGGCAGGGCACCTTGCTGAACGGTTTGTTGCATCATGCGCCAGCGCTCGGTCAGTTGCCGCGTGCCGGCATCGTGCACCGCCTGGACAAAGATACCAGCGGCCTGCTGGTGGTGGCCAAAACGCTGGCGGCACAGACCAGTCTGGTGCGCCAGCTACAGGCACGCACGGTCAAGCGCGAATACCGTGCCATCGTCTGGGGCCAGGTATGGCGTAACGGCAAGGTGGATCAGCCCATAGGCCGTCATCCACATGCGCGTACCAAGATGGCAGTGAATCGTCAGGGCAAACCCGCCGTCACCCAGTATGAGGTGCTGGAGCGCTTTGCGGTACATACCTATATGCGCTGCCTGCTGCAGACCGGCCGTACCCACCAGATCCGGGTGCACATGCAGCATTTGCAGGCCCCGCTGGTAGGGGACGGGGTGTACGGCATCCGTGGCATCCTGCCGCTGCGCGCCATGACACCTGAGTTGCGCACTGCGGTGAGCGGATTCGAGCGGCAGGCCTTGCATGCCATCCGCCTGGGCTTGATACACCCGCATACGGGTGAAGCCATGGAATGGCAGATCGATCTGGCACAGGACATGAAAGACCTGCTGGAAGCGATGCGCCAGGCACCCGAAGTGGCTGAGGAAGCCTATGTCTATGACCCGGAGCTGGACGGCTGGGATGAAGACGATGAGGAGCTGGACGACGAGGATGATCTCGAGGACGACCTTGAGCTGGTGGACGACGCTGAATTGGAAGATGACGATGATGAACCGTCAACCCCAGTGCATCCTGCCTGACTGGCCTGCGCCAGCCAACGTCAAGGCATTGCAGACCACGCGCCAGGGTGGCGTGAGCCAGGGGCCGTATGCGAGTTTGAATCTGGGGGAGTTCGTGGCGGATGACCCGCTGGCACTCGCCAGCAACCGTCAGCGTCTGGCGCAGTGGCTGCCCAGCGAGCCGGTGTGGATCAAACAGGTGCATGGGGTGGATGTCATCGATGCCGCTGCCGCACCTTGCGCGCTGGTGGCGGATGCGGTGATCAGCACACAGCGGCATGCCGTGTGTGCCATCACCACGGCAGATTGCCTGCCTGTGCTGTTATGCGACCGCGCCGGCACGGTAGTCGCAGCCGTGCATGCGGGCTGGAAAGGGCTGGCTGACGGGGCCATCGAGGCGGCAGTCGCCCGTATGGCGGTGCCGACCGACACACTGATGGCCTGGTTAGGTCCCGCCATCGGCCCACAAGCCTTTGAAGTGGGCAGTGAGGTGCGTGACATCTTCATCGCGCATCAGGCGCAAGCGGCCACTGCCTTTGTCGCTACACCAGGGTCCGGGCCTGACACCGATGCGCCAAAGTGGCTGGGCGATCTGTATCAACTGGCACGATTGCGTCTGCAGCGACTTGGTATCAGCCAGATCAGTGGTGGTGGTATCACGCAGTCCTTTTGCACCTACAGCGAACCTGAGCGCTTTTTCTCCTACCGCCGCGATGTGGTCACCGGCCGCATGGCCAGCTTGATCTGGCTGGACTGATATGCGGACGGTCGGCCTCTGCATCCCGTATAATCTCGCCCCATGACGACTTTATCTGCCATTATCCTGACCTGCCTCGCAGGTGGCGTGCTGAGCGTGGCCTGTGCCGCGTTCTTTGCATTGAATGCCCGCGTTTCCTGGATCCCGATGCTGATCAGCTATGCCATCGGTGCATTGCTGGGTGCGGTGTTCCTGGAGATCCTGCCGCACGCCTTTGAGGCGGCCAGCAGCGTAGAGAACATGGCGGCGACCGTGCTGGTGGGCATACTGGTGTTCTTTGTGCTGGAGAAGCTGGTGTTATGGCGCCATTGCCATGGCGATCACTGCGAAGTGCATGCGCCGGATGAGCACCATGGGCACAGCCACGCACATGCGCACGGCGCTGACCATGCACATGACCATGGCCGTAGCGGCATGATGATCATGATAGGCGACACCTTCCACAATTTTGTCGACGGCATTCTGATCGCCGCCGCGTTCATGCTGGATGTGAAGCTGGGCATGGTGACGGCGCTGGCCATCATCGCGCATGAGATCCCGCAGGAAGTCGGCGATTTCCTCATCCTGCTGCATTCCGGCTACAGCAAGAAGAAAGCCTTGCTGTTCAACCTGCTGTCCAGTCTGGCGACCTTGGTGGGCGGCTTGATCGCTTACTTCGCTTTGCAGACTGTTGAAGCCTGGATCCCCACCATACTGGGTCTGGCCGCCGCCAGCATGATCTACGTGGCGGTCGCGGACCTGATACCTGGACTGCACAAGCGTACGGAACTCAAAGCCACCCTGCAGCAGGTATTACTGATCGGGCTTGGTGTCAGTTCCATCCTGCTGGTCAAGCTGCTGCTGGAGTAAGGCCTGTTTGATCTGCTGGCGCCTACGATGTGGCGTGCCCACCACCCACAGGAACAGGGCGCAGGGCAGTAGGCCGTAGAACACAAAGGTCAGCACACCGGCCACTACAGAGGCTTCGGTGGCGGCCATGAGCAGGGTGATGTACAGCCAGGCTATCGCAACGATATACATAGAGTTCTCGAGATTATGAGCATAGACACCGTTAAAAAATCAGCCAACGCTAAAATACCCGCTAATCCCAAAGTTGGCTTCGTTTCTCTGGGTTGCCCCAAGGCGGGTTCCGATGCGGAACGCATTCTGACCCAGCTACGCGCGGAAGGCTACGAGATCTCCGCCAGTTATGAAGAATCCGATCTGGTGGTGGTCAACACCTGCGGGTTCATAGACAGTGCGGTGGCAGAATCGCTCGATGCCATCGGCGAAGCGCTGAATAAAAATGGCAAGGTCATCGTCACCGGCTGTCTGGGCGCCAAGGAGGGCGTGGTGCAGACTGCACACCCTTCCGTGCTGGCGGTGACCGGCCCGCATGCGCTGGACGAAGTGATGGGCCATGTACATGACCATCTGCCCAAGCCGCACGACCCATATACCGATCTGGTGCCGCCGCACGGCGTGCGTCTGACGCCCAAGCATTATGCCTATCTCAAGATTTCCGAGGGCTGTAATCACCGTTGCAGCTTCTGCATTATTCCGTCCATGCGCGGTGACCTGGTCAGCCGGCCTATCGGCGATGTGATGAACGAGGCTGAAAGCCTGGTGCGCTCCGGCGTCTCCGAGATCCTGGTGATCTCGCAGGACACCTCGGCTTATGGCGTGGACGTCAAATACCGTACCGGTTTCTGGAATGGTCGCCCGGTGCGCACGCGCATGACCGAGCTGGCCTCTGCGTTGGGTGAGCTGGGCGTGTGGGTGCGCATGCATTATGTCTACCCGTATCCGCATGTGGACGAGATCATCCCCTTGATGGCGGATGGGCTGATCCTGCCCTATCTGGATGTGCCGTTCCAGCATGCCAGCCCGCGCATCCTCAAGGCCATGAAGCGTCCGGCCAGTTCCGAGAACAATCTGGCGCGCATCAAGGGTTGGCGCGATGTGTGCCCGGACATCACCATCCGCAGTACCTTTATTGTCGGCTTCCCTGGCGAGACCGAGGACGATTTCGAGCAGCTGCTGGAGTTCATGCAGGAGGCGCAACTGGATCGCGTCGGTTGCTTCACGTATTCAGCGGTGGATGGCGCGGCTGCCAATGCGCTGGCCGATCCGGTGCCGGAATCACTGAAACAGGAACGTCTGGCGCGCTTCATGGAAGTGCAGGAAGCCATCAGTGCCGCCAAGCTGCAGGCCAAGGTGGGCACCATACAGACCGTGCTCATCGACGAGGTGGATGGCGATATGGCGATCGGCCGCACTATGGCGGACGCGCCCGAGATCGACGGTGTGGTGCATCTGGCCGATGGCGCCGAGCTGCAGCCGGGGGACCTGGTCGATGTGCAGATCACCTCTGCCGACGGCCATGACCTGTGGGGTGGCCCGCCGGATGATGATTTCTAGGTGGAAAAGTCACAGGCGCTGATCAGCGCCTGTTTTTTTATAAGGAACCTAGCCAGGGCTGTTCCCGCATGCTAGTGCCAGCTACCGGGCATGCAGCTTTGCTGGTCATACAACGGACAGTTGCGGGCTAGCCTGCTACGCCGTTTCAGGCGGACTGTGTTGCTTGCAGATCGCCGAACAGATCGGGTACCAGGGGTGCAGGCCGCTCTGCATCGGCTCTGTCTTCAAGAAAATCCAGGGTGTACGGGCAACGGCTGGGTTTGCGCTGCGCCTTGCGGCGTTTGGGGGTGGTCGGCCCGGTATTGATGTACGGGGTCTGGCTGATCAGTTGATAGCCGGCACGGCTGAGTTTTTCTGAGGTGGTTTCGAACAGGCTGAGCGGGTTGTCGATGTTCTGCAGGGTGACAACAGACTTATGGACTTTCAGTACGCTGTACATCACAAAGCGGCTGGCGGTTTGTTTGCCGTAGATTTCGCCCGCGTTTATCTGCATATCGCCTCCTTGCCTGCACGATGTGCGCATCATAGCGGCTTTAGGCATGCACAGGCAAATCTGCCGCTGGGCCTGGTGGCTGGCTTGGGCTGGTCATTTTGCTGTGCTGTGTTGTTTTTCGTTGTTGCTTTCGGTTCTCTACTATTTTCTGCGCAGTGCCATGTGTGACTTGATCAGTTGTCTGGCTTGCTGGCGGATAGGGCTACCATCGGTTTCTTTCACCCACATATGCAATAGTCCGGTGAAGAACATGTGGGTGTCCATGGAGTATTCCGCCGGCGTGAGCTCGTCACGTAACAAGCCTTTGGCGGCAGCACGCTCATACACCAGGGTGATGTTCTCGACGATGCCCGAACAATTCGATAAAAGTTTCTGTAAGACCTCGGCGAACTCGTCCACGTATTCACACTTGATCATCATGATCTCGTAGGTCTGGCGTGTCGTAATACATTCATCCAGCACCTGTATGGTGCCTGAAAGGAAGTGCTCGATGCGCGTCAGTGGATCGGCTGAGCCTTCCACCAGCAAGGTATCGTCCATGCGGTCTATAAGCGGCAGGAACACCTGTTCGCGCATGGCCTGGAACAACTCGGTCTTGTTTTCGAAGTGCCAGTAGACGGCACCGCGCGTGACACCAGCCTGGGTGGCGATGTGCTCCATGGTGCTACGACTTACGCCGCGCGCGAGGAACACTTCGCGTGCCGCATCGATGATACGCAGGCGTGTCAGTTCTGCATCTTCTTTGGTCTTGCGTACCATGCTTTATTTCGCTCCTATCAGCATAAATAACCGTTCGGGCTATTTACATACATTCTTGTTTGTATATAATTTACTCGCATCCGGGCAAGTAATCAACCATTTTGTGCCCAAACCTATTATCAGTTCAGGGAGTTTTACATGGCATCAATCTTATCTGCGCCATTGCGCAACGCCGTTCGTCAGCCCTTGTTGCATCCGGGTCTGCTGGGACTGCTCATGCTGGCTTTGCTGCTGCAGGCTTGCGGCAAAGGAGACGATGCGGCTGTACAGGCGCATGGTCCCGGTGCCATGCCGGTCACCATGCTGACGGTGACACCAAGCAGCATGCCCATCAGCGCTGAAGTGGTGGCACAAACCGAAGGCGCCAAAGAAGTGGAGATACGCGCACGTGTAGGCGGCATCCTGCTGAAGCGCCTGTACGAAGAGGGGGCTACGGTGAAGGCAGGTCAGGCGCTGTTCCAGATCGACCCGGAGCCCTATCGCATCGCACTGACACAAGCCCGTGCCCAGTTGGCGGCCCAGCAAGCGCGTGTGGACCAAACTACACGTGAAGAGGCGCGCTTGAAGGGCTTGCTGGAAACGCAGGCGGTGAGTCAGCGTGAATACGACAATGCCTCTTCTGACCATGCGCTGGCTAAGGCTACGTTGCAACAGATGCAGGCCAGTGTGCGCGAAGCGGAGCTGAATCTTTCTTACACGCTGGTGACGGCCCCTGTAGGCGGGGTGTCCGGTCGCTTTCAGTTCTCGGAAGGTGCGCTCATCGCGGCCAATACCAGCCTGCTGACCACCGTGGTACAAGTCTCGCCGATCTGGGTGCGATTCAGCTTCTCTGACAACGAGCTGGCCAAGCTGGGCGGCCGCCTCAACAACAACAATGTGCGCGAAGTCACGCTGACCCTGCCGGACGGCAGCGCCTATGCGCAGACCGGCAAGCTCAACTTCGCGGCAAGCCAGATCGACCCGGTGCTGGGTACACAGCAGTTGCGTGCTACCTTCGACAATACGGATCAAAAGCTGCTGCCAGGCCAGTTCGTGCGTGCCCGTGTGACCACGGGGCAGCGTGACGGCGTGTTCCTGGTGCCGCAAGTGGCCGTGCAGACTGGCGATCAGGGCAAGTTCGTCTACGTTGTCAGCGAGGCAGGTGAAGCGACGCCACGTCCTGTGGTCGTGGGGGATTGGGTAGGCAAGGACTGGGCGATCCTGGACGGCCTCAAGGAAGGCGAGCAGGTGATCGTCGACAATCTGATCAAGATCCGTCCTGGTGCCAAGGTCATGGATGTCAGCAAGATGCCACCGCCTGCCGCTCAGCCAGCAGGCGACCAGCCCGCGGCACAACATTAATACGGGGCCGTTATGACCAGATTCTTTATTACACGACCGATCTTTGCTTCGGTACTGTCCATCATCATCGTGCTGGCCGGTCTCGCGGCGGCACTCAAGCTGCCGATCGCACAGTATCCTGAAATCGCACCGCCTACCGTACTGGTGACGGCAACCTATCCTGGCGCCAGCGCCGATACCCTGTCCAAGACCGTCGCTGCGCCTATCGAGGAGCAGTTGAGCGGTGTGGAAGGCTTGCTGTACTTCAATTCCAGCGCGGACTCCAGCGGCACACTGACCATCACCGCCACCTTCGAGATCGGGACTGACGTCAATCAGGCCACTTTCAACGTCAGCAACCGCGTCAACATCGCCTTGCCGCGCCTGCCGGATGAGGTGCGCCGTACCGGCCTTATCGTGCAGAAGCGTTCCAACGACATCTTGATGGTGCCCATGCTGACCTCGCCTAGCGGCAAGTTCGATCCGCTGTTTTTGAGCAATTACGGCACCTTGAACGTGCTGGATGAACTCAAGCGCATCAAGGGCGTGGGGGATGCCTCCATCTTCGGTGCGCAGGACTACTCCATGCGTATCTGGCTGAAGCCGGACCGCATGGCGCAACTGGGTGTGACCACTTCGGATATCGCTGCGGCCATCCAGTCGCAGAACGCGCAATACGCTGCCGGCAAGATCGGCCAGGACCCGGCGCCTGCTGACCAGCAGATCGTCTACACCGTGACCGCCAAGGGCCGCCTGCTGGACCCGGAAGAGTTCGGTAACATCATCCTGCGTGCCGAAGGGCCGCGTGGTGTGCTGCGCCTCGGAGACGTAGCCCGTATCGAACTGGGTTCGCAAAGCTACAATATCCGCACCACCCTGAACGGCAAGCCTGGCGTCGCCATCGGTATCTTCCTGCAAAGTGGCGCCAATGCGCTGGACACTGCGACCGCCATCAAGAAGAAGATGGAAGAGCTCAAACAGGATTTCCCGGAGGGCATGGAATATCAGATCCCCTACGACACCAGCGATTTCGTGAAATCGTCCATCGAAGAGGTGGTCAAGACCTTGGGTGAGGCCATGCTGCTGGTGGTGCTGGTGGTGTTCCTGTTCCTGCAAAGCTGGCGCGCGACGCTGATCCCCATGATCGCGGTGCCGATCTCGCTGATCGGTACCTTTGCCGGTCTGTGGTTGTTCGGCTTCTCCATCAACACGCTGACGTTGTTTGCCATGGTGCTGTCCATCGGTATCGTGGTCGATGATGCCATCGTGGTGCTGGAAAACATCGAGCGCCTGATGAAGGAAGAAAAGCTGTCGCCTTTGCATGCGGCGATCAAGTCCATGCAGCAGGTATCGGGCGCCGTGGTGGCCATTGTGCTGGTGCTGTGTGCGGTGTTCGTGCCGGTGGCGTTCATGGGCGGTATCGCCGGTGAGTTGTATCGCCAGTTCGCCGTGACCGTGGCGGTGGCGGTGGTGATCTCCGGTATTGTGGCGCTGACGCTGACGCCTGCACTGTGCGCCATCATTCTGAAGCCGGTACACAAGGAGACGCGTTTCTTCGCCGCTTTCAACCGTGGTTTCTCACGCCTGACCAAGTTCTATACCGACACGGTGAACCTGACCTTGCATCACCGCATCATCGGTAGCCTGGTGTTCGTGGGCATCATCGCGCTGGCAAGCTGGTTGCTGGTGAAAGTGCCAGGCAGCTTCGTGCCCGCGGAAGATCAGGGCTATGTGATCACAGCCTTTGTGCTGCCGGATGGCGCGACCCTGAACCGCACCACCAAAACGACGGAAGCCGTGCGTTCCGAGATCGCCAAGGAATCGTCCGTGGTGATGCAGTTCGTCATCAACGGTCTGGACCTGATCGGAGGTGGTAACAAGACCAGTGCCGCAACCATGTTTGTGCGTATGAAAGACTGGGGCGAGCGCAAGGAAACCGCCGATGACATCGTCAAAAAGCTGGTCGGTTTCGGCATGATGCAGCAGGACGGTCTGGCCTTTGCTTTCAACCCGCCAGCGATCCGTGGTCTGGGTCAGGCGGGCGGTGTGGAAGTGTATGTGCAAAGTAAAGGCAGTTCCGACCCGATGCGCTTGTCGTCTGTCGTGAATAATTTCGTGCAGGCCTTGCAGCAGGAGCCTCAGCTCACCGGCATCAATACCTTCTTCCGTCCTACCGTGCCACAGCTGTTCGTGGAGGTGGACGAAGCCAAGGCCTTGTCGCTGGGCGTGCCGATCGCCAGCATCTACGCCACCTTGCAGAGCACCATGGGTTCGCTGTACGTGAATGACTTCAATCGCTCCGGCCGTACCTACCGCGTGCAATTGCAGGCAGAGCCGGAATACCGCATGAAGCCGGAAGACCTAGGCCGTGTGTATGTACGCGCCAACAACGGCAGCATGATCCCGATGTCCGCACTGAGCAAGATCAACAACATCGTCGGCGCCGAGCAGTTGGAACGTTACAACGGTCTGCTGTCTGCCAAGGTATTGGCCAGTGGTGCCCCCGGCGTGAGTTCGGGGCAGACCATCCAGATGGTGGAGCGTATCGCCGAGCAGAACCTGCCTGAAGGCTACCAGATCGCCTGGACCGGTCAGGCCTATCAGGAGAAGCGTACCGGCTCGGCCGCGGTATTCGCCTTTGCTTTCGCCATCATCATGGTGTTCCTGATCCTGGCGGCTCAGTTCGAAACCTGGGCGCTGCCTCTGGCGGTGATCATGGCGGTGCCGTTCGCACTGGCAGGTGCGCTGCTGGCGGTGTTGTTCCGCGGTATGCCCAACGATATCTACTTCCAGATCGGTCTGATCACGCTGGTCGGCCTGGCGGCAAAGAACGCCATCCTGATCGTGGAATTCGCCAGCCAGAAACTGGAAGAGGGCATGCCCTTGCTGGAAGCGGCCGTTGAGGCGGCACGCTTGCGCTTCCGTCCTATCGTCATGACCTCGATGGCGTTCGTGCTGGGTATCGTGCCGCTGGTGATCGCCACCGGTGCCGGTTCCGCTGCGCGTCGTTCCATGGGTACTGGCGTGTTCGGTGGCATGTTAATGGCTACTTTCGTCGCGACCATCTTTATTCCGATGTTCTTCACCTGGCTGTCGACGCGCCAGGCAGGACATCCTTCCGCATCCGAGCATAAGGAATCCGCATGAGCCCGGGATTTGTCATTAAAAAAAGCACACTTCTGATCAGCCTGGCGCTGCTGGCCAGCTGCGCCATGGTGGGCCCTGATTACCAGCGTCCAGCCAGCGAGCTGCCTGCCAACTACACGGCGCCGCAGCAGGCCTCCGATGGTGCCGTGCTGTCACCGACCTGGTGGACGCTGTATCAGGACCCGCAGTTGAACCAGTTGGTGGAACAGGCACTGGCGCGCAACACCGATATCCGTATCGCACTGGCGCGCGTGGAAGAGGCCGATGCGGCCATGCGTGAAGTCGGCGCTGCGCTGTTCCCGGCGGTGAATCTGACTGGCGGCGGTACCCGTTCGCGGGTGACCGAGGCGGGCGCGTTCCCGGTGTTCAGCAGTAATCCGCGTGAAAACTACGTGATCAGTGCCGGCACCAGCTTTGAACTGGATTTCTGGGGCAAGCTGCGCCGTGGCAAGGAAGCCGCCAAGGCGCAAGCGCTATCGACGCGCTATGCACGTGACACCTTGCGCATCTCGCTGGCGAGCATGGTGGCCAGCAACTACCTGCAATTGCGCAGCCTGGATACGCAGATCAAGCTGTCACAAGACAGCCTGCGCAGCCGTGAAGACAGCCTGGGCCTGACGCAGCGCCGTCAGGATGGTGGCGTGGCTTCGGCGCTGGATGTGCATCAGGCGCAGGTGGCGGTTTCCAATCTGCGTGCGCAGATCGCCGAACAATCCCGTCTGCGCAGCACCATTCAGAACCAGTTGGCGGTACTGACCGGCGTGCTGGACCTGCAGTTGGCTGACGCAGATCTGGACAGCTTGCCAGTGCCACCTGTGCCACCTGCCGGTTTGCCTTCCAGCTTGCTGGAAGCGCGCCCGGATGTGCGTCAGGCCGAGCAGAATCTGGTGGCCGCCAATGCCAACATCGGCGTTGCCAAGGCGGCGCTGTATCCCAGCGTTTCCCTGACGGCCAGCTTCGGTGGGGAAAGCATCGAGCTGGGTGATGTGCTGAAATCCGCAGCACGTGTGTGGAGCACGGGCTTGAGCTTCAGCTTGCCCATCTTCAATGCCGGCCGTCTGGATGCACGTGTCGATCAGGCCGCAGCACGTCAGAAACAGATGCTGGTCACTTATGAGCAGGCCTTGAACAATGCCTTCCGTGAAGTCAACGATGCACTGGTCACCACCCGTCAGACCGGTGAACGCGAAGCGGCCTTGAAGGTGAGTGCCGATGCGGCAGGCAAGGCCTTGCAGATCGCCGAGCAGCGTTACAAAGCAGGTTATTCGGCTTATCTGGAAGTGCTGGATGCGCAGCGTGTCCATAACGATGCCACCCTGGCATATACGCAGGCACGTCAGACACGACTGGTGGCCACAGTCGAGTTGTTCAAGGCGCTGGGCGGAGGCTGGCAGCCGCAGCCGTGATAGAATCACGCTCCCTTTTGGTGTCGCCTACATAATGACCGTACGTACTCGTTTCGCCCCTAGTCCCACTGGTTTCTTGCATATCGGTGGGGCTAGAACTGCGCTGTTCTCCTGGGCTTATGCCCGCAAACATGCCGGTCAGTTCATCCTGCGCATCGAGGATACCGATGTCGCGCGCTCCACACCGGAAGCCGTGCAAGCCATTCTGGATGGCATGAACTGGCTAGGCCTGAGCTGGGATGAAGGCCCGTTCTACCAGATGCAGCGCATGGAGCGTTACCGCGAGGTGATAGACCAGATGCTGACTGAGGGCAAAGCGTATCGTTGCTACTGCAGCCGTGAAGAGCTGGATGCCTTGCGCGAGCAGCAGATGGCCAGCGGCCTGAAGCCGCGTTACGATGGACGCTGGCGCCCGGAACCCGGCAAGCTGTTGCCGGAAGTGCCTGCAGGCGTGGAGCCGGTGATCCGTTTCCGTAATCCGCAAGCTGGCGTGGTGGAATGGAACGACCTGGTCAAAGGCAGCATCAGCATCGCCAACAGCGAACTGGACGACCTCATCATTGCGCGTGCCGATGGCACGCCTACCTATAACTTCTGTGTGGTGGTGGATGATTGGGACATGGGCATCACCCAGGTGATCCGTGGTGACGATCATGTCAACAACACGCCACGCCAGATCAACCTGCTACAGGCCCTGGGTGCGACCGTGCCGCAGTATGCGCATTTGTCCATGATCCTGGGTGACGATGGGCAGAAGCTGTCCAAGCGCCATGGCGCGGTCAGCGTGACCCAATACCATGACGATGGCTATCTGCCCGAAGCGGTGCTCAATTATCTGGCACGCCTGGGCTGGTCACACGGGGATGACGAGATCTTTGACATGGCGCAGTTCTGCCAGTGGTTCGATCTGGATCATATCACTCCCTCGGCGGCACAGTTCAACACCGAAAAGCTCAACTGGCTGAACGCACATTACATCAAACTGGCTGATTTGGAGCGGCTGTCTGCCGATGTGGCACAGCGCTTGTCTGCACAAGGGGTGAGCGTCGCAGCAGAACCTGCACTGCCTGCGGTGCTGGCCTTGTACCGTGAGCGCGCCAATAACCTCAATGAACTGGCGGCCAGCGTGGCGTATTTTTACCGCATGCCACCGATCGATGAGGCGGCCTATGCCAAGCATGTCAGCGCCGATGTATTGCCCTTGCTGCAGTCTTTGAGTGATGCGCTGCAGCAGGCAGAGTGGACGGTGGAAGCCATCCATGCCGCGCTGGATCAGGTGGTGAAGGCCGCCGAAGTCAAATTCCCCAAACTGGCCATGCCGCTGCGCGTGCTGCTGACCGGCGGTGCGCAATCGCCCAGTATCGATGCGGTGATGTGCCTGCTGGGGCGCGAAACCACGCTGCAGCGCATGCACTTGCCGCTCGCTAGCTGAGGTTGGCATCACGCTTGCTAGAGATATCTAGAGATATCTAGAAGATATACAGAGCACAACGCCTAGTCAGCAAATGTGAGGCGGACGATGTGCAGGACAGATTGAATTACAGAACGAATCAGGCCTGCTATAGTCACAAGCAAGAATCAACGATAAGTAACATGCAATGAAATGTACGCGATGCCTGTAAACGGTTGAGCGTAAACCTTAATAACGATAACTCCAGAAGGAGCCTCCACCATGAACGTCAAGGGGCAGATGTTACAAGACCCATTCCTGAATACCCTGCGCAAGGAACATGTGCCTGTGTCGATCTATCTGGTCAACGGCATCAAGTTGCAAGGCCAGGTCGATTCATTTGACCAGTATGTGATCCTCCTCAAGAACACCGTCACCCAGATGGTGTACAAGCACGCTATCTCGACCATTGTGCCCGCCCGCAGTGTCTCTTTGCCGAATGCGACTGAGCAATAAGCGAGTTCTATCCCGGTTGATGACCGGTTCCTCTCATGTTTGATCGGTATCCTGATGTTTGACCGCCCCAGTGGCGGTGAAGCCGCCGCACTGGTGAGCCTGGATTTTGGTGATGCGGACTATCAGGACAGTCTGCAGGAGCTGAAACAACTGGCGATCAGTGCCGGGCTCAGCATCAAGGTCACGCTGGAAGGCAGACGCAGCAAACCGGACGCCAAATACTTCATCGGTAGCGGCAAGGCTGAAGAAGTGGCGGCTGCGATGCTGGACACAGGAGCCAAACTGGCTGTTTTCAACCACGACCTCAGTCCTTCGCAACAGCGCAATCTGGAGCGTTTGCTGCAGTGCCGTGTCATCGACCGTACCGGTCTGATCCTGGATATCTTCGCGCAGCGTGCACAAAGCCATGAAGGCAAGTTGCAGGTGGAATTGGCGCAGCTGGACCATATGTCCACGCGGCTGGTGCGCGGCTGGACCCACCTGGAGCGGCAGAAGGGTGGTATCGGTGTGCGTGGTGGTCCGGGCGAGACCCAGCTGGAGCTGGACAGGCGCATGCTGCGCATCCGCGTCAAGCAGTTGCGAGAGAAGCTCGCCAAGCTGTCCCAGCAGCGCGGCATGCAGCGCCGTGCGCGACGCCGTTCGCAAGTGATGTCGGTGTCGCTGGTGGGGTACACCAATGCTGGCAAATCCACGCTGTTCAACCGGCTCACCCAATCTGGCGTGTATGCCGCCGATCAGCTGTTTGCCACGCTGGATACCACTTCGCGCAAGCTCTACATTCCGGACTGCGGGCCGGTGGTGTTGTCGGACACCGTCGGCTTTATCAAACATCTGCCACACGCGCTGGTTGAGGCATTCGCCGCGACGCTGGAAGAGACGGCGCAGGCCGATCTGCTGCTGCATGTGGTGGATATCGCGGGTGGCAACCGGGACGCCCAGATGCAGCAGGTGAATCTGGTGCTGGAAGAGATCGGCGCCAGTGAAGTGCCCCAGGTGCTGGTCATGAACCAGATAGACCGTGCAGGCATGGCGCCGGAATTAGAGCGTGATGAATATGGTAGAATCTGCAAGATATTGATTTCTGCCAAAACCGGTGCCGGGCTGGAGCTGTTGCAGCAGGTGCTGGTGGAATACCAGCAAAGCATGATGCAGAAACTGTCGAGCGAACATGTGGTCGATCAATGGCAGGACGGGGCAGTGAGCCCGGACGTCGCCTGATTCAATAAACTGAAGTTAATGGAGCTATAGATGGCTAATGATCCCGGCTGGGGTAATCGCAACAACAGCGGCCCACCCGATCTGGACGAAGTCATGCGTCAGTTCAGCCGCAAGCTGAACGGTATGTTCGGGAGATCTGGCGGTGGGCAGGATAACGGTCCGCAAACGAATGCGTTCCCAGTATTGCCTTTGATCGGTTTGATCGCCTTGATCTGGATGGCCACCGGTTTCTATATCGTGGATCAAGGTTCGCGCGGCGTGGTGTTGCGCTTCGGTGAGCATGTCGAAACCACGCAACCCGGTCCACGCTGGCATCTGCCCTACCCGGTGGAGAGCGTCAATGTGGTCAATATGGAGCAGGTGCGCACCGTCGAGGTGGGCTATCGCTCCGAGAGTGGTAGCGGGCGTAACCGTGAGCTGCGCGAATCGTTGATGCTGACCGATGACGAGAACATCATCGACTTGCAGTTCGCGGTGCAATACAACCTCAAGAGCGTCGAGGAATTGCTGTTCAACAACCGTTCAACCGAAGACTCGGTGCGTGGCATCGCCGAAACCGCGATCCGCGAGATCGTCGGCAAGAGCAAGATGGATTTTGTGCTGTACGAAGGCCGTGAAGCCGTGGCGACCGATGCGCGTCAACTGATGCAGCAGATCCTGGATCGCTACAAGACCGGCATCAATATCGTCAGCGTCACCATGCAGAATGCCCAGCCACCAGAGCAGGTGCAGGCCGCGTTCGATGACGCGGTGAAGGCCGGTCAGGACTTGGAACGTCAGAAGAACGAAGGCCAGGCCTACGCCAATGACATTCTGCCCAAGGCGCGCGGTGCCGCCTCGCGTCTGCTGGAAGAAGCTTCAGGTTACAAGCAGCGCGTCGAGAGCGAAGCGACAGGTAATGCCTCGCGTTTCGATCAGGTGCTGACCCAGTATCTGCGCGCACCGGAAGTTACGCGCCAGCGTCTGTATCTGGACGCACAGGAACAAGTGATGTCCAGTGTCAGCAAAGTGGTCGTGGATCAGAAGGGTGGCAACAGCCTGCTGTATCTGCCACTGGACAAACTGATCTCCGGTAGCAATAGCAATCCGGCCAGCCCGGCGACCGTCGCTCCCGCGACCGTGACGCCAGAGCAGGCTGCACAACGTTTACGTGATGGTTTCAGCAGCCGTGAGCGCGAATCGCGCTGATGCACGCTACTGTCTATCACTGCTATTGAAAGCGAACACCTTATGAGAAATATTGCGACCCTGTTACTCGGCTTGCTGGCAGCGCTGCTGCTGCTCAGCCTGTCCGCCTTCACGGTGGATCAGCGTGAATACGCGCTGGTGTTCCGTCTCGGTGAGATCGTGTCAGTCAAGAAGACGCCAGGCCTGTACTTCAAGATGCCATTGGTTGATAACGTGCGCTATTTCGACAAGCGCATCCTTACCTTGAACTCCGCTGACCCGGACCGCTTCATCACCAGCGAGAAGAAGAACGTGCTGGTGGATTCCTTCGTCAAGTGGCGCATCATCGACCCGCTCAAATACTATGTTTCGGTTAAAGGTGACGAACTGCAGGCGGAACGTCGTCTGGCGCAGACCGTGAATGACGGCTTGCGTGCCGAGTTCGGTAAACGCACCATCAATGATGTGGTGTCTGGCGAGCGTAGCAAGATCATGGAGATCCTGCGTGTGCGTGCCGACCGTGATTCGCGTCAGATCGGTATCGAAGTGCTGGATGTGCGCCTCAAGCGTGTCGATTTGCCACAGGAAGTCAGCGAGTCGGTGTACCAGCGTATGGAAGCCGAGCGCAAGCGCGTGGCCAATGAGCTGCGTTCACAAGGTGCGGGCGCAGCTGAAAAGATCCGTGCTGATGCAGACCGTCAACGTGAGGTGATCCTGGCTGAAGCGTTCCGTGAAGCCCAGCGTATCAAGGGTGAAGGTGATGCCAAGGCATCCGAGATCTACGCCCGTGCCTACGGCAAGAACCCGGAGTTCTATGCTTTCTACCGCAGCATGGAAGCCTACCGTAACAGCTTCCGTGAAAAGACCGACGTCATGGTGCTGGAACCCAATTCGGAGTTCTTCAAGTACATGCGCGATCCTGGCGGTAGCAAAAAATAACCCCTCATCCGTGCTGACACGATGATGACGACCTTGCTGATGGCGCTGGGCTTGATGCTGGTGCTGGAAGGCCTGATGCCACTGCTGGCGCCACAAACGTGGCGCCAGACTTTTGAACGCATGCTGACCATGAACAACGGTCAGCTGCGTTTCGTCGGCATACTGTCCATCCTGTTCGGACTGTTGCTGCTTGCTGTGGCTAATTGAATCACTCCTACTATGATGCGTAACTGGTTACTTCCCGAATACATAGAAGACGTGCTGCCCGCCGAGGCCGCACGCATCGAGCAACTGCGTCGTCGCTTGCTGGATCTGTTCCGCAGTCATGGCTATCAGCTGGTGATCCCGCCCTTGATGGAATATGTGGAATCGCTGATGACCGGCACCGGCCACGATCTCGATCTGGCGACGTTCAAAGTCGTGGATCAGCTGACCGGACGCTTGATGGGCGTACGCGCCGACATCACCCCGCAAACAGCCCGTATCGATGCGCACATGCTGAATGCACAGGGCGTGTCCCGTCTTTGTTACGCCGGCAGTGTGGCGCGCACCCAGCCGGATGGCTTGGCGCAGACGCGCGAACCGCTGCAGGTGGGCGCTGAATTGTATGGTCATGCTGGCGTGGAAAGCGATATCGAGATCCAGCGCCTGCTGGTCAAGGCCTTGCAGGCGGCCGGTGTTCAGGATCTGCACATCGATTTCAGTCACGTTGGCATCTTTGGTAGCCTGATCGGCCAGGGCCGCGTTTCTGATGCGCTTGAGCAGCAGTTGTATGGTGTGCTGCAAAGCAAGGATCAATCAGCGTTGCGTGCACTGGCTGTGGATCTGGATGCGGACACGCGCGAGGCTCTGTGCAGCCTGACCGAGCTGAATGGTGACATCAGCGTGCTGGATGCGGCGGCACGCCGTTTGCCTGCTAGTGCAGAGATCAGCCAGGCCTTGCAGGACCTGCGTCAGATCGGTGAGCAGATCGCCAGTCTGGGCGTGCAGGTGAGCTTCGATCTGGCCGAGTTGCGTGGTTACCATTACCACAGCGGCACCGTATTTGCCGCCTATGCGCAAGGTTATGCGGGTCCGCTGGCCTTGGGTGGGCGTTATGACGAAGTTGGTCTGGCGTTCGGTCGTGCGCGCCCAGCCACCGGCTTCAGTCTGGACATGCGCGGTCTGGTGACCGCACTGCCACCCGCCGTGCTGGCGCGCGGCATCGTCGCGCCTCAGGGCATTGATGCTGCTTTGTTGCTGAAGATAGACCAGTTGCGCGCTGCCGGTGAGATCGTGATCCAGGAATTGCCTGGTCATGCCGAGCATCGTGCCGAGCTGGATTGTGACCGCGAACTGGTGCTGGGCGAGCAAGGCTGGCAGGTGGTGCAGATCGCAGCGGCTGGCAACGCAGCTGCGGTCCTTTAATCAATACCAATCAATACGAGATCCAGAGTCGATAATGAGTAAAAATGTAGTGGTCATTGGCACCCAGTGGGGCGATGAAGGCAAGGGCAAGATCGTGGACTGGCTCACCGATCACGCTCAGGGCGTGGTGCGTTTTCAGGGTGGCCATAACGCGGGACACACGCTGGTCATCGGCCAGGGCGATGCGCAACGTGAATACAAGCTGAACCTGGTGCCATCCGGCATCGTGCGCGAAGGCATACGCTGCTACATCGGCAACGGCGTGGTGCTGGACGCGGGTCATCTGCTGGAAGAGATCGCAGGCCTGGAAAAAGAAGGCATCGAAGTACGCAGCCGCCTCAAGGTCAGTCCTGGCTGTCCGCTGATCCTGGATTGTCACGTCAAGCTGGACAAGGCGCGCGAAGCGGCGCGTGGTGTGGACAAGAAGATCGGTACCACAGGCAAGGGCATAGGCCCGACCTATGAAGACAAGGTGGCGCGCCGTGCGCTGCGTGTTTACGACCTGTTCTTCCCGGAGAGATTTGCCGAGAAGCTCAAGGAAGTGTTCGATTATCACAACTTCGTGCTGGTCAATTATCTGAACGCTGAACCTGCCGATTACCAAGCACAGCTCAAACTGTCCATGCAGCAAGCCGAAGCGATACGCCCTATGGTGGCGGATATCTCCGCTGCCCTGTACGAAGCCAACAAAGCCGGTGACCGCCTGCTGTTCGAGGGCGCTCAGGGGACTTTGCTGGATGTGGATCACGGCACCTATCCTTATGTGACCTCTTCCAACTGCGTGTCCGGCCAGGCATCGGCAGGCTCTGGTGTAGGCCCGGGCATGCTGCATTACGTGCTGGGCATCACCAAGGCCTACACCACGCGTGTGGGCGGCGGGCCGTTCCCAAGTGAACTGGATATCGAGACCGAAGATTGTCCCGGTTATCAGATGTCGACCAAAGGCCGCGAGATCGGCACCGTGACCAAGCGCAAGCGTCGTTGCGGCTGGTTCGATGCAGCGGCACTGCGTCGTTCTGCACGCATCAACGGGCTGACCGGCCTGTGCATCACCAAACTGGATGTGCTGGACGGCATCGCCGAGCTGGATATCTGCACAGGCTACGAGCTGGACGGTCAGCTGGTCGACATGCTGCCCGTGGGGGCGGACGATGTGGCGCGTTGCGTGCCCATCTATGAAACCATGCCGGGCTGGAGCGAGAGTACGTTTGGCATCAGCAAATGGGAAGAGCTGCCAGCCAATGCACGTGCCTACCTGAAACGTCTGGAAGTGCTGTGCGAAGTGCCGGTACACATCGTTTCCACGGGCCCGGAGCGCGATGAGACCATCGTGCTGCATCACCCTTTCGCGGATTGAGTCAAATGACGTCGGCCCCGGTGCCACAGCGACTTGCCTGGGCCATCACCGGTTCTGGCCATTATCTGCGTGAATCGCTCGACCTGATCGCCACACTGCCCGATCTGGACTTGTTCCTGAGTCGGGCAGCGGCGGAGATCTTGCAGCAATACGGTTACCAGCATCAGGCTGGCCGCGTGTTCCAGGACAAGACCGCCAGCAGTGTGCCGGTGGAATTGTTCTACCAGGGGCGCTATCACACCTTGGTAATCGCGCCAGCCACCTCCAATACGGTCGCCAAGATGGTGGCCGGCATCTCCGACAATCTGGTCACCAACCTCTATGCGCAAGCTGGCAAGACACGCGTGCCCAGCATCGTCTTCGCCTGTGACACGGCGCCTGAGCTGGAGTCGGAAGCGCCGCGCAACAACATGGTCAAGGTCTATCCGCGCCGTATCGACCTGGATAACATGCAAAAACTGCACACTTTCGAAGAGACTACCGTGGCGGCCGACATGCAGCAATTGCAGGCGGCCATACAGGCGCGACTGGCATGTCTGAACAACTCCTGTTCCTGACTGGGAAGCTGGCCGAAAAGAGCTTGCACCGTGTGCTGCAGCAGTTGCAACCCAGTCAGCCCTGGCAATACCGTATCCATCAGATCGGCGTTTCGGTGGCCGCCTTGATGACGCCGCAGTTGATCGCCAGGCGCTTGCCCAGCGCAGGGGATGCCCAGCGCATGATATTGCCTGGCTTGTGCCAGGGCGATCTCAGCCTGCTGGAGCAGAAATACGGTATTCCGGTCGAGCGTGGACCTATCGATTTGAAAGACCTGCCACAATACTTTGGGCGTGGTGGCAAGGCGCCTGACCTCTCCGGGCAGGATGTGATGATCTTTGCCGAGATCGTTGAAGCCCCCCAGCTCGATATCGAACAGATCCTCGCTCTCGCCCGCCATTATCAACAGCAGGGTGCCGACGTGATCGATCTGGGCTGTCTGCCTGGTGTGCCATTCCCGCATCTGGCAGAGGCCATCCAGAGTCTAAAGGCCGCAGGCTACCGGGTCAGCGTAGATTCTCTGGACAGCAGCGATCTGCTGCTGGCAGGCAAGCATGGCGCTGATTTTCTGCTGAGTCTGAATGAAAAGACGCTATGGATCGCAGATGAGGTGCCCTCGGTGCCCGTGCTGATCCCGGCGCGTCCACGCAGCCTGCCATCCTTGTATCGTGCCATCGAGGCCATGCAGAACAAAGGCTTGCCGTTCATTGCAGACCCTATCCTGGACCCGATCCCGTTCGGTTTTGCTGAATCCATCGTGCGTTACCACAAGCTGCGCAAACGTTACCCGGACATTGCCGTGATGATGGGCGTGGGTAACCTCACCGAACTGACCGATGCCGATACCACAGGCATCAACGCCATGTTGTTCGGCGTTATCACCGAACTTAAACTCAATGCAGTGCTCACTACGGCGGTCAGCGCACATGCCAGTCAGGCTGTTGCTGAAGCGGATCAGGCACGCCGCATCATGTATGCTGCGCGCGAAGACGGGCGCCTGCCACGTGGCTACAGCGACGCCTTGCTGGCTTTGCATGACCGTCGCCCGTTCCCCTACAGCGCGGACGAGATCGCCGAGCTGGCAACTGCCATCAAGGACCCCAGCTTCCGCATCCAGGTCAGTAGCGATGGCATCCATATCTACAACCGCGATGGCGAGCATGTGGCGACTGACCCGTTCGAGCTGTATCCGCATCTGGGTGTGGCGGACGACGCATCACATGCTTTTTATCTTGGTGTGGAGCTGGCACGCGCGCAGATCGCCTGGCAACTCAAAAAGCGCTACAGCCAGGATGAGCCGCTGAGTTGGGGATGCAGTGCGGAAGTGCTGGATACCGCTGGCAAGGTGGCGCATCGGGATGCTTCCCTGCAAGAGCAGCGAGCCCGCAAGAAAGATGAGGGCGCATGATCTACGAGACCATCATCACCAGTGTGGATGCCCATGGCAAGCCGCATATCGCGCCCTTTGGTGTGCGTGAGCGGGACGGGCGCGTGCTGATCTCGCCATTCCGCCCGTCCAGTAGCCTGGATAACCTGCTGCGTACTGGTCAGGCGGTCATGAACCTCACTGATGATGTACGTATCTTTGCCGGCGCGCTGACCGGGCGCCGCGATTGGCCGGTACGTCCGGCCGAGCAGGTCTCGGGCTATGTATTGCAAGCGGCATTGGCACATCGCGAACTGGTGCTGGAAGAGGTGCAGGAAGATGCGACACGTCCTGTGCTGATATTCCGCGTGGTCCATGCCGCCATGCATGCGCCGTTCTGTGGGTTTAATCGTGCGCAAGCAGCGGTGATCGAACTGGCGGTGCTGGTCAGTCGTTTACATCTGTTGCCGCAAGACAAGATCATCAATGAACTGGCTTATCTGCAGATCGCGATCGACAAGACGGCTGGCGCTAAGGAACTGGAAGCCTGGGGCTGGTTGGTGGCGGCTGTTAACAGCCATCTGCACCAAAATGAACCAGTGGATACAGCATGACCAGCTTGTTGTTGAGTGTACGCAATGCCGAGGAAACCTTGCTTGCTTTGCAGACGCAAGTCGGCATCATCGATTTCAAGAATCCGGTGCTTGGTGCACTTGGTGCCTTGCCTGCCGCACAAGTACAGGCTTTGCTGCGTCTGGTGGCCGGTCGCAAGCTGACTAGTGCCACTATAGGCGATGTGCCGATGACGCCTGGTCTTATAGTCCCGTCTGCGCTTGCGATGGCCGAGACCGGGGTGGACATGGTCAAGGTAGGGATCTTTACGGATGGCAAGCCTCTTGCTTGTATTCAAGCATTATCTCCATTGGCACAGCAAGGTTTTAGTCTGGTTGCCGTGCTGATGGCGGACCAGCAACCAGACTTGGATCTGGTTGCCGCGATCGCGCAGGCTGGATTCAAAGGTGTGATGCTGGATACTGCGGTTAAAGATGGCTCAGGGTTGTTGCAACACCTGAAAATGGAAGAGATTCAGCGTTTTGTTGCGCTAGCCAGGCAGCATGATCTGATGGTTGGCCTGGCAGGCGAATTAAGGCATCAGCAGGTGTTGAAGCTGTTGCCATTAGCCCCCAATTACATTGGAGTACGCGGTGCGGCCAGCCGTGACCAGGACCGTATCTCAAGCCTGGATGTGAGTCGCATAGAAGGTTTGCTGGCCTTGTTGCAGTAAAGCAACATCCGGTCCCGAATCCAGTAACGGCGCTGTATAAGCCGGAACTGAGGTTGCAACTGTCATCTTGATTGCGTATATTCGAATCTGAAAGTACAGATGTAATAGCTGTAGAAATTATTAATGACTCAAAGGAGTATTAAAAACATGAAAAACAGACTGATTCAAGTCGCGCTTGCCAGTGCTTTGGCAATCACCGCTTCCGCAGCTGTTGCTGAAGATGCCTACCAAGGCTCCTGGTACCTGCTGCCAGGTATTGGCGTTATGAACACTGACAAGGATTTGCTGGCACAAGACGGCAAGCCATCCGGTTTCCTGCGTATTGCCAAGGAAATCAGCCCGCACTGGGACATTCAGGTAGGTGGTAGCTACGCTGAAGCTGATGAGAGCAGCCAAGTCATCGCCGGTGGCGATTACAAGCAGACCCTGTTCGGTGTCGACGCGCTGTATATGTTCAGCCGCGAAAAATTCCGTCCATTCCTGCTGGCTGGTGTAGGTCTGGCCCGCAACAAGGTTGATTACACCGGTACCCCAATCGGTAATGTTAATGACAGCAAGACTTCTGCAGCTGGTAGCCTGGGTCTGGGTTTCCAGTACCTGTTCACCGAGAAGCTGGGTATGCAAGCTGAGTACCGTCATGTACGTAGCCGTGCTGAAGCTAATGGCGATACCGAAACCATCGGTAACGATTACTTCAATCTGGGCGTGATCTTCAAGTTCGGCGCACCAGCACCTGCCCCAGCACCTGAGCCTATCCCGGTCGCAGCTGCTCCTGAGCCAATGCCTGAGCCAGAACCAGTCATGGCGCCAGAGCCAGAACCAGTTGGCCCTGCTGAGCCAGCGTTCGAAAAAGTGACTTTGGCATCCGAAGTGCTGTTCGCTTTTGACAAGGCTGTGCTGAAGCCAGAAGGCAAAGCGATCCTGGACAATGATGTCGTCGGCAAGATGAAGGCACATCCTGAAGTTGAGCTGCTGCTGATCACCGGTCACACTGACCGTATCGGCGATGCAAACTACAATCAGAAGCTGTCCGAGCGTCGCGCTGCTAGCGTGAAGAGCTACCTGGTCAGCCAAGGTGTAGAAGAAAGCCGTCTGCATGCGGTTGGCAAGGGTGAAGCCGAGCCTGTCGCTGATTGCGTAGGCGTGCGTGGCAAGAAGGCCATCGAATGCCTGCAACCTAACCGCCGTGTAGTCGTTGAAATCGAAGTTCAACGTCAGAACTAAGCACTGGCTAATAAAAAAGCCCCGCCATGCGGGGCTTTTTTATGTCTGAGTGATGATGAATAAACCCTGTGATTTGATAATCGAGGCACGCTGGCTTGTGCCAGTCGAGCCAAAAAACGTCGTGCTGGAACACCATAGTGTGGTGGTACAGGCAGGACGCATCATTGATCTGTTGCCTACTGCACTGGCACGCCAGCAATATCAGTCCTTGCAACGTACTGTGCTGGACGACAGTGTATTGATCCCAGGCCTGATCAATCTGCATACCCATGCCGCCATGACGCTGATTCGTGGCCTGGCCGATGACTTGCCTTTGATGCCTTGGTTGCAACAACATATCTGGCCTGCCGAGCAGCGCTGGGTAAGTCATGAATTCGTACGTGATGGCACCTTGCTGGCATGTGCGGAGATGTTGCGTGCCGGCGTCACCTGCTTCAATGACATGTATTTTCATCCTGCTGCTGCAGAACAAGCGGTGGCGCAGGCTGGCATGCGTGCCAACCTGGGGCTGGTGGTCATGGATTTCCCCACGTCGTATGCGGTGGATGCCGAGGATTATCTGCATCAGGGTCTTGCTGCGCGTGATGGCTGGCGCGGTAATCCGCTGGTCACGGCCAGTCTGGCGCCGCACGCGCCTTACACACTCAGTGACGCCAGCTTCGAGCATGTGGTGATGTATGCCGAACAACTGGGTCTGGGTATCCATACCCATCTGCATGAAACGCAAGACGAGATCACGCAAAGCCTGCAACTACATGGGCGACGTCCCATGCAGCGTATGGTGGATCTGGGCGTGTTGAGTCCAGGCCTGATCGCTGCACATTGTGTGCACATGACCCAGGACGACATGGATCTGTTGCGGGCTCATGGTGGCCATATTGCGCACTGTCCGGCTTCCAATCTCAAGCTTGCGAGCGGGATGTCACCTGTCGCTGCCATGCAGGCCGCCGGACTGAATATCGGGATCGGCACGGATGGCGCTGCCAGTAACAACCGCCTGGATATGTTCGCCGAGATGCGTCTGGCGGCACTGTTGGCAAAGGGAGTCGCAGGCGATGCCACGGCCGTCCCTGCCGGCCAAGCGCTCAGTATGGCCACCATCAATGCGGCACGCGCATTGGGGCTCGACGATAGGGTAGGTTCCATCGAAGTAGGCAAGTTTGCCGACCTTACCGCCTTACGCATGGACGATATAGAAACTTTGCCTTGTTACGATGTTCTATCGCATGTTGTGTACGTGCTGGGACGCGAGCATGTCAGCCACGTCTGGGTATCCGGCGATCTGCGCTATCAAAAATTACCGCAACAAGACGGCTTGTATGCCAATATCGAAGCGATGGAACTCAGGGAAATCAGTAGCAAATGGTACAAAAAACTCAAACAATCCCAGCATTGAACGCTGATCCGGCCGAGCTGGAAAAATTCTCGGCATTGGCACACCGCTGGTGGGACAAAAACAGTGAATTCAAGCCGCTGCACGAGATCAATCCGCTGCGCCTGGATTACATAGACCAGCATGCCGGGCTGGCAGGCAAGCGCGTGCTGGATGTAGGCTGTGGTGGTGGCATCCTGTCTGAATCCATGAGCTTGCACGGTGCGGATGTGATGGGCATCGATCTGGGTGAAAAAGCCCTCAAGGTCGCTCAGTTGCATAAACTGGAATCAGGCGTGCCGGTGGAGTACCGCCTGATCTCTGTCGAACAGTTGGCAGAAGAGCTGCCGAGGCAATTCGATGTGGTCACCTGCATGGAGATGCTGGAGCACGTGCCTGATCCGGCTGCCATCATCGCGGCTTGTGCCAAGCTGGTGAAACCCGGTGGTCATGTGTTCTTCTCCACCATCAACCGCAATCCCAAAGCCTACCTTTATGCGGTGCTAGGCGCGGAATACGTGCTGAATTTGCTGCCACGCGGCACGCATGATTACGCCAAGTTCATCAAGCCTTCCGAGTTGTCTGCCTGGGCACGTCAGAGTGGCTTGACTACACGTGCGCTGACTGGCATGCGCTATAACGTGTTGAGCAAGCACTACTGGCTGGACCAGGACGTCAGCGTCAACTACATCGTTCACACCACCCGTTGATGCGCATCAAGCCTATGGGTGGCGGTACGGTGAAGCTGGTGCTGTTCGATCTCGATGGTACCTTGGTCGATACAGCGCCTGACCTCGGCCTGGCGCTCAATATACAGCGTCAGCGGCATGCGCTGCCTGCACTGGAGATGGCCGCCATACGGCCCTTTGCTTCGCATGGCTCGCGTGGCTTGCTGGGAGTCGGCTTCGGCTTGCAGCCTAGTGATGACCGTTTTGAAGCGATGCGTGAAGAATACCTCGCCTTATATGACCAAGTGTTCGCCGAGAGCTCAACCTTGTTCGAAGGCATGGATCAAGTGTTGACGGCCTTGCAACAGCGCGGTCTTCCCTGGGGTGTGGTGACCAACAAGCCACGTCGTTTTGCGGCACCGCTCATGCAGGCGCTGCAACTCGATCGTAGCGCTGCCTGCCTGGTATGTGCCGATGATGCCGTGCGTGCCAAACCTGATCCGGAAACGCTTTATATGGCGTGTCGCCAGGTGGGTGTTGCCGCCCGCGACGCCATCTATGTCGGTGATGCCGAGCGGGATATCCAGGCCGGGAAAGCGGCCGGCATGCGCACCGTGCTGGCCGCTTACGGCTATATCGCTAGCACTGACAGCCCACAGGCGTGGGCTGCAGACACGCAAGTCGAAACGCCCTTAGACTTGCTATCGCTGCTTCCGCTATCTGCCTCTACTGCTTGATCTGTATGTAAAAACGGCCAGTGTATGCACACTGGCCGCTTGAAATGGCTTGTTCAGAACGGCAGGCTGAAACCAGCCCCGTCAGCCGTTCACGGTGTTCGCTGCCTACAGGCTGCTCAAGTCCTGGATCGCATCGATGACCATGCCAGTGCCGATTGCGATCAGCAGGATATCAGCGGCAACCCGCACATATTTGTAGCCGACCGGTGGTGCGCCCAGGTCGATGATCACCCGTGGCGGCAGATCGTAGTACACCACATCACGCGGCAAAGCGTGGCCTACACGCCATTTCTTGGCCTGGCCTGGCGGCATGCAGCCGTTACGTTTCTTGGCCAAGCCTGGTGGGCAATGACCGCCACGATAGCTGCTGCTGTAGTAGTCGCGCACCACAGAGCGCTGGTTGTCACCAAAGTAGGCATTGACCCTCACATCCACGTTGCCGCCATCACCATGCTCACGTCCACCTTGGCGGTCGCCAGCCTGCTGACGCCCGTCATCACGGCCGTACTGCTTATCTTGCTGGCTTTGCTTGCCACCCTTGTTCGGGTTGCCAGCATGGTCCGGTTTTTCTGCCCAGGCATTCGCCGTGAACAGGCTGACAGCCAACAGGCTGCTGATCAGGGAACAACGCATCCGGTACTTGCTGTTCTGGTATTGGCTATCATGGCTTTGCATGGTGATCTCCTCTGCTTGTAGGGACTTGTAAGTTTTGTTCATGGTCCGTCCTTCAACGTTTGAATGGCTGAAAGGTTACAACAGCAAGCCTGTGTCACCCCACACTACGGCGTTCCATCATGGCTTGTGCCAGCGTGCCACTATCGACATGCTCGATCTCGCCGCCCATGGGCAGGCCACGGGCGATACGGCTGACGCGCAGACCGCGTGCGCGTAACAAGCCACTGACGTAGTGGGCGGTGGCTTCGCCTTCCACCGTGTAATTGGTGGCCAGGATCACTTCTTCCACTAGGCCATCCTGCGCGCGCTTGATCAGCTTGTCGAGATGGATATCACGCGGCCCGATACCATCCAGTGGCGACAACCGTCCCATCAGCACAAAATAGCGCCCTTTGAAGGCCTGCGTCTGTTCCAGCAGCATGAAATCCGTGGGCATCTCCACTACGCACAACTGCGTCTGGTCGCGTTGTGGCGAGGCGCACATCGGGCACACCGGCTGTTCGCTAAAGTTATTGCACAGGCTGCAATGACTGACCACTTGCAAGGCATTGTCCAGCGCTTGCGCCAGTTTGGCACTGCCCGGCCTGTCGTGTTGCAGCAGATGATAGGCCATGCGTAGCGCTGATTTTGGCCCCACGCCTGGCAGGCAGCGCAAAGCGTCGACCAGTTGCTCCAGTGCGGGCGGGTTACGCATGTGGCGACATCAGAACGGCAATTTCATGCCGGCTGGCATCAGGCCGCTCATGCGCTGCTGCGTAGTGGCTTCGGCCTTGCGAGCCGCGTCGTTCAATGCGGTCACGATCAGGTCTTCCAGCATCTCGCGGTCATCCATCACGCTGTCGTCTATGCTGACGCGCTTGACCTGGTGTTTGCAGCTCATGCTGACCTTCACCATGCCATTAGCGGCCTGGCCTTCCACGTCGATATTGGCCAGTTCGGCCTCCGCGCGTTTGATATTTTCCTGCATTTGCTGGGCCTGTTTCATCAGGTTGCCCATGCCGCCTTTCATCATACGATGCTCCTTGAACGTCTTTGTTGAACTTGATTATTGAATAGGGCGAATGCTGGATGGAATGATCTGCGCGCCGAAGTCATTGACCAGCGCCTGTACGAAATCATCCTGACGTATGGCTTGTTCGGCCTCCGACTGCAAGCGCGCCCGTTCCTGGCCCATCAGCGCAGCAGGGGTGTTGTCGCCACCGCCGGAAGAGAAATGCAATTTGATCGGTCGATCGAAATGCTGGGAGATAGCCTGGCTGAGCTTCTGCTGATAATTCTGGTTGAGCAAATGACTATGCGCTTGCGGCACGTTCAGGTACATGGCGTTGCCGTCATAGCGCGACAATTCACAATGCTGCGCTAGCGCACGTGCTAGGCCGAGTTTGAGCTGATCGACCAGGCCACGCCAATTGCCATCGAAGGCGATGGCTTCGATGGCGATGGCGGTAGTGACTAGGTCCATGGCCTCATCTGGCGCGGCCACAGCGCTAGTCGGGTCCGCGACAGGGCTGCTGGGGCCATCGGCATGCGAACTGTCATCCTGTTCATGACGGGACACACTCTCTGCCTGCTTGAGCTGGCGGGGGCTGGATTCAACCGTCTTGCTGGGCGCTGGCCTGGTTTCAGCAGCTAGATCGCTTGCATGAGCCGAGGTCTGACTGCTTAGCGTCTGCGTAACCGCTGGCGATCTGCCTGCAGGTGCTGGCTCACGGCCCTGGTCGGGGCTGCGCTTGTCGAACGCTTTCTCGCCAGGCATGAATGCCAGCATACGCAGCATGCACATGCTGAAGCCAGCTGCTTCGTCGGGTGCCAGACCCAGGTCGCGTTTCCCCAGAATGGCGATCTGATAAAACAGTTGCACCTGTTCAGCACTCATTTGCGCCGCCATGTCCTGCAGCAGCAGGTGGTCGGGTGATGCGGTATCGGCGGCACCCGGCACGGTCTGCGCCAGTGCGATCTGATAAAGCAGGTTGGCCAGATCGGACAGGGCGGTGGGGAAGCTGATGCTGCGCTGTTCCATCTCGCGCACCTGTTGCAGCAGCGAGGTTCCATCACTGCGCAACAGCGCTTGTAACAGCGCAAACAGATAACGCTGGTCGATGGCCCCCAGCATTTGCCGCACTTCGGCTTCGCTGACTTTGTCGCCGCCGTAGGCGATGGCCTGGTCCAGCAGGGAGAGTGCGTCGCGCATGCTGCCAGCCGCAGCACGCGCTACCAGTTGCAGCGCAGCTAGCTCGGCCGGGATCTGTTCCGCAGCCAGTACGGTCTGCATGTGCTCGGCGATGACGCTGGCGGACAGTTGGCGCAGATTGAACTGCAGGCAGCGCGATAATACCGTGACCGGGACTTTTTGCGGGTCTGTGGTGGCCAGGATGAATTTGACGTGCGCCGGTGGTTCTTCCAGCGTCTTCAGCATGGCGTTGAACGCGTGGCCGGTCAGCTGGTGCACTTCATCCAGCATGTAGACCTTGAAGCGCCCTTGCGTAGGCGCGTAGATGGCTTTTTCCAGCAACGCGGTCATGTCGTCGATGCCGCGATTGGAAGCCGCATCCATCTCCACATAGTCGATGAAGCTGCCTTGGTCGATGCCCACACATGCGCTGCATTTGCCGCACGGCGTGGCAGTGATGCCGGTTTCGCAATTGAGGGATTTGGCGACGATGCGCGACAGCGTGGTCTTGCCCACACCGCGGGTCCCCGTGAATAAATAAGCGTGATGCAGGCGTTGCTGTTCGAGGGCGTTGTGCAGCGCGCGAACCACATGTTCCTGGCCCACCAATGCATCAAACGATTTTGGTCGCCACTTTCTGGCGAGAACCTGATAACTCATATGCGATTGGACCCCGGAGATGCAGCCTGTCACTCTAGCGGAAAACCTGAACCGCGTCCAAGCACGGCCATCACGGATAACAACTGGAAAGGGGGCGAGCCTAACCCCCGGCACTTGCTACATAGTTGTGGCTGCTTGCTTCCGCACCTGACCAGGTTGGCTACTTCACAATGCGGGGAGGCCCGCCTTGTGTAATGGTAACCGAAAGCCGGGCGAGTTCAAAATCGGCAGCGCGCCAAATCGTCAGAAACGCGCGCGGCAGAAACAAGCTGTCGTCATTATTTGGACTAGGCCGATACTTGCGCTATAATGCGCGCCTTGTCGCGGAGAGGTGGATGAGCGGTTTAAGTCACCACCCTGGAAAGGTGGCACAGGGGTAACTCTGTCGCGGGTTCGAATCCCGCCCTCTCCGCCAACCTGCTTTTCCATAAGCGTCCAGTTTCTTCCAGATGCATCCACAAAGCCCTGTTATATATAGGGCATCCTTTGATTTAATCCCTCGATTCTTTCCATATACTTCCATTTGCGTGCGATTGCATCCGCAGGTGAAGTGTGGTTAATTGTGTGGTCATTGTTAACCACATAGTTTCCTGACCACACTTTATGAAGCTGACCGACATGAAATGCCGTGCTGCCAAGTGCGACGGCCAGAAAATCCTCAAGTTAGGCGATGGAGGTGGGTTGTACCTTTGGGTGCTAGACACTGGTCGCAAATTTTGGAAATTTCGCTACAAGATCGACCAGCGCGAGAACAGCCTTACCATTGGTGACTACCCTGGCGTAAGCATCACAGACGCTCGGAAGAAGGCGCGCGAGTGGCAGGACATGCTGAAGAGTGGTCAAGATCCATCCTCCGAGCGAAGACGTGCGACGCGAGTCCCGGTGGAGGTTGCTAACAGCTTCGAGGTGGTGGGCCGGGAGTGGTACGAGAAGAATGAGTCACTGTGGAAGCCCGCCCATGCAAAGGATGTCCTTAGGCGACTGGAGGTGAACATCTTCCCTCACCTGGGGAAGCGCGCTATCGATAGAATCAAAGGCCCCGAGTTGCTTGAGGTCATTATGATCATGGAAAAGCGAGGGGCCACTGATCTCAGTCACCGGGTCAACAGCGTGGTTGGCCAAGTATTCCGCTATGGGATTGCGAAGGGCATTTGCAATTACGATATTGCTGCCAGCATCAAAGATGCGCTCAAGCCACATAAGGTAGTCAACCAGTCGTGTATCCCTATCAAGTCGATTGGCCAGCTGATGCGGGACATTGCGACGTACCGCGAGAAAGGCGGTGATGAGCACACGATGCTGGGTTTGCAGCTGCTGGCACACACATTCCCGCGCACTATGGAGCTGATCAGTTCACACAAGTCGGAGTTCGATCTGGATGCTGGCGTGTGGGAAGTGCCTGAAGGCCGGATGAAGAACGGCCAAGCTCACATTGTGCCGCTATCCACACAAGTCAAACAGATTGTGACGCGCCTGATCGAGTTAAGTGGGCACAGTGATTACTTATTGCCAGGTTTGACGTTTAGAACGCACATCAGCACTAATACGCTACTGTATGCGCTTTATCGACTTGGGTATCGTCACAGAATGACTGGCCACGGGTTCAGGGCCATGGCTTCAACCGTGCTGAACGAAAGCGGCTGGAACTCAGCATGGATCGAGATGCAGCTGGCCCACCATGATAAGAACAAGGTCCGGGCTGCCTACAATCGGGCGCAGTATTTGAAATACAGAAAAGAGATGATGCAGTGGTGGTCTGATTATCTTGAGGCAGCGGAACAAGGAAAGCCGCTGCCCGAGTATAACGACTGAAGGCTAGGCTGCTTTTTGTTCCGGCTGCCAGGTTCCCATTACGAAGCTATCAATGTCAGATGACAGCCAGCCTAATACCTTACGATCTGGAAAGCGGTTTGCGCGGATCTCGGCGTATATCCAGGACTTCTTCCGATTGACGCGCTGTTCCACTCTCGCCAGACTGAGGTAACTTGGGGGTGTTGACTGTTCAAACCTAGATGTTGTCTCGTGAGATTTATTCATCATTCTCTTACCTTTATGCACTTACTAGCGGCATGACAGCGCGATCCATAACCCACGAGGTGGGTAGGTGGCGTGGTCAAAGTGATCGATCTCTACCAGGCCCTGCGCTTTGAGTTGCTGCAGCGCATAGGTGATGTCCCGGCGGTTGGCCCCCGATTTACTCAGGGCTTCCAGATCGATGTTACTAAGTGGCTCGTGGCTATTGCTGAGGATCTGCAGTATTTCATCGCGGAGTACGATCTCGACCTTGCCCAGCTGTTCAATCATGATGGCGTTAAACATGGTGCGTCTCCTCAGGGTGGGTGTTGATGCCTTCCAACATGGCGGAGATCATGGCGCTGCGCATTCCCTCAATCGTCTTGTCCATGGAGTAATGCTCCAAGCTTGAGCCAGACGCTTGTAGTACCGCTTCCAGGTGGCTGTCTACCGCGCTCACCACCTCATCGTTATTTAGCAGGTCTTCAATATTTTTGAACTTATATGAGACTCTATTGCTACCCCGCCTTGGCTTGGATATGACGAAAGCATCGTCGTAGCCGGTTACTAGTATCACTGGATCATGGCTTGAAATGCCGGCTTTGAACTGCTTGGAAAGGCGGTCTAGTACCTCTGTGGGCAGCATCCGCTTGAACCCCAAAATCAGCTGATCTGTATCCGAGTTGATTTCAACCGGCAGTTGTTTAATAAGTGGCCATCCATGCATCCACATTAAGGTTATGAAATTGGCGGCGCTGATGTGGTCACCTTGGCGTATCTGCTCGAACATCTGCTGCCGGCAGGAATCTTCCCAGCACACCATCTCACCCTGGTGCGCCTGGAGGTGCAACTGGATGAGTTTCTCAACCATTTGAGCGGTGAAGGACCCGATCAGGTAGGCGGTTTCTTGCGGCAGTTCGTCGCCGGTGTCGATGTGGAGCATCATACTGCGACCCCCTCGGTTTGCTCGGGCGCTGCAGCGGCCGAGACAGACGTTTGCACGTCGGCGTTAGCCGACACCTTTTGTGATTGCCTACGGGCACGCTTGGCCAGCTCGGCGGTTTTGATCTTCGCGTGCGCAGCGGGGACCGTTTGCCCTTCGGCCAGCTGATCAACCGCTTGCGCAGCAGGAGGTGGGGTAGGGACCAGTTCGGCCAACGGGGTATCAGGGTCAATGCCGGCGGCAAGTGCAAACCCGCGAAACTGTTCGGACGGGTTGCGCTCTTCGGCATCCTCTGTCCACCAGTCGGGGACGTTAGCGTCATCAAATGCGAAGGTGGCCGCGTAAAACACTATTACATCCATGATGCTAAGGCTGCATGCCCACTCTAACAAGGCTTCGTCATCTCCTGAAATTGGCCCGCCAGCCATTGCAGAGGCCGCCAGTTTAGCGGCCACATCCGGCAGCCTATGTTCAATCATGACCTTCGCCAAATATATGGCAACGAGCCCACGGCGACGCGCAAGAGTGCCAAGTCCATCCTGGCGGCCATCTACAGCATCTGAGCACGTGGCCTTAATCGCTTTTCTCATGATGGCCAGCCTGCGTTCACGCTCGGCTTCAGCAGCGGCCACTTCCAGGCGTCGCTGCTTTTGGTATTCGTTTTCTTCACTCACCGGGCGGGTGATCTCGCCGGCATCGATCTTTTCCTGCAGCTTCTGCGCCAACGCCCCGCGCTCATACACCTCCCGCGTGTTGTTGTTTTTGTCGATGACGGTAATCGGTTCGGGCATGTCTTCGCGCAGCAGCTCGGTGACCTCTGTGCCATCGATGAATATCCGCTGGCCATTGGCGGGCTCGTAGCCGCCTGTGATGTAGCTATTAGCCCCGTAGGGTGCGATTTGTTCGGCCTGTTCGCCGTGGATGACGCGCTTGCCTGAGGTAATGAGCTGCTGGGCGTGGGCGGCCTTTTTCTGCGCAAAACAGTCGGGGTCTGTGCAGACGTCTGCACTGTCGATGTCGTTGAACAGTTCGGGGTAGTTGCCGCTGCGCTTGGGGCAGCTGAGGCATGAGCCGGCAGCGGGCAGCAGGTCGGCTGTGTGCCGATCAAACTGGGCCTTGGTGAGATCCAGCGTGTAGCGCTCACGAATGTGGTGGGCAGCCTGGCGGAAGCTCATGGGCTCACCGTTGGTTTTACTCACCACTTCTTTCACTGCCTGGGTCTGCAGCTTTTCGCCAGGGATACGGGCGATGAGGATGCTGACCTCTTTGGCCAGCGCGCCATCATAGAACTTGTCTTTGGCGTAGGTACACAATTCGCACAGTTTCAGCTTGCTGTACACGCTGCTTTTGCTGATGCCCAGTTTTTCAGCCAGCTGCTCGGCGGTGTAGTGCTGATGCTGCATGAGGTATTTGAGGCCTTCGGCCTCTTCCATGGGGTGCACATCGCGGCGCTTGAGGTTTTCCAGGATCTGCAGCTCCAGCGCCTGGGCGTCGCTCAGCTCACGCACCATCACCGGCACGGTCTCTTGCTGTGCGGCGATGCTGGCACGGTAGCGGCACTCGCCCGCCACGATCTGGTACTTGCCCAGAGTGAGCGGGTGAGGGCGCACCAACAGCGGCTGGATGACGCCCACTTCGCGGATGCTGTTGGCCAGCTCGGCGATCCATTCCTCCGAAAAGCGCTTGCGGGGGTTGGTTGGGCTGGGTTCCAGATCCAGAATGGGGATGATCTTGTACTCTTCAGCGGGGTGCATGGTGGCTCCTAAAAGTTGCTGCAGCCACCCACGATGGGGCAGTGCAGGCTGCTGATGATGGGTTCGGGTTGGGCTTGGTGGTCGTTGACCAGGGCGAAGGCCAGTAGGACCAGCGCCACTACAAGCAGGGTTCTCAGGTCGATGTTCATGCGGCACCGCCCTGCTGCTGGGTGGCCTGCCGGCGGGCACGCATGTCCTGGAAGATGCCTTGCAGGTGCAGGGCGGCCTCGGTGGCTTTGGCTGCGCGCTCTTCCTGGTTGACGGTGGCTTTCTGGATGGCGGCCAGGTCGGTTTTATAGAGGTTGAGCGCCGGGCCGTGGCGGCCAGAGAGGTGAGATTTACCACCACGGTGGATCATGCTGATGGCGCGCAGCCTATCCACCGCATAGTTGATGCGCGAGTTGGGCAGCGGCTGGCCGGCCGCTTTTAAGGCCTTGCGCAGATCGTCAATGGTCCAGGGCGCATTGTTGGTGGCGGCGGCCATGCTGATCAGCACGTTGCTGATGAGCTTGAGGGTGTCGAGGTGCTGTGCGCTAGGCATGGTCATGGCGGGCCACCTCTTTACTTGTGACGCACACGCGGTGCCAGCCTGCGGGGATGGTAGGGGAGAGCACGGCGCGCTGGCCGTTGCTGATCAGGTGCAGGTGCTGCGCCTGGGCTAGCTTGGCAGCGGCCAGCAGCTCTGCTTCTTCGGGCAAGAGGATGGTGAGGCTCATGCCGCCACCTGACTGGCCTTGGCTTTTGCAGCCTGTGCCTGGCGGGTAATGGTGTAGTTGAGATCTACCTTGAGATTGATAGGCAGATCGATAAACGCACGGTAGGCGTGCGCCATGCCCTGCTGCCAGCCAGCCTCACGCAGCAGCGCGATCTTTTGCCCTGGCGTGGATTTATCCCAGCGCCGTTGCGCGGAGAGGAAGTGATCTTCGGTGTGCATCTGCGAAACCTCCTTGTCGGTGAGTTTCGCAGATACTACACACCATGTTTACTAAATGTCAAACACCGTGTGTAGTATTTTGGTTTCGAAGTACACAAAAGTAGATCAAATTTCTACAAGGGCTAAAAATTTGCAGTGTCGAGGGCAACAAAAAACCCGGCGAAGCGGGTTTGCATTTGTTAAAACGGAAGTCAATTTCCTTGCTTTACGCCTAACCTAATCAAAAAATTGGGTAAACCCTTTTGGTTTACCCAGTTCGTTGTGCAACAAAAAATCCCGCCGAAGCGGGTTTGCATTTGTTAAAACGGAAGTCAATTTCCTTGCTTTACGCCTAACGTAATCAAAAAATTGGGTAAACCCTTTTGGTTTACCCAGTTCGTTGTGCAACAAAAAAACCCGCCGAAGCGGGTTTGCATTTGTTAAAACGGAAGTCAATTTCCTTGCTTTACGCCTAGTGTTACCCAGCTACCTTCGGTGTAAATCAGCATGCACTCAAAGTTGACCAGGCGCAGCGCACCAAAGCCGTTCTCAGCCCGCACAGGGAACACCACTCGCCAGGCGCCCGTCTCATCCTTGTTTGCTGAGGCCTCACTAGTGTGAGCGAACTCGGCGCTATCCGGGTTGTGCAAGTGCTGTTTGATCATCTGCATGCAGTGGGCTTTAGCGCCATAGGCTTCATCGTAGGGTTCTGGGGCCTTCTTAAAGCCAGAGTTGGGGGTGAACCAAATCATGCCGATAGTGGCTGATATGCCAAGCAGCATCCAGAAAATCATTCCGTAAAAGAAGTTTCGGTTATTTTTTTGGGGTGGGCTGTTGGCTGTAGCAACTTGAATGGTGTTGTGGGATGAGTGGAGGGAGAGTTCAACTGGCGCCCCACAATTCGGGCAGGTCGTTGCTTTGTCGCTTAAAGACTTCCAGCACTCAACGCACTTGATCAGCGCCATGTTCTACCCCGAAGTTGAATTCCATTTGTACTTGAATCCGGATCACGTTGGATTTTCCTGAGGCGTGATTAGGCAGACTTTCCGTTTTTGTCCGGTTCAGCAAGCGAATTGCCAATTTTCACCATATTGTCTTGTTCATATGAAGACATCTGTTGCATGGCTTTCAATACAGTCCTTTGCTGCCGGGTAAGAGAATAGTCTGCACTGATCATTTCTCCTGTACCGTCTTCTAACCAAAAGGGGTTGCAACCTATGACTTTGCTAATTCCCATTAACTTGTTTTTAGGTAAACCTCTATTTTTCCAGTTGGTCATCACCTGATCGGAGACATTTAACAACCTGGCAGTCTCAGCTGGGCCATTGCAGTTCTTAATTTGTTGAGCTGCTTCAATCAATCTTTCGTAAGTTTTTTTCATTGTTTTGTGATGGTATTTAGTAGACGAGCGGCGTGCTACACAGTGTGTTTGCAATAACTAAACACAATGTGTAGTATTGGCGCCCATGGACATCACAACCGTTATCGACAAGTACGGCCCGGCATATATTGCTGCCCAGCTGCATACAACCTCGCAGCGTGTTAATAATTGGAAATCGCGGGGCGTCCCGCTCAATTCCGCTATAGCATTTTGTGCAGCTGTTGGCTGGGAGATAACCCCGAATCAGCTCTATCCTCAGAACTATCCAAATCCAACTGACGGACTGCCTACAGAGTTGAGAGCCTCTGTATGACAGGCCCGTTTGACGCATCAGATTCACGCTTCCTCCCCACCCGTCCCGGCCGCGATGCCGGGGCGGCATTTTTTTGCCCGCAGGTAGCTGCCTTGAACAGCGCTGACCAGGGCGTGATCGATGGCCAGCGGTTGCCCACAGCCATTGCACTGGCTTGCGAACCTGAATGGGTGGGGATTGAGTGCGGGGTCTACACGTTCTTGCCTGCATTGGCCGCAATAGCTGCATGTGTGCAGAAACTGGCTACCGCTGCTGCTGAGTTGAGTGGTCATGCCAGCCAGTGTGGTTTGGCTTTAGGACGTTTGCATGCGTAGTGATACGCAGACCTTGATCGGGATAATCCGTGAGGGCGTGCAGGCCTGGCGCAAGCGGGAGGATTGGAGCCGTGAGACGGTGTGCGCGGTGCTGATCGAGAAGTTCACCTTGCTGGGTGGCACGCGTATCACCGGCCTGGTGTTTGACCCGCCCACGCGGGACGCTTATGACCGCCAGCGCATCAGTGCTGAGCGCATTTACCGCTGGCTGGACGATGAGAGCAAGGACACCAACTTGCTGCCGGCCAATTTTATCCCTTTCTTGCTGGCGGCCTTGCCGGTGGATCTGCGCATCGAGGCGGTGGACCGGGTGCTGCAGTTGAGTAACCTGACTGTGCGGGTGCGCAACGCCAGCGAGGATGGCTGCCTGATTCAGGCGGTGCAGGACATGGCCAAGGAAAACGGTGAGGCGATCAATGCGGTGCTGAACCTGATTGATGGGGCCACCGAGGATGAGCTGCGCGCCGCGCAGCGCGAGGTGACCGAGGCAGACCGGGCCAACCGGCACGCGCTGAAACTGATTGAGGCCTTGCTACCCCATGGCCAGTAAACGCCCACCGTTACCCTTTGCGGAGATCGCCCGTTATGCGCTGGGCTTTGCCGATGCGCTGATCACCAGCTGGTTGCCCGCTGGCAAGAAGGTGGGGCATGAGTGGTCTGCCACCAACCCGAACCGCGCTGACAACAACGCGGGGAGCTTCAGCGTGAACCTGAATACGGGTGAGTGGGGGGATTTTGCCACCGATGACAAGGGTGGTGACCTCATCAGCTTGTATGCCTACCTGCAGGGCTTGGAGCAGTACCAGGCCGCGCTGGAAGTGGCGGACGCGGTGGGCTTTACCCTGCCCGACGGGGTGATCCGCTGGCGTGCGCATAGAGATGCACCTGCGCCTAAACCCCGGCAGATCGCGCTGGATGCCAAGCCGAAGAAGATCAAAACCGCTTCCCCTTGGGTGCCGGTGCTGCCGGTGCCAGCTGATGCGCCTGCGCCACACAAGGCGCATGAGATCCGGGGCGTGCCACAGGCCACCTGGGCCTACCGTGACGCGGCTGGCCAGTTGCTGGGCTACATCTACCGCTTTGTGACCAGTGATGGTGGCAAAGAGACCATCCCGCATACCTATTGCCGCAACAGCCAGACCGGCCAGCATGAGTGGCGCTGGATGCAGCTACCTGACCCACGGCCCTTGTACGGCCTGGACAGGTTGGCGGCGCACCCGGATGCCTGGGTGCTGTTGGTGGAGGGCGAAAAATGCGCGGATGCGCCGCTTGAGTTGATCAAGGGCGTGCCGGTGAGCTGGCCCGGCGGTAGCAAGGCGGTGGATAAAGCTGATTTCAGCCCACTGGCCGGGCGCAAGGTGTATGCCTGGGCAGATTGCGACGCCAAGCGGGAGCCATTGAGCCGGGCAGAGAAAGAGGCGGGCGCAGACCCGCAGAGCAAGCCACTGTTGCCCGAACACAAGCAGCCCGGCATGAAGGCCATGCTGCAGATCCGCGACAAGCTACTGGCCCTGGAGCCGCCTGCTGAATTCCACTTGATTGATATCCCCGCGCCCTTGGCCAAGCCGGACGGGTGGGACATTGCGGACGCCATTGCTGAGGGCATGGATGCGCAGGCGCTTACGGCCTTTATCCTCCGCACGCGCGAGCTTGGCCCCGCGCTCACGCTTGCTTCTAGCCAGGAGCTACCTGCTGCTGGCCATGGAAAACCGCCTGCTACCCCACCTAAGGCTGACGCGGGAGAGGATGAAGATGGCCCTGCCTGGCGGCGGATGTTGCTGTTCAAGAAGGGTGACATGGTCGCCTGCCTGGCGAACGTGTATGACATTTTGGCGAACGATTCACGCTGGGCCGGGGTGTTGGCCTACGATGAATTCAGCCAGCGGGTGATGAAGCTGAAGCCGCCGCCTTACTACGAGCGGAACGGTGCGGTGGGCGAGTGGGATGTGCAGGACGATATCCGGACGGCCATGTGGTTGACCCGCACTTACCGGCTGAACATTACGCCAGCGCTCGCCAGCGAGGGCGTGGAGGCCGTGGCGCGTAGCCATGTGATCAACCCGCCCAAGGACTGGATGCGCAGCTTGGAGTGGGACGGCGTGAACCGGCTGGATCTTTGGATGCGCGACTTTATGGACGTGCCCATCACCAAATACAGCAAGCGCGTAGCTAGGTGGTTTTTTATGGGCATGGTGAAGCGGGTGATGGAGCCGGGTTGCCAGTTTGACTACTGCCTGGTGTTGGAAGGCCCGCAGGGCAAGAAGAAGTCATCCGCGCTGGCGGTCATTGGCGGCGATTGGTTTGGTGACACTGACCTGGACCTGAACAACAAAGACAGCATGAGCGCGCTGCGGGGCAAGATGCTGTACGAGTTTTCTGAGATGGGCTCGGTGGCCCGCGCAGAGGCAACCAAGCAAAAATCGTTTCTTACCCGCCGCATCGATGAATACCGCCCGGTGTATGGCCGGCGTGAGATACGTTGCCCGCGTCAGCTGGTATTTTGCGGCAGCACGAACGAGTGGGAGTGGAACAAGGACCCGACCGGCGGCCGCCGCTTTTGGCCGGTGATGGTGCAGGCTGAGATCGATGTGGAAGGCCTGAGGGAAGTGCGCGACCAGCTCTTTGCTGAGGCCGTGGCCATGGTGGATGAGGGGTTGCGGTATTGGCCCAATGCCCAGGAGCAGGCGGAGTTGTTCGACCCTGAGCAACTGCGCAGGACCATGCAAGAGGCTTTTGTGGACATGCTGCACGACCACGTGATGAGTTACGTGGGGGAGTTCTCCCTGGCATACGCAGCGAAAGAGTGGCTGGGGCTGGATGCCTCAAAGATCACCCGTGATATTCAAACCCGGATCGGCTCGGCGCTTTATAGGCTGGGCTGCTCCAAGCATGACAAGGGCAGCAAGTCGCTGACCCGCTTTGTGTACAAGGCCCCCGAGAGAAATGGGCTGGCGTCGGACAGCGGGCAAGCGGTTGGAAAGGATGACGATGACATCCCATTCTAGCTGCATGGTGTGGAAGGTATGGAGGTATGGAAAACCCGCGCCGTTACTGGGTTTGCGCGTTCCATACCTGCCCCGAGGTGTGGAACAGGTATGGAAGCCTGAAACCCGCGCCGTTACTGGGTTTTCCATACCTTCCATACCTTCCATACCGTTTTCTCGTGTGCACATGCGTACACACGTGCGCGTACACAGGCGCACACGCACGCGCGCGCACGCGTATGTGTGTCTCTTTTTGGTATGGAAGGTATGGAGGTATGGAAAAGCCGCGCCAGTAAAGGGTTTGCGCGTTCCATACCTCGGCAACAGGTCTGGAATAGGTATGGAATGATGGGTCGGTTTCGGGAGTTTGATGACCTGACGCCGCCCGAGCCAGCGGCCACCAAGGCGGATATGCGAGCGAGTATGCCAGCCGCTGCTGCGATGGTGGATGAATTGCGCCTGGTGTTCGGTGCTGACCTCAAGGTGCTGCGGGTGGAAGAAGCAGGTGCCGTGGTGGTGACCAAGGCCTACCGGCCTGATACAAGCTACCGTGCCTGCCTGACAGCCTCTGACTACCTGGAGCTGGGTGAGATCGCCCAGCGCAATGCGGATGATCTGGAAGCCAAGGCGGCGGGCAATGGAAAGAAGTAGGGCGCTGCCGGTGCGGTTTTATGGTGACCCGGCCATGGCGCTGGAGCGTGAGCAGATGGATACGCTGGGGTGCACGGCCTGCAGTTCGCATGTGCGGGTGTGCGGGAGGGTGGTGTGTTGCGATGGCAGGAACGACAGGCAAAAGGGTGTGCCCAGGATTGGGCACCGGTGTAAATGGTTTGCAGGGGAATGATGATGGTGAATACCTACGTTGAGAGTCGGTTGAATTTGTGGGCAGAGTGGCGGCACCGTAGGCTCACCGATGCGCTGGGCTACCCCAGGCGGGCCGCCTTTGTGCGTGAGCCTGGCTCGGGCTACTGGACCCCGGAGATGGAATCCGCATCTTATGAGATGGACAAGTGTGTGGTGGCGCTGATCGATGAACGCAAGCTCGCGGTGCTGGAGTGCTATGCAACCACTGGCACGCGCGAACAAAAGGCGAAGCGTCTCGGATGCTGCCTGCGCACTTATGAGTATCGGCTGGAGGCGGCAAAGATCGACCTGCTAGGCTATCTGAATGACCTGGCCGCAGGGGTGCCGCTGCCGATGAAAGAAAGAGCTTGACGTGGTTTGCATGAATTCTTATCATTTCAGCTAAATTTTAGTTATTGCGTCCAGAACCCGCATAGGCCTCTCGCCTCTGCGGGTTTTTTGTTGCCCAAACCATGCCAACCAAACCGCCCAAACCCTGCAAGCAAGCTGGTTGCAGGGCGCTGGTCTATGGTGGCGCGTACTGCGAGGATCACGCGAAGCAGAGGCGCAAGCAGGTTGAGGCGCAACGGGGCACGTCAACGCAACGTGGCTATGGCTACAAGTGGCAGCAGGCCAGCAAGGGATACCTGAAGCAGCACCCGCTGTGCGAATGTGAGCAATGCCTAGCTGGCCAGCTGCGACTGCGGCAGGCCACGGTAGTTGATCATAAGATTCCGCACCGTGGTGACATGACGCTGTTCTGGGATAGGCAGAACTGGCAGGCGATGAATAAATCCTGCCACGACAGCAAAACTGCCCGCGAGGATGGAGGCTTTGGCCTTTGACCAGGGGGGTAGTAAATGTCTGAGGCCTATTGCCTCTAGACCGTATGCTTAGTTAGATTTTTTTATGCGGGAGTTGCAGGGGAGGGGGGGGTGTCCCCGATGCTGCAGACGTCTGCAAACTAGATACATCCTGAGCCGAGTGCTCCACCAGGATGTCATGCAAGGCCCGACCGGAGTGATCCAGTCGGGCCTTTGCTTTTCCTGGCGAGCAATTGCACGTGAGCGCGCATGCACTCCCCGGCTGGGGAAAGGAACACCATGGCGAAACCAGGCCCAAAACCAAAGCCAAGCAACGTCCATTACCTGAACGGTAACCCGAGCAAGAAGAACCTCGGCGCATTGATGGACTCGCTGCAACCTGAGATCGAGATCCCCGGCTGCCCGCCGCACTTGCTGCCTGAGGCGAAAAAAGAATTTCGGCGTATCACCCCGGAGCTGCAGCGCTACGGGTTGATCTCAAAGCTGGATCGCGCAGCCCTGAGTCTCTACCTGCAAAGCTGGGCCGAGCTGGTGTGGGCGGAAAAGATGCTGAAACGAAAGATGGATGCAGCGGCCAAGGCCATGCAGCAAGCAGAAGCAGAGGGTAAAGAGTACACCGGTGGCGACGGCATGGTGGAGATGACCACCAACGGCAACGTGATTTACTCACCGTATTGGATCATCGCCAACAAGTCCCGGCACAACGTGGACAAGTTCCTGCAAAACTTTGGCATGTCGCCGAGCGCCCGCAGCCGTGTCACGCCCAGCAACCATCTACAGGGCAGCCTGTTTGAGCCCGAAGCTGGGGAAGAAAGTCCCACTGGTTTCGGCGCGATATGACGCAATCCTACGCGCAGGTCGCGCTGGAGTATGCGCGGGATGTCGTTGCCGGGATCGAGCCGGCGTGCAAACTGCACAAGCAAGCGTGCCAGCGGCACCTGGATGACCTAGCCAGGGCCGACTCCGGCGAGTGGGACTATGTTTTCAATCCGGAGCTGATTGATAGCCGTGGCAAGAAGTACCTCCCGGCGGAACGCGTCTGCGCATTCAGTGAGCGCATGCCACACATCAAAAGCGACTGGGGTGCACGTGGTCAGCTCATCAAGCTGGAACGCTGGCAGGTGTTCGCCCTCGCCGTAGGATTTGGCTGGATCAAGCGGCTCACTGGCAAGCGCCGTTTCCGCAAGATAACGTTGCTAGTGCCGCGAAAAAACGCCAAGTCCACGCTGGCCGCCATCATCGGCCTGTACATGCTCGCGGCCGATGGTGAGTTTGGTGCAGAGGTTTACAGCGGCGCAACCAGCAAGGACCAAGCGTATGAGGTGTTTAGCCCGGCCCGGCTGATGGCCATTGCAACACCAGAGTTCCGAAGCTTTTACGGCGTGGTGCCCAACATCTCCAACCTGGCGATACAGGACACTAACAGCAAGTTCCAGCCAGTGATCGGTAACCCTGGGGATGGCGCATCACCCAGCTGCGCCATTGTGGATGAGTACCACGAGCACAAAACCGATGAGCTGTACGAGACGATGTACACCGGCATGGGGGCACGTTCCCAGCCCATCATCCTGGTGATCAGCACCGCCGGTGCCAACATCGGTGGCCCCTGTTACCAGCACCAGAAAAAGTTGGAAAAAGTCCTGCAAGGGTTAGAGGTCGATGAAGAGCACTTCGGCATCATCTTCGGCATCGACCCAGGTGACGAATGGGCAAGCGAAGAAGCGCTGCGTAAGGCCAACCCCAATTACAACATCTCAGTCAGCGCTGAGTTCCTGCTATCCGCCATGAAAGAGGCGTTGGCAGATCCACGCAAGCAGGCCACCTTTAAGACCAAGCACCTCAACATCTGGGTGGCCAGCGCATCGCCCTGGATCAATGTGGAGAACCTGCAGCGCTGCGGGGACAGCACCCTCAGCATCGAGTCGTTTGCTGGGGAGCAGTGCTACATCGGCAACGACCTGGCCAGCAAGAACGACATTGCCAGCACCGCCTTTGAGTTCGTCAAAGAGATCGATGGAGAAAAGCACTACTACGTTTTCAGCAAAAACTACGTACCCGAAGCGGCTGTGGAAAAGGCAGAAAACTCGCACTACCGAGGCTGGGTCGTCCAGGGGCACCTGGTGGCCACTGCCGGCAACATGATCAACCTGAGACAAATAGAGGAAGACACCGTCGAGGTCGCAGAGCAGGTGCAAGTGGCAGAGATCGCCATGGACGCCTGGGGTGCCCGTGAAATGGCGCCCAGCCTGCAAGAGCAAGGTTATACCGTGATCGACGTCCCCATGGCGGTCAAGTACCTGTCCGAGCCCATGAAAGACATTGCTGCGCTGATTGATGCTGGCCGCTTTCATCATGACGGCAACCCGGCATTTGAATGGATGATGAGCAACGTGGAAGTGAAGCCAGACCGTAACGAGAACATTTTCCCTCGCAAGCAAGGTGCAGAGAAAAAGATAGACGCAGCCCTGGCTGTCATCCTGGCACACAGCCGCGCCATGCTTGGTAATGAAGCTGAAGACCAAACCCCGGAGATCATCGGATTGTGAAAACTGAACCCTGGTACAACGAGGACCGCGTCGCTCATAAGGGCAGCACCATCCTCACCCAGTGGAAGGCAGAGCGCGAGGCCATCCGCGCGCTGGGGGAAAATGGCACCGAGATCGGCCTCACGCCAGAGCAGTTGTATGAGCGTTTGTCTGGTATGGATGGCAACACCCATGCTGGCCAGCACGTCACGGAAGAGATCGCCATGCGCGTCTCTGCGGTATACGGGTGCGTTGATCTCCTTGCGGGGGTGATCAGCAGCATGCCGGTCAACATCTTTGAGCGCAAAGGCGCCAATCGTGTGCCGGTCGATCATGACTACTGGTGGCTGCTTAACGAGCAAGCCAACCCAGAGATGACCGCCGCCGTGGTCACCAGCTGGCTCATCAGCTCAAAGTGCTTTAATGGTGACGGCTTTTTCGAGATCCTGCGTCCCACATTTTTGAGCAAGAAGGTCAGCGGCTTATTGCCGCACCACCCGGCTCGTGTGCAACCGTTCCGGGACATGAACACCAAGCGGCTTTACTACCGCATCACACCCCATGATGGTGGCCCGCAGTATGTGTTGGACCCGGCCGACATCATCCATCTGCCCAGCATGGGGTTCGATGGGCTGACCAGCCCGTCGCCCATCACCTGGTCAGCGCGCCAGAACATCGGCATTGCACTGGCTGCGGAAGAATACAGCGCCAAGTTTTTCCGCAACGGTGCCACCTCACAGATCGCGCTTAAGTCAGAAAAGAAGCTGGACAAAGAGCAAATCGATCTGCTGCGTAGCAGCTTCATGGCCAAGTATTCAGGCAGCGGCAACTACCACATGCCGCTGGTGTTGAGCGGTGGCCTCAGTGTTGAAACGCTCTCCATCAACCCGGAAGACGCGGCGTTGATCGCCACGCGTCAATTTTCGGTCGAAGAGATCTGCCGGGTGTTTCACATCCCGCCGCACATGATCGGCCACACCACCAACACCACCAGTTGGGGGACCGGCATCGAGCAGCTGTCGCTGGGGTTCGTCAAGTACGCCCTGCGCCCGATACTCAACGCGCTGCAGCAAGAGCTGAACCGCAAGCTGTGGCCAGTGGATGAACGCTATTTTGTACGCTACGACACCAGCGAGATCGAGCGCGGTGATCTCAAGTCGCAGTACGAAGCGCTGCGGATCGGGCTAGGCCGGGCAGGGGAAAAGCCCTGGTTCAGCCAGAACGACATTCGCCGCAAGATCGGTGAGCCGCCCATCGTGGGCGGCGATAACTATGACCCCGTTGCCGGCAAGCCCGCCGACAACAGAACGGAGCCTGCATGAGCCGCTTACTAAAACTCTTCGCCCTCAACGCGAAAAACAGCCACCGCAAATTCGAAGTAAAGGCCGAAGGTGATGAGGCCACCATCTACCTTTACGACAGCATCGTGTCAGACGATTTCATTGCTGAATGGTGGGGTGGTGTGTCGGCCACGAGTTTTGTGCTGCAGCTCAACCAGATCACCGCCCCGGTGATCCACCTGCGCATCAACTGTCCCGGTGGCGATGTGTTTGGTGCGCGGGTCATGGAGCAAGCCATCCGCCAGCACAAAGCCAAGGTCATCGCCCACATCGACGGTTATGCCGCCAGTGCCGCCAGCTTCTTGGCCATCGCCTGCGACGAAGTCAGGATCGCCAAGGGTGGCTTCGTCATGATCCACAAAGCGTGGTCCATCTCCCTGGGTAACGCGGACGACTTGCGGAAAGATGCCGACCTGCTCGACAAGATCGACGAATCCCTGGTCACCAGTTACGAAGAAGAGACCGGCCAACCACCAGAACAGATCCGCAGCTGGATGGCAGACGAAACCTGGTTCAGCGCAGACGACGCCCTGAAGTACGGTTTTGCTGACAGCATCGCTGAAACAAAAGCCAAGGCCAACTGGGATATGTCGGTCTACGACAAAGCTCCGCAGATCGCGAATGCGGAGGATACCCCACCTGCACCAACTGAAATCCAGCAAGAAAGCTTCATCGAACCAGATCACCGCGTCCGGCAGCAGCAGCGCATGAAAGTGCTGGCGCACACCAGTATCGGGTAGCGCCCTCGCGCACCGATTTCCAGCCCGCATACGCGGGTTTTTTTTCGTCCTAAGAAAGGAAATAACCATGAGCAAACTCGCTCAATTGCGCGAGCACCGCAACGCCAAGGCTCAAGAGGCGCAAGCGCTCAACAACAAGTACCCTGCCGACCAGCGCATGCCGGCGGCGGAAGCAGAAAAGCTGGACCAGGTCCTGGCAGAGATCGAAGCGATCGATGCTGAGATGGTGCAAGCCAATCGCGCTGCCCAGCTGCTGAATGCAGATGACGATCTGGACCTGGATGCTGCCCGTCACAAGGCAAGCCGTCCACCATCCGAACAGTCGGATGAGTCGAAAGCGTTGCGCGCTTACCTCACTGGCGGCATCAGCGCACTCACGCCTGAGCAGCATCACCGTATGCAAGCCCGTGTGAATAGCGACATCCGTGCCGCCATGCGTTTGCCCAGCAATGCCATGTCCACCACCACCCCTTCCGAAGGCGGTTACACCACCTCGACGGAATACTACCGCCAGCTCGAAGAGGCCATGAAAGCCTACGGTGGCATGCGCGAAGCAGCCAATACCATCCGCACGGCCACCGGCGCCAGCATGAATTTCCCTACCGCTGATGCCACATCGGAAGAAGGCGAGATCCTAGGCCAGAACGCCGCAGCGGCTTCGGGAGAAACCGCGTTCGGCAACGCCACCCTGGAAGTCTTCAAGTACAGCTCCAAGAAGATCGCGCTGCCGTTCGAGCTGGTCCAGGACAGCTTCCTCGACATTGAATCCTACATCCTCAACCTGCTGGGGATCCGTATCGGCCGAATCACCAATCGCCACTACACCACTGGCACAGGCACTGGCCAACCGTTCGGTATCGTGCCCACAGCAGCCCTGGGCAAGGCAGGCACCACGGGGCAGGTGGCCACCATCACCTATGACGATCTGGTTGATCTGGAACACGCTGTGGACCCAGCCTATCGCGGCATGCCGGGTGTGGGCTTCATGATGCACGATTCCTCGCTCAAGGTTCTGCGCAAGCTGAAAGACAGCCAAGGCCGTCCGATCTTCGTGCCTGGCTATGAGCAAGGCAATCCAGGTGGTGCACCAGATCGCCTGCTCAATCGCCCCATCATCATCAACCAGAACATGCCAGTTATGGCCGCCTCTGCCAAGTCGGTGCTGTTCGGTGATTTCAAAAAGTACACCATCCGTGACGTGATGGACTTGACGCTGTTCCGCATGACCGACAGCGCCTTCACGCTGCTGGGGCAAGTGGGCTTCGTGGCCTTCATGCGCAGCGGTGGCAACCTCATCGATGCCGGGGGCGCGGTCAAGTATTACCAGAACTCCGCCACCTAAGCAGCACTGCAGCAATCCCAGCCCGGCTAGCCGGGCTGGTTTATTTCCCGTCAGGAGAACAACATGTCAGCAAAAAAAAACGCAACAAAGATCAAAGCGCGCATCCTCACGCAGGTCTATATCGAGGGTCAGCCCATCCGCGCCAATGCCGTGGTGGAAGGCACCAAGCAGCAAATCGCAGCGCTGGTTGACCAAGGGGCTGCCGATACCAACGGCGCTGCCGTCGCGTATGCTCTGAATGCCAATGGCAATGTCGTCACCCAGCTGCCCTCCGTTGTTGAAGAGGCCTATGACGATAACGAAGCAGAAAAAGCCGAAGCGGCTAAGCAGGCCGCCTTGGAAAAATCCACCGCCCTCGCCAATGCCGAAGCCGCTGTGCAAGCAGCCGAAGCCCAAGTGCTGGCCGCCCCCACACCGGAAGAAAAGGCCGCCGCCGAAACAGCGCTGGAATCCGCCCAAGCTGCACTGCAGGCCTTGAAGTAACCCATGGGCTTGAGTGTCATCAGCGCTCCGGAGCAAGAGCCGATCACCCTGGCCCTAGCCAAGCTGGAAGCCGGGGTCGATGCCGACATCACGGCCTTCGATAGCCTGTTCCAGAGCTACTGGATCCCGACGGCCCGTGAGCAGGCAGAGCACCGCACCGGCCGCGCCCTGGTGACGCAAACGCTGCGCCACACGCGTGACTGTTTTCCCGGTTGCGCGGTGCGCCTGCCACGGCCTGCACTGCAGTCTGTGGAGCACGTTAAGTACATCGACCCCAACGGGGCGCTGCAAACACTGGACCCATCGCGCTATCAGGTCGTCACCGATGAGCTGCTTGGCTGGGTGTTGCCCGCCTATGGTGAAGCTTGGCCCAGTGTGCGGGCGCAACCCGGTGCTGTGCAGATCCAGTATGTGGCAGGCTACGGCACGCCCGAGCAAGTGCCAGTCAGCATCAAGCACTGGATGTTGATGGCGGTCGCTACCTGGTTTAAGCAGCACGAGGCAGTGGTCACAGGCACCATCGTTGCCGAGCTGCCGCGTGACTTTTTCGCGGCACTGCTGGATCCACACTCGGTGGAGTGGCTGTAATGAGCGGGCCCGGCGCTGGGGTGTTCGACCAGGTGATCCGCATCGATGCGCAGGTGCACGGTAAGGGCGCCCACGGTGGCAAAACCACCACCTGGCAACCGGTCTATCAAAACGTGCTGGCCCGCCGGATGAACCTCTCCGGCAACGAGCGCAGCCTGACCAGTGCCGGCGGGCAGGTGGCTGTTGCGCGGGTGGAGTTCACCATCCGCTACCGTGCCGACATCGACGAAAGCATGCGCGTGGTGCACAAAGGCAAGCACTACGCCATCCGTCATGTGAACAACTGGAACGAGGAAGGCATCAACCTCATCCTCACCTGTGACACCGACAGCACGGACGGGCGCTGATGACCACCAAAGTAGAAGGCCTGACCAGCTTGCAAAAGGCGTTTGAGCAGGTCAAGGAAGACATGACGCTGTCGCTCTCCCGCCGTATGGCGGCCAGTGGTGCCAACCAGATCAAGCGCCGCGCCGTGGCCAATGCCGAAAAGTTGGGGCTGCGTAAGTCCGGGGCGCTCATCAGCAACATCGCCATCAAGCGCGAGCGCACGCCTGAGGGTGTGGCCCAGTACAACGTCGGCGTGCGTCATGGCCGGGAGCTGGGACGCAAGTACCGGCAGCTGGAGGTAGGCAAAAGCGGGCGGGTCCGCACCACTTATAAAAATAACCCGTTCTACTGGTCCTACCTGGAGTTCGGTCGCAACATCGTGGCCCGCGCAAGCGGGGTCAAGGGCACGGGCAGCACCACCTACACGCAGTTTTTGCGCAATGGCCGCATTGCTACGCGCACCAAAAAATATGGCCTGGATGGTCTGGTCAACCGCCGCCGCCAGGCCACCGGCAGGGTAGAGGCCACCCCGTTCCTGCAGCCCGCCCTGGATAACCAGGATGAAGTGATCGCGGAAATGGTCAAGCCGCTCAACCGCTACCTGAAGCGCAACAAGCTATGAACATACGCGAACTGCTGCTGCAAACCCTCACCCCGGTGCTGGACAACACCTGGGCGGTAGAGCTGCCAGACAACCCTACGTTCCCTGCCATCGTCTACGACGTGCGCACCGAACCGGAAGGCTGGGCCTGCGCTGGCCAGGTGGCTTATGAGCAGCACACCGTGGCCATCGTCATCATCGCCGAAACGGTAGAAGAGATCGACCCGCTGCACCGAGCTGCCACCGCTGCCCTCATGGCGCTGCCGGAGTACCTGGCCGATGGCGAGCATGGTGACGCCGCCTTCGAAGAGGCCCCGCAGCTGTTCGGCTATTTCAGCAACCACGTCATACGTCTGCGCAACATCTAGCCTGGAGATCGTCATGCAAGCCAAACAAGCCAAGCAACCAAAGATCAACGCTGCCACCACAGCAGCCCCATCACCGCCCGGCGCCGCTGTTCAAGGTGCGGCCCCTGACGCCCCCTCGGTGGCGCCGGTCACCGGTGATCATGGCAAGGTTAAAGACCCGCACTGGGGGCAGGGCGGCTCTTACGTAGTAGACCCAAGCACTGGCCAGCGCGTGCGCCGCCCAGATTAACCGCCCTGCAACCACCACAGCCCGCCCATGCGGGCTTTTTTAATGCCCAGAGGAACTCACCATGAAGAAAATGCGCAACGTTTTGATGCTGGCCAAGATCCAGCCCACCGCAGGCACCGACCCAGTGCCCGCCGCCGCAACCAATGCCATCCTGTGCAAGGTCAGCAACCCCAAGCCACTGATGGCGGAGTTCGTCCAGCGCAACCTGGACCGCCCCTATTTCGGTAACAAGGGCAGCGTGCTGGCCGCCCAGCATGCGGAGTTCGATATCGAGGTGGAGCTGCAAGGCAGTGGCGCTCCCGGTGCCGCACCGGCCTGGGGGGTGCTGCTGCGTGCCTGCGCCGCCGCCGAAACCATCACGGCCGATACCTCGGTCAAATACAACCGCATCACCAACATCCTCGAAGCGGTGGCGCTCTACTGGTTCCTGGACGGCATCCGTTTCATCGCCCTGGGCTGCCGTGGCAACCCCAGCTTCACCGTCAACGCCAAGGGCATCCCCATCATCAGCTTCAAAATGATCGGCCTGTACGGCACGCCCACCGACCAGACCATGCCGACCGACGCCGATTTCAGTGGCTTCAAGCAAGCGCTGGCGGTCAACAAGCAGAACACCCCCAGCTTCAATCTGCACGGCTACGCCGCCTGCCTGGAATCGCTCTCCATCGATTTTGGCAACGATGTGCAGTACCGCAACCTGGTCAACTGCGAAAGCGTGGAGGTCGTCGATAGCCTCATGACCGGCTCGGCGGTCATTGAGCTGCCCAGCATCGCCACCAAGAATTATTTCGCGCAGATCAGCACCGAAGTGCTGGGCCCGCTGACCCTGGTGCACGGCACCCAAGCGGGCTACATCGTCACCCTCACCGCGCCCAAGGTCAAGATCAAGGACATCAGCATGAGCGAGTCCCAAGGCATCGCCATGGCCAACCTCACGCTGGATTTCGAGCCGGACGAAGGCAACGACGAACTGGAGCTACTGCTCACCTAAGCCCGTGCAGTACGCCCATCCGGGCAATAGCCGCCTACCCAAACAGGTAAGCACACTTTAATCGCAGACGTCTGCACAACGCCGTCTACACACACAAGCCCGCCCAGGTGTTCTGGTGCGGGCTTTTTCACGACCAGCAGTTAAACCATCAGGGGAACAACCATGGCTTTCAGGCTCACGCAAAAACCAACCTACCAGGCACCCGTAGAAGTGTGGATGCCCAACAACAAAGGCGGCTTCACGGTGGAGAAATTCACCGCTGTTTTCCGTCAGTGCGTCATGACGCATGTGGATGAGAACGACACCCGGCCGCTCATTGATGAGTTGAGGAATCTGCCCCAGGCCGAGGTCATGCGCCAGGTGTTGACCAACGTCATCGACCTGCTGGACGACGACGACGCGCAAGTGCAGTTCAACGAGGCAACGCTTAATGCGCTGCTGGCCATCCCGCAAGCGCTGCATGGCCTGTCGGAGTCGTTCTGGAGTTCCATCTTCAGGGCCCCGGAAAAAAACTCGAACTAGCTGCCCGCTACTGGGCTGGTGAGCAACCAGCCCAGGGCATCGAGGTGGACAGCAACGTGATCGACGGCCTCATCGAGGCCGGCGCTCCGGAGCAGGTGATCGCGGCAGCTCGATCAAGCATGACCCCACCAGAAACCCATTGTGAGGTTTGGCCAGACAACTGGCCCACCCTCACATTTTTTTTGAGCCTCAACACCCAATGGCAGCGCGTGATTGGGTTGGGCGGCCAGGCCTGGCTGGGCATCCCCAGCACGGCCATCGAAAGCGAGATGTGTATGCAAGGCATAGCAAGGAAGCGGCGCCCAGCGCTGCTGGCCTCCATCCGTCTCATGGAACACGCCGCGCTCGCAGTACTGAATAAAGTGAAGGAGTAAGCCATGGCCGCACTGGGATCGCTCGTTGTCAAGCTCGCGCTGGAATATGCGGAGTACACCAAAGGGCTTGATAAAAACTCGCAAGAAGCGCTCAAGTTCGCCAAGAACCAACAGCGCATCTTTGACGATTTCAGCAAGTCCGTCAGCAGCTCTTTCGTTGGCATGGCACGGAGTGCGGTGCCTGCCATCGCCGCCCTCACCAGTGTTGGTGCCACCGTTACTGCGCTCAATTCCTCGATAAACCGCCTCGCTACCCTTGATGATCTTGCCCAGTCAGCAGGTGGCGCAGTAGGTGAGTTGTCCCAATTGCAAGCAATTGCCCGGCAATTCAATCAAGACTTTGGTGAAGTTAGTAAGTCTGTCATTTTCCTTGCAAAAAACCTTGGCGATACCGGTGAGGCTGGAGACAAGACACGCGCAGCTCTTGCCGCACTGGGGCTTACTCAAGACGATCTCGCAGACAAAAAACCTGCTGAGATCTATATCGCAATTGCAAAGGCTCTTCAGAATTATCAGGACGATGCCACGAAAACAAAAGTCGTGGTGGACCTGCTTGGTAAGTCTGGTGCCTCTCTGCTGCCGTTCCTAAATGATGTTGCTGATGTCATCGATAAAACAGGCAAGCGCACAGAAGAGGCAACGAAGCGCGCCTCTGAATTTCAGGACACGCTGGGCAAGTTAACTGTGTCGTCCGACCAGTTTTTTGATTCCGCCACCGACAAGCTGCTGCCAGCATTGATCGGCATTGCCAAGCTGTTAAGCGCCACCTTTGACGGAACAATAGTGCAAGGGCTGACAGGCAACATTGCTGGCCAGAAGGCGGATAGTTTTGTCGGCGCATTGTTCGGACAAACCAAAGCGCTGGAGGTCTACGCCGTTGCCAGCGGTAAAGGTGCATCTGGCAGCTGGGGCTTTGCTGAAGCCAGCAAGGCAGCAGCAGGCGCAACAGAAACCGGCACGAAGAAAACCCTCGACTACTCGGCCAGCTTCGATGAGCTGACCAAGTCGCTCAAGGGCGCCTCGGGCCAAACGGCGGAATACGAAGCGGCCAAAGCGGCCATCACCGCCGCTGCCACAAAAGAAGGGCGTTCGGCTGCAGAGCTGAGCACCGCGCTCGCAGCCCTTGAAGACAAGTATTTCGGCACCGGCAAGGCGGCGTCTACCGCCGCCAAGCAGTTTGAATCCTCTTACCAGTCCCTGGTTAAATCCTCCACCGACCACATCCGGCAGGTGACGCAAGAGCGGGAGGCAGGCGCGGCACTGTCGCAAGAGCAAAAGCAGGCCAGCGAGATCCGCCAGTTCCTCGCGGAGAACACCCGCAGCCTCACGGGCACGCAGCGCGCCTACCTGGACATGCTGATCCAGTCGCTGGAATCCATCGATGCGGTGAACAAAGCAGAAACGCTGCGGCAGGAGCAGATCGCCCGCCACGTGGAGATCCAGATCGAGCAGTTGGAACAAACCCGTGCGCAGACCGAAGCGCTGCACACCCTGCGCGAAGCCTCGGCTGCCCTGGTAGAAACCGAGAACGAGCGCCTGGCGGAATCGCAGCGCCAGCTGGATATCCTGCTGCTAGGCCGCGACCGTGTGGAGCAGCTGGAAGTGGCGCGCTTGCGTGAGATCGCTTCGGTGTATGAGCAGAACCTGGCCTATGCAGAGCAGAACAATGTCGCGCAGGAAAACATCGACTACATCCGCAGCCAGGCAGAGGCCTACCGCACGCTAGCCGATGCCCGCGAGCGCACCTATACCAACGAGGTCAACACCGCCACCATCGAGGCGGCCAAGCAAAAGGCCGCAGACCTCGCCATCGGCATCGAAGAAAAGTTCGATGAAACCGTGCGCGGCATCGACGAAACCTTCCGCGAGACCTTTGCCCGCCTGGTCACCCGCACAGACAACGATTGGAAAGCCCTGGCCAAGAGCATGCTGGTCACGTTCAAAACCACGGTAGCAGACCAGATCTATCGAATGTTCTTGCAGCCGTTTGTGGTCAAGATCCTGGCCAGCATCATCGGTGCCACTGGCGTGGGGGGCACAGCCAACGCGGTGACCAACAGCCTGGTGGCCCAGGGCACGCCCGGCGGGTTGGGTGATTTCACGCAGCTGTTCAGCAAACTGAATAGTGACTACATCGGCAGCATCAGCAAACTGGGTGCAGTGATTGCCAATGGCCAGGGGGGCTTGCGCGACACGATTGGCGGCTTTCTTGGTCAGCATTCCTTGGCCATCGGCAAAGCGCTGCCGTATGCCGGTGCGGTGTATGACTTGCTGAATGGTGACCTCAAGGGCGCAGCCTTCCAAGCTGCAGGGGCATTTGTCGGCAACCTGATCTTGCCTGGCATCGGCGGCGCTATTGGTGCCAGCCTTGGGAGCTTGGTGGGTGGCTTGTTTGGCAAAGACGAAGCACCACTGGTTGGTAGTGAAGCCTTCGGTCGATACTCGGGCGGCCAGTTCAACACCACATTCACAGGCAAACAGAAAGGCGCTGATAAAGACCTGGGTGCCGGTGCCGCCTTGGCTCAAGTCAATCAGCAGTTCTCGCAAACCTTCGGTTCACTGTTGGACAGCTTCGACAAGAACGCAGACTTTTATGTCTCCAGCCTGTTCCGTACCCGCACCAAAACCTTCGGGGCCTTCTTCGCTGGTCAATCTCAGGCAGAGATGGAAAAGCTGTTTGCAGGGGATTACAAGGGCGATAAGGCCTTTGAGAACTATGCCAATGACGTGCTCTCCCAAGGCATCGTCAACGCCATTGCAAAGTCAGAGTTGCCGGCAGAAGTAAAGTCGATCTTTGATTCGCTGCTGGATGGTGTAAGCAAGGAAGCAAGAGCAGACACCATCTCCCGTGCAGTCAACGCGGTTGCACAGTTGAACGCGGCTGCCGACGAATTGGACGAACGCTTTGGCCTCTCGGCCACCGAGGCACTCAAGCTCGCCGATGGCCAGGAGAACGTCATCGGTTTTATTGAGCGGTTAGGGAGTGCCGCCGCTGCATTCACCACGGCAGGTGAGCAGATCGTGGCCAGCCGTGAACGGCTATTCAAGGCTTTTGAGCAGGTGGCCGGGCCCGACATCGCCCAGTCACTGGATGATTTCGATGCCCAGCTCCGTGCCATCGATGTCACCACCAAAGAGGGACGCAAAACCTTCGCCTCCCTGTTGGAACTGCGCCCGCAGTTTGCTGAGTTTGCGCTCAACATCAAAGCCATGCGCGCATCCATCAGCGAGTCGCTGTATGGCCTGCTCTCAGTGAATGAGCAACGTGCCTATGCGCAGGACCAGCTGGATCAGCTGGCCATCGCCATGGGCGTTGAAACCCCCGAAAGCCTGGATGACCTGATCCGCATCGGCCGCGAACTGGAGCAGGCCCTGGGCAGCATAGACGGCGCCAGCGCCGCGCAGCTGGATCTTGCCTCCGGGTTCCCGGCACTCATTGCCGCCTTCCAGCGCACCCGTGATTCTGTCGATGGTGTGGTCAACAGCCTGGATAACCTCGACGCCAGCCGCTTTGCCAACCGGGCGGATTTCGAGTTTTACCAAAAAGTCAGCCAGCGCTACGGCACCGTGCGCGCAGAACAAGCGCTGTCCGCCAGCAACCTGGCACTGGGCCGCGTGCCTGGCTTTGCAGCAGGTGGCCGGCACACGGGCGGCCTGCGCCTTGTCGGCGAAAACGGTCCGGAACTGGAAGTCACTGGCCCCAGCACCATCATCCCCAACCCGCCCAGCATGGCCCTCATGCGCCGCCTGAGCGACCCAGACCAAAACGAGAACGCACTACTGGGCGAACTGCGCGCCATGCGGCAAGAGCTGCGCACCATGAATCAACGCATGGAGCGCATCGAGACCAATCAGCGTGTGGCTGATGTGGCCAAGGTCACCCGGCTCAATGACATCAAGAACAGCAACGAAGACATCTACATCAACGGCATCAAAATGAGGGATCAATAATGGCGATCACGATCTACCCAGCCACGGAGGCCACCGTCCCCTCGACCGAGGAAGACAAGCAGCTCGGCAAAATCACAGACGAAGACTACAACAAGCCGATGCGGATAGATGCCGCGAGCTATGCCACCGACTACATCATGCAACTGGGCGAATCGCAAGAAGCGTATCTAATGACTCCCGCCCAGGTGCGCCTTTCTGTTTTGGAGCACACCCCACAGACAGTGGCGGCCGCAATGGGGACGTGGAAAGACACCACGACTGGCTTGGGTAAAACGGAAAACGGGCAGATGTTCCTGGTGCCAACGGCGGATCCTGACAAATTCAGTCTCTTTGAGCGTATCGATGCAGCAACCGCAACGCTGCGTAACTTGCTTGCCGTTGCGGATGCCCTCCGCTACAAGTACACCAAGAAGATTGCCAACCTCACAGACTATGTCTGGAGTATCCGTGGAGCAGGTGGAAGGGTCTATGCCTCACTGCGAAATGGTAAGGGCTTTCGGTTTGCCGGGCCTTTTAGAATACTTGGCAGTTTTTTTGCGGAAGCGATTGAGACCGATTCCCTAACAACTGCACAGTTCTATCTAAGCGACTTACTCTTTAAGCGCGCAGCGGACGTGCTGCTAAGGTTCCGCAGTTCGGGTGGTGCTTCCGTGTTCACCCTGAAAAATGACGGGCATCTGCTAACCAACAAAGTGACAGCCACCACTGGGCGGTTCCGCACATTGGAGGTGAACGGCCTGCCATTTGCGTTGGCAGGCGTTTACCTGACGCCTACCAAGAATATCTATGGTTTTGGGGATTCGATGCTGACGGACTATGCCGGCCAGTCCGGATTGCTCACCGCCTTGCAAGCGCTTTATGGCACCACCCGCACTATTTACAAGAATGGTATCGGCGGGCAAATCTCAGATCAGATCGTTGCCCGCCTTGGGGGTACTCGTTCCCTGGTGACATTAACTGGTAATCAGATCCCGGAATCCGGTGCGGTGGATCTGACAAGCACCAGTATTGAGCTGATCACAGCAGGCAGCTTGGGTAGCGTGTCGTTTACCGGGTCTATCAATGGCATCCACGGCACACTGACCTACGTACCGGGCCCGCCAAGCAAATTCACGTTCACCCGCACCACTCCCGGTGCCGCGCAGTTTGTGCCTCCACAGACGCCTTTCTTGCTGGATGACTTCGGCCAAGGGTTCGGGACACTGCTACTACGGATGGGGCGTAACGATATCGGTGACATCCTTTCAGGGTCTACCAGCGAAGAGATAGCGGCCATCAAGGGCCGTATCCTGAAGCGTTATGCAGAAGCTGTGGCTTATCAAAAGCCGGTTAAAAAGCAATACATCACATTCGGTATCGCACTCACTGCGAACGAGGGCATGAGTGCTACAGGCACCAATGCCCTACGTCGCAGCGCAATCCTTGAGGTCAACGCGGAAATAAAAGCCGCATATCAGGATAGTTTCTACGACCCCAACGTGTATCTGGCCAGCCTGGCAGATACAGGCAGCACGGAGGATATGGCGGATGTTGCCGATGGCCGTATTCCCACACGCTTCTACAGAGTGGGTGAATCCGGCCTGGATCCATTCCACTTTACCCCAGAGGTTTTCGCAATTGAAGCCCTGGAAATCAAACGCATCATGGACAGCCTTGGCTATTAGGAGACCAGCATTATGACAACCGGCGCAATTGAACTGATCACGGAAGGGGCGGCAAATCACGCCATGGCGGACTGGGGGGCTGCTGTTGTGCGCGGGCTCGTCGATGTGCGCTTTCCGCGCGTGGGTAGCTTTGAGACCCTGCGTAACTGGGAGGATTCCGATCAAGAAGGCAGCATCGTCGGCAGCCCCATCTACTCGGAGGGTTACGCTGAGTTTGATTCGGGCTCAGCATATCTCCAAACCGCTACGCCAAGCTCGATCAACCTGACCATCATTTCGGTGCTGAAGTTGCCAGTTGTCCCAACTGACACCACCAACTCAGGGGTCGTTGCAGGCAATCTGTTAAACGGCATATCGGGCTTTATCTTTTATGTCGGCCTGACCGGTGGCCAGGTGGCGCTGTTGGCGCGCCGGGTTGGGAGCAATGCCGGGGTCCCAGTTAATGGCAGCATTGCCAGCCTGTTGTTCAGTGGCGCTGACCCACTCGTTGAGCGCTGTGTGTGCCTGAAGATGCGTCAGGTGGGTGTTAATTATGGTGTGCAGGTGCGAGACCTGACGCGTGGAGTGAACGGCACTGAAGTGCTGACAGCCAACCCCCCAGTGCTCGGCGGTAATATTGCCATTGGGTCATCGGCAACGATTACCGGATCCAGCCATCATCTGTGCGACGTGATCCACAACGTCGAGTTGACTGATGATGAGATCAACAAGCAATACCTGCAGCTGCAAGAGTATTACGCTGCACTCCCTGTGCCGATCCTGATCTGAGTATGTCCACCTTCTCTGCAAGCTTTGGGGAGTCGTTTTCCAGCGTTGCGCTGCCATCGACAGCCATGGCAGTGCGGCAGCGGGGCATGCTACTTATTGAGCCCATGCCCATAGATGAGACCAATCTGCTCTACAGCAACATCCCCGAGAACGATGCCGTCGCATGGATACCCGGCGCCTATGGGCTAGGTGAAGCAGTGGTGGATTCGCACACGGTGTACCGCAGCCTGCAGACTAACAACACCAACATCGTCACCAACAAAGAAGCCTGGCAGGTGGTGGGTAGAACCAACCGCTACAAGATGTTTGATCGGGAGCTGTTCAGCCAGTCAGTGAAAGATGGACCTATTGCAGTGGTGATCCTAGCGGACCGCATCTGCGACAGCCTGGTGATCACTGGGGCTACCGCCTCGGGCATTGAGGTCTCGGTGTACAACCGTGCTGGCGTCAAGGTTGGCTATGTTAAAGCGTTGATGTCGGTGCGCAGCGGCCCTGGTTCGTTTCACCGCTGGTTCTTCGGGCGGAATGCGACCAATCGTGAACTGCACATCCCTGGCCTGCAGATATTCCCCGGCTATCGCGTTGAAGTGGTCGTGAGCGGTGGGCGGGTGCAGGTGAGCAGTTTGTTCATTGGCCGCAGCATCGAGCTGGGGGATATCAAGTTTGGATTCGGTGCACGCCTGAGGTCGTACTCGGCGCAGGTGGAAGACGAATTCGGCAACGTGACCATCACGCCGCGTCCTGCCTCCCGCTCGCAAAATTACATTCTGCAGCTACCGCGTAAACGATTCGACGAAGTGCATCGGCTCTTTCAGGAATACGAGTCTCAATTCGCTATTTGGGTGGGGCCGGCTGATCTCACCACGACCATCGTCGCCGGAATATACGAGGATTTTGAGCTGGTGATGGAGTATCCACAGCTTGCTGTTTGTTCGCTAAAGTTAAAAGGGACCACAGGATGATTTCACCCAAACCACGCACCCCGCTGCAAACCGATCCGGATCCAGTCTTCGACGCGGGGATGTCTGCCCTGGTCGAATGGATGGGCCTTGCGGCTGCAGAGTTCAACCAAGCCATTAAGACCTTGGCCAATGTAGCGACCAACTCCCATTCTGGCAGCACGGTGACCATAGGCACAGGCATCAAGCTGCTCACCATAGATCCAGGGCTGGCCTGGTTGCCTGGCATGTCCATCGGCATCACCTCGCAAGAGCAGCCCACCGATGGCATGTTCGGCATTGTCAAAGCCTATGACCTCAGCACCGGGCTCACTGAAGTGCAGGTCACTGATGTGGTCGGGGAGGGGGAGGTGTACAGCAGTTGGTGGGTGTTTCTCTCACTGAACGAATCGCTGAGCATTGTCACACCGCCGCAGTTCGACCGAAGCGTGAGCGAGGCAACCACCGAATTCGTCGGTCGGGCAATGGGTGGCTATAACAGCCTGATCGAAACATCCGCCTCTCGCACAGTCACCGCCGCAGAGTTAGGCTCGTTTGTGTTGATCAGCAACGCAGCTGCAGCAGACCTGACCATCACCATCCCGGAAGGGGCCGTCACGGGCGGGCTCAAGTTTCACAACGCAAGCAACTTTGTAGCGAGCGTTGCACCTGCTGCAGGCACCATGCTTAACGCACGCAGTGCGATCACAACGTTTGATCTCCTGCCAGGCAAAACACTAGAGTTGATCGCCAAGGCTGGCATCTGGAGTCTGCTGGCAGGCACTGCTTTGGCAGCCCCTTTGCCATCCCCACTATTAGCCACTGGGGACATGCTCGGCCCCATTGAGATCGTCAACGGTTCGCTGGTCACCGTACCACATTCCCTGGGGCAATTACCTAAAACCTTGCAGGGCAAGCTGGTTTGCCTTGCAGATGACCAGGGCGTTACCGCCGGCGAAGAGCAGCTACATCCACTAGCAGAGAGGGGCACCAATGGTGGAATCAGTGTGCGCATCACCTCAGCCGAACTGCTGGTTAAATTTGGCAACGCTGGCCAAGTGATTCTCCGGCCGGATGGTGTTAGCGCAGGCATCGACGAATCCAAGTGGCAGCTTTACATCTGGGTGGCCGCATGATGCACCAAACCGACAACCTGATCGTTGCGCTGTTTGGTCTGGCCACTACGTTCGTGGGTGTGCTGTTCGACGTGCCGGCGCCCACCTTGTTTGCGGCCTGCGCCGGCAGCTGTTTTGGTGTGGCCATTGGTGACCAGGTGGGGCGCATCAAGGGCGCAGCGCTGATTCTGGCCGGCACCATCATTGCCGGGTATTTCGTGCCGGTGTTGCTCGATAAGCTACTGCCAGGTGCGAACGAAAAAGCGCTCGCCTTTGCGCTGGCCCTGGTGGTGATCTGGCAGCGCGGCTTGATACTGACCGAGGTGCCCAAACTGGTTAAGCAGGGGTTCGATGCCGCTGGCCGCGCCATCACCCGCTGGGGAGGTGGCGATGCCTGATCTGACAGTGCTCCAATCTTTGACCTTGATCGCAGCGCTGTATGTGCTGCTGGAATCCCTCGATGCCATTTGCCACATGCCCAAAGGCTGGGTGCGCTGCTTCTGCAGCAAGGTCAAATACACCCTGGCGTTGATCTGTGGTTTGGGTGCGATCTACTGCACCTTATCTGGCACGCTAGGCCGTGATCTGCAGTACCTGGTGGCATGCAACATTGCCGCGCTGGCCTGGTTTGTGTGGCCGCGCATGGTGTTTCGCCTTAATCGATTTTTTCGCACAGAAGGGAGCTGCACAGAATGAGCCCGATGACCGTGGTACTGCAACGCAATGAGGGGTTCACGGCGGGCTACACCGCTGGGCGTTTGATGCTGGATGGCCAGCTCATCTGTTACACGCTGGAAGATGAGTGCCGCGAGGTGGCTGGCCAGCCTGTTGAAACCTGGAAGGTGAAGGGGGCCACGTGCATTCCACGTGGGCGCTATCGTGTGGTGCTGACCAAAAGCCCGCGCTTTGGCCGCGTGCTGCCTGAGCTGCTGCTTGTGCCCGGCTTTACAGCCATCCGGATCCACTCCGGCAACACGGCCGCTCACACCGAGGGCTGCCCACTGGTGGGTATGGAGGATGGCAACCCCAACGACGGCTGGCTAGGCCGCAGCCGCGAAGCGGAGGGCCAGGTGGTGGCGCTGTTTAAGGAGGCCATCCACACCGGGCGTGAAGTGTGGATCGAGGTGAGAGGGGGTGGCCGATGATCAGCATCGTTAAAGCCTTCCTGGGCAAATACCAGTTGCCCATGCTGCTGATCATGGCCGGCCTGGTGCTGGCCTACATCGGCACACTCAAGTTGCAGGTTGGCATGGCCAGAGGCGATCTCATGCACGTGCAGGGCGAGCTGGCCGGTGAGCAGGCGCGCGTTGCGCAGCTGCAGCAAGAGCTCGGTGAATGGTCTGGTGCATACACCACACTGGCAAAGCTGACGCAGGAGCAGTCTGCCGGTATCGAACAACTCAAGCAGGCATCAGAGGCCGCAAAAATACGCAGCCTGGCAGCGATTAAAAATGCAGAGGTAATAGCGGAGGCAAGGGCCGGGGCAATTATCGCCGCCACGGCCCGCGCTGCAAGCCCTGACCTGACGTGCGATCAGGCAGTAGACGCCGCCAAGGCGGAACTGATGGGGAGCATGCTATGAGGCGGATCGTTTTGTTGATAGCAACACTATGTTCGGTTGCCTGTGCTGGCCAGCCAGCAACGCCTGGCAAAGCGCCTATCGTGCAGCGTGTGGAGATCCCGGTGCCGGTCAGCTGCATCGATCAGATCCCAGCGCGGCCTCAATTGATCACAGATGCAGAGCTGATGGAACTGCAGCCCGGCCAGTTTGTGACCGCGCTGCATGTGGATCGCTTAAAGCGGGACGGCTACCAGGCGAATCTGGAAGCCTTATTGGAGGGCTGTTTATAATCTGATTGCTTCTAAGCATCAAGTATCAAGCATCTAGCGTAGCCAACTCGGAGTGCCCAGGCTTTGTACTGCGAGAATTCAGGATTATTTATTGGCATCTAGCGAATTCTCTTTCCTCAACATACCTCTAGATTTTGGCTTTGGCCCTATACGCTTCGAGTAGACTAGTCAATTTGGCGTGCACTTCTAAGTTGATTGCTCTATTTCTAAGTAATTCTAAAAGCTGAGAATTAAAATCCCTTGAAAAATCGTCGGTGAACATTGTAATGAATTCTAATTGTCTACTAAGAATTTCGTTTTCTGAATTTGTGGCTGCCAAGCGGTCTAGCTGTAATTTTTTGTGAGCATCCTCGCTCTTCAAATTATCTATATCGATTTGATATTTATTGTTCAAAGAATTATTTTCTTGAGTAAGTTGCACAATGTGATTGTTAGCTTTATTTAGCAGTCCATCCTTTGATAATAAATTTTCTTCAAGTACTGAATTGTTCGAATGTAATGATTTTATTTGGCTATTATTTTCTTCAATAGTGGCTTTTAATTTTCTGATATTACGCTCATATATATCAAAAATTTCAGACTGGCTTTCGCTCTGCTTTAGAAGCTCAGATTTAACTTTGACATATGTATCTTCTGCCATCAGTCTTTTTTCTTCAATCGCCAGCCCCGAATTGTTCAGCTCAACTTTTTTCTTGTACCAATACTTGAATATAATTTTAGAAGGGTAGGGGTAGGCAAAAATGATAGCCAACGCATAAAGCATAGGAAGCAGAAATAGATACCATGCGGAGCTTGTCCATCCACTTGGGTACAGTTTAGGCACCTCTTCAATTTTTTGTAGAGCACCCAGATCGAATGAAGTTAGAATTAAAACTAGCTTATAGTTCACAACACACCAAGAACCAAGAAATACGCCAAAAAGCGGACTTGTAACTCGATCTTCAAGCGCTACTTTTATTGATGTAATTGCATCTTTCACCATGCTCAAGTCCCCTGATTGATATATTTGTTGTTTGTTATTAGGAACAGATAATAATCTCTGGCCAATTGGTTGTGTATCCGGCACTTAAGTTATTCTGCCTCATCGCCCAGGGTCTGCGATACCCCTGCGACGCCACCCGTAACGTGTGCTTCCCCATCTTTCTGTTCACCTGGTCCAGCGCGGCCATCAGTTTGGCTGATTTACTGCCCCCGTCCTGAAACCCAAACAGATCCGTCTGCTGTCCACCTGCCGGCATGATCTCCCCCAGCATCACCCCTGATTTGTGGTATCGATAGCCTGGCTTGTAGATCTGCCTTGCGGCCCACATGGCCACGCGCACCAGTTGCAGCGTGTCATCCGTAGGGGCGGGCAGGGCCACTGTCTTGTGAGCGCTGTAGCGCGGGTCATCGTTGAACGGGTTAGTGCGCATGAACACCGTGATGGTAGCCGCGTGGCTCTTTTGTTTACGCAGTTTTTCGGCCGCCCGCGAGGCGTAGAGGCTGAGTGACTGGCAGATGCTGTCCAGGTCGGTGACCTTCTGCCCGAATGACCGCGACACCACGATCTGCTGCTTATTAGGGGCGATCAGTTCCAGCTCGATGCACGCCTGGCCATTCAGCTCGCGGACGGTTTTCTCAACCACCACGCTGAACTGCTGCCGGATGTATTCCGGGGTCTGGCAGCGCAGATCCTGCACGGAGTGAATGCCGATGTGGTTGAGGCGCGGGGCCAGGCGCGGGCCTATGCCCCACACTTCGCCCACCTCGATGCTGGCCAGCAGGGCGCCCAGCTCACTTGATGACAGCTGGTTGAGATCGCAGACGCCTGCATATTCCGGACGCTTCTTGGCCACATGGTTGGCCAGCTTGGCCAAGGTCTTGGTCGGGCCGATGCCAACGCACACCGGCAGACCTGTCCACTGCAGGATGCGGCTACGCATGCGCTGCGCGATTGCGGTGTGCTGGCCAGGCATGCCGGTCAGGTCCAGGAAAGATTCATCGATGCTGTAGACCTCCTGCGTGGGTGCAAACTGGCTGATGATGGTCATCACCCGGTCGGACATATCGGCATACAGCGCAAAGTTGCTGGACCGCGCAATGATGCCGTGCTGTCTGGCCAAGCCTTTCAGCTCGTGCCATGGGGCACCCATCTTAACGCCCAGTTCCCGTGACTCCTTGTTGCGGGCGATCACGCAGCCGTCGTTGTTGCTGAGCACCACCACGGGCTTGCCTTCCAGCTTGGGGTCGAACACCCGTTCGCAGCTGGCGTAGAAATTGTTGACATCGATCAGGGCAATGGCACGTGTCATTTGAACTTGCGCATGGAGCCTGTCACCACGCCCACCACCTCGAATTGCTGGCCTTCCTGGATCTCGATCACCTGGTAATCCTTGTTCGCAGGAATCAGACGCGGGCCTTTCCTGGAGCGCCCCAAGGTCTTCACCGTGAACTCACCATCCAGGATGGCCAGCACGATGTCGCCGATTGAGGCGGTGACTGAGCGATCTACCACCAGGACATCTTTATCAAAGATGCCGGCCTCGATCATGGAATGACCCTGCACGCGCACAAAGTAGGTGGAGGTCTCATTGTCTACCAGGAAGCTGTTGGGGCTGAGCCGCTGCTCAATGTGGTCATCTGCGGGTGAGGGGAACCCGGCTGCCACGCTCGTACTGTAAAGCGGTAAACCGCCGCAGCCACTGAATGGGTCGATGACAGATAGGCTAGCGACATTGCCCATGCCGTTGGGGGTATTCGTTGGTGCGTTGATATTTTGTAACATCAATCAAGTTTAATGCAGCGCCCTAGCACTCGCAATCGCGCACGATGTTTTATTTGGCCGCTTGATGTTCTATGCTGACCGCATGTGTGGTGGCGCGAGATACGTGGATGAAGCTGGGCGGGATTGGAAGATCTACTTTCCGAACCCCAAAGCCGCGCTGCCCGTCGCAAGAGCATCTGGCCAGGTGGAATGGGTGAAGTGGGGTAGGCGCAAGGAAGAGCCTGGCAAGTTCGTCCAGGGAGGCTGGGCGCGTCAGGAATCGGTTAATGCTGGCAAGTGGGACAGGGTAGAACCCGAGCTTGTGCAGTTGGCCGTTACGTCATTTATGGAAAAAGATGCCGCCCGTACCTCACACTGGATCGACGTACCTGCAGGCATGGCCATCAACGCGCTGATCGCCACCATGGAGGGTGAATCGAGGCTTTATGTGATCACGACGGAGACGCCTGCAGAGTACGTCTGGGTGCATGATCGGTGGCCGCTTATTAAAATTATCACAACTGATTGAATACGACTATGAACATTAAAGTTTTAGAGATTATTAAAAATTACGGAATGATCTTGGTTCCAACCATTGTGATTCTTATCGTTTTTCTTACCCCATTTATTATGGAGTCAATAGTAACTACGTCTGTAGTTACTGGCTTTTATACAGCCGAGAAAGCCGAATTTGGTGATATGTATGGAGTTGTCAATGCACTCTTTTCTGGGTTGGCATTCAGTGGACTTATCTATACGGCTTTGCTTCAGAAAGAAGAGCTGAAACTTCAAAGGAAAGAACTGGCTGACACAAGAGAGGTGCTCCAGGATCAGAAAAACCAACTTGAGGCACAGACCCAACTTTTTAACAGACAAAACTTTGAGTCAACGTTATTTAATCTTCTTAATTTACACAACGACGTTGTGCAAAAACTGTCATTGAAGTTAGATAAAGGTCAATACCATCATAGAGTCAGTCAAGCAGCAGGGCGTGAAGGATTTAGTTCAATCCATGAATTCTTAAAAAGCTGGAACTCTGATCCTCAAGGAAACAGCTTTCCTTCATCAGATGCTCAAGCCAACACTATAAATTCTCATTACAAAGCGCTATATGAAAAAAACAAACATCAATTAATGCAGTATTACGGGAATGTAGAGTTCATCATCAACTACATTGATAATAGTAGTGTTGGTAACAAGTTTTTTTATATTCAAGTCTTGAAGACACAATTATCAGCTTATGAGTTGGCTGCTATTTTTTATCATGCAAAATCGCATCCTAATTTCGAACAATTCAAAAAAATGATTGAACATTATGGTTTGTTCTATCACTTAGATCAGAAGCTAATTCTTAACTATCCTCATGAATGGTATTGTTACCATGAAGACGCCTTCTTAAAAAATACGAATTTTAATAGTGATTAAGCAATAGTCTACTTATTTGGCTGAGGCATTCGCCAATAAAATCAAAGCCGGCCTGTAGATCTGTTTAAGAAGCGGCAGCCGTGACGTACCCATCGACATCCAGTTCCGGCAGCCCCAAGTGCTAGTGTAACTTCATAGCATTGTAATTTTGACTATTGTTGTTGAGTTGGTGTGGTTGTAGGTGTGGTCAAGAATTTTCAATGACTTTAGAAGTTGAAGTTAAATCAGTTATCTATAAGCGAAATATGTAAGTCGCCCTCTCCGCCAGTCCTGCTAGACCTCGTTTCCTTGTTATCCCGCCTGCTGCAACTTCGCCAACGACCTACCCACGGCGAAATACGATGCCAGCCAGCCTATGATCACCGCCGTACCGACCAGCACCAGCGATAGATTCGCCCATTGGGTGTGTAGATGAAAATCGCTGCCATACAGTAGTGCCAGTTCCGCCACTGAGCGGTTGAACGATACGATGCCCGCATACAGTAACAGCAAGGCCGCCAGCCCACCGCCACCGCCGTAGAGCATGCCGGCATACAGGAACGGCCTGCGGATGAACTGGTCGGTGGCGCCTATCAGCTTGCTGACTTCGATCTCTTCACGCTGCGTCATGATCTGCAGACGTATGGTGTTGGCGATGATCACCGTCAGGGCGAACGCCAGCAGGATCGCCAGCGCCAGCACCGCCTGTTTGCCCAGTTGCAGCAGCGCGTACAGGCGTTTGATCCAGCTTGCATCGGCCTGCGCCAGCTCCACACCATCCCAAGCCTGCATCTCTTTTTGCAAACTGCTGACACTCTCCGGGTCGGTCTGCTTCAGCTTGACGAAATAGGCATCCGGCAGCGGGTTCTGTTCCAGGCTGCTGGCCGGATGGTCGGTGGCGAGGCCACTGCGGAACTCACGCCAGGCGGTGTCACGGTCCACAAAACGCACTTCGCTCACCGAGGGGTGGCGGCGCAGTTGTTCACCCAGTGCGGTTGCGGCGGATTTTGCGATGTCCTGCTTCAGGAACAGGCTGATCTGCGCGTCGCCCTGCAACAGTTCGGTGGCACGGCTGACATTGTCCACCGCCACATACAGCATGGCGGGCAGGCACAAAGCCACACCGATCACGCTGCAGATCATCAACGTGGAAGACAGGCTGCGCCGCATGCGCGCCAGCACCAGACGGATCGCTTGCACGTGCTGATTTAGACGGTGTTTCATGATGCGAACTCCGTGATCTGGACTTCGAGCAGGCCTTGCGACAAGTGCAGGGCACGATGCGGTGACTGGCTGATGGTGTTCACATCATGGGTGGCCACGATGACGGTGACGCCCACCTGCTGGAACGCATTGAACAAAGCCATGATCTCGCCCGCATAGCTTTCATCCAGATTGCCGGTCGGTTCGTCGGCGATCAGGATGGAAGGGCGGCTGACCACGGCGCGCGCGATGGCCAGCCGTTGCTGTTCACCGCCGGATAGCGTGATCGGCATGGCTTTTTCCTTGTTCAGCAAACCCACCTTGTCCAGCGCGGCGCGGATGCGTTTTGCTGCATCGTTACCGGTCACGCCGTTGATGTATAGCGGTAGCGCCACATTCTCAAAGCAGTTGCGGTCATAAAGCAGTTTGTGGTCCTGGAACACTAGGCCGAACTTGCGTCGTAAGTAAGGAATGACGGCTGGGCGCAGTTTGCTGATGTTCTGGTTGCCGATGAGCACCGTGCCCGAGGTGGGCCGCTCGATGGCGGCCATCAGTTTCAGCAGAGTGCTCTTGCCGGCACCGGATTGGCCGGTGAGCAGCACCAGCTCGCCTTCGGCGATCTCGAATGAAACGCCGCGCAGGATCTCGTCACTGCCGGGATAACGTTTACGTACCTGATCAAAGCGGATCATGCGTCGCGGTCCTTCTCGAAAACGCTGAGATAAAAAAACGATCACCAAAACCGGCGCTGGCCTCAGCCCAACGCTGCTGCGCGACAGTCGCCGCCAGGGTGCTCTCAGGCAAACAAGGCATCGACGAACTCGGCAGCCTTGAACGGGCGCAGGTCATCGATCTTCTCGCCTACACCGATATAACGGATGGGGATAGGCCGTGCCTGGGCGATGGCTGCGATCACGCCACCCTTGGCGCTGCCATCCAGCTTGCTCAATACCAGCCCTGTCACACCCAGTGCATCGTCGAACGCTTTTACCTGAGTGACTGCATTCTGGCCGGTGTTGGCATCCAGCACCAACAGCACTTCATGCGGTGCCCCCGGCAAGGCTTTGTTGATCACGCGCTGCACCTTGCGGATCTCCTCCATCAGGTTGAGCTGGGTAGGCAATCGTCCGGCCGTGTCGGCCAGCACGATATCGATGCCACGCGCCTGCGCTGCATTCACTGCATCGAACATCACCGCTGCCGCATCGCCACTTTGCTGCGAAATGACCTGCACCTGATTGCGCTCGCCCCAGGCTTGTAACTGCTCGCGTGCGGCAGCACGGAAGGTGTCGCCAGCCGCGATCAGTACGGATTTCCCTTCGGCCTGGAATTGCCGCGCCAGCTTGCCTATGGTGGTGGTCTTGCCAGCGCCATTCACGCCAGCCAGCATGATGACAAAAGGCTTGTGTGTAGTCTGCAGCGGCTGTTCCAGCGTGATCAGCAGCTCCAGCAGGGATTGCTTCAGTGCTTCGCGTAGTTGGTGAGTGTCGCTCAAACTCTGACGTTTGACGCGCGCGCGCACCTGCTCCAGCAGGCTTTGCGTAGCGGCTACGCCGACATCCGACGTCAGTAGGATGGTCTCCAGCTCTTCATACACCGCTTCGTCGATCTTGCCGCCATTGAACAGGCTGGCGAACTGGCTGCCCAGTTGGTCACGCGTGCGTGACAAGCCCTGCTTCAGTCGCTCGGCCCAGCTCAGGCTGGCAACATGCTCGGCCTCAGCAGGCGGCGTAATCGGCGTGATCGCCAGTGGATCAGGCGTTTGATGCATTTGTGCATCGGCGGTATCGCCTGGCGCTGCAGTCGTTTCTTTGGGAGCCTCTGCAGGCGTGGATTTTTTGAACAGATTAAACATTACTCTCTATCATGGCTGTCTGGTGTGGCTATTCAAGTACTGCGCGGTCTTGCACTCTGAGGTCTTGGCATGACGCTTAACCTGGGCACCCACCCCGGCGTGCCAGTTGAGCGCAGGCTCAGCTGGAACAGGGTACTCCGTTGTGCCGACCGTGCGGGCTGACGGATAGTATTATTTTAGTCGTGTTGCCGTGGCGGCGCCACGAAACTTAGCCAGTCGAGCCGGGTCAGATTGGTGCAATAAACACGGGCCGCTATAATCTGCCACCCCGTTCTGCCACCCGTGCAGTAAGCTCACCGCACTTTCGAGGAGAATAAAGCCGTGTCAATTCGCAGTTTAATGCTGTTGTTGCTGTGTGTGCCGACGATTGCGCTGGCCAATGTGCATGAGTTCAAGCTCAGCAACGGCATGCGCATCATCGTCAAGGAAGACCACCGCTCGCCCGTGGTGGTGTCTCAGGTTTGGTACCGTGCGGGTAGCATGGACGAGGTGAACGGCAAGACCGGGGTCGCCCATGTGCTTGAACACATGATGTTCAAGGGCACCAAGACCATCAAGCCCGGCCAGTTCTCGCGCATCATCGCAGCGGCAGGTGGTCGTGAGAATGCGTTCACGGGCACCGATTACACCGGCTACTACCAGCAACTGGAGAAATCCCAGCTGCCCTTGTCCATCAAGATGGAAGCGGATCGCATGGTCAACCTCAAGCTGACCGATGAAGAGTTCGCCAAAGAGGTGAAGGTGGTGATGGAAGAGCGGCGCTGGCGTACGGATGACAAGCCACAAGGGCTGATTAACGAACAATTCAACCGTGCCATGTTCACGGCACACCCGTATGGCCGCCCCATCGTAGGCTGGATGAACGATCTGGAGAACATGACCGCTGAAGATGCGCGGGAGTGGTACCGTACCTGGTATGCCCCCAACAATGCCACGCTGGTGGTGGCGGGTGATGTGAAGGCTGCGGACGTATTGAAACTGGCCCAGCAGCATTTCGGCCCGATCAAGGCGCGACCATTGCCAGCCCGCAAGCCACAGACCGAACCGCCCCAGCTTGGTCTCAAGCGTGTGGTGGTGAAAGCACCGGCCAAACTGCCTTATATCCGCATGGGCTACCATGTGCCCGCATTGCAAGACGCGGACAAGGACTGGGAGCCGTATGCGCTGCAGATCCTGTCCGGCGTGCTGGACGGCAATGCCTCGGCACGCTTGAATCAGCAATTGGTGCGCGAGCGTCAACTGGCTGTGGAAGCCAGCGCCGGTTACAACATGATACGCCGTGGTCGTGAGGCGGTATTCGAGCTGGATGGCACGCCAAGCGAAGGCAAGAGTGTGAACGAGCTGGAAGCCGCGTTACTTGAGCAGGTGGAGCAGATCAAGACTTCCGGCATCACGCCGGAAGAATTGCAGCGCGTCAAAGCGCAGGTGATCGCCAGCGATGTGTATCAGCGTGATTCCGTATTCGCGCAGGCCATGACCATAGGCACACTGGAAACGGCTGGGTTCTCTTGGCGCATCCTGCCTGGTTACCCTGCCAAACTTTCTGCCGTGACTGCCGAGCAGGTGCAAGCCGTCGCCAAAAAGTACCTGACTCCGGATAACCTCACCATCGCCACGCTGGACCCGCAACCCATAGACCCGAATGCAAAGCCCAAGGGGAAGCCAAGTGATCACTAAGTTATACCAAACCCTATGCCGTGCCGTGTCGGCACTGGCCATCCTGAGTTTCAGCCTAGGCTTCAGCCTGAGTACGCAGGCAGCCGTGAATATCCAGCAATGGCAGACCAACCAAGGCGCACAAGTCTATTTCGTGGAGAACCACGACCTGCCCATGCTGGACATGAGCGTCACTTTCGCAGCCGGTAGTGCCCGCGACAGCCAGGATAAAGCGGGTGTGGCAGGCATCACCCGCTACATGATGACGCTGGGCGCTGGTGGGCTCAGCGATGAACAGATCTCCACGCGTCTCGCCGATATCGGTGCAGTGATGAGCGGCGATCTGGATGCCGACCGTGCCGGCTTCAAGCTGCGCACACTGAGCAGCGAACGCGAGCGCGAGCAGGCGCTGGCGGTCTACAGCGCCATCCTGCACAAGCCGGATTTCCCGGAAGCCGTGTTGACGCGCGAAAAAGCGCGCATCCTGGCGGGCCTCAAGGAAGCGGCGACGCAGCCCGAGAGCATGGCCAACCGCGCCTTCATGCAAGCGCTGTATGGCACGCATCCTTATGCCAATGACGAGAGCGGCGAGCTGACCACCGTGCCACAGATCCAGGCGGCTGATCTGCGTGCCTTCTATCAGCGCTATTACGCGGCCCAGGGTGCGGTGATCGCACTGATCGGGGATCTTACCCGTGCCCAGGCGGAGCAATTGGCTGAGCGCCTGTCGGCAGGGCTGCCAAGCGCTGAACCTGTGCCTGCTTTACCGGCGGTTGCTTACCCGCAGCAAGCCGTGGAGCAGCGTATCCCGCATCCGGCCAGTCAAGCGCATATCCTGCTCGGTTACCCTGGCGTGAAGCGCATAGACCCGGACTATTTCCCGCTGTATGTCGGTAATTACATCCTGGGTGGTGGCGGTTTCGTGTCGCGCCTGACCGAAGAAGTGCGCGAGAAGCGCGGCTTGGTCTACAGTGTCTACAGCTACTTCCTGCCTCTGTCCGAGCTGGGGCCGTTCCAGTTGGGCCTGCAGACCAAGCAGGCGCAAGCCAACGAGGCCCTGCAGCTGGTGCGCACCACGCTGGGCAACTTCATCAGCAAAGGTGTCAGCGAAAAAGAGTTGAAAGCCGCCAAGCAGAACATCATCGGCGGTTTCCCGTTGCGGCTGGACAGTAATGCCAAGATACTGGAGTATCTGTCCGTGATCGGTTTTTACAAATTGCCGCTGACCTACCTTGATGACTTCAACAAAAAAGTGGCCGCTGTGACGGCGGCGCAGATCCAGGACGCGTTCAAGCGTCGTGTAGACCCAGACCGCATGGTCACGGTGATCGTTGGCGCAGAGCAGTAACACGGTCCGCATCGGCGGCGGGCTGTGGCGTAGCCGACTGCTGACTTTTCCGGATCTGCCTGGTCTGCGTCCGACCCCGGACCGGGTGAGGCAAACGCTGTTCAACTGGCTGGGGCAGGATCTGCATGGTTTGCGCTGTCTGGATCTGTTCTGCGGTACCGGTGTGATGGGTTTTGAAGCGCTGTCACGCGGTGCGGCCGAGGCGGTGATGGTGGAAAAGATGCCACTCGCCATGCGTCACCTGCAGGACAACAAGCAGCGTTTGCAAGCCACGGGTGCCGAACTGCTACAGCAGGACGCCGAACAGTTCCTGGCACGCGATCAGCGCCAGTTCGACATCATCTTCCTCGACCCGCCGTATCAGCAGAACTGGTTGCCGCGCATGCTGCCGGTGTTGTCAGCCCACTTGGCCCCCGATGGTTATCTGTATGTGGAAGCCGAATATGTGCTTAGCTCCTGCGCGGATTGGCAAGTGATCAAACAGGGCAGGGCAGGCAATGTGTGCTATCACCTGTTAAAATCCGCACATGCAGACTGAACAACAAGCCCTCCGAGTCGTTTACCCCGGCACCTTCGACCCCATGACGCGTGGTCATGAAGACCTGGTGCGGCGCGCCTCACGCCTGTTCTCCGAAGTGGTGGTGGCGGTGGCGGCCAACCCGGGCAAGCACCCCTTGTTCAGCATAGCAGAGCGTGTGGAACTGGCCTCCGCCGTGCTGCAGGATTGCCCCAACGTGCGTGTAGTGGGCTTCTCTGGCTTGCTGATGCAGTTCGTGCGTGAGCAGCAGGCGACGCTGGTGGTGCGTGGTCTGCGCGCCGCATCGGATTTCGAGTATGAGTTCCAGTTGGCCGGCATGAACCGCCAACTGTTCCCGGAAGTGGAAACCGTGTTCCTGACGCCATCCGAGCAATACATGTTCATCTCCGCCACGCTGGTGCGCGAGATCGCCCGTCTGGGTGGTGACATCACCAAGTTCGTCTCGCCCTTGGTGCAGCAACACATCGTACAAAAGCTCGCAGCAGGGCGTTGAGATGGCGCTGATGATCACCGATGAATGCATCAATTGCGATGTGTGCGAGCCAGAATGCCCGAACGGTGCCATCTATCAGGGCGCCGAGATCTACGAGATCGATCCTAATCTGTGTACCGAATGTGTGGGGCATTTCGATAAACCGCAATGCCAGGAAGTGTGTCCAATCGACTGCATCCCCTTGCACCCGGATATACGCGAGACCCATGATCAGCTGTACCAGAAGTACCTGAAGATTTCAGTCAAATAAAAAGCATTTGAGGAGAGACGCAATGCGCATACTGCATACCATGTTACGCGTGGGTAACCTGCAACGTTCCATCGATTTCTACCAGCGCGTGCTGGGTATGCGCCTGCTGCGGCAGCAAGACTACCCGGATGGCCGTTTCTCGCTCGCCTTTGTGGGGTATGGCAGCGAGAACGAGCACAGTGCACTGGAGCTCACCCACAACTGGGATACCGACAGTTACGAGCTGGGCAATGCCTATGGGCACATCGCGCTGGAAGTGGACGACGCTTACGCGGCCTGTGAGCAGGTGAAGCAGGCCGGTGGCAAGGTGGTGCGCGAAGCCGGGCCGATGAAGCATGGCACCATCGTCATCGCCTTTGTGGAAGACCCGGATGGTTACAAGATCGAGTTCATCCAGAAAGGCAGCATCAGCTACCCCCCCTAGACTTTGCCTTGGCGCATGTCGTTATCGTCGCCAAATAAACAAACAAGCCTGCATACGCAGGCTTGTTTGTTTTAAATACAGCAGTGGTTTGGACTCAGCGCCAACCTCGGCCCTGACCGCGACCATGATGGTGATGGTCGCCCCCGCGATGGTGGCGATCCCAGCCACGGCTATGTGGATGCCAGTTGTCTCGGTAGTAAGGACGGCTGTAGGAACGGTAATGGGGGCTGTAGTAAGGGCTGTAATAGGGTCTATAGCTATAGCCGAAGGTCACGATGGGCGGCCGGTAGGCAGGCTCGACATAGACCACGCCTGGTGGCCCGCCATAACTGACACGTGCTGGTTGTATGGTGCAGCCGGTGAAGCTGATCAAGGCCAAGGTCGCCAAGCCAGCGAGTGACATGAAGCGTTTGATTTTCATGGTGTGGAACGCCTGAACGTGAACATTGGCTTTTAACGTTCCAACCCAGCTATGGTTTACCTGAGCGTTCATTACTTAGCCAAGCCGATAAAACAAAAAACCTGCGTAAGCAGGTTTTTTGTTAAGGGATCATGCGTGTTTGAAGACTGGGTTTACGCTTGCTGGCGAACTCAGTTGAACAAGTCTTTCACCTTGGTCATCCAGGACTTCTCGCGCGGGCTGTGTTTGGCCGAGTCGGTCTGGTTGATCTCTTCCATCTCGCGCAGCAGTTCTTTCTGACGCTCGGTGAGCCGTACCGGCGTTTCCACCACCACATGGCACATCAGGTCGCCAAGCTCGTTGCTGCGCAGCGGCTTGATGCCCTTGCCACGCAAACGGAACACCGCGCCGGTTTGTGTTTCGGCCGGGATCTTCATCTTGGCGTGTCCATCCAGTGTGGGGATCTCGATCTCGCCGCCCAGTGCTGCAGTGGTGAAGCTGATCGGCATCTCGCAGTGCAGGTTGGCCCCGTCACGCTTGAAGATCTCGTGTGGTTTGAGGTGTACCACCACATACAGATCGCCGGTGGGGCCGCCGTTGACTCCGGCTTCGCCTTCACCGGACAGGCGGATGCGGTCGCCTTCGTCCACGCCAGCCGGGATCTTCACGGACAGGGTCTTGTGCTGTTTGACGCGGCCGCCGCCATGACAGGTGGGGCAGGGTTCTTTCACCATCTTGCCGCTGCCATGACACTTGGGGCAGGTCTGCTGCACGGAGAAGAATCCTTGCTGCATGCGCACCTGGCCGTGCCCGTTACAGGTGGTGCAAGTCACTGGCTGGGTACCGGGACGCGCGCCTGAACCGTGGCAGGTCTCGCATTCGGACATGACCGGGATGCGGATCTTGGTTTCGGTGCCGCGCGCGGCGTCTTCCAGCGAGATCTCCATGTTATAGCGCAGGTCGGCACCGCGATAGACGTTGGAGCGACGTCCGCCGCCACCTCCGCCACCAAAGATGTCACCGAAGATATCGCCAAACGCATCAGAGAAGTTGCCGAAGCCAGCACCACCGCCTCCACCACCGCCCATGCTGGGGTCTACCCCGGCATGACCGTACTGGTCATAAGCGCCACGCTTCTCTTCGTCGGACAGGATCTCGTAAGCTTCCTTGGCTTCCTTGAAGCTTTCCTCGGCTTTCGGGTTGTCCGGATTACGGTCCGGGTGGTACTTCATCGCCAGTTTGCGATATGCCTTCTTGATCTCCTCGTCGGAGGCATCGCGATTGACGCCGAGTACTTCGTAAAAGTCTTTTTTTGCCATAGTTCAGGTGAAGGGGGAAGTGAGAAGGAGGAAGGGTTACAGTTTACGGCGTATTGAAGCTGCCAAATCCATAACCAATCCCGAAACATCGTCCACTTGCCGCTGTAATTCCTCGTTGTGTTCCAGATAACCCAGTGTATGAGCTAATTCTACCAATGTATCCAGTTCCGATAATGAGCCACTCGCAATGCTGAGGAAATACAGCAATTCTTTTCTTTACTGCCATTGCGCGCGAATCCTTCAGCAATGTTGGCAGGAACGGAAACCGCTGCTCGTCGTAACTGGCTGATCAGTCCAAACTGTTCGTGTTGAGGGAAGGTGGCAGTCGTCGAGTAAATGCTAGCCACTAACTGCGTCGCTTGTTGCCATGCTTTCAGCTCACGGTGGCTACGTTTCACCCTTCCTCCTTGCCCCTTCTCCCTTCACGATGCGAGATTACTTCTTCGCATCCTTCACTTCTTCGAACTCGGCATCGACCACTTCTGCATCAACGGTCTTTTCGGCTTGCGGTTGCGCCTCATCACCAGCGCCTTGTTGCGCTTGCTGCTCGGCGTAGACCTTCTCGCCCAGCTTTTGTGAGGCGTCCATCAGCGCGTTGGTCTTGGCTTCGATGGCGTCCTTGTCGTCGGACTTGAGTACGTCTTCCACGTCCTTGATGGCGGCTTCGATGTTGGCTTTTTCTTCAGCATCCAGCTTGTCGCCATGTTCGCCCAGTGATTTCTTGACACTATGGATCATGCCATCAGCCGCATTGCGGGCATCGACCAGTTCGCGCAGCTTCTTGTCTTCGTCGGCGTACTTGGCAGCATCTTCTTCCATGCGCTTGATCTCATCTTCAGACAAACCGGAGTTAGCCTTGATGGTGATCTTATTTTCCTTGCCGGTGGCCTTGTCCTTGGCCGATACGTGCAGGATGCCGTTGGCGTCGATGTCAAAGGTGACTTCGATCTGTGGCATGCCACGTGGTGCCGGCGGGATGTCGGACAGGTTGAACTGGCCTAGGCTCTTGTTGCCGGCGGCCATCTCGCGCTCGCCCTGCAGCACCTGGATGGTCACGGCATTCTGGTTGTCTTCGGCGGTGGAGAACACTTGCGACGCCTTGGTCGGGATGGTGGTGTTCTTCTTGATGAGCTTGGTCATTACGCCGCCCAGCGTCTCGATACCCAGCGACAGCGGGGTGACATCCAGTAGCAGCACGTCCTTGACGTCACCCTTGAGCACGCCACCCTGGATGGCTGCACCTACGGCCACGGCTTCATCCGGGTTCACGTCCTTGCGTGGTTCCTTGCCGAAGAATTCCTGCACCTTTTCTTGCACCTTAGGCATGCGGGTCTGGCCTCCCACCAGGATCACGTCCTGAATGTCGGACAGCTTGACGCCCGCATCTTTCAGCGCCATTTCGCATGGCTTGATGGTACGTGCGATCAGGTCTTCCACCAGCGACTCGAACTTGGCGCGGGTGATCTTTACCACCAGGTGCTTGGGGCCGGTGGCGTCAGCTGTGATGTAGGGCAGGTTGACATCGGTTTGCGTGCTGGAGGACAGCTCGATCTTGGCTTTTTCAGCGGCTTCCTTGAGGCGCTGCTTGGCTAGTAGGTCGTTGCGCAGATCTAGGCCGCCGTTGTCCTTTTTGAATTCGTCGGCCAGGAAGTCGATCAGGCGGTTGTCGAAGTCTTCGCCACCTAGGAAGGTGTCACCGTTGGTGGACAGCACTTCGAACTGGTGTTCGCCGTCGATCTCGGAGATCTCGATGATGGAGATATCGAACGTGCCACCGCCCAGGTCATAGACGGCGACCTTGCGATCACCTTCTTGCTTATCCATACCGAACGCCAGTGCCGCAGCAGTAGGTTCGTTGATGATGCGCTTCACTTCCAGACCGGCGATACGGCCGGCATCCTTGGTGGCCTGGCGCTGGCTGTCATTGAAGTAAGCCGGTACCGTGATCACGGCTTCGGTGACTTCTTCACCCAGGTAGTCCTCGGCGGTCTTCTTCATCTTGCGCAGCACTTCTGCGGAGATCTGTGGTGGTGCCATCTTCTGGCCGCGCACTTCTACCCAGGCGTCACCGTTGTCAGCCTTGGCGATGGTGTAGGGCATCAGGCCGATGTCCTTCTGCACTTCTTTTTCTTCAAAGCGACGGCCGATCAGGCGCTTCACTGCGTACAGCGTGTTCTTGGGGTTGGTCACCGCCTGACGCTTGGCAGGGGCGCCGGTCAGGATCTCGCCATCTTCCTGATAGGCGATGATGGACGGGGTGGTGCGAGCGCCTTCGGCGTTCTCGATCACGCGTGGCTTACCGCCTTCCATGACGGCTACGCAGGAGTTGGTGGTGCCCAGGTCAATACCGATGATTTTTGACATGATGTCTGTTTCCTCTACACATTCTTAGAATAAATACTGATGTTGCCAACATGGGGATTGCAGCAACGATTTCAAGGGGTGCCGCTGGCGGCTCAGGCCTTGGCTTTTGCCACCATCACCAGTGCCGGGCGCAGGATGCGCTCATTCAGCGTGTAGCCTTTTTGCAGCACGGTGATCACGGTGTTGGGTTCAGCATCGGATTCCAGCATGCTGATGGCCTGATGCTTGTTCGGGTCGAATTTCTCGCCTAGTGGATTGATCTCGGCGATACTGAATTTTTCGAACACGCTGCTCAATTGTTTGACGGTGAGTTCTATGCCGTTCCTGTAGCTGGCGATGTCGGTGGTTTCCACCGTCAATGCTGCATCCAGGCTGTCTTTCACGGCCAGCAGTTCGCTGGAGAACTTCTCCAGCGCGTACTTGCGTGCCTTGTCGATGTCTTCCGCGGCACGGCGGCGGATGTTCTCACCTTCGGCCTTGGCGTACAGCACCGCCGCTTGCTGCTCGGCGATCTGGGCTTCCAGTTCGGCGAAGCGCTCATCAAGCGAGCCAGCCGCACCGCTGTGCTCGTTGTCGTGAATCTCGTTATGTTGATCTTGTTGCATGGCATTCCCTGAATAGTTTGTCATCCATAGCACTGTATGGAGGCGGGTGAAAAGAATTCAAGCCTGCAGCACGCACAATTTTAGTGAAATGTGCGTGTTGCAGGCGTTGTTGCAGGCTTAGTGGGCGGGGCGTTTTTTGCGGAACAGGCGCGTGATGGCTTTGCGGCCCAGATAGCGCTTGAGCCAGACTTTGCTGTCATACAGGTAGAACGGCAGTTTGAAACGCAGGCTGAAGGATTTGCCAAGGGCGGCCAGGTAGCGGCCCACCAGTTGCTCGCGGCCTTCCCAATGCAGCTTGTTGCAGATGCGCGTGAGGTCGGCGATGCGCTTGGACAGTACCGTGGACTTGTTGAAGAAATGCGCACGGTTGATGTCGATCAGGCTGAACGCCAGTGTGCCATCCGCTTGTTTGCGAATGAGGATGTTGCCACCGGACAGGTCGCGGAAGAACACGCCACGCCCATGCAGCATGAGCAGGAACTGACTCAGTTGCTGATATGCCGATTCCTGTGAGATCCCTTCGAATTCTGCGGCCCCTGCTGCAAAGGCGGACAGCAGTTCGCGTGCAGAAAAGTCCGCCGGGAAGAAGTCGCAGATGTAGTAATTGTCTTTCAGCGAGCGGTCGTTGATGCGCTCGAAATAGGCGATCGGCTCGGCGGTGGGGATGCCGCGGCGCATCAGTTCAGCGGCGGCGTCCCAGCTGCGTCTGGCTTTGGACGGCTTGAAGCGGTCCACCAGGTGCTTCTGCAGCGCGATCTTGATGGGCTGTTTGGCGACCACTTTGCCGATCAGCGGGTTCTCTATGGTCCAGATCACATTGCGTGCGTTGCGCAGCGTAGTGGCTTTGGCCGGTGCTGGCAAACGTGCCGGGTGCAGCACTTCCTGCAGGATGCCAGCCGCCGCTGCGCTGGATGCCACGAACATGCCGCGCCAGCCATCGGCCTCGAACAGGTGATAATGTCGGCCGCGCATATGACGGTGGATGCTGAAGAACGGCGACGACGGTAATTTGCTTACGGCCTGATTGTTTGTATCGGCAGGCCAGCACAAATAGATAGGCGCTTCACTGACCAGTGCAGGCAATGCAGCCAGCAACTCGCCATCTCTATCTAGGCAGCGCGCCTGTGACAGGGCGGCGGCTGGGTATACGCTGGCCAGGGCGATGGCTTTGCCGTTGCTGGTCCAGACCGCATGCACATACTGTTGGGCCGACCTGAAGGCATGCAGTTCCAGGCCACGCGTGGTGTGCATGGCGCCTTCATAACGCGAGCCCGGGATCAGTGAATTGAAAGTGCGCATGGCTAGCAATGCCGGGCGTGCGCGGAACTGGGTACCGGGCACGCTGGCATAGTGCGTGATGCGTTCCAGTACCGGATAGCGGTCGCTGCCGTCGTCGATCAAGCCTTCACGCTGGCAGATCAACGGCCCCCAGAATGCCTGTTCCAGCACCCCGGAAGCAGCACATATCAGCATGTGGCGTGCCAGATAGTCAGCCTGTTTCTCTTCGCCATCCGGTAGCAGGCGTTCGATACGTGGCAGGGTCCAGAACGCGGCGGGCGAACTCAGTCTGGATACCCCGAAATGCAGGCCGATGTCCTGCAACAGCCTGGCTTTTTTCATCAGATTGACTTTGAGTCTACGTGCCCATTGAAACCCCAGAATACGGTGATCATAGCGCTCCGGCTCGGTCACGCGTTCACTGAACAGATTGTTGGTGTGGATGTCGGGTAATTGGCCCAGTTGCGCCAGCTTACCCAGCACGGCGATGTTATAGAGCGGCTCGAAGTCGGTCACATTGGGCCCGGCCAAGGTGACGCCGTGCGCGCGTACCAGCCGGTAGGCGATGTCCCAGGCAATGAAGAATCCTTTGGAATCGTAGCCTGCCCAGCGTCTACGGTTGATGGTGGAGCCGATCTCGATACAACGGATGCGTTGCCCGTAGCGTTGCAGCACGCTGACCACGAAATCATGCCATTCCTGCTGCACGCTGGCCTCGGCCATGCGGCGGGCAGCAGAGAACGGTTGCACCAGATGCAGCATCACGCCGATATCGGCGGCCAGCAAGCGTTCCAGCAGGCGGCTGGGCGGGCCTTCCAGATCCCCATAACTGAGGTCTATCCTGGCCTGACGCAAGCCCATGCTCTGCAGCGCCTGCATCACCACCTCATCCACGGCCGTGTCGTCAGCAGTGGCCACGCCCACGCCAGCGAAATCGGCCGGAACCGTGTGGCCCGTTGATGGCAGATGCCCACCACGTTTCGCCAGGCCGCCACGCAACACATAGCGCAGGCCGGCCCATAGCAGTGCCGGCGTCAGCACGCCTTTGTTTTCAGCACTCATGCGCTGCTCCTGTCGGATGGGTGATGCGCTTGTGATCGGGCGCGATCGGGCATTTCACAGAGTGATTGCAAGGCTTGCCAGGCTTCGTCTGGTGAGGGCGTGATGCCTTTGCCACCTATGGTGACCGCCTTGCCGGACGCGGCCGGTAAAGCGCCCGCCTGCCAGAGATGGGTGTCGCAGAAAATGGCCAGCGTGGGAATGTCGAGCGCCACGGCAAGATGCATCAGGCCCGTATCCAGGCCTATGGTCAGCGGGGCTTGCTGGATCAGCGCCGCCAACTGGCTCAAGCTCATGCGCGGCGGAACGATGGCTGCAGGTACCGCCTCGGCGATCTTTACCGCGCGCAAACGCTCCACCTCGCTTCCCCAGGGCAGCAGCATCTGCAAGCCTTGTTGCTGCATGGTGACGCCCAGTGCGATCCAGTGTTCTACCGGCCACAACTTGGCGGCACGCGCCGTGCCGTGGAACACAGGGACAGTGTGCTTGCTGATGGCGAAGGGCAGGGCGGTGTCGGGCACCTTCAGGTCATAACGCAAGGGCAGGCTATCTAGGCTGTAGCCGAGCGCCTTGGCCGCCACCAGACGATTGCGCGTTACGGCATGCAAATCCTTGGGGATGTCATGTGCATGCTCGTAGACACGGCCGGCGATGGCTTCTCTGGCGGTGTGGCGGTCTGCACCATGCGACGGCCCGTGCGCCCAGTGACAGATCAGCGCGCTCTTGAGCAGGCCCTGTGTATCCAGGATGGCATCGTAACGTCGCTGACGCAAACGCTGACGAAACGCAAAGAACGCCTGCCAGGTCGCTTTGCTGAACAGCTGCTTTTTCCAGCGCCGCATGGACACGATGATGCGCTGGTCGATGCGTGGGTTCAGGGCGGTGATCTCGGCGAAACTGTCTTCGGTGACCCAGTCGATCACGGCGTCCGGATGGTGGGCGCGGATGTCCGCGATCACCGGCATATTGTGGATCAGGTCTCCCATGGAGGAGGTTTTGACGAGCAGGATGTTCAGCATGGCCAATATTTTCGCATACAATGCCTCATTTACTCTCAGCCGGCTGCTCCGCCTTGCGATTCGCTTTCCTGATCTTCAAATACTTTCCTTACGGCGGCGTACAGCGCGACATGCTGCGTATCGCCAAAGATTGTGTGAGTAAAGGCCATCAAGTCACCATCTACACGGGCAGCTGGCGCGGTGATGCGCCGCCAGACAATATCCGGGTGGAGTTGCTGAAGGCACGTGGCATTCTCAATCATCAACGTCATCAATCCCTGATCGACGGCATGGCAGCCTTGATACAGCGCGACGTTCCAGACTTGATCGTGGGTTTCAATCGCATGCCCGGCCTGGATGTCTATTACGCCGCAGACCCCTGTTTCCTCGAGCGCGCGCATCATGACCGCGGCTGGTGGTATCGCTTCAGCGGGCGTTATCGTTTCTTTGCCGGTACCGAACGTGCGGTATTCGGAGCAGAGAGCCGCTGTCGTGTGCTGTTGTTGTCCTCGCGTGACTTGCACACCTTCCAGCACTGGTATCAGACCCCGGTAGAGCGCTTCCACATCCTGCCACCTTCCATTCCTGACTTTGCTGTCTTTGATCGCGTTGCACAGCGGCGTGCACTACGTGAGGAATTCGGCCTGCCCGAGCAGGCTAATGTACTGTTGATGGTGGGTTCTGCTTTTGTGCGCAAGGGACTGGATCGCAGCATACGGACACTGGCCGCGCTGCCACCACGCTTGCTTGGCAACACCTGGCTGGTGGCCGTCGGCGAGGACAGGGCGGAGCCCATGACGAAACTGGCGCGTGAGCTGGGGGTGGCGGATCGCGTGATCATCACGGCAGGTCGCCATGATGTGGCTCAGCTGATGCAGGGCGCGGATGTGCTGATGCATCTGGCGCGTTCCGAGTTGGCCGGTATCGTGATCATCGAAGCGCTCACCGTGGGTTTGCCGGTGATGGTCACTGCAGCTTGTGGCTATGCTCAGCATGTGGCGGATGCCGCTGCAGGTGTGGTATTGCCTGAGCCGTTCGATCAACTGCATAGCCAGCAGCAATTGGTCATGATGCTGGAATCTGCTACCCGGCAGCAATGGTCAGCGGCTGGTATGGCCTACACCGCTGCAATTGCGGCGCGCCACTCCCGGACCGTGGAGGCTGATCTGTTGGAACACTATGCACGATAGGCAGACGCAGAAGCCTCGTCAGGGTACCGGGTGCGCGAATGAGCAGATACCGCTCCCCGTTGCCAGGCACTTCGGTGGTGAACAGGCGTTCTCCGAGATCATGGTGCTCAATGGCGAAGTGTTCCGCGACATGCCAGGCCGCCGTACTTTGCGCTTCCATCTTGATGGACGACCTTATTTTGTCAAGTTGCATTTTGGTGTGGGCTGGCGCGAGATATTCAAGAACCTGCTGACGCTGCGCCTGCCTATCGTCAGCGCCATGCCCGAATGGCGGGCGATCCACCGCTTCAATCAGATCGGCATCCCCACGACGCCACCCGTGGCATTTGCGAGCCGTGGCTGCAACCCGGCACAACGGCAGTCATTCGTGATGACCGAGGATCTGGGCGATATCGTTTCTCTGGAGACGCTGTGTGCAGACTGGAAGACCCAGCCGCCAGAGCCAGCCTTCAAACGCAGCTTGATTCTGGAGGTGGCGCGCTTGACGCAGTTGCTGCATGCAAACGGCATGAACCACCGTGACTTGTATATCTGCCATTTCTGCCTGGATCTACCCAGGCTGGCGCAGGGCGATCTGCATCTATATCTGATCGATCTGCACCGGGTCGGCATGCGCCGTCGCATTTCTTATACAGATCGCCTGAAAGATATCGCGGCGCTGTATTTCTCGGCCCTGGATATCGGGTTGACGCAGCGCGACTTTTTGCGTTTTGTACGTGCTTATCGCGGCCATCTCCGTGACTGGCCGAAACAAGACCGGCACTTCTGGCCAGAGGTGCAGAAGCGTGCAGTCAAACTGTTCCAGAAGTTCCATGGGCGGCCGCCAGCCCTGCCGTTTTAGTTAAGCAACGATACTGGTCAACAGCTAAGGATAATCAAGGAAGATGCAATTGAATCGCACATTAAAGACGCTGATGGTACTGGTGGTGTTTTTGATCGCGGCGCTCGCACAAGGCCTGGATACGCGGCCCTTGTACAAGACCCAGGAAGTGCGCGTTGCCGAGACGGCGCGCGAGATGCTGGTTTCCGGCGAGTGGATCGTGCCGCATTACAACGGTGAACTACGCCTGCAGAAGCCACCTCTGCCTTACTGGATGACGGCGCTGAGTTTTCGGCTTGGTGGCGTCAGCGAAGCGATGGCACGCGTTCCTTCCGTGCTATTCGGTAGCACTGTTGCGCTGATATTGTTCCTATGGCTGCGTCGCAGTGTGAGCCTTGGCGCTGCCACCAATAGCCTGCTGGTGTTGGCGAGTAGTTTTATTTGCATGCGCTATTTTCGTAGTGGCGAGGCCGATGCCCTGTTACTGATGTTCGTGACAGCTGCCAGCGTGGCGGGCTATCACTTGCAATCAGGTCGAATCCTTTCGGCAAAAGTGCATCATGCTTGGCGTTTATTGTTCTTTGTTGCTATCGGACTGGGCTTTTTGACCAAAGGCCCGGCAGCGATCGCGATGCCAGTGTTGACTGTGGTGGCTTTTGCACTGCTGATGCGCCAGCCAGCCAGCTTGCGGCAATACCTTTATCTGCCAGGCTGGCTGCTGCTGTTGCTGCTGGCAGCAGGATGGTATCTGTTACTGTTGTGGCAGATGCCGGATGCCATGCAATATTTTGTGCAAAGGCAGGTCGATGAGACCTTTATCCGTGGTAACCATGCGCAGCCGATCTGGTGGTATCTGGGGCGCATCCCTGAATTCTTCCTGCCTTGGAGCCTGCTGATCGTGCCCGCCGCGATCTGGTTGTGGGCCGTGCGTCCTATCAGCATGCCGGTGACGTATGCGCTGGTATGGTTCGCGGTGGCGTTCGTCCTGCTAAGTCTTACTGTTAATAAACAGACCCAATATGCACTCTTGTTGGCGCCGCCCTTGGCAGTGCTGCTGGGTTGCTATCTTGACCAGGCTCAAGGTCGTCTGGCGCGTTTCAATCGCTGGTTCGTGTATGGCTTTTTCGCTTTGATGGTCGTGGCGCTGGCTTATTTGCTCATCAAGCGGCCTTGGCTGGAAGTGTGGACCCCGGCCTGGGTATTGCTACTGCTACCTTTGCTGGCAGTGCGGCTGCTCAAGCTGGACAGCTTGTCCGTGCCTGTGTTGCTAGTAGCTTCGCTGTTCGCGATGAGCTATGTTTACAGTGAAGACCACGCTTCTGGGGAATCCCAAAAGACCGAAGCACGTGATATGGCAGCATACACGGCTGGTCTCGTGCCCTTGTTCCAGACCAAGCCTGGTGACGGGGCATTATCCTACTACGCTATAAAGGTCATCCCACCATTGGACGAGACGGGCATCGAGACCGAGTTGCAGCGTCATGATGCGATCTGGCTGATCAGCGAACAGCCGGTCCAGTCCGGCGCCTATCGAGCTGAGCTGCAATACAGTGTGGGCAAGCTACAATTATGGAAGCTGCGTAAAATCCCATGAATGTCGATCTGCATGCAGTGGCCGATGGCAGCATTCCACAATTCACTTTGACTCTGGCTGACGGCAATCAGCTGGATTGCCTGCAAGTCGTGCGGCGTGTGCCGGGCCGCCGCGTAGTTTGCCGGGCGCGCTGGTCAGGCAAAGCAGTTTACGCCAAGATATTCCTGGGCAAGGGTGCTGCCCGCTATGCGCAACGCGACCAGCGTGGTGCATTGAGTCTGGCTGCTGCCGGTATCGCCACGCCCGAGTTGCTGCATGCAGGAGCTTTGCCTGCGGAGGCCGCCCAAGTGCTGCTCTATGCCGAGGTGGCTGAAGCCATCAGTGCAGATCAGGCCTGGAGCCGCAGTGATGTTACGGACCGCAGCAAGCTGGCGTTCGGACTGGTGCGCGAGGTGGCCTTGCATCATCAGGCGGGCTTGCTGCAGACGGATCTTTATCTCAAGAATTTCTTAGTGCAGGGCAGCGTCATCTACACTCTGGATGGTGACGGCATCCGTCCTTTGCCACGACTGTTCAGCCGAGGTGCTGAATTGCAAAATCTGGCCATCCTGCTGGGCAAGCTGGACGTGCTGGATGTTTGGCCGCTACTGCCTGCGTTGCTGGATCAATACGCACGTTTGCGTGGCTGGCAACAGAGCCCCTCACTCGCCAAGATGAAGCACATGATGGCCAAGCAACGCTATGACTTGGCACAGGGCTACGCGCAGCGCAAAGTACTGCGCCAGTGCAGTGATGTGAACGTGCAGGTTTCATCAAAACGATTCCTTGCCATTAGCCGGGATAGTGATACCCCTGCGCTGCGGGCTAGCCTAGAAACTCCGGATCGATGCTTGGACGCGAATCATGTCCGGCTTAAATCTGGTAACACCTGCACAGTCAGTTTGATACAACTTGGCGCGCTAAATATCGTCGTCAAGCGCTACAATATCAAGAATTTCTGGCATGGCTTGAACCGTGCGCTGCGTAATACTCGCGCTGCTGCGTCTTGGTCCAATGCCTATCGCTTGCACCTGCTGGGCGTGGCAACGCCAGAGCCAGTAGCCTTGCTGGAGCAGCGTATCGGATGCATACGACGAGAGGCTTATTTTCTGGCCAAGTATGTGGATGCACCTGATGTGGCTCAGTATTTTGCAGCGGAGACGGATGGTTTGCAGAGCCAAGCCACTGCTTTGGAGGTGGCGCGACTGTTTTATCAGTTGTACCTGCTTGGTATCGTGCATGGCGATTTCAAGTCCACCAATATGAAGATCGTGCATGGTAAGCCTATGTTGATCGATCTCGATAGCATGCGACAATACGCGCCGGGCGTCCTCAGTGAGCTGCGCTTCCGTCGAGGGCATGTGCGGGATCTGCGGCGCTTCTTGCGCAACTGGCAGCCAGGTGCCGTTGTCCTTGATGAGTTGCAGCAGGCATTTGTGATGACGTATAAAGAACCGGCTGTGTTGTTGGCAGCGGGCATCAATACTAAAAAAATCTAAAACGTATGAATATTCTCGGTTTATCTGGGGCGCTCGGGCACGATGCGTCCGCAGCGATCATCGTCAACGGCAAGATCCTGGCAGCAGCGGAAGAAGAACGCTTCATCCGCGACAAGCATGCCAAGAATCTGTTTCCGTACGAAGCTGCCAGGTATTGTCTGCGTGAGGCGGGTGTGCGCCCGGAGCAGGTCGACGTGGTGGCGTTTCCGTATGGCGAGATCCCACTGACCAGCGCTGCGCGCTGGCACTATGCCAAGCGCCACTGGTATGCGCCGGACCGTGTCATCGATGCCCTCTTCAATGGCAACCGCCGTTTCCGGCGTAACCGCGACAAGGCACTGGCTCTGATGGCGGAGCTGGGGCTCAGCAACGCCGAGTATGTGCCGGTGGAACACCATCTGGCGCATGCCAGCAGTGCTTATCATCTGAGTGGCTTCAAGGAAAAGACCGCCATCGTCGGCATAGACGGCAAGGGGGAATACGCGACCACCTTCTTCGGCTATGGCGAGCATGGCAAGATCCACAAGATCAAGGAGTTCTACGATCCGGATTCGCTGGGAGGCATGTATGGCGCCATCACCGAATATCTGGGTTTCGAGATGCTGGACGGCGAGTTCAAGGTGATGGGCATGGCGCCGTATGGCGATGCGAACAAATACGACCTTTCCCGTCTGGTGCAATTCAAGGACGGTGAGCTGCGCGTCAACACCAAGCTGGTCAATGTGATCGGTCTGCGCCGCTACAAGGAAAATGGTAGAGGCCATTATTTCACGCCTGCATTGGTGGATTGGCTGGGGCCAAAACGTCAGGGCGACGAGATCGACGACCCGTACATCCACTACGCGGCTTCGGTGCAGCAATTGCTGGAAGACATCGCGCTGCAAATGATCGAGTATTACCTGGGTGACATCATCCGCGAGACTGGCCGCATCGCCATGGCGGGCGGGGTCGCGCTCAATGTGAAATTGAATCAGCGCATCATCGCCATGCCGGGCGTGAAAGAGTTGTTCGTGCAGCCGGCGTCAGGCGATGCCGGGACTTCGCTGGGCGCTGCCAGCTTCGTCGCGGCTCAACGTGGTGAGCCGCTGGAGGCCATGCCGCATGCTTACCTGGGCCCGTCCTTCACCACCGAAGAATGCCTGGCGGCCTGTGCTGCACACCCTTCCAAGCCGGTGTTCAAGCGTATAGCCGACGCTGCAGCGACGGGTGCCGAACTGCTGGCGAATGGTCATCCGCTGGCCTGGTTCCAGGGGCGCATGGAGTTCGGCCCGCGTGCGCTGGGCTGTCGCAGTATCCTGGGTGACCCCAGCCACCCTGGCGTGGCGGACCGCATCAATGCCCAGATCAAGTACCGCGAGCGCTGGCGTCCATTTTGTCCTTCCATGCTGGACCGGGCGGCGGAGGATATTCTGCAGACGGCCCATCCAGCGCCTTACATGACCTTTACCTTTGATGTGGCAGAGCATTGGAAGTCGCGTATCCCAGAAGTGGTGCATGAGGATGGCACGGCGCGCGCTCAAGTGGTGACCCGCGCTACCAATCCACGCTATTACGCGCTGATCGAAGCGCTGGAACAGCGCCGCAATGTGCCGGTGGTGCTGAACACCTCACTCAACCGTCGTGGCGAACCCATGATCTGCAGCCCTAAGGATGCGCTCGACATGTTTTTTGGCTGTGATCTGGAATACCTGATCATGGAAGATGTGCTGGTTCAAAAAACGCCTGATAATACTTAATCTGAGGTTCACTTTTGACGTCCCCTAATGTTTATCCGGCACAGTTGTCGGTGGTGGTGCCTGTTCGCAATGAAGCGGACAACGTGGCCGACTTGATCGGTGAGATATCTCTCGCGCTGGAAGGCCTGCTCGAATACGAGATCATCTATGTCGATGACGGCAGTACTGATCCAACCTTGCTCCGCTTGTTAGCGGTCCGTCAGCAACAACCGCGTTTACGCATCATCAGTCATGCGGCCAGTTGTGGACAGAGCACGGCGGTACGCAGCGGCGTCAAGGCGGCGCGCTTTGACTGGGTCGTGACCCTGGATGGTGACGGCCAGAATGATCCGGCCGATATTCCCAAGCTGTTGGCAGCACTGGCACCCGGTGTCGAGTTGGTGGGTGGCAACCGTCGCCATAGCCGCAAGGACACCTGGATCAAGCGTCTCTCTTCACGCGTCGCAAATGCGGTGCGCTCGCGCATGCTCAACGATGAGACTCCAGACAGTGGCTGCGGCCTGAAACTGTTCCCGCGTGCCGTTTTCCTCGATCTGCCGTATTTTGACCATATGCATCGCTTTTTGCCTGCTTTGATCAAGCGTCATGGTGGTTTGGTGGTGTCGGTACCGGTTGGTCACAGACAGCGTGAACACGGTCGCTCCAATTACGGTACGCTGGATCGCTTGCTGGTAGGTATCGTCGACCTGTTCGGCGTTGCCTGGTTGCAGCGCAGAGCCAAGTTGCCCGTGGCGACTGAAAAAGCATCATAAGAACCACAGGAAAGCGCGCATATGGACCAGGGCTTGGGCTATTTTCTCGGACATTTGATACAGGCTATCGAAGATTACATCGCCGGTATGTCGGACACCGACATGATCTGGCTGGGGATAGGTTTGCTGGGACAGTCTTTGTTCATGTTGCGTTTCATCGTGCAGTGGATACACAGCGAGCGCCATCAACAAAGCCTGATTCCGGTCAGCTTCTGGTATTTCAGCCTGGTCGGCGGGCTGACGGTGCTGGCGTATGGCATTCATGATATGGACCCGGTCATCATCCTCGGACAATTGCCGGGAACAGTGGTGTACGCCAGAAACCTGATGTTGCTGCGTCATGCTGCACGCGAGAATCGTCATCTATGAGCGCTACCCTGACCGGTAAGCGCGTGTTGGTCACCGGGGCGGCCGGGTTCATCGGATTCCATCTGGTGCAGTATTTGCTGGGGCGTGGTGATCAGGTGGTGGGGGTGGATAACCTCAACGATTACTATGATGTGAACCTGAAGTTGGCACGCTTGGCCGATATCCATGCCCGGCCTGACGCCGCGGCATTCGAGTTCATCAAACTCGATCTGGCCGATCGCACAATGACGGCAGCCTTGTTTGAGCAGCAGCATTTCGATGCTGTGGTGCATCTGGCTGCACAGGCGGGTGTGCGCTACTCGATCACCAATCCGCAGGCCTACATCGACAGCAATCTGGTCGCATTCGCTAATGTACTTGAAGGTTGTCGTCATCATCAGATGGCGCATCTGGTGTATGCCAGCTCATCCAGTGTCTACGGGGGCAACACCAAGCTGCCGTTCAGTGAAGTCGATGGCGTCGATCATCCGGTCAGCTTGTATGCCGCGACCAAAAAAGCCAACGAGCTGATGGCGCATACCTACAGCCATCTCTACCGCTTGCCAACCACCGGTCTACGCTTCTTTACCGTATACGGCCCCTGGGGTCGTCCGGATATGTCACCGTTTCTTTTTGCAGACGCTATCCTCAATGAAAAGACATTGAACGTCTTCAATCATGGCGACATGATGCGCGATTTCACTTATGTCGACGATATTGTTGAAAGCCTGGTGCGTGTGATGGACAAACCGGCCCAGCCTGACCCGTTGTTTGACGCCGCGTATCCTGATCCTGCTCGTAGCCATGCCCCGTACCGCGTGTTCAATATCGGCAATAGTCAACCTGAGCCATTGATGGGCTTTATCGAGACGCTGGAAGCTGCATTTGGAAAAGTCGCACAAAAAATCTATCTACCCATGCAGGCCGGAGATGTTCAGCGCACAGCAGCGGATACTAGTACGCTAGAGCAATGGATTGATTTTAAACCGCAAACCCCATTGGCTGACGGCATCGCGCGCTTCGCTGACTGGTATCGTACGTATTACGGATACTGAATGATCAAATATGTAGAGAATCTGGGCATTGCCTGCGTCTGGTTTGACGATAGGGGTAGCTTTCTGCATAATCGGAAAGAGTTAATTTTGATAGCGCTATGACTATGAGACAGATCCTGAATGAAGTCACTGAGCGCATTCGTGAGCGTAGTGCCCCCACCCGCAAAGCATACCTGCAGCGCATTGAAGACACACTGAAACGTGCGCGTGGTTCGGACCGCATGGGCTGTGCCAATGTGGCGCATGCCTTCGCAGCGATGCCCGAGAATGACAAATTCCGCATCATTGCCGAAAAAGCCCCGCATATCGGCATCGTGACGGCATACAACGACATGTTGTCTGCTCATCAGCCGTATGAGGTCTATCCGGCCATCATCCGTGATGAAGCCAGAAAGCATGGTGCTACCGTGCAGGTGGCTGGTGGTGTGCCGGCCATGTGTGATGGCATCACCCAGGGTGAGCCCGGTATGGAGCTCAGCCTGTTCTCGCGCGATGTCATTGCCATGAGTACCGCAGTGGCTCTGTCCCATGATGTGTTCGACGCTGCCTTGCTGCTGGGCGTATGCGACAAGATCGTGCCTGGCCTGCTGATAGGCGCGCTCAATTTCGGTCATCTGCCCTGTGTGTTCGTGCCAGCCGGCCCGATGAGTACCGGCATAGACAACACCACCAAGTCCAAGGTGCGCGAGAAGTTCGCTCAAGGTCTGTGTGACCGTGACGAGTTGCTGGCCTCTGAATCTGCTGCTTACCATGGCGCAGGTACCTGTACCTTCTACGGCACCGCTAACAGCAACCAGATGTTGTTGGAAGCCATGGGCTTGCACGTGCCGGGCGCCGCTTTCGTGCATCCGCATGATGGCATGCGTGAAGCACTGACACGTGAATCCGTACGTACTGTGCTGTCCAATATCCAGGGACGTCGCTTCACCCCCATCGGCCAGTTGGTCGATGAGCGTGTGATCGTGAATGCCATCGTGGCCTTGCTAGCCACCGGCGGCAGCACCAACCACTGTATCCATTGGGTGGCGGTGGCCCGTGCAGCTGGCATCATCATCGACTGGTCAGATTTCTCCAAGTTGTCTCAGGACACGCCGCTGCTGGCGCGCGTCTACCCTAACGGCACGGCAGACGTGAACGAGTTCCAGGATGCCGGCGGCCCAAGCTTTGTGATCCGTGAATTGATCGAAGGCGGTTATATGCACGCCGATGTGTCTTCCGTGGTGATCGGTGGGCTACGTGATTTCTGCAAGAAGCCGGTGATGTTCGACAATGAACTGACCTGGATCGACCTGCCCGAAGAAAGCCCGGACGAGACTATCGTGCGTTCACCACGCAAACCGTTCAGCTCTTCCGGTGGCCTGCGTCTGCTGACCGGTAATCTGGGCCGTGCCGTGATCAAGACATCCTCGGTGCCCGAAGACCGCATGATCATTGAAGCGCCGGCCATCGTGTTCCACGCCCAGGAAGAATTGCTAGCGGCGTTCGAGCGAGGCGAGCTGGAGAAGGATTTTGTCGCCGTGGTCAGGTTCCAGGGCCCGCGCGCCAACGGCATGCCGGAACTGCACAAGCTGACCCCCCCTCTGTCGGTACTGCAGGGTAAAGGTTTCAAAGTGGCCATCGTGACCGATGGCCGTATGAGTGGAGCATCCGGCAAGGTGCCGGCCGCCATCCATGTCAGCCCCGAAGCGCTGGCCAGCGGGCCGATCAGTAAGATCCGCACTGGCGATATCATCCGCCTCAATGCCATCGTCGGCACCCTGAACGCGCTGGTCGATCAGGACCAGTGGAACGCACGCAGCCTGCAGACCATGACGGAAGCCGAGCGCAACAACAACGGTCACGGCATCGGTCGTGAACTGTTCGGTGGCATGCGTGGCAATGTGCGTTCTGCAGAAGAGGGCGCGGTCACCTGGCTGTAACTGCTCCAGGATCAACCGACTTCATCGCCATGTGTGCCAAGTGCTGGCAGGCATGGCGATGTGCGATTGTTGGATCGCCTGATGCCCAAACTATGACATGAGCTATGACATGAGCTACGCCAATAGCGATGACAATCCGATTAATTCCGTTCGATAAAACTTTAGAGAGAAAAGCATGAACACATTAGATTTGGCCAAGCACGGTCCTGTCATTCCAGTCATCGTCATCAACAAGGTGGAAGATGCTGTTCCCATGGCAGAAGCCCTGCTTGAAGGTGGTATCCGCGTACTGGAAGTGACCCTGCGTTCTTCCTGTGCACTGCAAGCCATGGAAGCCATCGCCAAATCTGTGCCGGATGCGATCCTGGGTTCTGGTACGGTGCGTAACATCGCCGATGCGCAAGCGTCCAAGGACGCGGGTTGCCAATTCGCGGTCAGCCCAGGCTACACCAGCGAGCTGGGTAAAGCCGCGCGTGCCATGGGCCTGCCCTTGTTGCCTGGCGTTTCTACCGGTAGCGAGATCATGCAAGCCAATGCCGACGACTACTTCTTCCTCAAGCTGTTCCCAGCGGTGGCCGTCGGTGGCATCAACCTGCTCAAGGGCTTTTCAGGCCCGTTCGGCGACGTGAAATTCTGCCCTACCGGTGGTGTGACCCCAGAGTCCGCCCCTCAATTTCTGGCACTGCCTAACGTGGTGGTATGTGGTGGTACCTGGCTGACCCCCGCCGATGCGGTTGCTGCCAAGAACTGGGCACACATCACCAAACTGGCACGTGAAGCCAGCGCCATCAAAGCGGCTTAAGCTTTGGCATGACACCAGCGGCGGTGGCAGTGAAAACTGCCACCGCCGTTTCATTTTCATAAAATGTACAGGACATGATGGCACCTGATCTCAAGGCTTTAGCCAAGTACCGCATGCTGGTGTTCGATTGTGACGGTGTGGTCCTTGATTCCAATCAAGTCAAGATCCAGGCCTATTACGACACGGCCATGGCCTATGGCGCCACGCCTGTGCAGGCACAAGCTTTGGTCGACCACCATATTGCCTTGGGTGGTATCTCGCGCTACCCTAAATTCGAGTATTTTCTGCGCACGATATTGCAGCAGACGAGCACGGAAACGGAGATGCAGCGCCTGTTGGGCCTGTTCGCTGCCGAGCTGGAGCATAGCCTGCTGGCGTGTGCTGTGGCCCCCGGTCTGGAACAGCTAAGAACCCTGCTACCGGATACGCGCTGGATGATGATCTCCGGCGGCGACCAAGAAGAAGTGCGCGGCGTGATGCATAAGCGAGGACTGGCAGATTATTTTGACGCTGGCATCTACGGTAGCCCGGATAACAAAGACACCATACTCGCGCGCGAGATCGCGTCGGGTGCATTGCAGACACCGGCCATCTTTTTCGGTGACAGCCGCTATGATCATCAGTCCTCCACGCGCGCCGGGCTGGATTTCGTGTTCCTGAGTGACTGGACCGACGTACCTGGTTGGCAGGATTATTGCTCGCAGCATCACATCTGCATCATGCAGCGATTGGACCAACTACTGCGATGAAGCAGCCTTTACGGCAAAGTGGGCAACATGGTTATTGATTGGATCCAGCTACTTTCGAGAGGCTGTGAGTTGGGGCAGCCGCAATCGAAAAAGGCCGTCATGGTTTCAAGATGCCGAGGCTGGGCGATGTCAAAATACTGAAAATGATTCGCATCGTCCATCGGATCAGTACTGTATTGTTGTGCCAGACACGTCTACTGCAACGCTGAGCGCTCTAATGTGCCCCGGCCACCAACTCAGTTGGATCGAAATTTCGGATACGCGCTTATTTTCTCGTCTGCTGGTCGGTCGTATGCAACAGACTCTTGCAATAACAGCGACACTGTCACCGCAGGTTTAAAGAGTTTCCTCCAGCAGCAGCTTGTGTAGCTTGCCGCTGTCGCGCAGATGCTTGACCAGGCCGTGCCCGCCAGCTTCATGTATACATAGACGAACGTTGCTGAACGATTCCAGGTGTTTGGCATGCTTCATATCCAAGCTATCATCGTTAGATACATGGATGGTCACTGATGTCGCTTGTTTTGCATGGAGTAGCACCTCGGCAAGGTCGAAGTAGCGTACTTGTCCCAGTGTGGTCAGGTAAGTAGACAAAATCTGCCGTTGCCACCGGTAATCACTGTGCCGGAGTCGCTGCCTGGCCGTGATGAAGGTTTGTGGAGAAAAGCATACGACGCGGCCGATTCCCAGCAGGTTGGAAAACAAGATAGCAGCGTAGCCCCCCATCGAGTTCCCGATGAACACCACCTGTGTTGGCTGGATTCTGGTGATGGTGTCACGCAGGTACCGTACCGTACCGGCGATGTCGTTCGAAATGCCGGCAAGCCCGGCGTGATACCAGCGCTGCGACAGGTCGCGGAAAAAGATGCGACTTTCCTGCAGCATGCTACAGCTTTTGTAGAACTCGAACGGTGGCATACCCAGCGCGCCTTTGATCCCCCCAAACACCAGGAACAAGGTGCTCGAGCCGTCTACCAGTTGCTCTTCTACTGCAACGAGTGGGCCGTCCGTGGTTGTCCGCACTGACGCCGGTTTGCTTTGCTTAGGCGTGTGTATCATTGCGTACATTAGTCCTGATGCCGTGTCGTAAGCGGTTGATACATTTTCCGAAAGTAGGTGAGATGGAGAGGCGGTACAGTAGTTTTCGCCTGGGCGTGGTGAGATAGCGCATCCAGTATTGCTTCCATTTCGGCATCACCTTTTCCGGCTCGTCGCTGTTGTCCGCCACTACATCCTTGAATTCTTCTAACCATTGCTTGTCCAGCTCATAACCGAGACGTATCAGGATGTCGCTGATGTCGCCGTATTTCTCGACCTGGGCTTTCAGATAGGCTTTGTGTTTGCGCCAGTTGCCTACACTGGCCGCCGAGATTGGTCGTATCTCCCCGAGAGCGGCTTGCGATTTCTCCGATGGCTTTGCTACGGTGTGAAATTCGCTGAATTTAACGCGGCGCGAAAGGAATGGCAGTTGTTGTAACAGCCTGTCTTGAGTGGCATCCGGTGCCGAAACCAGATCTTCGTAGCGTATCGTGATGAAGCGTGGATGCTGACTCAAGCTGTCGGCGATGGCCTGGTGATCCAACCAAGTACGCAGATTTCCCCATATTTTCTTGTCTTCATTATTTTTGGCGTGGCTGCGGCTTGAGATGGCATCGCGCGGGTCGCGTAGCAGATAAATAACATATAACTGAGGGTTCACCTTGAGCGGATAAGTCACACGTTCGATGTCATTGGGCTTTTTGGTGCACAGGATCTGATAATCGTGCGGAAATTCCTTATAGATGCTGTACTCATGCGCGGTGTATGCATCGATGTTGAAGCAGTTGACCATCAGTTCAGTCATCAGCGTGGTGCCGCTGCGTGGTACGCAGCCTACGATATGGATATGGTATTGGTCAGTCATGATGGTGTGGGGCCTAGCCCGGTTCGCCTGGGTTGAAATGGACAAGCTTGTGTTCGTTGAGAAGCTGATGTTGTTGGCATGACGATGCCTTGAGCTGAATAAGGTTGGTTCCGTCTGCTCCAGAAGCAGTCGCTGAAGTTCTTTCCATCGCGTTTTAGCGGCGAAGACCAGTAAAGTTTTAATGGTGAATGATCAGCCATGAGGATTACCCAACCGACCAGTCCATCTGTGTAGCACAACAGCAGGTCACATCAGTTCCAGAGCGGCTATCACGCTGGCTGGCTTGATCTGCTTGAGGCAATTCAGATGTTGTAACGGACATTCGCGTTTGAAGCAGGGGCTACAGCCGAGTCCAAGGTAGACGATCACCGCTTGAGCATTCATGGGCGGGGTGTGGGCAGGGTCGGACGAGCCATAGATAGCGATGACTTTCTTATCCAGTGCTGCCGCCACATGCATCAGGCCGGAGTCGTTGCTGACCACGGCACTGGTCAGCGACATGAGGTCGATGGCATCGCCCAGCTTGGTACGGCCGCCCAGGTCCAGACAAAGACCGTCAGCGAGCCGATTGATCTCGGCAGTGACCGGTATGTCTTTCTCGGAACCGAACAGCCAGACTTGCCAGCCAGCCGCCAGCGCGGCGTTTGCCACTTCAGCATAGTAGGCTACTGGCCAGCGTTTCGCCTCACCGTACTCTGCCCCAGGACACAAACCCAATACAGCTTGTTGCGGGAACGCATGCCCCAGGCGTTGCAGTGCGGCCAGTGCATTGGCCTGATCGGCGATCAGACGTGGTTGCGGTGGGGTCGGTACGGATCTGTCATTGGCCGGGCGCCCCAGGGCCAGGAAGCGGTCCACGGTACGCGGCAGCCGCTGCTTGTCCAGGCGGCGCAGATCGTTGAGCAGGCCATAGCGCAGCTCACCTACAAAGCCGGTACGCTGCGGGATGCGGGTGGCGAACGGCAGGATGGCGGATTTGAACGAATTGGTGAGTAGAATGGTTTGCGTATAGCCTTCATCGCGCAAACGCCGGCCCATCGTGATGCGGGCGCGCAGAGCCAGTTCACCATGGCGGAACGGCAGGGCGATACCACGCCTGACTTCCGGCATGCGCTCCAGCAATGGCAGTGTCCAGGAGGGCGCCGCGACATCGATCACCGCGTCTGGCTGCGACTGCCTGATGGCCTTGAACAGGCTATGGGCCAGCACCATGTCCCCCACCCAGGAGGGACCGAAGATCAGGACTCTAGCCGCCAATTTTTTCCAGGATCCCGCTGGTGCTGCGGCCTGGCACGATGGGGATCAGCGCGACCTGACCACCCCAGGATTTGACCTCCTTGCCGCCCACCACCTGGTCCTCGCGGTAGTCGCTGCCTTTGACGATCACATCCGGCTGCACAGCGTTGATGAGGGCCAGTGGTGTGTCATCATCGAACAGGATCACCGCATCCACAGCCGCCAGTGCTGCCAGCACACGGGCACGGTCCTGTTCATGGATGACAGGCCGCGTCGGTCCTTTCAGTGCGCTCACCGAGCGGTCGGTGTTGAGGCCAAGGATCAGCCGGTCGCCGGTCTTGCGTGCCGCTTCCAGGTAGGTCACATGGCCCGCGTGCAGCAGGTCGAAGCAACCGTTGGTGAACACGATCTTCTGACCATTGCTGCGCCAAGCACTCACGCGGGTGAGCATGGTGTCCAGGCTGCACACTTTGTCGGCCTGCTCTACCGAGCTTTGTTGTACCAGTTCATGCAGCAGCTCTTCACGGCTGATGGGCACAGTGCCGACTTTACCGACCACGATGCCAGCTGCGATATTGGCTAGTTGCAGTGCCATCTGGTGCGGCAGCTGGTGGACCAACCCGGCGGCCAGCGTAGCGATCACGGTGTCGCCAGCGCCGGATACATCGAACACCTTTTTGGCTGCGGCCGGAATATGCAGGATGTTGGCTTCGTCGATCACCGAGATGCCTTCCTCGCCGCGGGTCACGGCAAAGAACGCCAGTCCCAGTGTCTTGCGCAGGATGGCGGCGGCCTGCATCAGTGCCGCGTTGTTACTGATATCCACACGGCAGGCTTCAGCGGTTTCGCGCTTGTTGGGGGTGAGTGCAGTTGCGCCTTGATATTTGCTGTAATCGTGACCTTTGGGGTCCACCAGCACTGGAATGCTTGCGGCACGGCATTGCTGGATCACGGATTGGCACAGTTCCACGCTGAGCACGCCTTTGGCATAGTCGGACAGGATGACCAGCGCGGGGGTTTGTGCCACCTGTGCGCTCACCAGCGCTAACAGATCTGCTTGTTCTGCGGCATCGAAAGGGCTGCGGCTTTCCTGATCCAGCCTGACCATCTGCTGATGACCGCCCAGGATGCGGGTCTTGGTGGTGGTGGGGCGTTTGCCGGAGCGCAGCACGCCACTTGCATCGACTTGCATGCTCGCCAGCATGCTGAGCAGCGTGTCACCATCCTTGTCCTGGCCTATGCAACCTGCGATGCAGGTGCGTAGGCCCAAGCCCGCGATATTGGCCGCCACATTGGCAGCACCACCGGCACGGTGTTGTTCGCTTTTCAGCAACACCACCGGCACCGGTGCCTCTGGCGAGATACGCTCCACCTCGCCGATCAGGTAACGGTCCAGCATCAGGTCGCCAATCACCAGTATCCATTGATCACCCTGACCGAAGCCATGGCGTACCGTATCAATCAGGCTGTGCTGCATCGTTCAGTCTGCCTCCAGAATGTCGCACACGCTGTGGCCGATGAAGATGTGCGCTTCCTGGATGCGTGCCGTCACGCTGGACGGCATCACCAGGTTGTAATCGCACAATGCCGCCAGTTTTCCGCCTGTGCCGCCAGTCAGGCCTATGGTGGTGGCGCCGATCTCTTTGGCTACTTCGATGGCGCGTACCACATTGATGCTGTTACCCGAGGTGGTGATGCCGATCACCACGTCCAGTGGCGAGCACAGCGCTTCAACCTGGCGCGAGAAGATGAACTCATAGCCGTAGTCGTTGCCCACCGAAGTGATGATGGAGGTGTCCGTGGTCAGCGCGATGGCTGGCAGACCACGGCGTTCTTTCTTGTAACGGCCCACGATCTCGGCGGCGATGTGCTGGCTGTCTGCCGCGCTGCCACCATTGCCCATCAGCAGGATCTTGCCGCCGCGTGCCAGACAGTCGCGCAGTGCCTGCCCGACCTCGCTGATCTGCGGCAGTAGTGCTTCCAGCTGGGTGAACAGGGCCTGATGCGCGGCCAGTTCTTCGCGCAGGAATCCAATGTAGTCTTTCAATCTTGCCTCGTTTCGCTGTTGCCGTGTTTTGTTCTTGCTTTAGTTTTGCTCTTGCTTTGTATTTCTAGCGCCTCAACAGTAAGGGTCGGCCTGCATCAAATAATGTTGTACATAGTCACGTACCCCGTCTTCCAGGCTATGGAAGGGTTGCGTGTAGCCCGCCGCGCGCAGCTTGCACATGTCGGCTTCGGTGAAATACTGGTATTTACCATGCAGGTCTGTTGGCATGTCGATGTAAGTGATCGAGGGCTCGCGGTCCATGCTGTGCATCACCGCTGTGGCCAGGTCACGGAAGGCGCGTGCCTTGCCGGTGCCGATGTTGTACAGCCCGGATGGCGCAGCCTGTTGCAGGAAATGACATACCACGGCTGCCGCATCCTTCACGTAAACGAAGTCGCGTAGCTGCATGCCATCCTCATAGCCTTCCAGATGGCTGCGGAACAGCTGCATGGTGCCGTGTTCGCGGAACTGGTTGAAGGTGTGCAGTGCGACACTGGCCATGCGTTGTTTGTGGTATTCGTTCGGGCCGTACACATTGAAGAACTTGAACCCATACCAGCGTGGTGGGCAAGGGCGACCCTGAGCCTGCTGGCGCAGCGCCCACTGGTCGAAGAACTGCTTGGAATAGCCATAGCCATTGAGCGGGCGCAAGCTGGCAACGGCGTCATGCGCATCACTGTAGCCCTGCTCGCCGCCGCCATAAGTTGCCGCGGAACTGGCATATAACAGCGGCACGCCATGCTCGGCACACCAGTCCCACAGTTGCTGGCTGTAGCGGATATTGCTCTGCACCAGCTTGTTGAAATCGCGCTCGGTGGTGGCGCTGATGGCGCCCATGTGGATGACCGCTTCCACACCGCTGGCATTGTGCAGACGTGCGAACAACTCGTCCTTGTCCAGATATTGCGCGTATTGGCGATGGACCAGATTCTGCCACTGATCCGGATGGTCCATGCGGTCGACGATCACCAGATCGTCGCGGTTCAGAACGGTGTTGAGATGCCAGGCGATCATGCTGCCTATCATGCCGGCGCCGCCGGTGATGACGATCATTGAGCGTCCCTGTGTCTAGTCAAAATAAGAGTATAACAAATGCCTACACGCGCTGCGCTCATCGCGCTGTGTTTGCGTTGTCCCTTAAGGGGACTAGTCACTGGCTCCCAGCGCTTTGGCGCGCAGCCGGCTGAGCTGGGCCTCGTGGTGTGCCATTGCAGGGTCGGCATCAGCGCTGACCCAACCGTGCAACTCGCCCAGCACGATCTGGATCAGCGCTTCCATCCAGCCAGTGCGCACATTCAGGGCAGGGATGTAATGGAAACTGCCGCCACCGTTTTGCAAGAAGGTCGCTTTGCCTTCCATGGCGATCTCTTCCAGAGTTTCCAGGCAGTCGCTGGAGAAACCGGGGCAGATCACGTCCACACGTCCGAGTTTTTGCTTGCCCAGGGATTCCAGCGTGGCGGCGAGATAGGGTTTCAGCCATTCGGCTTTGCCGAAACGTGACTGGAAGCACACCATGTACTGGTCTTTTTCCAGGCCCAGCGCTTCTGCCAGCAAGCGCCCGGTCTTGTGGCATTCGCAATGGTACGGGTCACCCAGATCCAGCGAGCGGCGGGGCACGCCGTGAAAGCTCATCACCAGTTTGTCCGGCCGGCCGTGCATGGACCAGTATTCGCGTACGCTGTCCGCCAGCGCAGTGATATAGGCTGGATGGTCATGGTAATGACGTAGCGAGCGTATGGCCGGTACGTTACGCGTCCTCAGTAACAGTCGCCACACTGCGTCCAGTGCAGAGGCGGTGCTGCTGGCGGCGTATTGAGGGTACAAGGGCATCACCAGGATGCGGTCACAGCCTTCCGCGCGCAGCTTGTCCATTGCACTTGCCACTGAGGGATTGCCGTAGCTCATGCCCAGCGCCACCGATACCGGGGTGCTGACTTTACTGGCCAGCAGGCTGCGCAACTGTTCGGTCTGCCGGGTGGCGTAGACCAGGAGTGGTGAGCCTTCCTCGGTCCATACCTGTGCATACTTTTCGGCAGATTTGCGTGGACGCAGCGGCAGGATGATGCCGTTCAGGATGAACCACCAGATGGCACGCGGTATCTCCACCACGCGGCGATCACTGAGGAATTGTTTCAGATACGGGCGCAGCGCTGCTGCTGTAGGCGCATCCGGCGTGCCCAGATTGAGTAACAGGATGCCGACACGTGGCAGCTGACCGTGATGGTAAGCGGGTTCTTTGGCGTAATAGCCCATGATGGATGCTCTGAAAGGGTGGAGGTCAGTTCTTGGACAAGGCGTTGGACAATAGTTTTGCCGTCATGTCCACGATGGGGATCACACGTTCATACGCCATGCGGGTCGGCCCGATCACGCCCAGTGTGCCCACGGTCTGGCCGTTGGTCTCGTAGGTGGCGGTGACCATGCTGCATTCGTCCAGTGGCAGGTAGCCAGATTCGCCACCGATGAAGATCTGGATGCCCTCGGCACGCTGGCTGTTGTCCAGCAACTGCATCAGGCTGGTGCGGCGCTCGAACACCTCGAACAGTTTGCGTAGCGAACCGACATTGGTGGACAGCTCGTCCACCTGCAGCAGATTGCGCTCGCCGGCGATCACCACGGCATCCTTGTCATCGTCCAGCGCCTTGCTGCTGGCTTCCATGGCGGCGCCCATCAGCCGTGTCATGTCGGCCTGCATCTGCTTGAGCTCTTCATGCAGGCGCTGCTTGACCTGTTCGAAGGTGTTGCCGGCATAGTGCTGGTTGAAATAGTTGCTGGCCTGGGTGAGCTCGCTGGGGCTGTAGCTCTTTTCGGTGATGATGATGCGGTTCTGCACATTGCCATCCGAAGTGACGATGATGACCAGGATGCGTTTTTCGGAGAGCGGCAGGAACTCCAGGTGACGGAACGAGACGGTCTTGCGCTTGGGCACCATCACGATGCCGGCGAACTGGGTGAGGTTGGACAGCATGCCAGCGGCATTGGTGATCAGTTCTTGCGGGTCGGGCGAGGAGAGTTCGAACTCCAGGCGCTCGATCTGCTGCTGGTGCAAGGGTTGCACCGTGAGCAGCGTATCGACAAAAAAGCGGTAACCGCGCTGTGTGGGGATGCGACCGGCCGAGGTGTGCGGGCTGATGATGAAGCCCAGTTCTTCCAGATCTGACATCACATTGCGTATGGTGGCAGGGCTCAGATCCAGTCCTGAACACTTGGAAAGCGTGCGCGAGCCTACCGGTTGGCCATCACTGATGTAATGTTCAACCAGGGTCTTGAGCAGTATCTGAGCGCGTTTATCCAGCATCTGTCTTCAGGGAGTCATGTTCAGAAAGTAATACTTCTTATTGTATCGACACATCCGTATATGTCATGTGTTGCAGTGAGGCTATTAAGCAATATGAGGCCTGCCATCACTATAGCAAGTGTTCGACATCAGGCTGCTACGCGAGACCAAACCCGATATGACACCATAGCGAAAATTATCCGGCAGCCCCAGTCTCCCGGCAAGCAATATATCCAGCATGACGCGATACTCAGCATCACTTGCTATCCCGCCACTGCGGCAAGCCGCCCTGTCGCTTACCGTCGCGTGATTCGGTGCCGCCTTATCTTTGCCCGGCCCGGCTTCTATGATTAAATAGCCGCCATGCAAAACGCGTTTCAAACGGTCGCTCTGATCGGCAAATACATGAACCCGGAGATGCGCGCTCACATACTCGCGCTCGCCGATTTTCTGCTGCAGCGCGGCGTCCGTGTGCTGGTCGAGGACAAGACTGCAGTGCAGTCGGACATCACCGCTTATCCCACCGTTGCCATGGACCAGATCGGCCTAACGGCTGATCTGGCCGTGGTGCTGGGCGGTGACGGCACCATGCTGACCGTGGCGCGTGCCTTGGCACAACACAAGATCCCATTGGTGGGGGTCAACCGGGGCCGTTTCGGCTTCCTCACCGATGTCAGTTCGGACACCATGCTGGACGCCATGGCGCGCATCCTGGCAGGCGAATTCAGTACCGAGCAGCGCATGCTGCTGGTGGCGGCCATCATGCGGCAGGGGCAACTGGTCAGTGAGGGTCAGGCGCTCAATGATGTGGTCATCAACAAGGACGGCCTGGCGCGTCTGATCGAGCTGGAAGTCAATATCGACGGCCAGTTCGTGCACAGGCAGCGTTCGGACGGCCTCATCCTTGCTACGCCCACCGGCACGACGGCCTATTCGCTGTCGGCTGGCGGGCCCATCTTGCATCCGACCCTGGATGCCATCGCGCTGGTGCCGATCTGCCCGCACACGCTGAGTAACCGCCCCATCGCCATCCATGGCAACAGCAAAGTGGTGGTCACCGTGATCCAGTCGCAGGATGCGCGCGTGCATTTCGACGGGCAGCATCAAGTTTCACTGCAGCCTGGCGATCAGGTGCTGGTGCAACGCGCACCGTGCTCGGTATGTCTGTTGCATCCGCAAGGCCATAGCCACTACGGCATGCTGCGCGACAAGCTAGGCTGGGGCTAGAGCACTATGCTGCAAAGCCTCACCATCCGTGATTTCGTGATCGTTGATCGCCTGCAACTCGAATTCGATGCCGGTTTCAGTGTGCTGACTGGCGAGACAGGGGCGGGGAAATCCATCCTCATTGATGCATTGTCGTTGGCGCTGGGCGCGCGTGCCGAAGCCGGTGTGGCGCGGCATGGTTGCGAGCGTGCCGAAGTGGCGGCGCAGTTCGATGTGCAGGCGCTGCCTGACTTGCAGCAATGGCTGCTCGATAACGCACTCAATGGCGAGGCTGACGAACTGCTGATGCGCCGCGTGGTGTATGCCGACGGAAAATCGCGCGCCTTCATCAACGGCATGGCCGTGACCGTGCAGCAGTTGCGTGAGGCCGGTGATTTTCTGGTGGATATCTACAGCCAGCATGCGCACCACTCCTTGCTCAAGTCGGCCACGCAGCGCCAGATACTGGATCAGTTCGCCGGTCATGCCGATCTCGCTGCGCAAGTGGCTGCGCATTATCAGGTCTGGCATGCGCTGCATAGGCGCCGTGTTGAAGCCGAGCAACATGCGGCAGCCTATGCCGATGAGCTGGCAACGCTGCGTGACCAGGCGCGCGAATTGAAGCAGCTGGCCCCCGATGCTGAAAGCTGGGAGCAGGAACAACAAGAGCATGCCCGTCTTTCCCATGGGGCCAGCTTGCTGAGTGGTGCGGAGCAGTGCCGTGCGCTGATCGCGGATGCGGATATCAATGCACTGGATCAGTTGGCGGCGGCACAGCATGTGTTGCAGGAGTTGGTGGCGTTCGACCCGAATCTGCAGGAAGTGCTGGACGTGATGGATCAGGCGGCCATCCAGCTGCAGGAGGCAGAGCGTTTCCTGAACCGCTACCTGCAGCGCAGCGAGCTGGATCCGCAGCGCCTTGCGGAGCTGGAAGCCCGCATCGCCGAGCTGCATCAGGCGGCGCGGCGCTATCGTGTCAGGCCAGAGCAGCTGGCCGAGCAATTACAGCAATGGCAGGCACGCATCGCCGAACTGGAACTGGCTGTGGACGATGGCCAACTGGCGCGTCTGGAAGCTGCCGCCTGGCAAGCCTATGAGCAATCTGCACTTCAGCTTGGTGCCGGACGCAAGCAGGCGGCGGAAAAGCTCGCTACCAATATCAGCGCCGAAATCCAGCGGCTGGCCTTGTCCGGCGGCCGTTTCGATGTCGCACTGACGCCGCAGGCAGCGGCAGCAACCGGTTTGGAGCAGGTGGAATTTCTGGTGGCCGGACATGCCGGTGCCGAGCCGCGTGCCTTGTCCAAAGTGGCTTCTGGTGGTGAGTTGTCACGCATCAGTCTGGCCATCCGTGTGGTGACTGCGCAGCAGGGCGATGTTCCGACCATGATCTTTGATGAAGTGGATGTCGGCATAGGCGGCGGCGTGGCGGAAGTGGTCGGTCAACTACTGGCGCAGCTGGGTAACAAGCGCCAGGTGCTGGTCATCACCCACCTTCCGCAAGTCGCCGCACAGGGTGCACAGCATTTCCGGGTCAGCAAGCAGCTGCACGGGGAAGCGACCTTGAGTCATATTGCCCGACTGGAGCCGGAACAGCGTGTGGAAGAGATCGCCCGTATGCTGGGTGGCGTGGAGATCACCTCTACCACCCGTCAACATGCCAAAGAGATGCTGGGCTATCGTGAGGCTTGAGTGAGTAGGCTGACGGTTAAGACGGGTCAGCGCAGAATTGGGTGGCTGCCGCCACAGAGTGGGCCGGTGGCTCAGGTTTTGTGCGGGCAGGGCTTCTTGGTGCAATCCGCGTAGATATAGAGTGAGTGTTCGTGGATCTTGAAGCCACGCTCATCTGCCACCAGTTTCTGACGCTTTTCGATCTCGTCGTCACAGAATTCCTCCACCCGTCCGCATTGCAGGCAGACGATGTGATCGTGATGATGGCCTTCATTGAGCTCGAACACGGCTTTGCCGCTCTCGAAATGGTGACGCACCAGCAAGCCAGCCTGCTCGAACTGGGTCAGCACCCGGTATACCGTCGCCAGGCCGACATCTTCACCGGTATTCAGCAGGATCTTGTAGACATCTTCCGCTGACATGTGGCGTTGTTTGCTGGTTTCAAACAGGCTTAACACCTTGAGGCGGGGCAGGGTGGCTTTGAGGCCGGCATTCTTGAGATCGTGGGGATCGCGCATGGTCTTTTATACTCTATTCGGTTTGGCCAACACAGTCTGGCAAATCAGTCATGGTATATTAACGCCATTTGTTGCCTAAGTCATGACGATGCGCCAAATCCTACTACTGCTCGCGCTGCTATGCGTGGGCTGCGACTTTTCACTACCCAAAGCGATCAAGCCTTACAGGCTGGATGTTCAACAGGGCAATGTGATCACTTCCAAGATGCTGCTGCAACTCAAGCCTGGCATGACCAAGTCACAGGTGCGCTTCATCATGGGCACGCCGCTGATCCAGGACAGCTTCCACAGCAACCGCTGGGATTACTTCTACCAGTTCCGCAAGGACGGTAAAGTGGTTGAGCAGCGTCTCGTCATCATGGAGTTCGATGATGACGGCTTGCGCCGTATTCGTGGCGATGTGGTCCCTTCAGCTGTGCCTGAGGCCGGTGCTACCAACGCACCTGAAAAATCCGCCCTGCCTGAAGAGCAGGAAAAGTCCTTGTCGGAGAAGCTCAAGTTCTGGAAGAGTGATAAACCTGAAGTGCAGGCACCGCAAGCTGCACCAGCTGAACTGGTGAATCCGTCTGAAAAGTCGGCCCCTTCTGCTGCTGCGCCCGAGACGACAGCGCCAGCTGCGCCGCCAGCATCTTCCGTCACTGCCCCTGCCACGCCAGCGGCCTCTGCCGCCCCTGAGGTTTCTCCAGCGCCGCTGAATGAACCTCCTGCAGCCCAGCCTGCGCCAGCTTCGGCTGCGCCAGTAACGCCTGCAGCAACGGCGCCAGCCGCAAAAGAAGCGAACCCCGCTGCGGCCAAGCCGGCAGCAACAGAGAGTAAACCTGCCGCTCAGGAAGAGCTGCCGCCTGAAGGTGAACCGGGCTATTTTGAGCGCATGCTGGAAAAGATCGGTTTTTGATTTTCCGCGCAAGCAGATATATCAATCTGTGAACCAAGCGACTGTTTCAGGCTGCAGGTCGTAGCAGAGATCGTAAGGCAGAGATCGTAAATTCTGGCCACTGATGGCCACCAGATTCAGGGATGTAGAAGCATGTTGAAGGTTGTGATTGCAGGTAGTAGCGGACGTATGGGCCATGCCTTGCTTGAGTCGGTGTTTGCCGATCCGGCGCTGACGCTGCATGCCGCGTTGGACCGTGCTGACAGCCAGCAAATCGGTCGTGATGCTGGCGATCAATTCGGGCGCCGCACTGGCGTGCTGGTCACGCACGATATTGCTGCTGCTCTGGAAGGGGCTGATGTGCTGGTGGATTTCACCCGTCCCGAAGCCAGCTTGCAATACCTTGAAGCTTGTCGTGCTGCCGGCGTGGGCATGGTGATTGGCACCACTGGTTTTACGGCGGAGCAAAAACAGGCTATTCATGCGGCTGCCCGTGACATCCCGGTGGTGTTTGCGCCCAATATGAGTGTGGGCGTCACCTTGCTGATCAGTCTGGTGCAATCCGCGGCGCGCGTGCTGGCGGACGGTTATGACGTCGAGATCATCGAAGCCCATCATAGACACAAGGTAGACGCACCCTCCGGTACCGCCTTGCGTCTGGGAGAGGCGGCTGCCTCTGCGTTGGGTCGCGATCTTGCCACCTGTGCCGTGTATGGCCGCGAAGGCGTGACCGGTGAGCGTGATGCCAACACCATCGGATTTGCCACTGTGCGTGGTGGTGATGTGGTGGGTGACCACACGGTATTGTTCGCAGGTGTGGGGGAGCGTGTCGAGATTACGCACAAAGCCTCCAGTCGCGCCACGTTCGCACTGGGTGCTTTGCGCGCCGCCAAATTCTTGGCGCAGCACCAATCGGGCGTCTACGACATGCAGGACGTGCTGGGGCTGCATCCGGCAGCTTGAGGCTGGTTGTTGATCTGAACTGGTTGTCTGAATTCTGGTTTACCTGAATTGGTTTACCTGAATTGGTTTACCTGAATTGGTTTACCTGAATGATGGCGCCGACCAGACCGGTGCAGTCGGGTGTGTACATCAAGCCGCCGTTGAAGCAGGCGGGCCTATGCGCTATAATATTGTCCATTACCAAGCGGGAAGAGTGCACACTCCTCCCGCTTTGCACATCCGCCCTCCGGAGTGCACATAATTAAATCGCTACAAGGAGTTACGAATTGCCGCAAAGCCTGCCAGCCATGCAGCCTGCTATCTTGGTTCTCGCAGACGGGACAGTGTTCAAGGGCATTTCTATCGGCGCTCCTGGCCACACCGTCGGCGAAGTCGTGTTCAACACGGCGATGACCGGCTATCAGGAAATCCTTACTGATCCCTCTTACACGCGCCAGATCGTCACGCTGACTTACCCGCATATCGGCAACACCGGGGTGAACAGTGAAGATGTGGAGGCGGACGAGATCTATGCCGCCGGCCTTATCATCCGCGACCTGCCGCTGATCGAAAGCAACTGGCGCAGTGAGCAATCCCTGTCTGAATATCTGAGCGAACATCACATCGTCGGCATCGCCGACATCGATACCCGCAAACTCACGCGTATCCTGCGCGAGAAGGGCGCCCAGGGTGGCTGCCTGATGGCGGGTGAGGTCGATGAAGCCAAAGCGTTGGAGCTGGCCCGTAGCTTCCCGGGCTTGGCCGGTATGGACCTGGCCAAGGTGGTGAGCTGTACCCAGCCTTATGTGTTCGAGGAAGGCGAGTGGGATTTGGCCACTGGCTACAGCAAACCTGTCGATCCGCAACATCATGTGGTGGCCTTCGATTACGGCGTCAAGCGCAACATTCTGCGCATGCTGACCCAGCGTGGCTGCAAGGTCACAGTGCTGCCTGCGCAGTCCACTGCCGAGCAGGTACTGGCACTGAATCCGGATGGCGTGTTCCTGTCCAATGGGCCGGGCGATCCTGAGCCTTGCGACTACGCGATCACGGCCATCCGTGCACTGGTCGAAACCGGCATCCCCGCCTTCGGCATCTGTCTTGGTCACCAGTTGTTGGGCCTGGCCAGTGGTGCCAAAACGGTGAAGATGAAGTTCGGTCACCACGGCGCCAACCACCCGGTACAGGACGTGGATAGCAAGCAGGTCTACATCACCAGCCAGAACCATGGCTTTGCTGTTGATGCGGCGACCCTGCCGGCCAATCTGCGTGTGACCCATGTGTCTTTGTTCGACGGCAGCCTGCAAGGCATCGCCCGCACCGACAAGCCTGCGTTCAGCTTCCAGGGGCACCCGGAAGCGAGCCCGGGCCCGCATGAAATGAGTTATTTGTTCGATCGCTTTATTGAATTAATGGAGAAAAGGAAGTAAGGCGGAATCTCGGTGAAGGGAGGAGGGAGAAGGGAGAAGGGTAACCCCCGTGCTTCCGACCCTTTTCCCCTTCCCCTTTCCCCCTTCCCGTTAAAATGGCAAAACGTACAGATATCAAAAGCATTCTGATCATAGGCGCCGGCCCCATCGTCATTGGCCAGGCCTGTGAATTCGACTATTCCGGCGCACAGGCCTGCAAGGCGCTGCGTGAGGAAGGTTACCGCGTCATTCTGGTCAACTCCAATCCGGCCACCATCATGACCGACCCGGAGATGGCGGATGCCACCTACATCGAGCCAGTCACCTGGCAGATCGTGGAAAAGATCATCGCCATCGAGCGTCCGGATGCGCTGCTGCCTACCATGGGTGGGCAGACCGCACTGAATTGTGCGCTGGACCTGGCCAAACACGGCGTGCTGGAAAAATACAATGTCGAGCTGATCGGTGCTTCCAAGGAAGCCATCGACAAGGCGGAAGACCGTGAAAAATTCAAGCAGGCCATGACCAAGATCGGTCTCGGTTCTGCCCGTTCCGCCATCGCGCACAGCCTGGAAGAGGCGCTGCAGGTGCAAGCCAGCATCGGTTATCCGGCCATCATCCGCCCCTCGTTCACCATGGGTGGCAGTGGCGGCGGCATCGCCTATAACCGTGAAGAATTCCTGACCATCTGCGAGCGCGGCCTGGAAGCCTCGCCTACCAGCGAGCTGCTGATCGAAGAATCGCTGCTGGGCTGGAAAGAATACGAGATGGAAGTGGTGCGTGACCGCAAGGACAACTGCATCATCATCTGTTCGATCGAGAACCTGGACCCGATGGGCGTGCATACCGGCGACTCCATCACGGTTGCGCCAGCGCAGACGCTGACCGACAAGGAATACCAGATCATGCGTAACGCCTCGCTGGCGGTACTGCGCGAGATCGGAGTGGATACCGGCGGTTCCAACGTGCAGTTCGCCATCAATCCGGACGACGGCCGCATGATCGTCATCGAGATGAACCCGCGCGTGTCGCGTTCTTCCGCGCTGGCCTCCAAGGCGACCGGCTTCCCGATCGCCAAGGTGGCAGCCAAGCTGGCGGTGGGCTATACGCTGGATGAGCTGCGCAACGAGATCACCGGCGGCCAGACCCCGGCTTCGTTCGAGCCGTCCATCGATTACGTGGTCACCAAGATCCCGCGTTTCGCGTTCGAAAAATTCCCGCAGGCCGATTCCCGCCTGACCACGCAAATGAAGTCGGTGGGGGAAGTGATGGCCATAGGCCGTACCTTCCAGGAATCCTTCCAGAAGGCCCTGCGTGGCCTGGAAGTCGGCGTGGATGGTCTGGATGAAAAGACCACCGATATGGACCAGATCACCAAAGAGCTGGGCGAGCCTGGACCGGAGCGTATCTGGTATGTAGGCGATGCTTTCCGTGCCGGTATGTCGGTGGCACAGGTGCATATCCACTCCAAGATTGACCCCTGGTTCTTGGTGCAGATCGAAGACATCATCCTGCGCGAACAAGCCCTGAAGGGGCGTCATCTGGCCGATATGGACCGTGACTGCCTTTTCCAGCTCAAGCGCCGTGGTTTCTCCGACCGTCGTCTGGCCAGGCTGCTGGATACCGATCAGCACGCAGTGCGCGCCTACCGTCAGGCACTCAAGGTGCGCCCGGTGTACAAGCGTGTGGATACCTGTGCGGCCGAGTTCGCCACCAACACCGCCTATATGTACTCGACCTACGAGGAAGAGTGCGAAGCCCAGCCTAGCAACCGCAAGAAGATCATGGTGCTGGGTGGCGGCCCCAACCGTATCGGTCAGGGCATCGAATTCGACTATTGCTGCGTGCATGCGGCATTCGCCATGCGCGAAGATGGCTATGAGACCATCATGGTCAACTGCAACCCGGAAACCGTGTCCACCGATTACGACACGTCGGACCGCCTGTACTTCGAGCCCGTCACACTGGAAGATGTGCTGGAGATCGTGGCATTGGAAAAACCGGTCGGCGTGATCGTCCAATATGGTGGCCAGACGCCACTCAAGCTGGCGCGCGATCTGGAAAAAGCCGGTGTGCCCATCATCGGCACCACGCCTGACGCCATCGACCGCGCGGAAGACCGCGAGCGTTTCCAGCAGATGCTGCACGAACTCGGTCTGAAGCAGCCACCTAACCGTACCGCACGTACCGAACAGGAAGCACTGCGTCTGGCTCAGGAGATCGGCTACCCCCTGGTGGTCCGTCCATCCTATGTGCTGGGTGGCCGTGCCATGGAGATCGTGCAGGAGCAGGCCCAGCTGGAGCGTTATATGCGCGAAGCGGTCAAGGTCTCCAACGAATCACCGGTGCTGCTGGACCGTTTCCTCAATGATGCGCTGGAAGTGGATGTGGACGCACTGAGCGATGGCGACGACGTCATCATCGGCGGCATCATGGAACACGTGGAACAGGCCGGCGTACACTCCGGCGACTCCGCCTGCTCGTTGCCACCTTACAGCCTGTCCGCCGAACTGCAGGACGAATTGCGCAAGCAGACTGTGCAGATGGCCAAAGCGCTGGGCGTAGTGGGCCTCATGAACGTGCAGTTCGCCATCCAGGGTGAAACCGTCTATGTGCTGGAAGTGAACCCGCGTGCCTCGCGTACCGTGCCATTCGTGTCCAAAGCCTGTGGTTTGCAGTTGGCCAAAGTGGCGGCGCGCTGCATGACCGGCTTCAAGCTCAAGGATCAGGGCGTCACGCACGAGATTGTGCCACCGTATTATTCCGTCAAGGAAGCGGTGTTCCCGTTCATCAAGTTCCCGGGCGTGGACACCATCCTCGGGCCGGAAATGAAATCCACCGGTGAAGTCATGGGCGTAGGCCGTACCTTTGCCGAAGCCTTCGTGAAATCGCAGCTGGGTTCCGGCGACAAGCTGCCTAGCGGTGGCCGTGCCTTCATAAGTGTGCGCAAGGAAGACCGCGAGCGTGTGGTGGAGATTGCCCAGGCGCTGGCCGAGCTCGGCTTTGATCTAGTCGCAACACGTGGTTCCGCTTCCGCGCTGGCGGCAGCTGGCCTCAAGGTGATGCCCGTGAACAAGGTGGCTGAAGGTCGCCCGCATATCGTCGACATGATCAAGAACGGCGAAATCAGTTTCATTGTCAATGTCACCGAAGACAAGCGTGCCGTTGCGGATTCCTACTCCATCCGTCGCAGTGCGCTGCAGCAGAAGGTGACCTATTACACCACGCTGGCTGGTGCCAAGGCGGCGTGCATGGGCATGTCGCATATCAGCGAGCTGGAAGTGCAATCCTTGCAAAGCTTGCATCAGCGCTTGCCTAAACAGCCAGCTTAGTCGTAGTATTGTTCGGCAAAACCACGCCGTGCCGGTGTGGTTTTTGCTTTTTTCAAGTGGCGTTGAGACCACCGGCCCCAACGGGATGGCCGAGGTATCAACGCAAACAATACATGCCCATAGACAGGCGTGTTTTATGGAAACAACCAATAGATGAACAAGATTCCAGTCACCGTTAACGGTATCGAGATGCTCCGTGTGGAGTTGTTGCGCCTGCGTAGTGTAGAGCGCCCCAGTGTGATCCAGGCGATCTCCGAGGCGCGTGCCCAGGGCGATCTGTCCGAGAATGCCGAATACGAATCGGCCAAGGAGCGTCAAAGCTTCATCGAAGGCCGCATCGCCGAGATCGAGGCCAAGTTGTCCAATGCCATGGTCATCGACCCGGCTACGCTGGACGCAGACGGGCGCTGCGTGTTTGGCGCCACGGTCGAGATGGAAGACATGAGCAACGGTGATGTGGTCACCTATCAGATCGTCGGTGAAGACGAAGCTGATATCAAGGGCGGCAAGATCTCGGTGAGTTCGCCGATCGCGCGTGCCCTGATCGGTAAATCCGCAGGGGACGTAGCCGAGGTGATGGCCCCCGGCGGCCTGCGTTCCTATGAAGTGCTGGACGTCCAGTACATCTGATCATGAGCACACACTGGTCGGACAAGCTGGCACTCATCGTCATCACCCTGTGGGTGGGTGGACTATGGGCGATCGGCTATCTGGCTGCACCATCGCTGTTCATGAGCCTGGATGACAAACCGCTGGCTGGCAGCCTGGCCGGACGCATGTTCACCTTGATGTCCTATGTCGGCATGGTCAGCGCTGCTTATCTGATATTGCATGGCCTGCTGGGACACGGTCTGCGCGTGATGCGTACCGCCACCTTCTGGATCGTGGTGTTGATGCTGGCGCTGGTGCTGATCGGGCATTTTGGTGTGCAGCCCATCATCGCCAGCCTCAAGGCGCAAGCCTGGCCGGCCGATGTCATGCACAGCGTGTTCGCAGACCGCTTCCGTACCTGGCACGGCGTGGCCAGCATCGCTTACTTGCTGCAAAGCCTGCTGGGCTTGTGGCTGGTGTTACGCAGTCGCTAAACTGTAATCGCGAGGCCGTCATCGTTAAGCCTGCAGAGACAGCACAATCAAGCCTGGCTTGATGCCAGGCTTGCGCTGTCAGGGTTGGAATAGCAGGTTTGGAGTATCAGGGAAGTACGATCTTGGGCGTTTCGCCGCGACGGTAGATCACCAACTGCTTGCCGATATGATGGATGGCAGTGGCACCAGTCTCGCTGCAAATCTGTGTCAACATGGCGATACGCGCTTCACGGTCATCGCCAGCCACTTGAACCTTGATCAGTTCATGTGCTTTCAGACTATGGTCGATTTCCTTGATGACCGCTTCGGTCAGGCCGTGCTGGCCTATCATCACAACAGGATGCAGTTTATGGCCAAGGCCGCGCAGGAAGCTGGTTTGTTTGGAGTTCAATGATTGCATGTGGTTGATTCAAAAAGGTTCGCAGTGTATCACATCCACGCCAGCAGGGAACACAACTAGTCCATGAAAAGAACCCGTACCAGCAAAGCCTGGATGCAGGAACACGTCAACGACGAATACGTCAAACGTGCCCAGCGTGATGGCTATCGCGCGCGCGCCGCTTACAAACTACTGGAGATCGACGACAGGGATCGCCTGATCCGTCCCGGCATGGTGATCGTGGATCTGGGCTCGGCGCCCGGCAGCTGGTCGCAGGTGGCGGTGCAGCGCCTCAACGGTCAGGGCAAGGTCATCGCGCTGGACATCCTGGATATGCAGGGTATCCCTGGCGTGGAGTTCATCCAGGGCGATTTCCGTGAAGACGCTGTGCTGCTGCAGCTGGAAAAAGCGCTGGCAGGCCGTCAGGTAGACCTTGTAATTGCCGATATGGCCCCCAATATCTCCGGTATCAGCGTGATGGATCAGGCTAGGGCAGCCCACCTGATCGAGCTGGCCCTCGATTTCAGTCTCAAGTGGTTGAAACCGGGCGGCCATTTCCTGGTCAAAGTTTTCGCTGGTACTGGCTTTGAAGACATCATGAGCCAGATGCGGGCGGGTTTCAGTAAGGTGCACACACGTAAGCCCAAAGCCTCGCGTGACCGCAGTACAGAAACCTACCTGCTGGGCTGGCAACGCGTCGCGCCGGACGATACAGCGACTGCAAATGAATCGGTATAGAATGCGTGTATCACGTTTAGAAGCGCTCAGCTTCGGATAGGGACGATAGCCTTGAACAATATGCTCAAAAACATTGCCATCTGGTTGGTGGTCGCACTGGTGCTGATGACGGTCTTCAACCAGATCGCCACCAAGCAGCCCGCCAGCAGCCAGTTGGTGTACTCGCAGTTCATGGAGCAGGTGAAAGAAGGCCGCATCGCCAAAGTCACCATTGACGGCCATGTCATCCAGGGTGTTTCCAGCGATGGCAAGACTTTCAGCACCTACGCGCCCACCGACCCATGGCTGGTGTCCGACCTGCTCAAGAACAATGTCACCGTAGAAGCCAAGCCGGAAGAGCAGCCTTCGCTGCTCATGAACATCCTGGTGTCCTGGTTCCCCATGTTGCTGCTGATCGGCGTATGGATATTCTTCATGCGTCAGATGCAGGGCGGCGGCAAGGGCGGCGCGTTCTCGTTCGGCAAGAGCCGTGCGCGTCAGCTGGATGAAAGCGCCAATCAGGTGACCTTCGCCGACGTGGCAGGCTGTGATGAATCCAAAGAACAAGTCTCCGAGCTGGTGGAGTTCCTGCGCGATCCTGGCAAGTTCCAGAAGCTGGGTGCACGCATCCCGCGTGGCGTGCTGATGGTCGGCCCTCCGGGTACCGGTAAGACCCTGCTGGCCAAGGCCATCGCAGGTGAAGCCAAGGTACCGTTCTTCACCATCTCTGGTTCTGATTTCGTCGAGATGTTCGTCGGCGTGGGCGCGGCACGTGTGCGCGACATGTTCGAGCAGGCCAAGAAAAGTGCGCCGTGTATCATCTTCATCGACGAGATCGATGCGGTCGGTCGTCATCGTGGCGCCGGCACTGGCGGTGGCAATGACGAACGTGAACAGACGCTGAACCAGTTGCTGGTCGAGCTGGATGGTTTCGAAGCCAACTCCGGTGTGATCGTCATCGCAGCCACCAACCGTGCCGATGTACTGGACAAAGCCTTGCTGCGTCCTGGCCGCTTCGACCGTCAGGTGATGGTCGGTCTGCCGGATATCCGTGGTCGCGAACAGATCCTGCTGGTGCACATGCGCAAGGTGCCGATCGACATGGACGTCAAGGCTGATATCCTGGCACGCGGCACCCCCGGTTTCTCGGGTGCAGACCTCGCTAATCTGGTCAACGAAGCCGCCTTGATCGCCGCCAACCGCAACAAGCGCAGCGTGGACATGCAGGACTTTGAAGACGCCAAGGACAAGATCTTCATGGGCCCGGAACGCCGTTCCATGGTGATGCGTGAGGAAGAACGCCGCAATACCGCCTATCACGAATCTGGTCACGCCGTGGTCGCCAAGCTGCTGCCCAAGGCCGACCCGGTGCACAAGGTCACCATCATGCCGCGAGGCTGGGCACTGGGCCTGACCTGGCAATTGCCGGAGTTCGACCGCATCAGCAATTACAAGGACAAGATGCTGGAAGAGATCTCCATTCTGTTCGGTGGCCGTATCGCCGAAGAGATCTTCATGCATCAGATGTCCACCGGCGCTTCCAACGACTTTGAGCGTGCCACCAAGCTGGCGCGTGACATGGTCACCCGTTACGGGATGTCGGATGCACTGGGCACCATGGTCTACGCAGGCAACGAGCAGGATTCCATGTTCGGCAGCATGAGTTCGCGCACCATCTCGGAGGCCACCCAACAAAAGGTGGATGCCGAAGTGCGCCGCATCTTGGACGAGCAGTATGGTGTTGCCCGCAAGTTGCTGGAAGACAACCGTGACAAGGTGGAAGCCATGGTGGTGGCGCTGATGGAATGGGAAACGATTGATTTCGAACAGATCAACGACATCATGGCAGGCAAGCCGCCGCGCGCGCCCAAGCCTCCAGCAGCGGTGATCAAGCCGTCGGGTGATAAGGGTGGCAAAGGCAATGCGCCTGCCAGCGAGCCTGCACCACAACCCGCCGCCAAGACCTGATTCGAACGCGACACATCAAGCCACGCCTGCAAGCAGGGGTGGCTTTTTTATTGGATAATCGCAGCATGCAATTTCATTGTGGTAAACACGTGTTGGCCTTGTCCCGGCCGCTGGTGATGGGCATTGTCAATGTCACGCCGGATTCCTTTTCGGATGGTGGTCGCTATGCAGCCACCGAACTGGCTGTCGCGCATGCGCTCAAGCTGGTGGAAGAGGGCGCGGATATCCTCGATATCGGTGGGGAATCCACCCGTCCCGGTGCCATGCCGGTAGCGCTGGAACAGGAGTTGTCGCGCGTGATCCCGGTGATCACGGCACTGGCGCAACGTGTCAGCGTCCCTATCTCCATCGATACCTACAAGCCTGCCGTGATGCAGGCCGCCATCGCAGCCGGGGCTGATCTGGTCAACGACGTGCGTGCCTTGCAGGAGCCAGGCGCGTTGGAGGTCGTGGCCGCCAGCACGGCTGGCGTTTGCCTCATGCACATGCAGGGCACCCCAGCCACCATGCAGCAGGAACCGCATTACACCGATGTGCTGACCGAGGTCGCCACATTCCTGCAGTCCCGTAAAGGGGCCGCCACGGCAGCCGGCATCCCGGCGGCGCGCATCGTGCTTGATCCGGGCTTCGGGTTCGGCAAGCGCAGCCTGCATAACCTCACCTTGCTGCAGCGCCTGCCGCAGTTGGGAGCGCTGGGACAGCCGTTGTTGATCGGTTTGTCACGTAAATCGGTATTGGGGCAGATCACCGGTAACGATGTCGATGCGCGCCTGCATGCCAGCCTGGCTGCCGCTGTGATCGCTGCCATGAAAGGCGCCAGCATTTTGCGGGTGCATGACGTGAAAGCCACCTGCGATGCGCTGAAGGTGGTCGCTGCCGTGCAGGGCGAGCTGGACTAACCGCCTAATCAATGAACAGGAGCCTGGTGTATGAGTAGAAAGTATTTTGGCACGGATGGTGTACGTGGACGTGTGGGGCAGTTTCCGATCACGCCGGATTTTGTCATGCGCCTTGGTTATGCCGCAGGCCGGGTGCTGGCCAGCAGTGATCCTGCCCAGCGTGCCACGGTCATCATCGGCAAGGACACGCGCCTGTCCGGCTACATGCTGGAGGCCGCGCTGGAAGCGGGCTTGTCTGCGGCCGGTGTGGACGTGCTGCTCACCGGCCCCATGCCTACCCCGGCGGTGGCTTATCTGACGCGTGCATTGCGCGCGCAGATCGGCATCGTCATCACCGCCTCGCACAATCCCTTCGAGGATAACGGCATCAAGTTCTTCTCTGCGGAAGGCACCAAGCTGCCGGACGAGGTCGAGTTGGCCATCGAAGCCGAAATGGACAAGCCGCTGGAAGTGATCTCGCCAGCACGGCTGGGCAAGGCGCGCCGCATCAACGATGCGCCTGGCCGCTACATCGAATTCTGCAAGAGTGCATTTCCCAACGCGCTCGACCTGCGTGGCATGAAGATCGTGCTGGATTGTGCCAATGGCGCGACCTACCATGTGGCGACGCCGGTGTTCCATGAACTGGGTGCCGAAGTGGTCGCCATCGGCAATCACCCGGACGGTCTCAACATCAACCTCAACTGTGGCTCCACGCATCCCGAAGGGCTGTGCGCGGCTGTGATCGAGCATGGCGCTGATCTGGGTATCGCCTTCGATGGTGACGGTGACCGCGTGATGATGGTGGATGCGCATGGCCGTCTGCTGGATGGTGATCAGTTGCTGTATATCATCGCCATGCACCGTCAGCAACGCGGGCGCCTGCATGGCGGCGTGGTCGGCACGCTGATGACCAACCTGGCACTGGAACATGCGCTGGCTGCGGCAGGTATTCCGTTCGCGCGGGCCAAGGTCGGCGACCGCTATGTACTGGAGTTGCTGGCTGAACAGGATTGGCAGTTGGGTGGCGAGAATTCCGGCCATATCCTGTGTCTGGACAAGCACAGCAGTGGCGACGGCATCATCGCGGCTTTGCAGGTGCTGCATGCCATGCTGAGCCAGAACATGAGCCTGGCCGCGCTGGGCGCGCAACTGGTTTTGTATCCGCAGGTACTCATCAACGTCAAGGTACAGCAGCGCCTGGATCTGGCCACGCCCGCCTTGCAACAGGCAGTACAGGAAACCGAGGCCAGGCTGAACGGTCAGGGGCGGGTGCTGCTGCGTGCTTCCGGTACCGAGCCCAAGATCCGCGTCATGGTGGAAGGCCAGGACGGCGCACTGGTACAGCAACTGGCCGAACAGATCGCACAGGTGGTCAGCTCACTGGCTTGAGCTCACTGGCCTGAGCTTAGGCTAGGCAGGCGTCACAAAACTGACATCCAGCATTCATCTGGTATTCATTCGTGCATGCCATTCTGCGCACATGAAAAGAGCCATGATGAAGCTGTTGGAGGTGCCCCGTGACGTATAGGATGCGCTTGTACCTGCATCGCATGCACGCGCTGGATAGCTCGCTGTGCATACGCGTCAACCACGCCAGCCAGTATTTGTGGGTGCGCTGGTTGTTCCGTCTCATCAGCCGTCTGGGTGACGGTGTGTTCTGGTACACGCTGATGTGCCTGCTGATCCTGACACAGGGCCAGCAAGGTGCCACCGCTGCGCTGCACATGGCGCTGGTCGGCATCGCGGGCACTTTGTTGTATAAATGGCTGAAGGGCAAGACCCTGCGTCCGCGGCCTTATGAAGTCCATCAGGACATCTGGCTCACCGGCCGCCCGCTGGACCGCTTCAGCTTCCCGTCCGGCCACACTTTGCACGCCGTGGGCTTTTGCACCGTGGCGCTGGCTTACTACCCGGCGCTGGCGCCTGTGCTGTTGCCGTTCACCATCCTGGTCGGCATGTCGCGCGTGGTGCTTGGTTTGCACTACCCGAGTGATGTGCTGGCTGGCGCGACACTGGGTGGCCTGATCGCCACAGCCACGCTGCTGCTGCTCGCCTAGTACTGTTTATCTAAGCTGGCTATAGGCTAGCGACTAGTAACGTTTAATGCTTGCACCATAATACATGCACCAACAGACCAGCCAGATGGCTGGTTTTTTTACGCCATGATTCGATAAATGCTTCGATAAATGCCTGGCGAGATAAATGGCAGGAGATCAGTCGCTGTCGGGTGCTTGCTGATGGCTGCCTCGGCGATGTGACTGGTGTGACTAAGGTTAGTCTGCGGTTAGTCTGCCGTGCGCTGCAGGCTAGCCCGGCAGGTTGCCCAGTATGGTCTGCTGCAAGGCCTTGTCGAAGTAATGGATGGGCACCGGATGCTGTGCCCGCAGGTGTTGCAGGCAAGCGGTGCGCCAGCGTGCAAGTTCTTCTTCTGACAGGTGTTTGAGTTCGGCTTCCCAGTGCGGGCGCTTGCCAGTGAGCACGCTGCCGATGTCGAACAGCGCCGTCTGTGTCTTGGCGATGTAGTAGGTAAAATGTTCAATCACCTGCCGGTTCAGCACGCGCGTACCCTGATAGATCAGGCCGGGGATGCGCAGGCGGCGCAGCACGCTATCCCAGAAGCTCAACCGCCCCAGTGCCAGTTCGGCGCGCAGCACAGAGCACCCGAACAAGCGTGTGATGCTGGGAGTCAGGGTGTGTTTGTGGCGTTTGAGTAATTGGCCAGGGGTGATATCCAGCAATGGCCCCAGATGGGCGTCCATGGCCCATTCGGCGGCAATGTGCGTGACGATGCTGTTTTGTTGCCACATGGCCTCATGTGCGGGGACGAAGTGATTGTGTGCAACCACATCCACGTACAGGTGACTGGCATAACCGATGGCGATCGCGGTCTCGGCGTCATCCTGTGCCTGTGTCAGCAGTCGGTAGGCCTGGTCCCAGGCATGTGTGCCACGGAAGTCACGCGACACGATGGCTAGATCCGGCAAACAGGAGCCCGCCATCACCAGTTCGGGAAAGCGGCGGATGGCGCGTTGCAGGCGCGGGTCCAGCAAGGGCATCGCCCACAACAGCGATTGTGCAAAATAGACATGGGTGACCAGTCCCCAGGCGTTGGCATCCTGGCTGAACGCCACCAGCGGCATCAGCCACACGGTCGCGGTGAGCAGGCGTCGGTCACTGCGACGTTTGCTCATTCGAGGTCTGTTCCCTGGACAGCGCTGCAATCTGGATTGGCCATGCTGGCCACAATGCGTGCCCGGCATGACGTGATTGTGGCGCTTTCATGATTTTATTGTGACAGCGAAGCCGCTGTGCCGGTGTTTGCTATACTGCGACGCAAACCATATACCGCGATTCAGGAACCTCCATGGAAAGTCCATACAAAGGCAAGACCGGCCTGCGCCGATTGATCAACGCGTTCGGTTATTCGCTGGCTGGGCTGAGCGCAGCCTACAAGAATGAAGATGCCTTCCGCCAGGAAGTGCGCATGGCCATCGTACTCATCCCGCTGGCGTTCTACCTGGGCGATACCGGCATCGAGCGCGCCATCATGATCGCGGCAGTCTTGCTGGTGATGATGGTGGAATTGCTCAATTCATCCATCGAAGCCACGGTGGACCGTATTTCGCTGGAGAATCACCTGCTCGCCAAGCGTGCCAAAGACATCGGCAGTGCCGCGGTGCTGGTCAGCCTGGTGAATCTGGCGGCGGTGTGGGCTTTGCTATTGATATAAGTGCGTATAAGCGCGACTGATATAAGCGCGAACCGGTCATAAGACAGGCGCTAGATGCCGCGCACCTGCACGGCCGCTTACAAAATGAGCGGGGTATTGCGTTTTCGTTGGCTAGCGTGACATTTTGATGGCATTCATGTGATTGTCATAAACGCGGGTTAGCATGCTTCGCATGAATCTGAACCCAGTCGTCAAAGCGAGCCACGTGTGAAAATCCTCTTCATCTCCGATGTTTATTTTCCACGCATCAACGGTGTCTCCACTTCCATCCGCACCTTTGTGCATGAGTTCCAGGCGCTGGGGCATCATGTCGATCTGATCGCTCCGGATTACGGCATCACCACAGCGGATGAACACTGGATCAAGCGTATCCCGGCGCGCGGCATCTACTTCGACCCCGAAGACAAGCTGATGCGCTATGGGCAGGCGCTGGACCGGCTGATCGAGCTGCGTCGCGCCAACTATGACCTGATCCACATCCACACCCCGTTCGTCGCGCATTATCTGGGCCTCAAGCTGGCGCATCTGCTGGATGTGCCGGTGGTCGAGACCTACCACACCTTCTTCGAAGATTATCTGCATCATTATCTGCCTTGGTTACCTAGTGGTTTCTCACGCAGCTTTGCGCGTTTCGTGTCACGCAGGCAGTGCAATGCGGTGGATGCCATCATCGCCCCATCGCAGCCCATGCTGGATGTGTTACGTGCTTATGGTGTGAAGACGCTGGCAGAAGTGGTGCCTACCGGTTTGCAGACCCACAGTTTTGTACAAGGGGATGGTGCGCGCTTTCGTGAGCAGCATGGCATCACTGCGGAGCGGCCATTGCTGCTGTATGTGGGGCGCGTGGCGTTCGAGAAGAGCATCGATTTCCTGCTGCACATGGTGGATGTGTTGCGTAAGCAGCAGCCCGAAGTATTGCTGGTGATCGCAGGGGAAGGCCCGGCAGAAGCCAGTCTGCACGCCCTGAGCGAGCAACTGGGTTTGCAGGCTAATGTGATGTTCATCGGCTATCTGGATAGGGAAAAGGAACTCAACAGCTGCTACCACGCAGCAGATATCTTTGTGTTCGCTTCGCGCTCGGAAACGCAGGGTTTGGTGCTGCTGGAGGCGATGGCGCAAGCCGTGCCGGTGGTGGCGATCGCGGAGCTGGGTACGCGTTCCATTCTGGTCGAGGGGCAGGGCGCTCACATCGCCGAAGCGGATGTGCACCAGTTTGCCGGACGCGTGCATGAGCTGCTGCAAGATCATCAAGAACGTGTTGCGCTGGGTCAGGCGGCACACCACTATGCCAGTAAACACTGGACTTCGCGGGCGCAGGCCTTGCGCATGTTGCAGCTGTATCAGCGCCTGATCGAGCCGCGCTCCAACTTCCCGGATTAAGTGCATTCGCCTTGATGCAATAGCCAAGGGCATGGTCCGGTTGGAGCATGCCCTTGGTTTATTCAACTAGCCAGGTTTATCTCACTAGCCAGCGTGTCTGTTTGAACAGGCTGGCTTGAATGGATAGGTCAGACCCTGTTGCGGATCACTTGAGATGCGGTTTCAGCCTGCGCATCACCTCATGAGACTCCGGCTCCACATCGCTGCTGTAGACATACACCTGCTTGCCGCCCGGCAGGATCAGGTATTTGTAGAAATTCCACATCGGTGGTTGCTGCGTCATGCCGGTCAGTTGCTGATACAGCGGATTGGCTTGTGGGCCGACCACCGAGGTCTTTTCCATCATCGGGAATTTGACGGCATAGGTGAGCTTGCAAAAATCCCCGATCTCTTTGTTGCTGGCGGGTTCCTGACGGAAATCGTTGGAGGGGAAACCCACCACCAGCAAGCCTTTGTCCTTGTATTTGCTGTACATGCTTTCCAGCTTCTCGAACTGCGGGGTAAAGCCGCATTTGCTGGCGGTGTTCACGACCAAGATGGCTTGATGCTGGTGTTCGCACAGGTTGACCTTGTCGCCCTGCAAGGTAGTGAACTGATGGTTGTAGAGGCCGCTGCAGGCGGCGTGGCTGATGGCAGGCAGCATCAGACAGCTGACGACGCCTATCCAGGCCATGGGATTGAAGAGTGATTTCATGCTTGATCCTAACTACAAGGGCTCTAATGTAACAGTATTGCTACCTTGCTAGGACTGCATAGTGTCCAGTTTGTTCATGCGCATCAAATAGTAAAGCTGGTGGTGTGAGGCACCACCAGCTTTCAAGGTGACTGGAGTGGACGCTCAGCTGAGAGCAGGTGCGAAGTCCAGGCTTTGTACGCTGCTCCACACCAGCAGTGAACAGATCATCAGGAAGGCCCAGCCTATGATGCCCGCCATGAGGATGCCGCCGAACAGCAGCAAGGCATGGCCCTGCTCGCGCAGATTGAACACTTCCGGGATGCCGTAATAAATGAAGCCAGCCGCTGCCATCATCGCCAGCGAAGTCACGGCGATATTCACCGAGAAATCCGGGATCAGCAGGAACACCGGCGCCATCCACAAAGGCGTAGGCGCTACTGCGGCCAGCGTGAACGCATCCTTGAACGGCGGGTGAATCTCGGCGATCTCTGCCAGTTGTCGAATGATGGAGGCCATCACCGGCACCGCCACCAGTTGCACGATGAAGATGGCCAGCGCCACCAATATCAGCTTGTTACCGGGCAGCAACTTGAACAGCAGTTCGCTGTGATTATTACCCGCCAGGTAGATCATGACAGGCGGGATAAGCGAGAACGGGATGACATGCAGGAGATACAGCCGGTGCACGCTGGGTTTGCTGTCCAGCAAAGCGCGCCAACCGCGGGACGGGGTGAAAAACAACTTGAACAATGTAACAGGATTCACTTCTAAGCTCCCCCTATAAATTTAGTGTTGTTGTGACTCCAGTATATGCCAATTTTTGAGGCTGTACAGTGGCTACGTCATCAGCCGGTAAGCGAGGCCCAGTAAGGCGAACAGCGCTATCAGCATCAGCACGCCCAGCCTGAAACGGATCAGCAGGATCAGCGCCAGTACGCTGGAAAAAAGGGCGAACCAGTCGGGTGTTGACGACATGCCTTGTGGCCAGGTGATGTGGATGGCGAAGAACACCGCCAGGTTCAGAATCACCCCCACCACGGCAGCAGTGATCGCCGTCAACGGCGCGGTGAAGCGCAGGTCGCCACGTGTGGATTCCACCAAGGGGCCACCTGCGAAGATGAAAATGAAGGAGGGCAGAAAGGTGAAGAAGGTCACCACACAAGCCGCCGCGATACCTGCCCATAATAACTGGTCCGCACCGAACAGCGCCTGTCCCCAGCCGCCGACAAAACCGACGAAGGCCACCACCATGATTAGCGGGCCAGGCGTGGTCTCGCCCAGGGCCAGCCCATCCATCATCTGCGCAGGGCTCAGCCAGGCAAAACTCTGCACCGCCCCCTGATACAGATAAGGCAGCACGGCATACGCTCCGCCAAAGGTCAGCAAGGCGGCCTTGCTGAAGAAGCTGGCCATATCCAGCAGCACTGGCTGGCCGCTCCAGCGCAACACAGCCATGGCCGCTAGCCAGATGAGCAGTCCACAGCCGAGTGCCAGCAGCAGCTTGCGCAGTTGAAAGTGCGCATGTGGCGGTGGTGGCGTGTCATCGGCTATCAAGGCCGGCGCATGGTGCTTAACCGCACTATGTGCATGGCCAGGGCTGGCCGCACGGAAGTAGTGTGGTGCGAACTTGCTGCCTATCACCCCGATGATGGCTGCGCACAGGATCACATAAGGGAAGGGCAGGTGGAACACGGTCAACGCCAGAAACGCCATCAGACTGATGGCGCATAGCAGCGCGTTATTGAGTACCCTGCGCCCGATGCGCCAGGCCGCGAATGCCACGATGCCCACCACGGCGGGTTTGATGCCATACAGCACAGCAGCTACGGCGGGCACTTCGCCAAAACGCAGGTAGACCCAGCTCAACAGCATCAACAACAGCAGCGATGGCAGCACGAACAGACCACCCGCGATCAAGCCACCCCAGGTGCGGTGCATGAGCCAGCCGATATAGGTGGCCAGCTGCTGCGCCTCCGGCCCTGGCAGCAGCATGCAGTAATTGAGCGCATGCAGAAAACGGCGCTCCGAGATCCAGCGTCTTTTCTCAACCAAGTCTTCATGCATGATGGCGATCTGGCCGGCCGGGCCGCCAAAGCTGATGCAACCCAGCTTGAACCAGTAGCGCACGGCCTGCCACAGTGTGATTTGCGTGGCTTGTTCTTGTGGCGGCATATGGGTGACTTGAACCTGACGGAGTAGAGAATCAGGCTATGGTAACTGTGATGTGTTGCATTAGGCCAGTGATAGCAAGCGGTAAGGGGAATGGGGTGTTCGATAAATCAATGAAGGGGAGGTAGCCTGCAGGCCAGAAAAGTGAAGTGTATGGAAGCTAGAATATTCGGCGCAATGGCCCTTGCTTATTGCGCCCTGCGCGGGTCAGTTAAGTGCCACACACTTTCGAGTGTGGCATGTCCCTCATGAGAGTCCAGATGAAATCCTCGTCATCGGGTCAATCCGCCAGACTGGCTAATTCTTCCCAGCGTTGCATGGCCGTCTGGATAGCCAGTTCTGTCTGGTTGATCTTGATTTGCAGGCTGGCCGCCGTGCTCGGTTCGTCCTTGTACAGTTTGGGGTCCGCCAGTTGGAGTTGCATCGCGGCGAGTTGTTGCTCCAAGCCGTCGATCTGGGCCGGCAGGCTGTCCAGCTCCTTTTGTTGTTTGAAGCTCAGTTTGGCGGGCTTGGCTACTACCGGTGTGGGCGCAGGCGCCGTGGTGTTGGTCTTGCGTTCGGATTTGAGGTTGCTGGCCGCATCGGCGTTGCGTTGACGCGTGAAGCGTAGCCAGTCGTCATAACCACCGCCGAATTCGTCCAGCTTACCATTGCCCTCGAAGGCGATGATCTGGGTGACAGTGTTCTCCAGAAAGGCGCGGTCATGACTGACCAGGAACAGCGTGCCGTCGAACTCTTGCAGCAGGCTCTCCAGCAGTTCCAGGGTGTCGATATCGAGGTCGTTGGTGGGTTCGTCCAGCACCAGCACATTGGCGGGGCGGGCGAACAGGCGCGCCAGCAGCAGGCGGTTGCGCTCGCCACCGGACAGCGATTTCACCGGCGAGCGTGAGCGTTGCGGCGGGAACAGGAAGTCTTCCAGATAGCTGATGACGTGCTTGCGCTCGTTGCCGATCTGCACGAATTCCGAGCCCGGGCTGATGGTGTCGGCCAGCGTGGCTTCTTCGTCCAGTTGCTCGCGCATCTGGTCGAAATAAGCGATATTGAGGTTGGTACCGCGCTGGATGTCGCCGCTGTCCGCTTCCAACTCGCCCAGGATCAGTTTGAGCAGCGTGGTTTTGCCCGCGCCATTGGGGCCGAGCAGACCGATGCGGTCGCCACGCAGGATGCGCGTGCTGAAGTTGCTGATCAGTGTGCGCTCGCCGTAGGCCTTGTTGACGCCTTCCAGCACGGCCACCAGTTTGCCGGAGCGTTCGCCGCTGTCCAGCGCCAGTTGTACCTTGCCTTGACGCTCGCGCCGTGCGGCGCGTTCCAGGCGCAGTCTTTCAAGCTGCCGTACGCGGCCTTCGTTACGCGTGCGGCGCGCCTTGATGCCCTGACGTATCCAGGCTTCTTCCTGCGCCAGCACCTTGTCGAATTTGGCCGCATGGGTGGCTTCCACCGCCAGCAGTTCTTCCTTTTTGACCAGATATTGGCTGTAGCTGCCGACGAAATCGGTGAGATTGCCACGGTCCAGTTCCACGATGCGTGTAGCCAGGTGGTCCAGGAAGCGGCGGTCATGGGTGATGAACAGCACACTGCCGCTGAAGCCCAGCAGCAGTTCTTCCAGCCATTCGATGGCGGCCAGGTCCAGGTGGTTGGTGGGTTCGTCCAGCAGCAGCACTTCCGGCTCTGCCACCAAGGCGCGTGCCAGTGCGACGCGTTTGCGCCAGCCACCGGAAAGTGCGCCTACCGACTGGTCGGCAGACAGGCCCAAACGACTGAGCACGGTTTCGATGCGGCTCTGCGACTGCCAGCCATTGACGGCATCCAGCTCGTGCTGCAAGTGTTGCATCTGTTCCAGCAGGCTGTCGATATCCGCCACCGGGTCTGCCATCTGCTGGGTGACATGGTGGTAATCCACCAGCAGTTTCTGCAGATTACCCAGGCCTTCGGAGACCGCTTCGAAGATGGTGTGCTCCGCGTCCAGTTGCGGCTCTTGTGGCACGTAGACCACGCGCAGGCCGGGGGCCACCCACAGTCTGCCATCGTCGAGCTTGCTGTCGCCCGCCATGACTTTGAGCAGGCTGGATTTACCGGCGCCATTACGGCCGATCAGGCCGACGCGTTCGCCCGGGTCGAGCTGGAAACTGGCGTGGTCCAGAAGTGGATGGTGGCCATAGGCCAGAGAAGCATTGTCGAGTGTGATATGAGGCATGGCGGCATTTTAAAGCATCGCCGCCCGCCTGACTGCCGTTAACTCAGCTTTGTTGCCAGCTTGCTTTGCGCTTCATGTCACCCCACTGGTGTTTGGTGCCTATCGCCCAGCGGAACAAGCCGCGCAAACGCCAGATGGAGTTGAGCTGGCGATAGCCGAAGTTCTCCACGATGACGGCAAGGATCAGCCACAGCAGATGCTGCGGCTTCTTATACAGGCTGAACGAGATCTCTTCCAGCAACAGACCGGACAGCGACAGCAGCACGCCGAAGCTGAACGTGGCGAACATGAAGATGGCGAACATCTGCCAGGAGATCATATCGAAGATGAAGAACAGCACCATCAGCACATAACCCAGCACTTCCAGCAGCGGGCCCAGCCATTCGAAGATCATCATGAACGGAAAGGTGACCCAGCCCGGCACGCCACCCTTGCGGCTGAGCATCAGCCCGAAGTTGCTGGACAGGCTCTCGGACAAGCCGCGCTGCCAGCGGATGCGCTGATTGCGCAGCGTACGCAGGTCTTCCGGCGCTTCGGTCCAGCACACCGGGTCTGGCAGGAACACGATACGGTAGGCGCGGCCCTGTTCACGCAGCAGGCGGTGCATGCGCACCACCAGTTCCATATCCTCGCCTACCGTGTCGGTGCGATAGCCGCCGATCTCCTGCACCACATCGCGCTTGAACACGCCGAATGCGCCGGAAATGATCAACAAGCCCTGGATGCTGCTCCAGCCCAGGCGACCGAACAGGAACGCGCGCAAGTATTCCACCACCTGGAACAGGGCCAGCAGGTTGCGCGGCAAGCCGATCTTGGTGAGATAGCCGCCGCTCACCTCGCAGCCATTGGCGATGCGTACCGTGCCGCCCGTGGCGACCACGCGGTTGTCATCCAGGAAAGGCTGCACGATGCGCTGCATGCTGTCGCGCTGCAGCACCGTGTCCGCGTCCACACCACAGAACAGCGGGTGGCGTGCTGCGTTGATGCCGGCATTCAGTGAATCGGCCTTGCCACCGTTTTCTTTGTCGATGACACGCAGGTTGGGGTAACGCGTGGAGCGGTAGATGCCGCGTATCGGCTTGGTGGCGATGCGGTCGTCATAGTCTTCTGGATACACTGCCAGCGCGAATTCGCGTTTCAGTACCTCCAGCGTGTCATCCTTGGAGCCATCGTTGATGACCACGATCTCGAAGTTGGGGTAGCTCAGTTGCAGCATGGACAACAGTGAACCGGCGATGGTGGCTTGCTCGTTATAGGCTGGCACCAGAATACTCACAGCGGGTTCCAGCCCGGAGTGCGGCTGTGGCAGCGTGTGCAATACGCCGCTGCTGATGTATTCGCGCATGCTGCGCAAGGAGAACAGATTCAGCAGCAAGTAGCCGCAGTTCATGCTGATGAAATAAAGCAGGATCAGCCACTGGCTGATCTCCACCCAGGCTTGCCAGTTCATTTGAACTCCAGATCGGCGATGGCTTGTTGTAGTGCCGCCGCAGCGTGTTCACCCTGATGCTGCTGTATCAGGGCGTCCAGCGTACGACGATGGATGAACGGCGCAGCCACCAGTGCGCGTGCGGCCTGACGACGTACGCCCCATTCTGGCGCTTGCAACAACTGCTCCAGACGCGGCAGATCGTCAGCCGAACCCAGTCTGCCCAGCGTGCTGGCCACTTCAGCGCGCACATGCCAGTCCGGATGCTGCAGGTGCAGGTGCACCAGATGGATGTCTTGCGGGCTGCGGAACAGGCGCAGCGCAGAGACCAGTGTTCCCGGATCTTCATGGCCGATCAGGAGAGGCGCCAGGAACTGGTTGTCCGGATGGAAGCCTATCGGTTCCAGCAAGCGCATCAGACGTCCCAGTTGAGGCAGTTTCTGCCAGGCCGCAAAACCGATCGCGTCCAGCAAAGGCGGCACCAGCGCGCTGCCTTCGTTCGAGAGCAGGTTGGATAAACGTGCCTGGGACCAGTCGCGATGTGCAAGGATCTGCGGGATCACCAGCGGCGCTGCACGCTGGGCGTCGATCTGCACCAGGCTGCGAGCCGCCACGATGGCGATGGGGGAGTGCTTGTGCATCAAGCCTACCAGCACGTCCCACATCTCCGCATCCTGCAGATGCCCGACCGTGGTGGCGGCCAACAGGCGCTGGCGCAGATTGCCGCGCTTGAGCAGGCGGTGCAGCCTGCGGCGCAGCGCTTGTTGCGCGAAGATCTGGTTAAGCAGCTGGCGTGATTCACCACGCAGGGATTCCTGATAATGCAGCCACAGTTGCAAAAAATCCAGTAGGTAGACTGCAGGCAGTTTGGGCAGCACCAGGCTGTCGTCGCCAGCCAAAGCACGACTGATCAGCGGGCGCCATTCGGCCAGGAATTGGCGTGTGTTGCGTTCACGGTGCAGTGAGACCACGCGCTGCAGGATAAGGCAGACCATGGCCACCAGCGTGAGCACGAGCGCGCCCACCCCTAGCCAGAACACCCCCTGTACCAGCGGATCCAGCTGCATCAGCCAATCAAAATGCACGGCGTAGCCCAATGCCTATCCCGTTACGTTGATAGGCGTCACCCTGCTGGGTCTGATTGAGCTGCCAGCTCACCGCCCAGTCCTGATTTAGCCAGTGGCGGCCATTGAGGCCGAAGCTGTAAACATCGCTGATCAGGAAGGTGGACAGGAACTGATCCGATTCCTCACCGCGGCTGTAGCTTGCCGTGATGAAGCTGTTGTCATGGTAATAGCGTGATACTTGTATCCGGTGGTTATACAGGGTGCGGCCTTCGGTGAAGATAGGCGTGGGGCTGTAAGCGAAGCGCCAGTTGCCCACATAACGTTCCACGCTCAAGGGCAGCAGCGTGGCGCTGGAGGCGTTATATTCGGCATGGCGCACGCCTGCGTGCAATACCCAGCCGTCATCGAGTGCGTATTGCAGGCTGGCCAGCAGGCTGTTCCTGGCGACCACCTTGTGGGCCGGGCTATACATCCCTTCCACGTTCAAGGTCAGGCGTTGATTGAGCGGCAGGTAAGCCCCGGCCATCAGCTCGTGATCCGTTTCATCGAAACGCTCGCTGCGCCGCAGCGCACCATAAACCACTTGCCGTGGGCCTATGCGATGGATCAGGTCCAGTTGCACGCCTTGCCAGTTGCGGTTGCCTCTGGACAGGAAGTCCTGGAACAGGCTGAGTTCCACCTGCTGGTCGTGGCGCGGGTCCAGCGTGCGTTCTATGTTGGTGAGCACGATGCCCGGTTCGCTGATGGCGGGCATCGCTGGCGGCACCAGGTCCCAGCTGGCCTGCGGGAACAGTTGGGCGGCCTCGGTCTGCAGACTGAGTGCCTGATCGCGTTGCGGTACTTGCAGGCTCATCAAGGCCTGGATGTTCAGCCGCCACAGATCGGCATAGTCGGGGTTGTGTTCGCGCGCGGGCGTCACCACGTCCAGGGCCGCTTGCGGTTCACCACCCCAGAGATGGCTCTGCGCCAGCCCGAGGGCGACGTCAGCGTCCTGCGGGTAACGTGTCAGCAGCCATTGATACGCCTGCGCGGCCTCGGCATAGCGTTGTTGACGCAGCAGACTGCGCGCCAGCAGGGCGCGGGCTTCGACGTTGTCCGGTTCGCTGTTCAATGCCTCGCGCAGCAGTTGCTCGGCCGCCGCGTAGTCTTGCGACTGCATCTTTTGCTGCGCAGTTTCCAGCGCGGCTGCATGTGCTGCCAAGCTGCCCAACAGGCAGGCCATGGCAAGTGCGTCACGCAGGCGACTTGTCAGCCGTTCAGGCCGTTTTGACATGACGCCGGATTCTGGCCAGCACTTCATTCGGCTGGAAGGGTTTGACCACGTAATCATTGGCACCCAGCTCCAGTGCCCGCACGATGTCACTCTCGTGGGACTTGGTGGTGAGCATGATGATGATGGTGTCTTTCCAGCTGGCTTGTTCACGCATCTGGCGCAATAGCTCGATGCCATCCACATAAGGCAACATGATGTCCAGGATCACCAGCTGAGGCGGTGCTTCCGGGGTGATCAGTGCATTTGCGGCACGGCCGTCTTCGATTACTTGAGTGTCATAACCCGCCCGTTGCAGCAAAAATTGCAGCAGCATCGCGATCGAAGGGTCATCTTCGATCACCAGGGCAGTGGGTAGATTGTCTGCCATATATCATCCTACGAACTAAAAATTAGGTGCGGTGAATCTGGCTTGGCATGCGATGATTTGCCTGGCTTGAATAACGGCACTCTTGAATAACCACACTATGGATAAAAGGTAGATCAGCGATACTGTATGTTGACGCTACTGTAAGTTAATGCCGATCGATACTGCGTCTGAAAATTGATTTACGGCATTCGGCATCAATAGATTAACCTTAATTCAAGCCGCTCAATTCGATGAACTAAGAGGTTATTCTGGAGTTTAGTGTCGCCGGAAAATTATTCATCGCGCATAAAATAGCCTGATAACATCATACCTGAAACAAATCAAAAGGATGCTGCCGTGCCATTGAAACAGCAACTCAGCAAGTCCACCACATCGCTGCTGGTGATCGTCACGGGGCTGGTATTACTGATCGGCTTTGCCATCTGGAGCTATATGCGATTGCTGGAATCGCAGAGCTGGAGCGAGCATACCTACGAAGTCCTTACCCATATCTCTGAGCTGGAAAGCCTCATGCTTTCCGACCGTGGCTTGAGCCTGTGCGTGGCGACCGGTGATGCGCGCCTGACCGAAAAGCCGGGCTGGGAGAAACGCCTGGACACCCAACTGAATCTGCTCAAGCAACTCACGGCGGATAACCCGGTGCAGCATAGCAATGTGCTCAATATCGAGAAGCGCATGCGTGACTGGCAGCTGGAGTATGTGTTCCCTGCGCAGCGTGCTTGTGAACAGGCACGCACCGGTGCTCACCGGGCCGATCTGGCCTTCCAGCTGGCCGGTATCGCAGAGCGGCATCACCGTGACATCGGCCAGCTGATCGGCTATGTCAGTGAAAGCGAGCAGGCCTTGCTGACCGTGCGGCAGAGCAATAACCGCACTACGCAGCGTGTCACCAATCTGCTGCTATTGCTGGGCATGCTCAGCCTGGCCATGCTGATCCTGGTGTTTTTGCGCACGCAACTGCGTTCGGCACGTGAGTTGCAGCAGGCCAACCAGCAGCTGCAGCACACCCTGACCGCACAGACGCAGATACAGGCTGATCTGGCGGCCGCTGAAGCGCGTGCTTCCGCCATCGTCGACAATGTGTCGGATGCCATCGTCATCCTCAACACCGAGGGCCGCATCGGCAGTTTCAACCGCGCTGCCGAACGTATCTTCGGGCACCGCGAGCAGGATATACGCGAGCGTAACCTGTTGATGCTGTTCCCGCCCGACCAGGAGGTGCTGGCCATGCAGGATTTCCTGGCATTCGAGGCAGATGCCGAAGCCTGCGCACTGGGCACGGTGGATTACGAGATGGAGGGCTTGCGCCGCAATGGTGTGCGCTTCCCGCTGGAGCTGTCCATCAGCCAGATGCGCGTCAACGACACCTTGTACCTGATCGCCTTGATGCGTGATGTGACCGAACGCAAGCGTGTGGAGAAGATGAAGAACGAGTTCGTTTCCACCGTCAGCCACGAGTTGCGTACCCCGCTCACGGCGATCCGTGGGGCACTGGGCCTGGTCAGCGGCACCATGACGGCAGATATCCCGGCGTCCATGCGCAGCCTGGTGGAGATCGCCACCAGCAACAGCGAACGCTTGGTGCGCCTCATCAACGACATCCTGGACATCGAGAAGATCGAATCCGGCCACATGCGTTTCGACCTCAGCGTACAAACCTTGTCCAAGTTGTTGGAGCAGGCGGTGCAGGCCAACCGCCATTATGCCGAGCAGTTCGGGGTGACACTTCATGTCCGCCCGCCCGTGCCTGGCTGCGAACTCCGTGTGGATGCAGACCGTTTCATGCAGCTGATGGCCAACCTGCTCTCCAATGCCGCCAAGTTCTCGCCGCCCGGTCAGCAGGTGGACATCGAAGCCAGCGTGCAAGGCCAGGATGTGGTGGTCAAGGTCATCGACCGGGGCGCTGGCATCCCGGCCAATTTCCGCGACAAGATCTTCCAGAAGTTCTCGCAGGCGGACAGTTCCGACACGCGCGCCAAGGGCGGCACCGGTCTGGGCTTGAGTATCTGCAAAGCCATCGTCGAGCAGATGGGCGGCAGCATGGGCTTCGACAGCGTGGAGGGCAAAGGCACCACCATGCACTTCAGCCTACCCCTGCTGCGACAACTGGAGCTGCCAGTGCAGCAGCCTGTGTCGCGGGACAGTGCGCGGCTGCTGGTGTGTGAGGACGACCCGGACATCGCCAGCCTGTTGCAGATGATTTTGCGTCAGGCCGATTTCAACGTGGATGTGGCCCATGATGCGGATACGGCCATGCGCATGTTACTGGACGGCAACTACAGCGCGCTGACGCTGGACATCGCCCTGCCGGGCAAGGATGGTCTGAGTCTGCTGCACGAATTGCAGCAGCATGAAAAGACGCGCGCATTGCGCGTGGTGGTGGTGTCTGCCAAGGCGGCAGAGGCGCGTGCCAGTTTGCTCAGAACCAGTCAGGAGGCAGAGCAGGGCATGGTGGTCGACTGGCTGGAGAAGCCCATCGATCAGGCCAGACTGCTGCGCAGCATCGGTGTGGCGCGTCAGGACGCCAGTGGCCCCTTGCGCGTATTGCATGTGGAAGACGACGCTGATATCCGTACCGTGGTTGGCGCCATGCTGGCTGGCAAATGCGAGCTGAAAGCCGCCGCCACGCTGGCAGAGGCCTATCAGTGCTGCGCCAGCGGCAGCTTTGACGTGATCATTCTGGATCAGGGCTTGCCCGATGGCTCCGGCCTGGACCTGCTGTCTTATCTCGCCAGCCATGGCATCACCACGCCAGTGGTGGTGTTCTCTGCCAACGAGGTGGACGATCCGGACGCGGTCAGTGCCAGCCTGGTCAAGTCACGTACCAGCGACCAGCAACTGCTGGACACTATCCTGGGGCTGGCCCAGACCGGTCGTCAATGAGTCGACCGGCTTAGTGATAAAGGGGCTGGGTTGATCGCCATCAGGCGCTATCCAGAACAGCTATCCAGCACAATGGAATGAAAGGAAAACGATGACACAAGCATTGAAACGTATCGCCTATGTGGAAGACGAAGCAGATATCCGTACCGTGGCGCAGATGGCCTTGCAGATGGTGGGCGGCTACGAGGTGAGTCTGTACGCCTCCGGGGAAGAAGCGCTGCAAAAGCTGCCCCTGTCCATGCCGCAGCTACTGCTCATGGATGTGATGATGCCGGGCCAGGATGGCCCGACCACACTGGGCGAGCTGCGTAAACTGCCGGCCTGTGCCGATCTGCCGGTGATCTTCATGACGGCCAAGGCACAACAAAGCGAGATCGCTTATTACAAATCGCTGGGCGCACTGGATGTGATCACCAAGCCGTTCGACCCGATGGCACTGTCCGCCACGGTTGAGCGCATCTGGACTGCACACCAGTCCTAGCCCGCTTGTTAGCCTACTTGCCTGCACCTGCCAGATGAGCACCGCCACCAGCGGCATAAGCACATTGCAGCGCATCCTGCTGCTGGAAGACGATGCCGATATCCGTACCATCGCCAGCCTGGCACTGACCCAGCTGGGTGGCTTCTCGGTGCTGGCCTGCGAGCATGGGCAACAGGCCCTGCAGCAGGCGACGGCTTTTGAGCCGCAGCTATTCCTGTTCGATGTGATGCTGCCCGGCCTGGATGGCCCTGGCACGTTGTTGCAACTGCGCGAGCAGGCGGTGTTCGACAGCACACCGGTCATCTTCATGACCACCAAGACACAGCAGCAGGACCACCAGCGTTATCAGCAACTGGGCGCTGCTGGTGTGATAGCCAAGCCCTTCGACCCGGCTGGCCTGGCCGATCAGATCGGCCAGATCTGGTCAGGGCTGCGCCTGCGAGCTGCGCCTGCGGACGATCTGTCGGCACTTTTAGCGGTGAAGTTGCAGGAGTTGTCATTGCACTTTCGTGCGCAATTGCCGACACGCCTGCAGACACTACAGGGTTTGTTGCGACATGCGGTCTATGATCACGCGACGCTGATGGATGCGGTACGTGAAGCCCACAGTCTGGCTGGGGCAGGCGGTACCTTCGGCTTGGGCTGGCTGTCCGAGCAAATGGCGGAGGTGGAGGGCGCGTTGCTGACGGCCAGACAGGCGGGCGGCTTGACAGCCGGACAGGCCGACCAATTGCAACATCAGATCGAAAAGGTGCAGCAACAGATGGCGCTGGACTAGTGTCCGGCTACTTGCGTTCAGCTACTTGGGTCTGCACTCGTATTGGGACTACATGACTTGCGCTAGTTGCCTGCCTCTTCTGCCAGTCAGCCCTATCGTTCATTCCCGGCTCGTCCTTCGGCATACACTAGCTGCAAGACCTGCGCTATTTCTTTTTGTAGTTGGCCAGTGCTTCTGCACATGTGGACGGCTTGTCCGCGCCTGCATCGATGAAGGGCAGGATGGCGGCCAAGGGGTTGATGAAAGATAGTGCGATGGCGCCTATGGCCCGGGCGGCGATAGGCCCGGCCTCGGGTGCTACGGACGGGTCCAGGAAGGTGCCGCGCACCCGGATGGGCGAGCGTACGGTGAAGGGCGAGAAATTCTTGGGTTTGGCCACCAGGCGCAGATCCAGTTGCTCCTTGGCCAGATTGATCTTGCCATCTATCAAGACCAGCGTCACTGGCGTATCCACCACCGCCACACGCGGGCTGACCACACCTTGTTGTGCCTGCAGGTCCAGCACCGCACATTGCATGGCCAGACTCTCATCGCCACGGATCAGCACACCTATGCCTTGCGCGATATCCAGGCCCAGCACTTCCACGATCAGATGCGACAGACTGCCATCACGGATGTGCATGGCCACATCGCCGTTCAGTGAGGCCAGCAGTTGCGCAGTGGAGCGGCCCGTACCGTTGAGCCTGGTCTTGCCGTTGAGTGTGCCGGTCACATAGGCCGGCGGTTCCTGATTGCCTTTTGCCTTGGCTTCCTGCTTGCGTTGTTTGGAGACCACCAGCCATTTGGCCAGGTCGATATCCTTCCAGCCCAGATCGATGTTCCAGGCCGGGACGCGCGTCAGCGGCGCCGGGCTGCTTCCGTCCTTCGTTTCCGTCCCGTCCCTGGTCTCCATGCCATCCTTGGTCTTTGTCCCGGCCTCGGTTGCTGGGCTTAGCGGCATGCCCGCATCCACCGAGATCAGGCCGCTGATGGTGCCATCGGCTGTGTGAGCCAGGATGTCGGACAAGCTCAGTTTGCCGCCTGCAAGATTCAGCTGCGCGCGTAGCGGTGAGATCGGCTTGTCAAAAGCGCTGCCCAGATCGACGTAGGCTAGATCGATCTTGATATCAGCCTCCATTTGGTTCAGCGCAGGCAGGTTCAGCGGTCGATCCGGAACGGCGCGTCCGGCCTTGGGCTGGGCGTCCGAGCCATCCGCATTGCGCGTGCCGAATGCCGGCCCCAGGTCGGCCAGCATGAAGTGCTTGCCGCGCAGATCGCCTTGCAGATAGGGTTTGCCATCGCGCGGGTCGAACATGAACCTCCCGGCCAGATCACTGCTGCCTACGCGGGCAGAGGCGATATCGGCTTCCCAGATGCGGTCCTTTTTCGCGACCTGACCCTTGATCACGAACGCGCCGGTGGTGGGCAGCACGGCATTGACCAGCGTGCCCAGCACGGCCAGTGACGGACCTTGGGCGGTGAATCTGCCCTGGATGTCCTGTTTGCCGAACAGGTCGACTATCGCCCCCTCGAAGGCTACATGCACACCGCCATAATCGACCCAGCCTGTTGATTTGACCGGCGCGGAGTCGGCGTTCTGGCTGGCGATAGGCAAGAAGCCATAGGTCACCAGCTTGGCGGCAAGTTTGTGCTGGCGATAGCGGCCCTGCGCTTGCACTTTGGATTCCATGTGCTGGTCAGCCGCACCTTCGTGCGTGTCAAACTCCAGCTTGACATCGACGGCTGTCAACGGGTCGATCACCGTGGCGGTGCCATGGCGGACGATCAGCGATTCGATCACCGGGAAGGGGCGGTCAGGGCTGTTCTCGTCCTGCTTGAATTGCCAGCTGGCGCTGCCATCCTGATGCCGTTCCAGATGTGCATCCAGTTTTTCCACGTGCAACACAGCGATACGGTATGGGGCGGTGTCCTCAAGCCCTATCAGGTCGCCGTAACGCAGTGTCAGCTGCGCATCGCGGGCATCGATGAGGTGAGCGGAACCGAATCCGGCGGGTGCGGAAACGTAAAGACTGCCGACATCAAGGCGGATGCTGCCCAGCAGATGCAGGCGGAACGGTGCGCCCAGGCGTACCGTGCGTTCCAGCTTGTCACTCAACAAACGTTCAGCGGGTGCCCGCAGGAATGACCAGCCCATGAACTCGCCAGCCGCCAGCAGTGCGATCAGCAAGCCAACGACGATGGCGCTGCCACGCCTCCACAGCGATCTGCGCTGCGCAGGCAGCGTGTGCGCTATAGGCTGCTGCGCTATGGGTTGCTGCGCTATGGGTTGCGTATGCGCTGTAGGCTGCTGCGGTGACGGTTCTGGCCTAGTGGGAGTGGTTGCCATGTTCCTTACTCAATTCGCGTGGTTGAGTCAGCCTATCATACGGACTTTAGCCAGCTCCGTCCGGCTGCTTAGCCGCGTCGCATGCTGTACAGCGTCAATGCCAGGCCACACAGCGCTACGGCTGTGCCAGCCAGCGCCACGGCAGGCAGCCCGAGCTCGAAGTGGATCACCGCACCCCCCAGGAAAGCGCCACCGGCATTGCCCAGGTTGAACGCACTCTGATTGACGGTAGAGGCCATCAGCGGCGAATCCCCGGCACGCTGCATGGCATTGGTCTGCAAGCCTGGCCCCACGGCAAAGCTGGCTACCGCCCAGATGAAAACGGTGACCAGGGCCGGCCAGGTGGCCGACATGGTCCAGGAGAACAGCGCGCTCATCACCGCCATGCCGATCAGCGATAGTGCGATGGTGGGCATCAGTTTCCAGTCCGCCAGCTTGCCGCCGATATTGAGGCCTATGGTCGCGGCGATGCCCAGTGCCACCAGCATGGCACTCACTGCATGTGGCGTCAGGCCGGACTGGTCTTGCAGGATGGGCGTGATGTAAGTAAATACGGTGAACACGCCGCCAAAGCCGATCACCGTGATGGCCATGGCCAGCAGCACCGCAGGGCGGCTGACAGCACGCAGTTCGCCACGCAGGTCAGGCTTGGGCATGTGGCTCAGGTCGGGGATGAAGCGCCATACTGCCAGCAGTGCCAGCACGCCGCATGCAGAAACGGTCCAGAACGGCATGCGCCAGTCGGTGAGCTGGCCCAGCAGGGTGCCCAGTGGTACGCCCAGCACATTGGCCAGCGTCAGGCCGGTGAACATCAGGGCCAGGGCGCGCGAGCTTTGACCGGGGGGCGCCAGATGCAGCGCCACCACCGCACCGATGCCGAAAAAAGAGCCATGACTGAGTGCGGTGAACACGCGCGCCGCCGCCAGCATGCCGTAATTAGGCGCCAGTGCGCACAACGCGTTTCCCAGCACGAACACCCCCATCAAGCCCAGCAGGGTGGCCTTGCGTGGCAGGTGGATGGTGAGGGCTACCACCAGCGGCCCGCCTATCACCACGCCCAGCGCATACACCGTCACCAGATTGCCAGTGGCGGGGATGGAGGCGTTGAGGCTATGCGCGATATCCGGCAACAGGCCCATGGGCAGAAACTCGGTCATGCCTATGCAGAAGGCACCAGCCGCTAAGGCCAACATCCAGCTACCCATCAGTATCCAGTTCCTGTACTTGTGTGGTTTTGCGAGACACGGTGGAGCAGTGTCGCCGCTGGGTGCTTTGCGGGCATGCCCGGGTCAGTCAGTGTTTTCATGGGCTGAGGGCTTCATTTCCCCAGCATGGCGCGGATCTGTGCCATGCGTTCGCGGCCATGTTCCTTGCTGGCTACCGGGTCGGCACCGGGGCTGCCAAAGTGCCGCACGTCATCGGCTGGCAATTCGGCGATGAAACGGCTGGGCTCGCAGGCCTCGGTCTCGCCGGCGCGTTTGCGCTTGCGGCACCAGGAGATGTGCAGTGATTTCTGCGCACGCGTGATGCCCACATACATCAGGCGACGCTCTTCCTCGACGCGGTCGGTGTCGATGCTCTCGCGGTGCGGCAGGATGCCTTCCTCGCAGCCGATCAGGAACACATGGCCATATTCCAGGCCCTTGGCAGCATGCAGCGTGGACAGTTTGACCGCATCCGGCTCACCGTTCTCGCGGCCTTCCAGCATGCTCATGAGCGACACCATCTGCGTCAGTTCCAGCAGATTGCGGCCATCGTCACCGCCTTCGCTCTCTGGCTCGCTTTTCTTTTTGAGCCAGACTATGAATTCCTGCAGGTTGTTCCATTTGGTCTCGGCGCTGCGCGATTCCTCGCTGTCATACAGAAAGGCTTCGTACTGGATGCCATTCAGCAGGTCATCCAGCACTTCACCGGCCGGATCGCGCACGGCGCGCTCCTGCAGGCGCTGGATGTACTGGCAGAAGGTGAGCAGGTCATCCAGCTGCTTGTTGCCCAGCTCGCGCTGGAACTCGCCCTCGAACGCGGCGGCAAACAAGGACAGATGATGCGCGCTGGCATAGGTGCCCAGCCGCTCCAGTGTGGTGTTGCCTATGCCTTTTTTGGGTGTGGTGGCCGCGCGGATGAACGCCGGGTCATCGTCTTCGTTGGCGATCAGGCGCAGATAGCTGACGATGTCCTTGATCTCGGCCTTATCAAAGAAGGACTGGCCGCCGGAGATGGTGTACGGGATCTTGTTGTTGCGCAGCTGTTGCTCGATGATGCGCGCCTGATGATTGCCACGGTACAGGATGGCGTAATCGGCATGGCGCGTGCGGTGCTCGAATTTGTGCGCCATCAGCTTCATGACCACGGATTCCGCCTCATGATCTTCGTCACGCGCTGCGCTCACCTGCAATTGCTCGCCGGTGCCCAGGTCGCTCCACAGTTTTTTGTCGAACAGCCCGTTGTTGGAAATTCGCGGATTGTTGGCGATGACCTGGTTGGCAGCGCGCAGGATGCGCACCGTGGAACGGTAGTTCTGCTCCAGCTTGATGACCTTGAGGCGACTGAAGTCTTCTGTCAGCTGACGCAGGTTCTCAACATCGGCGCCGCGCCAGCCGTAGATGGCCTGGTCATCGTCGCCCACCGCCGTGAAGCGCCCCTCGATGCCGGTCAGTAGCTTGACCAGTCGATACTGGCAACTATTGGTGTCCTGGTATTCGTCGATGAGCAGATATTTAAGTTTGCGCTGCCATTTTTCCAGCGCTTGCGGGTGCTGCTCGAACAGCTCCACGGGTAGCTTGATCAGGTCGTCAAAATCCACCGCCTGGTAGGCTTTCAGGGTCTGCTGATACAGCTGGTACACCTTGGCGGCAGCGACTTTCAGTTCGTCGTCTGCCGTGGCTTTGGCCTGATCCGGCGACATGAACGCATTCTTCCAGCTGGAGATCTGCCACTGCGTCTTGCGTAGCAACTGCTTGTCCGTGGTGGCCAGCACATCGGACAGGATCTTGAAGCTGTCAGCACTGTCCAGAATGGAGAATTGTGGTTTGTAACCCAGCAGCGCGGCTTCGGCGCGCAGCATCTGCAAGCCCAGCGAGTGAAAGGTGGCGATGGTCAGGCCCTTGGTGGATTTGCCTTCCATCAACTGGGCTACGCGTTCCTGCATCTCGCGTGCTGCCTTGTTGGTGAAGGTGATGGCGGCGATCTCACGCGGGCTGTAGCCGCATTGCTCGATCAGATACACGATCTTGTGGGTGATGACGCGGGTCTTGCCACTGCCTGCGCCTGCCAGTACCAACAGTGGACCATCCAGGTATTTTGCAGCTTCCCGTTGCGGGGCGTTGAGTTTCGACAGCATGTGCGGCTAACTAAATAAACAGCAAGCAGTGTATAGGCAGAGCAGGTCAGTAGTCACTGCCAACGTCGTGATGGGCATATAATCGGCCATGGCCAAGGACAAGTACACCCGTGTCAAAGATGACGTTTTTCTGCAGCAGCACAGCCTGCTGCTGTGCCAGAGTTACCGGCACTGGACCGGTCGGGACCTGTTGCTGGCCGAGCCCGGCCAACTGGTGTCACCCTTGATGCAGGCGCCATTCGCAGTGGTGTCGCATGACACGCAGGACGATCCCGTCTTCAACTATGCCAATCTGCGTGCCCAGCAACTGTTTGGCATGGACTGGCAGCAGATCACTGCATTACCCTCCCGCTTGTCTGCCGAAGCCATGCTCAGGGAAGAGCGCGCCATGCTGCTGGAACGCGTGCAAACAAACGGGTATATCGATGACTATTGTGGCGTGCGTATCGCTCGCGATGGCAGCCGCTTCACCATTCGCAACGCCACGGTCTGGAACCTCATCGATAGTCAGGGGCGCTACTGTGGTCAGGCAGCGAAATTCGATGTGTAGGTTTTTTGATGTGCAAGATATTCGAGAAGCGAGCAATTCGATAAGCGAGCTATAAAGTAACAAGGAGCAAGAGACAGGCATGAACACCCACGATATCCTGAACGCCATCATGGCGGTCGACCAGGCGCTGGTCGCCCATGAAGCCGAGATCGAATCACTGGACCGCGCCATCGGTGATGGCGATCATTACATCAATATCTCGCGTGGCAGCCAGGTGGCCGTCGCCATGCGTGACGAACTGGCGGCACTGTCGCCCGATGCGGCATTGCAGAAGCTGGCCATGAAGCTGCTGTCCACCATAGGCGGCGCCTCCGGCCCGCTGGTCGCCAGCTTTTTCATGGGCATGGCCAAGTCCATCAAGGAACACAATAGCAACCTGGCCGATGTGGCGGCCGCCTTCGCTGCTGGTGTGGAGGCGATCCGCGCGCGAGGCAAAGCCGATCTGGGCGAAAAGACCATGCTGGATGTGCTGATCCCGGTGTCGCGCCGCTTTAGCGAGCTGACGGCGGCGGGCGCTGAACCCAGGCTGATCTACACTGAACTGAAACAGGTGGCCGAGCAGGGCATGCTGAGTACGCGCGACCTTGTCGCCACCAAAGGCCGTGCTGCTTTTCTGGGCGAACGTGCCATCGGCCATATCGACGCCGGTGCCAAGAGCAGCCAGGTGATGGTCAGCGCCGTGTGCGACCTGGCTTTGCAGGCATAGTCAGCGTTTCGTCTCGTTTCCATACACCAGATTCAAACCGCACAGCAAACCTAGCAGGGGAGACAGCATGAAAAAATTCATCAACAAGGTCGATGATGTATTGGTTGAAAGCCTGTCCGGCTTTGCCATGGCGCATCAGGACATCGTGCAACTGCATCTGGACCCGCACTTTGTGGTACGCGCCAACAAAGCCAGCAACAAGGTGGCGCTGATTTCCGGTGGCGGTTCCGGTCACGAGCCGCTGCACGCCGGTTTTGTCGGTTACGGCATGCTGGACGCTGCCTGTCCCGGCCATGTGTTCACCTCGCCCAGCCCGGACCAGATGCTGGCTGCGGCCGAAGCTGTGGATGCAGGCAAAGGCGTGCTGTTCATCGTCAAGAACTACGCCGGTGACGTGATGAACTTCGAGATGGCAGCCGAGATGCTGTCAGTGCCCAATGCCACGGTGCTGACCAGTGACGATGTGGCCGTGGAGAACTCCACCTGGACCACTGGCCGCCGTGGTGTGGCAGGCACCGTCATCGTCGAGAAAGTGGTGGGCAGCCTGGCGGAAACCGGTGCCGACCTCGCGGCATGCAAGGCGCTGGGCGACAAGGTCAACCAGCGCACCGGCTCCATGGGCGTGGCGCTGACCAGCTGTACCGTGCCAGCGGCCGGGCGTGCCACCTTCGATATCGGCGACAATGAACTGGAGATGGGCGTGGGCATCCACGGCGAGCCAGGTCGCCGACGCGAAGCCATGCGGCCAGCCGATGCCATCGTGGCCGATCTGGTGGCGGCCATCCTGCATGACCTCAAGCCAGCGGCGGGTGCCGAAGTGTTGTTGATGGTGAACGGCTTTGCCGCCACGCCGCTGATGGAGTTGTATCTCTTGTACCACAGTGCCGAAAAGCTGTTGAAGGCACAGGGCCTGATCGTTAGCCGTTCGCTGGTGGGCAATTACACCACTGCGCTGGATATGGCCGGTGCTTCCATCACCTTATGCCTGCTGGACGACGAGATCAAACAGCACTGGGACAGCCCGGTGCATACGGCGGGCCTGCGTAAAGGTTGCTGATACGTTGGACAGCCCGGTGCCTGTCACGACAAGTTCATAAAATTGACATACTATGGCCGGCAATTTCGTAACTGAAACGCTCTGATGAAAATTACCGTGGTTGGAACCGGCTATGTCGGGATGTCGAATGCCGTATTGCTGGCGCAGCATCATGATGTGATCGCGCTGGATGTGGTGGCCGAGAAGGTGGCACTCATCAATCAGCGTTTGTCGCCGATTGTGGATGCCGAGATCTCGCAATATCTACAAACCGGGCTCAATCTACAAGCCACGCTGGATAAGGTGCTAGCGTATCGCGATGCCGAGTTGGTGATCGTGGCGACCCCCACTGATTACGACACAGAAACCAATTTCTTCAATACCGGCTCAGTCGAGGCTGTCATCAAGGATGTACTGGCCATCAATCCGGGTTGTCTTATCGTGATCAAATCCACGATCCCGGTAGGCTATACCGCGCGTATCCGCCAGCAATTCAATAGCGACAACATCATTTTTTCACCAGAATTCCTGCGCGAAGGCAAAGCGCTCACCGACAACTTATACCCGTCCCGTATCGTGGTGGGCGAGCAGTCCGAACGTGCCCGCCAGTTTGCTGCGCTGATGCAGCAAGGCGCCATCAAGCAGGATATCCCGGTTTTGCTCACAGACAGCAACGAGGCGGAAGCCATCAAGCTGTTTGCCAACACCTACCTGGCCATGCGCGTGGCCTATTTCAACGAGCTGGATACCTACGCTGCTGCGCATGGGCTTGATACACGCCAGATCATCGATGGCGTCTGCCTGGACCCGCGCATCGGCCAGCATTACAACAACCCTTCATTTGGCTACGGTGGCTATTGCCTGCCCAAGGACACCAAGCAGCTGCTGGCAAACTTCCGCGATGTGCCGCAGAACCTGGTGCATGCCATCGTGGAGGCGAATACCACGCGCAAGGATTTCATCGCGCAGGAAGTGATCCAGCGCAAACCGAATGTAGTGGGTATCTATCGCCTCATCATGAAGGCGGGCTCGGATAATTTCCGCACCAGCAGCATCCAGGGCATCATGAAGCGCATCAAGGCCAAAGGTATCGAAGTGATCGTGTACGAACCGGTGCTCAAAGAGGCGGAGTTCTTCCGCTCGCGCGTGGTGAACGATCTGGAGGCGTTCAAGCGTGAGGCGGATATCATCGTGGCCAACCGCCACACGCCGGATCTGGCTGATGTGACGGACAAGGTCTACACGCGTGACCTGTTCGGTGCCGACTGACGGCGCTTAGCCTGGCTTTATGACCTGGGTGAGCGCCTGATTCTGTAGGCCCGGATCCTGGACGCTGGAATCTGTCACTCCAGATTTTGTAAGCTTAGTCCGGCGCGGCAGATCTCAGGCTGGCGGAGTCAGTCTCTGCATCATGGTCTGATGCTTCAGTCGCGCTATCCGGCTGCTGCTTGCGCTGCTCGGCCACCCGTTGCTGCATGAGTGCGCGGCTGTCGGGGGTTTCTAGGCTGACGCGTCCCAGTGCACCGCTGCGGTAGTCGGTCAGCAATGCCATCGCGGCTTTTTCCATGTCCGCCTCGCCACCCTTGAGGCGGTAGCCGCGACGTTTGGCCACATGCTCCACCAGATCCACGCCATCCATGCCGCTGACATCGGTCTTGTAACGCGCATTCAACAATGTCGGATAGCGTTCCAGCAACAGATTGCCCAGGAAGATCGCCACGTCCTCGTCGATGACGGCATTGCGGCCGATGGCATGGCTGGCCGCCAGCATGAAGCCGTCACTGTCGTATTCGATCTTGGGCCACATCATGCCCGGGGTGTCGGTGATGCTCATGGTGTCGTCCAGCTCGAAACGCTGCTGCGATTTGGTCACCGCCGGCTCGTCGCCCACTTTAGCGATACGGCGGTTCAGCAGCGCGTTCATCAAGGTGGATTTCCCCACGTTGGGGATGCCCATGATCATCATGCGCAAGGGCTTCAGCGAACTGCCGCGATGTGGTGCCAGTGCGCGGCAAAGGCCGGGGATCTTGTTGGCGTCGCCCGGCTTCTTGCAGGACAAGGCGACGGCTTTCACGCCGGGCTGGCGGTTGAAGTGATTGAGCCAGGCCTGCGTGGCAGCCGGGTCGGCCAAGTCAGCCTTGTTGAGGATCTTGAGGTTGGGGCGTTGCCGGAACAGGCGCAGCTGCTCGATCATGGGGTTATGGCTGGCTTCGGGCAGACGTGCATCCAGCACTTCGATGACCACATCGATGAATTCCATGGTTTCCGCGGCTTTTTTGCGCGCGGAGGTCATGTGGCCCGGGTACCATTGAATCGCCATTACTGCTCCGTTTGAAAATCAAAAAATACATTGTCGGCGTGCCTTGCCGTACCAAGGTGTACTGTCTGCGGCACGCCTTCGCGTCTTTTTCGATTTTGAAACGGCGCTTGCTTTTGGGCAGGCGCGCTGGTCTTCAGCAGACATTTTCAGCAGACAATGACGCGGGCGGTTAGCAGGTGCTTGCCACGAAACAGGATTTTAACATTCAATGCCGTCAGCCCCTCGGTTAAACTTATGCCATGACCTTAATCCCCGAAATCAAGCCACAACAATCCATCGCATTGCTGAAGGCGCTGCACATCCTGACGCGTGACGGCAAGCTCAATCAGGACACGCGCCGCAAGCTCAAGCAGGTGTATCACCTGTACCAGTTCATCGAACCGCTGCTGCAGGAGGTCATGGATAAACAAGGTGACCTGACCCTCGTGGATCATGGCGCCGGCAAGTCCTATCTTGGTTTCATCCTGTATGACCTGTTTTTGAAACAGCAGGCCGCCGGGCAGGTGATCGGCATCGAGGCGCGTGCTGAGCTAGTGCAGAAATCGCGTGAACTGGCCGCTGAGCTGGGCTTTGATCGCATGGCGTTCGAGCACTTGAGTGTGGAGCAATCCATGCATGCGCCGCAGATCCCGGCGCGCGTGGACGTGGTCACCGCACTGCACGCGTGCAATACCGCGACAGACGATGCCATCCGCTTCGGTCTGGCCCGCGAGGCGCAGTTCATGGTGCTGGTGCCGTGCTGTCAGGCCGAGGTGGCGGAAGTGTTACGCCGTCACAAGAATGCGTCGTTCGGCCTGACGCCATTGTCCGAGTTGTGGCGTCACCCCATCCACACCCGCGAATTCGGCAGTCAGATCACCAATGTGCTGCGCTGCCTGCAGCTGGAAGCGCACGGCTATCAGCTCACCGTGACCGAACTGGTGGGGTGGGAGCATTCCATGAAGAACGAGCTGATCATTGCGCGTCGTACCGGCAAGCCGCGTGGCGATGCGCAGCAGCGCCTGGCCGACATCCTGCATAGCCTGAATCTGGAAACCCTGCGCGCGCGCTTCATGCCCGAGGCGCTGACGGCGGATTGAAGCCATGACGCCGCTCCTCTTGAGGTCTCAGCTCCGTGCGCTTGAAGCAGAGCACGCCAGATTGCCGCTGATGCAGCGTGCCGGTGCTGCCATCGCGGCTTATGTGCGCCAGATCGTCTTGCCGGGCTCGCGTCTGCTGGTGCTAGCCGGGCCTGGCAATAACGGTGGCGATGCGCTGGTGGCTGCCAGCTTGTTGCATCACGACTATGTGCTGAACGTCGTGATGTTCGGTGACCCCCAGCGTCTGCCAGACCAGGCAGCGCAGGCCTGCCGGGATTGGCTTAAGGCTGGAGGCGAGCTGCACGCAGCGCTCCCTGTATCAGGTGACACACCAGGCTACGCACTGATACTGGACGGTTTGTTCGGCATAGGCCTGACGCGGCCGCTGCAGGGCGAAGCTGCCGCGCTGGTGCAGCAGGTCAACGCGCTGGGCGTGCCAGTGCTGGCATTGGACTTGCCCAGCGGCCTGTGCGCTGACACCGGCGCTGTGCTGGGGGTGGCGATCCAGGCGCGCTACACCTTGACCTTCCTTGCTCAAAAGCCAGGCTTGCATACCCATGATGGGCCGGATCATGTCGGGCGGGTGCAGCTGGCCTCGCTTGATGTGCCGCTGCCGGATGTTGCCGATTTCGTGGTCGGGGATGCGAGCGAAGCCGGGTACGGTCACTTGCTGGATGCACCTAGTGAACTGCATGTCTTGCGGCGGCGGCTTAACTCTAATAAAGGTAGTCATGGCCGGGTGGCGGTGATCGGAGGGGCTGGTGGCATGATGGGAGCCGCTTTGCTGGCAGCGCGGGCAGCACTGCTGTGCGGCGCAGGCCGGGTCTATGCGGGTTTGCTCGATGCGCAGGCATATGGCTTGGATTATTTGTATCCAGAGCTCATGTTGCGCGCTCCGCTGCCGTTACTGGAGGTGGATGCCGCAGATTGTGTGGTGCTGGGGCCTGGCTTGGGGCAGTGCGACAGGGCACTGAGCTTGCTTGGGAAGGCCATGAGCCTGCCGGTTCCACTGGTGCTGGATGCGGACGCGCTGAATCTGATGGCGATCACACCCGCCTTGGCCGTGCAGTCATGTGCGCGGAGTGCAGCCACCATCATCACTCCGCATCCCGGAGAGGCGGCACGTTTGCTGGCTTGCAGCGTAGCCGAGGTGCAGCAGGACCGGATCGGTAGCGCCATCCGCCTGGCGCAGCAGTATGCGGCCATTACGGTGCTCAAAGGCTGTGGCAGCGTGGTTGCCACACCGGCAGGCCAGTGGTGGATCAACCATAGTGGCAATCCCGGTTTGGCCAGTGCTGGTATGGGAGATGTGCTGGCAGGGATTGTCGCCGCTTTGCTGGTGCAGGGATTGTCGCAGCAGCAGGCGGTGCTGACAGCAGTGCATCTGCATGGTGCGGCCGCAGATGGTCTGGTGGCGTCCGGGACAGGCCCACTGGGCTTGACGGCTTCGGAGGTGGGTTTTGAAGCAAGGCGTATTCTTAATCTGTGGGTGGCGAGATCCGTGGGTGGTGAGAGCTGACGCCAGTTAAGTCAGGCGTTAATAATCAAGCAAGGGAGTGGGGGCGCAATGAGCAGTGCAAAACAGAACAAGGTCAATGGGCTGGTCTGTCCATTGGTGATGGCGGTATTGGCACTGCTTGCGACATCCTTGCAGGCAGCGCCCACCTTCACCGGCCAGGATTATAGCGGCGTGTACGATTGCATCGGTCAGGACGGACACGAGGGCCAATACGCGGGTGTGGTCACCATGCGCTTGCAGCCTGAACATAGCCATGGCGACTACGCCAGTTATGATTTCAAGCTGGAAGTACCCGAATACGGCGTCTACCTGGGGCATGCAGCTGCTCACGGCGCTCAGGTGGCCATGCATTTTGGCCTGAGCGATCCTGCCACACAGGATGTGGGCACCGGAGTGGCGACCATGAGCACGGATGCGCGGGGGCGCCTGACCTTTCATAAATTCTATTATCAGCCGGCTTACAAGGGGGGTAACACCGGCACCGAAGATTGCATCCGGCGCTAGCGGTCTGGTCAATCGTCTGGACACCAAGCGTGTGGTGACAAGAAAGGAACTATGCATCGCTGGGCGGTAAGTCGTCGAATATGGAATAGGTGTCTTCTGGGGCGCTGTGGCTTCAATCGCTGGATCAAGGCCGGACTATTGCTGCTGCTGTTCGGTTGGGGCCCCTTGCTGCTGGTGTTGCTCGCATCCTGGCTGGGCTTGTGGCAGAACCTGGACCCGGTGGTCGGCCTGGGCTTGTTGTTTGTGGTGACCCTGATCCCGGCGCTTGCCTGTCTGGGCATCGGTCTGCTGCAGACCTGGATGAGCAAGTCGGAATGACGCTGACGAGGTGTTGTCAGGCGGCAGGCCTGGCCGCTCTCCGTTCATTGCCTTCCAACCCCGCACCCGCCCTAAACGCCAGCACAGAAATGATTGATTCCTCACATTAATTCTGGCGGCATTGTGGATTAATCCTTGATTCACCCCGGCATTCCGCCTATAATCGCGCGCTTTCCACCTTGCTGCACTGTTAACGCATGACAGGCAGCTACTAACCACAAGGAGATTACATGCGCCATTACGAAATCGTATTTATCGTCCATCCGGACCAGAGCGAGCAAGTGCCCGCCATGATCGAGCGTTATCGCACGCTGGTCACTTCCAACGAGGGTGCGATCCACCGTCTGGAAGACTGGGGCCGTCGCCAACTGGCTTACCCTATCCAGAAGATCCACAAGGCACACTACGTGCTGATGAACATCGAGTGCAACCAGTTCGTGCTGGATGAGCTGGAACACGCGTTCAAGTTCAACGATGCCGTGCTGCGTCATCTGACCATCGCCACCAAGGACGCTGTGACCGCACCTTCCCCGATGATGAAGGAAGAGAAGTCCAAGTCCGTGCTGACCAAGGACGCTGCGCCAGCTGCCGAGGTGGCTGCCGCCTAATCGGCGGTTGGTCAATGAACAGGCTGGCCATATCCGGCGTGATCGCCGGGCTGGCAGTGCTGCGTTACACCCCGGCCGGAATCCCGGTGCTGGAGCTGGTGATAGAACACCAGTCCGAGCAAACCGAAGCCGGCATGGCACGACGGGTCAACTGTGCAGTGAATGCGGTGATCATGGGCAAACTGGCCGAGCAATCGACCACACTGACCAACGGTACCGCGATCAAGGCCACAGGATTCCTCGCCAAACGCAGCATGAAAAGCACACAGCTGGTTTTACACATCGATACATTAGAGATTATTTAAGGATTCAATCATGGCAAGAGATATGTTCAAGCGTCGCCGCTACTGCCGTTTCTCGGCAGAGGGCATCAAGGAAGTGGATTACAAGGATGTAGACCTGCTCAAGGACTTCATCACCGAGAACGGCAAGATCATTCCGGCTCGCATCACCGGTACCAAGGCCCGTTATCAGCGTCAACTGACCTCCGCGGTCAAGCGTGCGCGTTTCCTGGCACTGCTGCCTTACACCGACAAGCACTAAGAGGAGCCTGACATGCAAATTATTCTTCTGGAAAAAGTTGTTAACCTGGGTAACCTCGGTGACGTGGTCAAGGTCAAGGACGGCTACGGCCGTAACTTCCTGATCCCTCAAGGCAAGGCAAAGCGCGCGACCGAAGCCAACAAGGCTGAGTTCGCTGCACGCCGCGCCGAACTGGAAAAGCTGCAAGCCGAGCAACTGGTGGCTGCACAAGCCCGTGGCGAAAAGCTGGCTGGTTTCCTGCTGCAAGTATCGCAAAAGGCTGGCGTTGATGGCCGTCTGTTCGGTTCCGTGACCAACGGCGACATCGCTGAAGGCCTGACCGCACAAGGCTTTGAAGTGGCCAAGTCTGAAGTACGTCTGCCAGAAGGTCCGCTGAAGACCGTGGGTGACCACGTTGTCAGCGTTGCCCTGCACCATGACGTTGTCGTTGAGATCACCGTTTCGGTACTCGGCGAGCAGTAATCTGTTTGTGATCCGCTTCTGACGGATCGAACAAACCTGCAAAAGCCCCATCGCAAGATGGGGCTTTTTTATTGCCTGAACCCCCACCCATGACTCGGCCCTGAGTCGCTTCTTTATCTCTGTTACCAGCAGCTAAGCAGTTGCGGAGTGCATCTCCGTTTTTTTTTACGGCTCATGCATCCGAAACATCACGGGGCGCGTACATCTAAACGTAACTGCAAGAACTGCCTTGCATGGTTGTGTCATGCAGTCACGAAACATCCAAGTATTGACGTCAACAATTATTTGCGATGCCTTATACTCGTTTAGTAATATTTATCGAATAAATTATATGATGGCGACAGATTAAAACGTCAGCAAGTTAAGTTTTCAACGAAGCAAGTCGTGTTTTGAATGTAGGTCCGGTACTAGCAGCATTTTATTTTAAAAACTGTTTGGAGGATTGTGATGGCAGACCCGATTGTTGGTACAGAAATGGATGATGTGCTTCCAGGCACATCAGGTGATGACGTGATCATTGGTGGTGCAGGCAATGATGAGCTATCTGGAGGAGATGGTAATGATGTTCTGAACGGTGACGAGGGAGACGACACTATCAGCGGAGGTAACGGTAACGACATGGTGGAGGCCTACAACCTGGCCACAGACGGATCAGACCAGATCGATCTGGGGGCAGACCTGGACCTTGTGAATGTTTCTTCTACTGGCGCCACCCAGATACGTCTCACCTTCACCAGCACTGAAGTCGGTAACGGCAGCGCGACAGAAAGTGGTCTGGTCGCTGGCCAGGATGGTGGTCTGGCCGTACGTATCCAGGCTGAAGATGCCATGGGTGATCTGACCGGCAACATCGGCCGTGCGGACGATGAAGGTATCGCATTCGCGGCACCGGAAGGTACCAGCTTTGATGTGCGCGATATATCGGGTACACAACGCGGCGACCGCTTCAATCTGGTGGTGCTTGGCACCCCGGACACCGACATGTTCAACACCGTTCCACTGGAGTTCGCTGGCAATGTCTATGCAAATGGCGGTGCTGGCGATGACGTGTTCCGCGGTGGTGCTGGTGACGATCTTGCTGTTGGCGGTGGTGGTCGCGATGTGGTGGAAAGCTATGACCTGGCTACGGGCGGTACAGACAGCTTTATAGGTGGCGCTGGTGACGATGTGTTCAACATTTCAGCCACGGGTTCGAGTCAGATCCGGGTGAGTTTCACGAGTGCCGAGGTGGGTAACGGCAATACGAACGACGCAGGCAATCTTGCTAATCAGGACGGCAGTCTGGCGGTACGCTTGCAGGCCGAGGATGCGATGGGCAACCTGACCGGTAACGTAGGCCGTGCGGATGACGAAGGCATCAGCTTTGTGGCGGGCGCGGGCACCACGCTGGATGTGCGTGACCTGGTATCGGGCGTTGCCCGAGGTGACCAGTTCAAGGTGGCGACGCTGGGCACCAATGGCAATGACGTGTTTGATGAAACCGGCGAGACGGTGAACTACTACATCAATGCGGGTGCTGGTAACGACACGCTGTTAGGTGGTCGTGGTAATGACTTTTTGGTTGGTGGTGCCGGTAATGACAGTCTGTTCGGTGGCGTAGGCAACGACAGCTTCATCGGTGGTGGTGGTAACGACATTATTAATGCTGCTTCAGGTAATGATATTGTCGCTGCTTACAATCTTGCTACAGACGGGGCTGATCGGGTCAACCTGGGTTCGGGTGATGATGTGATGAACATCTCGTCTACGGGTGCAAGTCAGATCCGGGTGAGTTTCACGAGTGCCGAGGTAGGTAACGGTAATGTGAACGACGCAGGCAACCTTGCCAATCAGGACGGCAGTCTGGCGGTACGCTTGCAGGCTGAGGATGCGATGGGCAACCTGACCGGCAACGTAGGCCGTGCGGATGACGAAGGCATCAGCTTTGTGGCGGGCGCGGGTACTACGCTGGATGTACGAGACCTGGTATCGGGCGTTGCGCGAGGCGACCAGTTCAAGGTGGCGACGCTGGGTACCAATGGTAATGACGTGTTTGATGAAACCGGCGAGACGGTGAACTACTACATCAACGCAGGTGCGGGTAACGATAGCCTAGTGGGTGGAGACGGTAACGACTTCCTGGTGGGCGGTGCAGGTAATGACAGCCTGTTCGGGGCGTTCGGCAACGACAGCTTCATCGGCGGCGGCGGTGATGATCTCATCAATGGTGGCGCAGGCCATGATGTGGTGGCAGCTTACAACCTGGCCACAGATGGATCGGATCAGATCGATCTGGGTGCCGATGACGATACCCTGAATGTTTCAGCCACAGGCGCGAGCCAGATCCGTGTGACCTTCACCAGTGCCGAGGCAGGCAACGGTAATGCGAACGATGCGGGTGTGCTTGCCAATCAGGACGGTGGTCTGGCAGTACGTCTGCAAGCTGAAGACGGCATGGGCAACCTGACCGGCAACGTAGGCCGTGCGGATGACGAGGGCATTTCCATCGTTGCCGCATCTGGCACCACGCTGGATGTACGTGACCTGGTGTCGGGCGTTGCGCGTGGCGACCAGTTCAAGGTGGCAACGCTGGGTACCAATGGCAATGACGTGTTTGATGAAACCGGCGAGACGGTCAATTACTACATCAATGCAGGTGCTGGTAATGACAGCCTGACGGGTGGCAGTGGCAACGACTTCCTGGTGGGTGGTGCCGGTAATGACCGTTTGGTTGGTAATGCAGGTAATGACAGCTTCATCGGTGGTGGTGGTAATGACATCATCAGTGGTGGTGCCGGTAACGACGTGGTGGTTGCTTATAACTTAGCCACGGATGGTGCTGACCGCATAAGCCTGGGCGCTGGTGACGATGTGTTCAACATTTCAGCCACGGGTTCGAGTCAGATCCGGGTGAGTTTCACGAGTGCCGAGGTGGGTAACGGCAATACGAACGACGCAGGCAATCTTGCTAATCAGGACGGCAGTCTGGCGGTACGCTTGCAGGCCGAGGATGCGATGGGCAACCTGACCGGTAACGTAGGCCGTGCGGATGACGAAGGCATCAGCTTTGTGGCGGGCGCGGGCACCACGCTGGATGTGCGTGACCTGGTATCGGGCGTTGCCCGAGGTGACCAGTTCAAGGTGGCGACGCTGGGCACCAATGGCAATGACGTGTTTGATGAAACCGGCGAGACGGTGAACTACTACATCAATGCGGGTGCTGGTAACGACACGCTGTTAGGTGGTCGTGGTAATGACTTTTTGGTTGGTGGTGCCGGTAATGACAGTCTGTTCGGTGGCGTAGGCAACGACAGCTTCATCGGTGGTGGTGGTAACGACATTATTAATGCTGCTTCAGGTAATGATATTGTCGCTGCTTACAATCTTGCTACAGACGGGGCTGATCGGGTCAACCTGGGTTCGGGTGATGATGTGATGAACATCTCGTCTACGGGTGCAAGTCAGATCCGGGTGAGTTTCACGAGTGCCGAGGTAGGTAACGGTAATGTGAACGACGCAGGCAACCTTGCCAATCAGGACGGCAGTCTGGCGGTACGCTTGCAGGCTGAGGATGCGATGGGCAACCTGACCGGCAACGTAGGCCGTGCGGATGACGAAGGCATCAGCTTTGTGGCGGGCGCGGGTACTACGCTGGATGTACGAGACCTGGTATCGGGCGTTGCGCGAGGCGACCAGTTCAAGGTGGCGACGCTGGGTACCAATGGTAATGACGTGTTTGATGAAACCGGCGAGACGGTGAACTACTACATCAACGCAGGTGCGGGTAACGATAGCCTAGTGGGTGGAGACGGTAACGACTTCCTGGTGGGCGGTGCAGGTAATGACAGCCTGTTCGGGGCGTTCGGCAACGACAGCTTCATCGGCGGTGGCGGTAGCGATGTGTTCGTGGATGCCGAGTTTTCCACCGGGCAAACCCTCGCACTTTCTGACACCATTTTCGACTTTACAACCGCAGTGGATACTATCGATACCGAGGTTGAATTCGGTGTGCAGATCGTCGATGGCAGTGCATTCGCAGACTTTGACGCCTTCCTTGCGGCAGCCGATGAGTCCAACGAGGCCATGGATGTGTTTGTGGCATTCAATGCTGCGGGTTCTGGTAATGCCTGGGTGTATGTCGATCATGATCAGGATAGCGATATCAGCAGCCCGGACAGCATCATTACCCTGGTTGGCATCAACACAGCCGCTGAGATCGCAGTGTCGGACTTTGTCTGATCAGGCGGCTTGTCATCTCAAGCCGACGAGACGAGCAATGCACTCATCGGACGCACGTCGTCATTGACGAGTTGAGGTATCCGTAGAAAAAACGCCCTGAGCAATCAGGGCGTTTTTTTATTTGGATGCGTAGCGACTGGATCCATGGTGATTGGATGCATAGAGGTTGGATGCATAGTGATCTGAGCAATCACATCATCGGCATATGCAGATGATGCGGGTATTCAAGAGTATCGGCCACCAGTTGCAATGCGCTTTCACATTCTTCCCGGCTATTAGGGCCGCCCAGGCAGATGCGCACGGCTTCTGCAGGATTGCTGTCGGTGCTGAACGCGACGCTACCAACCACGCCTACCCCTTGTGTACGCAGCTGGTGCGCGAATTCCGATGCACGCCAGCCTGCATTGATGGGGATGGGCAGCCATAAGTGAAAGCCTTCGGGATGTGACTGATGCGGCCAGGCTGCCAGTACCCGGTCGGCGATCTTCTGGCGCGCTGCGGATTCTGCCCGTACCGCTTTCAGCATCTCGGCTGCGATGCCGTTCTTGACCCAGCTGGTGACCAGCAATGCGGACAGCGGGCTGACCATCACCGAGGTGGCGCGCAAGGCGCCAGCCAATCGTTGTGCCTGCCTTGCGGTCGGGGCGCATACATAGGCAACGCGCAGGCCTGCACCCAGACACTTGGCAAAGCCGGAGACATACCAGGTGAGCTCTGGTGCCAGTTGCGCCATCGTCACCAGCGGTCTGATCGGCAACATGCCATAGGCGTCGTCTTCAATGATGGGGATGTTGTAGCGCATCGCCACATCGGCCAGCGCCCGCCGTCTATGCAGTGGAATGGTCTTGGTGCTGGGGTTCTGCAGGGTGGGGTTGCAATAGAAGGCACGGATGGGCTGTGTCTTGCAGACATCTTCCAGTGCGAACGGGATGGGGCCGTCTTCATCGCTGGGGATGGGGTGCAGCCGTATGCCGAGCTGTGCGGCGATGGCCTTGATGCCTGGATACACCAGATCTTCGACGCAGATCAGTTCGCCTGGTCTGGCCAGTTGCGACATCAGCGCGAGTAGCACGCTATGGATGCCAGCACTAACCAGCACGCGGTCTGCGCTGGCTTGCGGCACAAACGGCTGCAACCAGCTGCTGGCGGTTTCTCTGTCGTCCGCCGTGCCGCCAAAGTCCTGATAGCGCATCAGGCTGTAGATGTCGCTGTTCTCTATGATGCGGGCTGCGTCCTCTTTGAGGCGTGCCGTTAGCGCAGCAGGCTCGGGTGGCATGTTCATGGTCATCTCGGCGCTACTGCCGTCACGCAGGGGGATAGCAGGGGCGCGACCACGGATAAAGGTGCCTGTGCCGGCCTGTGAATCGATCAGGCCGCGCTTTTTGGCTTCATTGTAGGCACGCGCCACGGTGGTGTAGTTGAGGTTGAGTTCTTCTGCCAATTCACGTAGTCCGGGCAATCGATCGCGTGCGCGCAGCCGATCATTACCAATATCCTCCTCGATAAGGTCTGCAATCAATAGATAAGCCGGCTTCTTGCTCTCAGCCAGGCGTTTCAGCCAGTGATGGGTTAATGACGACATGAGCACTCTCATCTGCACACAGTTTGACGGGTTCATGATACACAAAAGCAGCTTGCTACCGCACCCAAATCATGTCTGTCGTGAGTCGTGGCTTGCCGCTGTGATTGGCTGTTGGTGCATGGCAGCCCATTGCTGGTGCGCGCATGGGCGCTGTGGTGACCTGGCTTCCGGGCACGTGGCCGGGCGCTGAAAATAGTTTTACCAGCCAGTGTCGAATATTGTGATGTTTGATTGCATGTTGATTGCTTTTTAGTATAAAAATGATGGCATGTCAGTTGCTATTGGTGCTAGTGCCCGGGAACCACCCGCGTACTATTTTTGATCACCAAAGGGGATATGCATCATGACTACTTACGCTATGCCACGTGCAGGACGTTCTGCTCCAGCACGTCAACGCCTTATCCATCAGTGTCTGCTTGGGGTATTCGGGCTGACATCGCTTTATGCCGGATCTGCGCTGGCTGCCGCCACCATCAATTTTGGCGAAGACAAATCCATCACTGTCGGGCTGGGGTTTCGTGCGGCCTTCACCAGTGCCGCAGACAGCGCACCCAACGGAAAATCCCGGTCATCGGATTTCGATATTTACAGCACCCGCCTCTATACCAGTGCCAGCCTGAACAAATACATCAAGGGCACCTTGAACATCGAGGGTAACGATGGTGCTGAAAGTTCATTCGGTGGCGCCAAGCTGGGAGAGCAGTTCCGTGTCTATGACGCGATCGCGCAGTTTGAATTCAGGCCGGAGTTCAATATCTGGGCCGGCCGCATGCTCACCCCTAGCGACCGTTCCAATCTGAACGGCCCGTATTACCTGGGTACTTGGCTATATCCGGGCCTGACGGCGCGTTATCCCGGCCAGGTGGCCGGGCGTGATACTGGTGTGACGGTATGGGGCAAGCTGCTCGATAAGCGCCTGGTCTATTCTGCGGGTGCATTCGAGGGGCATAACAATGTGCAGGGCGCCTCCAGTCAGGATGACAACCTGCTGTATGCCGGGCGTTTGCAGTATGACTTCTGGGAAGCGGATCTGGTCCCTGCCTACTACACGGCCAGCACTTTTTACGGCAAGGAGGTGCTGTCTGTCGGTTTGGCTGGCCAGTATCAGAAAAATGGCGTCGGCTCTGCTGGCGCGCAGGGCGACTATCTGGGCTACAACCTGGATGTGCTCATGGAAAAGAACATCGGCATCGGCTATCTGAATCTGGAAGGGGCCGTGTATAAATTCGATAGCGATGGCAAGAGCGATGTCTCGGCAGCGCTGCTGCCAAGCACGCCTTCTGCCACGGCGAATGTGGGCGGCATCCAGCAGGGCAAGGCTTACCTGGCTGGCGCGGCGCTGCTATTCCCCCAGCAGGTCGGCTGGGGCAGGCTGCAGCCCTACATCCGCTATCAGAAGTTCGATGCGGATTCGACCAGTGGCGATGGCGTTACGTCTTTCAATGTCGCAGCTTCGGATAGCAAGCAGTATGACTACGGTATCAATTATGTGATCGATGGTCACAATGCCCGCATCAGCGCCACCTACACCAAGAATGAGTTCACTGCGGCGCAGGATATCGACAAGTTCACGCTTGGTTTGCAGTTGCAGTTCTAGCTGTACGCACGTACGCCCGGTGCCATCAGCACTGGGATGTTTTAAAGCCGGCGCAAGCCGGCTTTTTTACGTCTTTTGAGGGCGTTGTCGTTGATTTTTCTTGAAATATTTTTCAATGATTGCATTAAAAAAATCATTGATTGCATTTGGTGACTGGCGTACGAATTCACCGCCTTGCAATAGTGCGTAAGCCTGAAATCTGCATTGAATCAGTGCATTTGTTGATTTGTTTCTATGCGTTGGCAAGAGTGGGTGTGTAGCGGATTATTTTTATTTTAAAGCTACAGACCAATTTCAATAATTTTGATTGCACATTGATTGCATTTATATAAACAAGTGATGGCATGGTGGTTGCTATTCATGTTCATGTGATGTCTTGAAACAGCTCACGCGAACCACTAACCAACCATGGAGAACACTATGCCAGTCGTTACTAAACCAGCCCACCAGAAGGGAGACTTTTTCGTCGATTACGAAGAGAAGGTGTTTGAAGATGTGAAAGCCACGCCGGGTCAGAAAGCCCTGGTCACCTTCCATACCGTTGCTTTTGAAGGCTCCATCGGTTTCGTGAACATGCTGCAGGCCACGCGCCTGCAACGCAAGGGTTATGAAACCTCCATCCTGCTGTATGGCCCTGGCGTCAACCTGGGTGTACAGCGTGGTTTCCCTACCCTGGGTGACGAGGCATTCCCTGGTCATCAGAACTTCAACAACCAGCTTGCCAAGTTCATGAACGAAGGCGGCAAGGTGTATGCCTGCCGTTTCGCGCTGCAGGCATTGTATGGTCATGGTGAGCCATCGCTGATCCCAGGCATCCGCGCCATCAATCCGCTGGACGTGCTGGACCTCAAGTTGCTGCATGTGAATGCCGACGCCGTCATCATCGATACCTGGACGGTGTAGTCATGGCGCAGGGTGCCACACCTACTGGCAAGCGCATCATCCGCGCTGCAGCCGTACAGATATCGCCTGATCTGGAACAGGCGGATGGAACGCTATGGAAGGTCTGCGACATGATAGACCAGGCAGCTGCCCAGGGCGTGCAGCTGATCGTGTTCCCGGAGACCTTCATACCGTACTACCCGTACTTTTCCTTCATCCGGCCGCCGGTGCAGGCGGGTGCTGAGCATCTGCGGCTGTATGAACAGGCGGTCGTGGTACCCGGCCCGGTCACGTTCGCCATTGCGGAGCGCGTACGTCGCCACGCCATGGTGGTCGTGCTTGGCGTCAACGAGCGCGATGAAGGTAGCTTGTACAACACCCAGCTGGTGTTCGATGTGGATGGCCAGCTTGTGCTGAAGCGCCGCAAGATCACACCCACCTACCACGAACGCATGATCTGGGGGCAGGGCGACGCCAGCGGTTTGCAGGTCGCCCACACCGCGATCGCACGCGTTGGTGCATTGGCCTGCTGGGAGCACTACAACCCGCTGGCACGCTATGCGCTGATGACGCAGCACGAAGAGATCCATTGCAGCCAGTTTCCGGGCTCCATGGTGGGGCAGATATTCGCTGACCAGATGGATGTTTCCATCCGCCATCACGCGCTCGAATCCGGCTGTTTCGTGGTGAATTCCACCGGCTGGCTCACCGAGCCGCAGATCGCCTCCATCACCACCGACCCTGTCTTGCAAAAGGCCCTGCGCGGTGGTTGCAACACCGCCATCATTTCACCCGAAGGTCAGCATCTGGCACCGCCGTTGCGCGAAGGCGAGGGCATGGTGATCGCCGACCTCGACATGGCGCTGATCACAAAACGTAAACGCATGATGGATTCGGTCGGCCATTATGCCCGTCCGGAATTGTTGAGCCTGGCCATCAATGACAGACCCGCCCGTACTTCATTCGCCATGCCGGATGCCGGGCACGGTATCCGCACGGCCACTTCCATTCCAACCCCAGCATTGGATAGCCAAGATGAACACTTCGAGCCAGCAGTTAATCACTGAATTACAGTCTATCGGTTTGCGCCTCATGGAGCCGGATTCCGGCGTTGCCAGCCGTCGCGGTGGTGCCGGCCCATCGGATCACAAAGCGGTGACCGTGGATGGCATCACCGTCATGGTGCCGGTGCATACGCATACCGCCTGGAATTCACCGCTGATGGCAGACAAGCCGGATAGTGCAGGCAACAGCCGCTTGCTGCGCGGCACCATCCCCATCGCCAACCTGCGTTTTCCGGAGCAGCCACGCTTCTATGCACTGCAAACGGCGGACGGTATCCCCTATTCCAGCATCGCAACGCTGCACAGCGCCGATGTGCTGGCGACCACGGTGCTGCAGACCTGCATCCGTTATGAGAGTCGTCGCAAGACCTGCAAATTCTGCTCTATCGGCCAGTCGTTGGCAGCAGGCCGTACCATCGCCCACAAAACGCCACAACAACTGGCTGAAGTGGCCGCCGCCGCGGTACGCCTGGATGGTGTCAAGCACATGATCCTGACCACCGGGACGCCGCCCACGCCAGATCGAGGTGCCAGCATCCTGTGTGACAGCGCTGCCGCGATCAAGGCGGTGGTAGATCTGCCCATACAGGCGCAGTGCGAGCCGCCTGATGACGATGCCTGGTTCCTGCGCATGCGTGAAGCCGGTATCGATTCGGTGGGCCTGCATCTGGAAGCGGTCACGCAAGAAGTGCGCGAGCGCATCATGCCAGGCAAGGCCACTGTGCCACTGGTACGTTATTTCGAAGCCTTCGAAGCCGCAGTGGCCGTGTTCGGTCGCGGTCAGGTGAATACCTACATTCTCGCGGGCCTGGGGGACAGCGTAGACGATATCCTGACCATGTCTGGAAAGTTGATCGCGCTCGGTGTTTATCCTTTTGTGGTGCCGTTCGTGCCGATCAGCGGCACGCCACTGGAAGACCATCCAGCGCCCAGCCCCGAATTCATGCGCAGTGTACTGGCGCCACTGGCGGCCATGCTGGCCGTGGCCGGCATGCGCTCTGCCGACATCAAGGCGGGTTGTGGCAAATGCGGCGCCTGCTCTTCACTCTCGGCATACGAGGTTTAATCATGCTGGAGAGCACAAGCATGCTGGCCTACGACACGTACAGCAACCACGACCACGCGTTCTACAGCACGCCCTTGCCAGCGTATATCCCGGTGGAATATCTGGTGAAGTGGGCCACCCTGCCCTGGGAGGAGGCGCAGGCTTATCGTCTGCGCCGTGATGTGTTCTGTGAGGAGCAGGGCATCTTCATCGCAGATGATAGGGACGCCATCGATGAGCGTGCTCAATTGCTGGTGGCATTGTCATGCCAGGCGGGCATGCCGGAGCAGGTGGTCGGCACGGTCAGGATCCACGAAGATGCGCCCGGTGTCTGGTCCGGCTCGCGTCTGGCCGTGCACAAGCAGTTCCGCCAGCAAGGCAAGCTGGGGGCCAGTCTGATCCGGCTGGCGGTCAGCAGTGCACATGCGCTGGGATGCCACACCTTCCTTGCGCATGTGCAAAGCCAGAATGTCCCCCTGTTTCGGCGCATGCACTGGCGCATCCTAGCGGAAGAGGTGTTGCTAGGCCGTTCGCATCATCAGATGCAGGCTGATCTTGACCGTTATCCGCCCTGTGTCACGCCCAAGAGTGGATTCGTCATCCAGTCACGAGGTGCGACATGACGCTGACAGAGATCGTCAATGCCTTGCGTAACAGCCGCTATTTTCATCACAAGCAGGACATCGCGCGCACCTTGAACACGCTGAGCAAATCCTTGCCGCGCGGCATGCAGGACATGCAGCAAGCCGTGCAGATCGGTGATGATTGCGCGGCCATCCGCTGTGGCGATGACTATCTGCTGTTCGCCATCGAAGGCATGATCGCCGAGTTCGTGCGCGAGATGCCTTATTTCGCGGGCTACAGCGCGGTCATGGTCAACGTGAGTGATATTTACGCCATGGGAGGCAGGCCGTTGGGTGTGGTCGATGCCTTGTGGAGCGATGGTGATATCAATGCCGAGAAATTGCTGCAGGGCATGGCCGCTGCATCGCGTGTCTATGGCGTGCCTATCGTGGGCGGGCACACCAATACACGTGCTAGTCAGGGGCAGTTGGCGGTTGCCATCCTGGGCAAGGCCACGCATCTGCTGTCCAGCTTCAACGCCCGTCCCGGTGACAAGCTGCTGATGGCGGTGGATCTGCGTGGCAAGTTCGAAGGCGTGTATCCGTACTGGAACGCCACCTCCAAAGCCACGCCGCAACGCCTGCGCAGCGATCTGGAATTGCTACCGGCACTGGCTGAAGCCGGGCTGTGCGATGCGGCCAAGGACATCAGCATGGCGGGCGTGCTGGGCACAGCGCTGATGCTGATGGAATGCTCCAAAGTCGGGGCCAGCATCGCGCTGGATCACATCCCTGCGCCAGCTGATGTGCCCATGCTGCGCTGGCTCAGCGCATTCCCAAGTTATGGCTTTCTGCTGGCGGTGCGCCCTGAACATGAAGCGGCGGTATGTGCGCGTTTCCACGCGCGCAATCTGGCCTGTGTCGCTATCGGGGATATCAACGATACCGCACAGGTCACCTTGAATCGCGGTGAAGAACAGGCGCTGTTGTGGGACTTCGACCACAGCACGTTCATCCTGCCATGAGCATCGCAGCAGGCTTTGGCGCATTCAACCGGGACTCAAGCCCGTGCTGCGCTGCAGTCGAAACGTATCGTTTACAAGGAGAGTGGTAATGCCCGTCGTCAATTTTCATATCGTCTGGCCGGATGGCACGGAAGCGCGCTGTTATTCCCCGTCGCAGGTGATCAAGGAGCATTTGCAGGCGGGGCAGACCTACCTGCTACCCGAGTTCATGCAGCGTGCGCGCACTGGTCTGCAACAGGCTTCGGAACGCGTGCGTGCCAAGTATGGTTACGCCTGCTCGGCTGCACAGGATCAGCTGGATGTCCTGGAGCAGGCGGCGCTCAAGTATGACGGTCAGGCGCAAGCCAGCGTCACCGTCACCCGTCTCATCATGGACGACATTTACTGACAATTTCATCAAGACGCGGCCTGTAGCAGCGTCCGTTCTAAATAAAGGTTACATATCATGGCGACATACGATTCAAGCACATCCACCCGGCATCACAGCGTCATCATCATTGGCGGCGGGCAGGCCGGGCTGTCATTGAGTTATTACCTGCAGGTGGCAGGCATCGATCATCTGGTGCTGGAGAAGAACACACTGACGCATACCTGGCGCACGCAGCGCTGGGACACCTTCTGCCTGGTGACGCCTAACTGGCAGTGCACGCTGCCGGGTTACCCGTATCAGGGGGATGATCCACACGGCTTCATGAAGAAGGACGAGATCATCGCCTACCTGGATGGTTTCATTCAGTCGGTGAACGCGCCGGTCCAAGAACACAGTGCCGTGCGTGTCGTAAAAACACGCGCAGAAGGTGGTTACGAAGTCAGAACCGATGCGGTGGTCTATCATGCCGACCAGGTGGTGGTGGCTTCCGGTGGCTACCATATCCCCATCATTCCGCGCATGGCCGAACGCCTGCCGGATACGGTGCTGCAGCTGCATTCAGAGCAGTATCGCAACCCGGGTGCATTGCCTCCCGGTAATGTGCTGGTGGTGGGCTCGGGGCAATCCGGGGCGCAGATCGCGGAAGACCTGCATCTTGAAGGGCGCAAGGTCTACCTGGCCGTCGGTGATGCGCCGCGCTGTGCACGTTTCTACCGTGGCAAGGACGTGGTCGACTGGCTGGCCGACATGCATTACTACGATTTGCCCGTGCAGGAACACCCTTTGCGCGAGGGCGTGCGTGACAACACCAATCACTATGTCACCGGCCGTGATGGTGGACGGGATATCGACCTGCGAAAATTTGCCAATGAGGGCATGGAGCTGTATGGCTTTTTGACCGATCTGCGCGATGGCGTGTTGCAGTTCGAGCCCAATCTGCAGGAAAAGCTGGATCAGGCGGATGCGGTGTACAACCGCATCAACGATAGCATCGATCAGTACATCGCCAGGCAGGGAATAGACGCTCCACAGCAAGCGCGTTATGAGCCGGTGTGGCAGCCTGATGCCGAGCGTACCGCGCTGGATCTGCAGCAGGCTGGTATCAGCAGCGTGATCTGGTGCATAGGTTTTCGACCGGATTTCACCTGGGTGGATCTGCCCGTGTTCAATGGCCATGGCTATCCAGCCCATGTGCGTGGCGTGACGCGTCAAGCCGGTCTGTATTTCCTGGGCTTGCCCTGGCTGCACACCTGGGGTTCCGGGCGATTCTCGGGCATTGCGCGCGATGCGGAGTTCATCGCCGAGCGCATCCGTGAACAGCAGGTCAGCAAAGTGGCCTGCGAGATGGCGGCCTGAGTCGCTATGCGCGCCAATGACGCACCATGGCTGGCTGATGTGCAGCCATCCAGCGCCTGCTATCTGGCCGGCATGCCGCAACTGGGCTACCAGGGTCTGTCGGAGAACTGGCTGCTCAAGGAGTGCGGCCATCTGCACTGGACCGGGCTGGCGGACAAGTTAGGCAAAGCCACGCCTGAGTTCATCGATGACGAGGGCCGCAAGGCTTACGCCGCTTTCATTGCCGTGCGTGTGCGCGCTTATTCCCCTGCCATACGCGAGAACCAGTCGTTTGTGGTCAGGAGCGCGCTGATGCAGGTGGCGCAGGCCCGGCATTTCAGTGCTCACGCCTTGCAGCCTAACGAGGAGGCCGGGACCTTGGCAGAGGCCGCCCGCTGGCAGGTCGAGATGTTATCCACCTTGGTATTCAGGCGCGAGGCCGACAATAACCAGTCGGTGATGCGTGCCAGTTTCAGTGCTGCGCCCAATATTCAGTCTACGCCAGAGGCGGAAGAGTTGATGGAAACCTCCATGCGCATGCGCAAAGGCGTGTGGAGCGAGTGCATGGGCTTCAGTCGCGTGGAGCGCCGTAATCTCAAACAGATGTCGTTCCTGCCATGCCCGGATATTGATTTCAATGGCGCCAATTTCCTCTATTTCGCCAATTTCCAGGCCTTTGTCGAACGCGCTGAATGGCAGTGGTTCGGCCGCATGACGCATCTGGTCGAGCGCGAGATGTATTTCTACAGCAACCTCAATGTGGGCGACCGTTTGGTCGTGCAGCTATGCGATCTGCACATGGCAGCGGATGGCATGCGTACCTGGTGCGAAGTGCAAAGTGAAGGTGGTAGGAAACTGGCCGATGTGTTCACGCATAAACGCTATTCAATCTAAACATCATGCGCTGGGAGCTGGCGATGGACCACCGTTTAAAATCAAGGCCTGATACGACTGCGCAGGCCGTATCGATGCCAGATATGCAGCTAAGCAAGACGCCAGAGCGCAGGCTATTTGAATCAATGGCCAGCAGGCCAAAAGCGCTTTATACGCAGGAGGATATTGCAGGTCTGCCACACCTTTACAGCCTGCCCGGTGCGGCGCCGTTCCTGCGCGGGCCGTATGCCAGCATGTATACCGAGCGGCCGTGGACCATACGCCAGTATGCGGGCATGGCCAGTGCAGATGACAGCAACCGCATGTATCGCAATGCGTTGGCCAGTGGAGCTCAGGGTTTGTCCATCGCATTCGATCTGCCTACACACCGTGGCTACGACTCCGACCATGCTATGGCCGGGGCGGATGTGGGCATGGCAGGCGTTGCCATCGACAGCGTGGAAGACATGAAGCGCCTGCTGGCTAACATCCCGCTCGACCAGGTGTCGGTGTCCATGACCATGAATGGCGCTGTGCTGCCGGTGCTGGCCGCGTTCATCGTGGCCGCCGAGGAGGCCGGTGTGCCGGCGGAGGCGCTGTCCGGCACCATACAGAACGATATCCTCAAGGAATTCATCGTCCGCAACACCTACATCTTTGCGCCTGCGCCATCATTGAGGATAGCGGCCGACGTGGTGGAGTTCCTGGCGCAAAAGGTACCACGCTTCAATGCCATGTCGGTGTCCGGCTATCACTTCCAGGAAGGCGGTGCCGATCCGGTGCTGGCGCTGGCCTTGACGCTGGCCAATGCACGTACCTATGCCGAGCTGCTGCAGCAAAGGGGCATGGCGATTGATCAGGTGTGCGCACAGCTCAGCTTCTTTTTCGGGGTAGGTTCGGATTTCTATCAGGAGATCGCCAAGCTGCGCGCGGCGCGCGTGCTGTGGTGCGAGATCGCGGAATCACTGGGCGCAAGCACCAACAAGGCCAGGGCGTTGCGCATGCATTGCCAGACCTCCGGCTGGTCGCTGACCGCGCAGGACACTCAGAACAACATCGTACGCACCACCTTGCAAGCGCTGGCCGCCGTGTTCGGTGGCACGCAATCACTGCATACCAATGCCTATGACGAGGCGCTGTCATTGCCCACCGAGACGTCATCGTGTCTGGCCAGAAACACCCAGCTCATCCTGCAACTGGAAACCGGCGTCTGTGATGTGATCGACCCCTGGGCGGGGTCTTACATGATGGAATCGATGACCGCGGACATCGTCACGCGGGTCCGGCTTATCCTGCAGCAGATAGCAGCACAGGGTGGCATGGTGGCCGCGATCGAGAACGGCTGGGCCGAGCGTCAGTTACGCTCAGCCGCAGCAGCAACGCAAGCGCAGATCGAGCTGGGCGCTAAAGCCATCGTGGGCCTGAACAAGCATGTACACGTCACTGCAACAGAAACACCAACGCATGCATCTGCGCTGAATGGACCAGTGCATCCAATTCCTCTGAATAGAGAGGTGCAGCCAGCTTCGCTGGAACAAAGTCTGCAACTGGATCATCAGCGTATCCTGGCCGGGCAGCAGGAGAGTCTGCGTAGCCTCAAACAGCAGCGTGACGAACTGGCCGTGCGTCGTGCACTGCGCAGGCTGGAAGCCGCAGCGCGGCACAGCGATATGAATCTGCTCGAAGCGACAATGCTGGCGATACGCGCACGTGCAACGGTGGGCGAGTGCACGGCAGCGCTGGCTGCCGTATGGCCTTATCACAGCGTGCAGCCGGAACCGGCACAGCCTGTGTTCGGTGCTGCCATGCAGGAAGATGCTGAATGGCAACGCGCCTGTTTCCGTGTGGACGCACTGCGCAGAACCTGGCGACGTGCTCCGCGTGTCCTTATCGTCAAGCTGGGCCAGGATGGTCACGACCGGGGTGCCAAGCTGCTGGCAGGGGCGCTGGCCGATGCCGGCTTCGATGTCGAGTTGAGTCCGCTGTTCCAGTCACCAGTGGCAGTCGTTGCACATACTGCACAGACACTGCCGGATGTGATCGGCGTTTCCAGCCTGGCGGGCAGCCATATGCAGTTCATTCCTGCCTTGCTGACTGGCTTGACGGAACGCGGCTTGGCGGTGCCGGTGATCGCAGGTGGTGTGATCCCGCCTTCACATGCACAATACCTCAAAACACTGGGCGTGATCGAAGTGTTCGGGCCGGGTATGCGCATGTATGAGGCGGTGCATGTGCTGTGCCGGCAGCTTGAAAAAAGTCTGCTGTGAATGGCGGGCGAGATCCAGACTAGACCAAACGATACCCAACGATACAAACTACGGAGAACATGATGTTGATCAAATGGCTGAACAAAATGAAGGGTGACCGCGCACCACGTGCTGCAGCACCTGCCCCCAAGGCCCTGCTGCTGGCCTGGCTGGGTGGTTTCTTTGCCATTGCGGCGATCGCGGGGCTGGCGCATTGGGCACATGCGCCGCTGATCTTGGGCTCGTTCGGTGCCTCCTGTGTGTTGCTGTTCGGTTTTCCCGATTCGCCATTCTCGCAACCGCGCCATGTGGTGTTCGGTCACGTGATCAGCACCTTGACCGGCCTGGTGTGCCTGACACTGTTCGGGCCACATTGGTGGGCACTGGCGATCGCCGTCGCTACAGCCATCGCGCTGATGATGTGGACGCGTACGGTGCACCCGCCCGCAGGCTCCAACCCTGTCATTGTGTTCCTGATGTTGCCCGGTTGGGGGTTTCTGCTGGCACCTACCTTGATTGGGGCCTGCATGCTGGTGGTGGTCGCGCTGATCTACAACAACCTGATACGCGAAGCGAATTACCCGAAATACTGGTGATACAGCGGCTGGTGGAGCCTGACGGTTTGTGCCCGATGATGCGCGCCTGTGCCAGCGGGCGTGCCTGCGTTTTTTATTTATCGCCAGCCAGCATTGCTATAATGCCGCATGGCTGACGATACCCTGGACCAACTAAAACTCCCGCCCCATTCGGTAGAGGCTGAACAATCCGTGCTGGGCGGCCTGCTGCTCGAGAATGAGGCGCTGGACCGCATCGCGGATATCCTGGGTTCTGCGGATTTCTACCGTCACGATCACCGCCTGATCTACACGCACATCAGCAAGCTCATCGAGCTGAACCGGCCCGCCGATATCGTCACAGTGGCCGAGTCACTGGAGAACAGTGCCGAGCTATCCAGTGTGGGCGGCATCGCCTATCTGGGTGCGCTGGCGCAGAACACGCCCACCGCCGCCAACATCCGCCGTTATGCCGAGATCGTGCGTGAGCGCGCGGTCATGCGCAAGCTGGTGGAAGTCGGTTCCAGCATCGCCGAAAGTGCCTACCGTCCGCAAGGGCGCGATGCGCAGCAGTTGCTGGACGAAGCCGAAGCCAAGATCTTCCAGATCGCTGAAGGTGGCAAGCGCAGCAGCGAGGGCTTTGTGGACATCAAGGTGCTGTTACCGCAGGTGGCCGACCGTATCGACTATCTGTATCAGCGTGAGAATCAGGGCGATGTCACCGGTGTGCCGACCGGCTTCACTGATCTGGATGAACGCACTTCCGGCTTCCAGCCTGGCGACCTCATCATCGTGGCGGGGCGTCCGTCCATGGGTAAAACGGCGTTCTCGCTCAACATCGCCGAGAACATCGCGCTGGATACCAAGCTGCCGGTGGCCGTGTTCTCCATGGAAATGGGCGCGACCCAGTTGGCCACCCGGATGATAGGCTCGGTAGGGCGCCTGGATCAGCACCGCATGCGTAACGGCAACCTCGAAGACGAGGACTGGGTGCGGTTGACCACTGCACTGGGCAAGCTCAACGATGCGCCCATCTTCATCGATGAAGGTGCCGGCCTGAGCTCTTTCGACGTGCGTGCGCGTGCGCGCCGGTTGCATCGCCAGTGCGGCAAGCTGGGGCTTATCGTGGTCGATTACCTGCAGCTGATGTCGGCGCCTTCCGGCCGACAGGGCGAGAACCGCGCCACCGAGATTTCCGAGATCTCGCGCTCGCTGAAATCGCTGGCCAAGGAGCTGGATGTGCCGGTAGTGGCTTTGTCACAGCTGAACCGCAGTGTGGAGCAACGCCCGGACAAGCGCCCGGTGATGTCGGATCTGCGTGAATCCGGCGCCATCGAGCAGGATGCCGACTTGATCCTGTTCATCTACCGCGACGAAGTCTACAACGCCGATTCGCAGGACAAAGGCACGGCCGAGATCATCATCGCCAAGCAGCGTAACGGCCCGATCGGCCGCGTACGCCTGACCTTCCTGGGCGAACACACGCGCTTCGAGAATTTTGCTGGCAACTCCAATATGCATGACAGTTACTAAGGCGGACCATGCGCCCGCTCGTCTGTAGCATCCACCTCGACGCCTTGCGTCACAACCTCGCCGTCGCCCGCCGCGCCGCGCCGCAGTCGCGCATCATGGCAGTGGTCAAAGCCAATGGTTATGGTCATGGCCTGCTCAATGTGGCACGCGGCCTGGCAGCTGCCGACGGCTTTGCCGTGCTTGGCCTTAACGAAGCATTGATGTTGCGAGCTGCTGGTTACAGCCAGACGCTGTTGCTGCTGGAAGGCGTGTTCCTTGCCGACGAGTTGCAGCAAGCCGCCAGCCAGCACATCAGTGTGGTGGTACACAACGAGCAGCAACTGCAGATGCTGGAACAGGCCAGCCTGCCTGCACCGGTGTCGGTGTTTATTAAAATGAACACCGGCATGAACCGGCTGGGCTTTCCGCCTGCGCGCTTTGCCGATGCGGTGGCGCGGCTGCAGGCTTGCCACGCAGTCGGCGGCATCACGCTGATGACCCACTTCGCTACCGCAGACGATGACCAGGGCGTGGAGCCGGCCTGGACGCTATTCCAGCAACACACCAGCCAGCTGACGCATGCCCGCTCGCTGGCCAACTCGGCCGCTTTGCTACGTTTTCCGCATACCCATGCAGACTGGGTTCGCCCCGGCATCATGCTGTATGGCGCCAGCCCGGTCACGGGCACGCCTGCAACCAGTTTCGCCTTGCAGGCGGTGATGCAGTTGCACAGCGAGCTCATCGCCGTACAGACTCTGCAGCCTGGGGATAGTGTGGGCTATGGCCAGCGCTTCACCGCCACACGCACAACGCGTATCGGCATCGTCGCTTGCGGCTATGCCGATGGTTACCCGCGCCATGCTCCGAATGGTACGCCCATCGCCGTCTCAGGCACGCTGACACGCACTGTGGGACGGGTGTCCATGGACATGCTGTTCGCGGACATCACCGATATTCCGCAAGCCGATATCGGCAGCCCGGTCGAGCTGTGGGGCGCGCAGGTGCCTGTGGATGCCGTGGCCGAGGCCAGCGGCACGGTCGGTTACGAATTATTGTGTGCATTGGCAGCACGTGTGCACGTCAAGGTGGTGGGGTGATGGCCAAAGCTAAAACCGTCTACAGCTGTACCGAATGTGGTGCCCAGGCACCCAAGTGGCAGGGCCAGTGCCCAGGCTGTGCGGCATGGAATACGCTGGTGGAAACCATCGCCGAGCCGGTCTCCACTGGCCAGAACCGTTATGCCGCGCTGTCACAGACGGCGGGCTTGCAGAAGCTGGCGGAAGTGGAAGCGGCTGAAACGCCGCGTCAGCCCACCGGCATCGCCGAATTCGACCGGGTGCTGGGCGGCGGCCTGGTGCCGGGCGGCGTGGTGCTGATCGGTGGTGATCCCGGCATAGGCAAATCCACCTTGCTGCTGCAGACGTTGTGCCATATCGGCGATCGCCAGTCGGCCATCTATGTCAGTGGCGAAGAGTCCGCCCAGCAGATCGCCATGCGTGCGCGTCGCCTCGGGCTGGACGCCAGCCCGATCCAGCTGCTGGCCGAGATCCAGCTGGAAAAGATCCTCGCCACGCTGCAAACGCACAAGCCGGATGTGGCGGTCATCGACTCTATCCAGACCATGTATTCCGAAGCGCTGCAATCCGCACCGGGCTCGGTGGCGCAAGTGCGTGAATGCTCGGCGCAACTGACACGCCTCGCCAAACAGCTTGGCATCACCGTCATTCTGGTCGGTCATGTCACCAAAGAAGGTGCACTCGCCGGGCCACGCGTGCTGGAGCACATCGTCGATACCGTGCTGTATTTCGAGGGCGATCCGAATTCCAGTTTCCGTCTGGTGCGCGCGTTCAAGAACCGCTTTGGCGCCGTCAACGAGTTGGGCGTGTTCGCCATGACCGAAAAAGGCCTGCGCGAGGTCAGTAATCCGTCGGCGCTATTCCTCTCGCATCATGCAGAACAGGTGGCGGGTTCCTGCATCACCGTGACGCAGGAGGGTACACGTCCTTTACTGGTGGAAGTGCAGGCACTGGTCGATGAAGCGCATGCGCCCAACCCCAAGCGGCTGTGCGTGGGCCTGGAGCAGAACCGCCTGGCTATGCTGCTGGCCGTGTTGCACCGCCACGCCGGTGTAGCCTGTTTCGATCAGGACGTGTTCGTCAATGCCGTGGGCGGTGTGCGCATCGGCGAGCCAGCGGTGGACCTGGCTGTGCTGCTCGCTATCGTCTCGTCCCTCAAGAACAAGCCTATCCCCAACAAGCTGGTGGTGTTCGGCGAAGTCGGCCTGGCCGGTGAAGTGCGTCCGGTACAGCGTGGACAGGAACGGTTGAAAGAAGCGGCCAAGCTGGGCTTCACGCATGCCATCGTGCCCAAGGGCAATGCGCCCAAGCAGGCCATCAGCGGCATGCAGGTCTATGCGGTTTCCAGACTGGAACAGGCGCTGGAGCAGTTGCGTAGTCTGTAGCCTGACTTTGCTTAGTGTTTGATTTTACTTGGTGTTTGATTCTACTTGGGGCTTGGTTTTGATGGAGGCAGAGCGGTCTGCCTGTAGCGTTGGCATAGTGCCAGTTCGTTGAGGCTGGATGGTCAGAAAGAGCACATGCGTATTTTATTCATACATCAGAATTTCCCTGGCCAGTTCAAGCATCTGGCACCTGCGCTCGCTGCGCGTGGCCATCAGGTACACGCCCTCACCATGCGCGACATAAGCACGCCGCTATGGCAGGGTGTTGTTATCCAGCGCTATCAGCCGGAGCGGGGCAGTTCGGCAGAGATCCACCCCTGGCTGGTCGATCTTGAGACCAAGCTGATCCGTGCCGAGGCATGCAGCAAGGCGGCCTATGCCATGAAAGACCAGGGCTATGCGCCCGACCTCATCATCGCGCATCCGGGCTGGGGCGAAAGCCTGTTCCTCAAGCAGGTGTGGCCAGCCGCAAAACTGATGGTGTATAGCGAGTTCTATTACCGCGCTCAGGGTGGCGATGTGAATTTCGACCCGGAATTCTCGCTGGAAGACCGCACGCTCGATGCGCGCATGATGATCAAGAACATCAATAATGATCTCAATCTCACACAGGCGGATCTGGCCATCTCGCCTACCCACTGGCAGGCCGATTCGCATCCACCGCAATTCCGCCACAAGATCAGCGTGATCCATGACGGCATCGACACACAAAAGATCGCGCCCAATGCGGCGGTCAGCATGTCGATACGCAGTTCTATCCGTGACGAAATGATCCACCTCAACGCTCAAAGCGAAGTGGTGACTTTTGTGAACCGTAATCTGGAACCCTATCGCGGTTACCACGTGTTCATGCGCGCCTTGCCCGCACTGCTCAAGGCGCGTCCACAGGCGCGCGTGCTGATCGTGGGCGGGGACGAGGTCGGTTACGGTGCCAAACCTCCCGAAGGTCAGCGCTGGCGTGATATTTTCTTTAACGAGATCAGGCCGCAGCTGGATCAACAGGCGCTGTCTAGGATCCATTTTCTGGGCAAGTTGCCCTATGACGACTTCATCGCGCTGCTACAGCTTTCATCGGTGCATGTGTACCTCACCTACCCGTTCGTGCTGAGCTGGAGTCTGCTGGAGGCTATGAGCGCAGGATGCAGCATCGTGGCAAGTGACACCGCACCGCTACGTGAAGTCCTGCGGCAGGACGACAATGGCGTACTGGTGGATTTCTTTGATAGCGCGGCGCTGGCCGCTAATATCGCGGCTTTGCTGGCTGATCCGGCGCGGCGCCAGCGCATGGGCCAGGCTGCGCGGAAATTTGCCCAGGCGCATTACGATCTGCGCACAGTTTGTCTGCCGCGCCAGATCGCCTTGATCGAGAGCATACAGCCTTGAAGTGGCGCTGGCCCAGTGAATGCGGCGTGCGTTAAAACGTCGATATCCGCACCGCGCAAACATAAAGGGCTGCACTATTTACAGTTTTCTAGTGCAGCCCCTTTTATGGATACGCTTGTAGAGATAAGCGAGATCAGGCCGTCACAAACAGATCCACGAACTGATGCACTGGCGTGCTCTCCAGTTGTTGCTGGTCACTGCACAAGGCTAGGATGCGGGCTTGTTGTGCCGCGTCAAAACGGCGTGCCAGATTGACCTGGAATTTCTTGACCAGCTCGGGGATGCCCTCAGCACGTCGGCGGCGGTGCCCGATCGGGTATTCCACCGCGATGTTGTCCGAGCTGGTGCCATCCTTGAAGAAGATCTGCACGGCGTTGGCGATGGAGCGCTTTTCCGGGTCGTGATAATCGCGGCTGTATTCGGCTTTTTCCACACACACCATCTTGGCGCGCAGTGCATCCACACGCGGATCGGCAGCGACAGCGTCCTCGTAGTCGGCAGCGGTCAGCGAGCCCTTGAGCAGGCCGATGGCGGTCATGTACTGGATGCAATGGTCACGGTCTGCCGGGTTGTTGAGCGGGCCGGTCTTGTCGATGATGCGGATCGCGGATTCATGCGTGGTCAACACGATCCTGTCGATCTGCGCGATCTTGTCCAGGCTGTCGATGCGGCTGTTCACCTTGGGGTAGAGCTGCATGGCGCATTCTACCGCGGTCTGCGCATGGAACTCGGCCGGGAAGGAGATCTTGAATAGCACATGCTCCATCACATACGCGCCATACGGACGCTGGAACGTGAACGGCTTGCCCTTGAACAGCACGTCATAGAAGCCCCAGGTCTTGGCGGTGAGTGCGGAGGGGTAGCCCATCTCGCCTTTCATGACCATCAGTGCCAGGCGTACGGCACGGCTGGTGGCATCCCCGGCCGCCCAGGATTTGCGCGAGCCGGTGTTGGGGCTGTGGCGGTAGGTGCGCAGGCTTTGCCCATCCACCCAAGCGTTGGACACCGCGTCGATGATCTGCGATTTGCTGGCGCCCAGCATGCCGGCCACGACCGCTGTGGAGGCGATCTTGACTAGCACCACATGATCCAGCCCGACGCGGTTGAAGCTGTTTTCCAGCGCCAGCACGCCCTGGATCTCGTGGGCCTTGATCATGGCAGTGAGTACATCGCGCATGGTCAAGGGGGCTTTGCCTTCGGCGACGCGGGTGCGCGACAGCCAGTCAGCAGTGGCCAGGATGCCGCCCAGATTGTCGGAAGGATGGCCCCATTCGGCGGCCAGCCAGGTATCGTTGAAATCCAGCCAGCGTATCATCGCGCCGATATTGAACGCGCCCAGCACCGGGTCCAGTTGATAAGAGGTGCCCGGTACCTTGCTGCCGTTCGGGACGGTAGTGCCGGGCACGATGGGGCCGAGCAGCTTGGTGCAGGCCGGGTATTCCAGCGCTTCCAGCCCGCAGCCCAGCGTGTCCATCAGGCAATTGCGTGCGGTGTCGTAGGCCTCAAAACTGTTGATGACGTAGTCATGCACGTAGTTGGCGATATCGACCAGTACCTGATCGGGCTCGGGGCGTATATTGGAAATATGGGCTGACATGGTGGCTCTCGAAAAATAAATAAAACTTGATCGTCATTCCGGCGAAAGCCGGAATCCAGTTTTTGATCGTTCTGGATACCAGCTTGCGCTGGTATGACGGGTTCTAAAGGCACTGACCTCGTCTGCCCAAATGGCTAAAGTGCAGACGAGGGGTGCTTGCTGCACTTTAACTACGTTGTTCTATCGGTACATAAGGGCGTTCTTCCGGGCCTGTGTATTCGGCGTTGGGGCGGATGATCTTGTTGTCGATGCGCTGCTCGATCACGTGCGCCACCCAGCCGGTGGTGCGGCTGATCACGAAGATGGGTGTGAACATGCCGGTGGGGATGCCCATCATGTGGTAGCTGGAGGCGCTGTACCAATCCAGGTTGGGGAACATCTTCTTCTCGCGCCACATCACGGTCTCCAGTCGGTCCGAGATATCGAACAGGGTCATGTCGCCAGCATCCTGACACAGGGCACGCGAGACTTCCTTGATGGCCACGTTGCGCGGGTCGGCAATGGTGTACACCGGGTGACCGAAGCCGATGATGATCTCCTTGCTGGCGATGCGGCGCACGATGTCCGCTTCCGCTTCATCTGGCGTCTTGTAGCGTTCGATGATCTCCATGGCGGCTTCGTTGGCGCCGCCATGCTTGGGGCCGCGCAGGGCCCCGATGGCGCCGGTGATGCAGGAATACATATCGGACAAGGTGCCGGCCACCACGCGCGCGGTGAAGGTGGAGGCATTGAACTCATGCTCGGCGTACAGCACCAGCGAGGTGTTCATGGCGCGGATGTGCAACTCGGACGGCTTCTTGCCATGCAGCATGTGCAGAAAATGCGCAGCGATGGAGTCGTCGTCGGTTTCCACGTCGATGCGCTTGCCATGGTGGCTGTACTGGTACCAGTACACCAGGATGGAGCCGAAGCAGGCGATCAAGCGGTCGCCCAGGTCACGCGCCGCCTGGATGTTGCGGTCTGCCGCTTCCGGTTGCAGCGTGCCCAGCATGGAGCAGCCGGTGCGCATCACGTCCATGGGGTGAGCGCTGGCGGGGATCTGTTCCAGCACGGTCTTGAGAGCATCGGGCAGGCCACGCAGGGTCTTTAATCGGGCGTGGTAGGCCGTCAATTGTGGCTGGGTAGGCAGTTCACCGTGCATCAGCAGGTAAGCCACTTCCTCGAAGGTGGCATGGTTGGCCAGCTCCAGGATGTCATAACCACGGTAGTGCAGGTCATTGCCGCTATGGCCCACGGTGCAGATGGCCGTGGTGCCTGCAGCCACGCCAGCCAGCGCGACGCCTTTCTTTTTCCTGGGTTCTATTCCTGCATTGGACACGGTGTTCATGTGCGGCTCCTCATTCGGTTATCAGCTGCTGCGCTTATCAGCTGCTGCGCTTATCAGCTGTTGTCCTGTTGCGCGAACAGCTGGTCCAGCTTTTCTTCGAAAGCGTGGTAATCCAGATACTTGTACAGATCGGCACGCGTCTGCATCAGCTCCACCACATTCTTTTGCGTGCCGTCCCTGCGCACGTTGCGGTATACCTGCAGCGCGGCCTGGTTCATGGCACGGAATGCTGACAGCGGGTACAGCACCATGCTCACGTCCACGCTGGCCAGTTCGTTCACGGTGAACAGCGGCGTGGCACCGAACTCGGTGATGTTGGCCAGGATGGGCACCTTCACCGCCTGGGCGAACTGCTTGTACATCTGCAGGCTGGTGATGGCTTCCGGGAAGATCATGTCGGCACCGGCTTCCACACAGGCTGAGGCGCGGTCGATGGCGGATTGCAGACCTTCCACGGCCAATGCATCGGTGCGTGCCATGATGACGAAATCCGGGTCTGTCCTGGCGTCCACGGCCGCCTTGATGCGGTCCACCATCTCGGCTTGCGTGACGATAGCCTTGTTGGGGCGATGGCCGCAGCGCTTGGCTTGCACCTGGTCCTCGATATGCACCGCCGCAGCGCCCGCCTTGATCACCGCCTTGATGCTGCGTGCGATGTTGAACGCGCCGCCAAAACCGGTATCGATATCGACCAGCAGCGGCGTGTCGACATTGTCGGTGATGCGGCGCACGTCGATGAGCACGTCTTCCAGCGTGGAGATACCCAGGTCAGGCAGGCCCAGCGAGCCGGCCGCGACACCCCCCCCGGACAGGTAGATGGCCTTGAAGCCGCTCTGCGTGGCAAGGCGTGCATGGTAGGCATTGATGGCGCCTATGATCTGCAGCGGCTTTTCGGCCGCCAGCGCAGCCCGGAAGCGTGCGCCTGCGGAATGGAGTTGGGTCATGACGGGTCCTTAACTAAAAAAAGCAGCGACTGCGTTGGCCGGGATATCAACCTTGGTCAGCCTGGCTTTTTGCAGCACTTCCCAGAAATAGCGGTAGGTGGCGCGGTCGTGCAGCTCGCCTGCGTACTGGATAGGCCCCCATTCCACGGCTTGTGCGGTGAGCAGGATGTTGGCGGCGTCTTCCACCTCGCTGTAATCCGGCTTCATGGCGTCGACGATGGCCTGGATCTGGGTCGGGTAGATGCTCCACATGCGCAGGAAGCCGAATTCATTACGGGCACGGCTGGCGTCACTGAAGGTGGTCTCTACGTTCTTGAGGTCCAGCGTGACGTTGTGTGCAGGCACCACACCGTGCGCCAGTGCGGCGGCCACCACTTCGGCCTTGGCGCGCGCCAGCAGACGGTGTTCGAATTGGCCCGGGCTGCGCATGGCCGCAGCCGGGATGGCACCGTGGTGGCCACTGACGAAATCCATCAGACCAAAGTCCAGTACCTGCAGCCAGGGCAGGGCGGCGATCTCGTGCACTTCATGCAGCGCACCGTGCGTCTCCACCAGCACATGTACCGGGATCTGGCGCTTGATGCCGTGCTGGGCCGCCACCTTCTGGATGTAGGCGATCATCTCTGCGGCCTGGGCGGCACGTGTGCATTTGGGGATGGTCAGGTAAGCCAGTTGTGCGCCAGCACCGCCCACCAGAATGTCGATGTCCTGCTTCCAGGCCGGGTGGGTGTAATCGTGGATACGCGCGCCGGCCATGTGGTGCTTGTTGGCGGCCGAAGTGAGCACGCGAACGATCATCTCGGCGTGTTCGCGCTCTTGGCCCGCGGCTGCACCGTCTTCACAGTCACAGGTGATATCGAAGATGGGCCCCAGGCTGTCCTGCAGTTGCAGGGCTTTTAGAATGAGTTTTTCGCTGCCGGCGAAATGCTCGCAGGACGGGATCACGGGGAACGGTTGTTCACCGACGAACAGGGCATCTTGTGGATGGGTGGCCATCTGGGTTCCTATCTTCTTGGCATCAAAACGGTGTAATCGAGGTCGAGCACGACTTGCGGGTGGTAGCCGGACTTGCCGTTCTGCTCAACACGCAGGCTGTCGAACTGATCGGCAGGCAGGTTGCGCAGCCCGATCAGGCGCAGGCGCAGGGCGCCCAGGTCGTGATGGCCAGGCAGCTCCCATTTTTCCAGCACCTCGGTGACGGCGTAGAAGGTGTCGCCACCAAAGCTCGGGTTGCTGTGCGTGCCGGCATTGATAGCGGCGATGGAGATCACGTTTTCCAGGCCGTCGTAACTCAGCGCACGGCATACCGAGATCACATGGCCGCCATACATCAGGCGGCGCTTGAACGGGGAATCCTGCATCATCAGCGCATCGAAATGCAGACGGGCATTGTTCTGGTAGAGCTTGGTGGCTAGCGTGTGGTCTGCCTCCTCCACGGTCATGCCCGCCGGATGGGCGATGCGCTCGCCAACCAGATAATCGTTCCACAGCCGAGCACTGCCGGTGACCTGTGCATCCAGTTGCGCTGCGCGCAGAAAACGCGGCACGGCCAGGTTGGCACGCACCACCACTTCGGGCAGTGTCGGGATCACGGTTTCGGGAGCAGGCGCCTGCAGATCGTGCTTGTGCACCATCACCCAGCGCACCCAGCTCAGCACCACTTCGCTATGCTGATTGCGGCTTTCCGAGCGCACATACACCACGCCGGATCTACCGTTGGAATTCTGCTTGAGGCCGATCACGGTGGAGGCGGTGCTAAGCGTGTCACCCACATACACCGGGCGCAGGAAACGCACATCCGCATAGCCTAGGTTGGCGACTGCATTGACGGAGATATCCGGCACGGTCTTGGCAAAGGCGATGTGGAAGGCCAGCAGGTCGTCCACGGGCTTGCTCGGGTAGCCCAGGTCCTGCGCTACCGGCGTTGCACAATGCACGGGTTGCCTTGCCCCGGTGAGCGCGATATACAGCGCGCACTCACCATCGGTGATGGTGCGCGGCGTGGCATGCTCGATATGCTGGCCCAGCCAGAAATCCTCGAAGAAATTGCCGGCCGGACGTGGCGTGGGCTTAGTCATAGCCTTCCTCCAGGGTGGTGATGGTGGCACTCAGCTCCAGCAGTTGCTGGGCTGCGGCCACATGGTGGTGTTCGACCAGTTTGCCATCCACGACGACGGTGCCACGCCCGGCCGCATTGGCCTGGGCCAGCGCTTCGATGATGGTCTGGGCATGCTTGATCTCGGTCGGGCGCGGCGTGTAAGCGTCGTTGCTGTAATCCAGTTGTGAGGGGTGTACCAGCGTTTTGCCATCAAAACCGAGGTCGCGGCCCAGGCGGCAGGAATATTCAAAGGTCTGCATGTCGTTGAGGTCATTGGTGATGCCATCCACCACGGCGCGGCCGTAAGCGCGTGCCGCGAGGATCACCAGCGACAGGCTGGTGACCAGCGCGATGCGCTCATGGGTCTTGCGGGCACGCAGTTGCGACATCAGGTCCGAGGTGGCGATCACCATGCAGGCGATGCGGTCCGAGGCGCTGGCGATCTCCTTGGCGTTCAGCACGGCTAGCGGGCTTTCTATCATCACCATGATGGGCGTGGTGGTGTTGCCCGCCGCATTCAGTGCATCGATGGCATTCAGCACATCTTCACGCGTTTCCACATTGGGGAACAGGATGGCGTCCGCGCCTATATTGGCCACTGCCTTGATGTCGTCCTGACCCCAGGGGGAGTCGAAGTCGTTGACGCGCACCACCACTTCGCGTGGGCCATAGCCACCTTGCTTGACTGCCTCGACCACGTTGAGGCGCGACTGCACCTTGGCCTCCACCAGGATAGGGTCACCCAGATCAAGAATGACCGAATCCACGCGCAGCGAGCGCGCCTTGTTCAGATAGCGCAGGTTGCAGCCCGGTACATACAGCATGGAGCGTCGTGGTCGTGCGTAGTTATTCATCCAGATGGCCTTGTATTGTCAGCGATGTTGTATAGGCAGGCACCATGAGGTTGCCATATTCACATGCTGATAGGGTGTCTATCGTTTGGCAATACCGATCTTTATGCAAACCGATTCTATCGGCTGCTGTTCATGAGTGTCAATCAATATCTTATGTCTTATATAAGATATAAAACAATAGACCATGGAATTAGGCTATGTTATAAGCTTGAGTATGAAAACCAGGCGGTAAAATCGAGGTTTGCATGATGACGGCGGAAGCGGCCGCACGCCTTGCTGGCCGCAGGCGGTGCCCGAAATAGCCTTCATTTGTGCAGTGATAAACCGGCAAATCATTTTACACAGACGATGGGCTTGCATATCATGCCGCCTGGTGTTGATTGTTAACTGCTGTTTGCGCAACGTTCTGATGGATTCATCTCATACATCGCATGTCTGAAAACTACATGACACAGACCAATGTGGACATCCTGCTGGTAGGCGGCGGCATCATGAGTGCCACGCTGGGCACCATGCTGATGCAACTGGACCCCACACTCAAGGTGCTGATGGTGGAGCGGCTGGACGCGGTTGCCCATGAAAGTACCGACGGCTGGAACAATGCCGGTACCGGCCACGCCGGCTACTGCGAGTTGAACTACACCCCACAGGCCGCCGATGGCCGTATCCAGATCCAGCGCGCCCTCAATATCAATGCCGCATTCGAAGTTTCGCTGCAATTCTGGTCTGCGCTGGTAGAACAGGGCTGGCTGGGGTCGCCCGACAGCTTCATCAATGCCACGCCGCATGACAGTTTTGTGTGGGGGGAGGCCGATGTCGCCTTCCTGCGCCAGCGCCACGCCGTGCTCAGCCAGCACCATCTGTTCAAGGACATGCAATACAGCGAAGACCCGGCCGTGATCCGGCAGTGGATGCCGCTGGTGATGCAGGGGCGCGATCCTGCGCAAGCGGTAGCGGCGACGCGCATCCCGTATGGTAGCGATGTGGATTTCGGCTCATTGACGCGCCAGATGGTGGCCGCGCTGCAAACGCAAGCCGGTTTCGAGTTGCGTACCGGCCAGGTGGTGAGCAAGCTCACGCGCAACAATGACGGTTGGCAGGTCACGCTGCAGCCGCGCGGCACTGGCAACAGCAAAAAGACGCGCCGTGTGGTGAACAGTCGTTTTGTGTTCCTAGGCGCAGGCGGCGGAGCCTTGCCCTTGCTGCAGAAGTCGGCCATCCCGGAAAGCCGTGGCTATGGCGGCTTCCCGGTCAGCGGGCAGTGGCTGGTGTGCACCAACCCGGACGTGGTGCGCCAGCATCAGGCCAAGGTGTATGGCAAAGCCGCTGTTGGCGCGCCACCCATGTCGGTGCCGCATCTGGATACGCGCATCATCAATGGTGAACCTGCCTTGTTGTTCGGCCCCTATGCGGGCTTCACCACGCGCTTCCTCAAGCAGGGCTCCATGCTGGACCTGCCAGGCTCGGTCAAACGCAGCAATCTCAAACAGATGGTGGTGGCCGGCAAGGACAATATGGACCTGACACGCTACCTGGTTTCGGAAGTGTTCCAGCGCCAGAAGACCAGGGTGGCCACCCTGCGCCAGTTCTACCCGCAGGCCGATGCCGCAGACTGGACCCTCATGAAAGCCGGACAGCGCGTGCAGATCATCAAGCACTGCGACGACAAAGGTGGCAAGCTGGAATTTGGTACTGAACTGGTCACCTCCAGTGACGGCAGCCTGGCGGCACTGCTGGGCGCATCGCCCGGCGCTTCCACGGCGGTCGACGCCATGCTGCAACTGCTGGAACGTTGCTTCGCGTCCTCCATGCCAGCCTGGCAAAGCAGGCTGGATGCCATGATCCCGGCCCGCAGCCGCGTGCTGGTCGAAGATGCTGCCGTGGCGCAGGCCGTGCGGCACAGGGTGTTAAGCTGCCTGAAACTGGACCCTGATCGCTAGTTAGGTTATGGAAACGGCGGCTTATACAGATTCAATCTCTTGTAATGAGCCTGATTGCGGTGTGATCAAAATAGTTGATGACGAGACTGTTTAATGCTTCGATACGCTGAATTCGGAGCTGGTCTCTAGCGTCATGAGCTGAGTGCTGCATGAATACTTGGCTCTGCTGTTTGCCTTCATTGAGTACAGCGAAGACTTTTTTGAATGGACAGGCATATGCTGCTGGATCATCAGTGATGCATTGCACAGGGACGGAAGTTGCTGGCCAGTCTGCAAACCCTATTGATTTTAGCTCGGAGATAAACTGCTTAACCCTTCTCGGGCTTATCTGAAGCAGAAGCTCACGGTTATACGTTGAGTCGTCCCCAAACGGGATCCCCATAAATACCCTGCCATCAGGATATAAATCCAGCCAATACTGAGTAGCAAGAGGTTTTCCATATTCCGTTTTACTTAGTCTGAACGTGAATAGTGGTACTAATGCAGCGCTGTCATGCCTTGACTCTTCGATCCAAGTCGGCAATGAGGCTTCTCTTAGTTGATGCAATTTCTCCAATTGACTTCTAGATTCTTGATCATTGCTGATCAGCCGTTTGGCACTGAATATACTGTAGTTACCTGGGCTTTGTTCGGCCAGTATCAGCCAGCGATAGGCTTCCTTGAGGTCGTAGAAGGACGCATTATTTTTATCGGCAAATAGTTGCATCATTTCAGATGCAAAGAAACGCATTATTGACAGATTAAATCCATCATCGTCGAACATAGCTTTGCCATAGTCATAGCTTGCAGCGGCTTTTTTGAGCCAGGCAATACCGAGTGAATTATCTTCTGGCAGATACGGATAATAGTTTTGGATGGGGATAACTTGGTTAAGTGATTCAAGGCGAAGGTAAATGCCCGCCATTTGGAATTGAGCGATGGCTAAACCCTGATCAGCTGCTTGCGCTAGCCAATAGAGCGATTTTTCATACGACTTTTGGTTGTAGTGGTTAGAGAGATAGTGCCTGCTTAGGAAGTGGCTTGCGTAGGGGTAATTGTTTCTGGCTAATGCCTCAAAAGCCGCCGGGATTTTATCGCCCAATGTGGTTATCTTGTTGTAGAACAGGTCTTGATAGCGCAGGCTGCTGATGTCACTACGCTGAGCTGCCGCACTCAACTTGTTGAATAAGGCCTCACGCTGATGTTGTTCCATCCATGAAGTTGCGGGGTGTCTGGCAAAATCCAGTCTGACTGCCGTACTAAAGAGGATGAGCCCATCATAATTATCGTGCTGCAACGCGGCATCGATCTCGGCATGCATGGCGACCACATCCCGATTTGCATACGCTTCCAAGGCATTACGAAAACTGGCAGATGCCGATGACGGCACTAGCAACAGGCATGCTGCCAGCAGGGTTAGCATCCGGGTTGCACACATGTTGAGCACTTGGTCTGGGCGCATGGGGTTAATGAGTACAGCTAGCTGCCATGGAGATGGCTACTTTTCTGGTTGTGGTCATGAAAACGCCTTGCAATTTAAGGTAGACCTGCTGGTCAATCATTGCGCATAGTGCATGCCAACATCGTGTTGATGGCAAGTTATTGATACATATTGAATAAGCGATTTTTGATTGGCTGGAGATTTTGATTTACATGGCTACCATTAACCAAGTCGGCTGTTATCAACCAGACATGTTGGTTCACAACGGAAGGCTGCTGACTTATCGGATGGCAGTGCAGGGTGCCAACAGGGCTCATGTTGACACCACTTACCAAGAAATTGCAGTCACGAGTAAAGGGGCTCGGTCATTCTTATGAAATCATTTGCCACCGGCTTTGTATTCCTATGGTTCCTGCTCGGCGGCATTGCGCACTTTGTCTTTGACGCTACCATGATGAAGATCATGCCGCCCTATGTGCCTGCCCCTTTGGCGGTGATCCATATCAGCGGCGTGTTCGAGTTGCTGGGCGCCTTTGGCCTGCTGCTGGCCAGCACCCGCAAGCTGGCAGGGAACTGCCTGATCGCGCTCACCATGGCCGTTTCGCTGGCCAATATCCACATGTGGCAACACCCTGAGTTGTTCCCGCAATTCCCGGAGTGGCTGCTCAGCTTCCGTCTGCTGTTCCAGCTGTTGTTCATGCTGTGTATCTACTGGGTAAGTCGCCCGGATAACCAGGCTTTGCTGATCTCGATACGCCGTTGAGGTTCTGTCGTGCAGGCGGTCTGCGCTTTGTAAAAGCAAAAGCCGCTGCAAATAAAAAAGCCGGTCGTCATGGCGAACGAACCGGCTGTGGAGGAAGGCTGGATTCTACTAGTAGCGAATCAGTCCTGACTTAAGCGCTAGTGCACCTGAGCGCTAATGCACCTGTTTGAACTGATCCAGGATCGCCGGGTTTTCTAGCGTCGAGATGTCGGCCGTGATCTCTTCGCCTTTGGCCAGGGTGCGCAGCAGGCGGCGCATGATCTTGCCAGAGCGGGTCTTGGGCAGGTTGTCGCCAAAGCGGATGTCGTCCGGCTTGGCGATGGGCCCAATCTCCTTGCCCACCCAGTCACGCAGTTGCGCGACGATCTTCTTGGCCTCTTCGCCGCTAGGGCGCGTGCCCTTCAGCACCACATAAGCCACGATGGCTTCGCCCTTGATGTCGTGCGGCTTGCCGACGACAGCAGCTTCTGCCACCAGTGGGTTGCCGACCAGCGCCGATTCGATCTCCATGGTGCCCATGCGGTGGCCGGACACGTTCAATACATCGTCGATGCGGCCCATGATGGTGAAGTAGCCGGTGTGCTGGTCACGGATGGCGCCATCGCCTGCCAGATACAGCTTGCCGCCCAGGTCTTCCGGGAAGTAGGATTTTTTGTAACGCTCCGGGTCGTTCCAGATGGTGCGTATCATCGACGGCCAGGGTTTTTTGATGACCAAAAAGCCACCAGTACCCCATTCCACGTCGTTACCCGCCTCATCGACCACGGCCATCTGCAAGCCAGGGAAGGGCAGTGTGCAAGAGCCGGCCACTAGCGGCGTGACGGGCAGCGGGGTGATCACGTGGCCGCCGGTCTCGGTCTGCCAGAAGGTGTCCACGATAGGGCAGCGCGAGCCGCCAACTGTTTCGTAGTACCACAGCCAGGCGGCCGGGTTGATCGGTTCGCCCACCGAGCCCAGCAGGCGCAGGCTGGACAGGTCGTGCTGTTTGGGCAGGTCTGCACCCAGCTTGATCAGCGAGCGGATCGCGGTCGGCGCGGTGTAGAAGATGCTGACCTTGTGTTTTTCGATGACTTTCCAGAAGCGCGAGGCATCCGGGTAGGTGGGCACACCTTCGAACACCACCTGGGTGCAGCCCGCCGCCAGCGGGCCATAGGCCACATAGCTGTGGCCGGTGATCCAGCCCACATCGGCGGTACACCAGAACACATCGCTGTCCTTGATATCGAAGGTCCAGCGCATGGTGTTGAGGGCATGCAGCAGATAGCCGCCTGAGGAATGCTGCACGCCTTTGGGTTTGCCGGTGGAGCCGGAGGTGTAAAGCAGGAACAGCGGATGTTCGGCATTGACGAACACGGGTGCACATTCGTCGGACAGCTCGGCGATCAGGTCATGCCACCAGATCTCGCGGGCCGGGTTCCAGTTGACCGCGCCGCCGGTGCGCTTGAACACCACGACTTTTTCCACGCAGGCGCAGTCGGCGTCTTGCAGGGCTTCATCCACGGCGGGTTTGAGCGGCATCTCCTTGCCACCACGGAACTGGCCGTCACAGGTGATGATGACGCGCGCGCTGGCATCGTGGATGCGTTCGATCAGGCTCTTCGCCGAAAACCCACCGAACACCACGGAGTGGATCAGGCCAAGGCGGGCGCAGGCTTGCATGGCGACCACGGCTTCAACCCCCATGGGCATGTAGATCACCACGCGGTCACCGGTATGCAGATTCAGGCTCTTCAGGCCATTGGCGAACTTGCACACGCGGTGATACAGCTCGCGGTAACTGACGGCGCTGGAGCTGCCGTCATCAGCTTCGAAGATGATGGCGGTCTTGTTGCCCCTGGTCTCCAGATGGCGATCCAGGCAGTTGTAGGACACATTCAGCTCGCCATCGCCGAACCAGCGGTAGAACGGCGCATTGGATTCGTCCAGTACCTGCGTGAATGGCGTGTGCCAATCCAGCAGTTCATTGGCCAGCCCGCCCCAGAAGCCCGTGTAATCCGTCTCTGCCTGTTTGCATAGCGCATGGTAGGCCTCCATGCTGGGGACGGCTGCTTTCGCCTGGACTTCGGCGCTGGGCTCGAAGATACGGCTTTCCAATAATTCGGCACTCATGTCACTTCCTCCACTATTTATCAAATCTGCGTTCTTTTTTATCTAGCCTGCGTTCTGTGCGCATGTAGACCGGCTTGTTCAGGCCGATTTCGCAAGCTGTATCGGGATGGCCTGCGCGCGGCGTTGGATCCTGTTCGTTGCATCGACGTACACCAGCGTGGGCTGAAACGTGGTCAGCTCCGCCTCCAGGTAGGTGGCATAGCTGGCGATGATGAGGATGTCACCCGGCGCGGCCTTGCGCGCTGCGGCGCCATTGACAGAAATTATGCCAGAGCCAGGCTCGGCGCGTATCGCATAGGTAGTGAATCGCTCACCATTGTTCACATTATAAATATCGATCTGCTGGTATTCGTGGATGTCGGCCGCTTGCAGCAGCTGTTCATCGATGGCGCAGGAGCCTTCATAGCCCAGTTCGGCATGGGTCACCGTCACGCGGTGCAGCTTGGATTTCAGCATGGTGCGTTGCATACGGGCGCTGTCAGCCGATCTGGCCGTCCTCGGATAAAAAATCGTCATCGATGCATAAAAGTGCTTGACGTGGTGGGACTGTATCTGCGACATTAGGCGCTGTCAACATATCTTATATCTTATATAAGACTTGCAGCCAAGAAAGCTTGAAGATAGAAAGCTTGAAGATAGAAAGCTTGAAGACAGAAAACTTGCAGCTAGCAGACTTGCAACTTGAGAACAACAGAAGAGTACACCATGACCCCGACCAAACAGCATACCTCGCCCAGCTTTCGGCCACTCTATGAGCAGATCAAGGTGTTGCTCACTCAGAGCCTGATCGCAGGGGAATGGCATCCGGGCGAGGCCATCCCCAGCGAGCATGAACTGGCCGCGCGCTTCAAAGTCAGCCAGGGCACCGTGCGCAAGGCCATCGATGAGCTTGCTGCAGAAAATATCCTGATTCGTCGTCAGGGTAAAGGCACATTTGTCGCTACCCATAATGAAGAAGGCATCAAGTTGCGCTTTTTGCGCCTGACGGCGGCGGATGGCCAGAAAGAGCTGCTGGAGAACCAGATGGTGGATTTTTCAAAGACCAAGGCACAAGGCGACATCGCCCGCATGCTGGACCTTAAGGCGGGCACCTCGGTGATCGAAGCCAAGCGTCTGCTGACCTTCTCGGGTCGCCCCATGATCCTGGATCACATCATCATCCCCGCCGGGCCCTTCAAAGGCATCACCGCCACCAAGATCCAGGAAAAGAACGGCTCCATGTACAGCATGTACGAAACCGAATTCAAGATCCGCATGATACGTGCCGAAGAGCGCCTGAAAGCGGTGGCCGCGGATGAAGAGGTGTCGCGTCTGCTGGGCATCCCGCTGCATTCGCCTTTGCTGAGCATCGAGCGCGTGTCCTACACCTACGGTGACGTGCCCATGGAATGGCGGCTGGGCTTGTGCATCACCGATACCCATCACTATATGAACGAGCTTGAATAGACCCACACGCAGCAGCCTGTGAAGCAGGCCGCACCTGCTGGCAGGCAAGCATCAACAACCAAGCAAGCGCCATCACTGACACTGGAACAACCGAATGAGCGATCTAAAGCAACGTGCCCTTGATTACCACGCGTTTCCGCGTCCCGGCAAACTGTCGGTGGAATCGTCCAAGCCATGCACGACACAGAGTGATCTTTCGCTGGCCTACACGCCGGGCGTGGCCGAGCCGGTGCGCGAGATCCACCGCGACCCGGCCAATGCCTACCGTTACACCAACAAGGGCAATCTGGTGGCTGTGATCACCGATGGCACGGCGGTATTGGGGCTGGGTGACATGGGCGCACTGGCCAGCAAGCCGGTCATGGAAGGCAAAGCTGTGCTGTTCAAGCGTTTTGCCGGTATCGATGTGTTCGATATCGAGATCAATGCCCCCAGTGTGGAAGCCTTCATCGAAACCGTGGTCAACATCGCGCCCACCTTTGGAGGCATCAATCTGGAAGACATCGCTGCCCCGCATTGCTTCCGTATCGAGAAGGAGTTGCGTGAGCGTTTGGATATCCCGGTGTTCCACGACGACCAGCACGGTACCGCCGTCATTGTTGCGGCCGGCCTGCTCAATGCACTGGAGTTGCAGGGCAAGCAGCTCAATCAGGTCAATATCGTATTTTTGGGGGCGGGGGCGGCCGGTTGCGCCTGTGCGCGCCTGCTCAAGGTGATGGGCGCACAGCACATCACCATGGTGGATCGCAGCGGGGTGCTGCACAGCGGGCGTGACGATCTGCACGACATGAACCGTGATCTGGCGCGGGAGACCGCCGCACGCACGCTGCAGGACGTCATGCCGGGTGCGGATGTGTTCATCGGCGTTTCGGCCGCCAATGCACTGGCGCCGGATCTGCTCAAACTCATGGCAGCCAGGCCCATCGTGTTCGCGCTGGCCAACCCGGACCCGGAGATCCTGCCAGCGCAGGCCCATGCGGTACGCGATGATCTGATCATGGCCACAGGCCGTTCCGACTTCCCCAATCAGGTGAACAACGTACTCGGTTTTCCGTTCCTGTTCCGTGGTGCACTGGATGCGCGTGCCAAACAGATCACCATCGAGATGCAGATCGCTGCATCGCGCGCGCTGGCGGAGCTGGCACGCCTGCCGGTGCCGCAGGAGGTGCTGGATGCCTACAAGCTGGACGCGCTGCAGTTTGGCAAGGAGTACATCATCCCCAAACCGTTCGACCCACGCCTGCTTGAGCATGTGGCTGGCGCGGTGGCGCGTGCCGCACAAGCGCAGGCATGAGTACCGGGATCGCCATGCCTTACCACCAACGACCCAAGAACCTCGATCTGGCCAGCATCCGGCTACCGGTGCCTGCGCTAGTGTCCATCCTGCACCGCGCCTCGGGTGCCCTGATCTTTCTGCTGCTGCCCGTGCTGTTGTGGGCACTGCAGCAATCCACGGAGGCGGGCGGCTATGCCGGGCTGGTCAATATGATGGATAGCACATGGATCAAGCCGCCTTTGCTGGTGCTGATCTGGGCATTCATCCATCACTTTCTGGCAGGCATACGCCATCTGACGCTGGATATGCGTTTCGGTCTGGAGATCCGTCAGGCGCGCCGCAGCAGCAAGCTAGTGCTGGTGGCTGGCCTAGTGCTGACCTTGCTGGCGGGGATCTGGCTATGGTGAACCTGCCGTCACGCGCTGTCGCCGGGGCGAAGCATCACGGCTCGTATGAGTGGCTGTTGCAGCGTTTCACTGCGGCCATCATGGCCATCTACACGCTGGGCATGATCTCGCTGCTGATGATCAGACAGCCGGACGGGTATAGCGAGTGGGTCGCCATCACCGACAACAACACCTGGCGTTTCGGCACGCTGCTCACGCTGCTCAGCCTGTTCGTGCATGCCTGGCAGGGCGTGCTGGATATTCTCAACGACTACATCAAGCCGCTGGCGCTGCGTAAAGCACTGAAGTTCGCCACGGCGCTGGCGCTGGTGTGTTATGCCGTATGGTCGGTGTTCATTTTGTGGAAGCTCTAGTCTTATGAAAATCCTAGATTTATGGAAGCTCTAGTTTTATGGAAGCGGTAGCGGTATGAGTCTCATCAGTCAATCGTTCGATGCCCTGATCGTGGGTGGCGGTGGTGCCGGTTTGCGCGCTGCCTTGCAGTTGTCCGAGGCAGGTCTGAATGTCGCGGTCATCTCCAAGGTGTTCCCCACCCGTTCGCACACTGTGGCGGCGCAGGGCGGCATCGCGGCCTCGCTGGGCAATGTCAGTGAAGATAACTGGCTGTGGCATATGTACGACACCATCAAGGGTTCGGATTATCTGGGTGACCAGGATGCCATCGAGTTCATGTGCCGCAACGCGCCTGCCGCCATCTACGAGCTGGAGCATTTCGGCATGCCGTTCGACCGCATGGACAGCGGCAAGATCTACCAGCGCCCGTTCGGCGGCATGACGCAGAATTTCGGCGCTGCGCCCATCTCGCGCACCTGTGCCTCGGCCGACCGCACCGGCCATGCCATGCTGCATACCTTGTATCAGCGCAATCTGCGCTGCAATACACGTTTCTTTGTGGAATGGCTGGCGCTGGACCTGATCCGCGACAGCGAAGGCAGCGTGCATGGCATCACCGCCATGCAGATGGAAACCGGCGAAGTCAGCATCCTGCAGGCCAAGACCACGCTGTTCGCCACCGGCGGGGCCGGGCGTATCTTCCAGGCCAGCACCAATGCCTTCATCAACACCGGTGATGGACTGGGTATGGCGGCACGTGCCGGCATCCCGCTACAGGACATGGAGTTCTGGCAGTTCCATCCCACCGGGGTGGCCGGGGCCGGGGTGCTGATCACCGAAGGCGTGCGCGGTGAGGGCGGCTATTTGCTGAATAGTGAAGGCGAGCGCTTCATGGAGCGCTATGCACCTGCGGCCAAGGATCTGGCCAGCCGCGATGTGGTGTCGCGTGCCATGGCCACCGAGATCAAGCAGGGGCGTGGTGTCGGCCCGGACAAGGACTGTCTGCTGCTCAAGCTGGATCATCTGGGCGAAGCGCTCATCAAGCACAAGCTGCCGGGCATACGCGAGATCGCTAGGAATTTTGCCGATGTGGATCCGGTGAAAGACCCGATTCCCGTAGTGCCCACCGCGCACTACATGATGGGTGGCATCCCCACCAATCTGGACGGCCAGGTGGTCAGCAACGCGGCTGGGGAGGTGGTGCAGGGCTTTTACGCCGTGGGGGAATGTGCCTGCGTGTCGGTGCATGGTGCCAACCGGCTGGGTTCGAATTCACTGCTCGATCTGATGGTGTTCGGCCGCGCGGCGGGTGAGCACATGCTGAACCATGTGCGTCAGCATCCCAACCACCGGCCTTTGCCGAAGGATGCTGGTGAACAGACCTTGGCGCGTCTCGCCAGGCTGGATCAGCAAAAAGAGGGTGAGAACGTCACGGACGTGGGTGCCGAGATGCGCCGTGCCATGCAGACCCACTGTGGCGTGTTCCGCTTCCCGGACCTGCTGGAAGCCGGTGTCAGCAAGATACGTGAGCTGCAACAGCGCATCGCCCGTACCGGGATCAAGGACAAGAGCCAGGTGTTCAACACCGCGCGCATCGAAGCGCTGGAGCTGGACAACCTGATCGAAGTGGCGGTGGCCACCATGGTCGCTGCCGAGGCGCGCAAGGAAAGCCGTGGTGCGCACTGCCGCGAAGATTACCCCCAGCGCGACGATGCCAACTGGCTCAAGCATTCCCTGTATCACAGCACGGAAGCCAGGCTGGATTTCCGTGCCGTGCGCATGCAGCCGCTGACGGTGGAACCGTTTCCGCTCAAGGCCCGGGTTTATTGATGATTTACCAATCAAATAACAAGCTCGTCATACCGGCGAAAGCCGGTATCCAGTACTGCGCAACGCGAAACGATTGCTGGATGTCTGTTGCGCAGCGCTTGCTCAAAACTTCGCCACAAGTGGCTTGTTTTTCGGGCAGGCCCGGAATGACAGCTGGTTTTTTTAAAGGATTCTGAGCATGCGTTTTTCCATCTATCGCTTCAACCCGGATGTGGATCTCGAGCCCTATATGCAGGACTACGAGGTGGCTTTGCAGCCCGAGGACCGCATGCTGCTGGATGCCTTGCTGCGCATCAAAACCATGGACGACACGCTGAGCATGCGTAAATCCTGCCGTGAAGGCGTGTGCGGTTCCGACGCCATGAACATCAACGGCAAGAACGGCCTGGCCTGCGTGACCAAGCTATCGTCCTTGAGCGAGCCGGTGGTGGTGCGCCCCATGCCCGGCCTGCCGGTGGTGCGCGACCTGGTGGTCGACATGACGCAGTTCTTCGAGAACTACAACTCGGTGAAGCCCTATCTGGTCAACCACGACCCGGTGCCAGAGACCGAGCGTCTGCAGTCGCCAGAGCAGCGCGCCAAGCTGGATGGCTTATACGAATGCATCCTGTGCGGTGCCTGCACCACGTCGTGCCCATCGTTCTGGTGGAACCCGGACAAATTCGTCGGTCCGGCCGGTCTGTTGCAGGCCTACCGCTTCATGGCCGACAGCCGTGATCAGGTGTTGGACGAGCGGCTGGATAATCTGGAAGACCCGTTCCGCCTGTACAAATGCCACAACATCATGAATTGCGTGGACGTGTGCCCCAAGGGGCTGAGCCCAGCCAAGGCCATCAGCAAGATCAAGGAGCTGAAGATGAAAGGGCTGAAGTCCGGTGGCTTCAAGGCGCCCGCATCCGCCACGCCGCTGGCAGGCAAACAGATCAGCATCAAGAGAGTCCCTTGAGGCCGACACGCAATCAGGCGCTATGGCGTTGCCGTCGTGGCTTGCTGGAGCTGGACATCGTGTTGCGCCAGTTCATCGAAGCGCGTTACGACGATCTGGACGATGTGCTGGCCAAAGCCTTGCTGGAACTGCTGGAGCTGCCGGACAACGACCTGCTGGATCTGGTCACCGACCACAAACAGGCCAGCGAGATGCAACAGCAGACCGTATTGCTGATGATGCGCGCACACCATCTGCGCACTCCGCACGAGGGCTGAACAGCGTGAGCGCATGAGCATCATTGCATTGCAATTAGCGCATAGCAGTCAGCGCATAAAGAACAAGCATGACCAGAGGAGTGTAGTCCATGAATAACATTGCCAGTGCCGCGCCGGACAATTTCCAGCAGGGCGAATATTGCCGCGTGTTCAATGCCAGCCTGCTGGGCGATAACTGGCCGGGCATACAGCTGTATTACCCGCCAGTGAAATATGCGCCCTCGCTTGGCATCTACGAAGACCTGCCCACCGCGGCGCAGCGCATGAAAAAGCATGCGCATAACACGCATGCGCATACGCTGATCTTCGATCTGGAAGACGGGTGCCGCATGAAGGAGATGAGCCGCACGCTGTTGCGTCAGGAGCTGCCCTTGTTGCGCGAGAAGAACCGCAATGTCACCGTGGCACTGCGCGTCAACCCGTTCCGCACCGACGAATACGAGCTGGACATGGCGCTGGTGCGTGACATGGCCGATTACATCGACGTCATCATGCTGTCCAAGGCGGGCGAGTCCTACGGCGCAGCCGAGGTGCGTGATCTGTCCAACACGCTGGTGGATGTGAACAGCAAGATCACCATCCAGCCCATCATCGAGCACCCCAAGTCACTCAAGATCGCGCCAGACCTGATGCAGTACGCCACCGTCAAGCATGTGGTGTTCGGTATCCACGACTTCTCCAAAGCCATGGGCATCAGCATCACACCGGAGAACTGGGTGGAAGAGCTGTTCTATTTCCTCAACCAGATCATGTTCGAGGCGCGCATCGCTGGCAAGGGCGTGATCGGTGGTGTGGAAACGCTGATCGGTTCCAGCAGCATGCCGGAGAAGTTCCTGGAGCCGCACGACGTGCGGCGCTGGCTGGATCTGCATGGCGAGAAGGAGTCGCGCATCGTCTACAAGCATGCCTGCCAGGAAGCGGCCATGGGCCTTACCGGCAAGCAGGTCATCCATCCCGGCCACATCCACCTGTGCAAGGTGGCCTACACGCCATCGCCTACCGAGGTGCGCCAGAAGGTGAGCGTGCTGAAAGCCGCCATCGAGGCTGATGCCTTGCTGGGCGGCGCCATCAAGTTCGAAGGCGAGATGCTGGACCCGCCCATGTTCGGCAAGGCGCTGCAGACCCTGCTGCGTGCGCATGCTCTGCGTGCGCTGGGCGAGGAAGACACCGAGTTCGCCATCACCGTGTTGCAGAGGTTGCCGGCGCAGGTGATCAGACAGAACTGGCCATACGGCGTCATTCTGTGATGTTGATGATGACTGGGCGTGTACTTGGTTGCGCTTGCTTGCCGTACTTGCATGTACTGTGGTTGCAGCCGCTGCGCTTAACCTGCCTAGGCAGGTTAGCCTGTACTGCAACTGCGTTGTCTCGCGTCTTGCGCTCTGTATGCCTTGCACTCAAGCCGCTCGCTACGGTTTTAGGATGCACTACCAATAGCGTCGCCAATAAAAGTGATAACAAAGTCAGTCCGGAGGGTGTGTCATGAATGCCACTATGCAAGTTACCAAACCAGATTTGAAGCCATTTGAGCCCTGGGTCTGGCAAGTGCCGGAGTACTTCAATATCGGCGTGGCCTGTACCGACGCCCACCTCGGCACCCCGGCTGAGCATCGCGTCGCCATGATCGTGGAGGACGATGTGCTGGGCTGCTCCGAGATCAGCTTTGCTGGTCTAGCCGCCCGCACCAGTCAGTTCGCACAGTTGTTGCGCGACTTGCAGGTAGGCACTGGCGAGCGGGTGTTGATCCGCCTGCCTAATTGTCTGGATTATCCGACCGCCTTTTTGGGTGCCATGAAGCGCGGCGCCATCGCGGTGCCGACCTCGACCTTGCTGACGGTGGAAGAGGTGCTGTATCTGGCGCGTGATTCAGGTGCGGCGGTGCTGGTCACCGATAAGCCGATGTGGGCCAAGCTGCATGACCAGTTGGGTGATCTGCCGCAGTTGCAGCATGTGTTGTTGTCCGGGCCGGGCGAGGTGCAGGCGGGCGTGGGCGTACAAGTGCATGATCTGGATGCAGCGCTGGCGGCGATCACGGTGTGGTCCGGGGCTGCAGAGACGCGCGCCGATGATGCGGCCTATCTGGTCTACACCTCGGGCACCACCGGTTACCCCAAAGGCGTGCTGCATGCGCACCGCGCCATGATAGGCCGCACGCCAGCCTCGCGTTATTGGTTCGATTTTGCGGCGGACGGTGATCGCATCATGCACTCGGGCAAATTCAACTGGACCTATGTGCTGGGCTCCGGCCTCATGGACCCGCTGTTCCTGGGCAAGACCGTGATCGTGCACGAAGGCAAGAACGACGCCACCACCTGGCCACGCCTGATCGCCAAGCACAATGCCAGCATCTTCATCGGCGTGCCCACCATCTACCGGCAGATCCTGCAGAAGACCACGCTGACCCGCGTGGACGTGCCCAGTCTGCGGCACTGCATGAGCGCAGGCGAACACTTGTCCGACGAGGTGTTCGGGCAATGGCATGCCAGATTCGGCACGGATATCTATGAAGCGGTGGGCATGTCCGAGTTTTCGTATTATCTGTGTCAGACCAAGTCACGCCCGATACGCCCCGGCTCGGCGGGCTTTCCGCAGCCCGGCCATGCCATCCAGTTGCTCGATCCGGATACCTTGCAGCCGGTGGCAGCAGGCGAGGAGGGCATGATCTGCGTGCCGGACACCGACCCCGGCCTGTTCCTGGAATACTGGAACCTGCCCGAAGAGACCGCCAAGCTGCGCCATGACGGCTGGTTCTTCACGGGTGATTACGCGCGCTACGACGCGGATGGCTATCTCTGGTTCCTGGGCCGCAAGGACGACATCATCAAGAGTTTCGGTTATCGCGTGTCACCCTACGAGATCGAGCGCGTGCTGAAATCGCATCCGGCGGTGGCCGATTGTGCCGCCATCGGCGAAGAGATCGAAAAGGACAAGGTGCTGGTGGTGGCGTATGTGATCCCGCATGTCGGGCAGGACATCACGCCGGATCAGTTGCTGGCCTTTGGCAAACAGCACCTGGCCGCTTACAAGGCCCCCAAGGCGATCTACCTGGCCCGGGATTTTCCACGTACCAAGAATGGTAAAATCCTGCGTCGCGATGTGAATCCGGGCATCGCCACGGCAAAATCGAGCGCAGGCTGATGCAGGCAGGTCATTCCGACCTTGTCGTTCCAGCCTAAGCTGGGATCCACAGACGCGTAGAAGCTGCAGCTTGCATGATGGAACTGGATTCCAAGGCTAGCCCGACATGCGCTGGCCCGAAGTGAGCTGGCCCGGAATGACGATCAGGAAAATCTGGCACCAAATGACCATAATCAGAGAACAAGACTTCATCCACAGCATCGCCGACGCGTTGCAGTTCATCTCCTATTACCACCCGGCCGATTACATCCAGGCGCTGGGTGCGGCGTATGCGCGTGAGCAGTCGCCTGCGGCCAGGGATGCCATCGCACAGATCCTCACCAACTCGCGCATGTGCGCCGAGGGCAAGCGCCCCATCTGCCAGGACACCGGCATCGTGGTGGCCTTCGTCAAGGTGGGCATGCAGGTGCGCTGGGACACCGACCGTGGTGTGGAAGACATGGTCAACGAGGGCGTGCGCATCGCTTACCTGCATCCGGACAACACCCTGCGCGCCTCCATGGTGAGTGACCCGGCAGGCAAGCGTGGCAACACGCGCGACAACACGCCAGCGGTGGTCCACGTGGCGCTGGTGCCGGGTGCCGAGGTCGAGATCAGCATCGCCGCCAAGGGTGGTGGCTCCGAGAATAAAGCCAAATTCGTGATGCTGAACCCCAGCGACAGCATCGTGGACTGGGTGGTGAAGACCGTCCCCACCATGGGCGCAGGCTGGTGCCCGCCCGGCATGCTGGGCATCGGCATAGGCGGTTCGGCGGAAAAAGCCATGCTGATGGCTAAAGAATCGCTGATGGCACCTATCGACATGCACGAACTGCAGGCGCGTGGCCCGCAAAGCTGCATCGAGGAACTGCGTCTGGAGCTGTATGACAAAGTGAACGCGCTGGGCATAGGCGCACAGGGGCTGGGTGGCCTGAGCACCGTGCTGGACGTGAAGATCCTCGATTACCCCACGCATGCCGCCTCGCTGCCGGTGGCCATGATCCCCAACTGTGCCGCCACGCGCCATGTGCACTTCACGCTGGATGGCAGTGGCCCGGCGCTGCTGACGCCGCCCTCGCTGGCCAGTTGGCCGGATGTCACCTGGTCACCTAGCCCGCAAGCACGGCGCGTGGATCTCAACACGGTCACAAAGGCAGACGTCGCAAGCTGGCAACCCGGCGAGACCCTGCTGCTGAATGGCAAGCTGCTCACCGGGCGCGACGCTGCGCATAAGCGCATGGCCGAGATACTGGCGCGCGGCGAACCGCTGCCGGTGGATTTCACCAACCGCTTCATCTACTACGTTGGGCCCGTCGACCCTGTGCGCGACGAGGCGGTCGGCCCGGCTGGGCCTACCACCGCCACGCGCATGGACAAATTCACCGACCTCATGCTGGACAGCACCGGTCTGCTGGGCATGATAGGCAAGGCGGAACGCGGTCAGGCCACCATAGACAGCATACGCAGCCATGGCTCTGTGTATCTGATCGCGGTGGGAGGTGCAGCCTATCTGGTTTCCAAGGCCATCAAATCGGCCCGAGTGCTGGCATTCGCCGACCTCGGCATGGAAGCCATCTACGAGTTCGACGTACAAGACATGCCGGTGACCGTGGCCGTGGATAGTCAGGGCGTGTCCGTGCACAGCACCGGCCCGGCACAATGGCGCGGCAAGGCCAGCATCCCCATCCAATCCGAATAACCGCCGTTCCTGCGCAGGCAGTCGGTGGGGCGGACTCGCCTTAGGCAGTCCGCCGAATCAAGTTGATGAGGAATCTGTGGATAAGGTGCGGCGTACCGCCCCGCGCAGGCGGGAACCCAGGCAAGGCCCATCACCCGTGATATGTACTTCCCGGCAAGATGTAAATACCGTCATTCAGACGGGAGCATAGCGAAACCCGCATCCCGGTTTAGCTTAATTACCTGGGTTCCCGCCTGCGCGGGAACGACGGGGCTACCGTGTCGATCTGTCACCTTTCACCTTTCACCTTTCACCTTTCACCCTTCACCCTTTCACCTTTCACCTTTCACCTTTCACCTTTCACCTTTCACCCTTTCACCCTTTCACCCTTTCACCCTTTCACCCTTCACCCTTCACCCTTCACCCTTCACCCTTCACCCTTCACCCTTCACCCTTCGGGGTACCTACCCGGTCGGGTAGTTACCTAAACGGGGGAAGGCGAGTGTAATCG
>NZ_SCOU01000003.1 GCF_005502435.1 Methylobacillus flagellatus
GCGCCAAACTTGCGTCCAGGGCTATCAAATCATCAGGTGACTGCGTCAACCACAAGCACTCACACCTATCAGTTGTTCATCTTGTTAAAGAGCGGTTTTACTTCTTACTACACCGCGTTAGCAGCCTTGCCGCCTTCGCTTCACTCACTGCCTTAGCAACGAGAGGTGCGCATTATACAGACCGTTTTCTTTCGGTCAAGTGAAAAATGATTCGATGTTTTGTTTCGTTTTTCACCGCGCTTCGCCTTGTTCAAGCGAGCCGCGCATTTTACAGACCGTATTATTTTGGTCAAGTGAAAAATGAAGTTTTTGCTGCGTTTCGTTTTTCACTGCGCCGCTTTGTTCAAGCGAGCCGCGCATTCTACAGCGCTTTTAATAATGGTCAATAGCGACTGACAAAATAGTTTTAAGTAACGGCTGGATTCCTTACTGGATGGTGATCCTGGCGAATTTTCGCTTGCCCACCTGGGCCACGACAGTAGCGCCACGCGCCAGCATCAAACCCTTGTCGGTCACTTTTTCGCTGTCCAGCTTGATCCCGCCTTGCTCGATGGCACGGAAGGCTTCGGAGGTGCTGGCCACCAGGCCCGCCAGCTTGAGCAATTGCGCTATACCTATAGTATCGGCTTCGATACTGACCGTGACTTCCGGCACCTCGTCCGGGATGCCGCCACGGGAACGTTGCTCGAAATCGACCAGCGCCTGCTCGGCCGCTTCACGACTATGGAAGCGCGTCACGATCTCCTGGGCGAAGCGCACTTTGATATCGCGCGGGTTGCTGCCGGCCGCAACGCCAGCCTTCCAGCCAGCGATGGTGTCGAGTGATTCAAACGACAGCAACTCGATATAACGCCACATCAACTCATCGGACACCGACATGATCTTGCTGAAGATGGTATTGGCAGGTTCTGCCACCCCTATATAGTTACCCAGCGACTTGGACATCTTGTTGACGCCATCCAGCCCTTCCAGCAGCGGCATGGTCAACACGCACTGCTGCGCCTGCCCCGCCTGCTTCTGTAGCTCGCGGCCCATCAGCAGGTTGAATTTTTGATCGGTGCCACCCAGCTCGATATCGGCCTTGAGCGCTACCGAGTCATAGCCCTGCAATAAAGGGTAGAGGAACTCATGGATGGCGATCGGCTGGTTACTCTTATAACGCTTGGCGAAATCGTCACGCTCCAACATGCGCGCGACGGTGTGGCTGGCCGCCAGTTTGAGCATACCGGCTGCGCCCAGTTGGCTTAGCCAGGTGGAGTTGAACACCACCTCGGTTTGCTCAGGCTTAAGTATCTTGAATACCTGCTCACTATAAGAGCGCGCGTTCTCCTGCACTTGCTCTGCGGTCAACGGCGGACGCGTGGCGCTCTTGCCAGTCGGGTCGCCTATCATGCCGGTGAAATCACCGATCAGGAACAAGACCTGATGGCCCAGATCCTGGAACTGGCGCAGTTTGTTCAGCAGCACAGTGTGCCCCAGATGCAAGTCTGGCGCCGTGGGATCAAAGCCTGCCTTGACGCGCAATGGCTTGCCCGCCTTGAGCTTTTCGATCAGCTCCGCCTCAACCAGCAGCTCGTCGCTACCGCGTTTGATGATGGCCAAATTGTGATGTAAATCCGTCATACCACCTCTAAATCGTTCGTGCGCTTGAGTTTTTTACCCCTTATGGGGTAGTTTGCGCTTCCATGTGCAGATATTTTTCTGTTAGCATCCAGCATCAATGAACTCGTTAAGGCCTGCACCAATGCAGAAGCGTGAGCCTGAATACCAACAAAACATTTTAGCGCAAAACCTAACATATAAAGAACGCAAGCTGCGTTTGCGCTGGCTGATCGCTATCTCCGCACTGCCTTTATTCGGTATCTATGCCGCTTTTGGTATCGCTCCGCAGACCATCACACAAGACATCGTCACCCAAACCATCACCGAAGAAGTGGCGTTACCCGTTAGCGAGGCCGTCGCTTTCAATGAATCCTCATACTGGCAAACCGAGGTGGTGCGCCGTGACGATACGCTGGACAGCCTGATCGACCGCCTGAACATCAAGAACGCTGAAGCCATCGGCTTCCTCAAATACAACAACGAAGCCAGTCTGATCGCAGCACATCTGCGTCCAGGTCGCATCATCCGCTCCGAAACCAATGCAGCAGGTGTGCTTTCGCGCCTGGAGTATCAGGTCACCCCGGAGCAGACTTTGACCATTGAGGCCGCAGACAATGGCTACCGCTTGGTAAAAGACAGTCCGGACGTGGTGATGCGCAGTGTGTTCAAATCCGCGACCATCAACAGCTCGCTGTTCGGCGCCACCGATGCTGCCGAAATCCCGGACCAGGTAGCGATCCAGCTGGCCGAGATCTTCTCCAGCGACATCGATTTCCATAGCGACCTGCGCAAAGGTGATCGTCTGGTCGTAGTCTATGAAGTCGGCTATAGCCATGGCGAGCCAGTCCGCTCCGGCAAGGTGCTGGCTGCCGAGTTCGTCAACAACGGCAAGAGCTATCGCGCAGTGCTGTTCCGCCACCCGGATGGCCATAGTAATTACTACACCCCTGAAGGCAAGAGTTTGCACAAATCCTTCCTGCGCTCGCCACTGGAATTCACACGTATCAGCTCAGGTTTCAGTTTGGGCCGTTTCCACCCCATTCTGCAACGCATGCGCGCCCACAAGGGAGTGGATTACGCCGCGCCGACCGGCACCCGTGTCAAAGCTGCTGCTGACGGCACGGTGGACTTTGTAGGCGTAAAAGGTGGCTATGGCAATGTGGTGATCCTGCGTCACGATAACGGCATGAAGACCGTGTATGGCCACCTGTCGAAATTCTCTCAAGGCCTGCGTAGCGGCAAAAAGGTATCGCAGAGCGATATCATCGGTTATGTGGGCATGAGCGGCATGGCCACCGGCCCGCATCTGCACTATGAGCTGCTGCTCAATAACCAGCATCGTGACCCGCTGCGTGTCGCTCTGCCTACGGCAGTTCCGATCCCGGCAAAATACCGTCAGGAGTTCAATCTCGCCAGCAGCAATCTGGTTGCCCAACTGGAGCTTTTGAGCCGCCGCCAGGTTGCAGTACTCGAATAAGGGCGCAGCTCTGGACACGGCGGAGCTGTATATCGGGCTGATGTCCGGCACCAGCCTTGATGCGGTGGATGCCGTGCTGCTGGAGCTTCCACCTCCCTCCAGCCAAACTGGTCCGCAGTTAAAGCACCACTACAGCCTGCCTTATTCAGCTAGCCTGCGTAGCGAGTTACTGAAGCTGCATCAGCCCAGTGACAACGAACTTGAGCGCAGCCTGCTTGTAGGCAACACCTTATCCGCACTCTATGCAGAAACCGTATCCGGCTTGCTGAAGAGTGCAGCACTCCAACCTTCTGCCATTCGTGCCATTGGCTGTCATGGGCAAACGGTACGCCACCGCCCCGAACTGGGCTATACCTTACAGCTGGTCAACGCGGCGTTGCTGGCTGAGCAGTGCGATATCACGGTAGTGGCCGACTTCCGTAGCCGCGACATCGCCGCAGGCGGTCAGGGCGCGCCGCTGGTGCCGGCCTTTCACCACGCCATGTTCGGCAGCACGCTGGAACATCGTGTCATCCTGAATATCGGCGGCATCGCCAATTTAAGCAACCTACCGCTACAAGGCGAGGTGACCGGATGGGATAGCGGGCCCGGCAATATGCTGATGGATGCCTGGATCATGCAGCAGCAAGGCTTGACCTATGACCAGCATGGCGCGTGGGCAGAAACGGGGCATATCATTCCCGACTTGCTGGCCAGCTTGCTGGCCTTGCCTTATTTCGGTGCATCGCCGCCCAAAAGTTGTGGGCGCGACCAATTCCATCTGGATTGGCTACAACAGCAGCTTATTCCCGGGTCAAACCCAGCAGATGTGCAGCGCACCTTGCTTGAGCTCTCCGCCATCAGCATTGCTGACGCAATCAGCGGCTATTGTGGTGCAGTGGACGCGGTCTACTTGTGTGGCGGTGGCGCGTACAATACGGTGCTGGCACGGCGCTTGCAGCAATTGCTGGGTACTGTAAGAATTGAAACCACCGCCGCGCTGGGCATAGCGCCGCAATGGGTAGAGGCAGCGGCCTTTGCCTGGCTGGCGAGACAGACCATGCACCGCAGCGCTGGCAACCTGCCTGCGGTCACCGGTGCGAGCGGCCCACGGGTGTTAGGCGCGATTTATTATAACTAGGCTGCCAAAAACAGCCCATCAACCAAGAAACATCATGAGCAAAGCAACCAAAGTCACCCTCACTTTTGATAACGGCGACCCGCCTATCGAATTACCGATGTTATCCGGGAATATGGGGCCGGATGTCATCGACATTCGCAACCTGGGCAAACATGGGGTGTTCACCTATGACCCAGGGTTTCTGTCGACCGCCTCCTGTCCGTCCGCGATCACCTACATCGACGGCGAACAAGGTCTGCTCTACTACCGTGGTTACCCGATCGAGCAGCTAGCCGAACATAGCGACTTCCTCGAAGTCGCCTATCTGTTGATGCATGGCGAACTGCCGGATGCCGATCAGCGCTCCAACTTCACCAGCACCATGATGAAACACACCATGTTGCACGACCAACTGACCAATGTGTTCCGTGGCTTCCGCCGTGATGCGCACCCGATGGCGGTCATGGTCGGTGTGGTCGGCTCCATGTCGGCGTTCTATGAGGAAGTCACCGACGTACGTGACCCCAACAACCGACTGGCCGCCGCCTATCACCTGCTGGCCAAGGTGCCAACCATCGCGGCCTGGAGCTACAAGTACAACATCGGCGAGCCGTTCATGTATCCGCAGAACCACTTCAACTATGCAGAAAACTTCATGCAGATGATGTTCGCGACGCCCTGCGAGAAATACGAGCCTAACCCCATCCTCGCCAAAGCGTTCGAACGTATCCTCATCCTGCATGCCGACCATGAGCAGAACGCCTCGACATCCACGGTGCGCCTGGCGGGGTCCAGCGGCGCCAACCCGTTCGCCTGCGTCGCAGCAGGCATCGCCTCGTTGTGGGGCCCGGCGCACGGTGGCGCCAATGAAGCCACACTCAAGATGCTGGAAGAGATGGGCGATGTGAGCCGCATCGGTGAATTCATCAAACGCGCCAAGGACAAGAGTGACTCCTTCCGCCTGATGGGCTTTGGCCACCGCGTGTATCGGAACATGGACCCGCGCGCTTCCATCATGCGCGAGACCTGCCACCAGGTGCTGGACGAGCTTGGGCTGCACAACGACCCGATGTTCAAGCTGGCGTTGAAACTGGAGCAGATCGCGCTGGAAGACGAATACTTCGTGAACCGCCGCCTGTATCCGAATGTGGATTTCTATTCCGGTATCGTGATGCGCGCCATGGGCATCCCGAACTCCATGTTCACGGCCATTTTCGCGCTGGCACGCACCGCAGGCTGGGTAGCGCAATGGAACGAGATGAATAGCGACCCGGAGGCCAAGATCGGGCGCCCACGTCAGCTTTATATGGGGGCGACACGGCGCGATTATGTGCATATGGATGGACGCTAAGATTCCGCATTGACATCACAGGCGGCCACATCACAGGTAGCATCATCAAAAATCAGCTGTAACGGTGGACAATAAAAAAGGGGCAGCAGCCCCTTTTTTGTTATTCAGCAGCACGCTGAACGCGTAGAGAATGGATCAGGCAGAGAACGACGAGCCGCAGCCACAGGTGCTGGTTGCGTTCGGATTACGGATCACAAACTGCGAACCCTGCAGGCTGTCCTGATAATCGATCTCGGCACCGGTCAGGTATTGCAGGCTCATCGGGTCGATCAGCAGGACCACGTTGTCCTTCTGCACCTGGGTGTCGTCGTCATTGACGCTGTCTTCAAAAGTGAAGCCATACTGGAAGCCGGAGCAGCCACCACCACTGACGAATACACGCAGCTTCAGGTCAGGTGAGCCCTCTTCCTCGATCAGTTCTTTTACTTTTTTTGCCGCATTGTCGGTGAAGACCAATGGGCTAGGCATTTCAGCAATTGCGTTCATGATGTAAATCCTTCATTCATTTAGTAATTCATTATCGCGCCCGCACGTCATGCGGTCAACCAAGTCATTAATTTTCAACCATTTTGATTTGTGGCGCATCGTTGCTATCCGCCAGTGGTACCAGTTTGCCTTCTATGACAGCGCCGGTATGCATCTCCAGCGATTTGTAATACACATCACCCACGATCCTAGATTTAGGCTGCAATTCGATGAATTCGTTCGCACGCACCGGGCCGACCACTTTACCGTTCAGCACCAGATGCGAAACCGTGACTGCACCCTCTACCTGCGCCTGCTCACTCAACACCAGCGCACCGACCGCACCCGGCGCTTCGTTGATGTCACCGTTCACAATCCCGTCTACACGCAAACCGCCGCTGAAGTGGATATTGCCCTCTATCCTGGTGCCCGCACCGATCAAGGTGTCGATCTTGCTGGGCATCTTGGTTTTGTTTTTTGAAAACATCGTGCATTCCTTCAAATGACAGGCTGGCAAATGACTGACCCGCGGTCAGTAATGACTACGCTAATCCGCCAGCGTTAACTGTTGTGTGAGGCCGGGTTTCTTTGCGCCTGTTTCCGTGAATGTCAGCTCTGCAGTGCCTGCATGCAAGGCATGCGGCACCTTGAGGCTGCCGGTGACACGTTGATAATACTTGAAATTCAGATTGATGGCTGTGGTAGCGACCGCTTCGGTCCCGGCCGCCCTGATCACCAGGCGCAGACTACCACTGACTTCCTTGCTGTTCTTGCCCGGCTGCACCAGCATGACGTCATAGTCATATTGGTCAGGCTGGGCCGACTTGCTCACGGTAAAGCTCTGCAGCTTCAATTTACCCAGCTCGGCCGGCGTGTTCATGATGTTCTTGTAGAACGCGACATCTTCCTTGAGCGTGGTACTTTCCTGCTGCAGCTGCGCCAGCTCCTTGGTCAAGGTTTCCTGCGCCACACGTTCGATCTGTAACTGACGCTCCTGCTGCACCAGCGCAACTTGCAACACTTCATTCTGGGCCTGAGCACGTACCAGCCGTTGATTCAGGCCATTCAGGTCTGCCAGGCCGAACTGCCAGTACGCGATCAAATAGCCGACACCACCGCACAAGCCAAGAGCCGCCAGCCACCAGTACCAGGGACGGCGTGACTTGATCGACAGCGTGCTGACAGCCAACTTGGAATGACCACGCAATCGACGGTACGGGTACTTCATCGTTCATGCCGCCTAGGGCAGCAGAGGCACCACATTGAGCCCGGCGGACTCGTCCAGATCGAACATGATGTTCATGTTCTGTACCGCCTGGCCAGCAGCGCCCTTGACCAGATTGTCGATCACCGACAGCACCACCACGGTGTCGCCACCTTGCGGCTGATGCACGGCGATGCGGCACTGGTTGGAACCACGTACCGAACGCGTTTCCGGGTGCATGCCTTTGGGCAGCACATCGACAAAACGCTCATCGGCATAGCGCGCTTCGAACAAGGCCTGCAGGTCCACCTGGCCAGTCAGGCGCGCGTACAGCGTTGCGTGGATACCGCGGATCAGTGGCGTCAGATGCGGCACAAAGGTCAGGCCGACCGCGTCACCATGCATGCGTGCCAGCCCTTGGCTGATCTCGGGCAAGTGCCGGTGGCCAGCCACACCATAGGCCTTGAAATTGTCACCGGCCTCGGCAAACAGGCTATGCACTTCGGCCTTGCGACCGGCGCCACTGACACCGGATTTGGTATCGGCGATCAAGTAAGCGCTATCGATCACACCCGCTTCCAGCAAAGGCATGAAGCCCAGTTGCACCGCCGTTGGGTAGCAGCCAGGGTTGGCGATCAGACGCGCGCCACGAATCTGCGCACGGTTCTGTTCCGGCAAGCCGTATACCGCTTCTGCCACCAGGTCAGGACAGGCATGGGTCATGCCATACCACTTCTCCCAGACAGCGATGTCCTGGATACGGAAATCCGCCGCCAGATCGATCACACGCACACCCTTGTCCAGCAAGGCACGTGTCTGCTGCATGGCCACGCCGTTGGGCGTTGCAAAGAACACCACGTCACACTGTCCCAGGTCCACCTGGGCCGGGTCCACGAACGGCAGGCTCACATAGCCACGCAGGCTGGGGAACATGTCAGCTACCGGCATGCCGGCTTCACCACGCGAGGTGATCGCCACCAGTTGCACCTGCGGATGCACGGCCAGCAAACGCAACAATTCGACACCGGTATAACCTGTGCCGCCGACGATGCCTACTTTGATCTTTTGCATACTTTTCACCTTGGTCCGGGCTTGCATAGTAACAAATGCAAGCTAAATAACAAAAAAGCCGCACAGTGTGCGGCTTTTTTGAGTCATCCAGATTAACGCTTGGAGAACTGTTTACGACGACGCGCCTTGCGCAGGCCGACTTTCTTACGTTCTACTTCACGTGCATCACGGGTCACGAAGCCTGCCTTGGACAGGGCGCTCTTCAGCGCTGCATCGTAGTCGATCAGGGCACGCGTGATACCGTGACGTACAGCACCAGCCTGGCCGGATTCACCGCCACCGACCACATTCACCAGAATGTCGAAGCTAGCCAGGTTCTCGGTCAGTTCCAGCGGTTGACGCAGGATCATGCGGGAGGTGACGCGGGAGAAGTATTCGTCAACAGGCTTGTCGTTTACAACGATATTGCCGCTACCGGACTTCAGGAACACACGGGCAACCGAACTCTTGCGGCGGCCAGTACCATAGTTGTATTTACCAATCATCGCTTAATCCTTAAGCCTGGCTTTGAATAACCAGAGGTTGTGGCTGTTGTGCAGCGTGGTCGTGCTTAGCACCGGCGTAGACTTTCATCTTGCGGAACATGGCGTAACCCAGCGGACCCTTAGGCAGCATGCCCTTGACCGCTTTTTCCAGCGCACGGCCTGGGAAGCGTTCCTGCATCTTGGCAAAGGTCGTGGTGGAGATACCGCCAGGGTAACCGGAGTGGCGATGATACTGCTTGTCGCCCGCCTTGTTGCCGGTCACTTTGATCTTGTCGGCGTTGACCACGACAATGTAGTCGCCCGTGTCCACGTGCGGCGTGTAAATGGTTTTATGCTTGCCACGCAGGCGGTGAGCGATCTCACTTGCCAGACGGCCAAGCACCAGGTCGGTGGCATCTACCACGAACCAATCGCGCTTTACTTCATGCGCTTTTGCGGAAAAGGTTTTCATCGGACTACTCAATAATCGCTGAAAAAATCAAGAGGCGGATTTTATGTCATGCCCGAGCGCCTTGTCAAACGCTATCTTGGAATCAATGACATATTTATCCATCGTATTTAGATCAACCGCTAAAACGGTGCTACATAACTGAGCACTACACCGGCAAAAATCACCGCACCCAGCCAGTTGTTGTGCAGAAACGCCCGGAAACACGCGCTGGGTTCACGCTGCCGGATAAGCCAGTAATGATACACGGCAATGGCGCCCGCCGCTAATAATCCCAAGGCATACGGCCAGCCCAGGCCACTTTGCCTGCCCACATAAGCCAGTAACAGCAAGGTCAGTGCATAGCAGACCATGATAGCCAGCACATCGTAGCGCCCGAAGCAGATGGCTGACGAGCGGATGCCGATCTTGAGGTCATCCTCCCTATCCACCATGGCATACTCGGTGTCATACGCGATGGCCCAGCACACATTGGCCAGCAGCATCCACCAGGCGATGGCAGGCACCTCACCGGTCTGCGCGGCGAAGGCCATGGGAATGCCAAAGCCGAAGGCAATGCCAAGATAGGCCTGCGGGATGGCAAGAAAGCGCTTGGTGAGGGGGTAGCTGGCCGCCAGGAACAAGGCCGGGAACGACAAGGCCACGGTCAACGCATTCAGCTGCAGCACCAGCGCAAACGCCAGCGCCACCAGCAGCAAGGTCAACAGCAAAGCCTCTCGCACACTGACCTGTTTGGCCGCCAATGGCCGCAAGCGCGTACGCTGCACATGCGCATCGAAGTTGCGGTCTGCGATGTCATTCATGACACAGCCTGCCGAACGCATCAACACGGTGCCCAGCACAAAAACACCCAGCATGTTCAACTCCGGCTTGCCCTGCGCCGCGATCCACAAAGCCCACAAGGTGGGCCACAGCAACAGCAGGATGCCGATGGGCTTGTCCAGCCGCATCAGCCGCAGATAGGCATTCAACTTGATACGCATCAGTACAGCAGCTCCGGCAAGAACACTTCGGTCACCAGCAAGCGCGCGCGGCCCAGCCTGAACACGGAACGCCTGGCCCACAAGCTGCAAGGCGGTGCAGCCAGATGCGCGCTGGCGCGTTGAAACAAGGGGTGATGTGCATGCAATGGCTTGAATTGCAGATGGGTACGCTTGACCCTGGGGTCAGCGAACAAGGCCCCGCCCAGCGGACGGTTACCCAGCCGCCCCAGCCCGCGCCAAGGCCCACGCAGACTGGCATGCGGGATCACACTGTGCGCGAACACACAGATCACGCCATCACAACTGAGCTGCACTTCACGCAGCAAGGCATGCTGACGCGGCTTAAGTTGCAGCAATGCGGCTTCATCGCGCTGCGGCCTGGCGCTGGACAGGCGTACACCGCGCACGGAAAAATCACGGCAATGCAGCTGCAGTCGTCGCGTCAAAGAGCCCTCGTTGCTCAGCCAGTCGCGGTACGCCAGGCTCCCCAAGGGCTTTTTAAGCCAGCCATGACGCCCAGCCGGTAAATAGCTTAATTTGTTCACAGCAGGATTATCGCAGGCCGGGTCATACTTTGACGAGCTCGGCCGCATGGCCCAGCCAACGCTGCAAATGGGCTTCCACCGCTGCCGGGTGATCACGCAGCAGGTCTTCTGCCAGCTGACGCGCCCGGTGCAGCAAGGGCTCGTCGCGCGTCAGGTCAGCGATCTTCAGCATGGGCACCCCGCTCTGGCGCACGCCCATGTATTCGCCGGGGCCGCGCAGATTGAGATCGGCCTGCGCGATCTCGAAACCGTCGCTGGATTCATAGATCACTTTGAGACGCTGCCGCGCCATTTCTGACAAGGGCTGCTGATACAACAGGATGCAACTGCTCCTGGCGGCGCCGCGCCCGACCCGCCCACGCAACTGATGCAGCTGCGACAAGCCCATACGTTCGGCATGCTCGATCACCATCAGGCTGGCGTTCGGCACATCCACCCCCACTTCGATCACGGTAGTGGCCACCAGCAGTTGCAGCTCGTTTCGACTGAAGGCCGCCATCACCGCCTGCTTTTCAGCCGGCTTCATGCGGCCATGCACCAGCCCGACATGCAGCTCAGGGAACGAAGCCTGCAACAAGGCATAGGTCTCCTCCGCTGTTTTTAGCTGCAAGACTTCACTTTCCTCGATCAATGGGCACACCCAGTACGCCTGGTTGCCCTGCAGGCAGGCGTCACGCACACGCTGCAGCACCTCGTCACGCCGTGCATCCGCGACCAGCCGCGTCACGATGGGCGTGCGTCCGGGCGGCAGCTCGTCGATCACCGATACATCCAGGTCCGCGTAATAGCTCATGGACAAGGTACGCGGGATGGGGGTGGCGCTCATCATCAGCTGATGCGGCTCAGGCTGACCTTTTTGACGTAACAATAAGCGCTGTTGCACACCAAAGCGGTGCTGTTCGTCGACGATCGCCAGGCCTAGCCGAGCGAACTGTACCTGCTCCTGAAACAGCGCGTGGGTGCCGACCACCAGCTTGGCTGCCCCACTGGCGATCGCTTCCAGCGCCAGCGTACGTGCTTTTTTGTTCTGACTGCCGGATAGCCAGGCCACCTCCAGCCCCAGCGGTTGCAGCCAGCTCTGCATCTTGTGCAGGTGCTGTTCGGCGAGGATCTCGGTGGGCGCCATGATGGCGGCCTGCCAGCCCTGCTCGATGGCCTGCAACGCGGCAAGCGCCGCGACGATGGTCTTGCCACTGCCCACATCGCCTTGCAGCAAACGCTGCATGGGATAGCGCTGGGCCAGGTCGCGGCTGATCTCGGTCAGCGCTCTACCCTGCGCGCCCGTCAGCGCAAATGGCAAGCTGGCCAGCAAGGCTGGTATCAGCATCTTCGATGGCGCCAGTGCAGGCGCACCCAGGCTGCGCCGCTTGGCATAGTGGCGCCGCATGGACAGCTGCTGTGCCAGCAACTCTTCATAGGCCAGACGCTGCCAGGCTGGCGTGCTGCGCTCCTGCAAGGCATACAAGTCCGCATCCGGCGGCGGCCTGTGCAGGGCGCGCAGGCTTTCCGCATAACCGGGCAAATCCGTGTAGACCGCAGCGGGCAAGGTCTCCTCCAGCGCCGCGTTGTCCAGCGCCCAGTCTATGTATTTACGCAGACTGGCCTGCGACAGACCGGCCGTGGTGGGATACACCGGCGTCAAGGTCTCGGTCACCGGCGTGCCCTCACGCACGGCACGCACCTGAGGGTGCACCATCTCCCAGCCGAAAAAGCCGCCGCGCACTTCGCCGAACACGCGCAAGCGGCGTCCGACCTTGAGCTGGGCGATCTGGCTGGGGTAGAAATGCAAAAAGCGCAAGGTCAGCTGGCCGCTATCGTCTTGCAGACGGGCAATCAACACTTTGCGCGGACGGTACTGCACTTCGCTGTGCACGATCTCGCCTTCGATCTGCACCTGATCCCCCTGACGCACATCGCGCACCAGCGTGATATGGGTTTCATCGACATATCGCAGGGGCAGGTGCAACAGCAGCCCCTGAGCATCGATGATACCCAGCTTGCGCAGATTGGCCTGCGCCGGTTTAGGCAGGGAAGTGAAGTCGGCGGCGCGGCTCAGAACGGTCAGGATTCCAGTACGAGCACGCCATCAGCTTCCACCAGCGCACCTCTGGGTAGAGAGGCCACGCCGACCGCCGCGCGTGCCGGGTAAGGCTGACTAAAATATTCCGCCATGATGCTGTTCACCAGCGCGAAATGGCCCAAGTCGGTCAGGAACACATTGAGTTTGACCACATCTGCCAGCGAACCACCCGCCGCTTCCGCCACGGCCTGCAGGTTCTGGAAAACACGGTGGATCTGCGCTTCTATGCCCTCGACCAACTGCATGCTCGCCGGCTCCAGGCCGATCTGGCCGGAGAGGTACACCGTAGCCCCGACCTTGACCGCCTGGGAATAGGTGCCGATGGCCTGAGGAGCACCGGTGGTTTGAATGATCTGTTTCTGCATGAGGAACTGCCCTTGAAATGATTACTGTACGCGTTGCTCGAAGCCTATGCCCTTGACGCGGTTGATGCGCACCACGTCCTGGATCTTGCGCAGACGGCGGATCAGGTCAGCCAGGTGCACGCGATTCTCCACCTGCACCGTGAAATACATATTGCTGTAGGCGCTATCGTCCGGATCTTCCATGCTGACATTGTCGATGTTGGAACCGGCATCGGCGATACCGGCAGCGATCTTGGCCAGCATGCCACGCTGATTGGCCACGGTCAGCTTGAGGTTGACCTTGAATAGACGCTTGCTGTCCGGATCCCACTCCACATCCAGCCATTTGTCCGGGTCTACACGCATCTTGCGCATGCCCGGGCAGTCATGGGTATGGATCACCAGACCCTTGTCCTTGTTGAGGAAGCCCAGGATAGGGTCGCCGGGGATGGGGCGGCAGCACTGGGCGAACTGCACGGCCATGCCTTCGGAACCACGGATGGTGATGGTGCCCAGCGGCTTGTTGGGATGCTTGCCCTGCCGCTCGGCCGGGTCTTCACCCAGCGCCATCAACTGATGCGCCACCATGACGTTGAGGCGCTTGCCCAGGCCGATGTCGGTAAGGATCTCTTCCTTGCCCTTGACCGCGTAGTCGCGTGCCAGCTTCTGCCAGCGTGCGTCATCGATGCTGGCCGGGTCGGCATGCAGCGCACGCAAGGCCTGATTCAGCATGCGTTCGCCCAGATGCGCGGACTCGGTGGACTGCATGGATTTGAGGTAATGACGGATATGCGCACGCGCCTTGCCGGACATCACATAGTTCAGCCAGGCCGGATTGGGCTTGGCGTTATTGGCGGTGATGATCTCGACGTGGTCACCGTTGTGCAGCTCGGTTCTGAGCGGCGCCAGTTCCTGATTGATCTTGACCGCCACGCAGCTGTTGCCGATGTCGGTGTGCACCGCATAGGCAAAATCCACCGCCGTCGCGCCCTTGGGCAGCGCCATGATCTTGCCCTTGGGCGTGAACACGTAGACCTCGTCCGGGAACAGATCCACCTTGAAGTGCTCCAGGAACTCCAGCGAATCGGCGCTCTCGTTCTGGATATCGATCAGGCGTTGCAGCCATTGGTGAGTCTGCTGCTGCAGCGCGGTCAGATGCGCATCGGTCGTTTTATACAACCAGTGTGCCGCCACACCAGCCTCGGCGATGTTGTGCATCTCGCGGCTGCGCATCTGCACCTCGATCGGCGTGCCGAACGGGCCGAACAGCGTGGTGTGCAGCGACTGGTAGCCATTGGCCTTGGGGATGGCGATGTAGTCCTTGAACTTGCCCGGAATGGGTTTGTAAAGCCCGTGCAAGGCGCCCAGTGCCAGATAGCAGGTGGGCATGTCCTTGACGATGACGCGGAAGCCGTAGATATCGTAGATCTGCGAAAAGGTCACCATCTTGCCGGTCATCTTCTTGTAGATGCCGTACAGGTGTTTTTCACGGCCGGTGACTTCAGCCTCGATGTGCATGTCCTGCAAGCGCTGCTTGATGGCGTCCAGGATCTTGACGATGACTTCCTTGCGGTTGCCACGCGCCGCCTTGATGGCCTTGGCGATGACGTTGTAGCGCATCGGGTACAGGTATTTGAAGCTGAGGTCTTCCAGCTCCTGGTAGATGGCATTCAGGCCCAGCCGGTTGGCGATGGGCGCATAGATATCCAGCGTCTCGCGCGCGATGCGCTTGCGCTTCTCCACCCCCATCACGTCCAGCGTCTGCATGTTGTGCAGGCGGTCGCCCAGCTTGACCAGGATCACGCGCACATCCTGCGACATGGCCAGCAGCATCTTGCGGAAGTTCTCCGCCTGCGCCTGCGTGGCGCTCTGGAATTCGATCTTGTCGAGCTTGGACAAGCCATCCACCAACTCGGCCACCTGCTTGCCGAACTGCTCGCTGATGTCCTGCTTGGTGACGCCGGTGTCTTCCACTACATCGTGCAGAAGCGCCGCGATCAGCGTGGGCGTGTCCAGATGCAGCTCGGCCAGAATGCAGGCCACTGACACCGGATGGGTGATGTAGGGCTCGCCGCTCTTGCGGATCTGGCCTTCATGAGCCGCCGCGCTGTAGCGATAGGCCGCCCAGATCTGGGCGATGTCTTTGGGTTTGAGGTAAAGCTTGAGTCGCTGCGTGAGCGGAGAATCCTCGCTGTCTGCAGGCAGCAAGGGGGTCATCGGTAGTGCGTCTAGTGCATGTTTGGCTGCAGATGTAGGCATAGACGAACGGACACGTTAGGCATGGCCACGGTTCAATACTTCCAGCCCGACCTTGCCGGCGGCGATCTCGCGCAGTGCCATCACGGTAGGCTTGTCCTTCTGACCATGGTTGTTGACCATCGATTCGGAGCCATTCGCCAGCTGGCGTGCACGGTATGCGGCCACCAGCGTCAGCTGAAAGCGGTTAGGGATCTTGTCCAGACAATCATCAACGGTAATACGTGCCATAGAAATTACTCCAGAAGTGCTTAAATCATGAATTCAGACCAGAGTGCCGATCAACGCAGCATGCTGTTTCAACTGCGCTTGCGACCTCAGACGTTGGGCGCGCACGATGGCCTGGATATCCTCCAGCGCCACGGCGAAACTGTCGTTGATTGTAACATAGTCAAATTCGGTCACATGCCGCATCTCCTCGCGGGCGGCAGCGAGACGGATGGCGATCACGTCGGCGCTGTCCTGGCCCCTGTCATTGAGGCGGCGCGCCAGTTCTTCAAGCGAAGGCGGCAGGACGAAGATGCTGACCGCTTGCGGCAACAGCTTCCTGACCTGGGCCGCACCTTGCCAGTCGATCTCCAGGATCACATCGAACCCCGCCGCCAGCTGGGCCTCGACCGCTGATCTGGAGGTGCCATAGCGGTTGCCATGCACATGCGCGCTTTCGATGAAATCGCCCTCCTCCTGCATGCGCTGGAAGGTGGTGACATTGACAAAGTGGTAATGCACGCCCTCCTGTTCGCCTGGGCGTGGCGCACGCGTGGTGTGCGACACCGACAGCCGGACAGCGGGGTCCTGCTGCAACAGCGCGCGCACCAGGCTGGTCTTGCCAGCGCCGGAAGCCGCACTGATGATGAAAAGATTGGCAGTCATGGAATGTCTTTAAGGTGTGGTTGGCTTTATTCGATATTTTGAATCTGTTCGCGCATTTGCTCAATCAACACTTTCAAGCCCATGGCGATCTGCGATACCTCGCTGGAAACGGATTTGGAACCCAGCGTATTGGCTTCACGGTTCAGCTCCTGCATCAGGAAGTCCAGTTGCTTGCCCGCCGCGCCACCTGCCGCCAGGATACGTTTCACCTCGCTGATGTGGGCGGTCAGGCGGCCCAGTTCTTCATCCACGTCCACACGCTGCGCATACAGCACCAGCTCCTGACGCAGACGCTCTTCATCCACATTGTTGAGCGCTTCCTGCAGCTTGGTCGCCAGGCGTTGCTGATAGGCCTGCAACTGCGCTGGCAGCAGCGCTTGTGACTGTTGCACCAAGGTTTCCATGCCGGCCAGGCGCTCCAGGATAATGGCTTTGAGTTTGGCGCCTTCGCGGCCACGCGCCTCGCGCAGTGCCAGCAAGGCTTGCTGCAGGGCTGCGCCCACTTCGGCGTTCAGCTCATCCTGATCCAGCGTTTGCGTGGCCAGCACGCCAGGCCAGCGCAGAATGTCGGCCACGCTCAATGGCGCACTGTGCGGGAACTGCTGTTGCACCGCCTGCGACAGCTGCCACAGCTGCTGCAAAGCCGGGCCATCCAGCGTGGTATCGGCTTTCTGGCCACCGCGCTGCACCAGCGCCAGCCGGCATTCCACCTTGCCGCGCCCCAGGCCCGCATTGATCTGCTCGCGCAGCATGGGCTCGAAACTGCGCAGATTGTCGTCCAGCTTGAGCTGCAGCTCCAGATAACGGTGATTCACCGAGCGCAACTCCAGCAGCACCACACCAGCGGCGGTTTCACGTTCGATGGCAGCAAAGCCGGTCATGCTGTAGATCATGGTTTATCCTAAACTCTTGAAGAGGCGGTGCATGGCAGGCAGGCTAGAGCATGTCCGCCTAAAGCATGCAGGCCAACCTAAAGCGCGATGGTATCAAATCCGCCGCCTGCAGGCTGCTGCCTTATAATAGCGTTTTGCCCAGCAGGAATCGTTATGCGCCCCAGTCAGCGTCAACCCGACCAATTACGCGAGGTTGAGATCATCCGCCATTACACCAAGCATGCCGAAGGTTCGGTGCTGGTGAAGTTTGGTGATACCCATGTGTTATGCACGGCCAGTGTGGACGAGAAGGTGCCGCCCTTCCTGCGTGGCAAGGGACAAGGCTGGGTCACCGCCGAGTATGGCATGCTGCCGCGCTCCACGGGCAGCCGCATGGACCGTGAAGCGGCCAAAGGCAAACAGTCCGGTCGCACTCAGGAGATCCAGCGCCTGATCGGCCGCAGCCTGCGTGCCATCATCGATCTGGAAAAGCTGGGCGAGCGCACCATCCACATCGATTGCGATGTGATCCAGGCGGACGGCGGCACACGCACCGCCAGCATCACCGGCGCGTTCGTGGCACTGCAGGACGCAGTGACGCTGCTGATGGAAAACGGCCTGCTCAGCGAATCGCCCCTCAAAGATGCCGTGGCCGCCATTTCTGTTGGCGTCTATCAAGGTGAGGCAGTGCTGGATCTGGATTATCTGGAAGATTCGGAGTGCGACACCGACATGAACGTGGTGATGACCGGCAGCGGCGGTTTCGTGGAGATCCAGGGCACGGCAGAAGGCGTCCCGTTCGAGCGTGAACAGATGGACCACATGCTGGACCTGGCCGCGCTGGGCATCTGCGAGCTGATCGCCAAGCAACAGGAAGCGCTCGGTGCTTAAGCAACTGGTCATCGCGACCGGTAACGCCGGCAAGTTGCGCGAATTCCAGCAACTGCTGGCCCCGCTCGCCATTGAGGTCATTCCGCAGACCACGCTGGGCGTAACGCCCGCTGACGAGCCGTATATGACCTTCATCGAGAACGCGCTGACCAAGGCACGCCATGCCAGCCGTCACAGCGGATTGCCTGCGCTGGCCGATGATTCCGGCATCTGTGTGGATGCCTTGCAGGGTGCGCCCGGCGTACATTCTGCACGCTATGCCGCGCCGCTGCCCGGCCTGAGTCAGGACCAGGCCAACAACCAGCAACTTGTGCAAGCTTTGCACGGTCAGCAACCGCGCACCGCGCATTACTACTGCGTGCTGGTGCTGGTGCGCCACGCCGATGACCCGCAACCGCTGATCGCGGAAGGCGTCTGGCAAGGCGAGATCCTGGAGGCGCCGCGTGGTGACGGTGGTTTCGGCTATGACCCTATCTTCCTTGATGCGATGACAGGCAAGACCGGCGCCGAACTGCCCCTGGAGATCAAAAACCGTATCAGCCATCGCGGCCAGGCACTGAGCCGCATGCTGCATTTGATTGAAAGACTGGAACCATGAATAGCGAATGGCCCAAATGGCTGCGGGATGATGGCAGCGTGGTGTCCTGCACCGAAAAAGTCAAAGTGATGACCGAGAACTTTGACGAGCTGAAACAGATCGCGCAGGACGCGCTGGAAGACGGCTTGCTCATGGAAGTGTCCGAAGCGCAGATGCGCGAGGCTCTGCATGCGCTGGTGGACAAGCTCGTCAATCCTTACGGCAAAGCCTGACGCCTTGTTACACACCCTGATGTTGAACGATGTGATCGCATGATCCCTATCATCCCGGTCGACAGCATGGCCTCCTCATCAGGGGGCCTGGCCGCCAGCGTACAGCCCTCCGGCTTGAGCACCCCGCCGCCATTGGCACTGTACATCCACATTCCCTGGTGCGTGCGCAAATGCCCGTATTGCGATTTTAATTCGCATGAATCGCGTAGCGACATCCCGGAAGATGCCTACGTGGATGCCCTGATCGCCGACCTGGAACAATCCGTGCCACGCGTCTGGGGCCGCAAGATACGCAGCGTGTTCTTCGGCGGCGGCACACCCAGCCTGTTCTCGGCGGCTGCCATCGACCGCATTTTAGCCAATGTGCGCATGCTCACCCCACTGGAATACGACGCTGAAGTCACGCTGGAAGCCAACCCCGGCACCGTGGACACAGCACATTTCAAAGGCTACCGCGAGGCGGGCGTCAACCGGGTGTCGCTGGGCATACAGAGCTTCAATGAACAGCACCTGAAAGCGCTAGGCCGCATCCATGACCGCGAGCAGGCGATCTCTGCAGCGAAGTTAGCGCTTGCTACCTTTGATAGTGTCAATCTGGACCTGATGTACGGCCTGCCCGGTCAAACGCTGGCGCAGGCACTGGAGGACGTGACCACCGCCTGCGCACTGGGCCCGGCGCATCTGTCCTGCTATCACCTCACGCTGGAACCCAACACCCCGTTCCACCGCACGCCACCGCCCGGCCTGCCCGATGACGACACCACCGCCGGCATGCAGGAAGCCATCGAAGCGCTACTGGCGCAACATGGCTACAGCCACTATGAGACCTCGGGTTTCGCGCAGGCGGGCAAACGCTGCCGCCACAACCTCAATTACTGGACCTTTGGCGATTATCTGGGCATAGGCGCAGGCGCGCACAGCAAACTCAGTTATCACGACAAGATCACCCGCGAAACCCGCCACAAACACCCCAAACGCTATCTGGAGCTGGCCCCGCAAGGGCAGGCGGTCGATCAGACCTGGACCATCCCCACCGACGAGCTGGGCTTCGAATTCATGATGAACACGCTGCGCCTCACCGAAGGCTTCGATACGCGCCTGTTCCAGCAGCGCACCGGCCTGCCACTCAGTGCGGTGCAGGATGCCATCAACCTCGCCCGCCGCCGCGAGCTGCTGACCGTGACGCCGGAGGCTATCCAGCCCACGCTGCTAGGTCAGCGCTACCTGAACGAATTACTGCAACTGTTCCTGTAAGCCTGCCCAGCACGGCCAATGAAAAACGGGCACCGCAGTGCCCGTTTGTTTGTCACACCGCCCCGACTCAGCGGCTGATCGGTTTGTAGCGCAAACGCTTGGGTTTGGCGCCCTCTTCACCCAGGCGCTTCTTCTTGTCGGCTTCGTATTCCTGATAGTTACCGTTGAAGAAGGTCCATTGCGAATCGCCCTCCGCAGCCAGGATATGCGTGGCGATACGGTCCAGGAACCAGCGGTCATGCGAGATGACCAGCACGCTGCCGGCGAATTCCAGCAAGGCATCTTCCAGTGCGCGCAGGGTTTCCACGTCCAGATCGTTGGACGGTTCATCCAGTAGCAACACATTGCCGCCCGAGATCAGCGTCTTGGCCAGGTGCAAACGACCGCGCTCACCACCGGAAAGCTGGCCCACGATCTTCTGCTGGTCACCGCCCTTGAAATTGAAGCGCCCGATGTAGGCACGCGATGGCGTCTCGTAACGGCCCACGGTCAAGATATCGGAGCCGCCGGAGATCTCGTCGAACACGGTCTTGGCATCACTCAGCGCATCGCGGCTCTGGTCCACATAGGCGAGTTTGACGGTCTGGCCTATGCTGACCTCACCTGAATCCGGCGTTTCCTGGCCGGTGATCATGCGGAACAGCGTGGATTTACCGGCCCCGTTCGGGCCGATGATGCCGACGATGGCACCGGGCGGGATGCTGAAACTGAGGTTATCCATCAGCAGACGGTCCTTGAACGCCTTGCTGACATTCTTGAACTCGATGACCTCATTGCCCAGACGCTCACCGGCCGGGATAAAGATCTCCTGCGTTTCGTTGCGCTTCTGGTATTCAGCGCTGGCCAGCTCTTCATAGCGGGCGATACGCGCCTTGCTCTTGGCCTGACGCGCCTTGGGGTTCTGCCGCACCCATTCCAGCTCGGTGTTCAATGCCTTGCGGCGCGCAGATTCCTGCGACTCTTCCTGTTTGAGGCGTTCCTGCTTCTGATCCAGCCAGCTGGAATAATTGCCCTTCCAGGGGATGCCGTGCCCACGGTCCAGTTCCAGGATCCACTCGGCGGCATTATCGAGGAAATAACGGTCATGGGTGACCGCGACCACAGTGCCGGGGAAGCGCACCAGGAACTGCTCCAGCCATTCCACCGACTCGGCATCCAGGTGATTGGTGGGCTCGTCCAGCAGCAGCATGTCCGGGCGCGAAAGTAACAACTTGCACAGCGCCACGCGGCGCTTTTCACCGCCGGACAGCGGGCCTATCTTGGCGTCCCAGGCGGGCAGGCGCAGCGCATCGGCGGCGATCTCCAGCTGGTGCTCCACATCGGAGCCACTGGCGGCGATGATGTTCTCGTACCTGGCCTGCTCTTCGGCCAGCTTGTCAAAATCCGCATCCGGTTCCGCATAGGCGGCATACACCGCTTCCAGCTTCTGCTTGGCCTCCATCACCTCACCCAGCGCGGATTCCACTTCTTCACGCACCGTCTTGTCGGCATCCAGCACCGGCTCCTGTGGCAGATACCCGATGGACAGGTTGGGCTGCCACTGCACCTCGCCCTCGAACTCCTTGTCGGCCCCGGCCATGATGCGCAGCACCGTGGATTTACCGGAACCGTTCAGGCCGAGCAGGCCGATCTTGGCGCCCGGGAAGAAGGACAGCGAGATATCCTTGATGATCTGTTTCTTGGGAGGAACGACTTTGCTCACACGGAGCATGGACATTACATATTGGGCCATGATGTGAATCGCTTGATTTATCTGAAGGTGGAAGTGTAAAGCATGCGCTGGATTAGTTGGAGTCCGGCTTGACTTGACGGTGTAGTACCCATGCTCGGTTGTAAAGTGTGGCTATACACTTTACAATTCGTCATGATTAAAAGTTTTCGGCATAAAGGGCTAGAACTATTTTTCACCACAGGTGTTAAGTCCGGCATTCAACCACACCATGCAAGCAAACTAAGCATTCAACTTACTGCCTTAAGTGTTGCTGAGTCACCAGATGATCTAAGAGTACCAGTGGCTTGGCGACTGCATGCTCTGAGCGGCAATTTGCAGGATTACTGGTCGCTCACGGTCAATGGGAACTGGCGATTGATTTTCAGATTTGACGATAAGAATATCGAACTGCTTGATTACCTGGATTATCACTAAGCAATTTAGGAAAGGATAAAGCAATGGAAATGCACAACCCTGCACACCCAGGCGAAGTGTTGCGTGAATACCTGCCGGAAGGCTTAAGTATCACCGATGCCGCCAACCACCTTGGCATAACGCGCGTGGCATTGTCACGCATCCTGAATTGCAAAGCTGGCATTAGCGCCGAAATGGATTTATTACTCGCCGATGCCTTGGGCACATCGGCTGGCTTTTGGTCCAAGATTCAAGTGCAGTACGAGATTTATCAGGCGAAACAAAAAACCAGACGGCATATTGATCGGTTTCCACAGGTGGCATGAGGTTTTAGCGAATATAGTTAAGATCGGTCCGACCGTATTACAGTGCAAGTAGCTCATCAAGTAGCTTATTTCCGCGAATTACAATTTTTTGATATTGTTGGAGCTCCTCAGTTCCACCAGTCACAACAAAATCCCAATCTTTTGGGTATTCGAGGCCACAAACGTAAGAAAGCTGAATTAGTGTAGCAAATTTATCTTTGTGGTTAAGATTCGTATCTACATACCAGCCTCCTTGTAGTGTTGAGAATTGTGATGTGTCATCTATACGGGTAGAACCTTTTGGGTAAAGGTCATGAGGATTTTGGGCGAATCTGCATCTCTTAGATTTTGAACCAGACTTTTTATGAAGGGCAATATAATTTTCTATCGCTTTAATATCAAATGCTTGATGCTGTTTTATTAACCACAAGTAGGCTTCTTTGCCACTATCAAAATTCTTATGGTCGCCACGAAAGACTGCTGCAGTTGGAGTTGCACCGCCTCTCCTGCTTACTACTGGGAAGCGTTCTTTTAGAACTTCCTCGGCGAGACGAGCCATTTCAATTTCGCCTTTTTTAAGCGCATTATCTTTCATATTTTGAAGGTCACTACGCGTCTTGTCTGGTTCGCGTAAAATTTTCTCGAATCTTTGAATGTCCATAGGTAAATCCTTTAAACGGAGCTTTAGGATTGCGTGCTTTTGCGCATTCCTGCTTGAACGTAGGGTAAGCCCGATCACCTGTTACTTTCGCAGGAAATCTGCCAATTGCCACTTGGCATCCGAAGGGCGCTTAACTTCCAATACCTTCCATGCGTTGTTAGACGTATCGCCGCGCATGGACTTGGCAAGCTGTGACATCGACGGATAGGATTCCCCGTTCCAGATAATTTCTTCGTTTTGAATGGTAGCCACCTTGTACTCGTTGAAATACTTGGTGCGAATTTCGGTGCCTTCGGGCAAGAACAAGGATTCCCAGTAGACTCCACTTGAGCCGCGTGTGGCGGCTTCTAAATCTTCAGCGGTTCGATCCAGAAAGTCCCAAGAGACTTGTTCTATCACTGAGCTAACGCAGCCAGGGTAGCGGCGGGTAAGCTCAGCGTACAGCTCAATCGGAAGGGGAACAGCTACAAATGTATCCAGATTAAGGCTACTCATAATGAACACCTTAGATTTATAAATAGAGTCAACTATGATAGCACTATTGACAACTATTGCAAGCAATATAGCGGGCTAACGTAATATATAGATCCTGTTTGACGTCTTGCTACACGTCAAACCATGGCTGAGAAGAACGTTATTTGATGAAAAATTTATCCCTATCATCCAAACTATCACACTATAAAGCTACGGCACTGGCGGCTTCCACAACTGCAGGTAGGTGTCCGATTCATTGAGCAGGTCTTTATCCATCTCTTCGAAGATAGTGGCTTTAGGCAGGGCCATGTCCACATCTTTAGGCGCTTTGATCGCGCTGTAACCCAAGCCCAGCCTGCCGCCTTCCACGTTGAAGCCAATGAATTCCAGGATGCTGGGCAGCATGTCGAAATGCAGGACTTGTTCACGCAGTTTCTGTGCGCTGGGCAGCCCGATGAACTGGTTGTAAATGGTACGTTGCTCCAGGCTGTCGAGTTGTTTGTACACCGGGTTGGACATGGCGAGGTGGTCGCCCAGGATGACCACACGCGTATTGGCGAGGTAGCCCTTGCGTTGCATGAACTGCACGAAGCTGGCGACCTGGTCTGCCGTGCAGCGCACGATGCCCGCAAAATCCGTCACGCCGCGTTGCTGGCAGTGCCTTGAGAAATGCCCGTCCGGCCCATGCGTGTCGATGGTGGTGAGGGTCAGGTTGAACGGCTTGCCTTCGCGCTGCAGTGCCTGCAGCCTGGCACGTGCATAGACGAACAGATCGTCGTCGTATAGGCCCCAGAAGTTCATGTCCGCCTTGCTCCGGCCCTGCTTGAGCTCTTCGCGACCATACACTTCGCTGTAATGGTGGTCCAGAAAGAAGCGCCCCTTGCCGGAAAACGACAGCGCGTCGCCGCCCATATAGACATTGCGATAACCAAAGCCGTCCAAGATGTCGCCCAAACAGACGGCGTTGGGCAGAAAGCTTTTGATGTTATGGCCCTGATCGTTGCCGTTATACAGGCTCACGCTCTTGAGTGGCACGGCACATTGCGTGGCGGTGATGCCGGCGATGGTCCAGCCGGTGCCCGGCGCTTGCCGGAACCGTTCAAAACGGAGGCCGTTGAGATCATCCAGGCTGGCTAACAGGTTGCTGCCGAACAAGGCCGGGTCGCGGTAGCTGTTCTCTAGGCTTTCCACATAGATCAGCACCAGGTTGAGCGGCTGGCGCGCTGTGATGGTGACCTTGCGCGGGTCCAGATAATGTTCGGAGAAGTAATCGCGTCCGAATTGGCTGTGCAGGTAGGCCAGCATGGAGAATTGCACGCAGAAGTAAGCGAGCGCACTCATCAGCACATACACCGGCGCGCGGTGGCTGACGACCCAGTAGCTGACCTTGAGCGCGCGGCGCGCTTGGCTATGAGCCCAACCGGCCGGGTGATGCAGGGTGCGGCTGAGATAGTAGCCGCTCACAAACTCGAAGCCGACCACCAGCAGAGCCAGCAACAGCGGCAGCAGCAGCGCCTGCTGGATAAAGGTGTGGATCAGCTGCGCATCGGTATCCACCAAGCCTTCCATGCCGAATTGCAGGTGGTACAACACCTGCTCCAGCGAAGGCTCGCCAAAGTTGTCATTCACCCACAAACCCATGCACACCAGGAACAGGGCGAGCAGATACACCAGAAAGCGCAGCAGCAGGCGCGTCAGGTGGCGATGATGGTGGCTGGAATGCGGGACCGGTGTCATGAAAGTGACGACAAGGCTGAGGCTTACCCGCATGCGCGGCATGCAAAACGGGCGCTACCAGTTGGCAGCGCCCGTAGCGGGTCTAGCCTGAGTCGTGCTTAGCGCTTGTCGACAGACAGGGCGGTTGCGCCGCTACTGGCCAGCAGTAGCAAACCGCCGGCGATGGCCAGGTTCTTCAGGAACAGGATCTGCTGCATCTGGTCAGCGAAGTTGGCATGGAACAGCACGGCGGTGGCGATACTGAACGCGGCCAGCAGGTAGCCCACCAGTCGCGTCTGCAAACCGATGACGATGGCAAAGCCGCCCAGCACTTCCAGCGCTATGGTAGGCCACAGCAGGATCTCCGGCACCCCTACCGAGGCCATGTAGCCTGCAGTACCTTCCGGATTAGCCAGTTTGCCTAGACCAGCGACCACAAAGATCAGGGCCAGTAAGATGCGACCTGCCAGATGGGAAACGTGCTGCATGGTGTTGCCTCCTTGTTTGTTATGGTGTTTGTTTGGTTAGTGACGCGAACCGTGGCTAGACTACTCCACCGTGACCGATTTTGCCAAGTTTCTGGGCTTATCCACATCCGTGCCTTTCAGCAGGGCCACATGGTAGGCCAGCATCTGCACCGGGATGGTGTGCAGGATGGGCGACAGCACGCCCACATGGCGCGGCGTGCGGATCACATGCACGCCGTCACTGGCGGTGAAGTTGCTGTCGGCATCGGCGAACACGAACAACTCACCTCCGCGCGCGCGCACTTCCTGCATATTGGATTTGACCTTTTCCAGCAGGCTGTCATTGGGGGCGATCACCACCACCGGCATGTACTGGTCCACCAGTGCCAGCGGGCCGTGCTTGAGCTCGCCAGCCGGGTAAGCCTCGGCGTGGATGTAGGAGATCTCCTTGAGCTTGAGTGCGCCTTCCAGCGCGATGGGGTAATGGATGCCGCGACCCAGGAATAGCGCGTGATAGCGTGGCGCGAAGGCATTGGCCCATTCGCGGATCTGCGGTTCCAGGTTGAGCGCATATTGCACACTGCCCGGCAGCAAGCGGACCGAATCCAGGTATTCCTGCTCCTGCTCGCTGCTGAGTCGCCCACGCAGCTTGGCGATGGTGGCCGCCAGCATGAACAGGCCCATCAACTGCGTGGTGAAGGCTTTGGTGGAGGCCACGCCGATCTCGGCACCGGCGCGCGTGTAGAACACCAGGCGGGAAGCGCGCGGGATGGCGCTTTCCTGCACGTTGCAGATGGCCAGCGTCAGGTGCTGACCCAGCGATTTGGCGTGCTTCAACGCTTCCATGGTGTCCAGCGTCTCGCCGGACTGGGAGATGGTCACGATCAATTGGCGCGGGTTGGGCACGGACTGGCGGTAACGGTACTCGCTGGCGATCTCCACATTGGTGGGCAGTTTTGCGATGCTTTCCAGCCAGTATTTGGCGGTCAGACCCGCGTAATAGCTGGTGCCGGCCGCCAGGATCAGCACGCTGTCCACTTGGGACAACACCTCCTCCGCGTCCTGACCGAATAGCTGGGTGCTGAACGCGCCGTCATCGATGAGGGCTTCCACGGTGTCGGTGAGCGCGCGTGGCTGTTCGTGGATCTCCTTCTGCATGAAGTGGGCGTAAGGCCCCAGCTCCATGGATGCCAGCGAGACGTCGCTGCGGTGCACCTTGCGCTCCACCACCTGGTTCTGGGCGTCAAAGATCTGCACGCCGTCCTGACGGATCTCGGCGACATCGCCATCTTCCAGATAGATCACATTACGCGTCACCGACAGCACGGCCGAAACATCGGAGGCGATGAAGTTCTCACCCTCGCCCAGACCGATCAGCAGCGGGCAGCCCTGCCGAGCGCAGATCATGGTGGGCTGGTTCAGCGCGATCACGCTGATGGCGTAGGCGCCGGTGAGCTCGCTGGCCGCCTGCTTGACCGCGTTCAGCAGAGTCAGGCCCTGCTTGTAATGGTGATGCACCAGATGCGCGATGACCTCGGTGTCGGTCTGCGACTCGAATACATAGCCTAGTTGTTGCAGGCGGGTGCGCTGCTCGTCATGGTTCTCGATGATGCCGTTATGCACCACGGCCAGTTCGCCCGCGTTCTGACTCGGCGACACGTGCGGATGCGCGTTGGATTCGGTCACGCCGCCATGGGTGGCCCAGCGCGTATGGCCTATGCCCACATGGCCAGTCAGTGCGGTGGCTTCTGCTTTGCGCTGCATCTCGGAGACACGGCCCACGGCACGCACACGCTTGATGTCGCCATCCAGCACAGCGATGCCAGCAGAATCATAACCGCGGTATTCTAGGCGGCTGAGGCCCTCGACCAGCATTGGCACTACATTACGTTGCGCTACGGCGCCGACGATCCCGCACATGGTGTGTCCTTATTTCTTGGTTATTTCTTGATTTTTTGTGGCCGTTGCCAGCCGGTGATGGTGAATTGACGCACACGCGACATGGTCAGTTGCCCGGCCGGGGCTTCCTGCGTGATGGTGGAACCGGCGGCGATGGTGGCACCCGCCTTGACGGTGACCGGTGCGACCAGCTGGGTGTCCGAGCCGACGAATACGTTGTCTTCGATCACAGTGCGGAATTTGTTGGCACCATCATAATTGCAGGTGATGGTCCCGGCCCCGATATTGACCTGTTTGCCTATGGTGGCATCACCCACATAACTGAGGTGATTGATCTTGCTGCCCACATCCACCTGCGCGTTCTTCAGCTCCACGAAGTTGCCCACATGGGCATCACGGCTCAACTCGGTGCCTGGACGCAAACGTGCGTAAGGCCCGATACGGCAATCTTCTGCCACCTTGGCCTGATCCATGTGCGTGTACGGGGCGATCTGGGTGCCTGCGCCTATGGTCGTGTCACGCAGCATGCTGTAAGCACCCACTTTCACGCCATCACCTAATTTGACGTGCCCTTCGAACACACAGCCTATGTCGATCTCGACATCACGACCTGCTTCCAGTGTGCCACGTACGTCTATGCGTGCAGGATCGGCCAGCGTCACCCCTGCCTGCAGTAGCTTGTATGCGGCGCGCAGTTGATAGACGCGCTCCACTGCGGCGAGATCCAGCTTGGAATTGACGCCAGCCACCTGCCATTCATCCTCGGTGATCTCGGCATGCACGGGCACGCCGTCACTCACCGCCATGGCCACGATATCGGTCAGGTAATACTCGCCCTGACTGTTCTGGTTGCTGAGTAAGGACAGCCACTTTTTGAGCCAGCGATTGGGCAGCGCCATGATGCCGCTGTTCACTTCGCGTATCTCGCGTTGGGCGGCGCTGGCGTCCTTGTGTTCCACGATGGCGATAACAGCACCTGCATGATCGCGCACGATGCGGCCATAGCCTGTTGGGTCCAGTTTTTCTACCGTGAGCAGTACCAGACTGCTAGCCGCTTGCTGCAGCACGCGCTGGCAGGTCGCAGCCTCGATCAACGGTACATCACCGAGCAGGATCAGGCTGACACCATCGTCTTCCAGATGCGCGACCGCCTGCATGACCGCATGGCCGGTGCCCAGTTGCTGTGCCTGCTCCGCCCAGTGCAAGGCCTGTCCTGCAAAAGCCTGTGGTACAGCCTGACCGCCAAAGCCATACACCACCACGATCTTTTCAGGAGCAAGTTGATTTGCGCACAGGATCACGTGGCCCAGCAAAGGCCTGCCGGCGATGGCATGCAGCACTTTGGGCTTGTCCGAATGCATGCGTGTGCCCTTGCCAGCGGCAAGGATGACGATATTGAGTTTGTTCATGGGCCTGAAAGATTCATACGGGGAACAGTCACTACGATTCTATCCAGTTGTGCGGTGATATAAAACAAAAAAGGCAGCCTGAGCTGCCCTTTTTGTAATGCACTGACCCTAAGGTCAGCGGCTGGTACTTGAATACGCCTGGCTCTAATTCGCCTTGCTTTAATTCGCCTTACTTAGTGACCAGGCTTGCGCAGACGCTGGATGGCCTGCAGCTGGGCGATGGCTTCGGCCAGCTCGGCTTGCGCCGTTGCGTAGTCGATCTCGGAAGCGTTGTTCTTGAGCGCTTCTTCTGCAGCACGCTTGGCTTCCAGTGCCTTGGCCTCGTCCAGATCGGCACCGCGGATGGCGGTGTCAGCGAGCACGGTGATCACGCCAGGCTGCACTTCCAGGATACCACCCGAGACAAAGATCAGAACCTCTTCACTCTCGTTCGGCACCTTGACACGCAAGGGGCCGGGCTTGATGGTGGTGATCATGGGCGCGTGACGTGGGTAGATACCGACTTCACCCATGATCGCCGGGGCGGCAACAAACTCTGCCAGCCCGGAGAAAATGGACTCTTCAGCACTTACTACGTCCAGATGTATCGTCATTGCCATGTTGATCCTTGCTTCAATGCTTGGTGTTTGGAAGCCTGAATGATTAGTTCAGGGTCTTCGCTTTTTCTACGGCTTCTTCGATCGCGCCTACCATGTAGAAAGCCTGCTCTGGCAGGTGATCGTATTCACCGTTCACAATGGCCTTGAAGCCCTTGATGGTGTCCTTCAGCGTGACGTACTTGCCTGGGGAACCGGTGAACACTTCAGCGACGTGGAATGGCTGCGACAGGAAGCGCTGGATCTTACGTGCGCGGTTCACAGCCAGCTTGTCTTCTGGAGACAGTTCGTCCATGCCCAGAATGGCGATGATGTCGCGCAGTTCCTTGTAGCGTTGCAGCGTGGACTGTACGGAACGGGCCACGGCATAGTGCTCTTCACCCACGATCAGCGGATCCAGCTGGCGTGAGGAGGAATCCAGCGGGTCAACTGCCGGGTAGATACCCAAGGACGCGATGTCACGCGACAGTACCACGGTGGAGTCCAAATGCTGGAACGTGGTGGCTGGGGATGGGTCGGTCAAGTCATCCGCAGGCACGTAAACGGCCTGGATGGAGGTGATCGAACCTACCTTGGTGGAGGTGATGCGCTCCTGCAGGCGGCCCATTTCGTCAGCCAGCGTAGGTTGGTAACCCACGGCGGAAGGCATACGGCCCAGCAGTGCGGACACTTCGGTACCAGCCAGGGTGTAACGGTAGATATTGTCAACGAAGAACAGGATGTCACGGCCTTCGTCACGGAACTTCTCGGCCATGGTCAGGCCGGACAGTGCCACGCGCAGACGGTTGCCCGGTGGTTCGTTCATTTGACCGAACACCATCGCCACTTTGGACTCGCTCATGTTGTCCAGCTTGATGACGCCAGCTTCTGCCATTTCGTGGTAGAAGTCGTTACCTTCACGGGTACGCTCGCCTACACCGGCGAATACAGACAAACCAGCGTGTTGCTTGGCGATGTTGTTGATCAGTTCCAGCATGTTCACGGTCTTGCCTACACCAGCACCACCGAACAGGCCAACCTTACCACCCTTGGCGAACGGGCAAACCAGGTCGATCACCTTGATGCCGGTTTCCAGCAGGTCAACAGAAGGCGACAGTTCTTCGAACGTAGGCGCAGGCTGGTGTATGGAACGACGCTCGTTACCTTCGATCGGGCCGGCTTCGTCGATCGGGCGACCCAGCACGTCCATGATGCGGCCCAGTGTGCCGTTACCGACTGGCACGGTGATCTGTTCGCCAGTGGCCTTGAACTTCATGCCGCGCGACAGACCGTCGCTGGAGCCCATGGCGATGGTACGTACGATGCCATCACCCAGTTGTTGTTGCACTTCCAGGGTCAGGCCTGGTTCTGCAGTGGAATTCTCTTCATCGAGAATCAGCGCGTCATACACTTTAGGCATCTGGTCACGTGGGAATTCTACGTCAACCACCGCGCCGATACATTGAACCACTTTACCTTGACTCATCTTGGTTTCCTCAATCAATACTTATTCGTTATACCGCGGCGGCGCCGCCCACAATTTCAGAGATTTCCTTGGTGATCGCTGCCTGGCGCGCCTTGTTGTAGACCAGCTTGAGCTCGCCAATGACGTTCTTGGCGTTGTCGGAAGCGGACTTCATCGCCACCATACGTGCGCTCTGTTCGGACGACATGTTCTCGGCCACGGCATGCAGCACCAGCGATTCCACGTAACGGATCATGAGCTGATCGATCACGCCCTTGGCTTCCGGCTCGTAGATGTAGTCCCAGTGGCCCTGGGCACTGCCCATCTCTTCACCCGACAGTGGCAGCAGCTGCTCGATGACAGGCTCCTGCTTCATGGTGTTGATGAAACGGGTATACACCACATGCAGCTGGTCGATCTCGCCGGCAATGTAGGCATCCAGCATCACCTTGACCGGGCCGATCAGCTTGTCCATGTGCGGACGGTCGCCCAGGCCGATCACGTGTGACTTGACCTTGGCACCGACACGGCCCATGAAACCGAAGCCCTTGTTACCGAGCGCACAGACGGAAACGCCCTTGCCTTCAGCTTCCCAGGCCTTCATCTGGTTCAGCGACAGACGCAGCACGTTGGTGTTCAAACCACCGCACAGGCCCTTGTCGGAACTGACCACGATGATGCCGACATTGGCCACCTTCTCGCGAGTGATCACGAAAGGATGCTTGTACTCGGGGTTCGCCTTGGACAAGTGCGCCGCGACATTGCGGATCTTCTCGGCATAGGGACGAGCAGCGCGCATACGATCCTGCGCTTTGCGCATTTTCGATGCGGCGACCATCTCCATCGCCTTGGTGATCTTGCGCGTATTCTCTACGCTCTTGATCTTGGTTCTAATCTCTTTACTACCGGCCATATCTGGTTCGCCCTAGTCGGGTTAGTTAGTAAGCGTTGGTTGCCTTGAAGTCGCGGATCGCTGCTTCAACTGCCTTCTCGTCGTCGCCTGCCAGGTCCTTGGTGGACTCGATCTTGTCCATCAATGGCTTGTACTTGGAGTTCATAAAGGAATGCAGTGCGGATTCAAACGCCAGCGCCTTGTTGACCGGCACGTCGTCCAGATGGCCCTTGTTGGCAGCCAGCAGGGTCACTGCCATGGTGGACACGCTCAGTGGTGCGTACTGTGCCTGCTTCATCAGCTCGGTGTACATACGGCCACGTTCCAGTTGCTTGCGGGTGGCTTCGTCCAGATCGGAAGCGAACTGCGCGAACGCAGCCAGTTCACGGTACTGAGCCAGTGCCAGACGCACACCGCCGCCCAGCTTCTTGATGACCTTGGTCTGTGCTGCACCACCAACGCGGGATACGGAGATACCGGCGTTGATCGCAGGACGGATACCGGCGTTGAACAGATCGGTTTCCAGGAAGATCTGACCGTCGGTGATCGAGATCACGTTGGTTGGAACGAAGGCGGAAACGTCACCAGCTGCCGTTTCAATGATAGGCAACGCGGTCAGGGAACCGGTCTTGCCCTTCACTTCACCGTTGGTGAACTTCTCGACGTAATCTTCATTGACGCGAGCAGCACGCTCCAGCAGACGGGAGTGGATGTAGAACACGTCGCCTGGGTATGCTTCGCGGCCTGGTGGGCGGCGCAGCAGCAGGGAGATCTGACGGTAAGCGATCGCTTGCTTGGTCAAGTCATCGTAAACGATCAGGGCATCCTGACCACGGTCACGGAAGTATTCGCCCATGGTGCAACCAGCATACGGTGCAATGAATTGCAGCGCTGCGGAGTCGGAAGCGGTCGCGGCCACGATGATGGTGTATTCCAGCGCGCCATTCTCTTCCAGCTTGCGTACCACGTTGGCGATGGTCGAAGCCTTCTGGCCGATCGCGACGTAGATACAGGTCATGTTCTGACCCTTCTGGTTAATGATGGCATCGACAGCCACGGCGGTCTTGCCGGTCTGACGGTCACCAATGATCAGTTCGCGCTGACCACGACCGACTGGCACCATGGAGTCCACCGACTTCAGGCCGGTTTGTACCGGCTGGGAAACGGATTTACGTGCGATAACGCCAGGGGCGATCTTTTCGATCTTGTCCGTCATCTTGGCGTTAACCGGGCCCTTGCCGTCGATAGGCTGACCCAGCGCGTTGACAACGCGACCGATCAGTTCAGGACCGACTGGCACTTCCAGGATCTTGCCGGTGCACTTGCAGGTGTCACCTTCGGTAATGTGTTCATAACTACCCAGCACCACAGCACCGACCGAGTCACGCTCCAGGTTCAGCGCCAGGCCAAAGGTGTTGCCGGGGAATTCGATCATTTCACCGGCCATCACGTTGGACAGGCCGTGGATACGCACGATGCCGTCGGTGACCGAGATGACCGTACCCTGGGTGCGCACTTCGGCGCTGGGCGAGAAATTCTCTAATCTGGTTTTAATCAGCTCACTGATTTCTGATGTGGATAACTGCATTACTCTGTCTCCTGACCTTTAAGGTCTAACCTTTAAGCGTATAAGCCAATTCTTGTAATTGACCCTGAACGGAAGCATCAATCACCGTATCACCCAGCTCGATCTTGAGACCGCCGATGATTTCAGGTGCCAACTTGACACTCGCTTCTACCTTTTTGCCAAATTTGCGCTCCAGCTGTGCAACCACTGCCTTGATCTCGGCAGCACTGGGCTTTACCGCGGCAGTGATGACGGCATCCAGCACGCCTTCGTCTTGCGCCTTGAGCGCTTCGTACGCGGCAGCCACTTCCGGCAACAGGTCGAGGCGGTCATATTCCACCAGCAGCCTGATCAGATTCTTGCCCGGCTCGTCCAGACGGTCGGCACAGACCGCCAGAAAGACACGCTCGAGCTCAACGCTCGAGGTTTTCGGATCTTCGATCAGCGCACGCATTTGCGCGTCGTTGGCAACGGCAGCCGCGAAGGTCAGCATTTCTGACCAGCGCGACAGCGCGTTGTGTTCCTTTGCCAGGCGGTAAGCCGCCACAGCGTAAGGTCTGACTATCGTGATTGCTTCAGCCATGGTCGCTTACTCTCACAGCTCGTTGGCAATGGTTTTCAGCATGTCAGCGTGTGCCTTGGCGTCGATCTCTTTGCGCAGGATCTTCTCTGCGCCAGCAACCGCCAGTGCGGAGACCTGCTGACGCAGACCTTCCTTGGCACGATTCACTTCCTGCTCGATTTCAGCCTTGGCACCAGTGATGATGCGGTCGCCTTCAACCTTGGCGTTGCCTTTTGCCTCTTCTACGATCTCACTGGCGCGCTTATCAGCTTGCGCAATGATGTCAGAAGCCTTTTCCTTGGCAGCATTCAGTTCCTGGTTCGCCTTTTTGGCAGCGAGCTCCAGTTCATGTTTGCCACGATCGGCGGCAGCCAGTCCGTCGGCGATTTGCTTTTGCCGCGCAGCCAGCGCATCCATGATCGGTGGCCACACGAACTTCATGCAGAACCAGACGAACAAAGCGAACATGATCGCTTGGGCAATAAGGGTTGCATTGATATTCATGCAAAGACCTTTCCGTGATTAATTTTCAGGATGCCCTTAGCCTGCTACAGCGAACAGGATGTACATGGTGATACCGACAGCGATCATCGGGATCGCGTCAACCAGACCCATGACGATGAAGAACTGGGTACGCAGCATAGGCAGCAACTCTGGCTGACGTGCAGCACCTTCGAGGAAGCGGCCACCCAGGATACCAATGCCGATAGCGGCACCAATTGCACCCAGACCCATCATCAGAGCACCAGCGACGTACAGCAATGCGGTTGACAATTCCATTTGAATCAATCTCCTATTAGTGGAAAGTTATAAAGTTGCTTGAAAAATTAATGATGTTCCTGATGCGCCATGTCCAGATAGACAATGGTGAGCGTCATGAAGATAAAGGCTTGCAGGGTAATAATCAGAATATGGAAGATCGCCCAGCCCAGGGAAAGCAGGATCTGCGAACCGAACAGCGTAGCGCTGCCCACACTGGCCGTTGCCCAAGCACCGCCCATCAGGGCGATCAGGATGAAGATCATTTCACCAGCGTACATATTGCCGAACAGTCGCAGTGACAGCGAGACCGGCTTGGACAGCAGGGAAACACCTTCCAGGAACAGGTTGATCGGCGCTGCGAACTTGCCGAACGGCTGGTAGGCCAGCTCTGCGAAGAAGCCGCCCGGACCCTTCATCTTGATGCTGTAGTAAACCACCAGAACAAAAACACTCAGGGACAGACCGAAGGTCGCGTTTGGATCGGTGCTAGGCACCAGCTTCCAGTACATGTGCGGGTCGTACAAAGCGATCAGCTGACCAACGAAATCGATAGGCACCAGATCCATCAGATTGATGAGCCAGATCCACGCAAAGATGGTCAGCGCCAGCGGAGCCACCAGCGGGTTACGGCCTGTGAACGAGCCGCGCACGCTATTGTCGATGAATTCAATGACCCACTCGACGAAATTGACCAGACCGGAAGGAACACCGGTGCTCGCCTTGCGGGCGGCACGGTAGAAGAAGAACAGAAAGATGACACCGGTCAGGAAGGACATGACCAGAGTGTCGACATTCAAAGCCCAGAAACCCATCTCTTTGGCTTCTGCAGCAGAGTGGGCACAATGAAAATGACCCTCTTGCAAGGTACAGGTGAGATTCTGCAGGTGGTGCTTGATATATTCAGAAGAGGTTATGGATTCGCTTGCCATTTTTCTTTAACCATCAATAAAAACATCTTCACGCGTTATTGCGTGCTTTCCCCTGACTGAACACACTCATCAGGGAAACCAATATCAGCGCCGACTGGGCAATGACAAAGCCAAGCATGACATGCAGTGGTGACAGCTGCATCTTCAGCATGCCGATCACCAACAAACATATGACAACAAAAAACCGCTCCACTACGGAACGGTACATCATGCCCAACTGCTTGCCCGCACTTTGCAAGTTTTTGCGTTGATGCATGCGCCATACCAGCAATAGCACATTACTCAACGCGCAAACACCACCCCAGACCAGAGACTTGGCGATATCGATACGTTCACCGTATATCGCCAACACTGCGCAGATCGTGATCAACATAAATTGCAGGCAGATGACACGAAGGCCATAACTGCTCTCTGCAGCAAATGTTTTTGCACCAGACAACAAGGACTTGGATACTATCAATGAATGCAATCCCTGTCAAACCGGCGCTAGTCGGCGCGTATGCCGATGCGCGCCAGGATACCTTGCAGCTGATCCAGTGATTTATAGTCCACCACCAACTTGCCTGCGCCACGCGCCTGATGCTGGATGGTGACATTGGCGCCCAGCTGCTCGCTGGCGGATTCCTGCAGACGCAGCACGTCACGGTCCGGCTCTACCACCGGGCGCGGCGCGCTCGCTTCGGGCTGATTAGCCAGCCGCTCGGCTTCGCGCACGGACAGGCGCTCCAGCGCGATCTTTTCGGCCAGCATGATCTGGCGGGCGGGCTCTAGGGTCAACAGTGCACGTGCATGGCCCATTTCCAGCTTGCCCTGCATCAACAACTCCTGCACGGCAGGGTTGAGGTTTAGCAAGCGCAGCAGATTGGTCACCGCCGTGCGCGAACGTCCGACCGCCTGCGCGGCCGCTTCGTGGGTCAGGGCGAATTCGTCGATGAGGCGCTTGATGCCGCTCGCTTCTTCCAGTGGATTGAGGTTCTCGCGCTGGATGTTCTCGATGAGCGCCATGGCCAGCGCAGCCTCGTCGGCGATCTCGCGCACCAGCACCGGCACTTCCGTCAGGCCTGCCAGCTGGGAAGCACGCCAGCGACGCTCACCCGCAATGATCTCGTAACGTCCGCCCGCGACCGCTCGCACGATGATAGGCTGCATGATGCCCTGCGCACGGATGGATTCGGCCAGACTTTCCAGCGAAGCCTGATCCATGTGCGTGCGCGGCTGGTATTTGCCGGGCTGCAATTCGCTCACGTTCAACGTGCGTAGCGTGTCCTGCTCACTCACACTCTGCATGTCGCCAGACAACAAGGCATCCAGCCCCCGTCCCAAGCCTTTGGGTTTTACCATTACTCGACTTCCTGTACGTTCAATTGCTTGTCAGCTTTCGCTTTTTCTTGTGCGGCGCGATTGATCATCTCGCCCGCCAGTGCCAGGTAGGCCTGTGCGCCCTTGGACGCGCGGTCATAGATCAGCACCGGCATGCCATAGCTGGGCGCTTCGGCCAGCCTGACATTGCGCGGGATCACGGTGCGGTACACCTTGTCCCCAAAATGCTGGGACAACTCGGCGGACACCTGCTGCGCCAGCATATTGCGGTTGTCGAACAAGGTGCGCAGCAGACCCTCGATCTCAAGACCAGGGTTGAGGTGAGCACGCACTTTCTTGATGGTGTTGACCAGATCGGACAGGCCTTCCAGCGCGTAGTATTCGCATTGCATGGGGATCATCACCGCATGCGCGGCGGTGAGCGCGTTGACGGTCACCAGATTCAGTGCCGGCGGGCAATCGATCAGCACATAGTCGTAGTGCTGCGTCATTTCGGCCAGCGCCACCTTGAGCCGGGTCTCGCGGGCGATCTCGTTGACCAGTTCCACCTCGGCACCCGCCAGCTCACGGTTGGCTGGCACCACGTCGAATTTGCCTTCGCCCGAGCTGACCGTCACCTCCTGCAGGGAATTCTGGCCAATCAGCACATGATATACGGTGCGTTTCAGGGCGGATTTATCCAGCCCACTGCCAGTGGTGGCATTCCCCTGCGGATCCAGATCAATGAGCAGCACACGGCGTTTGGTAGCGGCGAGGCTGGCCGCCAGATTGACACAGGTGGTGGTCTTGCCTACTCCACCCTTCTGATTGGTAATGGCCAGGATACGCATGAGGTCCTTGTCAGGCAGCCGCTTGGGCGGTCGCGGTCAGATTGGGCAGAAAAACCAGGTGACGCTGTGCATCCAGACCAGGCACGATCAGCGGTACGATCGCTGAAGGTGTTGGCGCCGAAGGCTCGCGGCTGATCTGCGCCAGTTCGTCATGCGGATACACCCCCTTCATCGCCAGCCATAGGCCTTGCGGGCGACACAGATGTGCAGTCAGCGTGAGAAACAATTGCAACTCCGAGAATGCGCGCGAGATCACCACATCGAACGGCTGCTCAGGCTGGAACTGCTCGACGCGGCTGCACACCACCTGCAGGTTATCGATCTGCAGTTCGGCCTTGACCTGGCGCATGAAGCTGGTTTTCTTGTGGCTGGAATCCAGCACCGTGACCTGCAAGTCGGGCAGACACAGCGCCAGCGGAATGCCAGGCAAGCCCGCACCACTGCCCACGTCCAGCAGGCGTTCAGCCTGGATGTGCGGCAGTATCACCAGACTATCCAGCAGATGCAGCGTGACCATCTCGTCGGGGTCACGCACCGCCGTCAGGTTATGTACCTTGTTCCACTTTTGCAGCAAGGCCAGATAAGCCAGCAAACGCTCGACCAGCTCGGCGCTCAAGACGAGGCCAGCCTGTTGCAGCCCCTGCTCCAGTTTCAGCTTGAGACTCATGCCACGCGCTCGCTGCTTTTGCGGTTCTTGTTGCTGCGCTTCAAATGCACCAGCAACAGCGAGATGGTGGCCGGAGTGATGCCGGAGATGCGGCTGGCCTGACCTATGGTTTGTGGACGCTGGGCATTCAGCTTCTGTTGCGCCTCGATGGAAAGACCGTGCACCTCACGGTAATCAAGCTCCTCAGGCAGCACGGTCACTTCGCTGCCGCGCTGCTTGTCGATCTCTTCCTGTTGCCTGTCGATATACCCCTGGTACTTGGCGGCGATCTCCACCTGTTGCCAAACCGCCGGGTCCTGTACAGCCTCTCCTGCACCGGGCAGGCTGAGCAGGTCGTGGTAGCTGACATCGGGGCGACGCAGCAACTCGAACAGTGCGTACTCACGCTCGATCGGCTTACCCAGCACGCGCAGCGCATCTTCCTGTGGCAGATGTTGCGGATGCACGAAGCTGCGCTTGAGCCGCTCCTGCTCAGCCGCCACTGCGTCACGCTTGCGTGAGAAGGCATCCCAGCGCACATCATCCACCAGCCCGATACGACGACCCGTTTCGGTCAGACGCATATCGGCATTGTCTTCGCGCAGCAGCAAGCGGTATTCGGCACGACTGGTGAACATGCGGTAGGGCTCGCTGACACCACGCGTGATCAGGTCATCGACCAACACCCCCAGATACGCTTGTTCACGCCCCGGGCACCAACCCTCTACACCGCGGGCATGCAAGGCGGCGTTAGCGCCCGCTAACAGCCCTTGGGCGGCGGCTTCTTCGTAGCCGGTGGTGCCATTGATCTGTCCTGCAAAGAACAGCCCTTGAACCGCTTTGGTTTCCAGCGTGTTTTTGAGGCCGCGCGGGTCGTAGTAATCGTATTCGATGGCATAGCCAGGGCGCAGGATGTGCGCGTTCTCCAGACCACGGATGGAACGTACCAGCTGATACTGGATATCGAATGGCAGGCTGGTCGAGATGCCGTTGGGGTAGATCTCGTGGGTGGTCAGGCCTTCCGGTTCCAGAAAGATCTGATGCGATTCCTTGTCGGCAAAGCGGTGGATCTTGTCTTCCACGGACGGGCAGTAGCGCGGGCCCACGCCTTCTATCACGCCGGTATACATGGGCGAACGGTCCAAACCGCTACGGATGATGTCGTGGGTCTTTTCGTTGGTATGCGTGATCCAGCATGGCAACTGCGCCGGATGCTGTTCCACGCGGCCCATGAAGGAGAATACCGGCAGCGGGTCGTCGCCCGGCTGCTCGGTCATGACAGAATAATCAATAGTGCGGCCATCGATACGCGGCGGGGTACCGGTCTTGAGGCGCCCGGCTGGCAGGCCGATCTCGCGCAAGCGCGCCGCCAGCGAGATGGACGGCGGGTCGCCGGCGCGGCCAGCCTGATAATTGGCCAGGCCCACATGCACCAGCCCGCCAAGGAAAGTGCCGGCCGTCAGCACCACGGCTTGCGCTTCAAAACGCAGGCCCAGTTGCGTCACCACACCCGCAACACGCTCACCGTCCAGAATGATGTCATCCACGGCCTGCTGGAACAGCCACAGATTAGGCTGGTTTTCCAGCCGGTAACGGATGGCGGCTTTGTAGAGAACGCGGTCAGCCTGGGCACGGGTGGCGCGTACCGCCGGGCCTTTGCTGGAATTCAGAATGCGGAACTGGATACCGGCTTCGTCCGTGGCCGCTGCCATGGCACCGCCCAGCGCGTCGACTTCCCTGACCAGATGGCCTTTGCCTATGCCGCCTATCGATGGATTACAGGACATCTGTCCCAGCGTTTCGATGTTATGCGTAAGCAGCAGCGTGCGACGCCCCATGCGTGCGCTGGCCAGCGCCGCTTCGGTGCCAGCGTGCCCACCGCCAACCACAATAACATCAAATTTTTCAGTGAATTGCATGTTGCTAATATCCAGCCTTGAATGCGCCCTATGTTACTTGATTGCAGGTGGTTCGTCATGCCTGCCGGTGTTTCACGTGGAACGGAGGGCTATTTTCCTATGCAGAAACGGCTGAATATTTCGCCTAGCAGATCATCCGGGGTGAACTCGCCCGTGATGCTGCCAAGTGCGTCCTGCGCTAGTCGCAATTCTTCGGCCAATAATTCGGGTTGATGCAGCTGGTCTACGGCATATTGCAAGTGAGTGTCCACTACGGACAAGGCTTGCAAATGTCTGGCGCGGGCCATGAACACGCCTTCCCCACTCGGCTGCCAGCCAGCCAGCTGCAACAGGTGCTGGCGCAACAGCTCGATACCGTCGCCATGTTTGGCGGAAACGAACAGATGCGTTTCCTGATCACGCAGCTCGCTACGCGGCTGCTCTGCGCTAAGGTCTATCTTGTTGTGCAGCCACACACGCGGCAGATTTGCGGGCAGGCGCGCCAGAATAGCGGCCTCCACCCCGGTGATGCCGTGCTGGGCATCCACCAGCAGGATGGCGGCATTAGCGGTCTCCAGCGCACGCCAGGTACGTGCGATGCCCATTTGCTCGACTTCGTCTGCTGTGTCGCGCAGGCCCGCGGTGTCGATGACATGCAAAGGCACGCCTTCGATCTGGATCAGGCTGCTGATGGTGTCACGCGTGGTACCGGCGATGGGCGTCACAATGGCGACCTCTTCCCCCGCCAGACGGTTCATCAGGCTGGATTTGCCTACATTGGGCTGGCCCACCAGCACCACACGTATGCCTTCGCGCAGCAAGTTACCCTGACGCGCACTGGCATGCAGCTGCTGCAAGGCAGCACTCACCTCTTCCAGCTTGGCACGCACGCCACCCTGAGTGATGAAATCGATATCTTCTTCGGGGAAGTCGAGGCAAGCCTCGACATAGAGCCGCAGGCGGATCAGGCTGTCCAGCAGCACCTGCACACGCTGCGAGAATTCCCCGGACAGGGAACGCACCGCACTGCGCGCTGCTTCCGCGGTAGCCGCATTGATCACATCGGCGACGGCTTCTGCCTGGGCAAGATCAAGTTTGTCATTGAGATAGGCACGGCGCGTGAATTCGCCCGGCTCGGCCTGGCGTGCGCCCAGGCTCAGGCAACGCGCCAGTAAAAGCTGCATGAGTGCAGGCCCGCCGTGGGCTTGCAGCTCCAGTACATCTTCACCGGTGTAGGAATTGGGGCCAGGATAATAGATCGCGATGCCACGATCGATGAGGCTGCCATCGGCATCCTTGAAGCCAAGGTAGGCGGCGTGACGCGGGGCCGGACAGTCCCCTAGCACCGCGTCCGCGACCAACGCACTGGCCGGGCCAGAGACGCGCACCACACCAATACCGCCCGCCCCGGCTGCGGTGGCGATGGCGGCAATGGTGTCAGCTGGCTCAGCGGCCGCCATTTCCTTTTTTCTTGGCCGCTGCGCGCTCGGTGGCGCGGTTGATCTGCCATTGCTGGGCAATGGAGAGTACGTTGTTGACCAGCCAGTAAAGGACCAGGCCTGCCGGGAAGAAGAAGAAGAACACGCTGAATACGATAGGCATGATCATCATGACCTTGGCCTGGATCGGGTCGGTCGGCGCCGGGTTCAGCTTGGTCTGGATGATCATGGTGGCGCCCATCAGGATGGGCAGCACGTAGTAAGGGTCGATCGCAGACAGGTCGGTGATCCACAGCATGAACGGTGCATGACGCATCTCCACACTACCCAGCAACACCCAGTACAGCGCGATGAATACCGGGATCTGCACCAGGATAGGCAGACAGCCACCCATGGGGTTGATCTTCTCGGTCTTGTACAGCTCCATCATGGCCTGCTGCATCTTTTGCTTGTCGTCGCCGAACTTCTCTTTCAGGCTTTGCAGTCGCGGCGCGATCTCGCGCATGTGCGCCATGGAGCGGTAGCTGGTCGCCGACAATGGATAGAACGCCAGTTTGATCAGCACGGTCAGCAGGATGATGGCCACCCCCCAGTTATGCACCACACCCTGGATCGCGGACAACACCCAGAACAGCGGCGCAGCGATCACGGTCAGCCAGCCATAATCCACGGTGTATTCGAGACCAGGCGCTACGGTTTCCAGCGTGGACTGGGTCTGTGGGCCCGCGTAAAGCTGGGCCGTCTGAGTCAAACTGGCGCCAGGTGCCAGCGTGCCCAGTGGGCTGATGCTACCCAGCGAGAAGATCTTGTCGCTGAGTTTCTTGGTGTAGTACTCGCGGCTTTGCTGCGCTGCCGGGATCCAGGCACTGACAAAGTAATGTTGGACCAAACCGATCCAGCCGTCTTTGCTGGATTTGGACAGGTCCTGTTTGGCCATATCGCCGAAGGGGACTTTTTTGAACTTGTCGGCATCGGTGAAATACGCGCCTCCCGTGAAGGTGGGCATCATGGCCGAAGCCTTGTTGGATTCACTGTCATGCACGATCTGATAGTAGACCGAAGGCTGTAAGGCATTTGCGCTGTTGTTGCGCACTTCGTAGCCTACCTCGATCACGTAACTGCCGCGCTTGAAGCGGTAGATCTTGTCCACTTCCACACCCTCACCCACCCAGTTCAGCCGCACTTCCAGCTGATCCGTGCCATCTGCCAGCTGATAACTGCTTTGGCTGCTGGTGAACTCGGCTTTGTGTGTAGGCAGGTTACTGCCCAGCAAACCGGTCTGGGCCACATAGATGGCTGGCGCGTTACGGTCATTCATGAGCACGAAAGGCTGATTTTCCTTGCTATCGGCCAGATGCTGGCTCAACTCCAGGCGACGCAGGTCACCGCCCTGGGTATCGATCTCGGCCTTGAACAGGTCGGTGCTGACCTGGATACGTTGTCCACTGGCTAACTGGAAACCGCTTTCAGCCGGAACTTCCTGATTCGCCGCGGCAGCTGGTGCGGACGGAACGCTGCTATCGCCTGCCTGCGCTATTGCCGTTGTTTGTGTCTGAGCTACTGCGGGCGCATTCTGCTTTTGCCAGGAATCCCACAACATCAGCAGTGAGAACGAGAAAATCACGAATAAAATGAGTCGCTTGGTATCCATAGGGGTCAATCTTGCAATGTGGTTGCAGGGAAAGTGGAAGTAAGGCCGTACTTAGGGCACTGGATCGATTCCACCCGGGTGCCAGGGATGACAACGTGCCAGACGCCGTATGGTATAGGCAAATCCACGTAGCGCGCCATGTTTTCGAATGGCTGCGATGCCATAATGAGAGCAGGTGGGGCTGAAGCGGCACTGTGTGCCGAAATAAGGACTGAGCGCTATCTGATATAGCCTGATCAACGCTATCAATATTTTTGCCATCAAAGCCTCTACGCGTCGGCCTGTGGTTTAGGCCGTGGCAATCTTGCCAGCAATGCAGCGAACTCCTGCTCCACTACGGCATAGTCCGTGTCACTGAACGGTTTTTGCGCACGCACCACCAATTCAAAAGCGGGCAGCGCGCAACGGGTTTTTCTGAACAGTTCGCGTAATACACGCTTCATATAGTTGCGACTGACGGCGCGGCGCGCGGTCTTTTTCCCGACCACCAGACCGATTCTGGCCTCACCGCCTGTAGCATGCGCGTAATGTATGGCGAGAAAATGACCAGTAAGGCGTTTGCGCAAACTAAAAACGGATGAAAAATCATCCGTTTTTGTGATTCTCGCCTGACGAGGAAAACCTGACGTTTTCACTCTGGCAGGATTAAGCAGGTCGAGCAGGCTTATACAGCCAGACGCGCACGGCCCTTGGCGCGACGTGCAGCAATCACTGCGCGGCCACCACGCGTTTTCATGCGCACCAGAAAACCATGGGTGCGTGCACGACGAACCTTGGATGGTTGGTAAGTACGTTTCATAGTCAATCTCCAGATACAGCGTATTTGAGCAAGGGCGTGATTTAACCCGATACGGCCTTGCCTTGTCAATGTTTATTTATTAGTCAATTACCTACGTCGCCTGTGGATAAGTTGAATCAAAGGGGCTAAAATAATTTCCAGATATGGCTGGCTCACAATATTGTCCACAGCCTCCGTACCATGCGGCAATCCGCATGACAACGCAAGTATCGCGAGATTTGCCAGGCATAGTCCACAAGCTATCGCCACAACAAACCTGATGCATCAGGCATAGTGCTCGCTTCGATCAGGCCCGTTCAGTTGCAAGCCGACTGATGTCGGGCGAAACACCACCATTTTGGAGGACCCGGGCGACCGATGGAAAATTTTTGGTCTATTTGTCTTAGTCGTTTTCAGCAGGAGCTCTCGGCCCAACAATTCAATACCTGGATCAAGCCATTGCGCGTGGAGACCGGTGAACACGGGCTGCGCGTGCTGGCACCTAACCGTTTTGTTCAGCAATGGGTGCGTGACCGCTTCCTGCAACGCATAGAGAGCCTGGCTGAAGAACTTTTGAATTCCTCAGGCCGGGTCGAATTGGTGTTGATGGACCAGGTGCCTGCAGCTGCCAAGGAGGTGGTGCCGGAAAGTCAGCCAGCCAACCAGCCAGCCCCCAAGCCAACCGCGATCAGCAATGCGGCTAAAAGCCTGGCTCAGGCAAGGAAGCATGCCCCGGCAGGCAGCGGGCTCAACCCCTCCTTCAATTTCGATAATTTCGTGACCGGTCGTGCCAATCAGTTGGCGCGCGCTGCTGCCTTGCAGGTGGCCGAGAACCCGGGCACCGCTTACAACCCGCTGTTCATCTACGGTGGCGTGGGTCTGGGCAAGACGCATTTGCTGCAAGCCATCGGCAATCATCTGAAATTGCAGCGCCCGGATGCCAAGATCCGCTATCTGCATGCAGAGCGTTATGTGTCGGATGTGGTAAAAGCGTACGAAAACAAATCCTTCGATGAATTCAAGCAGCAATACCATTCGCTGGACCTGTTGCTGATCGACGATATTCAGTTCTTTGCCAAAAAAAACCGCACCCAGGAAGAATTCTTCTATGCCTTCAACTCGCTGATCGAAGCCAAAAAACAGATCATCATCACCTGCGACACCTACCCCAAGGAGATCGCGGATGTGGATGAACGGCTGCGCACGCGCTTCAGCTGGGGCTTGACCGTTGCGGTAGAGCCGCCTGAGCTGGAAATGCGTGTCGCCATCCTGTTGAAAAAAGCAGAAGCAGCCCGCTTCCTGCTGCATGAAGATGTCGCGTTCTTTATCGCCAAGCAGGTACGCTCCAGCGTGCGTGAATTGGAAGGCGCACTGAACCGTATCATCGCCATGTCCAACTTCACCGGCCGTGATGCGGATGTGAATCTCGCCAAAGAAGCACTCAAAGACCTGATCGCGGTACGTGGTCGTCAGGTCACCATAGAGAACATCCAGAAGACCGTCGCTGACTATTACAAGATCAAGGTGGCGGAGATGTATAGCAAGAAGCGCTCGCGTAATTTCGCACGGCCCAGGCAGATCGCCATGGCGCTGGCTCGTGAACTCACCAATCATAGTTTTCCTGAGATCGGTGAAGCGTTTGGTGGCCGACATCACACGACAGTGATGCATGCCTGTGACGAGATTGAACAACTGCGCCAGAACGATCATATTCTGGCCAGGGATATTGCGTTTCTGGTTCAGGTCATCCGCGATTAAGCTTATGTTGTGGATAAGGTCTGGGTGAAACAACGGGTTTAGCTGCGGATTACGAAAATGCTAAAATCATGAACAATTCATCCACAGGCTGAAGTCGAGTTGTCCATACCGTGTTTTTAGATTTAAAAAACTGATCTATATAGGATTTTTGGCTTATCAACAGCTTTGAGTCATCATTATTATCAGACTTAAAATAAATACTTAAATTAGGTTACACATAATGAATATGCAAATTCAGCGTGATTTACTACTAAAACCACTGTCTTCAGTGACCAGTATCGTTGAACGCAGACATACGCTACCCATCCTTTCCAACCTGTTGTTGCAGGCAAAGCAGGATCAGGTGATGCTGACCGCTACCGATCTGGAATTGCAGATCACGGTGAATATCCATAGTCCGGGCGTACACAATCTTTCCACCACGGTATCGGCTAAGAAATTGCTGGATATCTGCCGCGCCCTCAGTGATGACGCGAATATCAATCTGCAACTGCAGGACAGCAAGATGCTGGTGAAATCCGGCAAGAGCCGTTTCAACCTGCAGACCTTGCCTGCAGGTGATTACCCGGTGATGTCCAGCGCAACATCTGCAGACAAGACCCTGGTGCGTATCGCACAGCGCCAACTTAAGCAATTGCTGAAGCAGGTCGAATTCGCCATGGCACAGCAGGACATCCGTTATTACCTGAACGGCTTACTGCTGGAGGTGAACGGTCATCAGTTGAATCTGGTGGGGACTGATGGACACCGATTAAGCTATACCTCCACCCTGCTTGAAGAAACCTATCAGAAGCATGAATTGATCCTGCCACGCAAAACAGTGATCGAGCTGATCAAACTGCTGGACGATAGCGATGAAGAAGTCAGCATGGAGCTGGGTGGTAATCAGGTGACCTTCACCTTTGGTGATATCCATCTGATTTCAAAGGTGATAGACGGTAAATTCCCGGATTACAACCGCGTCATCCCAACCGGCCATCAAAACAGTTTTGAGGTGGAACGCATGCGTTTGCTGCTTGCCATGCAACGCGCATCCATCCTTTCCAACGAGAAATTCCGTGGTATCCGCATGGTGATGACCGCCAACGAACTGCGCATGATCAGTACCAACAGCGAACAGGAAGAAGCAGAAGAAGAACTGGAGATCAGTTATGCAGGCCAGGCGTTGGATATCGGCTTTAATGTCACCTACATGATTGATGTGCTCAACAACATGGATGGCGAACGTGTGGTATTCTCTTTTGCCGATGCCAATAGCAGTTGTCTGGTTACTATTCCTGGTGATGATCACTACAAATATGTGGTCATGCCGATGCGCATCTAAGTTGCGATGCACTTGTCATTCATTCATGTTTCACGTGAAACCAAGCAGAACTCCCTATGACTGATTACGATTCTTCCAGTATTACCATCCTTGAGGGTCTGGACGCAGTACGCAAGCGTCCGGGTATGTACATAGGCGACACTTCGGATGGCAGTGGTCTGCATCACATGGTGTTTGAAGTGCTGGACAATGCGATCGATGAAGCCTTGGCTGGTCATTGTGATGACATCAAAGTCATCATCCACCCTGATAATTCCATCAGTGTTTCCGATAACGGGCGAGGTATCCCGACCGGTATCAAGGAAGACGACAAACACGAACCCAAACGCTCGGCCGCCGAGATCGTGATGACCGAGTTGCATGCAGGCGGCAAGTTCGACCAGAACTCCTACAAGGTATCAGGCGGTTTGCATGGTGTGGGTGTGTCCGTGGTGAACGCCCTCTCTGACTGGCTGCGATTGAAGATCTACCGTGGCGGCAAAGCGCATCAGATGGAATTCCGCCGTGGAGTGCCGGTCGCACCCTTGGCTGTGACAGGTACCACCGAAAAGCGTGGTACCGAAGTGCATTTTCTGGCTTCCATCGAAACCTTTGTTTTGGTGGAATACCATTTCGAGATCCTGGCCAAACGTATCCGCGAACTGTCCTTCCTCAATAATGGCGTCAAGATCGAACTGGTGGATCAGCGTAATGGCAAATCCGAGAATTTCGCCTACTCCGGTGGTGTGAAGGGCTTTGTCGAATACATGAACCGGAATAAATCGGTCATGCACCCAAAGACCTTCTATGCCATGGGCGAGAAGGACGGCATCACCATAGAAGTGGCTATGCAGTGGAACGATTCCTACGGCGAAACGGTGCAATGCTTCACCAATAACATTCCGCAGCGCGATGGCGGCACCCACCTGACCGGCTTGCGTACTGCCATGACGCGTACGCTGAACCAGTATATAGACCAGAGTGACGCAGCCAAAAAAGCCAAGGTAGAGACCACTGGCGATGACATGCGTGAAGGCATCACCTGTGTACTGTCGGTCAAGGTGCCGGATCCCAAATTCTCCTCGCAGACCAAGGACAAACTGGTTTCTTCCGAAGTGCAGCCAGTAGTGCAGGAAGTGGTATCGGCCAAGCTGGCGGATTTTCTGCAGGAAAATCCCATCGATGCCAAGATCATCTGCGGCAAGATCGTCGATGCGGCACGCGCACGTGAAGCGGCGCGTAAAGCACGTGAAATGACGCGACGTAAAGGCGCCATGGACACCATGGGCTTGCCGGGTAAGCTGGCTGACTGTCAGGAGAAGGACCCTGCCCTGTGCGAGATCTACCTGGTCGAGGGCGACTCTGCAGGCGGTTCTGCCAAACAGGGGCGCGATCGCAAGAATCAGGCCATCCTGCCGCTCAAAGGCAAGATCCTCAACGTGGAAAAAGCCCGTTTTGACAAACTGCTATCCTCTCAGGAGATCGCCACACTGATCACTGCATTGGGCACAGGCATAGGCAAAGACGATTTCAAGGCCGAGAAGCTGCGTTATCACCGCATCATCATCATGACCGATGCGGACGTGGATGGTGCTCACATCCGTACCCTGCTGCTCACCTTCTTCTACCGTCAGATGACCGAATTGGTGGAGCGTGGTCACATCTACATTGCCCAACCCCCCTTGTACAAAGTCAAACAGGGGCGCGACGAGCGTTATCTGAAGGATCAGCACGAGCTGGATGAATACCTGCTGCAATCCGCACTGAATGGCGCCGAGCTGCTGACTGGCCAAGGCGGCAACATCATCACGGGTCAACCACTGGCAGAGATCGCCAAACAAATGGTGCTGACCGAAGCGGTGATACGCCGCATCTCCTCTTTGTATGACGAAAGTGTACTGCGCGCCATACAAGATCTGGGCGAGATCAGTCTGGCCGACCAGGCCAGTGCTGAAGCCGCAGCTACGCGTCTGCGGCCTATCTTGGGGGCGACAGGCTCAGAGGTACTGGTGGCGTTCGATCAGGAAGCCAGTACTTACCGCTTGGAAGTGAACAAATACGTGCACGGTAATCTGGAATCCTGCGTCATCGATGCAGACTTCCTGGCCAGTGGTGATTACCGCCAGATCAGCCGGGTTTCGGTGATGCTGCAGGACCTGCTCAGTCAGGGCGCCCAGGTCAAGCGAGGCGAAAAGCAGCAAGCCGTCACTACCTTCAAGCAGGCGCTGGACTGGCTGCTTGAAGAAGCCAAACACAATCTGGGTATACAGCGCTATAAAGGCCTGGGCGAGATGAACCCTTCCCAGCTTTGGGAAACCACCATGGACCCCAAAGTCCGCCGTTTGCTCAAGGTGCAGATCGACGATGCCATTGCGGCAGATGAGATCTTCACGACATTGATGGGGGATCAGGTCGAGCCGCGCCGTGCATTCATCGAAAACAATGCGCTAGGTGTCAATAACCTGGATATCTAGGTGCTCAATATCTGGAGCTTGATCCAGACCTTAAACACCAGCATTGCATGCATAATCAAAAAGGCCCTTTCGGGCCTTTTTGATTATCTACACACTTCATAACAGCAAGCAGCGACATGCCTTTGTTTTTTGGCATGCACCGCTGAACCTGCATCAATGCCTGAAAAAACAGCACGAGCAAGGTAGTTGCCTAGTGGCGCAGCACATGCAAGCACGTATTACGCACGCAGTAGTGCTATAACAAGCTATTTACCGCTGCTGATGGTAAGGGTAGGGTTTGGTCGAGAAATCCTCTTAAAGGCGCAGCATGGAGGTCGATATTGCAGAGCCCAGGGATCAAACTGCCGCTTTTGATTCTGGGCCTGTATCTGAAATACTGTCTATCTAAAATATTGAAGCGATCAGGGATAGAAAAGCAAAGCGCGATACCCAGAGGCGAGTTGCGCATTAATGAGCAAGGGCAATTCTATTCTGAACTGGCTAGCGGCGGACATGCCCTTTTCCATCATGACGGAAGTTTCCATACTGGCGGAGGACAGATATTCGGTTGGGCTGAAGCTGGTCTTGCTCAGTACCTGGTCTTGCTCATCGGTCAGCGTGAGCTCCAGCATGGGATATGGTTGTACGTGATTGGCCCGGTTCGCGATGGTGGCATGCAAATACACCACGCCGTCACGCTGGCTGTCCTGCTGCAATTCAGAGTCCAGGATGGCAAGCTGACGTATATCACTGGCTTGAGGTACTTTACAGCCGATCATAGAGCACATGCTCACCAGCACTGGTTTGCTTTCTGGCCAATGAGCTGCAATAGGCGCGCGCAGAAAGTAAGCTAGCTGACCAAAAAACAAGCACAGCAACAGCAGCGTACAGAAGGAATAAAAATACGGCGGCAGATGAGCATGCAAGGAAGTCTGGGTCGGCGATCTTCGAGTAGCTTCTGCGCTTAAATTAATATCAGCACTTGAATTCACATCAGAGCTGGCATCCGATACCGCTTGCATGCTCTCAAACGCAGGCTCTGGTTGAGGATAGAGGCGCAGGCTGGCATCAAAAACCTGATGGCAATGCCCGCAGCGCACCCTGCCCTGCCTGACTTGCAACTGCGAAGGTTCCACGTGAAACCATTGCATGCAAGCCGGACAGGAGGTGATCCAACTCATTTTCTGATGCCGTGTAACAGCACCCAGGCGTCCATATACTGCGCTGCTTGCATATCGAACCAGGGCTCATAGATAGCAGTGATAGCGGCTTCCTGCTCGCGCAGAATGCCGGAAAGGGCGATCTTGCCACTAGGCTTGCAATAGCCTGCCAAGGCTGGCGCCAGCACAGTCAGTGCACTGGACAGGATGTTGGCCACTACTACATCCACCTGGGGTGGGGTCTGGTCGTCCGGCAGGTAAAAGTCAGCGACTACCCCATTTTGAAGTGCATTCTGTTGACTGGACAAAATGGCTTGCGGGTCGATGTCCACACCATGCACCTGCCCTGCTCCCAGCTTGCGCGCAGCGATGGCCAGAATGCCGGAACCGCAGCCATAATCGAGCACACTACTGCCAGCTTGCAGCTGATCTGCCAGCCAAGCCAGACAAAGATGTGTGGTGGGATGGCTACCGGTACCGAATGCCAACCCGGGATCCAGCACGATGTTGAGCGCATTCGGGTTGGGCGCATCGTGCCAGGTCGGCACGATCCATAAATCGTCACGGATACGGATGGGTTCAAACTGGGATTGGGTAGCGCGTACCCAGTCCTGCTCTGCCAGCGTTTCGGTGCTGTAACGGAGCTCAGACAGCCCGCATTGCTGTTCAAGCTGACTGACCAGCAGACGGATATCGGTGTCTTCGCTCAATAGCGCAGTGACGATGCTGTGCTGCCAGATTCCGGGAGGTGGATCACCTGGTTCGCCGAAGATAGGCTGCTCATCGGGTGTTTCGGCATTGGCATCCTCAATGCTGGTCGACAAGGCGTCCAGCTCCATCAAGGCGTCACTCAAGGCCTCTGCCTGTTCGGCAGGGGCCTCGATCTTGAGTAGCAGCCAGCTCATCGCAGGCCCATCATTTTGAGCTGATGCCGAGCTTGTGCTCCAGATAGTGGATGCTGGTGCTGCCTTGATGGAATGCAGCGTCAACCATCAGGTCGCGATGCAGGTCCACATTGGTCTTGATGCCTTCAATGACCATCTCCGACAAGGCGATGCGCATGCGCGCGATGGCTTGCTCACGCGTGTCACCGTAGGCGATCAGTTTGCCTATCATGGAGTCGTAGTGTGGAGGCACCAGATAGTTCTGATAGGCATGGGTATCAACGCGGATACCAGGCCCGCCTGGCATGTGGAAAGTGGTGATACGGCCAGGCGATGGCACGAAGGTGTACGGGTCCTCTGCATTGATGCGGCATTCGATGGCATGGCCGCGCAGTTCGATATCCTTCTGGCGGAACGCCAGCTTCTCGCCCGCAGCGATGAGGATCTGCTGTTGCACGATGTCGATACCAGTAATCATTTCAGTCACCGGGTGTTCGACTTGTACCCGCGTGTTCATCTCGATGAAATAAAACTCACCGTTTTCGAACAAGAACTCGAACGTACCTGCCCCACGGTAATTGATACGGCGGCAGGCATCGGCACAACGTGCACCGACCTTGTCGCGCAAGCGTGCATTCAAGCCGGGCGCCGGAGCCTCTTCCAGTACCTTCTGGTGGCGGCGTTGCATGGAGCAGTCGCGCTCACCCAGATAGACGGCGTTACCATGTTGATCGGACAGCACCTGGATTTCGATATGGCGTGGCTGTTCCAGGAATTTCTCCATATAAACCACAGGGTTACCGAATGCCGCTTGGGCTTCGCCCTTGGTCATGTTGACCGAAGCGATCAAAGCGGCTTCAGTGTGCACCACGCGCATGCCACGCCCGCCACCACCACCCGCTGCCTTGATGATGACCGGGTAACCGATATCACGCGCGATGCGGATGATCTCTGCCGGGTCATCCGGCAGCGCGCCTTCCGAACCAGGTACACAAGGCACACCGGCTTTTTTCATGGCATCCTTGGCGCTGACCTTGTCGCCCATCAGGCGTATGGTCTCGGCACGCGGGCCAATGAATACGAAACCGCTCTGCTCTACGCGCTCGGCGAAATCGGCATTCTCGGAAAGAAAGCCGTAACCAGGATGGATGGCTTGAGCATCGGTGACCTCTGCCGCGCTGATCACGGCCGGTACGTTCAGATAACTCTGGCTGGAAGGCGCCGGGCCGATACAGACCGACTCGTCGGCCAGCTTGACGTACTTGGCTTCACGATCCGCCTCGGAATGCACCGCGACGGTCTTGATACCCAGTTCACGGCAGGCACGTTGCACACGCAGCGCGATCTCGCCGCGATTCGCAATCAGGACTTTTTCAAACATGATGACCCCTAGCCGATGATGAACAGCGGCTCGCCGTATTCGACGGGCTGGCCATTTTCTACAAGAATGGCCTTGATGACGCCAGCATGGTCTGCTTCGATCTCATTCAGCAACTTCATCGCTTCGATGATGCAGATGGTGTCGCCAACGGCGACGCTACTGCCGATGTCCACAAACGATTTGGAATCAGGGGAAGGTGAGCGGTAGAAAGTACCGACCATAGGCGATTTGACCACATGGCCTTCGATCGCAGCGGGGGCCGCAGGCTCTGCAGGCGCGGCGGCTACCGCAGGTGCGGCGGCGGGTGCAGCCTGCATGTACTGTGGTGCGTATTGCATAGCCTGAGGATTGAACGGCATATGGCGGCTGATACGTACCTTTTCCTCGCCCTCGGTGAGTTCCAGTTCGGAGATCCCGGACTCTTCGACCAGATCGATGAGCTTCTTCAGTTTGCGTAAATCCATGGTGAACCTCGATTAACTCTTTTTATTTGAATGATGGGAATGGATATCGGATCACGTCTCAACATGGCTGTTGATCGCATAATCCAGTGCCAACAAATAGCCACGCGCGCCCAATCCACAGATCACCCCGACAGCAAGATCGCTGAAATAGGAGTGATGACGGAATTGCTCGCGTGCATGAATGTTGGAAAGGTGTACTTCGATGAATGGAATAGCGACCGCCGCCAGCGCGTCTCGTAATGCGATCGAGGTGTGCGTGTAAGCAGCGGGATTGATGATGATGAAATCAACGCGTTTGCCGGCAAGTTGTTGCACTTTGCCGACCAGTTCCGCTTCGCTGTTGCTCTGGAACGCCTCCAGCTCTACGCCTGCTTGTGCCGCTTGCGCGGTCAATTGGGCATTGATGCTGTCCAGCGTGTCACGGCCATAGTGCGCGGGCTCGCGCAAACCCAGCAAATTGAGATTGGGGCCATGCAAAACCAGAATGGATTTTCTGGAATCAGTGACCATAAACAAGCCCGAGCTGCGACGATTTGCAGAAATTCATGGCTGCAAGTTTGCCGTAATTGGGGGGCTATTGTCCAGTGAATTGGCGGAATTTAGCGAAATTGTCTTCGCCATGCCATCAACAGGAAAGCTACATCAGAGGTAACAAAGCCTGTTCCAGGAGCGCATGCGACACACGACCAAAGTAGTGGCCATGGATGCTGCCGTCTGGCTTGATGATCACCGTATAAGGCAAGGCACCCTTGCTATTACCCAGGCTTTCGGCCAATTGCATGGCGCCGAAATCCCCTGCTAGCAAGGGGTAGCTCACCTGGTTGTGGGCGGCGAAGTTGCGCATCTTGTCCACATCGTCGGTGGAGATACCCAGCACCACCAGATTGCGGTCCAGATACTGTGTTTGCAATTCCGACAGTTCCGGCATCTCTTCCAGGCATGGTGGGCACCAGCTGGCCCAGAAGTTGACCACCAGTAGCTTGCCACGGTACTGCGCCAGATTCTGTAGATCGCCTGCGCTATCGTGGAAATTGGCGGCGAACAGTGCCTGCGTGGAGGTCTTGGCATCCAGCGCTGGAACAATCGAGCCGGTCTGGTTGTACATGCGCAAGCCCACATTGACAGCAATCAGCATCAGGATGAGCAGGACGATATTGCGGGTACGTAACATCAGCGTGGCAACTGTTGGACGATGTTCAGGAAGCGGTCTGCCGTTTCGAAGCCTATGGTATTGAGTGCAGGCAACGCCTGCCCATCGCGGTCGAAAAACAGCATGGCGGGTGGGCCGAACAGCCCGTAGTGTTTGAGCAAGGCCTGATCATCCGCGTTGTTGGCGGTCATATCCACTTGTAGCAGCAACACGCCCTGCAAGGCCTGCTGCACGCGGCTGTCACTGAAGGTATACAGCTCCAGCTCCTTGCATGCCACACACCAGTCGGCATAGAAATCCAGCATCACCGGTTGCTGGGTATCGGCGAGGCGCTGCTGCAGTTCCTGCACAGTGCGGATACGCTGGAACGGCAGGCTGGCATGCGCGGCCTGGCTGCTGTTCTTGCCTGCCAGGCTGAGGCCGGACAAAGGCTGCAAGGGAGAGCGGCCCCCGGTCAGTGCACCGACCAGCATGGCGGCCCCCAGCAACAGCAGCAGTACGCCTATGCCTTTCCACAGCGCTTGCCAGGGACTGCCGCCTGCAGGCAGGCTGTCCAGCGCACGCAGGTAGATGGCCACCACGATCAGCAGCGCGGCCCATAAACCTAGTTGCAAAGGCATGGGCAGGAAGGGTCCGATCAGCCACAAAGCGACCGCCAGCAACAACACACCGAAGAAATGGCGTACTGCCTGCATCCAGGCACCCGCTTTGGGTAGCAGCACCCCAGCCGAGGTACCGATCAGCAGCAAGGGCACACCCATACCCAGCGACATCGCGAACAGTGCTGCACCGCCCAGCCACACATCCTGCGTCTGGCTGATATACAGCAAGGCACCAGCCAGTGGTGCCGCCACACAGGGGCCCACGATCAGCGCAGATAGTACCCCCATGGCGAACACGCCGAGTAGGCGACCACCAGGCAGGCGGTTGCTGGTTTGCAACATGCGCTGTTGCAAAGCCTGTGGTAGTTGCAGCTCGTAAAAGCCGAACATGGCCAGCGCCAGCAGCACGAAGATGAGCGCGCTAGCGCCGATGAACCAGATGTTCTGCAGGAAGTTACTCAGCAACTGCCCGGACAGGCCCGCTGCGATCCCGACCAGCGTGTAGCTCAAGGCCATGCCCAGCACATAGGCCAGCGAAAGCTTGAAGCCGGTCAGGCGCTTCAGCGGCTGTTGACTGCCGACGATGATGCCGGACAGGATGGGGATCATCGGTAATACACAAGGAGTGAACGAAAGCAGCAGGCCGAAACCGAAGAACCCCGCCACGATCAGCCAAAACTCGCCACCGCGTAGCAAGTTGGCGATCTGGCCATCACTGCCTGCGGGTGCGCCAGCAAGGTTGGTAGCGCTACTGGACGCCGCGGAAACCACGCTGCCGGTTGCAGCCACTTCGATCACTTTGGTGATGGGGGCGTAACACAGGCCCTTTTCACTGCAACCTTGATAAGTGGCTGTGACCTGCAACGGCCACTGACTGACCTTGCCGAGACGCACGGTCGCGATCAGGTCATGATGATAGACTTCGGTCTGCCCAAAGGTCGGGTCCTGTTTGGATTCACCCGGCGGTAGTTCGACGCTGCTGATGCTGGCCGGTGCCGCCACCTCGAACTTGATGCGTTCACGATAAAGATAATGGCCGGGCGCAACACTGAAGCTGGCTTGCAGGGCTTGGCTGTCCAAGGCTTTGAGGCTGAGTTTAAAGGCCTGGTCGGGGGGCAGGAACTCATCTTCGTCCGCAGCACTCACAAACAGACTGGCGCCTGCTGATGCAGTGGGCATGGTCAGCGGCATGAAGAGTGTGGTGAAAAAAATCACCATCAGCAAGCAACCTTGCTTACACCTGCGGTTCAAGCTAGCACTGTTCAAGATAAAGTTTCCTGCTGCATCCATTGAATATAGGCGTTCAAACCACCAGCTATAGGGACATAGAGCAGTTCTGGAAGTTCGTACGGGTGCATATTGACTATCAGCTGTTCCAGCGCCAATTGCTGGGTCTTGCTGGTTTTGATGATCAGCAAGACCTCGTCCGCGGCTTCCACCTTGCCCTGCCAGCGGTAAATGGACTGGCAGGCCGGCAATATGTTCACACACGCGGCAAGACGCGCATCGACCAGGTGGCGCGCCAGAGCGGCTGCCGCATCGCGCGTGGGTAGCGTAGTGAGCGCTATCATTACATTTGGCATCACATCTGGCGCCACATCTGGCATTTCATCTGAAGAAAATGGAGGTTGCATGCGTCTGGTTTCCCTGCTGGCGATTCTACTCGTATTCCCGGTACTGGAGATATGGCTGCTGATCACGCTGGCCGATGAGTATGGCTGGGCATTTCTGATCTATTTGTTATTAGTCGGCGTACTTGGCTGGCGCTTACTGCGCGATGAAAAAGCCAATCTGCAACGCGGTTTCACCCAGGGCATGCCGATGACAGGCAATCCGCTCGCTGCGGTTCTTGGCAGCGCCAAGAACCTGGTCGCAGGCGTGCTGCTGCTGATCCCTGGAGTGCTCACCGATATCATCGCGCTGGTGCTGCTACTGTTGCCCGGCAGCTCCTTGCGCGGGCAGGCACAAGCAGGCCGGGCAGCCAACGATGACATCATCGAGGGCGAGTACCGTAAAGTGGACGAGCCACCGCGCCCACGCCTGCCGGAGCAGTGAGTGCAGGCCATGTGATAAACTGCTGCACTTTGCGAACCAGCCGGTTTTTGCGTTTAAGTAATTGCCTCAATGAGGGATTTCAGCATGTCTTATCAGGTGACCATACAGCCCAGTGGCCATTCCTTTACCGTTGCCAGTGGTGAAACGGTGCTTAGTGCCGCGATCGAAGCTGGCATCAATCTGCCTTACGGCTGTCGTAACGGTGCCTGTGGTGCCTGCAAGGGACAGGTGCTGAGTGGCGAGGTGCTGTGCGAGCAGCATCAATATGGCGCCATCAGTGCCGAAGAGAAACTGGATGGCAAGACCCTGTTCTGCTGTGCCCTGCCGCAATCCGACCTGGTGATCGAATGCCGCGAGATCAGTGACGGCAATAGCGTACGCCCGCGTATCATGCCGGCGCGCGTGCAACTGATGGAAAAACTGTCGCACGATGTGATGAAACTGTCCCTGAAACTGCCCAGCAATGAGCGCATGCAGTTCATGGCCGGCCAGTACGTGGAGTTTTTACTCAAGGACGGCAAGCGCCGTGCGTTCTCGCTGGCCAACGCACCGCATGATGATGCCTTGCTGGAGTTGCATCTGCGTCTGGTGCAGGGCGGACAATTCACCCAATACGTATTCAACGAGATGCAGGAAAAAGCCATACTGCGTATCGAAGGCCCGTTCGGCAGCTTCTATCTGCGTGAAGAATCCGACAAGCCCATGCTGATGGTGGCCGGTGGTACCGGCTTTGCGCCCATCAAAGGCATCATCGAGCACGCGCTGCATCATCAAACCGAGCGGCGTATCCTGCTGTACTGGGGAGCCCGCACGCGCGAGGATCTCTACATGCACGACTTGCCACAACGCTGGCAGGAAGCCCATCCCAACCTGACTTACATCCCGGTGCTGTCAGACCCATTGCCGCAGGATGGCTGGGATGGTCGTACCGGTCTGGTGCATCAGGCGGTGCTGAATGATCATGCAGACTTGAGTGCGTATGAAGTGTATTGCTGCGGCGCGCCTGGCATGGTGGAAGCCGCGCACGCGGAATTTTCTGCTCAAGGCCTGCCCGAAGGGGCGTTCTATTCGGATGCGTTCACCTTCGCCACGCCCGTGCCCGCCAAATAAACCACGCTTTAGCTAGAGCGGCGTCCACCAGCAGGCCGACCAGCCAGGCACGACGCTCAGCCTGCTTGCAAGGCGAGCCGTGCGCTGTGCTGGTAATGCTCGTGGGCCAGCGCCTGCTGGCCCTGTTGCTGTAGCAAGTCCGCTAGCGCCAGGTGTGCGGCTACCTTGGGCTGTACCGCGATGCTGGCTTCCAGATAGCTCTGCGCCTTGCCCCACAGGCCCAGCCGCAGACACATATTGCCCAGTGATAGCAGCAAAGCCGCATCGTCCGGATGTTGCGACAGCCAGTGCTCGGCTTGTTGCAACTGCTTCTGTGGCTGCGTGCTCAGGCAGTCGCCAAGCAGTGCGGCCAGGTCGCTATCCCATTCCCGCGTCAGCGCCATCTCCACCAGTTCGGCGGCACGATCACCATCACCAGCACGGATGAAGGCCAGTGCCGCAGGCCGCGTCAGACGCTGCTGGTCTTCTTCGGCGATGCCTTGCCAGAAGCTGAGCAGCGCATCCACCTTGCTGGCATGACGTTGCAGCATGTTCTGCAGGGCTTGCAAGCGGAATTCGCGCAGCTGCCAGGATTCCATCGCCTGCAGCTTTTGCACTTGCTGACTCAGCGCCAGCGCTTGCTCCCAGTTACCAAGGCGTAACTGCACCTTGAGTTGCAACACCAGGCCGGCGCCATGGCGCGGGGCAGTCTTTTCCAGACGTTGCAACAGATGCAAAGCCTGGCTGTACTGACGGTCATCCAGCAGCAGTTCGGCATGGGCCAGCAATCTTGCGACACTGGCTTCCGGTGCCAGCCGCTCTGCTTCAGCCAGGTAATAGTCGCGCTGGCTGCGATGCTTGCGTTTGTGTGCAGCCCGTGCCGCGGTCAACGCACTGATGCTGGCATCTTCACCCAGCTCCAGTGCTTTAGAGGCGGCTTTTTCGGCAGTCTCGTAATCGCCCTCACTCATGGCGTGCAGCGCCTGCTTCAATGCCGTTTGGCCATCGCGTACACGCTGTGCGGTCTTGTGCGCACGCACATTGGCGGGCAAACGGCGACTGTAGTGGATGAAACGCAGCAGAAAATGCAGCAGCACAAAGCTCAGCACGATGAGGATGACCAGCAGGTTCAGCGACAATTCCAGCCGGTAAGGCGAGCGCACGATCAGCACATAGCCCTGATTGCTGCCTGCCAGCAAGGACACGCCTATGGACAAGGCCAGTACCAGAAGTAACCAGAATAGCCAGCGCATCAGGAGCGTGCTTCCTGCCCGGGCGAGCGTTCCAGTGAAAGTTTGTACTTGCTGACCAGGCCCAGCGTTTCGTTGATATCAGGCAGGTCGATGACGATGGTGCTGGCAGACAACTGTTTCAAGGTGGTCAGGGCGTTATTGGTGGAGATCTCGCGCAAGTCGAAATAGGCCGCCAGCCATTTCTCCGCAGCCTGCAGGTCGGCCCGATAGGTCGCTTCGTCGTGTTGCAGCAGCGCCAGACGCGCGGTCAGCAGGCGTAGTTTGAAGTTCTCGCGCAGAAAGAAGTGTTGTTCCGGCGCCAGTAATGGCGGCTCGGGGCGATCCACGCGCTCCAGCCGTATCATTTGTTTGAGGTCATGCCAGATCTCGGCACCCAGACGCTGCCAGGTATTGCCGGCCAGCGATGGCCCAGTGGCCAGGGCGGTGGCTTTGGGATGGCGCTCACTGACCAGCGGCAAGATGTCAGCACTGTCAGCCAGGCCTTCCAGTTTCAGGCTGATGCCTACCGTGTCTATGGTAGGCAGTGCTTGCAGGCGCTGGATGTCCTGCCCCACCGCTTTGCGTAACGGGATGACTTGCGGGGTGTTCAGCTGCTGCAGACGGCTTTCTGCGGTCTGCAGTGCCAGCAGCGCAGAGCGCACATTGCTGGCCAGGTGCAGTTGCTGGCTGGCAATGATGACCAGCTGTTCCACTTCGGAGATGATGCGTTCTTCGCGGTTGTTGGCCAGCTCGTAGTACAGGGTTTGCAGTGCCTCTTGCTGCCCTCGTGATTCGGCCAGACGCTGCTCCAGCATCTCGGCACGGGCGGCTAGGGTCACACTGCGCTCCTCGGCCAGTTTGGCGATGGTCAACGTTTCCTGGGTGCGCGTATTGAAGTCGTCAAGACGCACCGCCAGGCTCTGCTCCAGCTGCTGTGCGCGTTGGTTGCTGGCCCACCACATCCACGCCATGAGGCCCAGCGCCAGGACCACCAGTATCAGGGCGAAACGCCCGGCGCCACTGCTGATGGATGGCCTGGATGTGCTGACGACGACTTCGCTTGCCACGATCTCTGTGCTTTCTTGGGTCATCTTGCTTGTGTCATCTTGCCTTTATCAGGTTGAGCGTTCACTGCGTTCTAAACAAACGGTTGCCGTTCGTGGGTACGCAGCTCATCGGTCTTGCAAGGCCGCGATCAGGCAATCCAGCATGGCCTCATCGCCCGCTGCCTGTGCTACAAAAACGTGAGCGTCAGCAGGTAATGATTCTGCAATGCGCGCGTGGTTCACGCACAAGCGAATTTCCTTGAGCCAGGGGCCCGCCAGTGCCTGCAAATGCCGCATGGCTTCACTGCTGGTGACCACCAGTGCATCCATCTGTGCATTCTGCCACAGGCTTTTGAGGGCGTTATCCTCCTTTTGGGGGTTTATACGCCGGTAGCACTCGGCAAAACAGACCTTGGCACCACGTGCGCGCAGGGTTTCGGCCAGTACTTCGCGCCCACCTACGCCACGCACTATCATCACCTGCTGCCCTGCCACGGCTTGCATCTGCGGTAACGCCAGCAGCGCTTCACTATCGAAACGCCCTTGCGGGATGAGCACATCGCGAACGCCATGTGCCTGTAAAGCGCCTGCGGTCTGTGGGCCGATGGCGGCATAACGCACACCGTGCGGCAGCCCGTGTTGCAACAGTTTGGGCATGCCATATTCAACAGCATTGGTACTGATGAAGATCAGCCAGTCCTGCTTGTCGAGTTGGCCCAGCTGTTGGTCTAGCTGTTGGTATAGGGGCTCATCATCTTCCAGCGCTGCGATGGCGATGAGTGGTAGCAACACCGGCGCGCCTCCTTGTGCACGGATCAGTGCGCTGAGTTTGCCGGCCTGTCCCAGCGGGCGCGTGATGACGATGCTGCGTCCCTGCAGGGCCTGCCCGGCGGCCAGGCCAGGCTTAGTGTGCTGCGCCATCAGCCAGTGCCGCGAGGATACGGTCGGCACCGCGTGCGATCAGCTTTTGTGCCAGGGCCTGACCGGCTTGCTCAGGCGCCTCAGCGGCAGCGATGAGGCTTTCACGCAGCATTTCGCGGCCATCCACGCTGGCAACGAAACCGGTCATGTGCAAATGATCCCCCTGTTTCTCGGCATAAGCACCCAACGGTACCGTGCAGCTGCCCGCCAGCGCGCGGCTCATGCCGCGTTCGGCTTCTACACAGGCGGCGGTATCCGGGTGATTGAGTGGTGCCAGGATAGCCAGCAGATCGGTGCGTGCGGCGTTGATCTCGATGCCCAGCGCGCCCTGACCCACTGCCGGAATACTCAATTCGGTGGGGATACGCTGACGGATACGGCCCTCCAGGCCTAGCCGCATCAAACCGGCAGCAGCCAGGATGATGGCCGCATATTGGCCTTCATCCAGTTTACGCAGACGCGTTTGCAGGTTGCCACGCAGGGACTCGATCTTCAAACCCGGGAATTTGGCCTGCAGCTGGCTTTGGCGACGCAGGCTGGAGGTGCCGACGATGCTGCCTTGCGGCAAGTCTTCCAGACGCGCGTACGCGTTGGAGACAAAAGCGTCATGCGGGTCTTCACGCTCACCGATGGCGGCCAGCATGAAGCCTTCCGGCAAGTGCATGGGCACGTCCTTCATGGAATGCACGGCCAGATCGGCGCGGCCGTCGGCCAGCGCTTGTTCCAGTTCTTTCACGAACAGGCCTTTGCCGCCTATGCGTGACAGCGGGGAATCCAGGATCTGGTCGCCGGTGGTGGTCATGCCCAGGATCTCGACCAGGGTCTGTGGATACAAGGCTTGCAGACGTGCCTGGATATGATGGGCCTGCCACAGGGCAAGTGCGCTTTCGCGTGTGGCGATGATCAGTTTGGCTGGATGAGCGGACATGAAATCAGAGGGAAACCGGCGATTTCGCCATAAATGTACGGAAGGCTGATTTTAGCACAGGGGAAATTATGTCCTGATTACTTTATACTTGAGTGCTTTATACTTAAGCGCATTATTTTTAAGCCTTTTTCCACCCTAGCCTCATCTAAAGTACAAACATGCAAGATAAATCCAAGAGTTGGTCCGGCCGTTTCCATGAACCTGTCGCCGAGCTGGTCAAGCGTTACACCGCCTCGGTGGACTTCGATAAACGTCTGGCCGAATTCGATATCCAGGGCTCGCTAGCCCACGCCCGCATGCTGGGCCAGCAAGGCATCATCAGTGCGGCCGATGTGAGCGCCATCGAGACCGGCCTTGCCGAGATCCTGGCCGAGATCCGTGCCGGGCAGTTCGAGTGGTTGCTCGATCTGGAAGACGTGCATCTCAACATCGAGAAGCGCCTGACCGACAAGATAGGCGATGCTGGTAAGCGCTTGCATACCGGCCGCTCCCGTAATGATCAGGTGGCCACCGATGTGCGCCTGTGGCTGCGTAGCGTCAGCGATGAGGTGGTGGCCAGCATCCGTGCTCTGCAGACCTCCATTCTGGATCTGGCGGAACAGCATTTCGATACCGTGATGCCAGGCTTCACGCACCTGCAGGTCGCCCAGCCCGTCACCTTCGGTCATCATCTGCTGGCCTACTTCGAGATGCTGCAACGCGATGCGGAACGCTTCGTGGATGCACGCAAGCGCATCAACCGTCTGCCGCTGGGTGCCGCCGCATTGGCGGGCACCAGTTATCCGATCGACCGCGAACAGGTGGCCCGCACGCTGGGGTTTGATGGGGTATGCCGCAATTCGCTTGATGCCGTTTCGGATCGTGACTTCGCTATTGAATTCACGGCGGCGGCCGCGCTGCTCATGACGCATCTGTCGCGTTTTTCGGAAGAGCTGATCCTGTGGTCCAGTCCGCGTTTCGCCTTCGTGGATATCGCCGACCGGTTCTGTACCGGCTCCAGCATCATGCCGCAGAAGAAGAACCCGGACGTGCCCGAACTGGTGCGTGGCAAGACCGGCCGCGTCAACGGCCATCTGGTGGCCTTGCTGACGCTGATGAAGGGCCAGCCGCTGGCTTACAACAAGGACAATCAGGAAGACAAGGAACCCCTGTTCGACACCGCCGATACCTTACTGGTGACCTTGCAGATCTACGCAGACATGCTGCGCGGCATCAAGGTGGACAAGGCCAATATGCGGCAGGCCGCGTTCGAGGGCTATGCGACGGCGACCGACTTGGCGGATTATCTGGTCAAGAAGGGCATGCCCTTCCGCGATGCGCATGAAGTGGTCGCGCTGGCCGTGCGCCATGCCGTGGACCAGCGTTGTGATCTGTCCGAGTTGCCATTGGCAGAACTGCAGCAGTTCAGTGCGCAGATCAGCGACGATGTGTATGCCGTATTGACCCTGGAGGGCTCGCTGGCCAGCCGTGACCACATCGGCGGCACTGCGCCACGTCAGGTCAAACTGGCCATCGCGGCGGCGCGCCAGCTCATAGGCTGAACACATCGCTCAAAACAAGCTGTTCAACGCAATTGCGGCTTGCTTAGTGTGATGCAGACGTAAAAAACTGCGGTGGCGTAAGCCCCGCAGTTTTTTTGTATCAGCACTGCATCCGGGCAGGCATCAATCCTGGCCGGAAGGCAGCAAGTGAAGACTTAGCCGTGCTTGTAGTGCTTCTTCAGGGTCTTCTTCACTTCCCAGGTCACTTCCAGACCAGCCGGGAACACCAGCAGATCGCCAGCCTTGAAGTTGATTGGCGCGCTACCGTCGGTTGGGGTCAGCGTGCACTCGCCTTCCAGAATGTAAGCGGTTTCGCGTGCGTTGAATTCGAACGGAAATACGGACACTTCCTTGGTCCAGGTTGGCCACTTGGACACACCCAGTTCAGCCAAGCGCTCAGGAGTTGGATTGTTATCGATGAATACGTTTGCCATTTGTGCTAATCCTTTCGTTGCAGACATGGGTAAGCCCATGCATGCCGATTTATAGGGAGGGTTGATCGTAACGAACAACGAGGTAAGAGCAAGCGAGTACTGCTGACTTCACACCAGCCGCTATTCTAGAGAATTTCGGCCTGCCATGCCAGCAAGGTCTTGAAAACAGGCCGAATTAACCGAAGCGATAATGTTTGCGCAACGGCTGCTTCACCTCCCAGCGACACACCAGACCCGCGGCGAAGCTGACCAGATCGCCCGCACCGAAACTCACCGGCACACCACCTTCTGGTGTCACGGTCACGTCACCTTCGAGGATATAGGCGGTTTCGCGGTCGGTGTAGGTCCATGAAAACACCGACACTTCCTTGGACCAGGTAGGCCAGTGTTTCACGCCCAGCGCCTGCAAACGGGCGGCGTCCGGCTGATGTTCAACAGTGATCGATGACATGGCAGCTTCCTTGTTACAGTGCGCGTAGCGTCAGTGTGTTACAGCCAGTCCCAGTTCATTCTGGCTTTGCGTGGTGCGTTCTTCAAGCCCCAATCCCACAACACGGCCGGCATCAGGCGCATCAGGCGTGCCAGTATGCCCATCTGCCATGGGATCACCACAAAACGCCGTTTGGCGGCGATGGCAGCGGCGAACTTGCGGGCAGCGACATCAACGTCCATCAGGAAAGGCATGCGGTGCTGGTTCACATCGGTCATCGGGGTGCGGATGTAGCCGGGTGCGATGGTGGTGACCGCGATGCCGCTCCCCGCCATTTCGACGCGCAGGCTTTCCAGATAATTGATTGCAGCGGCTTTGGAGGCGCTGTAGGCACCGGCACCGGGCAAGCCGCGTATGCCAGCCACGCTGGCGATGCCGACCAGCTGGCCATCACCACGCTCACGCATGGCGGCGATGAACGGGTGGAAGGTGTGCACCAGGCCCAGCACATTGATCTCGATCACGGCACGGAACGCAGCGATGTCGGCGGCGTCTTCGGTCAGGGTGCCGCGACTGACACCCGCGTTGGCGATCACGATGTCCGGCGTACCGCATTGTTGCAGGAAGTTGGCCGCCGCGGTCGCCATGGTGTCTGCAGCCCGTACATCGGCCACATACACCAGGCATTGCCCGGGAAACTCGGCAGCGAGCTTGTGGAGCAGCTCACTACGGCGTGCCACCAGCCCCAGCTGCGCACCCTGCTTTGCGTAATGCCGCGCCAGTGCCAGGCCGATACCACTGGATGCACCGGTGATGAAGACCTTGCTTGCTGACGCTGACATGGGTGCTCGCCTTCTGCTTGTACGTTCAGGTTGCCCGGGCCTACTACTTGCCTGCTGCGCGTTCCTTGCGGGTCTCGGCGATCAGGTAATCGGCCACTTCGATGAGTTCCAGGTTGCCGCCCGCGATGGTGGTGGAGCTGACGTACTTGCCATCGATGATGAGTGACGGTACACCGGTGGCACCCGAGGAGCGGAAGATCTTCACGGCTTTGGTGATCTCGGTGTTATTGGAGAAGGAGTTGTAAGCGCCCTCTACTTTCTTGGTGTCCAGACCGCTTTCCCTGGTGAGCCAGGCGATGGCCGCGTTCTTGTCGCGTGGGTCAAAGGCTTTTTGCTTGTGGATGGCTTCGAACAGCTTGCCGTGCAGCTTGTCGGTCAGTTTGAGTGCTTCCATGGCGTAGTAGGTTCTGGCCATCGGTTCCCAGTCAGCACGCGGGATGCCAGGCACGCGGCGGAAGCTCACGTCAGCCGGCAGTTTCTTGACCCAGGCTTCCAGCGTGGGCTCCAGCTGATAGCAATGCGGGCAGCCATACCAGAACAGCTCGATCACTTCGATTTTGCTGGCGTTCAAGGCCGGGATGTTCTCCATGGTAGGTTTGAACTGGTTATTGCTGACACCGCCAGCCATCACGTGGCTGCTCAGGATCAGCAACAGGCCCGCCAGTATGTTTCTCATCATCATTTTGTCCTTAAGTCAGGGTTAGTTTGCATCAACTTTGATTATATTCGCGCTGAAACCGTTCCGTTCCAGTTCAGATTTCGCTTGATTGGCTTGCACCAGGTCGTTGTACGGCCCGAGTCTAACGCGATGCAGTATACCTTTGCCCGGAATGTCAGCGGTCTGCACCACCACTTCCATGCCTTGCAAGGCCAGCTTGGCTTTCATGTTGTCTGCTTCTTGCGCCGTTTTATAAGCACCAACCTGCAGATACAGGCTCACGGCTTTCTTGTCTGCCACAGGCGGTGTAGCGGCTTGCTGAGCTTCCAGGATCTCTTGCTCGCTGACCGCCTTTTCCGAGCCCGGCAGGATGGTGTAGAAATCAAAACGAGGCTTGTCATTGCTCTCGTTTGCCTCTGGCTCGGCTTCGACAGGCTTGGCTGGCTGGGTGACCGGCGGTGCCACAGAGGGCGCTCTGAAGCCAAGGGCGATATCGCTGCCCTTGATGTAGAGGGCCACACCCAGCGAGAGCCCGACCCCCAGCAGCACCCCAAGTAGCAGACCTGTCATCAATGGGCTGCCACCACTGGGTTTGGCGCGGCGTTGTACGGGTTTGTAATCTCGGCTCACTTCATTTTCCTCGGTGCCTGTGGCGATGGTCGTTGTTGGTTTGGGCGTGCTGGTCGTGGTGTTGGTGCTTACATTTTTTCTGGTGCGCTGACGCCCAACAGATGCAGACCATTGCCCAATACCTGGCGTGTGGCACTGATCAGCGCCATGCGGGCCAGCTTGAGCGCTTCATCCTCGATGAGGAATTTTTCTGCATTGTAATAGCTGTGCAGATCGGCGGCTAAATCCTTGAGGTAGTTGGCCACCATGTGCGGCGCCAGCTCGCTGGCCGCATTCTGCACCACTTCCGGGAATTCACTCAGGCGTTGCAGCAGGGTGGCTTCGTAAGGGCTGGTCAGCGGGGCCAGTTCAGCTTGCTGCAACCTCATGGAGGTTCCACCCCATTGGCTCAGCACACTGCAGATACGCGCATGCGCATACTGGATGTAATACACCGGATTGTCGTTGGTCTGTGCGCGGGCCAGATCGATATCGAACACTAGCTGCGAATCGGCACGACGAGCGGCCAGGAAGTAGCGTGTGGCGTCACAGCCCACTTCTTCGATCAGGTCACGCAGGGTGACGTAGCTGCCGGCACGTTTGGACAGTTTGACCTCTTCGCCACCGCGCATCACGGTCACCATCTGATGCAGCACATAGTCCGGCCAGCCAGCCGGGATGCCGATATCCACCGCTTGCAGGCCGGCACGCACACGCGTGATGGTGCTGTGATGGTCGGCGCCCTGTTCGTTGATGACACGCGTGAAGCCACGCTGCCATTTGTCGAGGTGGTAGGCCACATCTGGCACGAAGTAGGTGTAACCCCCCTCCTTCTTGCGCATGACACGGTCCTTGTCGTCGCCGAACGCGGTGGTCTTCAGCCACAAGGCATCGTCCAGCTCGTAGGTATGCCCGCTGTTGATGAGGGCCTGCACGGTCTGCTCGACCTTGCCACTGTTGTATAGCGCGGATTCCAGCGAGAACACGTCGAATTTGATCTGGAACGCACGCAGGTCCAGGTCCTGCTCGTGGCGCAGGTAGGCCACGGCGAAGCGACGTATCGATTCGGCATCGTGGACATCGCCACTGGCCGTCACCGCCATGTCATCGGCCGTGACGGTTTGCCCTGCCAGATAAGCCTGGGCGATATCGGCGATGTATTCACCGCGATAACCATCAGCGGGAAAACGTGCATCGTCCGGGCTGATGCCCTGACAGCGTGCCTGCACCGACAAGGTGAGATTGTCGATCTGCGCACCGGCGTCGTTGTAATAGAATTCGCGTGTGACCGCCCAGCCATTGGCGGCCAGCAGGCGCGCCAGACAGTCACCGACGGCCGCCCCACGGCCATGGCCTACATGCAAAGGCCCGGTGGGGTTGGCAGAAACGAACTCCACCTGCACCTTGTGGCCGTTGCCCAGATTGTTGCTGCCATAGCAGCTGCCCTCGGCCTGGATCTGACGCACCACCGCATGACGTGCTTCACCACTCAGAAAAAAGTTGATGAAACCGGCACCGGCGATCTCCACCTTGGCCACCAGGCTGGACGCAGGCAAGGCCTGGATCAGCGCTTCGGCGATGGCTCGCGGGTTCTGACGCAACGGTTTGGCCAGCGTCATCGCCAGGTTGGTGGAGAAGTCGCCATGCTGCGCTGTTTTCGGACGTTCCAGCTGCACGCTCTGCGCAGTGAGGTCCAATGACAGGCTTTTTGCGGCCTGTGTCAGTAATTCGGTAAGATGTGCTTTCAAGGCAGGATGGCTAACAATGGATAAAGAAACATATTTTAACCCACGCGCTGAGGTTTATCGATCAACCTGTAACGCAGCAGTAGCGTATTGAGATGACCGCGCCGTTTGTCCAGGTCGCCCTGGATGTCCCACTGGACCGTCAATTTGACTATTGTGCTGGCGAGCTCCCCACGCAAGTGGGGCAGCGCGTGGTAGTGCCGTTCGGTCGGCGTCAGCAGGTCGGCATCGTACTCGGACACAGCGCAGACAGCGCATTCGATCCCGCCAGGCTCAAAACCATCACGCACGTGCTGCAGCACGAACCGCTGCTGGATGCGGATACGCTGGCTTTGCTCAAGTTCTGCGCAGAGTATTACCACTACCCTTATGGTCAGGCCTTGCTGTCGGCCTTGCCTACGCGCCTGCGTCAGACCCAACCTGCGGTCAGTCGCAAGCAGTACCTGTACGCGCTAAACGAGCTTGGCCTTGCCGCCGGGCTGGATGCCATCCCCAAGCGTCAGGCGATACAGCGCCGCCTCTACTCGGCCTTGCTGCAACAGGCCGGGCAGCATGGTCCCGACATAAGCGAGGCTGGGCTGAGCGAGGCCGCATTGGCGGCCCTTTCGCCGGGCTGGCGCAAGGCCGTGAACGCGCTGCAGCAGATGGGATGGCTGACCGCGCGCGAAGTCATCGCCGGGCTCAGCCTTGCCAGCCCAAGTACGCTGACGCCGCCCATGCTCAATCCTGACCAGGCCGAAGCAGTGACGCGCATCCTGGCGAAGGCCAAGGAGTTCGCGCCTTTTCTGTTACACGGCATCACCGGCAGCGGCAAAACCGAAGTGTATATGCGTCTCATCGAGCAACAGCTGGCGGATAAGCCGGGCCAGGCACTGGTGCTGGTGCCCGAGATCAACCTGACGCCGCAGCTGGAAGCGCGCTTCCGTAGCCGTTTACCGCAATTCCCGCTGGTGTCCTTGCACAGCAATCTGGGCGAAAGTGAACGCTTGCAGAACTGGCGTCTGGCGCAATCCGGGCAGGCGCGCATCGTCATCGGCACCCGTTTGTCGGTATTTACGCCCATGCCACACCTGAAGCTGGTGATCGTGGATGAAGAGCACGACGGTTCCTATAAACAGCAGGACGGCATGCGCTATCACGCACGCGATGTAGCGCTGGTGCGCGCGCAACGCGCAGGCGTGCCCATCGTGCTGGGTTCGGCCACGCCTGCCCTGGAGACCTGGCACAACGCCCAAACCGGCAAATACGGTTTGCTCAGCCTGGGACAGCGTGCCGTGGCTGCAGCAGCCTTGCCGCAGATCCGCTGCATCGACGTCACCAAACAGCCATTACAGGACGGTCTTTCGCCCGCTTTGATAGAGGCCATGCGTATCCGTCTGGCACGTGGTGAACAGAGCCTGTTGTTCATCAACCGGCGTGGGTACGCCCCGGTGCTGCTGTGTGGCGCCTGTCAGTGGATAGCGCCGTGCACACGCTGCAGCAGCCGGCTGGTGGTGCACCTGCGTCAGGGGCGCTTGCGTTGCCACCACTGTGGGCATGAAGAAAAGATCGTCCGGCAGTGCCCCAGTTGTGGCAACGCCGACCTCCATGCCACCGGTCACGGCACGCAGCGTCTGGAACAGACGCTGGCGGCGCTGCTGCCGCAGGCACGCATCCTGCGCGTGGACAGAGACAGCACACGGCGCAAGGAAGCACTCACTGACATGATCGCGGCGGTGCATGCGGATGAAGTGGATATCCTGGTGGGCACGCAGATGCTGGCCAAGGGGCATGACTTTCCCAAGCTCACGCTGGTGGGTGTGATCGACACCGACAGCGCGCTGTTCAGCCCGGATTTCCGTGCCGCCGAGCGTTTGTTCGCACAGTTGATGCAGGTGGCGGGCCGTGCCGGACGTGCCGATAAGCCGGGTGAAGTGCTGATCCAGACCGCCTTTCCGGAGCATGCGTTGTTCAACGCGCTGCGTAGCCAGGATTACGCGGCTTATGCGCAAGCGCTGTTACAGGAGCGTGCGATCACGCAGTTCCCGCCCTACCAGTATCTGGCCCTGCTCAAGGCGGAGGCCAACGAGTTTGCGCTGGTGTCCGGCCTGTTACGCTATGCCGCGGATTGGGCGCATGCGCATGGCACGGATGTGCTGAGTTACGAGCCGGTACGGCCGCAGATGGAACGCCTGAAAGGCATGGAACGCGGGCAATTGCTGATGCAGGCGGACAGCCGTGCGCCATTGCAGCGTTTGTTGCGTACACTGGTGGCCGCGTTGCGCGAGCACCCGCTCAATGCCAAGGTGCGCTGGGCGGTCGATGTCGATCCATTGGAGTTCTAGCTGCCTTTCAGCCGACTAGACCGATTACCGGGCCACCGGCTCAATTTAGATATTTTTTAGGACCTTGCTGCCACTATGGCGATCAAATCCACTGTTTACAAAGTCAATCTGCAAATCGCCGATATGCAGCGGCATTATTACAACGAGCATGCACTCACCTTATCGCAGCACCCGTCAGAGACCGACGAACGCTTGATGGTGCGCTTGCTGGCATTTGCCCTGCATGCCCATGAATACCTGACGTTTGGTCAGGGCATGACCGACGATGAAGAGGCGGATCTGTGGCAGAAGGATCTGACCGGCGTGATCGAACGGTGGATCGATGTCGGCCTGCCCGACGAAAAGCTGATCCGCAAAGCTTGCGGGCGTGCCGATCAGGTCATCGTGTATTGCTATGGCGGGCGTGTGGCAGAGATGTGGTATGCGCAGAACAGCGCCCAGTTCGCGCGTTTGAAGAACCTCACCGTGATCAACCTGCCGCAGGAAAGCACGCAGGCGCTGGCCGCCATGGTGCAGCGTGGCATGCAGCTGCAATGCAATATCGAAGACGATCAGGTCTGGTTCATGGATAACAACAACACTGTGGTGGTGGAACCCGTGGTGTTGAAACCCGCTATGAGTGCCTAAAACCTATGAGTACTTACAACGCCGGATCGTCGAGTGCTGACTACGCGACGTGGTAGTGCAGACTGTAGGCCCGCACCGCGGCCAGCATGGCGGCGGCGTTTTAGCTCCGACCTAACCTGGCGGTTAGTCTGCACTGAAACGCCGGATGGGTAGTCACTTTACGCGACGTGGTACTGCAGACTGTAAGCGCGCACCGCGGCCAGCATGGCGGCGGCGTTTTCCGGGGGGGTCCATTGCGTGATGCCGTGTCCCAGGTTGAACACATGGCCATGGCCTTTGCCGTCCACGGCAGCGTAACTGGCCAGGATGCTGGCCACTTCTTTTTCGATGGCCGCCGGTGTGGATAGCAGGATGGCCGGGTCCAGATTGCCCTGCAGTGCCACCTGCTCACCCACGCGTGCGCGTGCGCTGCCGATGTCCACCGCCCAATCCAGTCCCAGCGCATCCGCGCCTATGCCTGCCTGCGCTTCCAGCCATAGGCCGCCACCCTTGGTGAAGCTGATGCGCGGCACGATGCGGCCTTCATGTTCGCGCGTCAGGCCGTGCATGATCTTTTCCAGATATTGCAGCGAGAACTCACGGTAGGCGTTGTGGGACAGTGCACCACCCCAGGAGTCGAACACCATCACCGCTTGTGCACCGGCGGCGATCTGCGCGTTCAGATATTGGGTGACGGCTTGCGCGGTGATGTCCAGGATGCGGTGCAGCAGATCCGGGCGTGCATACGCCATCTTCTTGATGGTGAGGAAATCGGTGCCGCCCTTGCCTTCCACCATGTAGGTGGCCAGTGTCCACGGGCTGCCAGCGAAGCCGATCAGCGGCACACGGCCGTTGATGGTGCGGCGGATCTGGCTGACTGCGTCGAACACATACTGCAGGCTGCCCATGTCCGGGACGGCAAGTTTGAGGATGTCGGCTTCCTCGCGCAGAGTGCGCTCGAACTTGGGACCTTCGCCCTCTTCGAAATACAAGCCCAGGCCCATGGCATCCGGCACAGTGAGGATGTCAGAGAACAGGATGGAGGCATCCAGCAGCGGGTAGCGGTCCAGCGGTTGCAAGGTGACTTCGGTGGCGAAATCCGGGCTTTTGCACAATTGCAGAAAGCTGCCAGCGTGTTTGCGGCTGTCACGGTACTCGGGCAGATAACGCCCGGCCTGACGCATCATCCACACCGGCGTGTATTCGGTGGGTTCGCGCATCAGGGCACGCAGAAAGGTATCGTTTTGCAGGACAGTCATCGGCTTCACTTAAAAAATTAGGGGATACGCAGCGGTATCCCCCATGATTCTACTTCGGTTTGTAGTACGAACCAGCAGGCCTTAGCGAGGCAGCTCGGAAGACCCCATCAGGAACTCGTCCACGGCACGTGCGCACTGACGGCCTTCGCGAATCGCCCAGACCACCAGTGACTGACCACGGCGCATGTCGCCAGCGGCGAACACCTTGGCCTTGCTGGTGGTGTAGCAGCCTTCGCCATCGGTGCTGGCCTTGGCGTTGCCGCGGTTGTCTTTCTCGACACCGAAAGCGTCCAGCACTTTCTGGATCGGGCTGACGAAACCCATGGCCAGCAGCACCAGATCGGCCGGGATGGTGAACTCGGAGCCCGGCACTTCGGACATCTTGCCGTCTTTCCACTCGACCTTGGCGGCCTTCAGCGCGGTGACCTTGCCATTCTCGCCGATCAGGCCCTTGGTAGTGATGGACCAGTCACGGTTGGCGCCTTCTTCATGCGAACTGGAGGTGCGCATCTTGAGTGGCCAGTTTGGCCAGGTCAGTTCTTTGTTCTCTTTTTCAGGTGGCTGAGGCATCAGCTCGAACTGGGTGATGGAAACGGCACCATGACGGTTGGAGGTGCCTACGCAGTCGGAACCGGTATCGCCGCCGCCGATCACGACCACATGCTTGTTGGTGGCCATCACCTGATTGGGGATGGTGTCACCTGCCACCACCTTGTTCTGTGGGGTCAGGAAATCCATGGCGAACATCACGCCATCCAGCTCACGGCCGGGCACGGGCAGGTCACGTGGATGCTCGGCACCGCCGGCCAGGATCACGGCGTCGTATTCGCTGACCACCGCATCGGCACTGACATTCTCGCCCACGTACTGGCCGGTGCGGAATTCCACGCCTTCGGCTTGCATCTGCGCCATACGGCGGTCGATGTGGGACTTTTCCATCTTGAAGTCAGGGATGCCGTAACGCAGCAGACCACCGATGCGGCTTTCCTTTTCCAGCACCACCACGTCGTGACCGGCGCGGGCCAGCTGCTGGGCAGCAGCCAGGCCAGCCGGGCCGGAACCGACCACAGCGACCTTTTTTCCGGTCTTGTGAGTGGGTGGCTGTGGTACCACCCAGTCGTTCTCCCAGGCCTTGTCGATGATGGCGTGTTCGATGGACTTGATACCCACAGCATCCGCATTGATGTTGAGCGTACAGGCGGCTTCGCATGGAGCCGGACAGATACGGCCGGTGAATTCAGGGAAGTTGTTGGTGGAATGCAGCACGTCGATGGCACGGCGCCAGTCCTGCTGATACACCAGGTCATTCCAGTCCGGAATGATGTTGTTGATGGGGCAGCCGCTCATGCAGAACGGGATGCCGCAGTCCATGCAACGCGCACCTTGCAGCTTGGCCTGATCGTCGGTCAGGTGCAGCACGAATTCCTTGTAGTTCTTGATACGGTCCGGGACTGGCAGATAGTCTTCTGACAGTCGCTCGTACTCCATAAACCCGGTCACTTTACCCATAGCGTTTCATCAATCTCTATATTTAACTTGCGACTCAGGCCGCTTGTTTTTGTGCAGCAGCGGCCATTTCGGTCAATGCACGCTTGTACTCGTTCGGCATGACTTTGACGAACTTGGCGCGCTGATTGTTCCAGTCGGCCAGGATCATCTTGGCACGGTCACTACCGCTGTAATCGGCGTGTTGCTGGATCAGTGTCTTCAGCGTGACTTCGTCCGGCTGGCCCAGATGCTGCACCTGACCGACGCTGGCTTCCGCAGATTCGACATTCTCCAGGCTGACCATGCTCATATTGCAACGCTTGGCGAACATGCCGTCTTCATCGTACACATAAGCCACGCCACCCGACATGCCGGCTGCGAAGTTGCGGCCGGTCAGGCCCAGCACCACCACGGTACCGCCTGTCATGTATTCGCAGCCATGGTCACCCACGCCTTCGACCACGGCAGAGGCACCGGAGTTACGTACACAGAAGCGCTCACCGGCCACGCCACGCAGGTAGCTGGCACCACTAGTGGCGCCATACATCACCGTGTTACCGGCGATGATGTTCTGCTCCGGCACGCCGCGGAAGGCGACTGGCGGCTTGATCACGATGCGACCACCACACAGGCCCTTGCCTACATAGTCGTTACCCTCACCGGTCAGCTCGAAGCTGATGCCTTGCGTGAGGAAGGCGGCAAAACTCTGGCCGGCGGTGCCGCTGAGTTTGACCGTGATGGTGTCGTCCGGCAGACCGGCACGGCCATAGCGGCGCGCGATCTCGTGCGACAGCATGGTGCCTACGGTGCGGTTGGTATTGAAGATAGGCGTTTCGATGACCACTTTTTCACCGGTTTCCAGCGCCTGGCTGGCTTTTGCGATCAAGCTGTTGTCGAGAGCCTTTTCCAGGCCGTGTTCCTGATCTTCATTATGACGACGCGAGACATCGGCACCGACCTTGGGCTGATGGAAGATGCGGCTGAAATCCAGGCCCTGCGCCTTCCAGTGCGCGATGCCGGCTTGCATATCCAGCAGATCGGCACGGCCGATCAGGTCGTCGAACTTGCGGATACCCATCTCGGCCATCAGCTCGCGCACTTCTTCGGCCACGAAGAAGAAGTAATTGACTACATGCTCAGGCTGGCCGGTGAAGCGCTTGCGCAGTTCCGGGTCCTGCGTGGCAACGCCGACCGGACAGGTATTGAGGTGGCATTTACGCATCATGATGCAGCCTTCGACCACCAGCGGTGCGGTGGCGAAACCGAATTCGTCTGCGCCCAGCAGTGCGCCTATGACCACATCGCGGCCGGTCTTCATCTGACCATCGACCTGCACCACGACACGACCACGCAGCTGGTTCAACACTAGCGTCTGTTGGGTTTCAGCCAGGCCCAGCTCCCAGGGGGTACCAGCATGCTTGACCGAGGAGATCGGCGATGCGCCGGTGCCGCCGTCATGACCCGCCACCACGATGTGGTCGGACTTGGCCTTGGCGACGCCTGCTGCTACGGTGCCGATGCCGGTTTCCGACACCAGCTTGACCGAGACCGAAGCCTTGGGGTTGGCGTTCTTGAGGTCGTGGATCAGCTGCGCCAGATCTTCGATGGAATAGATGTCATGGTGCGGTGGCGGCGAGATCAGGCCTACGCCGGGCACCGAGAAACGCAGTTCCGCGATGTACGGGCTGACCTTGTGGCCGGGCAGCTGACCGCCTTCACCGGGCTTGGCACCTTGTGCCATCTTGATCTGGATCTGGTCGGCGTTGGCCAGGTATTCCGCGGTCACGCCAAAGCGGCCGGAAGCCACCTGCTTGATGCTGGAGCGCATGGAGTCGCCCGCTTTGAGCGGGATATCCACTTCGATCTGGCGACTGCCGATCACGGCAGACATGGTGGTGTCCTTGGCGACCGGAATGAAGCGCTTGGGATCTTCACCGCCTTCACCGGTATTGGAACGACCACCGATACGGTTCATGGCGATGGCCAGCGTGGCGTGTGCTTCGGTGGAAATGGAGCCCAGCGACATCGCACCTGTGGCGAAGCGCTTGACGATCTCTTTGGCAGGCTCCACTTCCGCCAGCGGTACCGGCGCGCCTATGTTCTTGATCTCGAACAAGCCACGCAAGGTCATGTGACGGCGGGTCTGGTCGTTGATGAGCTTGGCGTATTCCTTGTAGGTCTCGGTTTGACCAGTGCGCGTCGCATGTTGCAGCTTGGCGATGGAATCCGGCGTCCACATGTGTTCTTCGCCACGTACGCGGAAGGCATATTCACCACCTGCGTCCAGCGCACCAGCCAGTACCGGGTCGTCACTGAAAGCCGCGTTGTGCAGGCGCAGGCTTTCTTCGGCCACTTCATTGAGGCCTATGCCTTCGACGTTGGTGGCGGTGCCGGTGAAGTATTGCTTCACGAAGGCGCTGTTGAGGCCGATGGCCTCGAAGATTTGCGCGCCACAGTAGGACTGGTAGGTGGAGATGCCCATCTTGGACATCACCTTGTGCAGGCCCTTACCGATGGCTTTGACGAATTTCTTGGCGGCTTCCTTGGGGTCCTTGCCATCCTTGGCGGCCATCTGGTTGATGGTCTCGAAGGCCAGCCATGGGCACACGGCTTCGGCGCCGTAACCGCCCAGCAATGCAAAGTGATGCACTTCGCGTGCGGAGCCGGTGTCGATCACCAGACCGGTGTTGGTACGCAAGCCGGAATGCACCAGTGTCTGGTGGGTCGCAGCACAGGCCAGCAAGGCCGGGATGGCGATACGGCTCTGGCTGACCTGACGGTCAGACAGGATCAGCACATTGAAGCCTTCGTTGACGGCTTTGCAGGCGGCTTTGCTGAGCGCTTCGATGGCGTTGGCCATGCCCGCGTTGCCCAGACTCACTGGATAAGTGATGTCCAGTGTCAGGGCGCGGTAACGGTTCTGGGTCAGCGTGTCGATGGCTTTCAGCTGGTCCAGTTCATCCAGCATCAATACCGGCTGACTGGCTTCCAGTCGCAGCGGCGGATTGGTCTCGTTGATGCCAAGCAGGTTGGGCTTGGGGCCGATGAAGGTCACCAGCGACATGACCAGCTCTTCGCGGATCGGGTCGATAGGCGGGTTGGTCACCTGCGCGAACAGTTGCTTGAAGTAGCTGTACAGCGTTTTGGCTTTGTTGGACAGCACAGGCAGCGCGCTGTCATTGCCCATGGAGCCGGCACCCTCTTCACCATTGGTGATCATGGGTTGCAGGATGAACTTGATGTCCTCCTGCGTGTAGCCGAAGGCTTGCTGTATATCCAGCATGTCGGCCGCCATCTCCAGCTTGCCGTCCACTTTGGGCAGGTCCCCCAGGAAATAGCGGGATTTTTCGATCCACTGCTTGTATGGCTTGGCCTGTGCCAGTTGCTGTTTGACTTCGGCATCGTCGATGATGCGGCCTTGTTCCATGTCGATCAGCAGCATCTTGCCTGGCTGCAGACGCCATTTCTTGATGATGCGTTCCTGCGGGAAGGTCAGCACGCCCATTTCAGAGGCCATCATCACGTGGTCGTCATCGGTGACCAGATAACGTGCCGGACGCAGGCCGTTACGGTCCAGCGTGGCGCCTATCATGCGGCCATCGGTAAAGGCCACCGCGGCCGGGCCGTCCCAGGGTTCCATCAGTGCGGCATGGTATTCGTAGAAGGCGCGACGCTCTTCATCCATGAGCGGATCAGACCAGGCTTCCGGGATCAGCATCATCATGGCGTGTGGCAGCGAGTAACCACCGGCCACCAGCAGTTCCAGCGCATTATCGAAGGCGGCGGAGTCGGATTGGCCATCGGCGATCAGTGGCCAGACCTTTTCCAGATCCTCGCCGATCAGGTCGGAGCGCATGGCGGCGTGACGCGCTGCCATCCAGTTGACGTTGCCCTGCATGGTGTTGATCTCGCCATTGTGGGCGATCATGCGGAACGGGTGCGCCAGTTCCCAGGCCGGGAAGGTGTTGGTGGAGAAGCGCTGGTGCACCAGCGCCAGGGCGGAGACCATGGTCTCGTCCTGCAGGTCCAGATAATAGGTGCCGACTTCGTTGGCGAGCAGCATGCCCTTGTAGACCAGGGTACGGCTGGACAGCGACGGGATGTAGAACTGGTTGCCATCTTCCAGCTTGAGCGCACGCACTGCATGTTCGATGCGCTTGCGGATGACGAACAGCTTGCGCTCGAATTCGTCCTGGCTGGCTGCGGTGCTGGCGATCATCACCTGACGCATCACCGGCTCGACTTCGCGTGCGGCATTGGCGATGTTGCGGTTGTCGCGCGGCACGTCGCGCCAGCCCAGCAGGGTCTGCTTTTCTTCGTGGATGATGCGGGCCACCACGGATTCACAGGCGATCAGGCCGTTTTGGGATTGCGGCAGGAACACGGTACCGGCGGCGTATTGGCCGACTGCAGGTAAGGTGATGCCCAGTTTGGCTGCTTCCTTGCGCATGAACGCATCGGGCATCTGGATCAGCATGCCGGCACCGTCACCCAGTTTGGGGTCATAGCCGGTAGCACCACGGTGCGTCAGATTAGCCAGGATCTGCAGGCCGTTGCGCACGATGTCGTGGCTCTTCTTGCCCTTGATGTTGGCAATAAAACCCACGCCACAGGCGTCATGCTCATTGGCAGGGTTATACAGGCCCTGTTTCTCTGGCTTGTTCAGCGCTTGCGTCCCACTCACTTGCGCCGCATTGATCGGCGTATTGACTTGCGTTACCAAACTATTTGCCCCTATCCATCCCTCGACTTCAAGACATCCTCGAAAATCTGCGGTGTGGCTGCGCAAAGGTGCTTGCACGGCGAACCGTCGATTGTGATTTTCAAGCTCTCTTTTCTTAAATCACGCACAAATCGAAGGTATTTGCGCGTTGTACGGCCAAAATCAGCTTGACCGCGATTATTCAGCGAACCTTCAATGTTACCGTCAAAATATTATGAGTTCAATCACATAGAGCAAAATTCATGCGCACACGAGGGGCATGGCCGCCTTTACCAGTGCGCGAAGATAGTGTCAGCCGCCGCTATAGTGGCGGCAATGTCTTCTGCGGTATGTGCGGCGGAAACAAAGCCTGCTTCGAAAGCAGATGGAGCAAGATAGATGCCTGCTTCCAGCATGGCGTGGAAGAAGCGGTTGAACGCCTCCTTGTCTGACTGCATCACCGCATCGAAGCTGTCCGGGCAGCTGGCGCTGAAGTACAGGCCGAACATGCCACCCACATTCTGGCCGCTGAAGGTGACGCCAGCATTGCGTGCACTATTCACCAGCCCCTGCACCATTTGGTGCGTGGTCTGGTTCAGGCGTGCATGAAAATCGGGCGTCTGGATCAGCTTCAGCGTGGCGAGGCCAGCCGACACCGCCACCGGGTTGCCAGACAAGGTGCCGGCCTGATACACCGGCCCCAGTGGGGCCAGACAATTCATGATGTCGCGGCGGCCACCAAACGCACCCACCGGCAGGCCACCACCGATGACCTTGCCCAGCGTGGTCAGGTCAGGGGTGATGCCATACAGTGCTTGCGCGCCGCCGAGTGCGACACGGAAACCGGTCATCACTTCATCAAAGATCAGCACCGCACCATGCTTGGTGCACTGTTCGCGCAATAGCTGCAGGAAATCGTTCTGCGGCACGATGAGGTTCATGTTGCCCACCACCGGCTCTACGATGATGCAGGCGATCTCGCTGCCCATCTGCTCGAACAACTGTTCGACCGCGGCATGGTCGTTGTAGGCCAGCGTCAGCGTGTGCGCGGCCAGTTCGGGCGGCACGCCTGCGGAGCTGGGTTGGCCAAAGGTCAGCGCGCCAGAGCCTGCCTTGACCAGCAGGGAATCGGCATGGCCGTGATAGCAGCCTTCGAATTTGAGGATCTTGCTGCGGCCGGTGTAGCCACGTGCCAGGCGGATCGCGCTCATGGTGGCTTCGGTGCCGGAGCTGACCAGCCGGACCTGTTCCATGCTGGGCACCAGTGTCGAGATCAGCTCGGCCATCTCCAGCTCCAGCGCGGTCGGCGCGCCGAACGACAGGCTGTTCTCGGCGGCTTTTTGCACCGCAGAAACAACGTCAGGATGCGCATGTCCCAGGATCATCGGGCCCCAGGAACCCACGTAGTCTATGTATTCCTTGCCGTCTTCGTCCCACAGGCGCGAGCCTTTGCCGCGCTTGAAGAACACCGGTGTGCCGCCTACGGAGCGGAAAGCGCGCACCGGCGAGTTGACGCCGCCCGGGATCAGGCGCTGTGATTGTTCGAACAGTTGCTGGTTACGTGAGGTCATGATGCTCGATGCGTGAATAATTGATGGAATTGTCGGGCAGTGTGCTCGATATCGGCACTATTCCAGAGCGCGCCGATCACGGCAATCGCACTGGCGCCAGCCGTGATGGCCTGCGCTGCATTTTCAAGCGTGATGCCACCGATGGCGACGCTGTCCGGCAAGCCCGCTTGCCTAGCCATCTGGAACAGCGTCAGGCTGGCCTGCGCGGCTTGCGGTTTGGTGCCAGAGCTGAAACAGGCGCCGAATGCGATGTAATCGACCCCTGCCGCCGCCGCTGAGTTCGCCAGCTCAAGCTGGTCATAGCAGGAGGCACCCAGCAGCTGATGCGGCGCCAGACGGGCACGTGCCGCTTGCAGGTCGCCGTCGCTGGCACCCAGATGCACACCATCGGCATCCAGTGCCAGACAGAGCTTGAGGTCGTCATTGATGATCAATGGCACCTTGTACTGACGGCACAGCGGTAACAGTGCGCTGGCCTGAGCGATGCGCAGGCGCGCATCCGCCCGTTTGTTGCGGTATTGCAGCAGCGCCGCACCGCCGCGCAAGCTGGCTTCCACCATCTGGCACAGGGAGGCGGTGTCATCCAGATCCGGTGTGACGGCGTACAGGCCGCGCAGTGCGGGTTTAGCCCTGCTCACTTTCATCTTCCTCGTCGCGCGCCCAGAACATGCGGTCCGGGATGTACTGGCCCATGCCGGGACGGAACGCGTGGCGCAGGGTCTGCCAAGTGTATTCCTGAGCTTCCGCGACAGCTTCTTCCACGGTCAGGCCATGCGCCATGCAGGCGGCGATGGCGGAGGTCAGGGTGCAACCGGAGCCGTGGTAGCTGCCGGGCAGGCGTTCCCAGTGGAAGGACTTGATCTGCCCCTTGCTGCCATACAGGGTGTTCACCACCTCGGCGCTGCGCTCGTGCGTGCCGGTGATCAGCACATGCTCGCAGCCCATCTGCAACAGCCGCTTGGCGCTGTCATCCAGCGAAGCATCTTCGTTATCATCGTAATCGTCGTTGAAGGCCAGCCGGCGGGCTTCCAGGCTGTTGGGCGTGATCAGCGTGGCCTGCGGGAACAGCAGGTCTATCATGGCTGCCTGCATCTCCTCATTGGCCAGCTCGTCGCCGCGGCCGGAAGACAGCACCGGGTCGATCAGCAGGGGAATGTCCGGATAATCCGCCATGATCTCGGCGATGACCGCGATATTCTCCACGCTGCCCAGCATGCCCAGCTTGAAGGCGGAGACCTGCATGTCTTCCAGCACGATGCGCGCCTGCTCGTTGACCCAGTCGGCATCGAACACCATCACATTGTCCACGCCCAGCGTGTCCTGCACGGTCAGTGCCGTGATCACGGACAGCGGGTGGCAGCCTATGCTGGCAAACGTCAGGATATCGGCCTGGATGCCGGCGCCACTGGTGGGGTCAGTGGCCGCAAAGGTCATGACGGCTGGAGGCATGGGGTTCATGTCAGGATGGATGGGGTTGCTGGAAAGACTGCGGTTCGGGGTCTGGGGCATTGTTTGTTCTGCTTGGACAGGCGTTGTACCTGCACGGTTTTATGGAATTCAGCCCATTATTTTAGCGTAATATGTGCCTGAATAATCACGAAAGACAGTATGCGATGAAAACCTGGATCTGTAATGTATGCGGCTGGATCTACGAAGAAGAAAAAGGCTGGCCTGAAGATGGCATCCCACCCGGCACGCGCTGGGAAGACGTACCACCGAACTGGACCTGTCCGGAATGCGGCGTGCGCAAGGAAGATTTTGAGATGCTGGAGTTCTGAGGGGATTACGGAGTTATCCGTCTGTACATAGCTACTGTAGATTCTCAGCTAAAAACGGATAGCTCCAAACTTTTCGCTTTTGTACGCTACTCAAGCTGCTTGAGCATGCTTTTTGTTCCAAACAATCATTAAATTGGCAAACGACCACGCAGCAGCACAGCCGCCATTGCCTGTTTGGATTTTCCTATTTTTAGGAAAGCGGGTTCGGTACGATTAATCTTCAACGATCAATACGTCCCGCCTACACTCTTCACACCACGACACAAACACTCGGTCCTCTTCTACTTGGACAATGTCGATCAACTCCAGTCTGCTGCCGCACTTTCCGCAACAATCCGGTTGGTCTGACATGATGTGGAAGATTCTGTCCGAAGAGCTATTCATTTTCGACGACTATCCACAAACAACTCTGCTCTATGCCAAGCAATAAAAGTTGTGGTTGGAGTAAATCGATCTGGCAGAGAGATGACTTGTCCATCAAGTGGTAGAAAAACCGCGTTCATGAATACCTCATTTTTACGTTTCAGCTCATCCGAGACAATAACCTTGAAGTCATCGCTCAAAGTGATAAGTCCTTTGTCGAAGGCGCGATCATGAATGGCCGACAAACAGAGGCCGTTGCTCGGGTTCAGCCGGTTATTCTTGTCCTTGCTCCATGGCACGATATGACTGGCGACTAATAAACGAGGCTCTGCTAAGCCGGACATGCAGCAGCGCCCCCCGTAGCTGCTCAACACCGAGCGACGGAAGAAGTTTTGCTTAATGCGCTGCTCGGTCACTACTTGACGCGTCTCGCCTGTGAAATCTTCAGGCACTAGTGACTCATCGGCTTCGTCATTGATAGGCTCCGGGTCGATGCTACGGCGAAGCATTTCGCATTCAACGGCAAGCCGTTCCCAATCGGCATGAAATTCCGCCCAGATTTCACGGTCGAGATTGGATGCCCCATCTAAGCCTTTGCGCCCTGTTGAGGTGATAGCCGGATCAAGGCTGGCGAAATTCACTAATTTCATTGCCAAGGCTGATGGCGTGCGGCCAATCACTTTTGCGAGGCGAATGATCTCTGGATTTCCTTTGTGCAGTTTGCCAAACGCTAATTGGCAATATAGATGAAATGCGAGCTTGGCTTGCTCCTTTGTCCAGTTTTTTGATGTAGCCATCGTTCTTGACGCCGTGATGAGACTTGCTGGCGCCTGTTCCTCGTTTGGTAGGTGCGGAGCCATCAGTTTAGCGAGTACTTTAATAAAGGTGTGGCCCTTATCGTGGGATATCAGGTTCTTTACACTTTCCAGCAGTAACGCACGTGGCTGCTTGGCTTTGATGATCCGGCAGACTTCGAAGAAGCCGTGAGTATAGTTGCAGGCATTACGCCCTCATTCTTGTCCTTGCAATGCATTTATGTAACTTATGGACGTGTAACTGGCAAAGGAAAGTAGGATTGGCGGGAGTGACGATGGAAAATAAAAAATTAATTTTTCAGTTTTTTATGTCGTATGGAGCGGGTGACGGGAATCGAACCCGCGTATCAAGCTTGGGAAGCTGGCGTTCTACCATTGAACTACACCCGCAGTGCTGCCCATTTTACGTGGCGAACGCCAGCCTGTGCAAACTTGTTCCAAGCCTGCTCACCCCTCCGTCCAGGTGGCGGCTGGTTTGCTAAAAGTGCTTGAACCTACGTAAAATGGTGCTTTTACAGCTTAAGCTCCCGTTCACCCGATGCATTTGTTGATCAACGGCAATTCCAGAGATTTTGACCACAGCAGCCTCACTGTCGATGCCTTGGTGACCCTGCTGGGCTTGCAGGGTAAACGTCTGGCCATCGAACTCAATGGTGATATCGTGCCGCGCAGTGCCTTTCAGGCGACCGCGCTGAAAGCCGGTGACAAGCTGGAGATCGTAGGCGCAGTGGGTGGCGGCTGAGACATAGATACGGATATATGGATACATTGAATATCGCAGGCAAGTCTTACCATTCCCGCTTGCTGGTGGGTACGGGCAAGTACAAGGATTTCACCGAGACGCGTGCCGCCATCGACGCCAGTGGTGCCCAGATCGTCACCGTGGCCATCCGCCGCACCAACATCGGCCAGAATGCCGGTGAGGCTTCGCTGCTGGATTACCTGCCGCCTGAAGAATTCACTTACCTGCCCAATACCGCGGGCTGCTATTCCGCCGATGACGCGGTGCGTACCCTGCGTCTGGCGCGTGAGCTGCTGGATGGCCACAAGCTGGTCAAGCTGGAAGTGCTGGGCGACCCCAAGACGCTGTATCCCAACATGATAGAGACGCTGAAAGCCGCCGAGACTCTGGTCAAGGACGGGTTCGATGTCATGGTTTACTGTTCGGATGACCCCATCATCGCCAAGCAGCTGGAAGACATCGGCTGCTGTGCGGTGATGCCGCTGGCCTCGCTGATCGGCTCCGGCATGGGCATCCTTAACCCCTGGAACCTGCAGATCATTATCGAAAACGCCAACATCCCGGTGCTGGTGGATGCGGGCGTGGGCACGGCTTCAGACGCGGCTATCGCCATGGAGCTGGGTTGTCAGGGCGTGCTCATGAACACGGCCATCGCCGCTGCGCGCGACCCCATCCTCATGGCCAGCGCCATGAAGCGCGCGGTCGAAGCCGGCCGCGATGCCTATCTGGCTGGCCGCATGCCGAAAAAGCTCTACTCGGCCGCGCCTAGCTCCCCAACCAGCGGAATGATCGAGTAAGGACACCACATGCCTACGCATAAACGCTATGAATTCTCGGTGCAGGTTGAAACAGCGTTTTTGGCCGAGCAGTCCGATGTTGAACAGAACCGTTATGCCTTTGCCTACACGGTCACCGTGACCAATGTGGGCACGGTGGCTGCGCAGCTGATCAGCCGTCACTGGGTCATCACCGATGCCCATGACGACGTCAACGAGGTGCGCGGTTTGGGCGTGGTCGGTGAGCAACCACTGCTGAAGCCGGGTGAACAGTTCCAGTACACCAGCGGTTCGGTGATCGCCACCCCCAGCGGCACCATGCAAGGCACTTATTACCTCACCGCAGAAGACGGCACCCAGTTCGAAGCCGCCATCGCGCAGTTCGAGCTGACCATGCCGCGCGTCCTGCACTAGGATACGATGCGTCTACCCCTGCTAGTCTGTCTGGTCTTGCTGCAAACCGCCTGCGGCCAGCAAGCCGTCAAGCCCGTCGCTCCGCCTCCCAGCCCGCCAGTCCAGACCAGCCCTGCAACGCCGCCAGCGGCTCAGGGCGAGCTCCCTCCCGTGCAGACCCCGGTGGAGGGTGGCAAGCCGGTGATCCAGCCCCAGCCTGTAGACAGCGTCAAGGCGGTCGATTACACCACCTTGCAGGCCGCCAGTTGGGAGCAGATGGAAGGCTTGCAGCAGGACGATCTGCGTCAGGCTTGGCCGGCCTGGCTGCAAAGCTGCAGCACGCTGGTCAACCGCGCTGCCTGGAAAGCGGTGTGCGAAAGATCCGCCCAGCTCAATCCGCGCAGCAGTGCCGCTATCCAGAGTTTTCTGCGTCAGCATTTCGATGTTTACCGCGCCACCAATGTGGACGGCAGCGACACCGGCCTAATCACCGGCTACTACCAGCCCTTGCTCAAAGGCAGCCGTAAAGCCACCGAGCGTTATCGTTACCCGCTGTACAGCCGCCCCACTGATCTCATCACGGTGGAGCTGGGTGAGCTGTATCCGGAGCTGGCCAACAAGCGTGTGCGTGGCCGTCTGGTGGACGGCAAGCTGCTGCCCTATTACCCGCGCAGCGACATCGAAGCGCCTGCTGCGCCACTGCGCGGCCTGGAATTCATGTGGGTGGATGACATCATCGACCTGTTCTTCCTGCAGGTGCAGGGCTCGGGCATCATCCAGCTGGAATCGGGCGAACGTGTGCCCGTGGGCTATGCCGATCAGAACGGCTACAGCTATCAGTCCATAGGCAGGGTGCTGGTCGAGCGCGGCGAGATGACGCTGGAACAGGCGTCCATGCAGAGCATCAAGCAGTGGGGACGCAACAATCCGGACAAGCTGCGCGAGTTGCTCAACCAGAACCCGAGTTATGTGTTCTTCCGTGAACTGCCGCCCGGTCTGCCCGGCCCGCTAGGTGCCTTGGGCGTGCCCATCGCCGCGCAGCGCAGTGTGGCGGTGGACCCGCGTTACATTCCACTGGGCGCCCCGCTGTTCCTGTCCACGACCCAGCCCAACAGCAGTCAGGCGTTGCGCCAGCTGATGCTGGCACAGGACACGGGCGGTGCCATCAAAGGTGGCGTACGGGCTGACTTCTACTGGGGTGCGGGTGCAGAAGCGGGTCAGCGCGCGGGTGCCATGAAGCAGTCGGGCAAGATCTGGGTGTTGCTGCCCAAAGGCTTCAAGTTGCGCGCTGCCAGCGCCAACTGAACCGCCTAAGCTCAGTTAGGTTTGAGCGGTTCTCACATCAGGTTCATATCAGGTCCCGGCTTCTCGCCTTCGCCTGTCATTTCTGACAATCCTTGTAGCACTCGCTAGTGCGTTGCATCCCACACGTAGATATCCATGGCTAGCAAGCCGTAGGTGGTTTCCGGCTGTATGCGTCGCGGCACACCTTGCCCGCTGCCCAGGCCCACAAACAACGGTAACAGATGGTCGTCCTGCGGATGCGCACGCACCCCTTGCGGGCAACGCTGACGGTAATCCAGCAGGCTAGTCATGTCCTGTTCCGCGATCTTCCCCGCCATCCAGTCACTGAACAAAGGCACATAGTCGAGCGCCGCCTGGTCGCGGCTGCCGCCCGAAAAGTCGCGCAGATTATGGGTGATGGCGCCAGAGCACAGGATCAGCACCTTGTCGGTATGCAGTGCACGCAGCGCTTGTCCCAAGGCATAGTGGGCTGCAGGCCCGGCCTGCCCCTGCATGGAAAGCTGGGTGACCGGGATATCGGCCTCCGGGTACATCATCATCAGCGGCACCCAGGCGCCATGATCCAGACCGCGGCTGGCATCCAGCGTCACGGCAATATCCGCTTGCTGTAACAAGCCCGCGACCTTGCGGGCCAGCGCAGGGGCGCCCGGCGCCGGATATTGCAAGGCGTACAGCGGTTTGGGGAACCCGTAAAAATCGTGGATGGTGTCTGGCGTGGCGGTCACCGAAACCTGTGGCTGAGCGGTATCCCAGTGCGCGGAGATCACCAGAATGGCAGCAGGCCGCTCCAGTTCAGCGGCCAGCGCTGCCAGTGCCTGGCCCGTCTTGCCGGGCTCCAGCGCCAGCGTGGGCGCGCCGTGAGAAACGAATAAGGTGGTCATGGCCGCCATTGTAAAGGCAAGACCTAAAGAAAAGACTTAAAGAAAAGGCGTGCTACAAGGCCAACCCAATGCTGCCGGGATCTGGCGGTCATCATGCAGGCGGAGGTGTGGTGATGCGCGCTGCGGCATGAAGAGCTGCCGGATTGATATCTCGTATTGAGATCTAAGGTGCCGACCATCTCATCGGTCGGCCAGAGTGCGGAATCAGGGAATTAAAACGGGAGTCTACAAACGAAAACGGGAGCCTGAGCTCCCGTTGCATGACGATGCGATCGAATTAACGATTGCAAACGTACATGGTAACTTCAAAACCGAAACGCATTTCAGTAGCAGCTGGCTTGGTCCACATGATGAATCTCCTTAGTTTTAGATTTCGTCCCGCATTTGCGAATCGCAACTGCATTACGTGAGTAGTACTTTACTGCCAGCCGGATTTAATCACGTGCCTAAACTCATGAATGGCTACTCATGATTTTCATTAGATTGCGGGCACACTCGCTAAGCGTTTCTGCCTGCAGCGCGCCATCTTGCAAACGATAATACGCTGATGGCGACCAGCACCACTGCCCCCACAGCCAGGGTCGAGGTGCTGATGCTGGCCCCCTGTTTGTGCATCAGCGTGTACATGCCCAGCATGCCCAGCATGCAGAAGTTCTCGCACAGGTTCTGCACGGCGATGGCATGCCCGGCGCCTACGCTTTCATGACCGCGTTCCTGCAGCAGCGCATTCAGTGGCACCACATAAAAGCCGCCACAGGCGCCTGTGATGATGAGGAGGGTGATGGCCAGTGACAGCTGGTCTACCAGCGAAAACGCCATGATCAGGCCGCCGATCAGCAAGCCGGCAGGCAAGGCGCGGTTCACCGTGGCCAGCGTCACGTAGCGCGCAGCAGCAGCAGCGCCCACGGCGATGCCGATGGCGACCACACCACTCAGGTTGGCGGCCGTGCTCAGTGCCTGCGCGTTATCGGTGATCAGCAAGGTGGCCGGTACCCAGGCCACCAGCAGGAAGCGCAAGGTGCTGCCTGCTCCCCAAAAGATGCTGGTGCCCAGTAGCGAGAAACGCGCATCGGCATTGCCGAACAGCGTGCGCAGCGCGATCAGAAAATCCTTGAGCAGCGCTTTGACTGACAACTGTTGCAGCGGATGCGCCGCTGGCAGGCGCGGGATCAGCAGATTGATCAGCGCCGCCAGCAGGTAACAGGTGGTGATGGCCATCAGCGCGCCTTGCACCGATTGCCCGGCCAACCAGCCGCCCAGCACGGCGCCCAGCAGGATGGCGACGATGGTGGAGCCTTCCATCATGCTGTTGGCCTTGACCAGTTTGTCGGTGCTGACCAGCTCGCACAGGATGCCGTACTTGGCGGGTGAATAGGCCGCCGCTCCCAGCCCCACCATGGCGTAGGCAAGCAGTGGGTTAAGCCCGCACAGCATGCCTGCTGCACCGATGAATTTCATGCTGTTGGCCAGCATCATCACGCGGCCTTTGGGCAGGCTGTCAGCGAATGGCCCGACGAAGGGCGCCAGCAGGATGAAGGCCAGCACAAAGAATTCCTGCAGCAGCGGTAACTGCCAGGCAGGTGCAGTCTGCGACCGCAGCAAGGCGATGGCAGCGAACAGCAGGGCGTTGTCGGCCAGTGCCGACAGGAACTGGGCGATCAGCACGGCGACCATGCCGCGTGTCAGCAGTGGTCTTGCATCCACCTGCCCGGGGATCAAACTGGCTTGCATGCAGGGTTCCTTTTCAATCGCGCTATGTTTCTGATGGGTGTTTGCGGTGACACCGCGTCAATGCTGTGATTCTGCCAGCAATTTGAGCGCGACATAATCGATCTTGCCGGTGCCTAGCAAGGGCAATTCCTTGACCAGGATGACGCGGCGTGCCACCGCGATCTCCGGGCTGCCCAGCTGGCGCGCCGTGGTTTGTAAAGCCTCGCGTGTGAGCTGGGCGTCCGTGGTGAACAGCAGGATGGTCTCGCCGCGCTGCGCATCAGGCTGAGTGCTGGCGGCATGCTGGTGCTCGGGTGAGGCATGCACGGCGATCTGTTCCACCACTTCCAGCGACACCATCTCCCCGGCGATCTTGGCAAAGCGTTTGACCCGGCCCAGGATATGCACATAGCCCTGATCATCGACCTCCACGATGTCGCCGGTGTTGTACCAGCCCGCATGTTCAGTGTGACCGTCCAATATGGCAGCGGTGGGATGCAGGCGCGCCGGGTGATCATAGAAGTAATAACCCAGCATCACGTTGGGGCCATGCACATGCAGCAGTCCACCGCGGGTGATGCCGGGGACGGTCAGCAGCTGATACTGCATGCCGGGCATCAAGCGCCCTACGCTGCCGGCGCGCTGCGCCATCGGTGTGTTCACCGCCAGCACCGGCGCGCACTCGGTAGCGCCATACCCTTCCAGGATGCGGATGCCGAACTTGTCCATCCATTGTTGTTTGACGCTATCGGCCAGCTTTTCTGCACCCGCCACCACATAGCGCAGGCGATTGAAATCATAGGGATGCGCGAACTTGCCATAGTGAGCGAGGAAGGTGCTGGTGCCGAACAGCACCGTGCAGTTGCGGTCGTAGATGACCTCCGGGATCACGCGGTAATGCAGCGGCGAGGGGTAGAGCATCAATCCGGCCCCTGACAGCACCGGCAGGATGGCCCCGGCCGTGAAGCCGAAAGCGTGGAACAGCGGCAGCGCCATGAAGAACTTGTCGTGTGGCGAGAACTCGATCACGGCGCGTATCTGGGTCACGTTGCTGAGGATGTTGCGATGTGACAGCACCACGCCTTTGGGCTTGCCTTCCGAGCCGGAGGTGAACAGCACCACAGCGGGCGCATCGGCGCTGGTGGGGATGCTGACCTGCTGCGGCCGCCACAGCGCGTAGCCCAGCAACCAGAGCTTGTCTGGCAGCGTGAAGCGCGCGCGCAGGTCTTCCAGATAGACCAGTTGCACATCTGGGATGGCCGCCACCATCTCGGTCAGCTTGGCGGCTTCCAGGAACTGGCGCGAGGTGAGGATGACGCGGATACCGGCCGTGACGCAGGCACTGTGCATGCCTTGCGCGCCCGCCGTGTAGTTGAGCATGGCAGGCACACGCTGCACGGCGCTCATGCCGTAGATCAGGCCTACCGTGCTGTTGAGGTTGGGCATCAGCACACCCAGCGTGTCGCCGGGCTGACTGATCTTGCTGACCAGACGCGCCAGTGCCAGCGATTTTTTCAGCAGGCTGCCATAGCTGTCGCGGGTCTGGCGTATGTCTTCCATGACCTGACGGCGGCGGCCATGCAGGCGGATGGTTTGCAGCAAGGCACTGAACAGGGTGTGCTCGCTGTGCCCCGTGGCCAGCATGCGCTGCATCAGTTGCTGCATGGCGTCGCCTGCCAGTTTGCGGCGCAATTTGGAGTTGGCCGCTTCCGGCATGGCGATCTGTTCTTGCGCTTGTATGTACAGCGAGATCTTGGGAAACACCGGTCTGGGGAAGGCGCGGTCCAGGCGGCCATAGATGGAACAGGCGGCGCCCTCGACGCGTACCGGCACGATCTGCGCGCCGGTCTTGGCCGCGATGAAGCCCGGCCCTTCGTACACTTTCATCAGGCTGCCTGTGGTGCTGATGCGGCCTTCGGGGAAAATCACCACCGCTTCCCCGCTGTCCACCAGCTTGAGGATCTTCTTGATGCCCAGCGCACTGGTCTGGTCCACGGCAAGGTAGGGCACGTAACGGAATATCTGCCGGAACAGCCAGTTATCCAGCACGGTGGTATGGATGACGAAGGTAGCGCGGAACGGCAGGAACAGGCCGATCAGCAAGCCGTCCAGATAGGATTGATGATTGGCGATGACCAGCACCTTGCCTTGCTGCGGCAAATGCTGCTCGCCATGCACCTCTATCCTGAACAGCAGGCGGCACAAGCCGCGCAACAGGGTCCTCATCATGCGTCCTCCTCGCAACCTTGTTTTTTTATCTTGAATTAATCGAGTGTTGCTCAATATAACCTAGCACGCACTTCAAGGCGGAGCAGTTGTGCCTTGCAGAGCGGAATTGCGTTGTTCAGCCAACTTTTTTGCTGAAGGCCAGTCAACTGAGCGGTACATTGCAGCATGCCGACGCGTCATCCATGTGTTTATCCATGCTTGAACATCGGCACGCTGACATCACATTGTAAAAATCTATCAATACGATATTTACATTCAATTTCACTAAAGACATGCCCCGGCATACAATCGCTGTTCATTTTTAACCAACCACGGAGTATCTGACTATGAGTTCTTTGATCAACACCCAAGTGGCCCCTTTTAGCGCCAATGCCTTCCACAACGGCAAGTTCATCACCGTGAGCGACGCAGACCTGCGTGGCAAGTGGTCTGTGGTGATCTTCATGCCAGCCGCGTTCACCTTCAACTGCCCTACCGAAGTTGAAGATGCGGCTGACAACTATGCCGAATTCCAGAAGGCTGGTGCCGAAGTGTACATCGTCACCACCGATACCCAGTTCTCGCACAAGGTCTGGCACGAAACCTCCCCAGCCGTGGGCAAGGCCAAGTTCCCGCTGGTCGGCGACCCGACCCATCAGCTGACCCGTGCTTTCCATGTGCACATTGAAGAAGAAGGCCTGGCACTGCGCGGCACCTTCATCATCAATCCGGATGGCGTGATCAAGACCGCAGAAATCCACGACAACGCCATCGCGCGTGACGTGCACGAAACCCTGCGCAAGCTGAAGGCTGCGCAATATGTGGCCAACAACCCAGGTCAAGTGTGCCCAGCCAAGTGGAAGGAAGGCGAAAAGACGCTGACCCCATCCCTGGATCTGGTCGGCAAGATCTAAGGCGGCTGATGCCTGTCTGATGAAAGACAGTAGCGATATGTAGTCACAAGACGCCCCTGCTGCGGCAGGGCGTCGAGTACAGGGCATAGGCGTATCAGCCCGTGTCCTGCCCTCGACGCGATCCCCCTGTGAATTTTTTGAACATCGGCCTGCACCCAGGGTGCAAGGCGCAGGGTGTTTGCACGCTGAATTTATGCTTTAACAGTTGCTTGAAACGCTTGCTTGAAACACTAGGGTGCTTGCACCCAGTCATTGGAGAACACCATGCTCGACGATACCCTCAAGACCCAGTTGCAGACTTATTTAGGCATGCTGCGCCAGCCGATCCGCCTGATCGCTTCGTTGGATAACAGCGCCAATGCCACCGAAATGCGCGGCCTGCTGGAGCAGATCGCCAGCCTGTCCGACAAGGTCAGCTTTGATGCCAGCGGTGAGGATGCGCGCAAGCCATCGTTCGTGATCGCCCGCGAAGGCGAGACCGAGGGCGTGCGCTTTGCCGCCATCCCCATGGGACATGAATTCACTTCGCTGGTGCTGGCCTTGCTGTGGACCGGCGGCCATCCGCCCAAGGTGGAGGCCGAGGTGATCGAGCAGATCAAGGCGCTGGACGGCGATTTCAGCTTCGAGGTGTACATGAGCCTGTCCTGCCATAACTGCCCGGACGTGGTGCAGGCCACGGCCTTGATGGCCATCCTCAATCCCAAGGTGAAGACCACCGTCATCGACGGTGCGCTGTTCCAGGACGAGGTCAACGGCCGCAACATCATGGCCGTGCCGACCACTTACCTGAACGGCGAGCCATTCGGTTCCGGTCGCATGACGGTGGAAGAGTTCCTCGCCAAGCTGGACACCGGTGCGGTGGCACGTGAAGCCGCCAAGCTGGACAAGAAAGCGCCATTCGACGTGCTCATCGTCGGTGGTGGCCCGGCGGGCGCATCGGCGGCGATCTATGCGGCCCGTAAAGGCATACGCACCGGCATCGTGGCCGAGCGTTTTGGTGGACAGGTGATGGACACGCTAGGCATCGAGAACTTCGTCTCGGTCAAGGAAACCGAAGGTCCCAAGCTGGTGGCCGCGCTGGAAGAACACGTGCGCAGTTACGAGGTGGACATCATCAACCTGCAGCGTGCGGAATCGCTCAAGCGTGACGAACTGATCGAGATCAAGCTGGAAAGCGGCGCCACCCTCAAGAGCAAGACGGTGATCATCGCCACCGGTGCACGCTGGAAAGAACTCAACGTGCCGGGTGAGCGCGAGTACCGCGGCAAGGGCGTTGCCTACTGCCCGCACTGCGACGGCCCCTTGTTCAAGGGCAAGAGCGTGGCCGTGATCGGCGGTGGCAACTCCGGCGTGGAAGCTGCCATCGACCTGGCCGGTATCGTCGGCCACGTCACCCTGATCGAGTACGACACCAAGTTGCGTGCGGATGCCGTGCTTCAGAACAAGCTGTTCAGCCTGCCCAACGTGACCGTGGTGATCAACGCGCAGACCACCGAGGTGACCGGTGCAGACAAGGTCAACGGCCTGATCTACAAGGATCGCGCCACTGGCCTCGATCACAAGCTGGAGCTGGAAGGCGTGTTCGTGCAGATCGGCTTGCTGCCCAACACCGACTGGCTCAAGGGTACGGTGGAGCTCAGCAAGTTCGGCGAGATCAAGGTCGACTCACATGGCCAGACCTCGCTGCCCGGCGTGTTCGCCGCCGGTGACGTGACCACGGTGCCCTACAAGCAGATCATCATCGCCATGGGTGAAGGCTCCAAGGCTTCGCTGGGCGCGTTCGATTATCTGATCCGTCAGTAAGGGATTGACCCGTAGCGCTGTTGGGTCGTGACTAAAATAGTCGTGAATAAAAAAGGAGGCTCAGGCCCCCTTTTTTATTGCGCTGCTTTATTGCGCCGCGTTGATGACACCGGCGTCTGCTCAGCCGCTTGCCTGAGCGGCGGTATCGAATACCATCTCCACGAGCAGCCCGCCTTCGGCGCGGTTGCTTAGCAGGATGCGTCCGTGGTGGCGCAGCACGGCACGTTTGGCGATGGCGAGGCCCAGCCCAAAGCCACCCCCCTGACTCGTGCTGGCGCGGTAGAAGGGTTCAAACACGGCCTCCAGCTCGCTTTCGGCCAGCCCCGGTCCGTGGTCGCGCACGGTGACATGCACCCCGCTTTCATCCTGATACAGGCGCACCAGTACCGTCTGCCCGGCCGGGTTGTATTTGAGTGCATTGCGGATCACGTTCTCGAACGCGCGGTGCAGCAGCTCGTAGCTGCCCGGCATGTAGACATCGCGCGTGGCTTGCAGCACCACTTCGCTGCCTACTGCCTGCGCTTCGAAATTGACGTCATGCACGATGTCGGCCAGCAGTTCGTTGAGGCAGATGCGCTCGTTGGAATCTGCCAGCAAACCGGCATCCAGTCTGGCCAGTGTGAGGATCTGGCCCAGCAGGTCGTCCAGGCGCTCGGTTTCGCGTTCGATGCGTTCCAGCGCCGTGGCGAGTTTTTCCGGTTGCTGCTGGGCGAGGCCAGCCGCCAGCCGCATGCGCGCTACTGGCGAGCGCAGCTCATGCGAGACATCATGCAGCAGCTGTTTCTGCGAATCGACCAGGGTCTGCAGACGCGTGGCCATGAAGTCGAAGTCACGCCCCAGGTCTGCCAGCTCGTCGTTCCGTCTGCCCATATTGTCGCTGACGCGGGCATTGAGGTCGCCGTCGGCCAGTTTGCGGCTGGCATGTTGCAGATGCCGGATAGGCCGTGTCATGTAGCCTGCGAACAGGGCACTGAAGATCAGGCTGGCGATGAAGGCGATCAGCATCTGCATCTCGGGTGGTGGCAGCCTGTTCTTGAGCGGGCCGCCCGGACGTTTGTGATGCGCCGGGACGAACACGATGTATTCCGCACCGCTCACGTCCTGCGTTTTGCGCAGGCTGGGTGAAGGCTGGCTGGTGGCCAGCGATACGCGTGCCTGCTGCAGCGCCTTGGGCGGCACCGGTCTATGATAGATATCCACCCCTTGCGCGTTGACCACCAGCACGTCGATCGGCCGCGCGCTGGGCCATTGCCGGAACTGTGCATCCAGCGCGGCTTTGCCGCCGAACTGGATCGCGTTGGCGGCCATGGTGACCAAAAATTCAGAGCGCCGGTCGGTGGAGAACTCCTCGTCCGAGTTGACGCGCTCGAAATAGACCGCGATGCCCACGGCCGCACCCGTGATCACCAGCGTCAACCAGAAGCCGATGAACATCTTCCAGAACAGTCTGCCCATGCTTATTCTCCCGGGATGAGCTGGTAACCCACCCCGCGCACGGTCTGGATGGGCGAACGGCCGTCGTCCAGCAAGCCCAGTTTGGCGCGCAGATTGCTGATGTGCACATCGATGCTGCGGTCATAGCGGCTCTCGGCGCGGCCCAGAGCCTGTTCGAACAGGTCTGCCTTGCTGACCACGCGGCCTGCATTGCGGATCAGCACTTCCAGCAGGCTGTATTCGCTGCTGGTGATGTCCAGTGCCTGACCGCGCCATTCGATCATGCGTTCTGCCGGGTGGATGATGATGTTGCCGACCAGCAGTGTCTCGCCTGCAGGCTGGTTGCGCTGACCGGTGCGGCGCTGGATGGCACGCAGACGGGCCACCAGTTCACGTGGGTTGAAGGGCTTGGCCAGATAGTCATCTGCGCCCAGTTCCAGACCGATGATGCGGTCGATCTCGTCACCTTTGGCGGTGAGCATGATGACCGGGATCTGGCTGCTGGCACGGATCAGACGCAGGGTGTCGAAGCCGTTGATGCGAGGCATCATCACGTCCAGGATCACCAGGTCAGCCTGACCTGCCAGCGCCAGTTTGGCGCCCTCTTGCCCATCGTGCACGGTCTGTATGCCGATGTCTTCGGCAGACAAGTATTCGCGCACCATCTGACATAGTTCGATGTCGTCATCGATCATCAACACATTTAGCAATTGCGACTCCTTTCGCACAGCAGCCCCACCAGAACGGTAACAGACGCAGTGCATTCTGCCCCCGTCCGTGGTGCCTGTGCTGGCGCTTTACATACTTTTACCTAGTTTTACACCAGCGTAACCCAAGCATACAAACATTTAGTGGAATATGGCCCTCATAGCAACGGGCAACAAAATCCGGGCCGCCCACCCATCGCAATTGAGGAGTACGCATCATGAAGATTAGCAAGCTTATCGCTTCAAGTCTGACCGCCGTCGGTCTGGTGCTCGCGATCTCTGGCCCGGCTTATGCCGACCGTGACGACCGCGGTCATCGTGGTGGTCATGGCTACGAGAATCATAGACAGCAGCATCGTGGTGGTGACCGTGGTCGCGATGACCGTCGTCACGATTACCGTGGCAACGACCATCGCCGTCATGACTACAGTCGCCATGACTATGGCCGTCACGATCACTACCGTGGCAACTACTATTCCACTGGCCATCATTATGGTGGCCGCGGCGCACCGCACTACACCTATCGCCATGATCTGCCACGCCGCCATGGTGGTTACTGGCACCACGGCTGGCATGCCGGTCGTAACGGCAGCTGGTGGATCGTGGGCAACAACTGGCAGTTCTACGCACCTCCGGTTTCCATCATCTACCGGGCTTACTAAGCCGACTTGATGCCGTTATTTCTTGAACCATTGAAAAGGAACATCACCATGCAATCCAATCGTAAACATCTCATGCTGGCAGGCGTTTTCGCTGCCGTTCTATCCACCCTGAGCATCAGCAGCTTTGCCGGTTCAGGTGAAAAGTGTCACGGTCCGGCGCGTGGCGAACACGCTAGCCACCGAGGCCATGGCCCGGACGGCAAGGGGCCACAGGGCGCGTTCTGGCAGCACAAGATGGACAAGCTGAAGATGACGCCTGAGCAACAGGCGCAGGCCAAGCAGATCTTCGAAAAGCAGCGCGCCGCACAGGAAAAGAACCGTGAGGCCATGCGCGAGACACAGCAGGCTTTGTATGCAGCTTCGCGTACCAAGGATTTTGACCGTAGTCGTGTCGAACAGCTTGCTAACGACCAGGCCAAGCTGCGTGCCCAGATGACGGTTGCCCGTGCCGAGGCCATGCATCAGTTCTTTGCCGTGCTGACCGAAGAGCAGAAGCAGCAGATGCAACAGTGGCGTGAAAAGCGCAAACCGGCAGACAAGGCGCCTACGGCTAGCTGAGTCCGTTCCGTGGCACTTAACTGAGGAAACTCGCTCCACCTCACCGGGTCTTCAGGTAATGTATCGCATTACCTGAAGCCTTTTTACCCTACTGCTTTTTCTGTAACGCGACCCAGAGAATAATCATGACGGCCAGTCCCGCCCCTCGTTCCTCTTCCTTTATCCGTAGTGTGCTGCCATGGTTGTTTGTGTTGGCGCTGCTGGCAGCGGCCGCCTGGTGGTTCTGGCCAGTGGCGTCTGATGATCAGGCCGCTGACCAGGCTGCACAGCAGGCCGCAGCGGACAAACCGGGGCCGCCTGGCAAGCCAGGCAAATTCGGTAAAAAGGGCGGCCGTGGTGGCGACCAGATGTCCACCGTGGGCGTGGCAGAAGTGAAGCAGCAGGACATCCCCCAATACCTGAACGCCATCGGCACCGTCACGCCGATCAGCAATGTCATCGTCAAGCCGCGCGTGGACGGCCAGCTGATCCGTGTGCTGTTCAAGGAAGGCCAATATGTGAACAAGGGCGATTTGCTGGCCGAGATCGATGCGCGTCCCTATCAGGTGCAATTGACGCAGGCGGAAGGCCAGATGGCGCGTGACCGCGCCTTGCTCAAGAACGCCGAACTGGATCTGCAGCGCTATCAGACTCTGCTGGCGCAGGACTCGCTGGCCAAGCAACAGCTGGATACGCAAGAGTCGCTGGTGCGCCAGTATCAGGGGGCCATCCAGACCGACCAGGGCGTGATCGACAACGCCAAACTGCAGCTCAGTTTCACGCGCATCACCGCGCCAGTGAGCGGTCGCATCGGCTTGCGTCTGGTGGATGCCGGCAATATGGTGAGCAGTGCGGATGCCACCGGCCTGCTCACTATCGCGCAGATCAAGCCCATCAATGTGGTGTTCTCGCTGCCGCAGGACGATCTGCCTGCGGTGCTGGGCCCACTGCGCAAAGGTGAGCGACTGCCGGTCAGTGCCTACGCACGTGACCAGAAGACCCTGCTGGCCGAAGGCGTGCTGAGCAGCCTGGATAACCAGGTCGATACCACCACCGGCACCGTCAAACTCAAAGGCGAATTCAGCAATGCAGACGAAGCCTTGTTCCCCAGCCAGTTCGTCAATGTGCGACTGCTCACCTCCACGCTGAAGCAAGTACTGACCGTGCCCAACAACGCCGTGCTGCGTGGTGCACAGGGCGACTATGTGTACGTGGTCAAGGCTGACCGTACCGTGACCGTGAAGCCGGTGCAGGTGTTGACCATAGAAGGTGACATCACCGCAGTCCGTGCTGAATTGCAGCCTGGCCAGCAGGTGGTCACCGACGGCGCTGACAAACTGCGTGAAGGTGCAGAAGTGGCGCTGGCCAAGCCTGTGGTGTTATCCGACAAGACGGACAAGCCAAGAGGTAGGCGTGCTGATGCCTCGTCTGCCAAACCAGCCCGCGCTGCGCCATGAACCCGTCACGCATCTTCATCCTGAGGCCGATCGCGACCTCACTGCTGATGCTGGCGATCCTCATCGTCGGCCTGCTTGCCTACCGCCTGCTGCCCTTGTCCGCCCTGCCCGAGGTGGATTACCCCACCATCCAGGTGGTGACGCTGTATCCGGGCGCCAGTCCGGAGGTCACGGCGGCCTCCATCACTGGCCCGCTGGAGCGGCAGTTCGGGCAGATGCCGGGGCTGGTGCAGATGTCGTCCAGCAGCTCGGGTGGTGCTTCGGTGATCACCCTGCAGTTCAGCTTGGAACGCACGCTGGATTCAGCGCAGCAGGAAGTACAGGCGGCCATCAATGCCGCCACCAGCCTGCTGCCGCAGGACTTGCCCACGCCGCCCATCTACAGCAAGGTGAATCCGGCGGATACACCCATCATCACGCTGGCCATCACCTCGGACACCCTGCCGCTGCCCAGCTTGCAGGACCTGACCGATACACGTCTGGCGCAGAAGATCTCGCAATTGTCCGGGGTGGGCCTGGTGTCGCTGAGTGGCGGTCAGCGCCCCGCGGTGCGCATTCAGGTGGACCCTGGCGCACTGGCCGCGCAAGGCCTCAATATCGATGATGTGCGCACCGCCGTCACTAGCGGCAATGTGAATCAGGCCAAGGGCAGTTTCGACGGCCCGTCACGGGCGTCCACCATCGACGCCAATGACCAGCTGCGCAGCCCGGAAGATTACCGTAAGTTAGTGCTTGCTTACCGCAACGGTGCGGCAGTCAAGCTGGGCGATGTGGCCACACTGGTGGACGGCGCCGAGAACAGCAAGCTGGCCGCCTGGGCCAATGGCAAACCAGCCATCCTGCTCAATGTGCAACGCCAGCCTGGCGCCAATGTGATCAAGGTGGTGGACAGCATCCGTGCCCTGCTGCCGGAGTTGCAGGCCAATCTGCCCGCCGACATGCGCGTGGAGGTGTTGAGTGACCGCACCGTCAACATACGCGCCGCCCTGCACGATGTGCAGTTCGAGCTGGTGCTGGCGGTGACGCTGGTGGTGCTGGTGATCTTCCTGTTCCTGCGCAACCTGCGCGCCACCATCATCCCGGCGGTGGCCGTGCCGCTGTCGCTGGTCGGCACCTTTGCCGTGATGTATGTGGCGGGTTTCAGCATCAACAACCTGACCCTGATGGCCTTGACCATCGCCGCCGGTTTTGTGGTGGATGACGCCATCGTCATGATAGAGAACATCGCGCGCTATCTGGAGCGCGGCGAAAGCGCCATGCAGGCCGCGCTCAAAGGCGCCAGCCAGATCGGCTTCACCATCATCTCGCTGACGCTGTCGCTGATCGCCGTGCTCATCCCCTTGCTGTTCATGGGCGATGTGGTCGGCCGCCTGTTCCGCGAGTTCGCCATCACGCTGGCGGTGGCCATCCTGATCTCGGCCGTGGTCTCACTTACGCTGACGCCTATGATGTGCGCGCGCTTGTTGCGGCATATCCCGGAGCAGGAGCGCAGCCGCTTCGATGTGGTGGTCGGCAAGGGCTTCGACCGGCTGGCCGCCGCCTATGGACGTGCGCTGCAATGGGTGCTGGCGCGTCAGCCCATGGTGGTGGTGGTGGCAGTGGCGACGCTGGCACTCACCGTAGCGCTGTATGTGATGATTCCCAAGGGCTTCTTCCCGGTGCAGGACACCGGCTTGCTGCAAGGCATCACTGAAGCGCCGCAAACGGTTTCCTTCACCGCCATGGCCGAGCGTCAGCAACGCCTGGCCGAGGTGATGGGGGATGACCCGGACGTGGCCAGCGTCACCTCCTTTATCGGCGTGGACGGCATCAACGCCACACTGAATAGTGGTCGCTTGCTCATCAACCTGAAGCCGCATGCAGAGCGGGATGCCTCGGCGGATACCATCCTGGCGCGTCTGCAGCAGCGTGCCGCAGAAGTGACCGGCATCCATGTCTATCTGCAGCCGGTGCAGGACCTCACCATCGAGGACAAGGTCAGCCGCAACCAGTACCAATACACGCTGAGCAATCCGGACCAGCAGCAGCTCAACATCTGGGTACCGCGCTTGCAGCAGGCACTGGCCGGGTTGCCGCAGATCGCCGAAGTCAGCAGTGACTTGCAGCAGAAAGGCCTGCAGGCCTATGTGGATATCGACAGACAGGCGGCGGGACGCCTGGGCATCAGCGTGGCGGACATCAACAATGCGCTGTACAGCGCCTATGGCCAGCGCATGATCTCCACTATCTTCACGCAGTCCAACCAATACCGCGTGATCCTGGAAGTACGTCCTGACTTGCAGCAAAGTCCGCAGGCGCTGTCCAACCTTTACCTCACCACCGCAGAAGGTGCGCAAGTGCCGTTGACGGCGGTGGCCAGCGTGCGCGAGCAGCAAGCCGCGCTGCTGGTGAGCCGGCTGGGCCAGTTCCCGGTGAGCACGCTGTCGTTCAATCTGGCAGAAGGCTATTCACTGGGGGATGCGGTGCAGGCCATCGAGCAGGCACAGGCCGAACTTGGCCTGCCGGACAGCATGCAGACCAGTTTCCAGGGCGCTGCCCAGGCGTTCCGGGCTGCGTTGGGCAATCAGCTGTGGCTGATCCTGGCGGCCATCATCACTGTCTACATCCTGCTGGGCGTTTTGTACGAAAGCTTCATCCATCCGGTGACCATCCTGTCCACGCTGCCCAGTGCCGGGGTGGGGGCCTTGCTGGCCCTGATGCTGAGCGGCAGCGACCTCGGTGTGGTGGCCATCATCGGCATCATCCTGCTGATCGGTATCGTCAAGAAGAACGCCATCATGATGATCGACTTTGCGCTGGACGCGCAGCGTAACGAAGGCAAATCCCCCGAGGAGGCCATCTACCAGGCCTGTCTGCTGCGCTTGCGCCCTATCCTGATGACCACCATGGCGGCCATGCTGGGTGCGCTACCGCTGGTGATCGCGGGCGGTGTGGGCTCGGAGCTGCGTCAGCCGCTGGGTATCGCGCTGGTGGGTGGTTTGTTGCTGAGTCAGGTGCTAACACTGTTCACCACCCCGGTGATCTATTTGGCCTTTGACCGCACGGCACAGCGCCTGCGGCAGTGGACTGCCAGGGCGGCCTGATATGTCCATGATGGCATTATTCGTGCGGCGGCCGGTGGCCACCACCTTGTTGACGCTGGGTATCGTGCTGGCCGGTTTTGTGGGTTTGCGTCAGTTGCCGGTAGCCCCTTTGCCGCAAGTGGAGTACCCGAACATCTCGGTGAGTGCCAGCTTGCCTGGCGCCAGCCCGGAGATCATGGCCAGCAGCGTGGCCACGCCGCTGGAGCGCGCGCTGGGGCGTATCGCCGGGGTCACCGAGATCACTTCCAGCAGCTCGCTGGGCTCGGTGCGTATCAATCTGGAATTCGATCTGGACCGTGACATCGACGGGGCCGCACGCGATGTGCAGGCGGCCATCAACGCGGCACGCAGCACCCTGCCCACCGGCCTGCCGTCCAACCCCACCTACCGCAAGGTGAACCCGGCTTCTGCGCCCATCATGATCCTGGCGCTGACCTCGGACACCATGCGGCGCGGCGAGCTGTATGACTACGCCTCCACCATCCTGGCGCAGAAGATCGCGCAGGTGCGCGGCATCGGTGAAGTCAGCGTGGGCGGCAGCTCCCTGCCGGCGGTGCGTGTGGATATAGACCCGCGTGCGCTCAACAAGTACGACCTGGACCTGGACGAGGTGCGTAACTCCATCGCCAGCAACAACGTCAACCGTCCCAAGGGCGCACTGGCGGGCAGCGAGCAGCAATGGCAGATCGCCGCTAACGACCAGCTGGATAGTGCCGAGGATTTCCTGCCCATGATCATCCGCTACCGCAATGCGGCGGCGGTGCGTCTGGGAGACGTGGCCGAGGTCACGGATTCGGTGCAGGACCTGCGCAACGCGGGCCTGTCCGACGGCAAACCGGCCGTGCTGCTCATGGTGCGTGCACAGCCGGGTGGCAACATCATCGAGGCGGTGGACCGCGTCAAGGAGCTGATGCCTGTGCTGCGTGCCAGTGTGCCGGCCGCCATCGACATCGCCCTGGTTCAGGACCGCACCGTGGGCATACGCGCGTCCATCTATGTGGTGACGCATACCCTGTTCATCGCCATCGCGCTGGTGATCCTGGTGGTGTTCATCTTTTTGCGTGACTGGCGCGCCACCATGATCCCCGCCATCGCCGTGCCGGTGTCGCTGATCGGCACCTTTGCCGCCATGTACCTGTGCGGTTACAGCCTGAACACCTTGTCGCTGATGGCGCTCACCATCGCCACCGGTTTTGTGGTGGACGATGCCATCGTGGTGGTGGAGAACGTCACGCGCCAGCTGGAGGCCGGCGCCAGCCGCATGCAGGCGGCCTTGCAGGGCGCGCGCGAGGTGAGTTTCACCGTGCTGGCGATGAGTCTGTCGCTGGTGGCGGTGTTCATCCCCATTCTGTTCATGGGCGGCATCGTCGGGCGTTTCTTCCGCGAATTCGCGGTGACGCTGTCGGTGGCCATTCTGGTGTCGCTGGTGGTGTCGCTGACGCTGGTGCCCATGCTGTGCGCGCGCTGGCTGCGCGACAAGCCGGTGCAGCCGGGACGGGTCAGTCTGGCGTTCGAGCGTGCGTTCACGCGTATGCAGAACGGCTATGCACGCAGCCTGCACTGGGCCTTGCGTTTTCGCGCCCTGATGCTGGTGCTGTTGCTGGCCACCATCAGCCTCAATGTGTATTTGTATGTGGTCATCCCCAAGGGCTTCTTCCCGCAACAGGATATCGGCCGTATCGCCGGTTCCATCCAAGCTGACCAGCAGATCTCGTTCCAGTCCATGCAGGACAAGCTCACCCATTTTATGGACATCGTGCGCCGTGACCCGGCGGTGGAAAGTGTGGTCGGCTTCACCGGCGGTGGTCGCCGCAACAGTGGTGTGATGTTCCTGGCCCTGAAGCCGGTGGCGCAGCGTGATGTGAGCACCGACGAAGTCATCAACCGCCTGCGTGAACAGCTCAAGGGTGAGCCGGGTGCCCAGTTGTTCCTGCAATCGGTGCAGGACATCCGTATCGGTGGGCGTCAGGGCAATGCGCAATACCAGTACACCCTGCAAAGTGACAACCTCAAGGACCTGCGTGACTGGGCGCCGCAGATCCGCAAGGCGCTGAGTCAGCTGCCCGAGCTGCAGGATGTGAATACCGACGAGGAAGATCGCGGCCTGCAAACCTCGCTGGTGATAGACCGCGACACGGCCGCCCGGCTGGGCATCAGCATGGCGCAGATCAACAGCGCGCTCAATAACGCCTTCGGCCAGCGCCTGGTGTCCGTGATCTATAACCCGCTCAACCAGTACCGCGTGGTGATGGAGCTGGCGCCCGAGTTCAGTGCCGATGCGCGCGCCCTGCAATATATCTATGTGCGTGCCGCCGATGGTACCCAGGTGCCGCTGTCCTCCTTCAGTCGCTACGAACTGACGCGCACCGCACTGGAGGTGAACCATCAGGCCCAGTTCGCGGCCACCACGGTGACTTTCAACCTCACCGATGGCATCTCGCTGGGGGAAGCCACCGAGCTGATACGCGACACCTTTGTGAGTATCGGTGTGCCGCCTTCGGTACAGGGCGCATTCGCGGGCACGGCCAAGGTGTTCCAGCAGTCGCTCAAGAGTCAGCCCTGGCTGATCCTGGCGACCTTGCTGGCCGTGTATATCGTGCTGGGCATCCTGTATGAGAGCCTGTTGCACCCGCTGACCATCCTGTCCACCTTGCCCAGTGCCGGGGTCGGCGCGCTGCTGGCCTTGCTGGCCATGGGGCAGGATCTGAACCTGATCGGCATCATAGGCGTGATCCTGCTGATCGGCATCGTCAAGAAAAACGCCATCATGATGATCGACTTTGCACTGATGGCGGAACGTGAGCAGGGTTTGTCCGCGCAGGATGCCATTTTCAAGGCCTGCCAGATGCGCCTGCGCCCTATCCTGATGACCACCATGGCCGCCCTGCTGGGTGCAGTGCCGCTGGCGGTGGGGATAGGCGAAGGTGCCGAGCTGCGCCAGCCGCTGGGTATCGCCATCGTTGGCGGCCTGATGGTGAGTCAGTTGCTTACTTTGTATACCACGCCTGTGGTGTACCTCTATATGGACGCGGCACGGCGCCGCTGTTGGAAGCGCGGCAGCGCAAGCCAGCCGCGATTGGCGACAACACTGGGACAAGGATGAGACACACGATGAAAACACCGATCTGGCTATTGCTGTTCAGCCTGGCAGGCTGCACGGTAGGCCCGGATTACGTCAAACCCGAGGTGGAGACCCCGGCGGCGTTCAAGCAGGCCGACGGTACGCAATGGAAGCAGGCCGAACCGCAGGATCATGTGCAGCGCGGCCCCTGGTGGCAGGTGTTCAATGATGAACTGTTGAACCAACTGGTGCCGCAAGTGGAAGTGTCCAACCAGACCTTGCGCGCCGCACTGGCGCGTTACCAACAGGCGGTCGCCGGTACACGTGCCGCACGTGCCGACCTGTTCCCCACCATAGGCAGTACGCTGTCACGTACCCGCAGCCAGTCTTCGCAGCTGGGTAACCGCACCTTCAACGGTAACCGGCTCAACACCAACAACACCTTGTCGGCCAACCTGAGCTGGGAGGCGGATATCTGGGGCCGCATCAGCCGCACCGTGGAAGCCAACCGTGCCGGTACCGACGCCAGTGCCAGCGATGTATCCGCCGCCCTGCTGAGTGCCCAGGCCGAGCTGGTGCAGAACTACTTTGCGCTGCGGCTGGCGGACAGTCAGCGTCTGGTGCTGGAAGACAGCATCGCCACCTATGAAAAATCCCTGCAGCAGACGCGTAACCGCTATGCAGCGGGCGTGGCCAGCAAGGCCGATGTGGTGCAGGCCGAAACGCAGCTCAATGCCACACGCGCCCAGGCGCTGGATACCGGCATCCTGCGCGCCCAGCTAGAGAACGCCATCGCCGTGCTGACTGGTAAACCGCCGTCCAGCCTGAGCATTCCCGTGACCAGGCTCACCGAACAGTTACCGCTGGTGCCTGTGGGCCTGCCCTCGCAACTGCTGGAACGCCGCCCGGACGTGGCTGCGGCGGAGCGGCGCGTCGCGGCCGCCAACGCGCAGATCGGCGTGGCCAAGGCGGCCTTCTTCCCTACCGTCAATCTGTCGGTGAATGGTGGCTTCCAGAGCACCAGTTCGGCTAACCTGATCGATATCGCCAACCGCTTCTGGTCGGTCGGGCCTGCGCTGGCGTTAACCCTGTTCGATGCGGGCCGACGTCGTGCCTTGAGCGATCAGGCGATCGCCGCCTATGACGAGCAAGTGGCCAACTACCGCCAGACCACGCTGACTGCGTTCCAGGAGGTGGAAGACAACCTGGCGGCCTTGAATGTGTTGCAGCAGGAGATCGTATTGCAGACGCAAGCCCTGCAGGCAGCGCGGCAATCGCTGGAGATCAGCACTAACCAGTATCAGGCCGGGCTGATCAGCTACCTCGATGTGGTGACGGTGGCGAACATCGCCCTCAACAACGAACGCACCCTGCTGACGCTGCGCGGGCAACAGTTCGCCGCGACGGTACAGCTGATGCGCGCACTGGGCGGCGGTTGGGAGCCGGGCACGGCCTTGCCGCACATGCAGGAAAGCGCGCGCCAAAAAGAATAAACGCCAGACTGGCTGGCGTTTATGCGACGACGTTAAGGACAGAACTGAACTTAGTTCAGTGCGTCCTTGAGTGCCTTGCCTGGACGGAATGCAGGGGCCTTGCGGGCAGCGATCTGCAGTTCAGCGCCAGTTTGTGGGTTGCGACCAGTGCGGGCTGCACGCTCGGATACTGCAAAAGTACCGAAGCCGATCAGGGTTACACTGTCGCCCTTCTTCAGAGCGCTGGTGATGCTGTCAGTAAAAGCATCGATTACCTTGGCAGCAGCGGCTTTGCTGATATCGGCACTGGCGGCGATTTGCTCGATCAATTCTTGCTTGTTCATAGGAAAGATCACTCTTAAAAAAGTTGGCGGAACACTATCTTAACCCAGTCATCAGGAATTGCTACTAGCTGAACACAGATTTTGTGCTGATTTACAGGGCTTTGTGGGGAAAATGGTGCCGGAGATAGGAATCGAACCTACGACCTTCGCATTACGAATGCGCTGCTCTACCAACTGAGCTACACCGGCACTTTGACTGAACGTTTTGAGGCAGACGGCGATTATACGGTTTCGCGCGGGCGGCGGCAAACCACTTAATGCTTGTTGCTGTGGCCCAGCATGCCCAGAATCAGGCGCACCATACCGAATACCAGCCAGGACACCACACGCTTGCCCCAGCGCTCGCGTTCCCAGTCATCCGCATGCACCTGCTGGCCGCCATCACGGATGGAGCGTTCGATATCGCTACGCAGTTGCTGACTGAAATCCGCATCCAGCACCATCACATTGGCTTCACGCGCCAGCAGCAGGCTGAACGGGTCGATGTTGGAGGAGCCCACTGTGGCCCAGCGCCCGTCGATCACCGCCACTTTGCTGTGCATGAAGCTCTTGTGGTATTCATGGATGACGATGCCTTCGCGTAGAAACTGGCGGTAGAAGGCATGCGTCGCCAGCATCAGCCAGTATTCCATGCGTCCCTGCAATAGCAACCTGACCTTGACGCCACGTCTGGCGGCGGACACCAGCGCGCGGCGGAAGCGTCGTCCCGGTACGAAATAGGCGTTGGCGATGAGGATCTCGTCGCGCGCATTGCCGATGGCTTTGAGGTAAGCGCGCTCGATGGCTCGCCGGTTCAGCAGGTTGTCGCGCACCACGAAAGCCGCCCGCAACTGCCCTAGCGGCGGGTTGTCCAGTAACGCCAGCGGTACGCGGCTGCTGTGCGTGCGCTGTAGATTGGCCCAGGAGATACGCTGCCAAAGGCGCACGCAACTGGTGTGGATGTCCTTCACCAGCGGGCCCTGCAAGCGCAGTGCGTAATCCACACGCGGCGGCATGCCGTTGGGCACGTTCAAATCGTCGATGATGTTGATACCGCCCACGAAGGCGGTGGTGCCGTCGATGACGCTGACTTTGCGGTGCAGACGGCGCAGACGGTTGCGTTGCAAGGTCCACGGCGAGATCTGCGGGCGGTAGAAGATCACTTCGATGCCCTCGGCACGCATGCCGTCCAGCACGGTCCGGGTCAGTTTGCGGCTGCCATAGCCATCCAGCAGCACATGCACCGACACGCCGCGCTGCGCTGCGGCCTGCAATGCTGCCGCCACGCGCAGGCCGGTGTCGTCGGCCTCGAAGATAAAGGTTTGTAGATGAACTTCGTAGCGCGCGCTGGCGATGGCCTCCAGCAAGGCGGGAAAGTATTCCTCGCCATTGCGCAGCAGCGTGATCTGGTTATTGGCGACGAAGCGGGTCATGCCCTGCTGCGCAGACCTAGGACGCGTCCAGCATGCGTTGCAGCGTCAGGCGGGCCAACTCGGCTTCGTGTTCAGGGACCTTGATCTGGTTCACCACCTTGCCCTCGGCCAGGTTCTCCAGCGTCCAGGCCAGGTGTTGCGGGTCGATACGCGCCATGGTCGAGCACTCGCAGATCACATGCGACATGAACTGCACGTGCTTGCCCTGCGGCTTCATCTGATCGGCCAGACGGTTTACCAGATTCAGCTCGGTGCCCACCAGCCATTTGCTGCCCGCGGGTGCGTCGGAGACGGTCTTGAGGATGTATTCGGTGGATCCCACGTAATCCGAGTTCAGGCACACTTCGAATGGTGACTCCGGATGCGAGATCACAAAACCATCTGGGTGCTCGGCGCGGAAGCGCGTGATGTTCTGCTCGCGGAACATCTGATGCACGGCGCAGTGGCCCTTCCACAGCAGGATCTTGGCATTGCGGATCTGTTCTTCGGTGAGGCCGCCCATGGGCAGGTCCGGGTCCCACACGGGCATCTGGTCCAGCGGGATGCCCATCTTGTAACCGCTCCAGCGGCCCAGGTTCTGGTCCGGGAAGAACAGCACTTTTTCGCGCTGCGCGAACGCCCATTCGATGATCTTGGGGGCGTTGGTGGAGGTGCACACGATGCCGCCATGCTCGCCGCAGAAGGCTTTCAGATCGGCAGCCGAGTTGATGTAGGTGACCGGGGTGATGGTCGCGTCGAAATCCAGCACCTTGGCCAGCTCGCGGCGCGAACGCTCCACTTTGGCGAGGTTGGCCATATCCGCCATGGAGCAGCCGGCCGACAGGTCGGGCAGGATGGCGATCTGCTCGGGGCGCGACAGGATATCGGCCACTTCGGCCATGAAATGCACACCCAGGAACACGATGAACTCGGCATCGGTGTCGGCGGCAAAGCGCGACAGTTTCAGCGAATCGCCGGTGTAATCGGCATGGCGGTAGACGCTTTCCTGCTGGTAATGGTGGCCGAGGATGACCAGGCGTTTGCCCAGCTTGGCCTTGGCAGCCAGGATGCGCGCTTGCAGCTCATCTTCCTGGGTGGCCAGGTAGCGCTCGAATTTGATCGGCTCAGCCTTGATCATGGTGGCGGTTTCCATCGTATTCAGTCCTATAAGGTTAGTCCGTAGCGCAGGCCCAGGCGGCGCAGTGCATCGACATTGGTCCATGAGAACACCTGTTCTGCCGCGGTGCGCCAGTCGACCCAGGTGTACTGCAGATGTTCATCCGGCGCCAGCGTCACCGGCAGCGCGGCGGGTAATTCCAGTCCGAACAGATGTTCGGTGTTTTCAGTGACGCCAGGCGCATAACGGTGGCGCCAGTGCGGGTAGATCTCGTAGACGTTGGACGCCTGCATGTCGTAGAAGTTGTGATCCAGCGCCTGCAGACCGGTCTCTTCCTGCACTTCGCGTATGGCGGCCTGCGCAGGCGTTTCGCCGTCTTCCAGGCTGCCGGTCACCGATTGCCAGAAGCCTGCCTTGTCGGCACGCTCCAGCAGCAGCACTTGCAGATCGGCGGTGTGGATCAGCACCAGCGCCGAGATCGGAGTTTTATAACGCACTAATCGCCTTCGTATTCACACAGCGCGAACAGCGGGATGCCCGCAGTTTCCAGCCGTTTGCGGCCACCCAGGCTGATCAGATCGATGACACAGGCACATTCCACCAGCGTGCCGCCCAGTTTGCTGATCAGCGTCGCTGCAGCGAGGGCGGTGCCACCGGTCGCGACCAGGTCGTCCACCAGCAGCACGCGTTCGCCCGGCGTGATGGCATCGGTGTGGATCTCCACGCGGTCGCTGCCGTATTCCAGCTCGTAATCATGGCCCAGCGTCTCCGCAGGCAGCTTGCCCTGCTTGCGCACCGGCACGAAGCCCACGCCCAGCTGATAGGCCAGTGGCGCACCCACCATGAAACCACGCGATTCTATGCCCACCACCTTGTCTATGCGCTGATCCGCATAGCGCTTGACCAGCTCATCCACCGTCACCTTGAGACCCAGCGGGTCTTTCAGCAGCGTGGTGATGTCACGAAACTGCACGCCTGGCTTGGGGTAATGCGGGATGGTGCGGATCAGGGATTTGATGGTCATGCCGTGTGGTGGATTCCTTACGCGACCGGGTTCTGGTTGCGTACGCGTATATGCAATTCGCGCAACTGTTTCTCATCCACTTCGTTCGGTGCGTTGGTCATCAGGCACTGCGCACGCTGCGTCTTGGGGAAGGCGATCACGTCACGGATGGATTCTGCACCCGCCATCAGCGTCACCAGACGGTCCAGACCAAAGGCCAGGCCGCCATGTGGAGGCGCACCGTATTGCAGGGCGTCGAGCAGGAAGCCGAACTTCTCCTGCGCTTCTTCCTTGCTGATCTTGAGGGCGTCGAACACCTTGGATTGCACGTCCTGCTTGTGGATACGCACTGAACCGCCGCCCACTTCCCAGCCGTTCAGCACCATGTCGTAGGCCTTGGACAGCGCTGCACCGGGGTTGCTGGTGAGCAGGTCTTCGTGGCCGTCTTTGGGCGAAGTGAACGGGTGATGCAGCGCGACCCAGCGGTCGTTCTCTTCGTCGTGTTCGAACATGGGGAAATCCACCACCCACAGCGGTGCCCAGGCGCGGCCATCGACATGGCCCTTGTCGTGGCCGACCTTGAGGCGCAGTGCGCCCAGCGCTTCGTTGACCACTTTGAGTTTGTCGGCGCCGAAGAACACGATGTCGCCGTTCTGTGCACCGGTGCGTTCAATGATGGCTTTCAGCGCGTTGACATGGATGTTCTTGACGATAGGCGATTGCAGGCCTTCTTCGTTGAGCTTGGTGATGTCGTTGATCTTGATGTAAGCCAGACCGCGCGCGCCGTAGATCTTGACGAATTCGGTGTAGGCGTCGATCTCGGAGCGGCTGATGCCGGCACCGTTCGGCACACGCAGCGCGGCCACGCGGCCACCGTCCATGTTGGCCGCACCGGCGAACACCTTGAAATCCACATCCTTCATCACGTCGGTGAGTTCGGTGATCTCCAGGGTGATGCGCATGTCTGGCTTGTCGGAGCCATAACGGCTCATTGCCAGGCTGAATGGCATGCGTGGGAACGGGTCTGGCAGGTCGATGTTCTGCACGCTCTTGAACATCTTGCGGATCATGTCTTCCACGATGTTCATGATCTCTTCTTCACCCAGGAAGGAGGTCTCGATATCCACTTGTGTGAATTCGGGCTGACGGTCAGCGCGCAGGTCTTCGTCACGGAAGCACTTGGTGATCTGGAAGTAGCGGTCAAAGCCGGACACCATCAGCAGTTGCTTGAACAGCTGCGGCGATTGCGGCAGCGCGAAGAACATGCCGTGATGCACACGCGACGGCACCAGGTAGTCACGCGCACCTTCCGGCGTGGAGCGGGTCAGCATCGGGGTTTCAATTTCGATGAAACCGTTGCTGTCCAGATGGTCACGCAAGGTCTTGGCCACGCGGTAGCGCAGCATCATGTTCTTTTGCATGGCAGGACGGCGCAGGTCGATATAACGATGCTCCAGACGCACCATTTCGCTGAGGTTGTCGTCGTCCAGCATGAACGGAGGCGTCAGCGACGGGTTGAGGATCTCGATCTCGCTGGCCAGCATCTCCACTTCGCCGGTAGGGATGTTAGGGTTCACGGTGCCCTCAGGGCGCGCGCGCACTTTACAAACGATCTTCAGCACGAATTCGCTGCGTACGGTTTCGGCCAGCTGGAACGCTTGCGGGGTATCCGGATCGATAACGATCTGCGCCATGCCTTCGCGGTCGCGCAGGTCGATGAAGATCACACCGCCGTGGTCACGACGACGATGAGCCCAGCCGCACAAGGTGACGGTCTGGCCGATGTGTTCGCGGTTCAGATGACCGCAGTAATGAGTACGCATATTAAAATTCTTATTGGATGGGAGGTTGGAGAGGTGCAGGCTTGTCGGCAGGTGCGACGACGCCCATGGAAATAATGTATTTGAGTGCGGCATCCACGCTCATGTCCAGCTCGATCACGTCAGCGCGCGGCATCATCAGGAAGAAACCGGAAGTGGGGTTGGGCGTGGTCGGCACGTAGACGCTGACATAGTCACCCTGCAGATGGTTCGCCACGTCCCCGCCGGGCTGGCCGGTCAGAAAGGCCACGGTCCAGCTGCCTTGGCGTGGGTACTGCACCAGCAGGGCTTTGCGGAAGGCATTGCCGGAGTCGGAGAACAGGGTGTCCGATACCTGCTTCACGCTGTTGTAGATGCTTTTCACCACAGGCACGCGGCCCAGCAGGTTTTCCCACAGCAGGATCAGCTGTTTGCCGAAGAAATTGGTGGCGATGAGGCCGGTGCCGAAGATGATCAGCAGGGTGAGAATGGCCCCTATGCCCGGAATGTCCTGCCCCAGTTGGGCTTCCGGACGCCACTCGTAAGGCAGCAGCAACAGGCTTTGATCCATGACCCCGATCAGGGTCTTAAGCACCCATACGGTGATGGACAGCGGGACTAGGACCAGCAGGCCAGTGATGAAATAGCGTTTCATGTGAGCCTTAGTGGCAGGCGCAGCCGGGGTTGCAGGCGGCAGGTGCAGCGGCTTCTTCGGCCTTTTTGGCTGGCTTGCTGCCGCTGCCCTTGAAGTCGGTGGCATACCAGCCAGTGCCGCTGAGCTGGAAGCTCGGTGCCGACACTTGCTTGGAGAAGGTCTCTAGTCCGCAGGATGGGCAAGTGGTCAGGTTGGGTTCGCTGACCTTGCGCATCACTTCTTTTTTGCAGCCGCAGCTGCTGCACTGGTAATCGTAGATAGGCATGACATCACCCCGAAAAAAGTCGAATTATACCCGAAGGCGCCAAGCTCTACATGGCGATTAGCGGCAGATTATCAAGAGCTTAACGCGGTTGTCAGCATGAAAAAGACGGGCCTTGGCTGGTCTTGCGGCGTGTAGACATGGACGGCAGGCCAATCAACGGCACCAGCCTGAGCAGGCCAGCGAGACCGGTTATACGTACCGAATAGCGCGTGAACATCCAATGATTATAATAAATACAAGCAGCTAGATTGTGGTGAGTTGATTCATTTTGCTAGCATTTTATGACGGTTATCATATATGATGGTCGTCATGAAACAAGCCATGACGAAACGCAATACGCCCAATCGTAAGGAAATCACGCATACCCGAATCGTGGAAACCGCTGCACGGGTCATTCGCAGAAGTGGCTACGACGGCACGGGCGTGGCCGACATCATGAAAGAAGCTGGCCTCACCCATGGGGGGTTTTACGCACATTTTGCATCCCGCGATGCCATGCTGGCAGAAGCGGCAGATCGCGCAGGCGCAGATACGCTTGCGATTGCTGAACATATCTTCGCTGAAGTACCTCAGGATCAGGCATTGCCAGCCTTGATGCGTGCTTATTTATCAAATGAGCACATGGCTAATGTTGAGACAGGTTGCGCTTTGGCAGCCTTGGGTTCGGAAATGCCACGTCAGGCGCCAGAGGTAAGAAAAGCCTCTACTTGCCGCATCAAGGAAATGATCGCGCTTATTGAAAGCCGCCTGTCAGGCCAGCCCAGCGCGCGTGAAGAGGCGCTGGTGATGCTATCAACGATGGTAGGCACATTATTGTTAGCCCGCGCGGTAGAGGACCCTGAACTTAGTGACGCTGTACGCCAGGCAGCTTTAAAACACTATGATGCCAAGGCTTGAGTAATTTCTTAACGGGCGGTTAGTTTTTTTTCACCATATATATGACGTTCATCATATTAACGCTGCATGTTTTTACAAATTTAAATCGCATAGGAGACGTAACATGAAAAGCAAGATCGCAGTTGTGACGGGCGCATCATCAGGTATCGGTGCAGCCACGGCCGAGCTGCTCGCAAGCGCGGGCTATAAGGTCTATGGGACGAGTCGCAAGGGAGCGCAAGGCGTCCAGCGCGCATACAAGATGATTGCGCTGGACGTGAATAGTGAGGCCTCTGTCGAAGCTGCTCTGAAAGAAATAATCCAAATTGAAGGCAGGATCGATCTGGTGGTCAACAACGCTGGCTTCGGTATGGCACCGGGTGGCGCCGAAGAAAGTTCAATTGAACAAAGCAAGATGATCTTTGATACCAATTTTTTTGGGATCGTGCGCATGACCCGCGCGGTGGTGCCTTATATGAGAAAACAAGGCGAAGGCCGAATCATCAACATCGGCTCCATTCTTGGTCTGATACCGGCGCCCTACATGGCCATTTATGCCGCTACCAAGCATGCCGTCGAGGGGTTTTCCGAATCCCTGGACCATGAGTTGCGCACAAGAGGGATCCGCGTTTCTGTGATTGAGCCCGGGTATACCAACACCCAATTTGAAGCCAATACCCAGGAAGTGGACGCTAAGTTGGATGAATACACGATTGCGCGAAAAGCACTCACAAAATTGTTAAAGATCGCCGTGGAAGCTGGCGATGATCCCAAAGTCGTTGCCAATGTCGTATTAAAAGCAGCCAAGGCAAAACACCCCAAGCTTCGTTACGCTGCCGGGAAATTGGCGTGCCGTTTGAGTTTCCTGAGAAGGTTTGCGCCCGCTGCCCTGGTTGATATCGCTATACGCAAAGAGATGAAACTTGATTCACTTCAAAAGTTTGCCAGTTAAGGACAGGAAGTGGTCATGAAATCATTAACTTTTTATCGAGTTTCGGTTTTCAGTGCGATCTTGTTTGTATCGCTGTCCATCATCTTGCTGTTCGCACCAGTTCACATGCTGGCAGGCTGGGGAGTGGAGTTAACAACAGAGGCAGGGCTGCTTGCAAAGCGAATAGGCGCATTGTATGCAGGCATCGCGGTGATGTATTTTATGGCCAGAAATGCAGAACATTCGATCACCCGTACAGCGCTGATCTACGGAACTGTAACGGCCAGTCTGATCTTGGCGCTCCTCGGTATCTACGAGTTTGCTGTAGGCCATGCAACGAGCGGCATTTTGAGTGCAGTCTTTATCGAGGTCGTTTTGATGCTGGCGTTTTTGTATGTTGGCGCGCGCAGTAAATAAACACCATCAAGCAATCAGGCAGGAACTCAGGCATGAACCCAGGAGAGCAACGATGAAGGCATTTATCTTAAAACGATATGGCAAGACAGGTGATTTCGCATTCGCTGACCTTCCTAAGCCCACGATCAAGCCTGATGAGCTGCTGGTAAAGGTTCATGCCGCTGGTCTTAACCCGATCGACTACATGATAGCGAAAGGAGCGTTCAAGCCCATCCTCAAGGTTCAACTCCCGCTCACGATGGGCAGTGATCTGGCGGGCGTCGTGGTCGAGGTGGGCAGTCTCGTGACCCGCTTCAAGCCGGGTGATGCCGTTTTTGCCAGCCTCTTCGATCTGGGTGCTGGCTCGCTCGCGGAGTATGCCGTCGTTCCAGAAAGCGCGGCAGCAATCAAACCGGCCAATCTGGATTTCGTGCAAGCAGCTGCAATGCCTATGGTCGGCCTCACGTCGTGGCAAGCACTCAAAGAGCGGGCAAGACTCAAGCCCGGTCAGAGCGTGTTCATACCCGCGGGCTCTGGAGGCATTGGAACGTTCGCAATTCAGCTAGCCAAAAATCTAGGAGCCAAAGTGGCGACCACCACCAGTACGGGGAACGTGGACTTGGTTAAACGCCTTGGCGCCGATGTGGTGATCGATTACAAGAAGCAGGCGTTCGAGGATGTGCTGCAAGGCTATGATGTGGTGTTGGCTAGCATCAGGGGCGACGGGCTCGAGAAATCCCTGCGGATCCTGAAGCCCGATAGCAGCGTCGTGTCGCTCGTCGGTCCACCTGATGTTGCATTCGCTCGCGCCAGAGGCATGAGCTTCCTCATGAAGTTTGTATTTGCCCTGATCAGCGCAAGGATCATACGCCAGGCCAGCAAGCGCAATATCGCGTATTCATTCCTGTTTGTACATCCTGACGGTTACCAACTTGCAGAGCTTGGTGAGCTTCTGGAGGCTGGGCACATCCTTCCAGTCATCGACAAGGTATTCCCGTTCGATCAAACCACTGAAGCGCTTGCTTATCTCGAACAAGGCAGGGTGAAGGGTAAGGTCGTGGTCAGGATGATTTGAATGCTTGATTGAGTGCTGCAGTTTTAAGCGCAAAAGAAAAGCCCCTGAAACAGGGGCTTGGGGTGGCTCAATTACACTGAACTAAGCAATTAGAACGGGATGTCGTCCTCGAAGTCATCAAAACCACCTGATTTTTTCGCCCCGGCAGCTGCAGTGCCGGCCGCTGCGCCTGCAGCAGGTGCGCTACGTTGGCTAGGTGCGGCGGCTCGTGCAGGCGGTGCCTGGTTGAAATCGTCCATGCCGCCGTCATCCATGCCACCGTCGTAGCTGCCACCACCACCGCTACGTCCGCCTAGCATCTGCATGCGGTCGGCCACCACTTCGGTGGTCTGGCGTTCGTTGCCTTCCTTGTCCTGCCATTTGCGGGTTTGCAAGCGGCCTTCGATGTACACGCTGGAGCCCTTCTTCAGGTATTCACCAGCCACTTCGGCTTGTTTGCCGAACATGGAGATGCGGTGCCATTCAGTGCGCTCCTGCTTCTGGCCGTTCTTGTCTTTCCAGCTGTCCGTGGTGGCGATGCTGAAGGATGCCAGCGCGTCACCGGAGGGCATGTAGCGCATTTCCGGGTCGCGCCCCAGGTTGCCGACCAGAATCACTTTGTTGACCGATGCCATTATTCACTCCCTATCAATTGCAGTGCTTGCGTCTCATCGAAAGCATGCTGCATGTCTATCTTAAGTATAACCAAACCTTCGTCGGCAAGCACCACCGCTTCGCGTACACCGGCCAGCGCGCCCAGCGCTTTGGCCAGGCTGGCGGCTGCCTCAGGGCTCATTTCGTCCACATGGTACATCTTGCTTTTGACCGCAGGTGGCGGCTGCATGCTGATGGCCAGCACCAGCCAGATGCCCATCAGCACGCTGCAGAACAGGAACACCGAGGCATAACCGTAATAGTGCGACAGCACGCCACCCAGGGTGCCACCCAAGAATATACCGATGGATTGTGCGGTGTTGTAGACCCCGATGGCGGTACCTTTGGAGGCCGCCGGTGCCAGTTTGGAGATGATGGATGGCAGGCTGGCTTCCAGTACATTGAAGGCAACGAAATAGGCCGACAGCGAGAGGATGATGCCCCAGAAGTGGGTGATGCTGGCGGCGAACATCAGTTGTGCCAGCAACATCACGCTGATGGCACCCACAAAGATCACTTTGAGTTTGGCGCGCTTCTCGCCGTAGATGATGGCCGGCACCATCAGCACGAACGACAACACCATGATGGGCAGGTAGATCAGCCAGTGATCGTTCTCGCTCATGCCGCTGGTCTGCTTGATGGCGAATGGCACCACCACGAACATGGCCATCTGTGCCGCATGCAGCGCGAAGATGCCGAAATTCAGGCGCAGTAGTTGCTTGTTACGCAGCACGTCCTTGAGTTTGCTGGGCGCTGCTTCTGCATCGGAGTGAAAACGGCTGACCACCGGGTCGGGCACCAGAAATCTGACATCGAGGATGGCCAGTGCGGCTAGCGCGCCAGTGAGCAGGAAGATGCCGGGCACACCGATCACCTGATTCAGCGCCGGGCCCAGGATCAGCGACAGCGCGAAGGTGACGCCTATGGTGCCACCTATCATGGCCATGGCTTTGGTGCGGTGTTCTTCACGTGTGAGGTCGGCCACCAGCGCCGTGACCACGGCAGAAACAGCACCTGCGCCCTGGATGGCGCGGCCGATGATGATGGTATAGAGGTTGTCGGCAAAGCCGGCCACCAGGCTGCCGATGACGAATAGCACCAGGCCGATGTAGATCATGCGCTTGCGGCCATAACGGTCGGACGCCATGCCGAACGGCAGCTGGAACATGGCCTGGGTCAGGCCATAGGCACCCAGCGCCAAGCCGATCAGCAGATGGCTATCGCCGCCGGGCAGGGTTTCTGCATAGATGGAGAAGATCGGCAGGATCAGGAACATGCCCAGCATGCGCAGGCCATAGATGGAGGCCAGGCTCATGCTGGCCCGCAACTCCAGCGAGGACATACGTTCTGAATGGGCCATGAAAACTATTTGAATGGAATGCGGAAAGTTGCGTATATTATCAGGTTGCTTCGCTTAAGTACCTGTCACTGTGCGGACTTTGTGTTGTTGGCTGCTGGCCCGGTGTTCGCGCCTGCCAGGCCGCCGGGTTTGCAAGTGTGGGCTGCGTCTTTAGTTGCGCGCGTTCAGCAGGCAGTTGAATTGCCAACATGCGGCTGAGTCGCAACGTGCCTGGGTCTGGCTCAGGTTCAGGGTGTCGTATGTGTATCCGCATCGCGCGGATGGACTGGCGGCTGCTTGATCGGGATTATTTCGGTTCGGATGGTTAATGGAATTCATACGCATACGCGGTGCACGCACGCACAATCTCAAGAATGTTTCGCTGGATCTGCCACGCAACAAGATGGTGGTCATCACCGGCCTGTCCGGTTCAGGAAAATCTTCCCTCGCTTTTGATACCTTGTATGCGGAAGGTCAGCGTCGCTATGTCGAATCGCTGTCGGCTTATGCCCGTCAGTTTCTGGCACGCATGGACAAGCCGGATGTGGACCTGATCGAAGGCCTGTCGCCGGCCATCTCCATCGAACAAAAATCCACCTCGCACAACCCGCGTTCCACGGTGGGCACCGTTACCGAGATCCACGACTATCTGCGTTTGCTGTACGCGCGTGCCGGTGACCCGGAGTGCCCGGAGCACGCCATCAAGCTGGAAGCGCAGACCGTATCGCAAATGGTGGACAGTGTGCTGGCCTTGCCGGAAGACACCAAGCTGATGATCCTGGCCCCGGTGGTCAGCAACCGCAAGGGCGAGCAGCTGGACCTGTTCGACGAGTTGAAGGCGCAGGGTTTCGTGCGCGTGCGCGTGGACGGCGTGATCTACGAGATGGACAGCCTGCCCAAGCTCGCCAAAACCAGCAAGCACAATGTGGATGTGGTGGTGGACCGCCTCAAGGTGCGCGAGGACATGAAGCAGCGCATCGCGGAATCGTTCGAAACCGCCTTGCGTCTGGCCGAAGGCAAGGCCATCGCCATGGAGATGGATGGCGGCAAGGAACATCTGTTCTCGGCCAAATTCTCCTGCCCGCTGTGCGATTACTCGCTGGTGGAGCTGGAGCCGCGTCTGTTCTCGTTCAACAATCCCATGGGCGCCTGCCCCAAGTGTGACGGCCTGGGCCAGATCAGTTTCTTCGACCCCAAGCGCGTGGTGGCCTTCCCGCATCTGTCGCTGGCCGCCGGTGCGATCAAGGGCTGGGACAAGCGCAACCAGTTCTATTTCCAGATGCTGCAAAGCCTGTCCACACATTACGGTTTTGACCTGGATACCGCCTTTGAGGTGTTGCCGCCTGAAACTCAAGAGATTCTGCTCAATGGCAGCGGCCGTGAGGTGATCCCGTTCCGTTACCTCAACGAGCGTGGTGTGTTCTTCAGCAAATCACACACCTTTGAGGGCATCCTCAACAACCTGCAGCGCCGTTATCACGAGACCGATTCGGTGACCGTGCGTGAAGAGCTGTCCAAATACCTGAATTCCAAAGCCTGCCCGGATTGCAGCGGTACGCGTCTGCGCCGCGAAGCACGCCACGTCAAAGTGGGCGGCCGCAACATCCACGAAGTGTGCGAATCGCCGCTGCGTCAGGCGCTGGTGTTCTTTGACACGCTGGAGCTCACCGGCCAGAAACTGGCCATCGCCGACAAGATCGTCAAAGAGATCAGCAACCGACTTAAATTCCTTACCAACGTGGGCTTGGAATACCTGTCCCTGTCGCGCTCGGCCGAGACTTTATCCGGCGGCGAGGCGCAGCGTATCCGCCTGGCGTCGCAGATCGGCTCCGGCCTGACGGGCGTGATGTATGTGCTGGATGAACCGTCCATCGGTTTGCACCAGCGCGACAACGACCGTCTGCTGGAAACACTCAAGCGCCTGCGCGATATCGGCAACAGCGTGATCGTGGTGGAGCACGACCAGGACGCCATCATGGCCGCCGATTATGTGGTGGACATCGGCCCGGGCGCTGGCGAACACGGTGGCAATATCGTGGCCTTCGGTACGCCAGAGGAGATCCAGAATAACGCCGCCTCGCTCACCGGCCAGTACCTGAGCGGCAGCAAGCAGATCGCAGTGCCGGGTGAACGTCATGCCCCGGACGCGCAGCGCTGGTTGCATCTCACCAATGCCACGGGCAACAACCTGCAGGACGTGACGCTCAAACTGCCGGTCGGCTTGCTGACCTGCGTGACCGGCGTGTCCGGTTCCGGCAAATCCACGCTCATCAACGATACCTTGTATCGCGTGGTGGCCAAGCATCTGTATGGCAGCTCCACCGAGCCTGCACCGTTCGGCGAGGTTTCCGGTCTGGAGTATTTCGACAAAGTGGTCGATGTGGATCAGAGCCCGATCGGACGTACGCCGCGTTCCAACCCCGCTACCTACACCGGCCTGTTCACGCCCATCCGCGAGTTGTTCGCCGGGGTGCCGGAGTCACGCGCCCGCGGCTACGGGCCTGGACGCTACTCCTTCAACGTCAAGGGTGGGCGCTGCGAAGCCTGTCAGGGGGATGGCGTGATCCGCGTCGAGATGCACTTCCTGCCGGACGTGTATGTGCCGTGTGATGTGTGCAAGGGCCATCGCTACAACCGCGAGACGCTGGAGATCCACTACAAGGGCAAGAACATCCGCGAAGTGCTGGAGATGACGGTGGAGCAGGCGCATGACTTCTTCAATGCTGTGCCTGCGGTACAGCGCAAATTGCGTACGCTGCTGGATGTGGGCCTGGGCTATATCACGCTGGGCCAGTCTGCAACGACGCTGTCGGGTGGCGAGGCGCAGCGCGTGAAGCTGGCGCTGGAGCTGTCCAAGCGCGACACCGGCCGCACGCTGTATATCCTGGACGAACCCACCACCGGTCTGCACTTTGCCGATATCCAGCTGCTGCTAGATGTGCTGCACAGGCTGCGTGACCATGGCAACACCATCGTCATCATCGAGCACAATCTGGACGTGATCAAAACAGCCGACTGGCTGGTGGATCTGGGCCCTGAGGGTGGTGATGGTGGTGGCTTCATACTGGCGGAAGGTCCGCCGGAGCAAGTGGCCACTTGCGCTGCCAGCCACACCGGGCGCTACTTGCTACCTATGCTGAAGTAATCTTCTGCAGCGCCTTGGCGGCTTTGCCGCTGCTTTGCCAAGACGCTGCAGGCAAGTTGCTTACATGCGTGCTGTTTGGGTAGATGCGGTTCGGACAACGCCTGTTCAAACAAAATAGGCATAGACGAACATCCCCAGCATCAGCAAGCCCAGCAGCACTTTGGCGGCCAGTGCCAGCACAAAGCCCAGGCCGGCCGCGATGCCCACCCGTGTGGCCTGACCGGCGCCGCGTCTGGCCATCAATTCGCCCAGCATCGCACCGACGACCGTCCCCAAGATGATGCCGGGCACCCCGCCCACGATGCCGACCACACCACCTATCATGGTGCCGTACAAGGCTTGCTTGCTGGCGCCAGCGCGCTGAGTGGTCACTACCGAGGCCACCAGATCCACCAGCCAGGCGATCACGGCGATGACACCGATCACGGCGATGGTCCAGCCGCCTACCAGGCTGAAGTCATCGATCCAGGCAGCCAGCAGCAAGCCACCGTACAGCAGGGGGATGCCAGGCAAGGCGGGAAACACCAGCCCGATGACGCCAGCGATGACCAGTAGCAGTGCCAATAACCACAACATTTCCATTTTCCAGCCTCCTGTGCGCGGTCAAGTCAGGCGTTGCGCTGACTTGCTGGTAGATGCTCGATACCTTAAGGCACCGGGGTGTAGTACATGCGTGCCTGTATGGTGCCGGTGCGCTTGGCGAGGTAGGGGCTGTTGCGCCGTTTGTCGTAGTAGCGCGGGTTGGGCACCATGGCGGCCAGTCGCGCCGATTGATAGGGGCTGAGTTGTGACGCGGATATGCCGTAATAGTGGCGAGCAGCCGCTTGCGCGCCGAACACCCCATTGCCCCACTCGATCACGTTCAGGTAGATCTCCAGGATGCGGCGCTTGCTCATCATCTTTTCCAGCAGCAGCGTGATGAAGGCTTCTTCCAGTTTGCGCCAGGGCGTACGTTGCGTGGATAGGAACAGGTTCTTGGCCAGTTGCTGGCTGATGGTGGAGCCACCAGCGACGATGCGGCCCTTTTTGAGGTTCTTTTCGTAGGCTTTCTGGATGCCTTCCCAGTCGAAGCCCTGATGTTCAAGGAACTTGGCGTCTTCGGAGGCGATGACGGCACGCTTCAGGCTGACCGAGATATGCCGGTAATCCACCCACTGCTGACGTAGTTTGGCGTTCGGATCCTCTTTCTGCATCACCGCCAGCCGGTCACGCATGAAGGCGCTGGAGCCAGGGTTGTGGTCTATCCACCAACAGATGTGCAGAAAGATCCAAAGCTGATAGCCCACCACGATCACGAACAACAGGAACAGGCCGCGCAGCAGCCAACGGCGCAAGGCGTTCATGGCGTCATCCTCTCAGTGCAGCGATGACAGGGACCGTCTGCGGGCGTATGCCGCGCCACACCAAGAAGGCTTCTGCGGCTTGCTCCACCAGCATGCCCAGGCCATCTGCGATCATGGCGGCGCCCTGCTGGCGTGCATAGGCCATGAACGGGGTTTCGCGTCCGTACATCATGTCGTATGCCAGCGCGCCCGCTGCAAACAACTGCTCCGGCAAGGGTAACTGGCTGTCGCTTAAGCCGGTGGAGGTGGCATTGATGACGATGTCGAAGGTCTGGCCTGCCAGTGCTTCGAACGCTTGTGCGTTGACCGATACATAGCGCAGGTCGCCGCGCTGTTCGACACGGCGTATCATGCGCAAGGCTTTGTCCAGTGTGCGGTTGGTGATCACCAGCAGCTGTGGCTGTTGTTCCAGCAAGGGGTGCAGCACGCCTTCGGCGGCGCCACCCGCGCCTATCAGCAGGATGCGCTGCCCTTGCAGGGGGCGCTGCAGATTATGTTGAATGTCACGCACCAGACCGGCGCCATCGGTATTGTCGCCGGTGATGCCGTGCTCATTGAAGATCAGCGTGTTGACGGCACCGGCATCATGCGCGCGTTCGGAGAGTTGACCACTGAGCGCAAACGCTTCCAGTTTGAACGGGACGGTGACATTGGCGCCACGGTAGCCTTGCTCGCGCAAGCTGTGGATGGTGGCGCTGAAGCTATCAATGGCTGCCAGCACCCGGCCATAGTCGATGTGTTGGCCGGTCTGGGCGGCGAACATGGCGTGGATCTGCGGGGATTTGCTGTGCTGCACCGGGTTGCCGATGACGGCGTAGTGATCGCGCATGTGACCTGTCAGGCGTTGGTCCACGGTAGATCGGCGGCTTTCCAGCCATTGATCCTGCCGCGTTGTTTGCTGTCAGGCGTCGCTTCGCCTTCGAAGCCTTCCAGCACGTTATAGGCTTCGGTAAAGCCTAGCTTTGCCGCTACCGCCGCCGCGTTGTGCGAGCGCCCACCGGTACGGCAGATGAACATGGTCAACCGCTCTTTGTCCACTTGAGTGTCCAGTTGTGCTGCAAAATCCGGATTGGCACTCATACCGGGATAGAACGCCCATTCGATGTGCACGGCTTGAGGGATGCGCCCCACCAGCTCCAGCTCGGCACGGCTGCGCACGTCGATCAGGGTGGCTTGTGGTGCTAGTTGTTGCACCTGATGCGCTTCGTTTGGCGTCAATGCGCCAGCATAGGGCAGCTGCAATTGCTCTGCGCGTTGCTTTGCGCGCAATAAAATCTTGTTCAGTGTCTCCATGATGACTCCAAATTACCGGATACTATGAGCACCAAGTATAGCGCCAAAACAAGCGGGCTTGCAGATGCACACAATTGGTGCGCTGTATAATACGCCCGCACTGCAAGTGTGCGTCATGCGTGCGTTTGGCGCTGCTGGCGCGGGTTAAGCGGCTGTGCCAAAATGAAATATTGCAATTTTGTCGTGGCACATTTCCTGCTAGAGTTACATGTCGAATTTTTAACAAAACCTATCTAATTAGGAGAACTAAATGGCGGTCGCTGATGTAATGCAAATGGTGAAGGACAACGACATCAAGTTTGTCGATTTCCGTTTCACCGATACCCGGGGTAAAGAGCAGCACGTAACGGTTCCTGTCTCTGCATTTGACGAAAGCAAGTTCACCGAAGGTCATGCATTCGATGGTTCTTCCATCGCTGGCTGGAAGGGTATCCAGGCTTCCGACATGCAACTGATGCCTGATCCTGACACGGCCAACATCGATCCATTCATGGATGAGCCTACCCTGATCCTGACCTGTGACGTGATCGACCCGACCGATGGCAAGGGTTACGATCGTGATCCACGCTCCATCGCCAAGCGCGCTGAAGCCTATCTGCAATCCAGCGGTATCGGTGATGTGGCTTATTTTGGTCCAGAGCCAGAATTCTTCATTTTCGATTCGATCCAGTGGGATAACACCATGCAGGGTTGTTCCGTCAAGATCAACTCCGAAGAAGGTGCATGGGCATCCAATGAAAAATTCGAAGGCGGTAACACCGGTCACCGTCCTGGTGTAAAGGGCGGTTATTTCCCCGTGCCACCCGTCGACTCCCTGCATGATATCCGTTCCGCCATGGTGATGACCATGGAAGCCATGGGCGTGCCTGTTGAAGTGCATCACCACGAAGTAGCGACCGCTGGTCAATGTGAGATCGGTACCAAGTTCAGCACGCTGGTGCAGCGCGCTGACTGGACCCAAATCCTCAAGTACGTGGTGCTGAACACCGCCCACGCTTACGGCAAGACCGCTACCTTCATGCCCAAGCCATTCTTTGGTGATAACGGTTCCGGCATGCACGTGCACCAGTCCGTATGGAAAGATGGCAAGAACCTGTTCGCAGGCAACGGCTACGCTGGTCTGAGCGATTTCGCGCTGTATTACATCGGCGGCATCATCAAGCATGCACGTGCGCTGAACGCCATCACCAACCCAGGTACCAATTCCTACAAGCGTTTGGTTCCGCACTTTGAAGCACCAGTTAAACTGGCCTACTCTGCCAAGAACCGTTCTGCTTCGATCCGTATCCCGTTCGTGCATTCCGACAAGGCACGTCGCGTCGAGGCCCGTTTCCCGGATCCTATCGCCAACCCATACCTGGCATTCAGCGCCCTGCTGATGGCTGGTCTGGATGGTGTGCAGAACAAGATCCACCCAGGCGAGCCAGCGACCAAGGATCTGTACCATCTGCCTCCAGAGGAAGATGCAGCGATCCCAACCGTCTGTTCTTCGCTGGAAATGGCGCTGGAAGCCCTGGACAAGGATCGTGAGTTCTTGACCCGTGGTGGTGTGTTCTCCGAAGACTGGATCGACAGCTACATCACGCTGAAGATGGACGAAGTGAACAAGGTGCGCATGACGCCGCATCCGGTTGAGTTCGGTCTGTACTACAGCTGCTAATCGGAGCTGTTAATCGCTAGAGCTGCTAATCACTAGCAGAGCGTAGCAAGCAAAAGGCGGGGAAACCCGCCTTTTGCGTTTCTGGCATCTGTAGATTGCAAGCTTCGTTGCTACACGCAGACCAGTGCTCGGGTTGTTTCACTCCAGCAACTCCACTACACTGCCTGCATGCATAAAGTCACTATTCTGCTGATGTTTGCATGGCCGTTGTGTCAGGTGTTTGCCGTGCACGCCGAGATCTACGTGAGCCGCGACGCGCAAGGTCGCGCCACCTATTCCAATGTACCCAGCAAAGACGCACGCAGCCTCAACCTGGAAACCCGCATCCCGCAGTCGCCTGCGCCTGCCAGCAAGCCGATCAGTAATTCTGCCAATGGTGTTGCCGTGGATAAGCCGCCACGTATCGCCGCGCCCGCCTTGAGTAATGGGTTCCCGCGCATTGACACGGCCACTCAGCTGCAACGCGACGACATGCGCAAGGTGATCCTGCGTAGCGAGCTTCAAAGTGAACAACAGGCATTGCTTGAGGCGCGTAAGCAGTATGCAGAAGCGAGTGCCGCGCCAGAGCTGGCAGCGGATGGCCGTGCCAGCAGTCGTCATAGCCGAAAGATCGAGCAGATCCGCGCCGATCTCGCCAATCATGAGAGCAATATCCAGTTGCTACAGAAAGAGCTGCAGCTGATCCGTTAGTGTTGCTGGTCCCGGCTGTCTATCACTGCCCTGGCTTTTGCACTGGCCTGGCTTTTGCTTAAGTTGAGCGCCATGGTACAAACAATCCCTTCTTCATTCGCTGGACTCGAACATCTTGCCACGGCCGTCATTCTGCTGGACCGTGAACGCCACGTGGTTTATACCAACCCCGGTGCCGAGATCCTGTTTGCACTGAGTGCGCGTCAGATCGAGGGCCTAGAATTGTCGCAAGTGTTTCCCGGCTGCGAGATCCTGCATTCGGCCGTGGATAATGCCATCCAGCACAATAGCCCGTTCCGTGAGCATGAATTCCCCATCACCACGCTGCGCCAGCACTCATTGGCGGTGACCTGCGCGGTCACGCCTGTGGATCTCAAGCCGGCTTGTCTGGTACTGGAGTTTCAGCAGATGGATCAGCAATTGCGTATCGCGCGCGAGGAGCGCATGCTGATCCAGCAACAAGCCAACGCGGAATTGCTGCGTAATCTGGCGCATGAGATCCGCAACCCGCTGGGCGGTTTGCGCGGCGCCGCCCAGTTGCTGGAACATGAACTGCCGCAGCCTTCGCTGCGTGAATACACGCAGGTGATCATCAAGGAAGCGGATCGTCTGCAGACCTTGATGGACCGCTTGCTGGTGCCGCATCGTGTGCCTCGATACGAGCCGACCAACATCCACGAGGTGCTCGAGCGCGTACGCAGCTTGTTACTGGCGGAATCACCGCAAAGCATCGTGGTGCGTCGCGACTACGATACCAGCTTGCCGGAGCTGATCGGTGACCGCGAAAAACTGATCCAGGCGGTGCTGAATATCGCACGTAACGCTGTGCAGGCCATGCAGGGCAGTGGTCAGATCACGCTGCGTACGCGGGCCGAACGGCAGGTCACGCTGGCCAAGAAGCGCTACCGCGTGGCCATCAAATTACAGATCGTGGATAGCGGCCCGGGCATCCCGGAAGACATACGTGACCGCATCTTCTATCCGCTGGTGTCTGGGCGTGAGGGTGGCTCGGGCCTGGGCCTGACCCTGGCGCAAACCTTTGTGACCCAGCATCATGGCATGATCGAATGCGAGAGTCAGCCGGGCAAGACGACGTTCACCATTCTCTTGCCGATTGAAAGCAGTGCCAGGAAACATGTTGCCGCACGGCAATGATTATTCAGAACCACACGTAACTTACAGGACATCATGAAACCAATCTGGATCATTGACGACGACCGTTCCATCCGCTGGGTGTTCGAAAAAGCGCTGGGCCGTACTGACATGGAATTCAAGACCTTTGCATCCGTTGCGGAAGCCCTGAACGGGCTGGAGCACGAAACGCCACAGGTGGTGGTCAGCGATATCCGCATGCCGAATGGCTCCGGGCTGGATTTCTTGCAGGAGATCAAACAGCGCTTGCCGGATATCCCGGTCATCATCATGACCGCCTATTCAGATCTGGAAAGTGCGGTTGCCGCATTCCAGGGCGGCGCGTTCGAATATCTGGCCAAGCCCTTCGATGTGGACCAGGCCGTGGACATCATCCGCCGTGCGGTGGACGAGAGCATGCGGCAAGCGATCGAAGCGGTCGCCCCGGAAGCCACGCCCGAGATCATCGGCCAGGCGCCTGCCATGCAGGAAGTGTTTCGTGCCATCGGCCGCTTGAGCCGGTCGCACGCCACGGTGCTCATCAACGGTGAATCCGGTACTGGCAAGGAGTTGGTGGCCAGCGCGTTGCACAGGCACAGCCCGCGTGAAGACAAGCCGTTCATCGCCATCAACACTGCAGCGATCCCCAAGGATCTGCTGGAATCAGAACTGTTCGGCCATGAGCGTGGTGCATTTACCGGCGCGCAAGCTGCACGTCGTGGGCGTTTTGAACAGGCAGATGGCGGCACTCTGTTTCTGGACGAGATCGGCGATATGCCCTCCGACCTGCAGACGCGTCTGCTACGCGTGTTGTGTGATGGGCAGTTCTACCGTGTGGGCGGGCACCAGCCAGTCAAGGTCAATGTACGCATCATCGCCGCAACCCATCAGGATCTGGAAGAGCGCGTCAAGCAGGGCCTGTTCCGTGAAGATCTGTTCCACCGGCTGAATGTGATCCGTCTACGCTTGCCGCCGCTGCGTGAGCGACGTGAAGATGTGCCCTTGCTGGCACGGCACTTTCTGCAGCAAAGCGCGCAAGGCCTGGGCGTGGAGGCAAAACAGCCTTCCGTGGCTGCGCTGAAATACATGGCGGGTATGAACTGGAGTGGTAACGTGCGGCAGCTTGAGAACGTCTGCCACTGGCTGACCGTGATGGCGCCTGGTCAGAACATCGATGTCGCTGATCTGCCGCCTGAGCTTAAAGAAGATGCAGCCAAGCCATTGAGCACGGCTTCCTGGCAGGAAGCGCTGGCTGCGGAAGTCATGGATGCATTGAATCGTGGTGAGCAGGACGTGCTGGAAACACGCACACAGGAGTTTGAACGTATCCTGATCCGCAAGGCATTGCAGCATACCGGTGGACGGCGTATCGAAGCTGCCAATCAACTCGGCATGGGCCGCAACACGTTGACGCGCAAGATCCAGGAGCTAGGCATCGACGAGTAAGCTGATGGCGTGAGGATTATCCCGGTAGTATATGCTGCTGCCGCAAGTAGAGGATTACTTGAGCCACACATTCCTCCAATGCTTGGCTGCCAGTGTCAACGATGAGTTCGGCGGCTTCTGGGACCTCGTATGGTGATGATATGCCGGTGAAATCAGCGATCTCTCCACGCCTTGCCTTGGCATATAGTCCTTTTACGTCACGTCCCTCGCACACTTCCAAGGGCGCACGACAGTAGATCTCGATGAAGTCACCTGGTGACACTAGGTTGCGCACCCGGTCCCGGTCTGCAACGAATGGTGAAATGAAGGCGGTGAGCGCGATCACGCCGGCCTCGATGAACAACTTGGACATCTCGCCGATACGGCGGATGTTCTCCTGACGGTCCAGCGCCGAAAAACCAAGATCTGCACATAGGCCATGACGGACATTGTCGCCATCGAACACGAAGGTTCGGCATGCTTGCATATGCAGCGCCTGTTCAACCGCATGCGCCAATGTGGATTTCCCTGAGCCCGAAAGTCCTGTGAACCAGAGGATCACGCTACGATGCCCAGCTTGCGATTCGCGTTGCTGTCGGCTGATGGAGGCTTGATGCCAGCGGATATTGGGATTGATAGCTTGCATGAACTGATTATAAGTGAAGTCTAGGGTCTCAATGTGACCACAATAAAAAACGGCACCCTAGGGTGCCGTTTTTAAGCGTACTGTTTTCTAAACTAAATTAGAAGAACAGGATCGCGCCTGCAGCGATGGTCTTTTGCTCGCTGTCAGGAGTACCGGCCAGATGGGACTCGGAATCCAGTTGCGAGTATTCCAGAACCAGATTCAGGTGCTTCGTCAGAGGATGGTAAGCACCGATGGTCCAGCGCTCATTCTTCTTAACCAGGTTTGCACCTGCGTCAGCTGCGTTGTTGTCCAGGTTGCTTACGCCGTAGCTAGCGCCCAGCTTGGTGCCGATGCCTGGCAGTGCGTAGGTAGCTTGTACATAGCCACCGTCGGAATCACGACGGTTACCAGCAGCGTCAACTGCGCCCAGCAGGAAACCGGTGGTACCGATACCCTTACCGTCGTAGTAGTAACCGGTCAGGCCGAAACCTGCAAACTTAACGGTAGCACCAACGTCGAAGCCGCGAGCGGTTTCGTCACCCAGAATGCCGCCAGGACCCAGATCTTCCAGTTTCTGGGTGATGAAGCTTGCCCAGATCTTACCAGCGACATCGCCAGCCCATTCGTAGTTAACCTTACCTTCGAAGCCAGGAGCGGAGCGGCTGCCGATCAGAGCGTCACCGTTCAGAGCTTGGTTGTTCCAAGGAGTCATAACACCAGCTGCGAAGCTGAAGCCGTTCCAGTTAGGCGACATGTAGGAAACTTGTGCCTTCCAGTCAGCGTACAGGTAACCGGTACCGATACCACCGATGGTGGTGGTGTTGCCGCTCAGGAAGCCGCCGCCGCCCACGCCCAGCAGGGTCATGTCGTTCAGGATAGCGTCAGAACCGAAAATGCCCAGATCCTTACCCAGCTTGATGGTACCCCAGCTAGCATCACCGAAAGTCACGAATGCTTGACGGTTTTCTTGTTGGCTGCCTTGGTTCAGGGAGTTGTTGGTGGAGCTGCCTGGTTGCAGGCTGATGGTGAAACCAACGTCCAGATCGTTCTGACGGGTCTTACCGGATACGCTCAGGTAGTTAGGCAACAGACCGGTGGTGATGTTGGTTTGGTTGTCATCTACGCCACCTTGGCCCAGACAAGCGGTAGCGCCAGCGATGCCGCTGTTACGATCACACTTGTTGTAGGTGTAGAAGGTGTTGACGTTACCGCCGATGTCCAGCGTCCAATCGCCAGCTGGGATGATGATGCCAGCGTTTGCAGCAGAAGCGCCGAATGCCATGACGGCACCAGCAACTGCCAAGCCTAGTTTCTTGTTCATCTGTATCTCCTAATATATTTCTAATTAAATTCGTCTGATCTACCTTGAGTTGCGGATCCGACGACAGAGTTCGCGAACTCCCCTTACGAGAAGGTAGGGCCAGTATGCCAAAGCGCGATTACGCACAGCAAGCGCTGAATGCAGACTGATTGAGTAAGTTGTATCAAAGTGTTGCAAAAGCGCAACAATGTGTAAGCAGGCTAGAGTGGCTGCTCTTCGATGGCGAACAATCGGCGATATTCGCGTATGGCATAGCGGTCTGTCATGCCGGCGATATAGTCAGCAACGGCACGTGCATGGTCTTCGCAGGCGCGCAGCTGGAATTCGTCCGGCATCAGGCTGGCATCCTGTATGAACACTTCGAACAGCTGGCGGATGATGCGCTCGGCTTTGGCGCTCATGCGGTTCACGCGGTAGTGTCGATACAGCTTGTTGCGTAAAAAACGCTTGAGTTCGGCCTGTTGCGCCTGCATCCCGCTACTGAAAGCGATCAGTGGCGGGATGCGGCGTACGGCGCCGATATCGGCCGGCGCGGCTATCTGGATATTCAGCGTGCTTTGCGTACACAGATCGACCACCAGCACATTGATCATGCGGCGTATGGTTTCATGGATCAGGCGGCGGCCACGCAAGTCCGGGTATTTTTCCTGCACGCCTTGCAGTTGATCGGCGAATAGCTGGACTTCAGCAAGCTGCTCCAGCGTGATCAGGCCGGAGCGCAGGCCGTCATCCACATCATGATTGTTATAGGCGATCTCGTCAGCGAGGTTGGCGACTTGCGCTTCCAGCGACGGCTGTGTCTTGTCCAAAAAGCGCTGACCGACATCGCCCAGCTGCCGTGCGTTCTTGAGCGCACAGTGTTTGAGCACGCCTTCGCGCAGTTCGAAGGTCAGGTTCAGCCCGTCAAACTCGGCGTAGCGTTGCTCAAGGTGGTCGATGACGCGCAGCGATTGCAGGTTGTGCTCAAAGCCGCCGTATTCTTTCATGCAGGCGTTGAGGGCGTCTTGCCCGGCATGGCCGAATGGCGTGTGTCCGAGGTCGTGCGCCAGCGCGATGGCTTCGACCAGGTCTTCGTGCAAGCCGAGTGAGCGCGCGATGCCACGGCCGATCTGCGCCACTTCCAGGCTATGGGTGAGGCGGGTGCGGAACAGGTCGCCTTCATGGTTCACGAACACCTGTGTCTTGTATTCCAGACGTCTGAACGCGCTGGAGTGGATGATGCGGTCGCGGTCACGCTGGAACTCATTGCGCCCTTGTGGTGCTGGTTCCGCATGATGACGGCCCTGGCTGTGTGCCGGGTCGGCAGCGTAAGGGGCCAGCATGGCAGCCGGCTGCGTATGAGCCGTTGACACCGGATCAGCCATGCAGCGGGCTTTCCAAGGTGGCGCGCAGGGCGGCCACATCGTAGTCGCTGGAAACGACGGATCTGCCTATGCCTTGCTGCAGCACCAGCCTGATCTTGCCGTCCAGCACTTTTTTATCCAGCCCCATCAAGTCCAGATAGCGCTCTGCCCCCAGTTTTGGTGGCTGCAGTGGCAGCCTGGCAGCGCGGAAGATGGCGTCCATGCGGGCCACTTCGGCATCGCTGAGCCAGCCCATGCGACGCGACAGGTCGGCGGCCATCATGGTGCCCGCCGCGACGGCTTCGCCGTGCAGCCAGACGCCATAGCCCATGCCGTTCTCGATGGCATGGCCGAAGGTATGCCCCAGGTTGAGCAGGGCGCGCTCGCCAGATTCACGCTCGTCCGCGGCCACCACTTCCGCCTTGTTCTCGCAGGAGCGGTAGATGGCGTAGCGCATGGCATCGGTGTCCAGTGCCGTCAACTTGTCGATATGCGCTTCCAGCCATTCGAAGAACGGCAGATCGCGGATCAGGCCGTATTTGATCACTTCGGCCAGCCCGGCCGCCAGTTCACGCTCAGACAATGTGTGCAATGTGTCGATGTCGGCCAGTACCAGCTGTGGCTGGTAGAACGCCCCTATCATGTTCTTGCCCAGCGGATGATTGATGCCGGTCTTGCCCCCTACGGAAGAATCCACCTGTGACAGCAGCGTGGTCGGCACTTGGATGAAGGGCACGCCACGCAGATAGGTGGCTGCGGCGTAGCCGGTGAGGTCGCCCACCACGCCCCCGCCCAGTGCGATCAGGGTGGTGCTGCGCTCGCAACGGTTCTCCAGCAGCGCATCGTAGATCAGGTTCAGCGTCGCGCTGTTCTTGTAGGCCTCGCCATCCGGCAGCACGATGCTGATCACGGCAACACCTGCGTCACGCAGCGGTTGTGCCAGTTTTTCAAGATAGAGCGGCGCCACCGTGGTGTTGGTGACGATAGCGACCTGCTTGCGTTTCAGGTGCGGCAGGATCAGCGCTGCTTGCGCCAGCAGGCCGCGCCCGATATGGATGGGGTAACGGCGGTCGCCGAGTTCGACGTTAAGGGTTTGCATGCTGTTGAACCGTTCTGCGGGTATTCAATAAAGATTCGATGTGGTGCACCAGTTGCGTCACCGGCTGACCGCCGGTTTCCACCACCAGTGTCGCCACTTCGCGGTACAAAGGGTCGCGCTGACCATGCAATTGCTCTAGGCGTGCGCGTGGATTTTCGGTTTGTAGCAGCGGGCGATTGCGGTCATGGCGCGTACGCTGCCACAGATCATGCACCTTGGCCGCCAGATAGATCACCGTGCCGCGCTCGCGCAAGTGGTCGCGATTCTCCTGCTGCAGGATGGCGCCACCGCCGGTGGCCAGTACGATAGGCCCCAGTTGGGTGAGTTCGTCGATGATCATGGCTTCACGCTTGCGAAACCCTTCCTCGCCTTCCATTTCGAAGATGAGCGGGATGCGTACGCCAGTGCGATGCTCGATCTCATGATCGCTGTCGTAGAAGTCATAGCCCAGATGCTTGGCGAGCAGGCGACCCACAGTGGTTTTGCCCGCGCCCATCAGGCCGACCAGAAAAATATTGTCCTGCATTGGCTGAGAGTCCAGCGATCAAATAAACGCTTTATTTTAAGGGAATACGTTGCGCCTGTCAGATTCCTGCACTATCGCGGCGAAGAGCCGTGCTGACAGCTCAAACGGGCATGAGGATAAACCGGCTCGATTGCTGCGTTGCCAGTCCGGAGGAGTCCATCGCAGTAAGGGCTGCGGCAGATTTAGGTTCAATATCCTGCCCACATATATTAAGATGGGTTTGGATTCTAGTTAGAAACACTTTCCCATGTTCCTGAAAAAATGGTTGCAGTTACTGGTGCTGGCAGGTGTGGTGCTGGGGCTGGTCGCGACCGCGCTGGTCGGCATCGCCGCCGTGCTGATCTATCCTAACCTGCCCTCCCTGGAAGCGATGACCGATTATCGCCCCAAGGTCCCGTTACGCGTCTACACAGAAGATGGTCATCTGATCGGTGAGTTCGGCGAAGAGCGCCGCGCGCTGGTCTCCATTCAGGATGTACCTCAAGACTTGAAGCATGCCATCCTCGCCGCTGAGGATGAGCGCTTCTACACGCATGGTGGTGTGGACACCATCGGTATCCTGCGTGCCGCCATCGCCAATGTGACCGCAGGTGGCTTCAAGGAAGGCGCCAGTACCATCACCATGCAGCTGGCACGCAACTTCTATCTGTCGCGCGAAAAGACTGCTACACGCAAGCTCAACGAAGCCCTGCTGGCGATCAAGATCGAGCACAGCCTGACCAAAGACCAGATCCTGGAGATCTACATCAACCAGATCTACCTTGGTCAGCGTGCCTATGGTTATGCCGCTGCTGCGCAGGTCTATTTCGGCAAGCCCTTGAGCAAGCTCAATGTCGCCGAACTGGCCATGCTGGCCGGCCTGCCCAAGGCACCATCACGTTACAACCCGCTGGTGAACCCCAAGCGCGCCATGGCACGTCAGCAATACGTGCTGCGCCGCATGAACGCACTGGGCTTCATCGATGATGCGACCTACCAGGTTGCACTGGATACGCCGGTCAAAGCCAAAAAGACGCGTCAGGCGCTGGACCTCAGCGCGGACTATGTGGCCGAGATCGCCCGTCAAGCCATGTTCGAGCGCTACAAGGACGACATCTACAGCAGCGGTATGAAGGTCTATACCACCTTGCGCAAAGCCAATCAGGAGGCCGCCAATGAGGCGCTGATCCAGGGCCTGCTCACCTACGATAGACGTCATGGCTATCGTGGGCCGGAAAAGCAGCTCAAAGCCCCTGAAGGTGCGACGGACAACACCTGGATGGACGAAGCGCTGGACGAGGTCGAAGCCTATCCACCGCTGTTGCCTGCCCTGGTCATGACCGCCTCGCCCAAGCAGGTGGAGGTCTACACCAAATACGGTGAGGTGGTGGTCATCACTGGTGCCGGGCTGGATCTGGTCAAGAAGCAGCTCAACGAAAAAGAGCCGGAAAAGCGCAAACTGATGGCCGGTGCGCTGGTGCGCATCATGAAGCTGGGCGAAGTCTGGCATATCTCGCAGCTACCCAAGGTGGAAGCGGCATTGGTGGGGCTGGATTCCGAAGACGGTGCAGTACGCGCGCTGGTGGGCGGGTTCAATTTCGAGCGTAACAAGTTCAACCATGCCACCCAGGCCTGGCGCCAGCCCGGTTCCAGTTTCAAGCCTTTCATCTATTCCGCCGCGCTGGAAAAAGGCTATACCCCGGCTACGCTGATCGAGGACGAGCCTATCTACATTAGCTCCACCGAAACCGGCAGCGGGCAAGCCTGGGAACCACGCAACTATGACAACAAGTTCGAGGGCCCCATCCGTATCCGTACCGCACTGACCAAGTCCAAGAACATGGTGTCGGTGCGTATCCTGCAAGGCATAGGCGTGTCTTATGCACAGGATTACATCACGCGCTTCGGCTTCTCCACCAAAGACCATCCGGCTTACCTGGCCATGGCGCTGGGTTCCGGTTCGGTGACCGCCTGGCAGCTGGCTGGTGCGTATGCGGTGTTCGCCAATGGTGGCTTCCGTGTGCGGCCCTATATCATCAGCCGCATCGAGGACAGTCAGGGCAAGGTGGTGGACAAGAGCCGTATCCTGCGTGCTGGTCAGGACGCGCCGCGCGTGCTGGATCCGCGAAATGCCTTCCTGATGACCTCGATGATGCAGGATGTCGCGCGCGTCGGTACCGCCGCCAAAGCCCGTCAACTGGGCCGCAGCGATCTGGCCGGCAAGACCGGCACCACCAACAACCAGTTCGATGCCTGGTTCGCCGGCTACAACCCCAAACACGTCGCGGTGGCCTGGATAGGCTATGACCAGCCCAAGTCGCTGGGCAACAACGAAACCGGCGGTCAGGCGGCCTTGCCGATCTGGATCAATTACATGGCCGAAGCGCTGAAAGGCATGCCGGATCAGCCTATGAGCGTGCCTCCCGGCATCAACAGTATCAAGGTCAATCCTTACACCGGCCTGCGCTCGGTCGAGGGTGAGGGCGGCTACTACGAATATTTCTATGACGAGTTCCCGCCTGCCGACATTTTGCCAGAGCCGGAATATACGGAAGAGCCGGACCCCATCACCCCATTTCCCGGGCACCCATCGCCAGGCGCTGGAGCGGCATTACCGGCACCCGTGGTGACGCCTGCCTCGGCTCCAGCAGGCAGAGTGGTGGCCGAGACCAAACCTGTCACAGAACCGAAATCGCAGATCGACCCGCGCCTGGCCCAGCCTGCGCCTGCCAAGGCAGAGCCCAGGAGAGCGGAATCAGCCGAGGCCAGGAAACGTTCGCCGCTGCAACCAGATCAATTGTTTTAGCAAGGCAAGGCCCATGGCCAAAGACAGCACCAGCTGGCAGATGCGCCAGCGTATCGCTCAACTCGCTGCCGCGATGATGGCCGAGGACGGCATACATGATTTCGCCTACGCGAAGAAGAAGGCTGGGCGTCAGCTGGGTGCGGCTTCAGCCGACTTGCCCAGCAATGCCGAGATCGAGGCCGAGATCCGTCTTTACCACGAGTTATACAATAGCGACGACCAGCCGGCCAGCCTGCGTCAGTTACGTAGCGACGCGCTGGTGGTGATGCAACTACTGCAGCGCTTCAATCCACATCTGACCGGTGCCGTGCTGGAAGGCACGGCGGGAAAGTATGCCGAGACCCATATCCACCTGTTTGCGGACAGCCTCAAGGACGTGGAGATCTTCCTGCTGAATAGCCAGGTGCCGTACGAGACCAATGAAAAATCCTACCGTGTGAGCGGTGCCAGTGAGCACCGCAAGGGCGGTGAACGCAAGAAGGTGCCTGTGTTCACGCTGGATGGCCCGAACGGGCTGATCCGCCTCAGCGTGTTCGAAGTGGATGGCCAGCGTGTGCCGACCAAGCATGCGGCTAATGGAGGCAACGCGCTGCGCGCTGGCATCGAGGAGGTGCGCGCATTGCTGCGTGAGCAGGCGACCCCGGACCCACAAGCTGCGCTGAGCTAGTTTCCAGCGGCTAGTTTCTAACAGCTAGTTTCCGGCGGCTAGTGGCATCAGCTGGCTGGGCACTCACAGCCTACCTCTCGCCAGTCTTTGTTCAGGTCGGCTTTTCGCTGCTGAAGTTCACTTATGCTGCAGCCAGCGTGCGACGTCCATGGCGAAGTAAGTGAGGATGCCGTCGGCACCGGCGCGCTTGAAGGCCAGCAAGGCTTCCATCACACAGCTTTTCTCGTCCAGCCAGCCGTTCTGCACCGCGGCTTTCAGCATGGCATATTCACCGCTGACCTGATAGGCATAGGTGGGCACGCCGAATTCGTCCTTTACGCGGCGCACGATGTCCAGATAAGGCATGCCAGGCTTCACCATCACCATGTCTGCGCCTTCTTCCAGATCCAGCGCCACTTCCTGCAGCGCCTCGTCACTGTTGGCCGGGTCCATCTGATAGGTGAATTTATTGCCTTTGCCCAGGTTCGCCGCCGAGCCCACTGCATCGCGGAACGGGCCGTAGAACGCCGAGGCATATTTGGCGGAATAGGCCAGGATGCGGGTATGGATGTAAGCGCCTTCTTCCAGCGCATCGCGGATGGCACCGATACGGCCATCCATCATATCGGATGGCGCGACCACGTCCGCACCCGCCGCCGCATGGCATAAGGCCTGCTGTACCAGTGCTGCCACGGTCTCGTCGTTCATCACATAGCCGCTGTCGGCGATGAGCCCGTCTTGACCGTGTGTGGTGTAGGGGTCGAGCGCTACGTCGGTGATCACCCCCAGTTCCGGGAACGCGGCTTTCAGGGCGCGTACCGTGCGTGGCACCAAGCCGTCCGGGTTCCAGGCTTCGGCAGCGTCCAGACTCTTGTACTGGGCGGGCACCACCGGAAACAGTGCCAGCGCTGGGATGCCCAGCGCGACGCATTCCGCTGCTGTGTTCAGCAGCACATCGATGCTCTGGCGCTGCACGCCGGGCATGGAGCTCACCGCCTCGGTCTGGCCCTCGCCTTCCAGCACGAACACCGGATAGATCAGGTCATCCACGGACAGGCGGTGCTCGCGCATCAGGCGGCGCGAGAAATCGTCACGGCGCATGCGGCGCGGGCGGCGGGCGATGAACTGGGTCATGGTGCGTTCCTCGAAGTCATGGTGGTGTTCTCAGAGTAGCGTTCAGAATGGCAATCAGGATGCCGGTCAAAGAGACGGTGAGGATGTCACCAGCTTAGCCAAACACGGCGTTCAGCGCCATGCCCGGGTCGGGCTGGCGCATGAAGGCTTCGCCGACCAGGAAAGTCTGCACATCATGCTCGCGCATCAGTGCCACGTCTTCGGGCGTGAAGATGCCGGATTCGGTGATCACACAGCGGTCGTCGGGGATCATGGGCAGCAGGTCCAGTGTGGTCTGCAGGCTGACCTCGAAGCTACGCAGATTACGGTTGTTGATGCCGATCAGCGGCGTTTCCAGCTGCAGCGCCAGTTCCAGTTCCTCGGCGTTGTGCGATTCCACCAGCACGGCCATGCCCAGGTCATTGGCGATGTCCTCCAGCTCCTGCATCTGCGGCAGGCTCAGCGCCGCCACGATCAGCAGGATGCAATCGGCCCCCATGGCGCGCGCTTCATATACCTGATAGGCGTCGATCATGAAGTCCTTGCGCAGTACCGGCAGCTTGCAGGCGGCGCGTGCCTGCTTCAGATAGTCTGCCGAGCCCTGGAAGTATTGCGCATCGGTCAGCACCGACAGGCAGGCGGCTCCGGCGCTGGCGTAGCTGCGTGCGATCTCGGCCGGACGGAAGTCCTCGCGTATCACGCCTTTGGAGGGGCTGGCCTTCTTGATCTCGGCGATCACGGCTGGCTTGCCTGCCAGCAGCTTGCTGTGCAGGCTGCCGGCAAAATTGCGGGCCTCCGGAGCGTCATGCGCCAGTTGGCGCAGTTCGTCCACGGGCATGAGCGCTTGTGCCGCGGCGATCTCCACGCGTTTGGTTTCGATGATCTTGTTCAGTATGTCCGACATGAGGTTCTTTCGTAATAACGGAGCTGCTGTCTTTGCATCAAGCACATGAGCTGGCCATGCGCACGCAGCTTGCCAGTCTCATTGATGCCTGTTTTGTTGACCGGTTCTATTGATAAGTGTGGCCATTGTGCCGCAGCCAGCCGGCAGGGTGGCGTCCTTGCGGGTCATGATGGGTCCAGTGGATCACGCCGCCCTTGTTGTTCCATTCGTACTCGCCATAAAAAGCCACCTTGTCGCCGGCCTTGAGGCCGGTGATGCGTGGAGCGAGGTCGATATTATGCGCGACCAGCACAGTCTGACCATTGTGCAGACGCAAGATGAAGCGCTGGTGACGTGAACCTTGAAGGTCATCCTTCAGCAGCTTGCTGACCACGCCTTCCGCTTGCACTTGCAGGTTGCCGCGTCGTTCGGCGTATGCCTGTGCGATGGCTGCAACGCCATCTTGTTGTAACTGATCTGGGGCGCTGCTGGCGTTGTGATGGTTGACCGTGAAGATCACGGCCATCACCAGGATCAGCAGCAGGCGCATCATGCGCTGTTACTCAAGGCCTGCAGCGCATGCAATTTCTCTAGTGCCAGACCGCTATCCAGCATGCGCGCGGCTTCTGCGATGCCTGCCTGCATGTCGTCGACCACACCAGCCACATAGATGGCCGCGCCTGCATTCAGCAGCACGATATCGCGTGCCGGGCCGGTGTCGCCCGCCAGCACCGACAGGATGATGTCGCGCGAAGCGGCTGCATCGGCTACCTGGATGCTGGCCAGTGGATGCAGCGGCAGGCCGAACTGTTGCGGATTCACCACATATTCCTGTACCTGACCGTGCTTGAGCTCGGCTACCCAGGTATCGCCAGAAAAGGAGATCTCGTCCATGCCGTCTGCGCCGTGCACCACCAGCACATGCTCGCTGCCCAGCTGTTGCAGCACACGGGCCAGCAGGCCGGTCAGGTCGCGGTGGAACACGCCCATCAGCTGACGGCGTGCGCCAGCCGGGTTGGTCATCGGGCCCAGCAGATTGAACAGCGTGCGTATGCCCAGTTCGCGGCGCACCGGCGCGGCATGCTTCATGGCGCTGTGATGGTTGGGCGCGAACATGAAGCCTATGCCTATGCTGTCCACGCTCTGCGCCACTTGCTGCGGGCTCAGGTTGACATTGACGCCCAGCGCTTCCAGCACATCGGCGCTGCCGCAGGTGGAAGACACCGAGCGGCCACCATGCTTGGCCACCTTGGCGCCTGCCGCAGCGGCCACGAAGGCGCTCAGGGTGGAGACATTGAAGGTCTGGATGCCGTCACCGCCGGTACCGCAGGTGTCAACCAGATGGCTAGTGTCCTGGATGGTGACCTTGGTGGACAGCTCGCGCATGACCTGCGCCGCCGCGCTGATCTCGTCCACGGTCTCGCCCTTCATGCGCAGGCCGACCAGCAGACCGGCGATCTGCGCCGGGGTCAGCGCGCCTGTCATCACGTCCTGCATCAGCGCATGCATCTCGGCGTGCGTGAGGTTCTCGCGTGCCAGTAGCCGGGTCAGTGCCGCCTTGATATCGGCCATGTCAGTACGCCTTCAGGAAGTTGTCCAGCAGGGCATGGCCATGCTCGGTGAGGATGGATTCCGGATGGAACTGCACGCCTTCGATGGGCAGCGTCTTGTGGCGCACGCCCATGATCTCGTCATCGTCTGTCCACGCGGTGATCTCCAGACAGTCCGGGATGGTTTCGCGCTCGATCACCAACGAGTGATAGCGCGTGGCGGTGTAAGGGTTGGGCAGGTCGCGGAACACGCCGACATTGTGGTGATGGATCTGCGACGTCTTGCCGTGCATGAGCTGTTTGGCGTGGATGATGCGGCCGCCGAAGGCTTGGCCTATGCTCTGATGGCCCAGGCACACGCCCAGCAAGGGGATCTTGCCTGCGAATTCGTGGATCAGCGGCACCGAGATACCGGCTTCATTGGGTGTGCACGGGCCGGGCGAAATGACGATATGGCGTGGCTTCAGCTTGGCCACGGTGGCCAGGTCGATCTCGTCGTTGCGGTACACCTGCACGTCCTGCCCCAGCTCACCCAGGTATTGCACCAGGTTGTAGGTGAAGGAGTCGTAATTGTCTATCATCAATAACATGCTTACTCTCCTTCACAATCGGTATCGAGGCCGGCCAGCACCAGCTCGGCGGCACGCAGCACGGCGCGGGCCTTGTTCTGCGTTTCCATCCATTCGCTGTCCGCTACCGAGTCGGCCACGATGCCGGCCCCGGCCTGCACATACAGGGTGTTGTCCTTGATGACGCCGGTGCGGATGGCGATGGCCACGTCCATGTCGCCGTTGAAGCCCAGGTAGCCCACTGCACCCGCGTAGATGCCGCGCTTGCTAGGTTCCAGTTCGGCGATGATCTCCATGGCACGCACCTTGGGTGCGCCGCTGACGGTCCCGGCCGGGAAGGTGGCTTTGAGCACGTCGATGGCATCCATGCCTGGCTTCAGTTTGCCTTCCACATTGGAGACGATGTGCATCACGTGCGAATAGCGCTCGATGACCATGCTGTCGGTGACCTTGACCGTACCGGTCTGCGCCACGCGGCCCACGTCATTGCGGCCCAGGTCCATCAGTTGCACGTGTTCGGCGCGCTCTTTGGGGTCGGCCAGCAGCTCTTCGGCCAGCGCAATGTCCTGTTCGCGCGTCTTGCCGCGTGGCCGTGTACCGGCGATGGGGCGTGCGGTCACCATGTCGTGCTCCAGACGCACCAGGATCTCGGGCGACGCGCCCACCACATGGTGATCGCCCATATCGTAATAGAACATGTAGGGCGAGGGGTTGAGGCTGCGCAGCGCACGATACAGCGACAGTGGCGGTGCGGCGAAGGGCTGCGACATGCGCTGACTCAGCACCACCTGCATGATGTCGCCATCGAAGATGTAGCGTTTGGCCTGCTCCACCGCTGCCTTGAAACCGGCTTCGCCGAATTCCGAGCTGGCAGTGCTGGCGGGCAGCGGGCGCGCTGACGGGATGCTGGCGGGCGTACGCAGCAGTTGCAGCAGTTCGCTCAGGCGTTGGCGGGCCTGTGTATAGGCGTTGGCCTCCGCCGGGTCGGCATACACGATGAAATACAGTTTTCCGGACAGGTTGTCCACCACGGCCAGCTGCTCGGACACCATCAGCAGCACGTCCGGCACACCCAGCGCATCGGGTTTGCTCACCTCGGCCAGGCGGCGCTCGATATAGCTTACGGTCTCATAGCCGAAATAACCGGCCAGGCCGCCGGTGAAGCGTGGCAGGCCGGCATAAGGCGGCGTTTTGAAGCGGCGCTGAAACGCCTCTACGAAATCCAGCGGGTTGATGTCCGCGGCCTGTTCGATGACCTGCCCGTTGCGGATGACCTCAACCGCGCGGCCACGCGCGACGATGCGGGTGCTGGCTGGCAAGCCGATGATGGAATAACGACCGAAGCGTTCGCCACCCTGTACCGATTCCAGCAGATAGGAATACGGCTGATTGGCGAGTTTGAGGTAGAGCGAAAGTGGTGTGTCGAGATCCGCGTAGGTTTCGACCACCAGCGGGATCCGGTTATAACCCTTACTGGCGAGGGCGTCGAATTCCGCTTGATTGATAGTGTGCAACATGAAAATCCCCTAATCCTGAGTACAGACGATGACGTTGCCCGGACAAGCCGGGCCAGTGGCTAGATCAGTGCCACCATCGCCAGCTCAGGATGGGGAATGTCATGGTTACAGGCCTTAAACGGTCGCCAGTGCGGCGCGCAGTTCACCGACCACGGTGTTGTAGCGGTTAGGGTCGGTGTCTCTGGCCTTGCCGAACACGGCAGAGCCAGCCACGAAGGTGTCAGCACCAGCACGGGCGATCTCGGCGATGTTTTGTGGGTTTACGCCGCCGTCGATCTCCAGCCAGATCTCGCGGCCGGTCTTTTCGGTGTAGGCATCGATACGGGCACGGGCCTGACGCAGCTTGTCCAGCGTGCCTGGAATGAACTTCTGGCCGCCGAAGCCTGGGTTCACCGACATCAGCAGGATCATGTCCACCTTGTCCATGACGTAATCCAGGTAATCCAGCGGTGTGGCCGGGTTGAACACCAGGCCGGATTTACAGCCATGCTCACGCACCAGTGACAGGCTGCGGTCGATATGGTCGGACGCTTCCGGGTGGAAGGTGATGATGTTGGCACCGGCCTTGGCAAAATCCGGGATGATGCGGTCCACCGGCTTCACCATCAGATGCACGTCGATGATGGCATCGGTGACCGGGCGGATCGCTTCGCACACCAGCGGGCCTATGGTCAGGTTGGGAACGTAGTGGTTGTCCATGACGTCAAAGTGCACGATGTCGGTGCCGGAAGTGATCACGTCGGTGATCTCCTGGCCCAGCTTGGCAAAGTTGGCGGAAAGGATGCTAGGGGCGATGCGGAATTGTTTGGCCATGTTGTTTTTAACTTCGGTTGCGCGAAAAAATCCTATTTTAACCGCAATCTGCGCGACAGATACAGCCTAAGCGGCTGAAATTGTTGCTTATGCCCGTCTGATGCTGGAAAATCACGCCCATGCAATTATTCACCGTCGGGGTTAACCACACCACCGCTCCGCTTTCCATCCGCGAACACGTCGCCTTTCAGCACGAGCATCTGGGCCCCGCCCTGCGTGCGCTGACCGCGCCGGGCGCGGGTTTCGGCGTGAGCGAGGCGGCGATCCTGTCCACCTGCAACCGCACCGAACTTTATTGCAACACCGACGACCCGCAACGCGCGCTGGCCTGGCTGGCGCAATATCACCAGCTCAATCCGCAGAACATCCAGCCTTACACCTACACCCTGCCACAGCAGGACGCGGTCAAGCACGCCTTCCGCGTGGCCGCTGGGCTGGATTCCATGGTGCTGGGCGAGCCGCAGATCCTGGGGCAGATGAAACAGGCGGTGCGCATCGCCGAAGATGCAGGCACGCTGGGCACCTTGCTGCACAAGCTGTTCCAGCGCACCTTCGCCGTGGCCAAGGAAGTGCGCACCACCACCGATATCGGCGCCAATTCGGTGTCCATGGCCGCCGCAGCGGTCAAGCTGGCACAGAAGATCTTTGGCAACCTGGCCGGCCGCAAGGTGGTGTTCGTGGGCGCAGGCGAGATGATCGCCCTGTGTGCAGACCATTTTGCTGCGCAGAAACCGGCCGCCATGGTGGTGGCCAACCGCACGCTGGAACGCGGTCAGGAGCTGGCCGAGAAGATCGGCGGGACTGCCATGCTGCTCATGGACCTGCCGGACCGGCTGGCCGAATTCGATATCGTGGTCACCTGTACCGCCAGCCAGTTGCCCATCATCGGTTTGGGCATGGTGGAGCGCGCCATCAAGGCACGTAAACACAAACCCATGTTCATCGTCGACCTGGCGGTGCCACGCGATGTGGAAGCCGAAGCCGCAGCGCTGGATGACGTGTTCCTGTATACCGTGGATGACCTGGCGCAAGTGGTGCAACAGGGTCTGGGCAGTCGGCAGGAAGCCGCCGCCGAGGCCGAGACCATCATCGCCGCCCGTGTCGACCATTTCATGCACTGGCTGAAGAACCGCGAGGCCGTGCCCACCATACGCGCGCTGCGTGACCAGGCCGAGCGCATGCGTCAGAACGAGCTGGAAAAAGCCCAGCGCATGCTGGCGCGTGGCGAAGACCCGGCTGCTGTCCTCGACGCGCTCAGTAATGCGCTCACCAACAAACTGCTGCATGGCCCCAGCCATGCGCTCAACCAGCAGCACGGGCATGACCACGCGCAACTGGATACGCTGCTGCGACAGCTGTACCAGCTGGACAATTAACCGCTGCCTGTCGCCCGCAACCCGCCGCTGAGTGACTCAACACCAAGAAACAAGCCGAATGAAACCCGCCCTATGAAACCTTCAATGCTCAGAAAGCTCGCCTCCTTGAGCGAGCGCCTAGACGAATTGAACCGCCTGCTGTCCAGTGAAGGCGCCACCAACGACATGGACGGCTACCGCAAGCTCACGCGTGAACACGCCGAGATCACCCCCATCGTCGAGCAATACCGCGCTTACGAGCGCTGCCAGGCCGACCTGCGTGAAGCCGAGGCGATGTTGTCCGACCCGGAGATGAAAGCCTTCGCGCAGGAAGAGATCGAAGCCGCCAAGGCGCGTCAGGAGGAGATCGCTCTGCAGCTGCAAAAACTGCTGCTGCCCAAAGACCCCAACGACGAGCGCAACATCTTTCTCGAGATCCGCGCCGGTACAGGTGGCGATGAATCGGCGCTGTTCGCCGGTGACCTGTTCCGCATGTACAGCCGCTATGCCGAGCGTCAACGCTGGAAGGTGGAAGTGGTGTCGGCCAGCGAATCCGAAGTGGGCGGCTATAAAGAAGTCATCGCCAAGATAGAGGGCTTCGGCGCCTATTCCAGACTCAAGTTCGAATCGGGTGGCCACCGCGTGCAGCGCGTGCCTGAGACCGAGACCCAGGGCCGCATCCACACCTCCGCGTGTACCGTGGCCATCCTGCCGGAAGCCGATGAAGTGAGTGATGTGGTGATCAACCCGGCGGATATCCGCATCGACACCTTCCGTGCCAGCGGCGCGGGTGGTCAGCACATCAACAAGACCGATTCTGCCGTGCGCATCACCCATTTCCCTACCGGCCTGGTGGTCGAGTGTCAGGACGGCCGCAGCCAGCACTCCAACAAAGCGCAGGCCATGCAAGTGCTGGCCGCGCGCATCAAGGCCAAGCAGGTGGACGAGCAGCAGTCCAAGATCGCCTCCGAGCGTAAGTCGCTGATCGGTTCAGGTGACCGCTCCGAGCGCATCCGCACCTACAATTACCCGCAGGGCCGCATCACCGACCACCGCATCAACCTCACGCTGTACAAGATCGACGCCATCACCGAGGGCGATATGGACGAACTCATCGGCGCGCTGGCGGCGGAGCACCAGGCCGACCTGCTGGCCACGCTGGGCGAAGATAATTAGGTTTGGTTACCCATGTCAGGATAACTAGGTCCGGACAATCAGGCTAGGCTAATTTAAGCCTGATTCAAGTTGGGCAGGCTGAGTGAATCAGCCGCCAGAGTTAAATAGGCTGAATAAATCAGCCGCAAACCAACCAGCACTAGAACAACCGGGAATCAGCATGGCGATCAAGCCCGCAAGTGTGAAAAGTGGCGCCGTAAGTACATCAGAAAGTACCCCAGCCAGCCTGCGCGCCATCGCGCTGCTGGCCTTCGGTCGTGGTTTGCTGATCCTGCTCACCGCCATCGCCCTGTTCAGCCACTTGGATACCGACTGGCAGATGGCGCTGGAACAGGTCATGCTGCACTTGCACCTCAACCCCGCTAAACACACGCCACGTTTCCTGCTGGAACTGGCGCACGATTTCACCCAGCCGCGTATGCTCATGATCGCTACAGGCGGGCTGGTCTATGTCGCGCTGCGCTGGGCCGAGGCCTACGGACTCTGGTTCGGCAAGCGCTGGGCCAAATGGCTGGGCCTGGCCAGTGCTGCGGTCTACCTGCCGCTGGAAGTGATCGAGCTGCTGCGCCAGCCTTCCTGGCTGGTGCTGGCGCTGTTGCAGCTGAACCTGATCATCGTTGTTGTGCTGTGGCGTAATCTGCGTCGCTGACGGCCATGGCCTCCATACAGCAGCTGTTGCGTGCCGCCCATCAACAACTGGCCGACGTGCTACTTCTTGAAAGCCGTGAAGCGCGTAATGAGGCGCGTATGCTGCTCTCCGCCGTGTTGGCGGGCGTCAGTCATGCCTGGCTGATCAGCCATGATCAGGAGGCACTCACCGCCCCCCAGCAGGCCGCGTTCGACGCGCTGCTGCAGCGCCGACTGGCCGGTGAACCCATCGCCTATATCCTTGAACAGCGTGAGTTCTACGGTTTGGCGCTGCGCGTCACAGCCGATACGCTGATCCCGCGCCCGGATACCGAAACGCTGGTCGAAGCCGCGCTGACAAAGATCCCGGCAACACCTTTGCTCAAACCTGATGATCCACACCAAGGTTGCCAGGGTCACGGCTTTCAGATCCTGGACCTCGGCACAGGTACCGGCGCCATCGCGCTTGCTATTGCCCAGCAGCGCCCGCAGGTGCAGGTCACCGCTGTCGATGCTTCCGCCGCCGCACTCAACGTAGCGCAACACAACGCCCTGCAGCTGGGTCTTGCCAATGTGTGGCTGTTGCAAAGTGACTGGTTCAGCGCGCTGAACTGCCCGCAAGATGGTGCGCCTGACCGCGCGCGCTACCATCTCATTGTAAGCAACCCGCCATACATCGCCGCCGGTGACCCGCACCTCACACAAGGCGATCTGCGCTTTGAGCCCATGAGCGCGCTCGCCTCCGGGCCCGACGGCCTGGACGACATCCGCCACATCGTTGCGCAAGCGCCGCAACACCTGGTGGCGGGTGGCTGGCTCATGCTGGAGCATGGCTATGACCAGGCGGATGCAGTGGCTGAGTTGATGAAATTGCAGGGGTTTACCGAGATCAGCCATGCCAAGGATTTTGCAGGGCATCAAAGAGTTACCATCGGTGTTCGAGGAGAGCGCTGAGTTCTGCAACCAATGCTGCAGGCCCGAATTCTATCTTTACGTCAGGAGGCATTAACTTATCGATGTTCGTGTGCTGCAAGGTAACCTGAAATTGAACAGCATAGCCTGCTGCTGCGCTTATTTTTAAGTGCTATTACGAATTAGTTTGTCGCTGCTATAAGTTGTGGCGTTATTTCTGTACATCCTCCATCTAAACTGCAAACATCATTGTAAAGATTGATAAGGTGTTCAATTGTAAGATCAAGGATTGGCTCATACATGAATGCATTAAGATGAATGTTTGAACTGACAGTAATACTCACCTTTTCTAGGGTACGCATCTCCTGAGCTGCTGGAGCCAACTGTGCGAACTCCTTCATCAAGTTACCGAATTGACTATTAGATTGACACCAGTAGTTCGCGTCGTTTTTGAGAGTCCGAATCCTTTTAGTAATAAAGATTTCGGCTTGCAAGCGTATTGCGATTGAAAGCAATACCTTGTCCTCCAAATTTATTCCATTATGTGTAACCTGATTGCAAATCTCAGTCGCTTGAGTGAAGAGGCACTCTTTTACTAACTGTGTACTAGTTGTGGGGTGCGCGCTGCCAAAAACCGCATTGTAAATGCCTAGATAGTTGCCAACGGTAACTTGATCGGTATCGTTTTTCCAGTGTAGCAAGCTGGTTAGTTTTCGGTAGTCCGAATCTGCCTCACCTTTCGTGTATTCAATCAGATTGCGAGTGAATGGAATTGTTGCACAGAGAATCCGGTCGCTTATGGCCACCTTGTCTTTCATTTTTCCAATGAAATAGTTTTTGACGCCATCCGCTTTTTCGAGAGTTATAGAGCCAACGTTCTTGTTGGCCATGAGGCATCTGTCGTACGGGACAAAGTTACTGTTAAGCGTTCTGAAAAAATCAAAGTTATGAGTCAGGATGATCTGGTAAAAATTGTCTATTTTGCAGATGTCATCCAAGTACTGAAGGATGGCATGCTTGTTTTTATAGTCGAAAGAGTCGGCAACATCATCAAGTATAAAAAGCGTTTCTTGATTTGTTAACTTTCGAGACTCAACCTCAAAAATAAAATTCAAAAGATAGAGCGCGCGTTTTTCGCCTTGGCTTAAGGTTTTAATTTCAGATCGTAACCATTCGACTGAGTCGTTTCCGTCGCAGAAGGTGAACTTGAGCTTGGCATTGTCTTTGCCAAGTGCAGCTTGTGCCTGATTTGCAACAGAAAGAGAAAACGGCATATCCACAAACCGGTCATTAAAAAGATCGACAGCCATCGACCATCTAGGAACAGCCTGTGCAGCGCTTGCTTCAATCTGCTCTATTTCATCTTTGCTTGTGGAATACGATGCCAAATAAGTCATTGCATCAGTAGTGTTCTGGATATAGTAAGCCCAGAGAGCCTTGCGAAATTCAGCCTGATTTTCAGGCATGAGTTTTTCAAGAAGAAACTCAACATGAACTGGCGAAAGATTTTCGATGAGATCGGTTAAGCCTTGGGTTTGGGCGTTTTTAGCTAGACTAGCGCGCAGCTTTTTAAGCGAAGCATCCCCATCAATTATCGCATGGATGGCTTGCAGCTTTTGATCAAGTTCTACCTTGTTGATGGATGCTTCTTCACCTCGTAGGTGAACGCGGTGTCCGCCAGCAAAGAATCCATGTTTGTGCAGTGCTGCAAATGAGGTCTCTGCTTTCGTTGGATTAAAAACACCTTTTTGGTAAATCGTTCCTGCCTGATTAAACAGCTCTTGATAGCGTTTATTGAACTCACTCGCTTTTGTTATAAATTCCTGACTTTTTAGAACTTCGATAGCTTTCGGGTCGAAAATGGTCGCATATTCATAAGGACTTAAATCCTCCTCAATCACGGTCGCTTTGATTGTTTCTATGCAGGCGGGGAAATTACTTAAATGCCAGTCGTCTAGAAGTTTATTCTCGACATCTGTGGTTTTAACTTTTGATGATTTTTGAAGTGACCCAATAAGCTTGTCTTTCAGTCTCTCGAGATTAACGAGTAGCTCATCGTATCTGGCCTTGTGCGCAGGATTTACGAGAACATTCGTGATGGCAGGACTGTCGATGCTGATATCAATTTCTGATTTCAGTACATAAATCATCTCCTTCGGAAGTGCAGTGCCATCCGCTTCAACCACGTGAGTTGCCGCGCGGTTGTAACGCTCTTCTGTTGGTATATCTCCTTTAGAAAGCATCTCAAATGTTTTCGCAAAAGACGATTTCATCAACCCATTTGGCGCATAAATGGCATAAGCCTTTGCTTTTGGCTTATCAGGATTTCCTATGTTGAAATCAAATTCATGATTCAGCGTTTGAATGCCATAGCAGTTTCTTAGATCAACTTTTAACTTATTCATTGCTTAGCTTCCTTGCCGTGATTTCCGAAGTCAGCACCATTCGTGACAGATCAAGTTTGCCCTTAAAGGCCTGTTGGCTGAGTGAACCATAGAGGGTTTCAAGATCATTTAGGCTTTGCTGGTAGCAGTATTTGGTCTGCTCCACCTTATGAGCAATCAACAGAAAGTTGTCTTGTATCTCTAGCGGAGGAACAGGAATTAGTAGCTTCACCATCACATCGGAGTCGAACTTTTTAGTGCCGTGGCCTGCAGTTGTTATGAGTTTGAGAATCTGCCTTTTTAGAGCATTTAAACAGTGGAAAACATAAGTAGTTCGCAGGTTGCTTTTCAGCTTTATCGCTTTCATGTCCTGATTGATTGCAACATCGACCATGTTTATTGCAGCAGGAAAGGAGTGCGCAAGAATCATCCCCCTAACTACGATCAGCAAATGTCCAGGGGTGATGAGTTTGAGCGATGTTTCGTCAAAAACCTTCGCCGAAATGTGATCTTCCGAATCGAAGATTTTTGGTACTTTCATATCTTTTGGACTAACCCATGGATACTCACCAATCCAGAAATCATCTCGACTTTTACTCGGGGTGCCGCCACTCGTAAACTTTCCAACTTGGCTAAATGGCTCGGTGTCCCAGCCCTTATCATTCCGCACCGGGTCACCGAACATCTCTAGAAACACGCTCTTGAGCAGGTCGTCGAGTTGTTGCAAGTGTTCCTTGCGCTGGGAGATTAGTCTTTCCACTTTGCCGAGTAGATGGGCGGTGCGGACTTGGTCATTGAGAGGCAGCAGAGGTATCGATCTGCGCTTTACTTCAGGAAAATGGTCGGCATAGCCACGGCTCTTTACCCGAAGCCCAGAAAGAAAATAGAACAGATAACGATGATCAAGCGCCGCCTTGTCTATAGCTTCAAGGACCTTTACGTTCGGGCCGAGTACGAAAGGGAAATCAACGTATTTTGCGCGGCGCGTGTGGCCACCGTAGAGCACGAGTGATGGGCTCGGGCTTATCAATAGATCTTTCCTGTTTGTCCATCCCTCTATGAAGTCTGCCCCTTGTCCAATCACTGGATACTGACCGTAGGCGGTCCATTCGGATTGAGGTAGGCCTTGTGCGCCAGAGCCGCGCGACCGAACGGCGAACTCAAAGGGAATATTTTCTAGAGTCATCCAACCATTCCTTTCAATTCCAGCAGCTCTCGCACGATGCCACTCTGCACCTTGGCCAGCTCGGTCTCGTCCACTTCACCCACCTCGGCCTGAATCAGCCGATCCAGAATCACACCCGGCGCGTCGTAGCGCACTTCCTCGAACACATCGGTTTTGTAACGGGACAGTGAAAGGTCAAAGTTGTTCTTTTCATCCGCAATCTCGGTTCGGGGCACCATGAAGCACTTGGCCGTGCGGTCGGTGTCTGTGGCCGGGTTGCGGGCGTGGTATTTGGCAACGATGTCTTGCAGGTCACCGTTGCCATCCTGTTTGCTACGTTTGTCGTCCAGCGAATAGCCGTCGGCGGCCATCTCAAAAAACCAGACGTACTCGGTGGCGGGCTGGATGATCTTGTCTTTCGGCCCCCAGACCTTGGTGAACAACAGAATGGCAGTGCTGACCCCTGCATAGGGTTTGAACACACCACTGGGCAGGGTGATGATGGCTTTGAGGTCGCAGCGCTCCACCAGCAACTGGCGCAGCGCTTTGAACGCGCCGCCAGAACCAAATAGCACGCCCTGCGGCACGATCACGCAAGCGGTGCCGCCTTTCTTCAGCAGGCGATAGATGTTCTCGACAAACAGCAGCTCGGTCTTGGTGGTGCCCAGTTGCAGGTTTTCGTTGATGTCGCCCTTGTCGATGCTGCCGGTAAAGGGCGGGTTGGCCATCACAATGTCGTATTCGGATTCCTCGGTGTAGCTTTTGCTGAGGGTGTCCTTGTAGTCGATGTGCGGTTCGTCGATGCCGTGCATCATCAGGTTCATCAGCCCCAGGCGCACCATGGTGGCGTCAATGTCGTAGCCGTACAGGGAGTCTTGAAGGATGTTCTGCGCTTTTTCTGTCAATGCGGCAGCGACTGAGGTGCGCACAAAACCATCTTCATCGGGTGTGAGGTCTTTGGTGCCTACCTTGATAGCGAGTTGCGTAACAATGTATTGGTAAACGCCAAGCAGGAAGCCGCCGGAACCGCAGGCTGGGTCAGCAATTTTGTGGCCTAGTTGCGGCTGTACCAGATCTGCCATCAGCTTGATGATGTGGCGCGGGGTGCGAAACTGGCCGTTCTTGCCCGCAGTGGCGATCTCGGACAGCAGCATTTCATACACATCGCCCTGAATGTCCTGAAATGCCTGGCCGTTTTCGCGTGAGTCGCGCTCCATCACCTCGAAGATGTCGTCTATGGTCTTCACCGCTTCTACCAGCAGCGCTGGCTTGGGGATGATGAAGACCGCGTTCTTCATGTGGTGGGTGAAGTTGGATTCTGATCCGTTCAGGTCCTTCAGGAACGGGAATACCCTGCCCTGCACATGCTGCAGCATTTCTTCGGCCTGCATGCGCTTGAATTCGCTCCAGCGCAGCGTGCGCTTGTCGATGGCAAACTTTTTTTCGTCTTCCAGTTTTCTTTGCCAATCTGCATCGCTATCGCTATCGCTATCGCTATCGCTATCGCTATCGCTATCGCTATCGCTAGCGTCGCGGCGTGCACGATACTCAAGTGGAATCCAGCTGCCTTCGAATTTGGAGGTGTAATTCTCCTCGGTCCATTCGGCATCGGCCTGCCGTTTCTGGTCCAGTTCGTCCAGCCGCTTCATGAACAGCAGGTAAGTGATCTGCTCAATGGCAGTGAGCGGGTTGCTGATGCCGCCGCTCCAGAATTTGTTCCAGAGCTGGTTGATTTTGCTTCTAAGTTCGGGGTTGTTTTGCAGCATGGGGTGATCTATTTCTTATGGTTGTTTTTAGTTTTTTGGAGCCGGGAGTTTGCCGGCGCGTTTTACAAGCTTCTTTTCCTCGGCTTTAACGCGCCGTTCCAGTTTTTTGATGTCTTCTTCAGGTGGTAATGCTTCTGGCTTGATGCCGCGCTGATCAAGCATGGCGCGCACGCTTTGGTTGTTCTGCACGTGTTCGCGGGTGATGGCCTGTTCGCCCTGCAAGTTGTCCTGGCTTACATTGTGGTTGGTCATTTCCGTGGCCAGGTTTTTTGCTGCGATGGTCAGGGTGGGTAGAAAGTCAGCTAGTGGACGGGTTTGGGTAATGCCAAAACGATCTTTCATGGCCTGCGTGGTGTGGCCTCCAAACAGTGCCGCATCGCCTCTGGAACGGATACGGCCAAATCCTGTGTCGTCAACGCCGCGTTCATAGAGGTTTTGTGACAGGTTTTTTTCTGATTCTCTCAGGCGCTCGCGGGCGTCCAGCCTTGCTTGCAGTCGCATGCGATCTTCGATCAGCTCCTGTTTGCGCGTCTGGGTGGCGAAGTAGCTCTGGGCAAAGGCAATCGGCTCCTTACGCGGATCACCGTTCTGGGCGATGAGGTAGCAGGCATAGCGGGTTAGCATGAAATCGTCGATAGGCCGCTGCCCGCCCTTGCCGATTTCGATCATTTTCGTGACGCCACGAAAATGATCCTCTGCCGAATAGCCGGTTGTTTCGCATGACTCGATGGCTCGCCGGATGGCGGTCTGGAAGTTTTCCCAGCGGGCGTAACCAAGTGGCTCCATCAGGTCACGGGCAAACCAGAATTCAACCCCATCTTCAGGGATAGTTTGACTCAAGGCATCGAAATGGCTTTTCATCAGTTGGATGGTGTTTGATTCCATGAGGCCTCCTGGTTGTTTCTGCTCAGCAATTACGCGGCCAGTCGCTCTGTGAGTTGCAGAATTTCATTGATTTCAGCCGGGCTGAATACACCGCGTATGCCCTGCGGGTGAATGACGGTGAACGGCGCGTTGATCAGGTCTTTCTTTTCCACCTTCTCTCGTTCGATGATGAAGTTTTTCAACAGGTTGAGGAATTCCAACTGCCGACTGGATAAAGTAGTGTGGGCGCGGACGAAATGATCAAATGCTGTACTGACTTGATCAGGGAAGCTTTTCAGTACTTCAATACCAACAATGTGGCGGATAAATTGAATGAAACGCGCCTTGCGGTTTTGATAAACCTGCTGCAACAGGGTTTCCGTGATGTGGGGGTGTTCTTCGTGCAGCAGTTCGGCGAGTTGGTTTGCCTCGTCTGCGCTTACCGGCTCACCAGTTTTAATTTTTTGCAGCACCTCGTTGTGCTCGGTGAGTTCGGCAATCAGTGTCTCTACCATTTCTCGGTAATGGCTGATGCTCACGGCTTCGTGCTGAGGGCCGAACTCCACCCATTCTTTCTTATGCAGCTCGTCAGCCAGATCCAAGTGGGTTTGCACCTGCCCTGTGTTCTGTTCCCGGAATTTCATCAACGGGCCAAGTTTGGTCACCAGTTCATCCAAGGCGTCTTCATCTGCTTTACCCCAGTAGTGGCTGGTTTGCGCAGCGCGGATCAGCACTTCTTCCAATTTTACAAAACTGACGGAGAGGGGTAATTCACTGATCTGTTCAACGATGCCTTCTTTGAGGGTTTCGGCTTGCTCCTTGTCTTCGTTCAGGGCCGACAGCGAATATTCGAGTAGGTCACGTTCGAAACGCATAGCCTTGAAGTCGGCATCCGAGACGGTGCGGAACAGTGGTTTGATCTCCGCGCGTAGGAATTCAACTCTGTCATGACTTAAGCTGATCCAGAAGTTTTCATCTTCCAGCCTTGCCAGCCCAACAGCAGCTTCTTTAATCACTATCGACGCTTTGGGTAACGCAGTAATCTGCAGCCGCAGTTTGGCGATTTCGCGGGTAGCGATGTCGGCATGGCCAGCGTCGTTAGCTTTCTCGATTTTGTCCAGTCTTAGACCCACTAGCCGCACGGGCAGTGGCAATTGTGGCTTGAGCTCCTTGCCCTTGGGGTTGAGCTTGAAGTATTCGAAGTTGTCCCAGCAGTCCAGGATCAGGAACACGTCTTTTTCAAGGCACCAGGGCTTGGGTTTGTTGGTTTCCAGCAAGCGCGTGCCGCGCCCGACCATTTGCCAGAACTTGGTATAGGAATAGACCGGCTTGGCGAACACGAGGTTGACGATTTCACGTACGTCAATGCCGGTATCAAGCATGTCTACGCTGATGGCGATGCGCGGCATGTCGTTGTTGGTAAATTGATCGAGCAGGCCGCCCTTGCCATAAACGCGAGGATCGTCCGACACCAGCACCTTGGCCAACTCGCCGTGGTACTGGGGGTAGAGCTTGTCGAAGATTTCTTCCATACGGCGTGCGTGGGCCTTGGTGGCGCAGAAGAAGATGGTTTTGCCGGGCAGTACGCCGTTGGCGTCCTTGATGGCTTCTTCCATGAACTCGCGGACGATCAGGGTGTTGGTACCCTTGTTGATTACCTGCTTTTCAAGCTGCGAACCTTCGAAGTTGATTTCTTCGACCTCTTTGCCTTGCAAGATCAGCTTCTTCTGGTCTTCCAGCGAAATGGTTCGCTTGCTGATACCTTCCATCTGGAACTTGGTCTGGATTTTCATGACCTGGAAGTTGCAGAGGTAAGGTGGCACGTTGTTCACGGCCTCTTCAAAGGTATAGGCAAAAGTCGGCAAGCCGTCTTCGCAGTGGAACAGCTGAAAGGTATTGTGATCGATGATGTCAGTCGGCGTGGCTGTCAAACCCAGGGTGATGGTTTTGAAATAATCGAGCACTTCGCCGAAGGTGTTATAGATGGAACGGTGGCTCTCATCGACGACGATCAAATCGAAGAAGTGTGGCGACAGCCGCTGTGTTTCGTCCCGAATGATGTTGAGCATCGTGGGATAGGTGGCAACGTAGATGCGCCGATCTGTGGCAAGCAGCTTTTCCCCCAAGTTTGGCCAGCGTGGCTCGTTCGGGAGATGTTCTTTGAAGGCGGCCAGCGCTTGTTCACGTAGCGCAATCCGGTCAACCAGGAATAGCACTTTCTCGGCATGGCCAGCGCGCATCAAGGCGTCAACCATGGCAATGCAGGTGCGAGTTTTGCCAGTGCCGGTAGCCATTACCAGTAAAAAGTTGCGCTTTTTCTGTTCGATACCTTCGAGTACGGAGCGAATAGCACGAATCTGGTAATCACGGCCGGCGATCGAGGTGTTGATGAACTCTTGTGTCAGTGGTTTGCGATTGCGACGGATGTAGGCAAAGCGTTCCAAATCGTCGCGTGTGGGGAAGCCGATGACCTTGCGTGGCGGGGCATTTTCCAGATCCCAAAAATAGGTTTCATGACCATTAGTGTAGAAACAGAATGGCAGCTCACTGCCTAGCTGCGTCTGGATGTTGTAGCAGTACTGCTTAGCCTGCTCTCGGCCAATGGCCGCATCACGACTGGATTTTTTAGCTTCGATGACGGCCAGTGGTTTGCGGTCTTTTCCGAGCAGAACGTAGTCACTAAACTGGTGCCCTTCATACGGGGTGCGTGGTTCAGCCACGCCTTCGGGTAAAGCGGTCAGAATGTCAAATTCTTCGACAACCTGAGTTGGGTCTTTGACGTTCCACCCGGATTGGGCGAGTTGCTCATCAATCAGTTCTGATCGAGTTTGTGCTTCTGATTTAGTCATAAACCGTGCTCGCTGCAAGCCTATTGCAATTGACTACTAGGTGCTGGGGCAGGCTTTTTCAGCTTGACCTTATGTATGGCAACAATTGTTTGGTCAGGCCATGAAGCAGGGTGCATCATTTTTTACCCCCGATAAATCAATCAATTGAGCAGAGTGAGACTACCTCGAAACTGGCCTCAATCACTTACCACTTACGGGTAATACCAAAGCTGAACGCCGATGGTGTTGGTGGGCTGGTTGTATAAGGCAGCTATTAATTATTTACTGAAGTTTATCATCATCAATCTACGTAATACCCATAAGTAACGGCTGTTATTTTTGGAATAAACAGAACACTAAATGCGCCTGCTAGCTCAAAAGCTCATTGCCAAAAACTTGCGATGCCCAACAGAACAAGGCCCTGCCTTCAGCGCTAGTATTTAGCTAGTCGCGCTGAAATCAGGGCCTTGTTTTTGACACTTCTGTTCGCGTTTACGCCAGCGTTTCACGCAGCCTTTGCGCGGCGGTCACCATATTACGCAGCGCCGGGATCACTTCATCCCATTGCCGGGTTTTCAGGCCGCAGTCCGGGTTCACCCACAGGCGTTCGGCCGGGATGCGCTCGGCGGCTTTCTGCATCAGTTGCACGATGTGCGCTTCGCTGGGGATGTTGGGCGAGTGGATGTCATACACGCCCGGCCCGATCTCGTTCGGGTAGTTGAAGTGCTCGAAGGCGTCCAGCAGCTCCATATCCGAACGCGAAGTCTCGATGGTGATCACGTCGGCATCCATATCGGCGATGGCGGCGATGATGTCATTGAACTCCGAATAGCACATGTGGGTGTGGATCTGCGTGGCGTCGCCCACACCATTGGCGCTGATGCGGAACGAAGTGACGGCCCACTCCAGATAGTGCTGCCATTCCGATCTGCGTAGCGGCAGGCCTTCACGCAGGGCGGCTTCGTCGATCTGGATCACGCGTACACCGGCCTTTTCCAGATCCAGCACTTCGGCGCGGATGGCCAGCGCCAGCTGGTAACAGGACACCCAGCGCGGCTGGTCGTCGCGCACGAAGGACCAGTTCAGGATGGTGACCGGGCCGGTGAGCATGCCTTTCATCGGCTTGTCGGTGAGCGCTTGTGCGAAGCGGGTCCAGTGCACGGTCATGGCCTTGGGGCGGCTGATGTCGCCATACAGGATGGGCGGTTTCACGCAGCGCGAGCCGTACGATTGCACCCAGCCGAACTGACTGAAGGCGTAGCCTTCCAGCTGTTCACCGAAGTATTCCACCATGTCGTTGCGCTCGGCTTCGCCATGCACCAGCACATCCAGCCCCAGGGCCTCCTGTTCGCGCACGCTGTGCACGATCTCTGCGCGCATGGCGGCGTTGTAGGCCGCTTCGTCGATCTCGCCTGCCTTGAAGCGGCGGCGCGCCTGACGGATCTCGGCGGTCTGCGGGAACGAGCCTATGGTGGTGGTGGGGAACCTGGGCAGCTTCAGCAAGGCGGCCTGCCGGGCGGCGCGCTGAGCATACGCACTGTTGCGCTCACCCAATTGAGGGCTTATTTCGGCAATGGCGGCTTTCACGACCGGGTTGTGCACGCGTGCCGAATTGCGGCGCGCTTCGATGGCGGCGCGGTTGGCGGCAAGGGCTTGTTTCACGGCGGCACGGCCTTGATTCAGCGCGCTGGCCAGCACCTGCAGCTCCTCCAGTTTCTGTTTTGCAAACGCCAGCCAGGATTTGATCTCGCCATCCAGCGTGTGCTCGCTATCGAGATCCACCGGCACATGCAGCAAAGAGCATGAGGGGGCGATCCACAGCCGGTCGCCCAAGCGCTGGGCCAGCGGTTCCAGCCAGTCCAGCGTGGCGTTCAAGTCGGTCTTCCAGATGTTGCGGCCATTGATCACTCCCAGCGACAGCACGCGCTCGGTTGGCAGTTGGGCGAGCAGCGCGTCCACTTCCTGCCGTGCGTTGATGGCGTCGATGTGCACCCCCTGCACCGGCAGGCTGGCCAGCAGCGGCAGGTTGTCGCGCAGTTCGCCAAAGTAAGTGGCCAGCAGCAGCTTGACCTTGCTGGCGCCCAGCACCTGATAAGCACGCGTGAACGCCTGCTGCCAGCTGGCATCCAGCTCCGTCACCAGGATGGGCTCGTCGATCTGCACCCATTCCGCGCCTTGTGCAGCCAGTGTGGCGAGCAGTTCCACGTAGACCGGCAACAGGCGCTCCAGCAGCGTCAGCTTTTCGGAACTATCCTTGGTTTTACCGATGGCCAGATAAGTGAGCGGGCCTATGATCACAGGCTTGGCTTTGACGCCCAGCGCCCGCGCTTCGGCCAGTTGTTCCAGCAGGCGGCTGGCATCCAGCTGGAACGCGGTGCTGGTGCTGAATTCGGGCACGATGTAGTGGTAATTGGTATCGAACCACTTGGTCATTTCGCCCGCCGCAACGCCATGGCAGCAATGGTCATGCGCTTCTGAAGGCTGCGCAGAGCGGCCGCGCGCCACGCGGAAGTAGTTGTCCAGCGGGTCGCCATGAAAATCGCGCACGCGTTCAGGCAGATTGCCCAGCGTGAAGCTCATGTCCAGCACCTGATCGTAAAAGGCGAAATCGCCCACGGGCGTCAGGTGCAGTGCCGACTGTTCCTGCCAGTGCTTGCGGCGCAGTGCAGCGCCTACTGATTTGAGTTCCTCGCGCGAAGATTGCCCGTTCCAATAGGATTCGAGCGCGAACTTCAACTCGCGCTTGGCCCCGATGCGCGGGAAGCCGAGGTTATGGGTGTGTGCCATGCTGTTTTCCTTCGCTTGTATTTTTTGAGTGGTTTTGAGTAGCGCTATCGTAGAGTGCTATTCCAATGAATAAAAATGGTATTGTTTCATCTATCAATGAATATTTTTCATCAAGGATGGATATGGCGATACTGGAACGCATGCATCTGGCCATCATTCGCGAGGTGGATCAGCACGGCTCGCTGACGGCGGCCGCCGAGCGTTTGCATCTGACCCAATCGGCGCTGAGTCACACCATGCGCAAGCTGGAAGACCAGTTAGGCGTGGCCATCTGGCGCCGGGAGGGCCGCAGCCTGCACCCCACCCAGGCGGGTGAATATCTGCTGGCAGTGGCCAACCGGCTGGTGCCGCAACTGAGCCACGCGGAAGAGCGCCTCAAGCAATTCGCACGCGGTGAATGTGGGGCCTTGCGCATCGGCATGGAATGCCACCCCTGCTACCAGTGGCTGCTCAAGATCGTCTCGCCTTACCTGGCGGCCTGGCCGAGCGTGGATGTGGATGTGAAGCAGAAATTCCAGTTTGGTGGCCTGGGGGCGCTGTTCGGCTATGACATCGATATCCTCGTCACGCCGGACCCGCTGTACAGAAGCGGCCTGCTGTTCGAGCCGGTGTTCGATTACGAGCAGGTGCTGGTGGTCGGCCCTGAGCATGCCTTGCGCGATGCGGTTTATGTGCAGCCCGAACAGCTGCTGGATGAAGTGCTGATAACCTACCCGGTGGCCATAGACCGGCTCGATATCTACACGCAATTCCTCATGCCGGCCGGCATCAGCCCCAGGCGGCACAAGCCGATCGAAACCACGGACATCATGCTGCAGATGGTGGCCAGTGGTCGCGGCGTGGCGGCCTTGCCGCGCTGGCTGGTGGAGGAATACGCGGCCAAGCTGAATGTGCGCGCCATCCGGCTGGGCCAGGCCGGCATCGCCAAGCAGATCTTTCTGGGCGTGCGGGAAGCCGATGCTGGCATCGACTACCTGCACGCGTTTGTGGAGTTGGCGCGCGCTCAATGACCGATTATCCAATGAAGGCTTAGCCAATGGCGGCTTGGCGCATCTCCGCTTTTAATCCCAGCTTAACGCTCCGCCCGTTTGATACTCGGTGACCCGGGTCTCAAAGAAGTTCTTCTCCTTCTTGAGGTCGATCACCTCACTCATCCACGGGAACGGGTTGCTGGCGCCCGGATACAAGGCGTCGATGCCGATCTGCTGCAAACGGCGGTTGGCGATGAAGCGCAGGTATTCCTTGAACATGCCCGCGTTCAGGCCCAGCACGCCGCGCGGCATGGTGTCTTCGGCGTAGCGGTATTCCAGTTCCACCGCTTGCTGCATCAGGCCGCGAACCTCCTCACGGAAGGCAGGCGTCCATAGCGCCGGGTTCTCCTGCTTGAGCGTGTTGATGAGGTCGATACCGAAATTGCAGTGCATGGATTCGTCGCGCAGGATGTATTGATACTGCTCGGCGGCCCCTGGCATCTTGTTCTGGCGGCCCAGTGCCAAAATCTGTACAAAGCCCACGTAGAAGAACAGGCCTTCCATCATGCAGGCGAACACGATCAGCGAGCGTAGCAGTTGCTGGTCGCTGTGCTGCGTGCCGGTCTTGAACTCGGGGTCGGTCAGCGTGTTGATGAACGGGATCAGGAAATCATCCTTGGCACGTATGCTGGGGATCTCCTGATAGGCGTTGAAGATCTCGCTCTCGTCCAGCCCCAGACTTTCCACGATGTACTGATAGGCATGGGTGTGGATGGCCTCTTCAAACGCCTGACGCAACAGATACTGACGGCATTCGGGCGCGGTGATGTGGCGGTAGGTGCCCAGCACGATGTTGTTGGCGGCCAGCGAATCAGCGGTGACGAAAAAGCCCAGATTGCGCTTCACGATCAGGCGCTCGTCGGCGCTCAGCGCGGTGCTGTCCTTCCACTGCGCGATGTCGCGACTCATGGATACCTCCTGCGGCATCCAGTGGTTGGCGCAGCCCGCCAGATATTTGTCCCAGGCCCAGTGGTATTTGAACGGCACCAGCTGATTCACATCGGTCTGGCCGTTGATGATGCGCTTGTCGTTGGCATTCACACGGCCGCTGGCGGAGGGCTGGTTGGCGGCGACTAGCGGCGTTGGCGGCACGGATGTTAGCGGCGCCAGGGGCAACTCAGGTGCTTTTTCCAGCGGCGAGGCCGGAGGGGCGGTGATGATGGCTTCTTCAAAATTCAACATATTGGTTTCCTGTTCTTTGTAAAGTTTGCGGTATTTGTTGTGGCAAACCGTTGTTCTAAATTCTCGATATTGCAAACCCTGACCCTCCTTGCAACCACTTCGTCATTCCCGCGCAGGCGGGAATCCAGTCCTATTAACGAAGTAGGTGTAACGAGCGATTAGTCTCAAGCGCCGTCTGCTTTTCAGACTTGCCTGGATTCCCGCCTGCGCGGGAATGACGGCCAGGGTGTTCAGCGCGGCTTACCCGTTCGCATTACTGGCAGGCTTCGCACTCCGGGTTGTCAATCAAACACTGTTTAGGCTCGGCTTCTGCGGGTGCCGTCACCGATGACGACACTGCATTCAGTTCGCCGCCCTGGCCGGTCGATTTCTCGGCCGCCGTGGCCCCCAGCGAGCGCAGGTAGTAGGTGGTTTTGAGGCCACGCAACCAGGCCAGCATGTAGACGTCGTTGAGTTTTTTGCCGGACGGGGCTGCGAAGTAAAGGTTCAGCGATTGCGCCTGATCGATCCACTTCTGGCGGCGCGCAGCGGCTTCCACCAGCCATACCGGATCCACCTCGAAGGCCGTGGCATACAGTTGCTTGAGCTCGGCCGGTACGCGCGCGATGGCCGCCAGCGAGCCGTCGTAATACTTGAGGTCGGAGATCATCACGTCATCCCACAGGCCGCGCGCTTTCAGGTCCCGCACCAGTTGTTCATTCACCACGGTGAACTCGCCGGACAGGTTGGATTTGACGTACAGGTTCTGGTATTCCGGCTCGATGCTGGCCGACACGCCGACGATGTTGGAGATGGTGGCGGTTGGCGCGATGGCGACGCAGTTGGAGTTGCGCATGCCGACTTGCTGGATGCGGCTGCGCAGGGCATCCCAGTCCAGCGTTGCGGTACGGTCCACCTCCACGGCACCGCCGCGTGCATCGGACAACAGGTTCAGTGTGTCCAGCGGCAGGATGCCCTGATCCCACAGGCTGCCCTTGAAGCTGGAATAGGCGCCGCGCTCTTCGGCCAGATAGGTGGAGGCCAGGTAGGCGTGGTAGCACACCGCTTCCATGGCGCGGTCTGCGAACTCCACCGCGGCTTGCGAGGCGTAGGCTACGCGCATGGCATGCAAGGCGTTCTGGAAGCCCATGATGCCCAGACCCACCGGGCGATGACGGTAGTTGGCGTTGCGTGCCTTGCCCACGGCGTAGAAGTTGATATCCACCACATTGTCCAGCATGCGCATCGCCACTCGGATGGTGGCGGCCAGTTTGTCCTGATCCAGCACGTAGCTTTCGCCTTCGGCCTTGAGGTGGGCCAGCAGGTTGACCGAGCCCAGGTTGCACACGGCGATCTCGGTGTCCGAGGTGTTCAGGGTGATCTCGGTGCACAGGTTGGAGCTATGCACCACGCCCACGTGTTGCTGCGGCGAGCGGATGTTGCATGGGTCTTTGAAGGTGATCCACGGATGGCCGGTCTCGAACAGCATGGACAGCATCTTGCGCCACAGCTGCACGGCCGGTACGCGTTTGAACAGCTTGATCTCGCCATTGTCGGCACGGCGCTCATAGTGGGTATATGCGGTTTCGAAGGCTTTGCCGTACAGGTCATGCAAGTCGGGCACGTCGGAGGGTGAGAACAATGTCCAGTCGGCATTGGCCTGCACGCGCTGCATGAACAGATCGGGGATCCAGTTGGCAGTGTTCATGTCGTGAGTGCGGCGGCGGTCGTCGCCGGTGTTCTTGCGCAGGTCGAGGAACTCTTCCAGATCCAGATGCCAGGTTTCCAGGTAGCCACATACCGCGCCCTTGCGCTTGCCACCTTGGTTGACGGCAACGGCGGTGTCGTTGACCACCTTGAGGAAGGGGATCACGCCCTGACTCTTGCCATTGGTGCCCTTGATGCGCGAGCCCAGCGCACGTACCGGGGTCCAGTCATTGCCCAGGCCGCCTGCGAATTTCTGCAGCAGCGCGTTCTCCTTGATACCCTGATAGATGCCGTCCAGATCATCGCTGACCGTGGTCAGGTAGCAGCTGGACAGTTGCGAATGGCGCGTGCCGCTGTTGAACAGCGTGGGCGTGGAGCTCATGAAATCGAAGCTGGACAGCACGCGGTAGAACTCGATGGCGCGTGTTTCGCGGTCGATCTCGTTGATGGCCAGGCCCATGGCCACGCGCATGAAGAACACTTGCGGCAGCTCGATGCGGCGTTCCTCGATGTGCAGGAAATAACGGTCATACAGGGTTTGCAGGCCCAGATAAGAAAATTGCAGGTCACGGTCGGCCTCCAGCGCAGCCCCCAGCTGTTGCAGGTCGAACTGAGCCAGGCGTTCGTCGAGCAGCTCGGCATTGACGCCGATGCGGATGTAGTCGCTGAAGTATTCGGCATAACGCTGGTGCATGGCGGCATGCGGGGTGGCTTCGCCCAGCACTTCTGCACGCAGTTGGTCCAGCAGCAGACGCGCAGTGACCTGGTTATAGGCGGGTTCGTGCTCGATGAGGCTGCGTGAAGACAGGATCAGGGCGCGGCGTACTTCGTCGAAGGGGATGCCGTCGTACAGGTCGCGCAGGGCCTGATCCACCACGCGGGCGGGTTGCACCGCGTCGCCCAGGCCTATGCAGGCGTCGCTGACCAGCGCGATCAGCAGCGCAGGCTGCAAGGGCTGGCGCTGGCCATTGCGCAGCATGTGCAACGTGGGTATTTCGGCCTGCTGCTGGCTGCGTTCGGCCGCGCGCTTCTCGCGATACAGCACATAGGCGCGCGCCACATCGTGTTCGCCGGAGCGCATCAGCGCGAGTTCCACCTGATCCTGGATATCTTCGATGTGCACCGCGCCACCGGAAGGCAGGCGGCGCATCAGCGCTTGCAGCACGGTCTGCGTCAGCGTCTGCAATTGCGTACGCAGATGGCTGGACACCTTGTTTTGCCCGTTCACGGCAAGGAAGGCTTTATGTAAGGCGAGGGTGATCTTGTCGGCGTCGAAGGTCACCACGCTGCCATTGCGGCGGATGACTTGCAGTGTGGCGGCATGCGGGCTGGAAAATACGGTGTCGTCCATGTGGGGCTCCCTGTCAAAGGGCGGGGGACGGCTCCGGCAGCACAGCAAGTCAGCGACTGGAGACTACAAAGAAGCGGCGGTCACTGCGTAGACAGCGCGCGCCAATTCCGTGCCGAGGACACCCCGCCTCAAACGTTGATGAAAATCCACGGCAGGTCTCCTGGCTCTCGGGTCTATGCAGGTTGTCGGTCTTCCCGGAAGTTATACAACACTCCCAGTGACGCTAGATGGACAACAGGCTCGCCGATCACAGTTGCGGGGGCAGCTCCGGCTTGGCCTTGTGTGCAGCGCAACCGATGCGCTGGGCATGAGTTGCAATGGATACAGGGCTTCCGGATTCCCTTTTAATCCGATGCTGGAAACAGCACCGGGAACCGTAGTGTTGCCACTATAGCGCGTAAGGTATGGTGGCTGTCAACTATTAAAAACACAACATATAGATAATAGTCTGATGAATTTATCTATAGGTATGTTTTTAAAACAGATTGGTCAGACGTATTCAGAACCTACTTCGATACCAGCAGACTAAGCGACTATTCTCTAATACCCCTAATCGCCGACACTTAAATCCCATGATTGCTGACCTATTCGATCAATTGCCAGCACCGCTGGTGCTTGGTGCTGGCAGTGTTCACCTGCGAGGCTATGCCCTGGCAGAAGAAATCGCCCTGCTGACGGGTATTGCAGATGTGCTGGCACTGGCGCCACTGCGCCAGATGGTCACGCCCGGCGGTCAACCCATGTCGGTGTTGACCAGCAGTTGCGGTGCGCTGGGCTGGATCAGTGACCGGCGCGGTTACCGCTACAGCGAACATGATCCGCACACTGGCCAGCCCTGGCCGCCTATGCCAGCGGTGTTGTTGCAACTGGCCACGCAGGCAGCGGCGCAAGCCGGCTACGCGGACTTCGTGCCCGATGCCTGCCTCATCAATCAGTATCAGCCGGGCGCGCGCATGGGGCTGCACCAGGACAGGGACGAGCAGGATTTCAATCAGCCCATCGTGTCGGTCTCGCTGGGCCTGCCGGCGGTGTTCCTGTGGGGAGGTGCCCGCCGCAGCGACAAACCCATGCGTGTGCCGCTGCAGCATGGCGATGTGCTGGTGTGGGGTGGGGAAGACAGGCTGCGCTACCATGGCGTGCTGCCGGTCAAGGCCGGTTCACACCCATTGCTGGGCAATGTCCGCATCAACCTCACGCTGCGCAAGGCAGGTTGACCTCGCGCTGTAACGGCTTTTTTCTCATTTTGAACTGGCGGGTTTGAGCTGGCGAGTTTGAACCGCCTAGTTTGCAACGCCTAGTTTGAAACGATAGCCCGCTGGCGTCCTGCTCATCAGGCCTGGTTGCACTGGCTGCGTTCCCGGCATGGTTGTCATCACACCTTTCAGGGCTTAGCATGTTTCCTGTTCAATCAAGCCCGCAACATGACGGTAATCAGCGCTAGATTCGACAACGTCTGTCTATATTTCATTTAGGAGGCCGTATGGATATGCAGCCTAGTCCCGAACATGACTGGTTGAAGCAGTTGCAAGGTGAGTGGCAAGGTGAATCCGAGGCAGTGTGCGAGCCAGGGCAGGCCGCTCAACAGTTCAAAAGTACGGAAACCGGCCGTATGTTGGGCGATTTCTGGGTGCAGCTGATTGGGCAGGGCGAGATGCCGGGCGGTGGTGTTGCCACCATGCAAATGACCTTGGGGTATGACCCGGTCAAGCAAGCCTATGTGGGTACCTGGCTAGGCTCCATGATGAGCCATCTGTGGGTGTACGAAGGAAAGCTGGATACAACAGGCCGTATCCTGACACTGAGTACCAGTGGCCCGGATTTCACTGCGCCAGGCAAGGTCCTGCAATACCGTGACGTGATCGAGCTCGTCAATGAAGGTGAGCGCCGCTTGACTTCGTACACCCTGGGAGAAGACGGCGTGTGGCAGCAGTTTATGACCGCACGCTATACACGCAAGGAATAAGAGCCTGCTGGGCTGGTCGCGCGCATCGCGCCACGGCCATCAGGAAGGTATCGTCGATTTCGTGTGATTGTTTTTGAGCGCGATGTAATTGTCGGCAGAGTAGCGCAGATACGCAACCTCGTCTGCGGTCAAGGCGCGCACCTGCCGCGCCGGGCTGCCCATGTACAGATACCCGCTTTGCAACACCTTGCCTTCCGGCACCAGGCTGCCCGCCGCCAGTAACACCTGTTTCTCGATGACCGCTTTGTCCATGACGATGCTGCCCATGCCGATCAGGCATTCATCTTCTATGGTGCAGCCGTGCAGGATGACTTTGTGCCCCACTGTGACGTGATCGCCTACGATCAGGGGCGAGCCTTGCGGGTCGCCAGCGCTCTTGTGGCTGACGTGCAGCACGGAGAGGTCCTGGATGTTGCTGCCGCGCCCGATGCGGATATGGTTCACATCGCCACGGATCACTACGCCGGGCCAGATAGAGACGTCTTCTCCAAGATGCACGTCGCCGATGACGGTGGCGCTGTCATGAACGTACACGCCAGCCGCCAGAACCGGCGCAATGCCTTGATAGGCCGAGAGTTTGCTATGCATAAGGCGTAGTATAATCCGCGCATGTCTGAATCTACTTCTGTCGGCATCGTCGCGCCAAAAATCGCTCATTTCAGCGAACCGCTGGCATTGAAAAGCGGCGAGATCCTGCCGCAATACGACCTGGTCTACGAGACCTATGGCACTCTGAATGCCGAGCGTTCCAATGCGGTCATGATCTGTCACGCCTTGTCCGGCCACCACCATGTGGCGGGCAAGTACAGCGAGGATGATAAGTATCCGGGCTGGTGGGATAACCTGATCGGCCCGGGGCGTCCGCTGGATACCAATAAATTCTTCGTGATCGGCCTCAACAATCTGGGTGGCTGTCATGGCTCCAGCGGGCCGGCCACCCTCAATCCTGCCACTGGCAAACCCTGGGGCGCGGCATTCCCGGTAGTCACCGTGGAGGACTGGGTCAATTCACAAGCTAGGCTGGCCGATTATCTGGGCATCACGCAGCTGGCTGCGGTCATCGGCGGCAGTCTGGGTGGCATGCAGGCGCTGCAGTGGACGCTGGCCTACCCGGAGCGCGTGCGCCATGCGCTGGTGATCGCCTCGGCCCCCAACCTCACCGCGCAGAACATGGCCTTCAATGAAGTGGCGCGGCAGGCCATCATCACCGATCCGGAGTTCTACGGTGGCGATTATTACGCGCAGGGTGTGGTGCCGCGCCGTGGCTTGCGCATCGCGCGCATGCTGGGCCACATCACCTATCTGTCCGATGACGCCATGGGCGCCAAGTTCGGGCGCAAGCTGCGCGACGGCAAGATCAAATATGGCTTCGATGTGGAATTCGAGATGGAATCCTACCTGCGCTATCAGGGCGACAAGTTCGCCGGCGAGTTCGACGCCAATACCTATCTGCGCATGACGCGCGCGCTGGATTATTTCGACCCGGCGCTGCCCTTTGGAGGTGATCTGTCGGCGGCACTGGCCGGGGTCAAAGCCAAATTCCTGGTGGTGTCTTTCACCAGTGACTGGCGCTTCTCGCCGGCGCGTTCACGCGAGATCGTCAAGGCACTGCTTGATAACGAGCTATCGGTGAGCTATGCCGAAGTGACCGCGGCACATGGCCACGATGCGTTCCTGATGCCGGACCCGCATTACCACGCCATTCTGCGTACCTATCTGGGGACGGTGCTGAGTGCAGCGGATGACGCTGCGCGCAGCGTTGCTGACACAGGAGTTGCATCATGACCAGCCCGCTGAATAGCGCCGAGTTCAGGCAGGATTTTGCCATCATCGCAGGCTGGATGACGTTTGGTGGCAAAGTGCTGGACCTGGGCTGCGGTGACGGTAGCCTGTTGCAGTTCCTGCGGCAATCGCTGGAAGTGCGTGGCTATGGCGTGGAGAAAGACGACGCCAACTGCTTGGCCGCCATGGGCAACGGCGTCAATGTGATCCAGATGGACCTAGAGGCCGGCCTGTCCGGTTTCGAGGCGCGTTCCTTCGATGTGGTGATCCTGTCGCAGACCTTGCAGGCCATGCGCAATACCGAGGGCATCGTGCAGGAGATGTTGCGCGTCGGCCGTGAAGCCATCGTCACCTTCCCGAATTTCGGCTATTGGCGTCACCGTATGCAGCTGATCGCCGGGCAGATGCCAGTGTCTGAAGAGCTACCGTACCAGTGGTACGACACGCCTAACGTGCACTTGTGCACCATCAAGGATTTTGACGAATTCTGTGTCAATCACCACATTCAGGTGCTGGAGCGGCGCGTCATCACCAACGGTGAGGCGGTGCACCGCCTGCCCAACCTGTTGGGTAGTCTGGCCATGTACCGCATCCGCCGCGACTGACACCCTGTTCCATCACGACCGGGATATCTGTTGTATGCATGCAATTGAGGCGTAAAGATTTGCTGCAATTTTTGTTCTGGGCGCTGTTCAATGAACTGCGGAATGTGGTTAGATTCGTCATGGCAACCATTATGTTGATGGTGTGCATACCTGAATCGAAGACGGATGTAGATGGCCACCCTGCAACTCAACTCCAGGCTCAAATCGTGGTTTAGTCAGATCGATATCGAGACCAAGGTGTCGATGATATTGATTGCGCCTACCCTGCTCTCGTTTGCCGTGCTGGTCGGCGCATTGTTGCTCAAGCAATCCCTGAATCAGAGCACACAATGGGTGTCGCACACCGAAGAGGTGATGCTGCAGATCGCAGATTCGAAATTCCATTTCAATAACTTGTCTTTGTATCACCTGCGCTACCAGCTCAGCGCCGAACAAGGATACCTAAAGCTGTATGACCGGGCTTATCTTGGTCTGAACCAGTCCATGGTCAAACTGACTACCCTCATGTCGGACAGCCAGCAGCAGCAAGGCGAGCTGGAAAAGCTGCTGCAACTGATTGGTGACCGTACTAGCAGTCATCGCAAGCTCATCAGTCTGCGTGGCACGCTTACCCCGGACGAAGTCATCAAGGCAGCACAGGCCAAGACGCTGATCTTTGATGATGCCGAGATCCTTGGGCTGTTCGATAGCATGCTGGCGACCGAAGCTGCCTTGCTAAAAAGTCGTCGTGCTTCCGAACATGATTATTACCTGAAGCTTGAAGCGGCGCTGATCGTGTTGTTCATCATCATCGCCAGCAGTCTGCTGTTCGCAGACCGCTTCCTGCGGCGCGATATGCGCCTGAAAGCCGATCTGCATGCCTCGCTGTCGGAGTCACACCACAAACTGCAGCAGGAGCTTGCCGAAGCACGCAATACCCTGGTTGCCTTGCTGCCAGTTCCAGCGACATTGTGCAATGTCCAGTTCGAATGGTTCTTCGAGGCCTCCAACCATGTAGGCGGCGATATCATGGATTATTTCCAGGTGGACGAGCATCACGTGATGTTCTATGCCGTGGATGTTTCCGGCCACGGGGTGACAGCGGCCATGCATGCATTCACCGTGCATAACGACATGCTGGCCTCTACTGCCCATATCGCCGAATTGCTGGCCCATTTTGGTGATTTGTCCGAGACGGCTACCTCCTTCCTCACCCTGTATAACAGCCGTTACATGCGCAAGACCGATACTGGCGAGTATTTCACCATGCTGCTCGGTATCATCGACACGCGCACTGGTGAGCTGGCGCTGGTGCAGGCAGGACATCCGTGCCCTTTGCTGATGTCAGCAGGTGGCCGTGACATACAATGCCTGGGCGAAGGTGGTTTCCCGATCGGGCTGGTGGAAGACGCCAGCTACGAAGCGGTCCAACTGACCTTGAAGCGTGGTGACCGCTTGTGCGTTTACTCGGATGGCGTGACCGATTGCGAGAATGCCAAGCATTCGGTGTTCGGACAACAAAAGCTGAAATCCTTGTTCCGTATCATGCACCACCAAGCGCTGGACCAATGCAAGCAGGCGATCTATGAGCAGGTGAAAAACTGGCGGGGTCTGGGCCAACCATTCAATGACGATGTGAGTTGCCTGATCCTGGAATTCAACGGGGATAGTGCACCCATTCAAAAATTAGAAAGAGACGATATCTATGTTCCTCGATGAAAAAACGGTCGACGGGGTGAGCTGTATCAGCTTCAATCAGGAGCGCTTCGATGCGGCCAAGGTGGTGCAGTTCAAGCAGTTCTTCGTGGATGCGGTCGCGGCAGGCAAGACACGGCTAGTGCTGGACCTGGCGGCTGTCAAGTTCATGGACAGCAGTGCGCTGGGTGCGGTGGTGGCGGTACTCAAGACAGTAGGCGCACGTGGTGATCTGGTGCTATGCGGCGCGACCGGCATCGTGGCCGAGTTGTTCAAACTGACCCGCATGGACCGGGTGTTCGTGATCGTTGCCAGCGAAGCTGATGCTGTCGCCAAGTTGAACAGCTGATCGGGAGCGGCCATGAAAGCCATGATACTGGGGGCGGGCAAGGGAACACGGGTGCGGCCCATCACCCATGACATTCCCAAGCCGATGATCCCATTGGTGCGCAAGCCGGTGATGGAATACATCGTGGCTTTGCTCAAGCAGCATGGCGTGACCCAGATCATGGTCAATACCAGTCACCTTGCACCGGTCATCGAAGATTACTTCCGTGACGGAGAGCAGTTCGGTGTGCAGATGGCGTATTCCTACGAGGGCTCCTTCGTGGATGGGGTGGCCACCGGTTGCCCGCTGGGTTCAGCAGGCGGCATGAAGAAGATCCAGGATTTCTCTGGCTTTTTCGATGAGACCTTCGTGGTGGTGTGTGGGGATGCCTGGATCGATCTGGACCTCACCGAAGCCCTGCGCATCCACCGTGAGAAAAAGGCCATCGTCAGTATCATCATTCGCGAAGTGCCGCCCGAAGAAGTGTTCAAGTATGGCGTGGTGAAGCTGGATGACGATGGACGCATCCTGCAATTCCAGGAAAAACCCGCACCCGAGCAGGCCGTGTCCAACATGGCCAACACCGGGATCTACATCTTTGAGCCCGACGTGCTGGATTACATCCCGTCTGCGACGGAGTACGACATCGGCGGTCAGCTGTTCCCGGCCCTGGCCAGCGCTGGCAAAGCCTTCTATGGCATCGTGCTGCCGTTCCAGTGGCTGGACATCGGCAATGTGCAGGATGTGTGGACCGTGACGCGCAGCATCCTCGAAGGCGAGGTGCATGGCTTCAGGATGCCAGGTAGCGAGATCCGGCCTGGCGTCCATACCGGCATCAATGTCAGTGTGGATTTCGATCAGGTGGAGATCACACCGCCCGTGTATATCGGTGGCAGCACACAGATCCAGCCCGGCGTTAAGCTGGTCGGACCGCTGGTGATCGGTGCCAACTGTGTGGTGGAGTCTGGCGCTCTGCTCAAGGATTGCATCGTCGAGGACTACACGCGGGTCAGCGGTCTTGCTCATCTCGAAGGCAAGATCGTGTTCGGTAATAAATGCATCGACCCCATGGATGACACCGTGATCGATATACAGGCCGCCGACATCGGGTTCGTGCTGGACGATGTCAGAAACGCGGTGAAGCCGCACGACACGGCGCAGGAAATCGCTGCACTGATGCGTGCAGACCCTCCTAATCACAAGTAACCAGGCGACTTCATTATGGACAGTCACAGAATCTCGATCAAAAGCAGCTACGATGACGTTCATCTGGTCGCGCCCTGGTTGCATCAACTGGCAGAGCAAGCCGGCATGTCCGAGGCGGCGACCATGCAGCTTGAGCTGGCGGTCGTCGAAGCCGTCAATAACGTAGTCGAACATGCGTATCAGCTGCAGGACGGGCATACCGTGCAAGTGCTGGGACGTTTTGATGCGCAGCGCCTGGTCATTGAAATCTGGGATACGGGCATGACCATGAATACGGAAAAGCTCGAAAAGATCAAGGCGGAACAGGATGATGACGATGCCATCACCCTGATGCTGCTGGAAGAGAGCGGCCGAGGCCTGCGTCTGATGACCCAGCTGGTGGATGATGTCGATTACCTCAGTGACGGCACGATGAACCGACTGGTGCTGGTGAAGTTGTTGAATGGCACGGAGTAAACATCGCGCTTCTTGCTTAGGCTGGCTCGCATTCCTTGCCCTGACGCTGCTCAGCCCGGCGCTCGCTGCCAGTGACGGCCTGTCACAGCGGCTGGACCTGGGGGGCCGTTGGCAGTTCCAGCCTGTGCCCATCACGGCAGCCGCCAAGCCTGCCCCCGGACCATCCTGGACGGCCATCCAGGTGCCGGACAACTGGTACCGACAGGGTTACGACATCAGCGGTCGTGCCTGGTACCGCAAGACCTTTCAGTTGGATACCCTACAGCATGCCAGTGCGCACCTTGTGTTCGCTGCCGTGGATTACCGTGCCGATGTCTGGCTGAACGGCCAGCATCTCGGCCAGCATGAAGGCTACTTCCAGCCATTTGAATTCGAGGTGCGCCGTCATCTGCGCACCGGCCAGAACGAGTTGCTGGTACTGGTGGACAGCCCGCTGGAGCAGCCTGCCGACTGGTCCCTCAACAAGCGCCTGATCAAAGGGGTGCTGTCGCATCACGATACCCGTCCCGGCGGTGCCTGGTCCGAGCGTGGGCAGGAGCAGAACACCGGCGGTATCTGGGGGCCGGTCCATCTGGAGCTGGATGGCGAGGTTTCCCTGCGAGGCATCACGCCGCTCGCCACGCGCCAGGACTGGGGCTGGCAGTTGCACACTGCGCTGCAGCTCAACGTGGCTGGGCGTGCTGCACGTGATGTCGAGATCGAGATCGTCATCGATCCGGTCGGCTTCGAAGCCAGGCGCTACCGTTACACCACGCAGCGCCGTATACAAGCTGGTGAGCAGACCCTGCCCGTGCGGGTGGCGGTGCAGCAGCCCGCCTTGTGGTGGCCAGCCGGGCACGGTGATCCCCGCCTCTACCGAGTGCAAGTGCGTTTGCATGCGCAAGGGCGGCTCATCGCGCAGCGCGCCACTGAAGTTGGTTTCCGGGAAGTGAAGGTCGATCCAAAGACCTTGCAGTGGCAGATCAATGGCCGCCGCCTGTTCATCCGCGGCACCAATTACATTTCCACCCAGTGGCTGGCCGAAATGACACCTGCCGCTTACCAGCGCGACTTGCAGCTGATGCAGCAGGCGCATATCAACGCTGTCCGGGTGCACGCCCATATCGAAGCGCCGGCGTTCTACGCGGCTTGTGACCGGCTGGGCATGCTGGTGATGCAGGATTTTCCCTTGCAATGGGGATACCGTGATGAAGCTGGATTCGTGCGGGAAGCCCGCCGCCAGGCCGCCGACATGGTGCACCATTTCCACAGACACCCATCCATCGTGTCCTGGACTATGCACAACGAGCCGCCCTGGGATGCGCCATGGATGCGTGACAAATACCCCAACTATCGCGCCGATCAGAACCGGGTGCTGGATCAGTTGCTGTTTGAGGATGTGAGCCGTCTGGACCCCACGCGCGTGGTGCGTCGTGAATCCGCTACCGATGAGCATGTCTGGCTGGGCTGGTATTTTGGGCGCTGGCAGGATTATGCCGGCAAGCCCTTGCTACCCTGGGTGACCGAATACGGCGCCCAGGCGCTGCCCGATCTGGCCGCGCTGAAGCGCATGTTCAGCGATGATGAGTTATGGCCGACCACCGAGCAGCACTGGCAGAAATGGAGCTTCCATAATTTCCAGCCGCACGAGACTTTCAACATCGCCAAGGTGGAGAAAGGCAACAACATCGAGCAGTTCATACGCAACAGCCAGCAGCATCAGGCCAGGGTGATCCAGTACGCCACCGAATCCTATCGACGTCAGCGCTATGCGCCGGTCAGTGCCTTGTTCCAGTTCATGTTCAATGAAGACTGGCCCTCTATCAACTGGGGAGTGGTGGACTATTGGCGTACTCCCAAACTGGGCTATCAGGCGCTGAAAAAAGCCTACCAGCCGGTGTTGCCCAGCATCGCCTGGAGCAGTGACCGTTATGTCACGGGCGAAGCCGTGAAGCTTGGGCTGTGGCTCATCAATGACAGCTGGCAAGGCTATCCTCAGGTCGACTACCATGCGACGCTCTGGCGTGACGGAAAGCGACATCATGAACAACGCTGGGCGTTGGCCATGCCAGCTGACAGTGGCACGGCGGTGGCTGATTTGCAGTTCGCCAGCTTGCCCGCTGGTGCATATCAACTGCGTGTGACGGTCAGCAACGCAGGTCGCCTGCTGGGCGACAACAGCCTGGATTTCGCGGTGCAAGCGCCGGTCCGGGCTGCCTCGTCAAGCCCGTCCGCCGGGAACAAGGGCGCGCCATGAGAAGGTGGATGCTGGGCCCGCTCATGCTCGCCATCTCGGGCTTGTCTGCCGCAGCACCAGCGCTGGCGCAGACTACCCCCACGTCAGTGCCGAGGGCTGCGATCGCAGTCAACCAATTGGGCTACACGCCGCACGGCCATAAACGTGCGCTCTTGCTCAACAGCCCGCAACCCAGCTTGCCAGTACTAGTGCTGGATGCACACAGCCAGATCGAACTGGCACGACTGACGCCGGGCGTGGTGCGCAAAGCCGGGCATGGCATTGCGGTGCAACAGGTGGAGTTCAGTGCACTCAATACCTCCGGCGAGTATCTGCTGGTGCAGGGAGCGCTGCGTTCCAGCCGCTTCCGCATCGAAGCCTCGCCTTATGCAGCGTTGATGAAATCGGCCTTACGCAGTTATTACTTGCAGCGTTGCAACACGGCCATCCATGATCCGGTCTCCGGCTTGCGGCATCCGGTATGCCATCCGCTGGACGGCCGCATCGCGCGCGACGACGGCATCAATCGCCAAGGCCAAGCCTGGTCAGCCAACGGTGGCTGGCATGATGCAGGTGATTACGGGAAGTACATCGCCACCGCCGCCGTCACGGTGAGTCGCTTGCTCAGCCTGTATGAAGCCGCGCCAGACCGGTTCGACGTCTTGCGCCTGGATATCCCGGAATCTGCCAACGCAGTACCTGACCTGCTTGATGAAGCCAGGTTCGAGCTGGAGTGGATGCTGAACATGCAGCGTCAGGACGGCGCGGTGTATCGCAAGCTGTCAGGAGCGCAATGGCCCAAGGAAGTCATGCCGCACCAGGATGATCAAGTGCGACTGGTGTATGGGGTCTCCAGCCCGGATACGGGCAAGTTCGCCGCCACGCTGGCACAGGCGGCGCGTGTCTACGCTGGGTTCGATCCGGTCTTTTCGGCACGCTGCCTGCAAGCCGCCACCCGTGCCTGGACATGGCTGCAAGGTAGCAAGGGCGTAGGCGGCGCAAAGGATATCCCCGCCGTCAAAGACCAGACCATAGACTACCATCCTGCCGATGATGGTGGCTCCGGTAGCTACCTAGCCTCCGGCATAGACCGCGAGCCCAGCCTGGCTACCGACCGGGATGACAGGCTGGCTGCTGCCAGCGAGCTTTACCTTATTACCGCTGGCCCCGAGTACTTGGGCTATCTGCAGCGCAATATCCCGCGTGCCGACTATACCTTGTTCGAGTGGAAGGACATGTCTTCCCTGGGCTTATGGCATCTGTTGCAGCGCAGCAGCGGAGAGCCGCTAAAAGCCGCGCGAGCACATATCCGCAAGAAGTTGCTGGCCCGTGCCGAACGGGCCTTGCGTACCGTCGATGGCAACGCTTATGGCCTGGCCGACACACAGTTCGTGTGGGGGTCCAACAAGCTGATCGCCGAGGAAGGCATCAATCTGGTGTACGCCTACTGGCTTACCGAGGACACAAAATATTTACGTGCAGCCACACATCAGCTAGATTACCTGCTGGGCGTCAATCCGTTCGCCATGGCCTATGTGACCGGTTTCGGACAGCGCTCGGTACAGCACCCGAATCACATCCCCATGCGTAACAGCGATGCTAGACTCGCTGGCCTCATGGTGGGTGGCCCTTCTGTGCATGGCGAAGACGGCATCACCCCCAAGAACCTTGGCGCGTTGAGTTACATCGACCATGCTCAGGCTTACGCGTCCAATGAATATGCGATTGATTACAATGCCGCCTTGATCGGCCTGATCGAAGCGCTGAGCAGACAACCCCAGCCAGCGGCTGATGGACAACCAAGCAAGGAACCATAGCGATGGCGTTTTATTTTGACCAGTTCGAACAGCGGCGCCCGGAGCCACCCTTGCCCTACTCTCCGGTGCTGGAGGCTTTGTGGCAGTTCCTGTTCGTCATCGCGCTGGTGCTCGGTGCCTGGTATGTGCATTGGCGCTGGATCGCCTCGCTTAACTACGATGCGCTGTGGTATGCCATCCCGTTGGTGATCGCCGAGACCGGCGCTTACATCGGCCTGATATTGTTCGCGTTCAATCTTTGGAAGGTCAAGGATTACCCTAGACGCCCGCCACCACAGTTCATCAGCGAATGCACGCGTGATGAAGCGGCAGAGCAGCGCCCGCTCAAGGTGGATGTGTTCTTTCCGTCCTACGATGAAGATCCGGAACTGGTGCGCCTGAGTGTGCGTGATGCCAAGCGCGTGACTTACCCGCATCCCATCGAACTCAACATCTATGTACTCGACGATGGCCGACGCCCCAGCATGAAGCAGATGGCGGACGAGGAGGGTGTAGGCTACTTCACGCGCAGCAACAACATCGGCTTCAAGGCCGGTAACATGCGTAACGCCATGGAGCAGACCTCCGGTGATTTCATCGTCATCTGCGATGCTGATACGCGGCCTTTCCCGACCATACTCGAACACACGCTGGGTTATTTCCGTGACCCAGACGTAGCCTGGGTGCAAACACCGCAATGGTTCTTCGACCTGCCGGAAGGCAAGCCCCTGCCTGCGGCGCTGCAGCGTAGACTGGGCCGGCCCGGCTACTGGCTGGGACGTGGTGTGGAGCGGCTGATCGGCCCGATCCGCCTCGGTGAAGACCCGTTCGTCAATGACCCCAAGATGTTCTATGACCTGATCCAGCGCCGCCGCAACTGGGCCAATGCATCGTTCTGTTGCGGTGCCGGGTCCATCCACCGCCGCGATGCGGTGATGGAAGCGGCCCTCAAGGGCTTTGCTGACGAGGTCGAGCGCAAGTCACAGCGGCAACTCAAGCAGATGCAGCGTCTGACCGGCGAGAAATCGGCTGATACCAGCACGGCAGGCCTGTTGCGGCAGGGCATGGCGCAGGAAGAAGAGCTGACGCCTTACCGCTTTCACGTCTCCGAGGACATCTACACCTCCATCGTGCTGCATTCCGACCCGCACCGTAAATGGAAGTCAGTGATGCATCCGGAAGTGGAGTCCAAGATGCTGTCACCCCAAGACTTGCTGTCGTGGACCATCCAGCGCTTCAAGTACGCCGGTGGTACCCTGGACATCGCTGTGCACGACAATCCGGTGATGCGTCCTGGCCTTAGCCTGCCGCAGCGGCTGATGTACCTGACCACGGTATGGTCTTATCTGGGCGGGGTGTGGAACCTGATCTTCCTGATCGCCCCCTTGGTCTACCTGTTTACCGCGATCGCGCCCGTGAGTGCCTACTCCATCGACTTTTACAAACATATCCTGCCTTTCCTGGTGGCCACGGAAATCGCGTTCATGGCGGCGTATTGGGGGATCTCCAGTTATAAGGCCAAGACCAATTATCTGTCTTTCTTTCCGATCAACCTGCGCGCTATCTGGACGGTGATGCGTGGTCAGAAGATCAAGTTCCCGACCACGCCCAAAGACCGTCAGGAGGGTAATTTCTTCCATCTGGTGATGCCGCAGTTCGTGATGATCATGCTGACCCTGCTGGGTTTATTGTATGCCTGGCTTCAGTATCTGCTGTTCGCAGCCGATTACACCTTGAATGGCCTGATCGTGAACACGTTCTGGGGCATGAACAATGTGGTGGCCTTGAGCGGTATCGTGCTGGCGGCATTCTGGCAGCCTGAGCCTGCAGCGGCGAGCACGGCCGAACTCGCGGCGACCTGAGGCAAGCCTAGGTTCCCTATGAATATCAACGATCCCGTATGACGAAAGCGCGACTACCATGAGCTTCAAACAGAACCTGATCCGAGCCCGTAGCCACTTCGTGTTCCTTATCGGGCTGGCCGTCGCCTTCAGCCTGGTGATCTGGCTGGAACAATGGCAACCCGCCTTCAGTGCCCAGGCACATAACCCGGTGCCGCAGAAGCTGCAGCCGGTTACGCTGCTAGCTCCTACGGCGGTGCTGACCGAGCAAGAGCGTGCCTGGGCCGCCATCGCCTGGCGCTATTTCGAGAACAACTACCAGCCGGAGACTGGGCTGGTGAATTCGGCGGATGCCTTCCCTGCCTCCACGTTGTGGGATACCGCTTCTTATCTGCTGGCACTGATCTCGGCCGAACGGTTGGCCTTGATCGACCGTGCCACCTTCGATGCCCGTGTGGCCAAGCTGTTGCAGAGCTTGGCGGGCTTGCAGCTGTTTGACGGGAAGCTGCCCAATAAATCCTATAACACCCAGACCTTGCAGATGGTGGACTACAACAACCAGCCCAGTGCGCGTGGCATAGGCTGGTCAGCCATCGACATCGGCCGTATCCTGGTGCCGCTGAACCTGCTGGTGTGGAATTACCCGCAGCATACGGCGCTGGTGCAGCAATTGCTGGTGCGCTGGTCCTTCCCGGCCCTGATCGAGCAAGGCGAGATGTTCGGCGCCACCTTGACCAATAGCGGCGAGACGCAGCTGGTGCAGGAAGGCCGTCTGGGTTACGAGCAATATGCCGCCAAGTCCATCGGCCTGCTGGGTCAGGATGTTTCCACAGCCATGAACTACGGTGCGCATCTGAGCTATGTGAACATCTACGGTATCCCGGTGCCGACCGACAGCCGTGATCCCGCCAAGTACATCGCACATAACTATGTGGTCAGCGAGCCTTATATCCTGGACGGGCTGGAGTACGGCGGTGATCAGATCTCGCGTGAGTTCGCCTACCGGGTCTATGCCGTGCAGGAAAAGCGCTATCAGGCCACCGGCAAACTCACCGCGGTCAGCGAAGACAACATCGATGAGGCGCCGTATTTCGTCTATAACACCGTCTATACCGGCGGCAAAGCCTGGCAGACCATCACCGACAGTGGTCAGGATGCTTCCAGGTTCCGCAGCCTGAGCACCAAGGCGGCGTTCGGTTGGCACGCGTTGTACGGTACGCCGTACACGCAGCAACTAGTAGAGGCGGTGGCTAGCCTGTATGACCCGGACAAGGGGTGGTACTCCGGGGTGTATGAAGCGAGTGGCAAGCCCAACAAAGCCATCACCGCCAACACCAATGCCATCGTGCTGGAAAGCTTGTGCTACCGGCAGTTCGGCCCGCTGATGCGACAAGCGCAAACAACGATTATAGAAAAGGCGCAATAACCATGAACACTGCAACCGCTCCACTGATGAAGCTGCACCTGCTGTTTAGCGCCGCCCTGCTGACCCTGAGCCTCGGCCTGCCGGGCCTGGCCATGGCCGCCCCCGACCTGCCCAAGAACGCTTGCGAGATCAATGCCAACGCCATGTCCAGTACCACGCTGACCGAAGATGAGATGCCGTTTGTCGGCTACCCCGAGCGCTGTTGCCTGAAACGCAAGAACATCCTTTCCGAGCAGGAGCTCGACATGGCGCGCATCGCCTGGAAATATTTTGAGAAGAATTACCAGGCCAAGACCGGGCTGGTCAATTCGGCCAATCAGTATCCCTCCACCACCATGTGGGACACGGGCTCGTCGATTGCTGCCACGCTGACTGCACGCGAGCTGGAATTCATCAGCCAGAAGGAGTTCGACGACCGCATCACTGCGCTGCTGGCCACCTTGAACACCATGCGTCTGTTCAATGAAGAAGCGCCCAACAAAGCCTACAACACGCTGGACGGCGAGATGTCGGACTACAACAACAAGCCCACCCAGGATGGTATCGGGGTGTCCACGCTAGACCTGGCGCGCTTGTCGCAATGGTTGAACGTGTTGTCCTGCATGCACCCCAAACACCGTTTGATCGCACGCCAAGTGATGACGCGCTGGAAATATTGCCGCCTGATCAAGAATGGCGAGATGTATGGCCTGTCGCGAGAAGGCAAACAGATCCAGGTGCTGCAGGAAGGCCGTCTTGGCTACGAACAATATGCAGGCAAGATCTTCTCGCGCCTGGGCTTCGATACCGGCATCTCCAAAACTTACCGCAACAAGCACGCCACCGCCACGGACATCTATGGGGTGACCATCCCTTATGACAAGCGCGACCCCAAGGACCTGGGCGCTTACAACTATGTGGTGACCGAGTCCTTCTATATGGACGCCATGGAGAATGGCCTGGATCCCGAGCTGTCACCGCTGGTGGATAACATCTACAAAGTGCAGCAGAAGCGCTGGGAGCAGACTGGTCAGGTGACGGCGGTATCCGAAGACAATGTGGACCGTGACCCCTGGTTCGTCTACAACACCATCTTCGTTGCAGGCAAGCCATGGTCGGCCATCACGGACACCGGCCGGGACATGAGCCAGCTACGCTCGGTATCCACCAAGGCGGCCATCAGCATGGCCCTGTTCAAGCCACGCGAGTTCTATTCCAAGGTGCTCATCGACCATGTGCGCAGCGCTTACGATCCGGACTACGGCTGGTATTCCGGTGTCTATGAGACCGGGCTGGGTTATAACAAGGCGCTCACTGCCAACACCAACGGTGTGATTCTGGAGACCATGCTATACCGTGCCTATGGCCCGCTGGCAGAGGGCTGCCGTCAATGCCAGCGTCATCTGCAATTCGACCGACTGGTGCTGGAAGACAAGCGCTATGCCGATCATTGCCTGCCGACCGGCCAGGCCAACGCGTGTGTGAATCCTGACTTATGCGCCGCCGCTCCGAGAAAGTAGTGTATCTGCCCCCCGCCAGCTGGTTGGCGGGCTTACTGGTATGCGCCTTGAGCGCGCTGGCCCAGGCCGAGGAGACGCCGCCTGTGTTCATCCAGGCTGCTCAGGCCCTGCACTGCGCCAGTACGCAAGAGCAGGCGGCCGCTGCGCTGCAGGAGATGGAACGCCACACCACGGCCGACATGGAGCTGCCCTACGATGTGTTCCACGACCGCAACAACAATGCGCTGTATCTGGCTTCGCTGGATATCGTATTGCGCAGCCTGGACGAAGCTGCCGCACGTTTCCCGCAGCTGACCCCGGAGATCAACCGGCTGTTCGCTGGCTGGAACTACTGCGGCGTGTTGCAGGACGGCGCTATGTTCGATATCGAAACCCGCTATGGCCGCTTGGAGAAACGTACCCCAGCCACCACCTTCCCGGCCGGGCAACTAGGCTTGGCACAGTGGGGCTTCCCTGCGCCGGTGGCCCCGGAGAGGGCTTCCGCGACAGCGATCGCCAGCCCTGAACAGCTGCGGCGTCAATGTATCCCGGTGCGTAGCCAGGATGGTGACCTGGTCAATCCGCATCTGCTGCCTTTGTCGGGCAGCTTGCGTCAGGCCACAGCTTCTGCCCCCGGAAAGACCACCGCCTATCCTTATCAATGGCGGCCAGCCTGCGAAGTCGATCTCGGATCTTCAGATGGCTATAGTCAAGGGTATCTAAGTGGGCTCGAAGCCGGTCTGGGGCGTCGCGATGCGGCGCTGGAAGCGAATGTTGCCGGGCGCGAGAACCTGATCTCCCCTGAGCAGCGCCTCGCCATAAAACAGCGCTTCTGGTCTCCTGCCAGTTACGAAGCTGGCTTGGCTGAGGGTCGCCAGGCTGGCTATCGCGATGGGCTGACGGCAGCCTACCAGGCCGAACCTGCTACGGTGGTCAGCAAGCGCAGCCCGCAGGAGCTGCAGCAACTGGCTATCGTGCCGGACATGCAAAGTGGACCTCCTGCCAGCCTGGCAGGCGCTATCCCCAGTGCGGGTTCCAGCCCTTCCATCGCCTCGGTTCCCATCGATAGCGAGAACAAGAAGTTCTCCGGTAATTACTACACCGCCTACCGGTCGGGCAGTAACATCCCGTCTTACGGTGGCGTGGCGTTGTGGGCGCCCAAGCCGAACTGGTTCGTGCGGTTGGGTGCGGATGTGCAATACCGCAACGACAGCGGTGACAAATTCAACTACTCCTGGGGGTTTGGTTATTACGACTGGCGTCCAGGCACCTGGTCTTTGCAAGTCAATAATTGGGGGCCTATCCAGACCGGCCAGGCGCTGGCAGAAGAGCGCGCGGTGGCTTCACTCAGCTATAACTTCCGATCTGAACTGCTGGAGCAGAAACGCATCTCCAGTTTTGCTGCGCTGATCTCACCTTTCTCGCAGGATGCGCCGTCCATGCGGCTGGGTATGCAATGGACACCGGTGGCGCCCTGGTATGTATACACGGCGATCGATATCCCGGTGAACGGCGATAACGCTACTTGGAGCTATGCTTTCGGCAGACGTGACTGGCGGCCTTTTACGTTCTCGATCCAATACAACAACTACGAGAAGAACCGGCTGGACCAACTGAACTTCAAGGAAAATGGCACTTGGCTGATCGGCGGTAACTGGGCGTTCTGACGCTAGGGGAGGCGTGGCTATGGTCGGGGTGAGAGGATTCGAACCTCCGGCCTCCACGTCCCGAACGTGGCGCTCTACCAGGCTAAGCTACACCCCGTAACCGGTTGTGAACCGGGCTATCGCCCAGCACGGATTATCCTGCGCACCCATTGATTTTTCAATCCTGCTTGCCAGCTCAGGCTGGGCGGTCCGGCATTCCGCAAGGTATTCAGCTGGCTGGCAGATCCATGAACAAACGCTGCGCCACCTTGCTGGCAGCCAGTTGCAGTTGCTCCAGACAGCGCTGTTTGCCTGCCTCATCCAGCCAGCCGGTGATGTAGGTGGTGCCGATGGCGGCGACCGGGTGGCCGGACGGGTCCAGGATGGCCACCGCCAGTCCACTGGTGCTGCGATCCAGGATGATGTTGTCGTAGGTGCCGTAGCCATAGCGCATGGCATCCGCCACGGTGCGGTGGAAACCCTGCTCGTCAAAGCCCTCGATGCGATGATAGCGCGCCATATTGGCGTTGATGATGTCCTGCACCTCTCCTTCTGGCAGGTGCGCGAACATGGCCATGCAGCTCAGGCTCATGCCGAACGGGCCGCGCAGGCCCACATAGCCTTTGCCGATCTGGATCTGTGACGGGCTTTCGTAGCGGCCTATGCACACCATGTCCAGCCCTGAACGCACCCCCAGGTAGACCACCTGCCGCAAGCTTTCCGCCAGTGCGCTCAGTGTGGTCTCGGCCACGCGTGCGATGGGGTGGCGTGCGATCGCGGAATAGCCTAGTGCGGCCAGGTCGGCACCCAAGTTGTAGCGGCCGCTGTCCGGCTCGCGTTCCACCCAGCCCAGCTCCATGAGGCTATCCAGCACGCGGTGGATGGTGGGGCGCGGCAGTCCGCTGCGTTTCACCAGTTCTGTCAGCGTGCTGCCTTTGCGTGAGCCGCGTGCCAGCGTGGTCAGCAGGATGGTGGCGCGGTTAAGGCTGCCCGCAGCCTGCGGGCTGGTTTGCGGAGTGCTCATCCGTTTCTCCCCGATAATCCGAATATCGGACATATTAATATGGTCGTTCAGTTGACCATATTTAAGCATGCTTATTAATATCAGCTCCACGAGATTTTAATGATGTCCGAAAATCGGATGACATTCTGGGGAGTGAGATGAGCGAGCCATACGAAAATGAGCCATACGAAAACCAGTTATACGGAACTCAGCATCGCGCCATGCAGGCGGCGTTCGAGACCACACGACTGGCAGACCGGGTGGGCGAACAGATCGTCGTTCCCGAGCTTGCCGATGCCCATCGCGGCTTCATCGAATCGCGCGATTTCTTCTTTCTGACCACGGTGGACCATCGTGGCTTCCCAACCTGTTCCTACAAAGGTGGCCAGACCGGTTTCGTCAAGGTGCTGGACAGCAGGACGCTGGCATTCCCCAGCCTGGATGGCAACGGCATGTATCTGTCCATGGGCAACATCACTGCCAACGACAAGATCGGCATGCTGTTCATCGATTTCGAGACACCGCATCGCGTGCGTCTGCATGGCACCGCCAGTGTCAGCCGCGACGACCCCTTGCTGGCCGAATTCCACGAGGCCGAGCTGGTGGTGCGCGTGACCATCAGCGAAGTGTTCATCAATTGCCCGCGCTATATCCACCGTTATCAGCGCCTGGCCGCTTCGCCTTATGTGCCACAGGCCCAGTGCGAGACGCCGCTGGCGCAATGGAAGCGTATCGACGCCCTGCAGGAGGTGCTGCATCCGCGTGATGCCGGGCTGGCCGAGCGCCTGGGCGGTGTGATCACACCGGAACAATATGGCGAGCTGGTCATGAAAGGCCAGGCCTGAATCTGTCACCTGCTAGAGGAGAATTGCCATGACCCGTCTCAACGCAGCCTGTTGTTGCGCTGCCCTGCTTACCACCATCGTACTGCTGCTAACCCAGGGCTACCCGGCCTTGCCGGCCTGGATGCTGTTCATCACCTGGGCCTGTTTCTTCCATCTTGGTGGTGGTGAACATCCTGCTGCAGCGTTCCGTACCGTGGTGACGCACATCGGTTTTGGTGTGCTCACCGCCTGGCTGACGGCGTTATTGCTATTGGCCAGCCCCTGGAACGAGGGCCTGCTGCATGCCTTGTGGGGTCCGGTGGTGATCGGTCTGGTCATCGGTGCGCTGGTGCGTCTTGGCGTGGTCGGCTATTTTTCGGTCACACCGGCCATCATCTATGGCTATGCCAGCGTATGGGCGTTTCTGAGCACAGGCGGGCATTTCAGCCTGCAGGCTTTGCACAGCCTGTCCATGCAGAATGTCATCATCGCCTTGCCGCCCTGCATCCTGATCGGCGCCAGCATGGGGGTGCTCAACGCCCGGCTGGTGGACTGGCTGAGCAGGCCGGTCAGCCCCGCCGCTGTGCATCAGCGCTGATCGCGTCTATCAGGCGCGGACCGGGAATTTCTCCCGATATGCGCCTGACTTCATCATTCTGGTTGCATCACCACAAACTTATCCAGTAGACTGGTGTATACAGACCTGTATATTTTGCTGTGCCAATTGCTTATATCATTGGCTCGAACTACGTTTACTCACCTTAAGCCACTATCTGGGAACCCATGCAAACTCTCGTCTCGCAGAATCAGCTGACCGACTGGCGCGATCACGCGCTTAAACTGGAACAAGCCGTACAAAGTGTCATCGTCGGCCAGGACAAGGCGATCCGCCATATCACCATCGCAATTTTTGCACGTGGCCATGTGCTGCTTGAAGGCGGCGTGGGGGTGGGCAAGACCACGCTGCTGCAATCCATCGCACGTGGCATAGGCGGCAGCTACGAGCGTATCGAGGGCACGGTAGACCTGATGCCCAATGACCTGGTCTACCACACCTATCTGGGTAGCGATGGCCGCCCGCAGATCGACGAAGGCCCTTTGCTGCGCTCAGGCGAGCGGCTGTCGGTGTTCTTCTTCAACGAGATCAACCGTGCCCGTCCACAAGTGCATGCGCTGATGCTGCGGGTGATGGCCGAACGCCATCTGTATGCTTTCAAGCGTGAATACCGGTTGCCGCACATGGTGGTGTTCGCGGACCGTAACCAGGTGGAGAAGAACGAAACCTTCGAGATCCCGTCTGCGGCACGTGACCGCTTCATGATGGAGATCCCCATCCATATCCCGGATGACCGCGACCTGCGCCGGGCGCTGATGTTCGATACGCGCTTCCAGCATGCCGAAGCGCTGACCCAGCAGGTGCCGTCCGGCATCCTGCAGTACGACCAGCTGAATGCCTTCTCCGACCTGCTGCAAGGCCATATCCAGGCCAGCGAGACACTGGAGGAATATGCCCTGGACCTGTGGGAGGCCACGCAGGACCCGGCGCGCTTCGGCATCACGCTGGACAGTGCCGATATCCACCGCTTGGTGCAGGCTGGCGCCAGTCCGCGCGGCATGGGCATGCTGCTCAAAGCGGCGCGTGTTCATGCCTGGCTCATGGACCGCGAACATGTCTACCCGGAAGATATCCATGCGGTGTTCCACGAGATCATCGCGCACCGGCTGGTGTTCCAGAGCATGTACGAGAACCGCCGTACTGCGCTGTCGCGTGAGCTGACCAGCCGCATCCTGGCTCATATCGCAGTTCCGGCGCGCTAAGCTCATGGTAGTTCAGACGGCACAGCCGTTCCAGTATCACGTGCCATGGAAATCCAGCAGCCTGCATCTGGGCGGGCATCGCGGTAATCAGCGCGGGCTTGGGTTCGACTACCGCGGTAATCTGCCGCTGGTGGATTACCCGGATGCACGGCGTATCGACATACGCCAGACGCTGCGCGACCCCTATGAGCAAGTGCAGGTGCGCCTGTTCAATCAGGACAACATCACGCCCCTGTTCGCGGTGTGTGACTTGTCGGCCTCCATGCACTACCGGGGGCGCCGCCGCAAGCTGGATCAAGCCATCCATATCGCCGCTTCTGTCGCCCGCTCGGCCAGCGATGCAGGTGACCAGTTCGGGCTGGTGGGCTATGACCGCCAGGTGGTGGAAGATTTCAGCCTGCCGCTGGGGACTCCTTTTCATAGCGTGGCTGAACTGCTCACGGCACTGGGGGAGCGCGAAACACTGGTGCCCGCTGGCGAGGGCATCCTGGAGGTGGCGCAGTATCTGAGTCAGTCGCGTGCGCTGGTGTTCTGGATCTCTGATTTTCACATGCCGCTGCGGCTGATCGAGCAGGCGCTGAGCATGCTGTCGCAGCATCAGGTGGTGCCCATCGTATTGTGGGACGAGCAGGAATACCTGCGTCTGCCGCGTTTTGGCTTTGGCACGCTGATCGACCCCGAGACCGGGCAGGACCGGACCGTGTTCTTCCGCGACGCCTTGCGCCGTCAGTTCATCGCCGCATTCGAGCAGCGCAGACACGACCTGCAGGACCTGTTCCTGCGTTTCGATAGCCCTGCCCTGTTCCTGCATGGTGAATACCATGCCGATGCGCTGACCCACTACTTTGAAAAGTACTTTGCCTCATGACCATACCATCACGCACCACATGGACTGCGCTATTGCGCCTGCTGACCTTGACTGTGCTGTTTGCGCTGGGCGGGCTGGCGACTGGTACCGCGCTCGCCGGGCAAACCATGCCTGCGGTGACCTCTCCTGAGAATGGCGCTGATACCGAGCTCAGGGTGCTGGAGCTACACAATCCCAAACGCAGCACGGGTATCCAGATCGGTGATTATCTGGAGCGCAGGCTGCAGGTGGAGATCGCGCAGCCCTACCAGCTGGCCATCAGCGCGCTGCCGCTCAAGGGCGCCAACCGTCATGGCATCGAACTTGCCGATGTGCGTTTGGAGAAAACTAGCGCCTCCAAATCCACCATCTACACACTGTTGCTGCGCTATCAGGTGTTCGCTGCCAGTACCAGTCCGGCCATTCTGCAGTTACCAGCCGAGCGCATCGCACTCAATGGTGGCCCCAAGGCGCTGGTGCTGGAAGTACCAGCCTGGCATTTCTGGTTCTCACCGCTGGCGGCGGGCAATGTAGGCTTGGCCAAAACCAATCTGCAGCCGCAGTTGCCGCCTGCGCTCATCAGCCTGTCCGGCCATTACCAGCGGCTGGCGGCGGGGCTGTTGTGTCTGCTGGCTGGCCTGGCTGGCCTCGTCTATGTGCATGCGGACCGGCGCTGGCTGCCGTTCATGGGCGGCGCTTTTGCACAGGCTTACCGTCACATCCGGCGTTTGCCGCGTACCCAACAGCACCAGGCACAGGCGCTGCTGCACTTGCATCAGGCGTTCGACCGTGTGCATGGCGCCAGCCTGTTCGCGGCCGGGGTGGATGAGTTTGTCGCTGCCCATCCGCAGTTTTTAAGCCTGCGTGAAGATATTGCTGCTTTTTATGCACAATCCAGCCAGCGCCTGTTCACGGGGCAGGCCGGTGATCCAGGCTTCTTCGATGACTTGCTGACGCTGGCACGTCGTTTACGCCATTGTGAACGGCGGTTGGCATGAGTGTTCTGCAAGCCAGTTTTGTTCATCCATGGGCCTTGCTGCTATTGCCGCTGGCACTGGCGCCGTTTGTGTTCAAGGGCCGTCAGGGGCAGGCCTATTCCTGGTTGCAGATGGTGCCCGTGGACCGTGTTTCTGACCTGGCCAGCCTGGCGTTGCGCATCGTCACGGCGCTGATGCTGGGCTGCATGGTGCTGGCGCTGGCCGGCCTGCATGGCGAGGAACGTAAAGTGGTCAAGGTCGGCAAGGGGGCCCAGACCGTGATGGTCATCGACCGCAGTGTGAGCATGGATCACCCGTTCGCCGGGGACCAGAGTGGTCGCGCCGGTGAGATCAAATCAGCGGCTGCACGCCGTCTCATCACGCGCTTCATCGACTCACGGCCAGACGACATGATGGGCGTGGTGGCGTTCACCAACTCGGCTTTGTACGGCATCAAGATCACCTCCAACCGTGACGCCATCCATGCGGCCATCAACGCCGCCACCAGTGCCGGTATCAATCAGACCAATATAGGCGCTGGCATCACGGCAGCAGCCACTTTGTTCGACCATATCCAGAACTCGGGCTCGCGCGCCATCATCCTGATGTCGGACGGTGCAGGCAAGCTGAGCCCGCGCGTCAAGAGCCGCATCAAGGAAACGCTCAAGAAGAACGGCCTGAGCCTGTACTGGATCGTGCTGCGAGAGCCGGATGACATCAGCATCTTCAATGGCGTGCGCTATGAAGAAGGCCTGGCCCCGGCGGCCATCGAGCTGGATCTGTTCTTCAAGTCGCTGGGCATCAAGTACAAGGCTTATGAGGCGGACAACCCGACGGCGCTGCAATCGGCCATCCAGGACATCGATAGCCGCGAGAAGAACCTGATCAAATACACGGTCACGGTGCCCGGCGATGACTACGCCAGACCGCTGATCCTGCTGGCCATCCTATGCGGTCTGCTATTGCTGATCGCCAAGAATCTGAGAGTGCATACATGGAAAAACGCATCAAACGCCTGAGCGCCTGGTGGGCGCTGTTATTGATCCTGGGTGCCGCCGCTAGCGCCTATGAGGCTTATCAGCTCGCGCATATCCGCCAGCTCAATCAGGCCTTGCTCTCGGGGAAAACGATAGCAGGTAAAACGATCTCCGATGAACGCTATGCCTATCAGGCCAAGTTCGCAGCGGCTTACCAGCATGGCCGTGCGCAGGATTACAAGCATGCGGTGCAAAGCTATGGCCAGCTGCTGGAGACCAGCCCGACGTTGTCACAGCAGGCCAGCCTGCAGTACAACATCGGCAACAACCTGTTCCTGTCCGCGCTGAACCGGCGTATCAACGACGATGGCAGCCTGATCGACGAAGCCTTGTATGACCTGACTCAAGCGCGGGTGGCTTATGAGCAATCGCTGCGTCTTAACCCGCAGCCCGCGGCGCGCTTCAATCTCAGCCTGCTGCTGGCCATATTGCCGCAGCACCTGCGCAATCCGCAGCGTGAGCAGAGCGGCATGGAGCTGAGTAACCTGCCGATAGGTTTGCCTTGATCATGAAAAAGGTCGGATGGTTTTTGCGCGCCTACCAGGAAAGCCTGCTGTATGGCGCGGCACTGCTGTTGTTGTTGCTGGCCGTGTTCAAGCCGGAGATACAGTTACGGCAGAATGTGCATAACTACTTGTTGCTGGCCGATGTTTCGCAAAGCATGAACGCGGAAGATGCCGTGCTGGAGGGGCGTAACGTCAGCCGCATGGCTTATGTGCGCCACCTGATGCGCAAAACCGTCGAGTCCTCGCCCTGTGGCACCTATGTCAGCCTGGGTGTGTTCGCTGCCGAGAATGTGGCGCTCACCTTCATGCCGCTGGAAGTGTGTGCCAACTATGATGTGATCGTCGATTCCATCGACCATCTGGAGTGGCGCATGTCCTGGCGTGGTAACAGCAGGCTCAGCTTTGGCGTCAAGGCAGCGGCCACGGTACTGGATTCACTGAACGCACCCGCTCAGATGTTGTTCTTCACGGATGGTGACGAGGCGCCCAAGGTCAACGCCATCAACAAGCTGGACCTCAGTGGTGTGCAGATCGGCAAGCAGGTGATCTTCGTCGGCGTGGGCGGCAAACAGCCGGTGCCTATCCCGCGCTACAACAGCAACAACCAGTGGGTGGGTTTCTGGGCTGCGGATGCCAAGGAGTTCTCGGCGGGTGCCGTGGGCGTGACCTATAACGACACCAGCAAGGATGACCCGGACCCGGTGGTGGCATCTGCGGAATTCGACCGCTATCTGTCGCAGCTGGAAGATGGCTATCTGCGTGAGCTGGCGCAGGAGATCGGGGCGCGCTACATCGAGGCGCAGGATGACGCGGCGTTCTACCGCTTCCTGCATGCGCAGCCACCGGTGGCGACCTTTGTGACCGCTTATTCCGTACGCTGGCTGTATCTGCTGCTGGCCATCGTGCTGGTGCTGGGCACTTTTTATGCCGATATCGCCAGCCGCTGGCTGATGCATCGCCGTCGCGCTGGCACGGCCAGCACGGGTGACAGCATGGCGGCTGCGGCGCGGTACAGGCGCAAGTCCGCTATAATCCAGCCTGGTCGCTAATCTGGCGATAGACGCAATGTGGCGATAAACGCCAAGATGTTATTCAACGAGAGACGTATGGCTGCATGTGATCTGTGTGACAACCCGGGTGGCGAACTGCTGTGGCAGGACGCCTTGTGTCGTGTGGTGCGTATCGATGAGCCGGACTATCCGGGCTTTTGTCGGGTGATCCTCAATCGCCACATCAAGGAAATGACCGATCTGAATGTGGAAGACCGCATGCGCCTCATGGATATCGTGTTCCGTGTGGAGCAGGCCGTGCGTGACGTGATGAACCCGGACAAGATCAACCTGGCCAGCTTCGGCAATGTGATCCCGCATCTGCACTGGCATGTGATCCCGCGCTTCACGCTGGACCGGCATTTCCCTAACGCCATCTGGGGGCCTGCGCGCCGTGAGACGCCTGCGCACGCCATCGATGTGCATACCGCCAGCAAACTCAAGCACCGCATCCAGCAGCTGCTGAGCTGACCAGCCCAGCCCGCAAGCGGCTCTAAACCAGCAGCCGCTCCACCAGCTTGCCCTGCACCAGATGGGAGGCGATGATCTCGTCGATATCTTCCTGGTCCACGAAGGTGTACCACACCGCTTGCGGGTAGACCACCATCACCGGCCCCAGGCCGCAACGGTCCAGACAGCCGGCGCGGTTGATGCGTACGCCACCCGCGCCGTTCAGGCCCAGTTTCTTGACGCGTGACTTCATGTGGTCGAACGCCACTTCCGCGCCGCTTTCGGCACAGCACTGTGCGCCATCTTCGCGCGCATTCAGGCAGAAGAACACATGGTATCGGTAATGGCTGTCGCTCATAAGCTGGCTATCTTCATCTGCTTGGGTGGTAAAGGTTCAATCTGAATTCAGGCTGTCCTGGCGGGTGAAGGTCCAGGTGCGTTCTATGCTGAGGATGTCGGTATCCACGCGGATATCGTCAGGTAGCGGCGCGTAGGGGGCGCCCAGTTCCACGATGCGGCGTGCGGCATCGTCCAGCACGGCATGGCCGGAACTCTGGTTGATTTCGATGCGTTCCAGGCTGCCATCCTGACGGATCGATACCGTCATGCGCAAGCGGCCATACAGTTTCTTTTCACGGGCTTCCGCCGGGTAATTGAGATTGCCGATGCGCTGCACCTTTTGCCGCCAGGCTTCCACATAAGCAGCAAAGCGGGATTCCTGGGCACGCGCACCTATGAATTTCTGGCGTGGGCGCTGTTCGTAGGCCTGCTGTTGCTTGGAGATCTGGGTCTGTAAGCGCGCGATCTCCATGCTGCTGGCGGCTAGGTCCACGCCGCTGAGGGGTTTGCGCGGCTGGTCTGCCGTACCCGATCTGGAAGGTTCGGGCACTGGCAGCACAGGCTCAGCCTGCGAACGGCTGAGTAACTCCTGGGCCTGTTTTTCCAGCGCTGCCACACGCGCCTGCTTCTGCTCCACTTCCTGTTCGGCGATGTCCGGCACTGGCTGCGGTTTAGGCGCTTTGCTGCTGGTGGCACGTGCTTCCACAGGCAATGGCGACTGGCTGCGTACCGCCTTGGCGGTGTTGCCGCCCGCATCCAGGTTGGCCTGCGCCAGTGCCTTGGGGTCGTCCGGTGGTGTTTGCGATTTTGCATTCACCAGCACCACATCCATGGGCGGGGTGTTGTGCTTGAGGATGTGCGGTTCGGGCGGCTGGAAGTGCAGATTGACGATCAGCGCCAGGTGGATCAATCCCGATACCACCAGCATGGCGGTCAACGGATCGCGCCACCGCTGCAACATGGACTTCACCCCGCCAGCCTTTGCAGTAACTTCTGATGGATGCCGCCGAAGCCGCCATTGCTCATGACCAGCACATGGTCGCCCGGCCGGGCCGCCTGCACGATGGCATCCACCAGCAGATCCAGATGTTCCGAGACCACCGTTCTGGCGGCGATAGTCTGCAATGCCGCTGCAGCGTCCCAGCCCAGGTTGCCCGCATAACAGAACACCAGATCGGCGTCGCGCAGACTGTCCGGCAGAGCGGCTTTCATCACGCCCAGCTTCATGGTGTTGGAGCGTGGCTCCAGCACCGCAAGGATGCGGCTGGCGCCGACCTTGGCGCGTAGCCCGGCCACTGTGGTGGCGATGGCGGTCGGGTGGTGGGCAAAGTCGTCGTAGACGGTGATGCCATGCACCACACCACGCACTTCCATGCGGCGCTTCACGTTCTGGAACTCCGCCAGTGCCGCGATGGCGACCTGTGCCGTCACGCCCACATGGCGTGCGGCGGCGATGGCTGCCAGGGCATTCATGCGGTTATGTTCACCCAGCAGCGCCCAGCGCACGCGGCCCAGCCGCTGGTGCTGGAAGTGCACATCGAAACTGCCTTCGGCATCGACATGGCTGGCGGTCCAGCCGTCAGTGGCACCGAAGTTCTCCATGGCAAACGTCTCTACCGGGGTCCAGCAACCGCGCTGGATGACGCGCTGCAAGCTGGCTTCCATGCCGTTGGCCACCACCAGACCTTGTTGCGGCACGGTGCGCACCAGGTGGTGGAACTGCGTTTCGATGGCGGCAAGGTCGGCAAAGATATCCGCGTGGTCGAATTCCAGATTGTTCAGCACCGCAGTGCGTGGCCGGTAATGCACGAATTTAGAACGCTTGTCGAAAAAAGCGGTGTCGTATTCGTCGGCTTCGATCACGAAGAACGGCGAACACGCATCGTCGTTGGGCGCGCTATTGCCTAATGTGCTTGTTGGGCTCTGGTACAGGCTGTCATTGGGCGAGATGCCAGGCAGGCGCGCCGAGATGCCGAAGTTCTGTGGCACGCCACCGATCAGAAAACCCGGTGCCAGGCCGGCATAGTCCAGTATCCAGGCCAGCATGGAGCTGGTGGTGGTCTTGCCGTGGGTGCCCGCCACCGCCAGCACCCAGCGGCTGTGCAGCACGTTCTCTGCCAGCCACTGCGGGCCGGAGATGTAGGGCAGGCCGCGATTGAGGATCTCCTCCATCAGCGGGTTACCGCGCGACACCACATTGCCGATCACGTAGATGTCCGGGTTCAGCGCGGTCTGCTCGGGCGCAAAACCTTCGATGAGCTGGATGCCTTGCGCTTCAAGCTGCGTGCTCATGGGCGGGTAGACATTGGCGTCGCAGCCGGTGACGGTATGACCGGCCTGCTTGGCCAGCACCGCGATGCCGCCCATGAAAGTGCCGCAGATGCCAAGGATATGGATGTGCATGGGGTTCCTAGCTCAGGTTGGGCGCCAGCCAGCGCTCCAGATAGTCCACTGGCAGGCCGCGACGTGCCGCCATGTCGGCCAACTGGTCCGTGCCTATCTTGTCCACGCTGAAGTAGCGCGCTTGCGGGTGGGCCAGATAAAAGCCGGATACGGCCGCCGCTGGCGTCATGGCGAACGAGTCGGTCAGCGTCATGCCGATGGCCTCGGCCTGCAGCCAGTGGAACATGTCCGGTTTGACGGTATGGTCCGGGCAGGCCGGGTAGCCGGGCGCCGGGCGTATGCCCTGATATTCTTCCTTGATCAGCGCTGCGTTGCTCAGTTGTTCGCCCGCTGCATAGCCCCACAGGTCGGTACGCACGCGTTCATGCAGATATTCCGCGAAAGCCTCAGCCAGGCGGTCAGCCAGCGATTTCAGCATGATGCTGTTGAAATCGTCATGGGCGGCCAGGAAGCGCTGTTCGTGCTTTTCTATGCCCAGGCCGCCGGTCACCGCGAACAGGCCGATGTAGTCGGCGATGCCGCTGGGCTGGCCATCGACCAGCTTGGGCGCGATGAAGTCGGCCAGACACTGGTTGGGTCTGGCCACCCCGTCGACCACCGGCTTGACGCTCTGCTGGCGCATGCCATACCAGGTGAACGCCACTTCGCTGCGGGTATCGTCGGTATAGATTTCGATATCGTCGTCATTGACGCTATTGGCCGGTAACAAGGCCACCACGCCGTTGGCGGTCAACCAGCGGCCATCGATGATCTTCTTGAGCATGGCCTGCCCTTCGGCGAACAGCTTGCGCGCTGCTTCGCCGACGACCACGTCATCGAGGATGGCCGGGTAAAAGCCAGCCAGGTCCCAGGTCTGGAAGAACGGACCCCAGTCTATATAATCCGCCAGCACGCCAAGATCCATATTGTTGATCTCGCGGCGCCCAATGAACTTGGGTTTCACCGGGGCTTGTGCGCCGCTGAATGCCACACGCGTCTTGTTGGCGCGCGCATCGTCTATGCTGAGCAGGGGCGTGCCCTTTTTGTTGGCGTGCTGCTGGCGTGCCCGTTCGTAGTCGTTGGCTACCTCGGCCACATAGTGGTCGCGCTGCTCGGGCGTGAGCAGTGACTGCATCACCGACACCGAGCGCGAGGCGTCCGGCACGTAGATGACCGGGCCTTCGTAGTGGGGGGCGATCTTCACGGCCGTGTGCGCGCGCGAGGTGGTGGCACCGCCGATCAGCAGCGGCGTCTTGAGGCCACGGAAATGGTCGTCGCGCTGCATCTCGCGGGCCACATGCGCCATTTCTTCCAGCGAGGGCGTGATCAGACCGGACAGGCCGATGATGTCGGCGTTCTCGGCCTTGGCCATGGCCAGGATCTCGCTGGCCGGCACCATCACGCCCATATTGACCACTTCGAAATTATTGCACTGCAGCACCACCGACACGATGTTCTTGCCGATGTCGTGCACATCGCCCTTCACGGTGGCGATCACTACCTTGCCCTTGGGCTTGGATTTCGCTCCCGTACGTTCTTCTTCGGCCAGTTTTTCGGCTTCGATGTAGGGGATCAGGTGGGCCACGGCCTGTTTCATCACGCGCGCGGATTTGACCACCTGTGGCAGGAACATCTTGCCCTGGCCGAACAGGTCACCCACGATGTTCATGCCGTCCATGAGCGGACCTTCGATCACATGGATGGGGCGACCACCCTTGTTGAACACCGCCTGACGGGCCTCTTCGGTATCTTCGACGATGAATTCGGTGATGCCATGCACCATGGCGTGTGCCAGGCGCTTCTCCACCGGCACCGGGGCTTCTGCGCTGCCGCGCCATTCGCTGGTCGCCATCTCCTTCTTGCCGCCTGCTTTGAGCGTGGAGGCGATGGCGATCATGCGCTCGGTGGCATCCGGTCTGCGGTTCAGCACCACGTCCTCGACACACTCGCGCAGTTCGGCATTCAGGTCGTCGTAGACGCCCATCATGCCGGCATTGACGATGCCCATGGTCATGCCCGCCTTGATGGCGTGATACAGGAACACGGTGTGGATGGCTTCACGCGCCGGGTCGTTGCCACGGAAGCTGAAGCTCACATTGGACACACCGCCGGAGATGCGCGCGTAGGGCAGGTTGTCCTTGATCCAGCGTGTGGCATTGATGAAATCCACAGCGTAGTTGTTATGTTCTTCGATGCCGGTGGCGATGGCGAAGATGTTGGGGTCAAAGATAATATCTTCTGGCGGAAAGCCAATCTCGCTCACAAGCAGATCGTAGGCGCGCTTGCAGATCTCGATCTTGCGCTCGTAGGTATCGGCCTGCCCCTTCTCGTCGAAGGCCATGACGATGACGGCCGCGCCATAGCGGCGGCATAGCGTGGCCTGGCGCAGGAACTCGGCCTCGCCTTCCTTCATGGAAATGGAGTTGACGATGGCCTTGCCCTGCACGCACTTGAGGCCGGCTTCGATGACTTCCCATTTGGAGGAGTCGATCATGACCGGCACGCGGGCGATGTCGGGCTCGGAGGCGATCAGGTTGAGGAAATGCGTCATCGCCTTGACGGCGTCCAGCATGCCTTCGTCCATGTTGATGTCGATCACCTGCGCGCCGTTCTCCACCTGCTGGCGTGCCACGCTGAGCGCTTCTTCGTATTGCTCGTTGATGATCATGCGCGCGAACGCCTTGGAGCCGGTGACGTTGGTGCGCTCGCCCACGTTGACGAACAGCGAGTCATCGTCGATGACGAACGGCTCCAGCCCGGACAGGCGTGTAGCGACTGGCGGTGTGGGCAGCAGGCGTGGTGGCAGGCTGCTGACTTCGCGGGCGATGGCGGCGATGTGTGGCGGCGTGGTGCCGCAGCAACCACCGGCGATATTGACGAAGCCGCTGGTGGCGAATTCGCGCAGCAGTGAGGAGGTATCGGCCGGTTTTTCGTCAAAGCCGGTGTCGCTCATCGGGTTGGGCAAGCCCGCGTTGGGGTAGATGCACACAAAGGTGTCGGCGATCTGCGCCAGTTCTTCGGCATACGGACGCATCAGCGTGGCGCCCAGCGCGCAGTTCAGGCCTATGGTGAGCGGACGGGCATGGCGTACCGAGTTCCAGAACGCGGCCACGGTCTGACCGGACAGGATGCGGCCAGAGGCATCGGTGACGGTGCCCGAGATCATGATGGGCAGGCGTGCGCCGTGTTCCTCGAAAAAAGTCTCGATGGCGAACAATGCGGCCTTGCAGTTCAGGGTGTCGAAGATGGTTTCCACCATCAGGATGTCCGCCCCACCTGCCACCAGGCCACGCGTCTGTTCCAGATAAGCGGCGGTGAGTTGGTCGAAGGTGACATTGCGTGCGGCCGGGTCGTTGACGTCCGGCGAGATCGAGGCGGTCTTGGGCGTGGGGCCGAGTGCGCCCGCCACGAAGCGTGGTTTGTCCGGCGTGCTGTACTGGTCACAGGCAGCCCGTGCCAGCCTGGCCGCTTCCACGTTCATCTCATAAGCGAGATGCGCCATGTGGTAATCGTCCTGCGCGACCGTGGTGGCGCCGAAGGTGTTGGTCTCGATGATATCGGCACCAGCGGCCAGATACTGCGCGTGGATCTCGCGGATGATGTGCGGCTGTGTCAGCGTCAACAGCTCGTTATTGCCCTTGAGGAAGATCTCGCGTTGACCGGCAGGTGCCTGAAAATCGGCAAAGCGCGTACCGCGATAATCCTGCTCGGTCAGCTTGTACTGCTGGATCATGGTGCCCATGGCGCCGTCCAGGATCAGGATGCGCTCGGCCAGCAGTGCGCGCAGGCGTGCTTCGGTCGGCGACATGCTGTAAGCGGGGGATGGGGTAGCAGTTGGAACGGTGGATTGTGTCATCAAAAACAACGATTGCCGCAGCAAGGATTAAAGGCTTGATTTTAACACTTTAACTGCCCGGTTCCGAAGGGCGCACGCGGCTAAATCACGGTTTGACCAGGCGGCAAGCATAGAACTCAGTCGCCGGCGAGACGCCGGTACTGGATGGCTTCTGCAATATGCGCTGGCTGTACCTGTTTGGACGTCGCAAGATCGGCGATGCTGCGTGCCACTTTGAGGATGCGATGATAGGCGCGCGCAGAAAGATCGAGCTTGGCGATGGCGAGTCTCAGCAGTTGCAGTCCGGCAGGGTCGGGCTGGCAATGGGCATCGATCTCCAGGCTGCCAAGGCTGGCATTGGCTTTGCCCTGCCGTTGCAGTTGTAAGGCGCGAGCCTGCTCCACGCGGTGGCGGATGGCGGCGCTGGGCTCGCCTTGGCTGGATTTAAGCAGCTCATGCTCTGGCAGTGCAGGCACTTCGATGTGCAGGTCGATGCGGTCCAGCAGCGGCCCGGAGATGCGGCTGCGATAGCGTGCCACCTGGTCTGGCGTGCAGCGGCATTTGTTGTTGTGATGGCCAAGATAGCCGCATGGGCAGGGGTTCATCGCGGCCAGTAACTGGAAGCTGGCCGGGAAGTCAGCCTGCCGTGCTGCGCGCGAGATGGTGATGTGGCCGGATTCCAGCGGTTCGCGCAGCACTTCCAGCACCTTGCGATCGAATTCGGGCAGTTCATCCAGAAACAGCACGCCATGATGGGCCAGCGAGATCTCGCCTGGACGCGGGTTGCCACCTCCGCCTACCAACGCCACCGCCGATGCGGTGTGGTGCGGGTTTCTGAACGGCCGTTGCCGCCAGTGCGCCAGCCGGAAACCACCATTCAGGGACTGGATGGCGGCCGATTCCAGTGCCTCGGCTTCCGTCATGGTGGGCAAAATGCCGGGGAAACGGCTGGCCAGCATCGATTTGCCGGTGCCCGGCGGGCCGCTCATCAGTACGCTGTGCCCGCCTGCGGCAGCGATCTCCAGTGCGCGCCTGGCCTGCGACTGGCCTTTCACTTCCTCAAAATCCGGATAATCCCTGGCCAGTGACAATGTGCTGGCGGCCTGCGGTGTCAGCAAGGCGTGCCCTTGCAGATGCGCGCAGACCTGCAGCAGGTTGTTGGCCGGCAGGATCACCGCTTGTTGCACCAACGCGGCTTCTGCCGCATTGGCAGCGGGCAAAATAAAAGCCCGTGACGGGCTTGAGGTTTGTCCTTGCAGGCTGGCGGTCATGGCCAGTGCACCGCGTATGGGCCGTAATTCACCGGTCAGCGCCAGTTCGCCTGCCACTTCATAATTGTCCAGCGCGCTGGCGGGTAATTGCCCGGAAGCGGCGAGGATGCCGAGCGCGATAGGCAGGTCATAACGGCCGCTTTCCTTGGGTAAGTCGGCGGGTGCCAGGTTGACGGTGATGCGACGCATGGGGAATTCGAATTGCGCTGTTTGCAGCGCCGCGCGCACACGGTCTTTGCTTTCTTTTACTTCGGTCTCGGGCAGGCCGACGATGGTGAAGCTGGGCAGGCCGTTAGCGAGATGCACCTCGACCACCACTGGCGGGGCGTCCATGCCGGCCAGCGCACGGCTATGCACAATTGCGAGGCCCATAACTGCGCTCCGCCTGATTAGAGTGCGTTTTCCTGCGTGGCGCTTTGTTCCAGTTCAGCCACTCTGGCTTCCAGTGCATCCAGCTTGGCGCGGGTCTGGCGCAGCACCTCTTGCTGGATATCGAACTCTTCGCGTGTCACCAGTTCCATTTTGGTGAGCGCGCCCTGTAATAGTGCACGCAGGTTGTTTTCCACATCGCTGGCCGGGCTTGAATTGATTAAATCCCTGAATTTATTTGATAAATTTTCAATCGTCGGGTTGTTGAGCATGTTACTCTCCTGATGCGCTCTGACTGTCATGGCAAGTGCAAACCATCTTCTCTAGTGCTGATTGCACTGTTGTTGTGCTGCATTCTATTGCAAACATCCTTCCAACGGTATTTTTGTGGACACCGCTTCCGATGGGTTGCGTAAGTGCTTGATTTGATTTAATCCATTATTTTGGCACGGCGGTTGCTTAGCATTCATCGCAAAATTTGCAGTGTGTTTTGTTTATTTTAATTTCGAAAGGATTTTCCATGCGTAACCCTATTCTCGTTGCCGCCGTTCTTGGCGCTCTGACTTTGCCAGTGGCAGCGCTAGCAGAAGAAGCGGTAGCCCCAGCAGCTGAATCCCCGCACACGTTCACCTATAACGTTGGTCTGTACAGCCAGTACATATTCCGTGGCTTGACCCAAACCCGCGCACACGCTGCCCTGCAGGGTGGTGTCGATTACTCCCACGCCAGCGGTTTCTACCTGGGTGCCTGGGGTTCCAACATCAGCTGGCTGACCGATGCGAACGTCTATGCCAACTCCAGCTTGGAACTTGACTTGTACGGTGGTTTTGCCAGCGAGATCGGTGAAACCGGTATCGGCTACAACGTTGGTATCCTGCAATACATCTACCCAGGTAACCGCTTCTCCGGTACCAAGAACGCAGACACTACCGAAATCTACGGTAGCCTGGCTTACGGCTGGGTTTCTGCCAAGCTGTCCGCGGTTGCTTCCAGCAATGCATTCGGTTTTGCTGATGCAGATGGCAGCACCTATTCCGAACTGAACCTGAACGTACCGTTCGGCAAGGGCTACACTGGTCTGGCTCACGTGGGTTATCAAGACTTCACCGGCGCTGGCAACAGCACCTTTGACTACACCGACTGGAAACTGGGTCTGACCAAGTCCTGGGACAACGGCGTGAATATCGGTGGCTATTACACCGCTACTGACGGCAAGCTTTCCCGTTTCACCGATGCTTCCGGCTATAACATCGCCAAGGATCAGTTCACGGTATTCGTTCAGAAAACCTTCTAAGTTAGGCTTTGCGGGGCGGCGTCCGGGGTTGGTTGCCGCCCATTCATAACATCAGGAGACAAGCATGAAATTCGTATCCGCGATCATCAAGCCATTCAAGCTTGACGAAGTGCGTGAATCCCTCTCCGCCATCGGCGTGCAGGGCATCACCGTCACCGAAGTCAAGGGCTTTGGGCGTCAAAAGGGCCATACGGAGTTGTACCGTGGTGCTGAATATGTTGTTGATTTTCTGCCCAAGGTCAAGCTCGAGGTCGCCATCAAAGACGACTTGCTCGATCAGGTGATCGAGGCGATCGAGAAATCGGCTACCACCGGCAAGATCGGTGATGGCAAGATTTTCGTATTCGACCTCGAACAAGTCTATCGTATCCGCACCGGCGAAACCGGCCCGGACGCACTGTAAAAGGGGATGGAAATGAAAAAAATCTTATCCATGATGGCGTTGGTTGGCGTGCTGGGCCTGGGTTTTGGTACCCAAGGTTTTGCCGAAGAGCCGATGCCAGCTGAAGCGGCTGCTGAAGTCGTTGCAACAGAGGCAGCACCTGCTGCTGAAGAAGCAGCGCCGGTTGTTGCCGCAGAAGAAGCGGCACCTGTTGAAGAAGCCGCTGCTGCAGAAGAAGAGCCTACGCTGGATGCTGGTAACACCGCCTGGATGATCGTGGCGACGGTGCTGGTGCTGGCGATGATCATTCCTGGTCTGGCCCTGTTCTACGGTGGCCTGGTACGTACCAAAAACATGCTGTCGGTACTGATGCAAGTGTTCGTCACCTGTGCTCTGGTCTCCGTGATCTGGGTGGTGTATGGCTATAGTCTGGCATTCACGGATGGTGGCAGCCTCAACGGCTACATCGGTGGTCTGAGCAAGGCGTTCCTGGCGGGTATCACGCCTGACACGCTGAGCGGCACCATTCCCGAGTTCGTGTTCATCACCTTCCAGCTGACCTTCGCTGCGATCACCCCTGCGCTGATCGTCGGTGGTTTCGCTGAGCGCATGAAGTTCTCTGCTGTGCTGCTGTTCGTGGCACTGTGGGTGACCTTCGTGTATATCCCGGTCGCACACATGGTGTGGGGCGGCGGTATCCTGGCTGAACTGGGCGCCAAGGACTTTGCAGGTGGTACGGTCGTACACATCAACGCTGGTATCGCCGCGCTGGTGGGTGCTCTGGTCCTCGGCAAGCGTCTGGGTTACGGCAAGGAAGCCATGCCTCCGCATAGCATGGTCATGACCATGATCGGTGCTTCCTTACTGTGGGTGGGTTGGTACGGCTTCAACGTCGGTAGCGAACTGGCTGCTGACGGCGTGGCTGGCCTGGCTCTGGTCAACACGCAAGTGGCGACCGCTGCTGCTGTACTGGGCTGGATCTTCGTTGAATGGCTGGGCAAGGGTAAGCCTTCCATGCTGGGTGGTGCTTCCGGCGCGGTTGCTGGCCTGGTGGCGATCACCCCGGCTTGTGGCTTCATCGGCCCGATGGGTGCCATCATCCTCGGTTTCGTTGCCAGTATCGTCAGCTACTGGGCGGTCACCAGCATGAAGGCTAAGCTTGGTTATGACGACTCTCTCGATGTATTCGGTATCCACGGTGTCGCTGGTCTGATCGGCGCACTGGGTACTGGTGTACTGATGGATAGCGCCATGGGCGGTGTTGGTTACGCTGAAGGTGTGACCATGGGTGCACAGATGTACTCGCAAGTGGTTGCGGTTGGCGTCACCATCCTGTGGGCGACCGTCATCAGCTACATCCTGTACAAGATCGTGGATGTGCTGGTTGGTCTGCGCGTTTCGGAAGAATCCGAGCGTGAAGGTCTGGACACCACCGAACACGGTGAGCGTGCCTACCACTACTAAGCGCGTAGCTTAAGCCTTAGCAGTCAATCAAAGCGGACACTTCGGTGTCCGCTTTGTTTTGGCTGTCATAAATGGTCACTTTTCTGTCAGCTTGTGGGTGGCAGTTGCCCATGTTTGGTGCGTAATCTGCAGCGCAAGCCTGGGTAGCAGCCAAGTCTAAGCCATAAACTGTAAGGAATAAGCCGTGTTGATAGACAGATTGAAGTTGGCATTGTTATTGCATGATAAACACTGAACGCGATCTGCGAATGCAATACCTGCTGTGAACGTTCATCTGCATTTCAATCTCCTCCTCTCCGGACGCATCAGCGTCCGTTTTTTTTGCTTGAAACCGGCGGCTTCGCCCCCAACTGAAGCATCTGCGCTAGAATCAGCCGGATTCAGGAAAACAAACCATGGTCCCCCACCTTACAACGGCCCTCAACGGCCCCCTGCTCACGCTCGAAAAACGCATGCTGGCCTCCATGCCGGAGATCGAGCACTGGTTCCGCCAACAGTGGCTGGACTACGCCACGCCCTTCTACGCGTCGGTTGATTTGCGCAATGCCGGCTTCAAGCTGGCCCCGGTCGATACCAACCTGTTCCCGGGTGGCTTCAATAACCTGAATCCGGATTTCCTGCCGCTAGGCATACAGGCCGCCATGTCGGCCGTGGAGAAGATCTGTCCGGATGCGCGCCGCTTGTTGCTGATCCCGGAGAACCATACCCGTAACACCTATTACCTGAGTAACGTGGCGGCGCTGACCAATATCCTGCGTCAGGCCGGTATGGATGTGCGTGTGGGCAGCATCTCGCCCGAGATCACCGCACCGGTGGATCTGGATCTGCAGGATGGCCATGCGCTGCACATGGAACCCGTACAACGCAAGGGCAACCGTCTGGTGTTGGAGGGCTTCGACAGTTGCGCCGTGCTGCTCAATAACGACCTGTCCGGCGGCATCCCCGATATCTTGCAGAATCTGGAACAGACGCTGATCCCGCCCTTGCACGCCGGCTGGGCGACGCGGCGCAAGTCCCAGCATTTTGCTGCCTACAACCGCGTGGCCGAAGAATTCGCTGCGCTGATCGGCATCGACGAATGGCTGATCAACCCTTACTTCTCCACTTGTGGCGAGATCGACTTCCATGCACGTGAAGGCGAGGATTGTCTGGCCGCCAATGTAGAAGCCATGCTGATGCGCATCCGTGCCAAATACAAAGAATACGGTGTGGAGCAAGAGCCGTTCGTGATCGTCAAAGCCGATGCTGGCACCTATGGCATGGGCATCATGACGGTGAAGAGCCCGGACGATGTGCGTGACCTGAATCGCAAGCAGCGCAACAAGATGTCGGTGGTCAAAGAAGGCCTGCAAGTCAGCGAAGTGATCATCCAGGAAGGCGTCTACACCTTTGAGAGCATAGAGGATGCGGTCGCCGAGCCTGTGGTCTATATGATGGATCACTACGTGGTGGGTGGTTTCTATCGCGTGCACACCGGGCGTGGCATAGACGAGAACCTCAATGCGCCTGGCATGCAGTTCGTGCCTCTGGCGTTCGAACAGCCATGTTCCATGCCTGACTGTGGTGGTGCACCGGATTCACTGCCTAACCGCTTCTATGCCTACGGCGTGGTGGCACGTCTGGCATTGCTGGCCGCCGCCATCGAGTTGCAGGAACAAGATCCCGAGAACCAGCTGTGATGCGTATCGCTGTCATCCTCGATCCGCTAGCCAGTCTCAAAGCGTACAAGGACACCAGTCTCGCCATCATGCGCGCCGCCGCAGCGCGTGGTCATGCCTTGTATGTGGCGGAACAGGGCGATCTGTTGTTGCGCCAGGGTAGGGCCCATCTACGTACACGCAGTTTCGAGTTCAACGGCAATGGTCCAGACTGGTACGCGCTGGGCCCACAGCAGGAACAGACGCCCGCCAGTTTCGATGCCGTGCTGATGCGCAAGGATCCGCCGTTCGATAACGAGTTCCTGTACAGCACCTATCTGCTGGAGTTGGCCCAGCAGCAGGGTGCGCGCATCCTCAATCATCCGCGTTCGGTGCGAGACTGGAACGAAAAACTCGCCGTGGCGCAGTTTCCCGAGCTGGCACCTGCCTTTCTGGTGACGCGTGATAATGATCTGATCCGGCAGTTCCTGGCGGAGCAGGGCGATATCGTGGTCAAGCCTCTGGATGGCATGGGTGGCAGCGGCATATTCCGCTTGCGTACCGACGACCCCAATATCGGTTCCATACTGGAGACGCTGACCGCACTTGGCACACGTACCATCATGGCGCAGCGTTATCTGCCACAAATCTTGCAGGGCGATAAGCGCATCATCATGATCAATGGGCATGCCTTGCCTTATGCGCTGGCGCGCATCCCCAAGGCGGGTGAGACACGCGGCAACCTCGCCGCAGGTGGCACTGGCGTAGCACAGCCCTTGAGTGAGCGCGATCACTACATCGCCGAGACGGTCGGCCCTGAACTGCGTGCACGCGGCCTATTCCTGGTCGGCCTGGATGTCATCGGCGACCACCTTACCGAGATCAATGTGACCAGCCCTACCGGCATGGTGGAGATCGCGGCGCAGACCGATTGCGACCCTGCACTGACGTTTGTGCAAGCGCTCGAAACCTTATGCGCTGGCTAGCGCGTCAGCTATCGCTGACGGTGTTGCTGTTGCTCGGCGCCTGTGCGGGTCCGCCGCTGTATCAGGCGCAGAGCTATGTGTTTGGCACGCTGGTCGATATCACTATCTATGGGGCGCCCGAGGCACAAGCACGCGCCGCCGCTGATGCGGTGTTGAAGGATTTTCAAACCTTGCATCAACGCTTGCATGCCTGGCAGCCGGACAGCGAGCTATCACAACTCAACCGTGCGTTGGCACGCGGTGAAACCGCGCCAGTCGAGGCCGACCTGGCGGACATGCTCAAGGAGGCCAGTCAACTTTCAGCACGCGCTGGCGGGCTGTTCAACCCTGCTATCGGTGGCTTGATCCGGCAATGGGGGTTCCAGCGTGACGAATATACGCCGGTAGACATAGACCCGGTACGTGTAGACGCGCTGGTCGCGGCCGCCCCGCGCATGTCCGATCTGCATATCGAATCCGGCAGTATCCGCAGCGACAACCCTGCCGTGCAGCTGGATCTGGGTGGCTATGCCAAAGGCCTGGCACTGGATCGTGCGCTGCGTCAGTTGCGCCAGGCAGGTATTCAGCATGCGCTGGTCAATATAGGCGGCAATGTGATCGCGCTGGGCCAGCATGGCGAGCGGCCCTGGAACGTCGGCATCCAGCATCCACGCCAGCCCGGCGCCATGGCCACCGTGGCCTTGCAAGATGGTTGGGCCATCGGGACCTCGGGCGATTATCAGCGTTATTTCGAGCTGGACGGCCAGCGCTACTGTCACCTCATCGACCCACGCAGCGGCTATCCGGCACAGCATACGCAGGCGGTGACGGTATTGATCCCGCCCGGGCCGCAAGCCGGTACACTCTCGGATGTGGCATCCAAACCCATCTTCATCGCAACGCAACAGCAGCGTGCGCAAGTCGCACAGGCCATGCAGGTGCAGCACGTGCTGGTGGTGGATGAACACGGCCAGCGCTTTGTCAGTCGCGCCATGGCCGCTCGCCTGAACTGGTTGGACAAGCATGCGAAGACGCAGCTTCTTTTCTAGCCTGTCCAGCCGGTCCGGGCTGTTCGCCAGAAGGCACCTCATCCGCGTGCGCTCCTTGCGGCAGCGCTTTTCCAGATCAGCATTCACGCGCCGCGCTGCCTCCATGCGGGCCGCGCTCAGTGCCGCCCGCGCCCATCCCTTCCCGCGCCTGTTGGCGGGTGACTGGCTGACATTGCTGGCGAGCCTGCTGCTGGTGCTGCTGCTGTTCCAGACCTTGTGGCAGAGCCAGGGAGCCAGCAAGCTGCGCATCCGTCAGGGCGATACCGTGTATGCCACACTGAGCCTGGACCAGAAGCGCACCTTGCACCTGCACGGGCCGCAGGGAGAGACCGAGATCATCATCGATCATGGCCGCGTGCGCTTCCTGCGCGCACCCTGCAATAGTCAGTATTGTGTGCATCAGGGCTGGCTGACGCGCGCCGGTCAGGTCGCCATCTGCCTGCCCAATCAGATCAGTCTGGAACTGCTGGGCAAGCGCAAGTCCTACGACAGCCTGAATTACTGACGTGCAGATACAGACCACCCCACAGGATCATCACATTGCGCGTCTGGCGGCGCTGGCGATCGGGCTGCACATGGTGGAAGCCATCCTGCCCTCACCCATCCCCGGTGTGAAGCCCGGCATCGCCAACATCGTCACCTTGTTCGTGCTGTACCGGTTCGACTTGACCACGGCCGCCTGGGTCAGCCTGCTGCGCGTGTTTGCAGCAAGTTTGCTGTTGGGGCAGTTCCTCACGCCGACCTTCATGCTGAGCCTGAGTGGTGCCTTGACCAGCCTGTTGATGCTGGTGCTGGCCAGTCGCCTGCCCCGGCGCTGGTTCGGCCCGGTCAGCCTCAGTGTGCTGGCTGCCTTCGCCCACATCGCCGGGCAGTTGCTGGTGGTGCGCTTGTGGCTGATCCCGCATGTGGGCGTGGCGTATCTGGTGCCCGTGTTCGCCACGGCGGCGCTGACCTTCGGCCTGGTCAACGGGCTGGTGGTCGCCCGCTTGCTGGCAAGCCACGATGCAGCGCCGCGCTCGTGATAAAATCAGCGCTGTTTTAGCAATGCCTGCTTGCCTATACCCATTGCAATGCGCCAGCCCGGCTGGCCTTGACCGGAGACACCGATGCGCCCATGCCTGATCGCCATGACCCTGTGCCTGATGCTCAGTGCCTGCGGTACCAAGGGGGATTTGTACATCCCCGAGCAGCAGTATCCGCAAGACCCCGCACCTGCCGCCAAACCCGCGCCTGCGGCGACGCCAGCTCAAACACCGGACAAATGAGTCCGGTCCGATAATCAGCCGCAATCGAGATGGTTCACACGTGACTTCATTCGCCAATTCAATCCCAAACGCATTTCATCACAAGCATGACCAGCTCCATGCTGAAGATGTCTCCTTGTCGCAGGTGGCTGCCGAGTTCGGCACGCCTTGCTACGTTTATTCGCGCGCAGCCCTGACCGAGGCTTTTCAGCGCTTCAGTGCCGGTTTTAGCGGGCATGACCATCTGGTGTGTTTCGCCGTCAAGGCCAACCCCAGCCTGGCCATCCTGAACCTGTTCGCCCGCCTGGGAGCAGGTTTCGACATCGTGTCGGGTGGTGAGCTGGCGCGTGTGCTGGCAGCCGGTGGCGACCCGGCCAAGGTGGTGTTCTCGGGCGTAGGCAAGACCGAAGCCGAGATGCGTGCTGCGCTGGAGGCGGGTATCTTCTGTTTCAACGTGGAGTCGGCCGCCGAGCTGGAGCGCCTGAATACGGTGGCAGGCGCGCTGGGCAAGGTCGCGCCGGTGTCCCTGCGTGTGAACCCCAATGTGGATGCCAAGACGCATCCCTACATCTCCACCGGCCTCAAGAACAACAAGTTCGGCGTGGCCTATGAAGATGCCTACAGTCTGTATCAGCGCGCCGCCGCCTTGCCGCACCTTGCGGTGCATGGCGTGGATTGCCACATCGGTTCGCAGCTCACCGAGCTGTCGCCGTTCCTGGATGCGTTCGATCGCGTGCTGGCACTGGTGGATCAACTGGCTGCGGTGGGCATCGCGGTGCAGCATATCGACGCAGGTGGTGGTATCGGTATCTGTTACAGCGACGAGACGCCACCCGATTTCTCTGCCTATGCCGCCGCCATGCTGCAGCGTCTGGGCACGCGCAAGGTCAAGCTGGTGTTCGAGCCTGGCCGTGCGCTGGTCGGCAATGCCGGCGCCTTGCTGACCAAGGTGGAATACCTGAAGCCGGGCGAGAGCAAGAACTTCGCGATCGTCGATGCCGCCATGAACGATCTGATGCGTCCGGCACTGTACGATGCTTACCATGCCATCGTGCCAGTGCAGCCGCGTGCAGCCGCCACGGCAGTGTATGAGGTCGTCGGCCCGGTATGCGAAAGCGGTGACTTTTTGGGTCACGACCGCGCGCTGGCGCTACAGCCGGGTGATGTGCTGGCCATCCTGTCGGCCGGTGCTTATGGCATGAGCATGAGCTCCAACTACAACACGCGGCCACGTGCCGCTGAAGTGATGGTGGACGGTGATCGTGTCACGCTGATCCGTCAGCGCGAGACCGTGCAGCAACTTTTCGCGCTGGAATCCGTGCTGCCGGGCTAAGCTTCTGTGCACATTAAAAAAGCCCGCTGGCAGTGATGTCAGCGGGCTTTTGTGTCTGGAACGGCGCTATCAGTTGAAGATCACGGTCAGTTGAAGATCACGGTCAGTTGAAGATCACGGTCTTGTTCGCGTACAGCAGGATGCGGTTCTCGATATGCCAGCGCACGGCGCGTGACAGCACGATGCGCTCCAGGTCGCGGCCCTTCTGGATCAGGTCTTCCACTTCGTCGCGGTGCGAGATGCGCGCGATGTCCTGCTCGATGATGGGGCCTTCGTCCAGCACTTCGGTCACATAATGGCTGGTGGCACCGATCAGCTTCACGCCGCGCTCGAAGGCACGGTGATACGGGCGTGCGCCTATGAAGGCTGGCAGGAAGGAATGGTGGATGTTGATGATGCGTTGCGGGTAGCGCGTGACGAAATCCGGCGACAGGATTTGCATATAGCGCGCCAGCACGATCAGGTCGATCTGGTGCGCATCGAACAGCGCGAACTGAGCGGCCTCGGCTTCGGCCTTGGTGTCCTTGCTCACGGCGATATGATGGAAGGGGATGCCATAGAACGCCGCCAGCGCCTCGGTATCCCGGTGGTTGCTGATGATGAGCGGGATGTCGCAGGCCAGCTCGCCACTCTTGTGGCGGTGCAGCAGGTCGGCCAGGCAGTGGTCGTATTGCGACACCATGATGGCCACCCGTGGACGCTGTCCGGACAGCTTGAGTTGCCAGTGCATGTCGAAACGTGCTGCCACCGGCGCGAACTGCGCATCGAACTCCGCTACCGGGATGGAAAAGGCATCCAGATCCCACTCGATACGCATCAGGAACAGATTGTTCTCGGCGTCCTGATGCTGGTCTGCGTGCAGGATATTGGCGCCATGGCGGTGCAGGAAATCCGCGATGGTGGCAACCAGACCTTTGCGGTCCGGGCAGGTGATCAACAAAGTGGCGGTATTTTTCATGGTCAGTGCACTGTCTTTAAAAGCAAAACAAGCCGCATTATAACGGATTGCATGCTGCACGCCCGGCTGGTCAGTGCAAGCGGGGCATGGTATCTTTTGAGCAAGGCGAGCCATGTGGTCGCAGCACGTTTTAAAGAGTCCAACTGGTGAAAAAGCAATTACCTTACTTCCTGCTGGTGTTCGCAATCCCTGTTGTCGGCGTATTGTGGTGGTGGGGCATGTTCTCCAGTGCCAGCGTGGAAGTGGCCGAACGCGGCCCTTACCGTTACGCCTATCTGGAAGCCGAAGGCCCGTATTCCAAGCTGGGGAAAAAGCAGCAGGAAGTGTTGTTCGAGCTGGAAAAACAGGGCATCACGCCTGGCGTACAACTGACCCTGGTGCTGTCCGATCCACGCAGCACACCTTATAAGGAGCTGCGCGCCCAGACCGGCTATGTGCTGGCTGACGGCGTGGAGCCGCAGGCACCCTTGCAAGTGGCCAGCGTGCCTGTCCGCCATGTAGCGGTCGCCCGCATCAAGGCGCATCCCCTGTTCGCCTATGGCAAGGCGTACTCTGCCTTGCTTGATTTTTCCGGGCAGTTGCAGCTCGACCTGCAACTACCTACCGTGGAGCTCAGCGAGCACAGCGTGCTCACCGTTGAGATGCCCTTGCCTGAAAACGCGTCCATGCCGCCACAAGGAGGCCGACCATGAAGTTTCTCGCGCTACTCGGTGCGCTTGCGCTGAGCTATTACAAACCGCACCAGAAGATCGACCTGCTGCAACAGCTGTACGCGCCTTATGCGCGCTGGCTGGAACACAATTGCAATGACGGTCGCCGTCAGCACGGCATCATCGCCTGGCTGTTGGGTGTGCTGCTGCCGGTGGCCGCCGTGGCGGCAATCTATTACGCCTTGTTTGCCGTGCATGCGCTGCTGGGGATCGTGTTCGGCATGGGCGTGCTGTATCTGACCCTGCGCATCAGCCAGTTCGGGCGCCGCGCCGAGGGCATCGCCAGTGCCTTGCAGGCCAGCAATATGGAGCAGGCGCGTACCATCTACAATGGTTGGGAAGGTGCCGATAGCGAAAGTTACAGCGGAACCGAGTTGGCGCGTGCCGCCATCGAGACCGTGCTACGGCGCTCGCATCAAGGCCTGTTCGGCCCGGTGTTCTGGTTCGCCGTGCTGGGTCCGGCGGGTGCTTTTCTGTATCGCCTCGCGCATCTGGCCAGACAGGAATGGCAGGACCCGCAAAACCCGCAGTTCAGTCAGTTCACCGAGCGCGCCTTCCATTATCTGGACTGGCTGCCTGCCCGCATCACGGCCGGTTGTTTCGCTATCGTGGGCGATTTTGAGGATGCCGTGTATTGCTGGCGCATGCAGTCAGCGAGCTGGGGCGATAAATCGCTGGGTATCCTGCTGGCCAGTGGTGCCGGTGCGCTGGGGGTGAAGCTGGGGCAGCCGCTGCCCGAGCAGGGCGTGTTACGCTACCGCCCCGAGATCGGCCTGGGGGATGACGCAGATGCGGATTATCTGCGTAGCTCGGTCGGGCTGGTGTGGCGTGTGCTGGTGCTCATGGTCGGCTTGCTGTTCCTGCTCACCTTCGCCAACTGGCTGGGCCATTAAGCCTGCTTTCAACAAGATTCTGTGAGATGCCGCTGTGACTGCTATTGATCCAACCGCTATGGATGTGAACGCTATTGATATCGTGCTGGCCAATCCGCGCGGTTTTTGTGCCGGGGTGGACCGTGCCATCATCATCGTCGAACAGGCGCTGGAGAAGTTCGGCGCGCCTATCTACGTGCGCCACGAGGTGGTGCATAACAAATTCGTGGTGGAACAGTTACGCAGCAAGGGTGCGGTGTTCATCGAGGAGCTGGACGAAGTGCCAGCCGGCAACACCGTGGTGTTCAGTGCGCATGGCGTACCGCAGCAAGTGCGTGTCGATGCCGAGGCGCGTGGCTTGCGCGTGTTCGATGCCACCTGCCCGCTGGTCACCAAGGTGCATATCGAAGTCAGCAAGATGCGCGCACAAGGTCTGGAAGTGGTGATGATAGGCCATGCCGGTCACCCGGAAGTGGAAGGCACCATGGGCCAATCCGAAGGCGGCATGTATCTGGTGGAGACGGTGGACGATGTGCTCAAGCTGCAGGTCAACGACCCGGCCAAGCTGGCCTATGTGACGCAGACCACCTTGTCCATCGACGATGCCGCGGCCGTGGTCAGCGCATTGCAGGTCAGATTCCCACAGATACGCTCGCCACGCAGTGATTCCATCTGCTACGCCACCCAGAACCGTCAGGATGCGGTCAAGCTGATGGCGGGTGATTGCGATCTGGTGATCGTGGTGGGCTCGCCCAACAGTTCCAACTCCAACCGCTTGCGCGAAGTGGCGCAGCATCAGGGGGTGGAATCCTATATGGTCGATAACGCCACGCAGCTGGACCCGGCCTGGGTGGTGGGTAAACGCCGTATCGGCGTCTCGGCGGGCGCATCGGCGCCGGAAGTGCTGGTGCAGGAAGTGATCGCCAAGCTGCAATCACTGGGCGGAGCCGAAGTGAAGGAGCTGGAGGGGGTGGTGGAAAATGTGGTGTTCCAGTTGCCACGCAACCTGACCAGTGCCGTGCCGACGATCGAGCGTTGATTCGAATCACCAAACAAAACAGCCTGCCTCGTTAAGCGAAGCAGGCTGTTGTCATAATCAGGGCTATCCCTTGATTTGGATCGTCATCAGGCTTTCTTTCTGCACACACAGCTGTCTATGCTCAACGCCGTGACCGGGTTCAGCGCCAGTGCCAGCATGCCGCCTGCGATCGCCAGGTATTGCATGAACACGATGGGGTCAGCCAGTTTCAGTGCCACTGCGATGAACACGGCATAGCCTGCCAGTACATAAGCCGCCAGCTTGGTCTTGTAGCCGATCAGCAGCAGCACGCCGAACAGCAGCTGGATCAGGATGGTGAGCGGTGCGAAGATGCCGGGCAGGCCGTACTGACCAAGCAGTATCTGATACTGTTCATAGCCAGCCGGATGGCTCATGATTTGTGCGAGCAGAATGCAGACGTGTACCAAAAACAATTGTGCCAGCAGCAGGCGGGCAACAACAGTGAGCAATTTGTTCATGACGTTCAGATCCTATCCAACTAAGTAAATGACGCGCTATTGTAACCGTGAGCAGCCCGCTCGTGCGAGTGGTCGGCCATACCGCATACAAATCGTGCGCTGGGCGGAGGCGCAACCCGCCTTGGAGGCCATACGCCGCAAGGTGTTCATCGACGAGCAAGCGGTGCCGGAAGCGCTGGAGTGGGAGGCGGTCGATGCCGATTGCACCCATTTGCTGGCCTTGGTGAGCGAGCAGCGCGCGGTCGGCTGCGCGCGCGTGCTACCCGGTGGCGTCATTGGTCGCATGGCGGTATTGCCAGCCTGGCGTGGTCAAGGGGTGGGCAGTGCCTTGTTGCAGGCCGCGATCAGCCATTGCCGGCCTCATGGACTGACGCAGTTGAGCCTGTCGGCCCAAGTGCATGCCATCCCTTTCTATGCGCGCTTTGGTTTTGTCGTGTGCAGCGAGGTCTATGACGATGCCGGCATCCCGCACCAGACCATGCTGCTTGACATAAGCGATTGATTTATATTGATAAGCCTCAAACCAGGTTTGCCATGCAGACTGGCTTTGGATACAATACGCACACGGATTTTTAGCTCAATTCACTCCCCTCTTAAGGAACATTCATGTCAAAGATCGTATTCAAGGCTGGTGAAGCCACCGTTTTCAGCGAAGGCAAGGACGTTACTGCGGCCATGCCTGAGATCCTGATTGGTAGCGTGGACGGCCCTGTGGGTGCTTCCTTCGCCAATATGATGGCGCAAAACAAGGGCCACACCGCCATGTTCGTGGTGCGTGACATCAATCAGCTGGTACGCCCGGCGGCGATGATGGTGCCCAAGGTCACCCTGAAGGGCAGCACCGATGTGGGTCTGTTCGGCGGTGTGGTGCAGGCGGCAACGGCCGATGCGATCGTGGACTGTGTCATCGAAGGCATCATCCCCAAGGACCAGGTCAACGAGCTGTGCATCATCAGCCTGGTGTGGATCGATCCAGGCTGTATCGCGCTGGAAAAAGAAGGCAAGCTGGACAAGGCCGACATGTACAAGAACAACTACGAAGCCACCAAGCTGGCGATCAAGCGTGCCCTCAACGACGAGCCTTCCATCGATGAGCTGATCGCCAACCGCCACAAGATCAAGCACTGCATGTGGGACGAATCCTGGGGCGATATCTAAGCTTCCAGTAGGTCATCCCTAGCAGCGATTGACTGAGCTGCTCATGTAAAAAGCCCGCTGTTTCGCAGCGGGCTTTTTTATTGTGCCGGGTTTTACCTGTGCCAGACTTTAGCTCAGCCTTGGATGCTGTCACTGCCCTGCCCGCAGTAGTCTTCCAGATGCGCAGGCAAGTCGGTCGGGCACACCCCGCAGGCGCGGTTGCCCGGCACGGCGTAGTCGATGAACCTAGGATAGGGCAGCTTGAGCTGGTCCATGATGGTCACGAACTCCTGCAGTGACTTGCCGCCACCCAGGCGTGGATTGCGCTGTTTTTCCTGCGCGATGGTGGATACGAAGCGTTGCTGATAGTCGTGGCCAGGGTAGACCAGCACCTCGTCCGGCAGGCTGAACAGTTTGGTGTGCACGCTGTGATAGAGCGCTTCTGAGCACCCGTTCTGAAAATCGGTGCGCCCACAGCCGTCGATGAGCAAGGCGTCGCCACTGAACACTCTATCGCCAGCCAGGTAGGCGAAATGCCCATCGGTGTGGCCGGGCGTGTGCAGTGGCTGTAGCAGCAGGCTGCCGAGCTGCAGCGGCGTGCCCTCTTCCAGCCAGACATCGGCACAGGGCAGGCGGTCGATGGCCGGGTTGGCGATCTTGCTGCCGGTGCGCTGTTTCAGCTGTAGCGCACTGGTGATGTGATCGGCATGGATGTGGGTGTCCACGCTGTAGGCCAGCTTCAGCCCCAGCTTGTCCAGTTCGGCCAAGTCGCGCTCCAGTGTGGCGATCACCGGGTCGATGAGCATGGCCTGCCCAGTTTGCGCGCAGGCCAACAGGTAGGTGTAGGTGCTGGACAAAGGGTCGAACAATTGCCGGAAGATCATCGTGTGCTCCACATCATGCTTGCAACGTTTTATTAAATAACATAATATTATTTTATATAATGTATATCAAGTGCAAAAGATGTCAGTGACCACCACGGAGCCCGGCATGCTGGATTACACCGCCATGCACGCCAATGCCAGCCAGGCCAGTCAGTTCCTCAAGGCGCTGGCCAACCCGCAGCGCTTGTTGCTGCTGTGTCAGCTCAGTCAGGGCGAGCGCTGTGTGAGTGAGCTGGAACAGCATACCGGCATACGCCAACCTACCTTGTCACAACAACTGACGGTGCTGCGCAAGGAACTGCTGGTGGACACGCGTCGTGACGGCAAGCAGGTGTATTACCGCATCGCCCGCCCGGAAGCCTTACAGATCATGCAGCTGCTGTACACCCAATTCTGTCAACCCAACAAGGAGTCATGATGATCGCCTGGTCTCAATTCACCCCCTGGAGCGCGCTGGCTGGCGGCATGCTGATCGGCCTCGCCACCGCCCTGTTGCTGCTGTTCAAAGGCCGTATCGCCGGCATCAGTGGCATCCTCGGCAATCTGTTGAAAGCGCCGGGGCGTGACCACCCCTGGCGGCTGGTTTTTCTGGCAGGTCTGCTGGTTTCGCCAGTGCTGTATGGCCTGGTCAGCCCTTTGCCGGAAGCCATGGTGAGCGCCTCGGGCGCAACCTTGATACTGGCCGGCCTGCTGGTGGGATTCGGTAGCCGTCTGGGTGCTGGTTGTACCAGTGGCCATGGCATCTGCGGGCTGAGTCGTCTTTCCTTGCGTTCCTTACTGGCCACCATGACCTTCATGCTGGCTGGCATGCTGACCGTGGCCCTGCTGCGTCACTGGTGATGGGAGTTCACATGAACACATTAATCACTGCCTTCATCGCCGGCCTGCTGTTCGGCATCGGCCTCATCGTTTCCGGCATGACCAACCCGGCCAAGGTGATCGGGTTTCTGGATGTGACCGGTGCCTGGGACCCGTCTCTGGCGCTGGTCATGGCCGGTGCCATTCTGGTGGCCTTCCCTGCCTTCTGGCTGGCGCGTGGTCGCCAGCAAACTTGTCTGGGCGAGCCCATGCAGCTGCCTGCCAGCAGCAAAGTGGATAAGCCTTTGCTGGCCGGCGCTTTATTGTTCGGCATAGGCTGGGGCCTAGCCGGGTATTGTCCCGGCCCCATCGTTGCCTCACTGGCTACGGGTGCCGAACAGCCTTGGATCATCTTTGTGGCCATGCTGGCCGGCATGGGCCTGTATGAGCTGTATCAACATGTCGCTGCCAGATAAGCAGCACGCAGGCGTACGCCCATGTGGCTGGTGATCGCGCTGGGTGTGCTGGTCGGCCTTCCCATGGGCATGACAGGCGCAGGTGGCGGCATGCTGGCCGTGCCGCTGCTGGTGTTCGGTCTGGGGCTCAGCATCACACAAGCGGTGCCCATCGCGCTGCTGGGCGTGGCGCTGGCTGCCTGGCTTGCCGCCGTCATGGGTTTGCGTGCCGGTCTGGTGCGCTACCGCGCCGCACTGCTGATGGCGGTGGCCGGTGTTCTGATCGCTCCGCTGGGTGTATGGCTGAGCTATAGACTGGATCAGCGTCTGCTGGCGGCAGTGTTCGCCCTCGTGCTGGTGTATGTGGCCTATAAAACAGTGCGTGGCCGTCACGAGGTCGCGCTGGATACCAGCCTGCCCTGCACCTTGGGCGAGGACACGGGGCGGTTCGTCTGGACCAGTCGCTGTTCGCGCTCGGTACTGCTGTCCGGCGGGCTGGCTGGCTTCATGTCCGGGCTGGTCGGGGTGGGCGGGGGCTTTGTGCTGGTGCCTGCGCTGCAGCGCATCTCGCCATTGGGGATGCGTTCCGTGGTGGCCACCACACTCACCGTGATCGCGCTGATCTCCACCAGCATCGTCACGGCCAGCCTGATCGGTGGTCAGCTGGATGGGCAGTTGGCTCTGACTTTTAGCATTGGGGCGGTGACCGGCATGATGCTGGGGCGCAGCCTGGGCCTGCGGCTGGGTGGTGGCGTGATCCGCACGGGGTTCGCCCTGCTGGCCTTGCTGGCTGCTGGCCTGTTGTTAACGCAGACCTTCTTCTAGCGCTGCAACAGGCAAATCGCATCCAGACAAAACCAGTAGCTGCTGCAACAGCGTGCGTATCGGGGTAGGCAGTGCTGCCTCCAGCGCCTGCTGTAGCGGCAGCCACACGATGCCAGGCTCGGCTGCAGTCAAGCCTGGGCGGCGGATCTGCACGGGCTGTGGCTGGATGTTCAGCCTGAAGTGCGAGAACGTGTGTTGCAGTTCCGGCATGGGCGCGAGCAGCTCGCCCAGGATGCCGAAGCGCTGCTGCACATGCGCCAGCACCGCCTGACCACAGGCCAGTTCCGGCAGGCTCCACAAGCCGCCCCAGATACCACTATCCGGACGTTTCTCGAGCAGGATGCGGCCATCATGCAACAGCAACAGCATGGTGATGTCGCGCTGCGGCAAGGTCTTGCGCGGTTTGCTGTGCGGCAGCTCGGTCGTGCGCTGATGCAGCCGTGCCCCGCAGTCGGCGCGTAGCGGACAGTCGTCGCAGCGTGGTTTGCTGCGTGTGCACAGGGTGGCACCCAGATCCATCAAGCCTTGCGTGTAGGCATGGATGTCGTGTGCAGGCAGCAGGGATTCTGCCAAGGCCCATAGCTGCTTTTCCACTCTGGGCAGCCCCGGCCATCCCTCGATCAGCGCATGGCGTGCCAGCACGCGTTTGACATTGCCATCCAGAATGGCCTGACGCTGGCCGAAGGCAAAGGCCGCCACGGCGGCGGCGGTGGAGCGGCCTATACCCGGCAGATCCACAATAGCCTCAAGCTGCTGCGGGAACACACCGTCATGCTCGGCCACGATGCGCTGCGCAGCTTTGTGCAGGTTGCGCGCGCGCGAGTAATAGCCCAGGCCGCTCCAGTGTTGCAGCACGCTATCCTGATCCGCTGCCGCCAGGCTGGCGATATCCGGAAAGCGCTGCATGAAGCGGGCGTAATAGCCGATCACGGCGCTGACCTGGGTCTGCTGCAGCATGATCTCGGACACCCAGATGGCGTAGGGGTCATGGGTGTTCTGCCAGGGCAGATCGTGACGGCCGGACTGCTTTTGCCAGGCGATCAGTGCGGTAGCGAATTCAGACATTCCGGCATGATAAATGGCTTTGCTGATTGTGGTATGACCTTCTCTATTTTTCACTATTGCGGCCCTAAAACGGGGATGCGGTAACGTCAACACTTACTACAACTTCACCAAATGCGACAATAATCGCGGTCCAGGTATTGGTGGTGGTTTGGCTTGTAATATTGACGAATCCGTCGCTGGCCAAAATGCTGATATCAGCAACGTACGTACCGGTCTGCTGCCTGCATTCCTGAGCGTTTCCGGCAAGACCCGCCAGAATGATCTGGACATCGGCTTTACCATCAGCCTGCAGCCAGGCACATCCACCGGTGGCGCACTGCGTACCACCGACCAGGAAAACCGTCAGACCTTCCTGACCATAGGTGACAGCAGCTGGGGTAGCATCAAGCTGGGTCGTGATCTGGGTCTGTTCGGTGCAGATGCCATTCTGTCGGATGTGACCTTGCTGGGTACCGGTTCCAGTTTTGCCGGCGGCAACTACAGAACCGGTTCCAACCAGGGGGGTGCGCGTGGTGCAACCAGCTCCGGTACCTCGCTGGGTCGTATCGGTATCGGTTATCTGTATGCAGACTGGGTCGCGCAAGTTTCCTACGCTTCGCCTAACTGGAATGGTTTCCAATTTGCGGTAGCAGTTGTTGAGCCATACCAAACTACGGCTGCAGGTACACCTGGCGTACAAGGTGACTACAGCAGCCCTGGTTTCCAGGGTAAGGTAGGCTATGAGTTTGCTGGTGACGTATCCGGTAAGGTCTGGTCCAGCTTCTGGACGCAAGAGGTTGACGGCATCGCAACGGCTAATAACGGCGTTCAAGACTACCGCGCCACCATCATGGATATCGGCGGTAAGGTCTCCTTCTCTGGTATCGAGCTGCTGGCCTACTACTATGACGGCCGTGGTGCTGGTACTACCGGCTTCCTGGTGCTGTCCCATGATGCCAACGGTAGAAAGCGTGACTCTGACGGTGGTTACCTGCAAGCCGCCTACAAGCTGCCTGGCATTGGTACCAAGCTAGCCGTCAGCTACGGTGAATCCAATCTGGACGCAAATGCAGTTGATGCTGGTACCAATCTGGTTTCCAAGAACAGTTCCTGGGTATTCGGTGCTTATCATCCACTTAGCAAGAGTGTGACCTTGGTAGCTGAATACGTACGTACCAAGTCGGAAACGGATGTTCCTGGTGCCGGTGTTAACCGTGCATCTACCGCAGAAGAGGACAACATCTCCCTGGGTGCCATCCTGTTCTTCTAAAGCGATAACGGGCACCAGTCGCTGTGGTGCCTGCTTGGCAAACTTGCAATAAAACAGCGCTCACGGGGTGGGCGCTGTTCATCCTCCTCAGAAAAGCCGAGGAATATATTTACTTTGCCTAAAATTTTGTAAGCAAAGTAAATTTCTGACGACCAAACCTCGAGTCACAGAGCGCTTTTGCCTCTGCTCTTTGGGGTAAAACGTGGATCTGACCGCCTTGGAACAAATGTGCGCAGGGTATTGCGTCAAAATGTCTGAGCTGACGCGTAACCCGTCCAAAGTCAAACATGACGCCGGGATGAACCCGGTTGCGGTGATCTCGCGCAATACCACGGCGTTCTACCTGCTGGACCCGCAAGTCTATGAAGCCTTGCTGGCGGCCCTGGCGGAGAAGCGCGCCACGCCTGTGGCCCTTGCCAACCCTGCAGTCCAGAACGTTGAAAAACTCATCAACGACAACAGCATGACGTTTGGTAACCTGCTGCCCAAGATGCTGCAGAACGAGCAGTCACGCGTCAACCGAGGTGAGCTGGCCGAGAAGGCACTCAGAATCACGTACTACCGGATCGAAAAGTTCGTCCTGCCGTTCTTCAAGGACATGCAGATCGGCAATATCCAGATCGACAGCCTGCAAGCGTTCGTGAATCTGCTCAATGAAGAAAAACTGGGTGGCGTCTCCATCGGCCAGTATCTGGTGATCGTGCGCAAAGTGCTTAAATATGCGCATTCCATGCGCTTCATAGATGCGCTACCGCAATTTCCTACAGTTGAAGCCAAGCGCACCTCGCGTGGCGGCTTCACTTTGCCCGAGTATCACCAGCTGCTCAAGATGTCCTGGCGTATGCGCGGGGTGAGTTTCAAACAGCGCGCGCATTACATCAACCTGCGTACTGAAGGCATAGACGAGGACTATCTGGTGATCACCAGTGAGATGCGCTGGTTGATCGGCTTCATGGTCAACAGCTTTGTGCGCCCAAGTGACTTGAGGTTGATGCAGCACAAGCATGTCGAGATCGTGGAGCGCGATAACACCTACCTCAGATTGTCATTGCCCGAGACCAAAAAACACGACAAACCCATCGTCACCATGCGTTGTGCAGTGGGCATCTATAGACGTTTGCAGCGCGATGCGAAAGCACGCGGCTTTGGCTCGCCTGACGATTATGTGTTTTTGCCGCAATTCACCAACCGTGTCTATGCGCTGCGGGTGATGGGCTTTCTGTTCAACTGGCTGATGGAAGAGATCGATATCAAACAGGGCCCGCATGGCATCGGGCGCAGCCTGTACAGCCTGCGCCATACCGCCATCACCTTCCGCTTGTTGTATGGCGAGGGCATCGATGTGCTGACCCTGGCACGCAACGCACGCACCTCCGTTGAAATGATAGAGCGGCACTATGCGTCCACGCTGAACGGTGAAATGAATGTGGATTTGATACAGAGCAAACGCAGACGCAAGCCGGGCAAAAAGGACCAGCTCAAACTGGCGCTTTGAGTGTGTCTATCGATGACCTGCGCTGCTTATGGCGCTGTGTTAAGCCAGTCCAGCACCACTTGCGCATGCTGGTCCGGTGGAAACACCGGGTAGAACACCTTGCTGATGACGCCGTCATCCACGATCAGGGTCAGCCTGCGGATCAGTTGCATGCCATTCACTTCCAGCATAGGCAGCTGCAGCGCCTGACTGAAAGCCAGATCAACATCACTGAGCAAAGCGAACGGCAGGTGCAAACGCGTCGCGGCTTCTGCTTGATATGCCGTCGTCTGGGTGCTCAGACCAAACACCTGGGTATGCAGGGCTTGCAGTTCGGCATGATGGTCGCGCAATGCGCAGCTTTGCGGCGTGCAGCCACGTGCGCCTGGAATCTGGTCCCAGCCATCCGGCAGCGGCACGCCGGGCTGGCCAGTCATGGGGTAGCTGTAAACGAGCAGTCGCCCCGGCAGGCTGGCCAGCGTGACCAGGCCGCCCTGTGTGGAAGCAAGCGCAACTTCGGGTAAGCGCATGCCGGGCAGATGGTCACAAGCGCCATCATCTACCGGTCGTGGCAGGTTTGCCGGCAGCGAGGTCAGCGCTTGCATGTCGGGCTTGAGTGGTTCACTGAACATAGCAGACTAGAATCCCAGGATATTGTTGAGCTTCTTTTTCACCTGATCTTCCGGTGTGACAGGGGCCGGTGCAGGTTCTGCAGGCGCGGCTTCGGTAGGTGCTGGTGTGCCAGGCTCCGTGCCTGCAGGCGCCGGTGCCGGTGCAGCTTTCTTGCCACCGATCAATGATTTCAGCGCGTCTTCCTTGCTGCCACCCAGCAGGCCTTTGACCGCTTCCGCTTTGTCACCACCGACCTTGTCGATCAGCTGGCTCTTGGCAAAAGCGCTACCCACGGCGGCGAAGTCCATGCCGTATTTGGGTGCGGAGAAGGTGCCGGTGAGCTTGACCGGGATGGTGAGCCCGTTCAGCGCCGCGAGATCATCGCCACCCTGCCCTTTGAGCGAGGACACCACGGTGGGTTTGGCCAGATAGTTGATGGTTTCCTTGCCTATGTCGATATCGCCTGCACCGGTGATGCGGAACAGCGGCGCCTTCATACTGAGGTCGTCGTTACGCGCCACGCCATTCTTGATGTTGAAGCTGGCCTTCATCTCGCTGAAGTCGGTTTTCTTGCTCTGGTCTGCACCCAGCGTGTCCTGTCCCTTGAGCACGTTGAGCTTGTTCTTCACGCCACGCAGAGTGCCAGCGATGTCGATGCCCTTCACGGCGCCATCGGCCAGGTTCAGCGCAGCAGTGCCATTCAGTGCCTGCTTGAGTGCATTGACGCTGGCGCCCTGGGTGCTGACATCCAGCTTCAGGTTGCCTTTGCCGTCCAGCATGTCGTTATTGATGGCGTCCGCCAGCAGGGGGCCGATGGTGATGCCTTGCATGTCCTGCTTGAAGCTGATCACCGGCGTGCTGCGCGCATCCACCTTGAGGTTGCCCGCCATGGAGCCCTGGTAAAGATTGGCTGCGAACGGCGACACATTCACCACACCATCCGCTGCGTTGAGGCCCACTTTGACATTGCTGGTCTTCACATTCGCCAGCTTGAGCGCGCCGATATTGGCTTCGCCGCTGGCATTAAACTTTTTTAGTGCGCTCAGATCGATGGGCGTGTCTTCTGCTGTCTTGGCGGCAGGCTTTGCGGTTTTGGCCGGGGCGGAGCTGTCTTTGGTGATGTAACGGTCAGCGTCCAGCTTGTCGATGTTCACATTGAAATTGAACACCGGGTTGGCGTAGCGCGTGATGCCAAGGTTGGCGTTGATCTGGCTGTCATCCACTTTGGCGGCCAGCGGGTTCAGGCTGAGTTTTTCGCCATCTGCCTTGAGGTCGATGCGGATGTTGGAGGACTGGATCTCGCCATATTTGAGCGAGCCTATGCGCAGGCTGCCATTGGCGTTCAGCGCCTTCAGTGCGCTCAGGTCCAGTGGCTTGTCGTCGCCTGCCGTCTTGGCAGCAGGCTTGCTCTCGCCAGCAGCTGGTGCCGCGCTGACATAACGGTTGGCGTCGATCTTGTCGATCTCGATGTCGAAGCTGTACAAGGGTTTGGCGAACTGGCTGATGGCCAGCATACCCTTGATCTGCGAGTCATCCAGCTTGAGGCTGATGGGGTTGATACTGAGCTTGCTGCCATCGGCCTTGACCGCCAGCGCCAGGTTGCTGATGCGGTACTGGTCGTAGACGATGCTGCCCATGTTGACCTTGCCGTCCAGTTGCAACTGGCTCAGCGCGCTCAAGTCTGGTGCTTTGGCCGTGGCGCTGTCCTTGGCCGGTGCGGCGGCCGCAGTCTTGCTCGGCTTGCCCAGCAGTGCGTTGAGGTCCAGCTTGTCCGCATTCAGGTTTAACTTGATGGCAGGGGTGGCAAAACCGGCCACGTCCACATCCCCTTGCAGGCGCGTGCTGTCCACATTGAGCGTGAACTGGGTATCGGCACGCTGCTGTTTCACATCGGCATGCAGTTTCACGGCAAAGTCACCCGCCAGTGCGCCCTTGGGCAGGGCCGGGTCCTTGATGTTGAGGGTGCCGGCCAGCTTGGGAATGTCGAACACCAGTTGTTCCAGATTGCCGTTGAACGGTGCCGAGAACTTGCCTGCCACATTGCGTGCGCCCTGCTTGGCAGTGAATTCGCCGTTGACGCCACTGCTTTGCAGGGTGGTCTGGGTGCCCTTCACATCGGCCAGCGTCAGCTTGGCCTGCACGGTGTCCTCACCCTGCACCGCGTTCACCTCGGCACGGATGCCGCCACTGGTGAATTGTGCTGGCGTACCGGCGATGTCGGCCAGCACCACCTTGGCGGTCACCGACTGTTTGTCCTTTTGCTGGCTGAGGTTCAGCGTCGCTTCCTTGCCCAGCAACTGGTCTTTGCGCATCACCAGTTGTGGCGCGTCCAGGTCGGCCTTGATGCTGGCGCCATCACGCTTGCCGGCAACAGCCAGCTGGATGCGGTCTACGATGAATTCCAGCTCCTGTGGTTTGGCGTCCACATTGCCGCTCAGTTTGACTTGCAGATCCTGAATGTCATCCACAGCGCCGGTCACCAGCGCGTCCAGTCCCTGCACCACGAAATGTTGTTGTTCCGGGTCTGCCATGAAGTTGCCCTTGAGCTTCACATCGGCCAGCATCTTGGGCTGACTGGCGGCTACGCTGAAATCGGTGCTCAGGTCGAACGGTTTGGCCAGCGCCACTTCACCGGTCTTCAGGTTGAACTTGCTGATGCTGTATTCCGCTTTGGCTTGCAGGTCCTTGAAGCTCACTGCCGAATCACTGATCACGATGCCTTCCACATCGAACTTGATCTGCTCGGAGGGCTCTTCTTCCTCTTTGCTGAGCAGGTCATCAAAGTTGAAGCTGCCATCTTCGTTGCGCACGATATTGGCCTGTGCCCCGTCCACATAGACGGTGTCCACGACCAGTTGCTTGGCCAGCAGCGGCAGCAGGGCCAGCGACACCTTGAGGCCGTTGACCGAGGCGAACTGCTTGTCGCTATTGTGCTCGGAGATGGAGATCCTGCCGAGGTCGGCCCCTATCTTGGGCCAGAAGGCCAGTTTGATATCACCTTCGATATTGAGGGTGCGCTGCTTCTTGTCCTGCACCAGCTTCACGATCATGGGTTTGTAATCGTTGGGGTTGAAGGTGGCAGCCACCACGGCGACCAGTGCCACGACCACCAGCACCACGCTGGCGATGGCGATCAGAGCGTATTTGACGTATTTATTCATGAGCAACCTCGTTTCAGGGTGTGACCCGTACAGAGCCGGGTCATGGCGCGGTCTAGATGAGCGCCTGGCTTAATTGCCGAACTGGAAGTATTGCAAGGCTTCGTTACCAAGATAGTACAGTGCAAGAAAGAACAATGAGAAATATACAACCGTCACCACCAGCCAGCCAAATGCGATGATGATCATCAGGCCATCGCGCTCCATGTGCGCGAACGCATAGAACAGCACGGCCAGACCGGGCACCAGGTTGTTGAGCGGCAACACGCCGAACGGGATGGCCATCAGCAGGCCGGCCGCCATCAGGATGAAAGCGCCTATCTTCTGGCCTTTGCGACCGTCCACCAAATGCACCATGCGCTCACGCGTGAAGCGGTGACAGAAGTTGACGATGCGCACACTCACCGAGGCCAGCACCGACCAGGTCTTTTCGTTCATGCTGATGGCGCGTACTTTTTGCGGCAGGCGTGGCGATTCATGCCCACGCCACATCTGCCAGCCCAGGGTGGCAAAAGTGATGCCGCCCAGCACCGTGATCGGCCCCAGCGGCAGTGGTTGCAGGAACGGCAACACCAGGATCAGCGAGATCAAGGCAAAGGCGGTGCGGTCCAGGCTGTCCAGTGCCTCACCCAGCGTCAGTGGCTGCCGTTTGGACTGCTCGGCAAAACGCAGCAGGGTGGCCACCAGTTCATCATAACTTTTCATCAAAATTCCCAGAAATAGGCCAACACCAGCAGGCCGAATACGATGCGATACCAGGCGAACACACGGAAATCGTGCTGCGCCACATAGCGCAGCAAGGTCTTCACCGCGACCAGCGCGGCCAGAAATGCGGTGATAAAGCCCACCGCGATCGCGGCGAAATCTTCAGCGGCCAGCAGGTGCCAGCTTTTCAGCAGGTCATAGCCGGTGGCAGCGCACATGATGGGGATGGCGACAAAGAAGGAGAACTCGGTCGCCGCCTGCCGCGACAGGCCGGAGGCCATGCCACCCAGGATGGTCGCGCCTGCGCGTGACACGCCGGGCACCAGCGACAATGCCTGGAAACAGCCGATCTGCAGCGCCTGTTTTGCCGACATGTGCTCCACACTGGCAGTGCGCATGCGGATCACCCCCTGCGGATTGGCGGCGCTGCGTTCCACGGCGAGGATGACCAGGCCACCCAGGATCAGTGCCACGGCCACGGTCACCGGTGAAAACAGGTAGGCCTTGATCAGGTCATGGAAGGCCAGCCCGAGCAGGGCTGCAGGCAGGAATGCCAGCGCCACGTGCAGGGCGAAGCGCTGTGCCCCCAGATCACTGCCCAGCCGGTTGGCCACGTTACCGAGGCGTGCACGGTATTCCCAGCAGATGGCGAGGATGGCGCCCAGCTGGATCACGATCTTGAACACCTTGCTGTTCTCATCGTTGAAACCGATGAGATCGCCAACGATGATGAGGTGACCAGTGCTGCTGACCGGCAGGAATTCGGTTGCGCCTTCCACCAGCCCCAGGATCAGGGCTTTGAGCAATAACAGGAGGTCCATGCGGCTTTCTTGGTTGGCTTCTTGAGTGGATCAGCTTTTGAACAGGCGCAGGCCCTGCATCAGCATGGCGGCCTGATTGCCCGGCAGCTTGCCATCCGGCGACAGTTTGTCGATGACCATGGGCAGGTGTTTGGCCATGCGGCTCATGACCTGTGCTTCCGGCAACTCGAATTCGGTTGCCATCTTGGTCACGCCCTCTGCGCCGAACACCGTGCGGATGTCTTCCGGTTTCAATCCGATGTTGTCACCCACGGCCAGCCAGGAATCCACCTGCGCGCTGAAGCCGCTGCTGCGGAAACGTTCCAGCAGGCCGTCTACGCCGCCGTAATCGCGCAGCAGTTTCCAGCCCAGCAGGATCTGCGCCTGCTTGGCCGGATCGTCGCTGACCTGACGCGCCACGGAGCTGGCGATGCTATCGAGTATGCCCATCTAGCTACTTTCATGATCAAAATCGTTCGCCCTGACGCAGGTAGCGCCATTGGCCCGGGGGCAGTTTGCCCAAGGTCACGCTGCCGATGCGCACGCGCTTCAGGCCCACCACGTGCAGGCCGACCAGTTCGCACATGCGGCGGATCTGACGCTTGCGGCCTTCGCGCAACACAAAGCGCAGCTGGTCTTCATTCTGCCAGGACACCTTGGCGGGCTTGAGCTCCACACCGTCCAGTGTCAGGCCGTGATTGAGCTTGCGCATGCCCTGTTCGGACAGCTCGCCCTCTACACGGACCAGATATTCTTTTTCAGTGGTGGAGTCTTCACCGATCAGCTGGCGCGCCACGCGCCCATCCTGCGTGAGTACCAGCAGGCCGGTGGAATCGATATCCAGCCGCCCGGCCGGGGCCAGGCCCTTGAGGAAACCGCGCTGGAACACCTTGTCGACCGGATCTTCTTCCCATTGGTTGTCCGGGTGTATCAGCACGATGGCAGGCTCGTAGCCGTCTTCCGCCTGACCCGACACATAGCCCACCGGCTTGTTGAGCAGGATGGTGACGATCTCGGATTGATGTTGCTGCGCCTGCTTGCTCACTTCGATGTTGGCATCCGGGCTGATGCGGGTGCCCAGCGTATCCACCACGGCACCGTCCACCTTCACCCAGCCATTGACGATCCACTCATCGGCTTCGCGGCGCGAGCATAAACCCAGTTCGGCCATGCGCTTGGACAGACGTGGCAGGTCGGGCTGGCTGGCGACCGGCTTGGGCGCGAACATGGGGTTGCTGGCCCTATCCTGATTGAAACTGCCCTGCTCGAAACCGTCGCGTACCTTGCCGCCACGGCGTGGCGTATCGCGGCCTTGTGCCGGGTCTTTTGCATGCGCCTGTGCGGCACGGCGCTGGAACGGGCTGCGCTCATCACGGCCAGGTTCTGGCTGGCGGCGCTCTACCTGCTGGCGCTCTGGATTGCCACGCGACGGCCTGTCGCGCGTCTCCGCGCTGCGTTTGTTGCCATCGATCTGGATACCGCGCGCCGGTGCCTGGCGACTGTCCGGCGTTGCCGATTTCGGCTGTCTTGCTGAATAGGGGCGCGGCTCGGCATCACGGGTACGTGCCGGGCGGCTTTGTTCGGTAGCGCGTGGCTTGGCAGCAGGGGCGGCACTAGGCGCCGGGGCTGGAGGTGTCGCTTTGACTGGTGGTGTCAGGCGCGAACGTTTTGCCGGGTCGCCACGACGTACCGGCTTGTGGGTGGCGCTGTCAGCAGGCGCTGATTTTCCAGGGAGTTTGAGTGTGGTCACGGCGTACTTTCTTGAATAGGTTCATTTTACAGCGCATCCCCGGTAACCGCGAATTTCTTATTTTCAGCAAATAACTTCACGAGTATTACAACTATCGTTATAACTTTATTGGAAAGTCAGCCATGACCACACTAAACAACTTGGTGATTACAAAATAAAACAGCCAGCGATGCTGGCTGTTTTATCGAAAGTGGACGTTCGAACTAAACCTTGCTGTAAACCTCCGCGCCTTTCTTTACGAACTCAATCGCTTTTTCCTGCATGCCTCTTTGCAAGGCCTCTGTCTCATCTATGCCTTGTTCTGCCGCGTAATCACGCACGTCCTGCGAGATCTTCATGGAACAGAAGTGCGGACCGCACATGGAGCAGAAGTGCGCCTGCTTGGCACCTTCCTGTGGCAGGGTCTCGTCATGGAATTCCTTGGCCTTCTCAGGGTCCAGGCCCAGATTGAACTGGTCTTCCCAACGGAATTCGAAGCGGGCTTTGGAGAGCGCGTTGTCGCGGATCTGCGCACCAGGGTGACCCTTGGCCAGGTCGGCGGCGTGCGCGGCGATCTTGTAGGTGATGATGCCGACGCGCACGTCTTCCTTGTCCGGCAGGCCCAGATGCTCCTTGGGCGTCACGTAGCACAGCATGGCGCAGCCGTACCAGCCTATCATGGCGGCGCCTATGCCGGAGGTGATGTGGTCGTAGCCTGGCGCGATGTCGGTGGTCAATGGCCCCAGGGTGTAGAACGGGGCTTCGCCACAATGCTCCAGTTGCAGGTCCATGTTCTCTTTGATGAGGTGCATGGGCACATGGCCAGGGCCTTCGATCATGCACTGTACGTCATGCTTCCAGGCGATCTGGGTCAGCTCGCCCAGCGTCTTCAGTTCGGCGAATTGCGCTTCGTCGTTGGCGTCATAGATAGAGCCTGGGCGCAAGCCGTCACCCAGCGAGAACGACACGTCGTACTGCTTCATGATCTCGCAGATGTCTTCGAAGTGCTCGTACAGGAAGGATTCCTTGTGATGCGCCAGACACCATTTGGCCATGATGGAACCGCCACGGCTGACGATGCCGGTCATGCGCTTGGCGGTCATCGGGATGTAAGCCAGACGTACGCCAGCGTGGATGGTGAAATAGTCCACACCTTGTTCCGCCTGCTCGATCAGCGTGTCACGGAAAATCTCCCAGGTCAGGTCTTCGGCCTTGCCGTTGACCTTTTCCAGCGCCTGATAGATAGGCACGGTGCCGATAGGCACGGGCGAGTTGCGGATGATCCATTCACGTGTCTCGTGGATGTTCTTGCCGGTGGACAAGTCCATCACGGTGTCGCCGCCCCAGCGCGTACCCCATACCATCTTCTCCACTTCTTCGGAGATGGAGGAACCCAGTGCGGAGTTGCCGATGTTGGCATTGATCTTCACTAGGAAGTTGCGGCCGATGATCATCGGCTCGATCTCCGGGTGGTTGATGTTCAGCGGGATGATGGCACGGCCACGCGCCACTTCGTCACGCACGAATTCAGGTGTGATCACCTTGGGGATGCTGGCGCCAAAGTGCTGACCCGGATGCTGGGTCTGCAGCAGCGCGCTCATGTTCTCGCGGCGCTGGTTCTCGCGAATGGCGATGAATTCCATCTCCGGCGTGATGATGCCTTTGCGTGCATAGTGCATCTGGCTCACGTTCATGCCGGGCTTGGCACGCAGTGGCTTGCGGTGCAGGTTGAAACGCATCTTGGACAAGGCCGGGTCATTCAGGCGCTCATTGCCGAATTCGGAGCTGGGGCCGTCCAGTTGCTCGACGTCGCCGCGTTCCATGATCCAGCCGGCACGCAGGGCAGGCAGGCCATCACGGATGTCGATCTTCACGTCGGGGTCGGTGTAAGGGCCGGAGGTGTCGTAGACGACGACAGGTGGATTAGGCTCGCTTTTGCCTGCGCCGAACACGGATGGCGTGTCGGACAGGGAGATCTCGCGGAACGGCACGCGGATATCCGGGCGCGAACCTTCAACATAGATCTTGCGCGATTTGGCGAACGGCTGGGTGGCACCAGCGTCCACCTCGGCGGTTTCATTCAAAAACTGGGAATGGAGATTCTTGTCAGTGGCATTCATCAGGCGGCTCCTCAAGGATGGAATTGTGCAGAGAAGCAGCCAGTTGCTTCCCGCCATTGTGATTCGCTGGGAAGTGATGTGCTTCCCTGTTGACCTGATCAGGAAGCGAAGTGCTTACGCTTACTTAAATCCAGCAGGGAAGTTTGTGCTTCGCCTATTGGACAGGGTAGGGAAGCGTGTGCTTCCCTACGGCGGCATCACCCGCATCAGGTTCAAAGGGTATTTCTCACTATATGCGGCTGCATACAGACCCCTAGCAATGGCAGGAAGTTACGCTAAAACGGCTCTTTAATCAAGCGAATGCAGGCTCACATCGGCAGGTGATAGTCCTGTTCGCGGTAGAGGATGGAGGGCAGCAGCACGTGGCCCAGCGCGCGTTTGCTCATGGCTACTTGCTGGATATTGCTGCTGGAGTCGGGCATAGGCGCGGTCAGCAGTGTCTTGCGGTCACGGTCATAGCGACCGTAACTTGCTGGCTTGCCCGGCCTCAGCACTACCACCTTGTCACCTTCCATCCAGGCGTAGTTCTGCTCATATTGCATCATGGCGCGTCCGGGCAGGTCGTCCGGCTCGCTACTGAGGTCGCGGCCCAGCATGGGATGCACGGCATCGATGCCCATCAGCGAGATCAGCGTGGTGGGCAGATCGATCTGGCTGGCCACCGTCTTCACTACGCGTGGCTGGATGTCCGCACCCAGGATGAGCCCAGGGATATGAAAGTGTTTGATCGGCACCAGATCATCGCCACGTACGCGGATGTCATGATCGGCCACCACCAGAAACACGGTGTCTTTCCAATACGGGCTGTCCTTGGCCTGTTTGAAGAACTGGCCCATGGCGTAGTCGGCATATTTCACCGCATTGTTGTCGGTGGCTTTGGGTTGCTCATACAGGCTGATGCGGCCATCCGGAAACTCGAACGGCGAGTGGTTGCTGGAAGTGAACACCAGGCTGAAGAACGGCTGGCCGCTGTCATGGTGTTTCATGAGTTGTTCATGGGTCTTGTTGAACAGATCTTCATCCGACACGCCCCAGCTGCCCATGAACACCGGGTTCACATAGTCTTTTTCATCCACCACCTGATCGAAATCGTTGTTGATGAAAAAGGTGCGCATATTGTCGAAATGCGCCTCGCCGCCGTAGATGAATTCGGTCAGGTAACCCTTGGTCTTGAGCAGGCTGGCCAGCGTGAAAAAGTTGTCCTGGGATTTGGACAGCTTGACCACGCTTTGCGCTGGGGTGGGTGGAAAGCCGGTCACCACCGCCTCGATGCCGCGCACCGAGCGCGTGCCGGTGGCATACAGGTTCTCGAACCACCAGCCTTCCGCCTTGAGCTTTTCCAGCTCCGGCGTGACCGGCACACCGCCCAGCGATTCCACAAAGGTCGCTCCCAGGCTTTCCTGCAGGATGATGACCAGGTTGAGCGGTTTGTCGCGTTGGACGCTGGCGGTCTGCTGTGTCAGTGTGGGCAGGTTGGCATCGCCTATCAGAGGCCGTTGATCGCCCATCAGCACGCGTTTGGCGCGGATCTGCTCCATGGCTTGCATCTCGGTCATCTCGCCGTAGATCTCGCTGGATTTGTTCTCGTGCTTGAGGTTGTAGATGGCATGCGCCACCGACCAGCTGGAATTCAGGATCAGCGTGTTCACCATGCTGTCCGTGGTGATGGCGAACATGGCCGGGTTGGCAGGGCGGTGGTCGGTGGTGGAGCGTACCGAGAACGCCACCAGCAGAACCACCAGCGGCAAAGCCAGCCAGTGTTTGCCCGTAGTCGCCGGGCGCGGTTGCTGCAGCCAGGGGCGCAGGTAGCGCATCACCAGCCACAGCGTCAGTACCAGTGCGCCCAGGCCGGCGAACACATGCACACGGAAGCCATTCCACAGCATGGGGATCACTTCATGCGGGTATTGCAGGTATTCAATGAACAGGCGGTTGGGGCGGGTATCGTATTCGGCTATGAAGCCGGGCGTGACGGCTTCCATGAACACCAGCAGCGTGATGGCCGCCAGTACCCAGAAGTAGCTGAAGCGACGCCACCACACCCAGCCACCACGTGCGGCAAATAGCGGCGCCAGCAGCAGAGGGATGATGCTGATCAGTCCCAGCATGATGAGGTCTACACGCACGCCTTGCAGCAGGATATCGGCCCAGGTCCCCGTGGCCAGCACGCGGTCGGATTGCCACAAGGTCAGGCCGATGCGGGACAGCGTGAGCAAAGGTAGCGCAAGCAGGTACATGGCCAGCAAAGGTGCGTAAAAACCGGCACGGTTGAGTGTGCGCCAGAAAAAGCTAAACATCGGTGTTCCTAACAGCGGCATCGTGAGACAGCGGATCAAGGTTGTAAAAATGAAGCGCCAGCAAGCAGCGGCTTCCGCCTTAACCAGCGATAAGCCCGGGCTTGCCGAGCTTGTTTGCAGGCATGACAGGTAGCGCAAACGCTGTGCCCGAGAGAAAGAGAGGGGCTGGGGAAGATACGGGTTTGTAGTGTGGTGTATATATCGTGTTTTTAATCAATGGCTTGAAACATCTATCACGCGTGCGCTCAAGAACTTGAGCTTGAGAGTGGGCAAATTTTGCAGGGCTGGTTGCCTGCAAAGTTTGCGCAGTCATCCCAATTTTGCAGGCTCTGTGATGCGGGCTCACAGGCCGTGCAGACTTCTCAACGCACCCATGGGCTTACGCTATAATCGTGATTAACTTTTTGTTCTGGTCACTCCCATGCAAACCGACATCCAAACTGAAACCGCACGCTTCAACATGATCGAGCAGCAGATCCGTCCCTGGGACGTGCTGGACCCGGTGGTGCTAGCGCTGTTGCAGCGCATCCCGCGCGAAGACTTCGTTCCGGCCCAGTATGCAGGCCTGGCTTTTGCCGATATCGAGATCCCGCTGGGCTACGGGCAGACCATGCTGTCGCCCAAGGTCGAGGGCCGCATCCTGCAGGGGCTGCAGATCAAGGCGGACGACCGTGTGCTGGAGATCGGTACCGGCAGCGCTTATCTGACCGCCCTGTTGGCCAGTGCCGCACGCGAGGTGGTGAGTGTGGAGCTGCATGCGGCACTCAGCCAGCAGGCGGCCAAGCGTTTGCAGGCTTACCCCAATGTGCAGCTGCGTGTCGGTGATGCCAGCCAGGGGTGGAACGCGGAAGGGCCCTACGATGTCATTGTCTACACTGGTTCGCTGGCCTTGCCGCCAACGCAGGCGCTAGCCAGCCTGAAGTCGGGTGGTCGTCTGTTTGCTGTCATCGGCGAGGTGCCTGTCATGCATGCCACCCTGTTCCGTCGGTTGTCCGATGCCACTGACATCAAGCGTGAGGTGTTGTTTGAAACCTGTTTGCCCATGCTCGCGCATGCCCCGCAGCCCGAGAAGTTCCAGTTCTGAATCTGCCAAGTTCGGGGCTCTGCCCACACGGCTGACCGCCCTGCTGCTGGCGCTGTGGTTGAGCCCGGCGGCAGCAGACGGCCCACCCCAGACGCTGCTGGACGTTTACCAGCAAGCGCTGCTCAGCGACCCGCAACTGGCTTCTGCGCGTAGCGGCAACCGCGCCGCACAGGAGCTGATCGAGCAGGGCAAGGCCTTGTCCCGTCCTACCGTCAATTTCACCAGCAATGCCAACCGTTCCGAGACCGATATCCGTTACATCGGCCCAGGTTCGGTGTTCCGTACCGAAGGCCGCCAGAGCTTCGAGGTGTTCGGTTTTGGCATCAACATCAGCCAGCCCTTGTTCCGCAAACAGAACAGCGTGCAATACCAGCAGGCGCTGACCCAGGTGGCGCAGGCCGACCGCGAACTGCTGCTGGCCGAACAAAGCCTGATGCTGCGCGTGGCACAAGCCTATTTTGACGTGCTACTGGCTGAGGACAGGCTGGCATTGCTGGGTGCACAGAAGACGGCCATCCTGCGTCAGCTGGATCAGGCCAAGGCCAGTTTTGAAGTGGGCACGGTGGCCATCACCGATGTCAACGAAGCGCAGGCGCGCGCCGACCTTGTCACCGCCCAGCAACTGGCTGCCGAGAACCAGTTGCAGGCCAGTCGGCATGCCGTGCAGGCCATCATCGGTCAGCCTGCCAGTGCGCTGGCTGGTGCGCGCCGCGACTTTCAGCCGCAACTGCCTGAGCCGCAGAAGATCGAGCCCTGGGTAGAGCTGGCCGAGCAGAACAATCTGGCGCTCACCATACGTCAGCAGGCTTTGTTGTTCGCCCAGCAGGAAGTGGACCGTGCCAATGCCGGCCACCTGCCCACGCTGGATCTGGTGGGGGCCTACACCGATACCTATGCCAATGGCAGCGCCAACGGTTTCGGTAGCGATCTGCAAAGCGCCGTGATCGGTTTGCAGTTGCAAGTGCCGCTGTATCAGGGCGGTGCCATCAGCTCGCGTGCCCGCCAGGCCGCGGCCAATCAGCAGAAGGCGCAGGATGATGTGGAGACGGCACGTCGCCAGGCGGCGCTGGAAACGCGTCAGTCCTATCTGCAGTTGATGAGCGATGTGGCCCAGATCAGGGCCTATGAGCAGGCGCTCACTTCCAGTGAAAGTCAGCTGGAATCAACCAACCTTGGCTATGAAGTGGGCATGCGCAACAGCGTGGATGTGCTCAATGCGCAGCAGCAGTTGTTCAACGCCAAGCGCGATCTGCTGCAGTCACGCTACAGCTATCTGCTAAGCACGCTCAGGCTCAAGGCCGCCGTGGGCTTGCTCACGCCGGATGATCTCGCTATCGTCAACCAGCAACTCGATGTGCACACGCCCAAAGGATAAGCCATGAGCAGCAGCGCCCTGTCGCAAGCCCATTTGAGTCAGTTGGTGGTCATTGATGTGCAGACCAGGCTGGTGGCGGTGATGCCGGAGGCGCAGCTCAAGGCCACGCTCAACGCCTGCGCACTGCTGGTACAGGCGGCGCGCCTGCTGGAAGTGCCGGCCTTGTGCAGCGAGCAATACCCGCGTGGTCTGGGGCCTACCGTGCCCATGTTGCAGGAGCTGCTGGGCACAGCGCCGCGCATCGAAAAGACCGCGTTCTCCTGCACAGCGGCGCCCACGTTCTGCCGCCAGCTGCACAGCGACCGGTCCCAGGTGGTGCTGGCCGGCATGGAGGCACACATCTGTGTGCTGCAGACCGCCATGGGCTTGCAGGCACTTGGTAAACAGGTGTTCGTGGCCGAGGATGCCGTCATCTCGCGTGACCTGCGCCATCATGCCAATGCAATGGCGCGTCTGCGCGAGGCTGGCGTCATCATCAGCAACAGTGAATCCATCGTGTTCGAGTGGCTGGGCAGGGCCGAAGGGGATGTGTTCAAGCAGATCAGCAAGCTGCTACGCTAGCCTGCCAGGCGATTGATGCATTGCCGCGCGGCCTTCCGTGTGGCGCGACATCGTTGAGCCGCGTCCTTCCTTGCGACGCTCCATGGTTGAGCCGTTCGGCCGCTGAGCCGCTAAGCAGCTAGGCTGTTGACTATCACCGCTACAACGCGCTCTGTAGCGCCCCGGTTTTGCTGAGTGAACTTTAGCCCCGCCTGCGCCATGGCCTCGCGCTGCAGCGGATGCTCCAGCAGATGTTGCAGTGCCTGAGCCAGTTGTTCCAGCCCGTCCACCTGTTGCGCCGCACCACATTCCAGCGCCTGCGCGCTGGCTTGAGCAAAATTGTAGCTGTGCGGGCCTATCAGCACCGGCTTGCCCATGGCGCAGGCCTCGATGAGGTTCTGGCTGCCGTAGGGCAACAGGCTGCCACCGATCAGGGTCAGGTCGCAGGCACCATAATAAGTGAACATTTCGCCCATGCTGTCACCGAGCAGCACCTGAGTCTCTCTAGGCAATAGCGCGTCATCCAGCCCGGAACGGCGCGCATAGCGTACGCCACGCGCCTGCAACAAGCTGGCCACTTCATCGAAACGCTGCGGGTGGCGCGGCACGATCACCGTCAACAACTGCGCGATATTGGCTTCGGCGATGGCATCGAGGATCAAGGCCTCCTCACCTTCACGTGTGCTGGCGGCCAGGAACAATGGCCGGTCAGTGCCTAACCGCTTGCGTAATGCCTGGCCCTGGGCCTCCGCATCAGCGGGGGGCGTCACATCGAATTTCAGGTTGCCAGTCACGGTCACATTGTGTGCACCCAGCCCACGCAGACGCGCCGCATCGGCTTCGCTTTGTGCCGCAATGGCGTGCAGGCTTTGCAGGCCCTGCGCGGTCAGCCGTGGCAACTTGCTGTAACCGCGTGCCGAGCGTGCCGACAGCCTGGCGTTCACCAGCAGCAAGGGGATATTGCCTGCTTTGCAGGCGGCGATCAGGTTGAACCACAGTTCGGTCTCCATGATGAGTCCGAACTGCGGACGGAACTGGTTGAGAAAGCGTCGCACTGCGCCCGGCGTGTCGTAGGGCAGGTAACAACGCAGCACGTGCGCGCCGAACAGCTGTTCACCCGCCTCGCGGCCGGTAGGCGTGGCATGGGTGAGCAAAATCCGGTGTTGCGGGTAGCGTTGCTGCAACAGCGCGATGAGGGGCGCTGCGGCACGCGTCTCGCCCACCGAGACGCAGTGCAGCCAGATCAGGGGTGGGCGCTGCGAAGAATGGGGAGTCTGGTCTGGCTGACTGTAAAAGCCATAGCGCTCCGCCCAGTGCTGGCGGTATTCGGGCTGGCGCAGCCCGCGCCAGAGCAGCTTGAGCGGCGTCAGCGGCAGCAGGGCATAGATCAGCAGGGTGTAGAGCAAACGCGGCATGGCGGTATTCTCGCACACCTGTTTCGCTTGCGCGGCGCGGCAAGCGTTGCGATAGGAGCGTGACGCTACCAACACCACCGTCAAAGCCGCCATTCGGCGTGCCAAATATGCCCGCTGCATCTGCACGGAAGGCCATGCAAAAAATCCACGTTTCGTGCGCTGTGTTGCCAGCCGTTTCGCCAGCCATTTTTGCCTGCAGAAAATATTTTTGTAACTATTGATTTTCAGGAATTGTGGAATGACAAGGCTTGCAGCGCGGTGTTGTATTTTTGAGACGGATTTTCAATAAGAATGCGCTTGACCGCCCCTACTAAATGAAATAACTTTGCATCCAATCACTACATATTGTGGTTTAAGCGGTAACCGCGACTAATTAAAACCCGCATCCATCAGGAGAGAAAACCCATGCTAAAGGCCGTCAAATCGAGCCCGGATCAAGCACCGGATCTGCAACAGGTTCCCGTGCAACCCGTATCACTGGATATCTGGGATAAGAAGTATCGTTTGAAGACCAAGCAGGGCGAATTCCTGGATCAGGACATGGACGGCACGTATCAGCGTGTGGCACGTGCGCTGGCCGATGCCGAAGACAGCGACGAGAAGCGTACTGTCTGGTATGACAAGTTCCTGTGGGCGCTGCGCCGTGGTGCCATCCCGGCGGGCCGCATCACCTCGAATGCTGGCGCGCAGGAACACAAGCCGGCCACTTCCACCATCAACTGCACCGTTTCCGGCATCATCGAAGACAGCATGGACAACATCCTGGGCAAGGTGCATGAAGCCGGCCTGACGCTGAAAGCCGGTTGCGGTATCGGCTACGAGTTCTCCACGCTGCGCCCCAAGGGTGCGTTCGTGGCCGGTGCGGGCGCTTACACCAGCGGCCCGCTGTCGTTCATGGATATCTACGACAAGATGTGTTTCACCGTGTCCTCCGCTGGTGGCCGTCGTGGTGCGCAAATGGCCACTTTCGACATCTCCCACCCGGATGTCACCGATTTCATCAAGGCCAAGCGCGAAGCTGGCCGCCTGCGTCAGTTCAACCTGTCCTGCCTGATTACCAAAGAGTTCATGGAAGCCGTGAAGGCCGAAGCCGACTGGAAGCTGGCCTTCCCGGTCAGCGCCAAGGAAGCCGAAGCCGATGGCCTGAATCTGGACGACAGCGAGCAGGTGGTTTGGCGCGAATGGCCGGTCAAGGGCAAATACGTCACGCGTGAATCCGACGGCAAGGTGGCCTGCCGCGTCTACAAAACCATCAAGGCGCGCCGCCTGTGGGACGTGATCATGTCGTCCACCTACGATTTCGCCGAGCCTGGCTTCATCCTGATCGACCGCGTCAACGAGATGAACAACAACTGGTTCTGTGAGAACATCCGCGCCACCAACCCGTGTGGTGAGCAACCACTGCCACCTTATGGCGCCTGCCTGCTGGGTTCGGTCAACCTCACCAAGTTCGTCAAGGCCCCGTTCACCGACAAGGCTTATTTCGACTGGGACGAATACCGCGACGTGGTCGCTATCTTCACGCGCATGCTGGACAACGTGGTGGAAGTGAACGGCCTGCCTTTGCCCGAGCAACAAGCCGAGATCATGCGCAAGCGCCGTCACGGCATGGGCTATCTGGGCCTGGGTTCCACGCTTACCATGCTCAAGATGAAGTACGGCGAAGCCGACTCCATCAAGTTCACCGAAGAAGTCACCCGCATCATGGCCGAAGTGGGCTGGGAGATCGGCGTGCAGCTGGCCGATGAAAAAGGCCCTGCGCCCATCATGGAAGAAGAGTTCATCGTCACCGGTGACATGCTGGCCAAGCGCCCGGAGATGCTCAAAGACGGCATTAAGCTGGGTGCCAAGGTCAAGGGCAAGGTGCTGCTGGGCCTGTACAGCCGCTACATGCAGCAGTTCCCGGAAGCGCTGCGCAAGGAGATCGCCAAGAAGGGCGTGCGTTTCACGCACCACAGCTCCATCGCACCTACCGGCACCATCAGCTTGAGTCTGGCCAACAACGCCAGCAACGGCATCGAGCCCTCGTTCGCCCACCACTACAGCCGCAACGTGATCCGCGAAGGCAAGAAGTCCAAAGAGAAGGTGGACGTGTTCTCCTACGAACTGCTGGCCTACCGCGAGCTTATCAACGCCAAGGCCATGCCGTTCGGCACCTCGGAAGAAGAAAAGCTGCCGGATTACTTCCTCGACTCCTCCACCATCCAGGCCAAGGCGCACGTGGATATCCAGGCGGCCGCGCAGAAGTGGATCGACAGCTCCATCTCCAAGACCATCAACGTGCCGACCGATTACGATTTTGAGGACTTCAAGAACATCTACCTGTACGCCTACGACAAGGGCCTGAAGGGTTGCACCACCTTCCGCTTCAATCCGGAAGCGTTCCAGGGCGTGCTGGTGACCGAGAAGGATCTGGAGAACACCACCTACAAGTTCACCCTGGACGACGGCAGCGAGATCGAGGTCAAGGGGAATGAAGAGATCGAATACGACGGCGAGATCCACTCAGCAGCGAATCTGTACGACGCGCTGAAAGAGGGCTATTACGGCAAGTTCTAATTAGCGAAGGGACAAGGGTGAAGCGGGAAGGGTAAAACCCCCTCGCCCCCGGTAGGGGGAGAGGGTTGGGGAGAGGGGGGTCACCCTTCGCCCTTCCCGCTTCCCCATATTAGGAGAACACAATGGCAATCAAGATCGAAAAGAAAATCACCGGCTACAACGTGGTGACAGAAGAAGACAAGGCCAAGGCTGCGGCCGAAGCACACGCTGCGGCGCAAAAATCCGCCGAAGTGGTGCAAATGGGCGAGCCGCTGAGCCGTCCGGAAAAACTGGTCGGCAACACCTACAAGATCAAGACCCCGGTCACCGAGCACGCGCTGTACATCACCATCAACGACATCGTGATGCACGAAGGCACGCCGCAGGAACACCGCCGTCCGTTCGAAGTGTTCATCAACTCCAAAAACATGGAACACTTCCAGTGGATCGTGGCGCTCACCCGCGTCATGTCCGCCGTGTTCCGCAAGGGTGGCGATGTCACCTTTCTGGTGGAAGAACTGCACAGCGTGTTCGACCCCAGCGGTGGTTATTTCAAAAAGGGTGGCAAATACATCCCTAGCCTGGTGGCAGAGATCGGCGAAGTGCTGGAACAACACCTGCAAGAGATCGGCATGCTGAAAAAGTCTGGCCCGGACGAACACCAGAAAAAGCTCATCGAAGAAAAGAAGACCGAATATCTGCAAAAGCACGCAGATGAACCGGTGAACGAAGAAGGCTTCCCCAAGGGTGCGCAGCTATGCAATAAGTGCCACACCAAGGCCAGTATAGTGATGGACGGGTGTTTGACGTGTTTGAATTGTGGGGAGAGTAAGTGCGGTTGATTTTCAAAAGGGGCGAAAGCCCCTTTATTTTGTTGTCGGTAGAATTATCAAAATTCACAAACAAACAGTACTGGGTCAAGTTGACAATGATTTTGCACCGGTCCTGCTAGTTGGAACATCTTTGGCGATTGTCTGAAGTTATATAGCCGATAAAGCTGGTAATCAGTAGTGTGATCTTTAGCAAAGCTAACTTCATTGCGACTAATAAAGAAAGGTGTTTCTTTACCAAAGGCTGTAGTTTTAACCTCAATGAAACGTTCCTGCCCAGAGGTTTCGAACGAGAGTACGTCAAATCCAAGCCCATCACCTTGGGTTTTCGCCACATGTTCTACCTTATCCGCCAGTTCAGGTTTACCTAATTGGTACAGCCGAAAGTGCTCGTATTGCAAAACGAACTCCTCACCTGCCAAACCAAGTGATGCATTTCTTGCTTCGCGTTCCAGATAATCTCTGCGCTGCGGCATATATTTCCGTGCTGGCGCTTCTTGTACTCGTAGTGCTGGTTGGGGCGGATCGACAATCAAGCTTGCGTATCCATTCTGAATAGGAACAATTGCGGGTAACGCTGTCGCACTAATCGCTGTTTGATCGAATATTTGGTCTTTACTGAGTTGTTGTTCAACAACTTCACGTAATAACGCTTGGTAGTTTCCCAAGGGTTTGTAACCAGAAATATACGGGCAGCGCAATGAAATTAAGACGGCGCTGATGTTCTGATGCTTACGCTCAATTGCCCCCTCACTGCGGTTATCAAGTTTTTGTATCAGTACTTTTCTGTGAGCACTTTTGTTGTATGACTGCCCGGCTAGTTCTTGGACAAGCATGTGGAAATAATCCGCAACAGTTGCTTCGACTTCTAGTCGACTCCAACTCATCATCTATCCTTTTTGATTTTTGATTCATTATTAAATGCGATGAGATTTTGAGCAAACTGTTCAAAGTTGCGATTGGTCAGTTTTATTTCATATTTGAAAACATTAAGCTAACTATTTATATCTGTGCCATCTAATCGATGGATTAGCGTAACAATTGGAAACTCACATCGTGAGTTCGAAACCGAAACGTATATACAGTATCTGAACAGTAGTAGTATTCAGCTTTTAAGTCTTTAAACGGTAAAGCACAATAGTCTTGGAACAATAGAATAATCATTACCGTGTAGTCGCAGCCCCATGCGCTCGCCCGCTAGCCAGTCCTTAGCTAAACAGCTTTAGTAAACTTGGCACAAATAAAAACGGCGCACTAGGCGCCGTTTTTATTTGAGTGCGTATCGACTAATCGATGATTCGACTTAGCGGTTGCAAACGTACATCGTGACTTCGAAACCGAAACGCATTTCAGTAGCAGCTGGCTTGGTCCACATGATGTATCTCCTTTATTGGGTTGATCAAATAAGCAATGATTGCTTGTTTGTATGATTCACATCATACCCACACGTTCCGTTTCCACCCTGCTGCACACCATGAGATACGGCTACGGATTTTCATGAATCGCCCTAAGCCTGCTCCGCAGCAGCACGCCCTGTCGCCAGCCTCACGCCCTGACACTGAATCTTGCTATGCCAGCGTACTTTGCCTCGCTATGAACCGAACAGCTCGTCCAGCGGGTTCTTGCTGCCAGATGGTTTGGCTGAGACGCGCTGCGCGGTGAATTCGTCTTCGATGTTGTCGCGGTAATAGCTCCACTGCGCGCTGGCGTTTTTGAAGTTGCGCCACAGGCTCTCGCTCATACCTGCATATTCCAGCGCACTGCCGTCCTCCAGCTCTACGCGCAAGGTGCGGGTTTGTGGCTGGTAGCCGATGGCGCGCAGTTTGCCTGCGCTGACTTTGATCATGTCCATGGTGGCTTATGCCTCGCTTAACCCTGCCTTAACGGATGGATGACGGTGGGCACATCATCCGGCGCCATGCCGCTGCTGTGCCTTATGTTGCATGGCCTGCACGGCAGGGTTTTGAGCGATTCGCTTAGCAATTGCCTTTCTTTTCCTGGCCTGGTGGGCAGCCATGCGGGTGTGGTTTATAGAAACAGGCGGTGTTGAGCACACTGAACAAACTCAGAACTAGCAGCAAAACAACACTCTTTTTCATCAAAAGCCTCCTGAACCAGCTGGTTAACATCAAGAAAACTACACGATTGCCGATTCTACATCGACGAGGCAGGTTTATCCGCTTACATGACAAGTGGCATATCCGTTGCTTAGGTACTACTGAACGTTTCAGATATTTCGATCTATGAGGTGTAACCAGATTGCTTGAGTAAACAGGAGGCAAACATGACACGGCTTGTTCTTGCGTTATTGTTGTTGAGTCAGGTACTTCCGGCAGCCGCGCTACCCACCGATGAACTGCTGCAAAAAGCCAACGCCATGGTGGTGCGGGTGCAGGTGGGCCTCGCCAATGGCGGCATGGGCGTGGGTTCCGGGGTGGTGGTGGCCAAGGACGAGGTGGTGACCAACTGCCATGTGGTGGCTAATGCCGGCAGCATCCGTGTACTCAATAGTGGCGTTGTCTATGTGGCCAAAACCACCAAGGCGGATTGGCATCATGACCTGTGCCTGCTCAAGGTGGAGGGTCTCAATGCGCCAGTGGCTAACATCGGTTCCAGTAAAGCCCTTAAATATCAGCAGCCGGTCTTTGCGACGGGCTTCCCCAACTTTTCCATGATCGCATGCACCAGTTTTGGGCATGTTCAGGCACTCTATTCCATGGAGGACAGTGTCATCGTCCGTGCTTCGGCCACCTTCAGGCTGGGCGATAGTGGTGGTGGCTTGTTTGACGATGCAGGTAATCTGGTGGGCGTGATCACCTTGAAAAGCCCAGGACGCAACGCCTATTACTACTTCATGCCGGTGGAATGGATACAGGCGCTGATGCAGCAGCCAGCACAGGCCAGCTTCAGTGAGCCGCATAAGGTGGCGTTCTGGGCGGAATCGTTCGATAAATGGCCAGCTTTCATGCGCGTGGTGCAGCCTTACCTCACCGAGGACTGGCAGGCGCTGGAAGCGATCGCACAGCAATGGACCGTAAACGAGCCGGAAAACGCCGAGGCCTGGTTCTATCTGGCAGCCGCAGCCTATGGCAAGCATGAAAGTCAGGCGGCGGAACAGCACTTGGCGCGCGTGGTGGCGTTAAACGGTCAGCATACCCAGGCCTTGTATTATCTTGGGCTGATCGCGGATCAAGGCGGCAAACGCATCGAGGCACTTAGCCGGGTGGCCATGCTGAACAGCCTAGACGCGCCCATGGCGGACCGCCTCAAACTGGCCATGGGTATCAAGCCCGAGCAGTAAGGTCTCAAGCAGTAAGACCGTAAGCAGTAAGACCGTAAGCAGTAAGACCGTAAGCAGTAGGGCCTGGCATACGGCGCTTGTGCTGCGCTGATCCAGCTCAGGTCGATAGAACGGCGGTTATGCCACCTCTTGCAACGAGGGGCTGGCAGCACGCCACATCATTGATTGCTGACCACCAGCCAATTCGTCTGCCGGTACTGGGCAGATTTTTCTGATTGGCACACATCGCGCTCGGCCAGTACCTTGGCGATATTCCTGCTTCTATCCACGTTGACGATGCCCGCCAATGGCGAGGTGAGCTGGTCCGGGAACAGGGAGATGTTTGCGGTTTCTGGCGTCGGCGGTATGGGCTGTTCCGCATCGCATGCGCCAAGCAGCACGATAGACAACATCAAGGTGGCGAATCTCATCATTTGCGTTCCTGGTTACTTTATTTGTGTAGGCTTGTTTCTGATGGTGCGCGGAGTCGTTCAAGGCAGGCCGTCATCAACAGCGCAGGGCTGCTAATGACGGAGAGTTGTCTTAGGGATCCGCGCACGAAGCGACTGACTCCACGCTCTAGCCTGACAGCGCGTTTATGGTTTGCTGTTACGCGGATCATCTGCGGGGTTGATGTAGCTGATGTCCCAGGGGCCGGTGGCGATCAGCTCGACGATGGTTTCCTCATCCGTGGTCCATACATAATGCGAATGACCAGCCGGTAACACAAAGCTGTCGCCTGCATTAAGCACCTCACCATTGCTGGTGTCGAAGGTTTCGCCCATGCCGTTACCCAGTTTTCCGCTCAGTACGGTGATGACCTCCGTGAACGGGTGGGTGTGTGCCGGGATGGGGTAATTGGGTGGGAATTTCAGGCGTACGATGAAGACACCCGCTTTGGTCGGGTCACCTACCAGCAGGGCGCTTTGAGCACCCGGCGGCAGGATGGCCTCATCCTGCCAGTTGAGTGTGGCAGAACTGAACGACTCCATCTTGTTCGAGTGCATGCGGTCTATCTTGTCGCCAGCCTTATCCGCGCTGCAGGCGCTTATTGTGCAAGCCAGTAGTGTGGCTGTGATCCATGCTTGTTTCATAACGAACTCCCATATCTTAAAAATAATTAAACACTGAGTCTTATATTCGGCTTAGGAATGATGCGTCATGTTCTTTGCTGTAGCGGTGCCTAAAACCATGAAAGCCCACTCAGGAAATTAATGAATAATGTTTAAATGAATAGATTTTTTAGAGTGAGAATTGACGGGTTTTCTAAGGCCACTGCTTGCTGATACGCTGCCAAGGCGGCTGTAGCGTGTGGCAGGTTCAGCATGGGCTTTCTGTAACTCATGACGTCCCGGCTGCTTCGCGGTACAGTGCTGGTCTATGTCTGAACAACACTTCTCATCTATCGGCTGGCGTTTCGATACCAGCTACACCCAGCTGCCTGCGCCGTTCCACGTGCGTGAAAGCGCTACACGGGCACGCGATCCGCATCTGGTTATCTTCAATCATGCACTGGCAGAACAGCTGGGTTTGAATGCAGCCGCATTGACGGACACAGCGGCTGCGCAGTTGTTCTCTGGTAACCAGGTGCCCGAGGGGGCGACCCCACTCGCGCAGGCTTATGCGGGGCATCAGTTCGGTGGCTTCAGCATGCTGGGGGATGGCCGTGCCTTGTTGCTGGGTGAGCACATCACGCCGGATGGTATGCGTGTCGATATCCAGTTGAAGGGCTCAGGCGTGACGCCGTACTCGCGTCGTGGTGATGGCAGGGCGGCATTGGGGCCCATGCTACGCGAGTACATCATCAGCGAGGCCATGCATGCGCTGGGCATTCCCACCACGCGCAGCCTGGCGGTGGTGACCACGGGCGAGCCGGTCTACCGCGAGACCCCATTACCGGGTGCGGTGCTGACGAGGGTGGCGGCCAGCCACATTCGTGTGGGTACATTCCAGTATGCCTATGTGCTGGAGGACCCGGCAGCACTGAAGGCACTGGCGGATTACACCATCCAGCGGCATTACCCGGAGGCCGCTCTGGCCGAGAACCCGTATCTGGCCTTCCTTAATGCGGTCTGTGCGGCCCAAGCCGCGCTGGTGGCCAAATGGATGCAGGTGGGCTTCATCCATGGCGTGATGAACACCGACAACATGGCGATCAGTGGCGAGACCATAGACTACGGCCCGTGTGCGTTCATGGACCGTTACGCGCCTGCCACCGTGTTCAGCTCCATCGACCGGCAGGGCCGTTATGCCTATAGCAACCAGCCGCCCATCGCGCAGTGGAATCTGGCACGGTTCGCCGAGACATTGCTGCCCTTGCTGCATGAAGATAAAGCCATCGCCATCCGCCTGGCGGAATCGGCGGTGTATGCCTGCCCTGAGCAATACCAGCAGTACTGGCTGGCTGGCATGCGGCTTAAACTTGGCTTGCTGGATGAGGCGGAGGATGACGCGGCGCTGGTTGAGGAACTGCTCACCTGCATGCAACACCACGGCATGGACTTCACCAACAGCTTCCGTCGCCTGAGCGTAGATCAGACTCTGCCGAATGCAGATGCGGCGGACGTGCAAAACTGGCTCACGCGCTGGCAACAGCGCGTGCAGGCACAGACAGCGACCCCACAGGAAGTGAGCGCTAGCATGCGTGCCGCCAACCCGGCGGTGATTGCGCGGAATCATCAGGTGGAAGCAGCGCTGGATGCCGCCACCGACCATGGCGACCTTGGCCCTTTGCACCAGTTGCTGGCGGTACTTGCCAAGCCGTTCGAGGAAACACCCGAGAACCTGGCTTATCGTAGCCCGGCTCCACCGTCAGATGAGGCATACCAGACCTTTTGCGGCACCTGATTTTTGTAGAGTACGCGCTCACTGGGCATGAAAAAGCCCCTGTAACATCGCAGGGGCTTTTTTTGAGTGTGATGCAGTGGTGGCTTACTTCAGACGACGGCCAAAGCTCACCGCATACGCGCCGGGGCGCGCCAGCAGGATAGGGTCTTCCGAGGCTTCGATGCCATCGGTCAGCATCAGCGGGTTGAACATGGTCTGTTTCTCGAACGCAGTGCCTTGCGGGTGCACATTGCGTACGCTCAGCGTGCCCAGCTCGACCACCTTGCGCGTCGCTGGCCAGGTTTGCGTGGCGTCATTGATGGCGTCGCCAGCCTCGGCCAGTTGTACCGCGATGCGGTATTGCACCGCGCCTTGCTTGAGGCGGGCCGGCAGTTCGTTCATCAGGTAGTCAGGGTCCGCCTTGTCTGCGTCCGCTTTATCCAGATAGGCAGCACCGGTCACAGGTTCGATCAGGTAGCGGCCATAGTTCACCTCACCCTTGGCGTTGATGAATTTGAAGGCATTCACGCCAAAGAAGGGCTGCGTGCCGAAGCTCACGGGTGGCAGCTTGGGCGTGGTCACGAATTTGAGCGCTGCCGGGTGTGTGGCCAGGAACTGTTCCACCGGGCTGGGTTTGGCATCGCCACCGCTTGCCGCAACGGCGTTGAGCAAGCCGAGGAAATCTTCCGGCGTGGCGGCGGGGAAGCCGTTCACAGAGATGACCACGATGTCGGTATAGCTTTCATCGGGCAAGCCAAAGCGGATGGCCATGCCTTTGGGGAAGCTGTTGCCATTGGCATCCGGGATGTTGGGTACGCCGGTGGCATTGGAGAAGCGCACCGTAACGGGTACGGATTTGGCGCTGAAATGCGCGGCCTTGGAGACGCTGGTGGCGCTAGCTGCCGGGACGAAATCGCCCTGCACCACCAAGCCTTTGGCATGGTTGGCGCGGAAGCCGACATGCGGGCCGCCGGACAGTTTGGTCAGGGTATCGACCAGTTGTTCGGTGACGGGTTTGTCAGCTTCTGCGTAGACGTTTGCGCTGAGCGAGAAGCTCAGTGCCACTAATATTGCGATGCGCGTTTTGTTCATGATGGCTGTTCCTCAAGTTGAAAATTCCAGTTGAAATTAAAGTCAAGAATCCGGTTTCAAAGGTTTGCGATCAAGCGGCTACGCAAACGGGTCAATTGCTCATTGAGTGACTGCAGCTCCTGTAGCGTACAGCCGGTTTTGGCTGCGATCTGCACGGGCACCTGCACTGCCTGTTGGCGCAGCGCGTCGCCGCGTTCGGTCAGCGTCACGATCACGCGGCGCTCGTCCTGTTTGCTGCGCACGCGCTGGATGTAGTCCAGCTTTTCCAGGCGCTTCAGCAAGGGCGTCAAAGTACCGGAATCCAAAAACAGGCGTTCACCCAGTTCACCTACAGTCTGTTCGTTCTGCGCCCACAAGGCCAGCATGACCAGATATTGCGGATAGGTCAGGCCCAGCTCGGCCAGCAGCGGTTTGTAGATCTTGCTCATGCTAAGTGACGCGGAATAGAGCGCGAAACACATCTGGATATCCAGACAAAGCAGGCGCTCTGGTGACAGATCAGCGATAGCAGGGGTATTGATGTTGTCCATGCGTTGCATCGTATTACAAAATAAGATTGTGTACAATAATAAATTGTAAAATAAATATGAGCACTGGTCAGGCCGATCAGATAATCCACCGCTCGCGCGCCATCAGCCTATGATGAGCTCACACCGTTGCGTTAACCCCACGCGCCACGCTGCCCATCACACAAGGAGCATCAACATGGCCAAAGGTCAGCAACGCGCTAACAAAGAACAAAAGAAGCCTAAAAAATCCAAGGACGTGGTAGTGCCCAGCGGGTTCATCACCCCAACCAAGCCCAGCGTGCCGCAGAAGAGCAAACACTAACCTTTGCGAGCGCCTGGTATGAGCATCGTTGCATACGCTCAGGTTTCAGTTCTTAGCGCGATGGCCACTGTTGCAGCACCACATGCACCAATGCCTGCAACTCTTCGCGGCTAGCGCCACTGCTGGCCTGCACGGACATGCCCTGATGGATGGCCGCCACATAACGTGCCAGATCTGCAGGCACGGCATCGGCCGGTAGATCGCCTTCCGCTTGCGCGCGTTCAAAGCGTTGTTGTAGCGCCTGCCGCATACGTTGGCGATAGCTGGTCAATTCTTCACGTATCTCGGTACACGCGGCGCCACATGCCAATGCGGTTTGCACGATCATGCAGCCCTGCGGGTGGCTGGGGTCGGTGAGCATGGCCGCTGCCGCGTTCAGTAATTGATCGACCACTTGTCTGGCGCTTGTCGCCTCAAGTGCTTTGCCGATGAACGAGCCTGTCCTGGCTGTGTAGGCATGCAAGGCATGGCGGAACAATTCTTCCTTATTGCCGAATGCGGCGTAGATGCTGGGCTTGTTCATGTTCATGGCGGCTGTCAATTCGGCCATGGAGGCGCCTTCATAACCGTGCGACCAGAACACCAGCAACGCTTGTTGCAAGGCGGCTTCACGGTCGAATGCGGCAGGCCTTCCGCGTGGGCGAGATGGGGCGTCGGTGCTATTCGTAGTGGTCATGGTAGTGCTCTTGGCTGAATTGATATGAATATTGTACCACTTAGTAAAAAACATTTGACAGTCTGTAGAGAAGCACACTATTATTTATTTACCGATTGGTAATTAAATAAATGAAGCACCTGAATCTCACTACAGAAAAGGAAATCAGCATGTCTGCAAATACAGCTAAAGTCGCACTTGTCACCGGTGCAAATCGTGGTATCGGCCTGGAAACCGCCAGAGGGCTGGCTGAACTGGGCATGACCGTGATCATAGGCGCACGTGATCTCGCAAAAGGCAACGCGGCTGCCGCTGCGCTGCGTGAACAGGGTTTGCAAGCCGTAGCAGTGCACTACGATGCGGACGACAGCAAGACCATCACTACCGTATATGACTACATCGCCGCGCAATTCGGCAAGCTGGACGTGCTGGTGAACAATGCGGGCATCTCCGAAGAGCAGTTGATGGGCGGTAACAATAGCGCCGACGTGGCGCTGGATGCGGTGCGCCATACCTTCGAGGTGAACCTGTTTGCGGTGATCGCGCTGACCCAGCGCCTGCTGCCATTGATACGCAAGGCCGAGGCAGGTCGCATTGTGAACCTGTCTAGTATCCTGGGCTCGCTCACCTTGCACAGCATGGCGGATTCGCCGATCGCACCAGCCAAGAGCTTTGCCTACAACACCTCCAAGACGGCGCTGAACGGCTGGACCGTGCACCTGGCCGATGCACTGCGCGACACCAACATCAAGGTCAATTCCGCACATCCGGGCTGGGTCAAGACCGAGCTGGGTGGCGAACATGCGCCGATGGAGCTGGTGGACAGCAACAAGACCAGTCTCTTCCTCGCCACATTGCCAGCCGATGGCGTGACGGGCGGGTTCTTCCATGAGCACGCTACACTGCCCTGGTAATGCGTATCCCTGCCCGCTTTCGTAGACTGGTGTATGCCGCGGTGATGTCGGTGAGCATGTCGCTGATCGTTTCTGCGGTGCTGACCTGGCTGCATCTGCCGACTGGCGCCGCCTTTGTGCCGCAGTGGCTGGCCGCGCTCTTAACAGCGTGCCCGGTGGTGTTCGTTTCCATCCTGGTGGTAAGCCCCTGGGTGGAGCGTGTGGTTGCGCTACTGGTGCAGCCAGTCAGTCCACCCAGATAGCCTGCAAGGTTCGCAGCGTAGGAAAAAGGGGCCACATGTGGCCCCTTTTGTACATGGCAGTCGAACCTGCGGCCGTGCGGGCGCTCATAATGCGGTGGGCGATGTACCGCCCGCAAGTGAACATCGGGAAGGGCAATATGAAGAGGCAGCAATTAACGGCAGAACAGATCTCGCGCGTCATCGAAATGGCCTGGGAAGACCGTACCCCATTCGAGGCCATACAGGCGACGCACGGCTTGAGTGAACCTCAGGTGATTGCGCTAATGCGCCGTGAGATGAAAGCCAGCTCGTTCCGCATGTGGCGTACCCGCGTCAGCGGGCGCAAGACCAAACATGCTGCTTTGCGCAGCCCGGAAGTGACGCGCGCCTACTGCTACAGTCAATACAAACCGCGTTGAGAGCGGTGTGACACGCCGCCTTAGCTGGCGTCAGTGAAATTGAGTTCCACGGTGTTGCCAGCCGGGTCTCTGAGCACGATCTGCTGCTGTTGCGATAATGGAATGGCGGTGACGCGATAAGGGATGCCGCGTTTCTGCAAGCGTGTAGTGGTTTCGGGCAGGTCGGTGCATTTGAACGCGATGTGGTCTATGGTGGTGCTCACATCGACCAGGCGTTGCTCCTCAGGCGAGGCTTCGATCAGGTGTAGCACATCATGACCGCTGGCATACAGCCAGTAACCGAAGCGTGTGAAGGGCGGGCGTGGGCCGTCCTGCAAGCCGACCACCTCACGGTAGAACGCATACAACTGTTCTAGTAACGCGCGCGGTGCGCGGATATTGATGTGGGCGATGCCTAGGGTGGACATGGACGGCTTCTTTTCAGGCGTTCCTGATGATGACAGGCCATGATAAACAACAAGCCCGGGTCGGCCAACACCGATCCAGCTGTGATGCCAAATCGGTGTGGGGTGCCTGGTGATGCGGATAAGAGAAAGCCTCTTATGGGTATGCCACTACAGAAGGGCACAACTTACTGACTTGTCTGCCCATCCTGCTTACGGACGCTCTGCCCGCATAGCACTATACGTTCAGCCGCAGACCTTGAGTTTGAGGCGACGCCAGATCTGGGTCAGGGTATTGCCGTCCAGCTTGTAATGCTTGTGCAGAGGCTGTTTCACTTCCCAGCTCGCCTTCAGGCCGGCGGGAAAAGTCACCAGATCGCCCTTGCCGAAACTCACTGGTGTGCCACCTTCAGGGGTGATCACACATTCACCTTCGAGGATATAAGCCATTTCCTGTTCCGGAAAGACCCACGGAAATACGGAAACCTCTTTCTTCCAGGTCGCCCATTTGGAAACGCCTAGCGTCTCCAGCTTGCTGGTGGAGGGGGAGTGTTCTACTTGTATCGACATACCAATCCTTAGACTAACGGCAAACTCAAAGCCCGCCAGTTTAATGCAAATGCGCTTGCAGATTAAAGACCTGCGAACAACCGGCACGCTGGCCAGTGTTGGCGCTAACTTTAGAACGTGCGCTTTCTCGGTGTGTACGCCGCCTTGCTTTCGATGTGGCGGAAGGTGATGCGGCCATTGTTGATATCGTAAGGGGACAGTTCCAGCGTGACGCTATCGCCCGCCAGGATGCGGATACGGTGCTTGCGCATCTTGCCGCCGGTGTAGGCGATCAGTTCGTGACCATTATCCAGGGTGACGCGAAAACGTGAATCGGGCAACACTTCCATGACCTTGCCCTGCATTTCGATCAATTCTTCTTTTGCCATGCAAACTCCTTAGCTGAAAAGACAAAGCCCGGCATAAGCCGGGCTACGTAGCTTGACGATCAAGCAGGTCTGCACGAGGCAGACCCTTGTTGATTCTGAACCAGGTTCAGAATCAATGCTTAGTTTGCAGGCTGGATGTTGGAAGCTTGCTGACCCTTAGGACCAGTGGTGATGTCGAACGTCACGCGCTGACCTTCGGTCAGGGTCTTGAAGCCGGAGGATTGGATCGCGGAGAAGTGAGCGAAGAGATCAGCACCACCATTTTCTGGAGTAATGAAGCCGAAGCCCTTAGCGTCGTTGAACCACTTAACAGTACCTGTTGCCATATCTTGATTTCCTAAAAAATAATAATAAACGGAGCTTGGCCCCGATCAGGGGCGAATATCAAGAAGACTAAGGTAACACGGGAATGACTACACTGTTGAAGCGGAGAACTAAACCGGAACACAACAAGGCTGCTTGAAATCGCAATGCAGACTATGCTCCATAACCAAACGAATAGCAAACACTATTTTGTAACTGAGCACAATCAGGCCGGTTTATAGCCCAAAAAATGCTCAGAATGCCGGTTTCACGGCCTTTTTAGCGCGCTTCAACAAGAGTTCGCATCGAAGATTTCTGGCGTGGACACGGTCTTGCAGCTTAAAAAGCAGGCTATTTTCCCTGCCGAAAGCGAACAGTTACTAGAACAGATGGCCCAGTTTGCTGGCCTTGGTTTCCAGATATTTGCGGCTGTTGGCATTGGCCGGGATGCGCAGCGGCACGATGGCGTTAACGGTGACGCCATGCCGTTGCAGCGAGGAGTTCTTGTCCGGGTTGTTGCTCATCAGACGGATGCTGCTCACCTTGAGGCATTTGAGCATCTCGGCGGCGATCGCAAACGAACGCTGATCCACGGGCAGGCCCAGCGCCAGGTTGGCCTCCACCGTATCCAGTCCATGGTCCTGCAGCGCATAAGCGCGGATCTTGTTGGAAAGCCCGATGCCACGCCCTTCATGCCCGCGCAGATAGATCAGCACGCCCGTGCCTTCGGTCTGGATACGCTGCTGCGCCAGATGCAGCTGCTCACCGCAGTCGCAACGCTGCGAACCAAAGATATCGCCGGTCATGCACTCGGAATGCACGCGCGTCAGCACATCCTGGCCGTGCGTGATGTCCCCTTTCACCAGCGCCACATGCTCCAGCCCGGTTTTGATCTCCTGATAGATATGGATATCGAACTCACCCGTTTCGGTGGGCAGCTTGGAGGTGGCGATTTTGACGATGGTTCTCATGCTTTATCGTAGCGCATTTTGCGCGGCAGTTGCTTCGTTTGCGCGCATGGCATGATGCGCTGGATGATGGGTAGGTGGGTGCGGTGGGCGGGATTGCAATGGCTTGTAGTAATACCTTGAGCGAATTTCCCTGATGGCTTGAGGATTTGCTTGGCGGTTAATCTTGACGACGATGGCTTTTTAGCTGGATATCACGGTTTTCATGGATGGTAGTTGGCCTCTTCCACACAAGTCACCAGATAAACCTGACCATAACTGATGTGAACAGAACGGCTTACTTCTCGAAAGTGCCGAGTTTGCTGGGGCCTTGGATTACCACGTTGGTAGTCGTTTCCGATTGCCAGAACGCTGTTGTTTAATCGCGTTTGTACCTTGGAATATTAGAAGCACCTAACCTGAAATCCATGCTACATACGCGTATAGCTAGGCCCACTCCCACCTTCGGGGGGTACCCACACGATATTCTGCGTGGGGTCTTTGATGTCGCAGGCTTTGCAGTGCACGCAGTTGGCCGCGTTGATCTGCAGGCGCGGCGTGGTCTCTCTTTCCACGATCTCGTACACGCCAGCCGGGCAGTAGCGTTGTTCCGGGCTGTCGTAACGGGCCAGGTTCACCGCGATGGGCACGCTGGCGTCCTTGAGCGTGAGGTGCACGGGTTGGTCTTCGTCGTGTTGCAGGTTGGCGAGGAACACCGATGACAGGCGGTCGAAGCTGAGGGTGCCGTCGGGCTTGGGGTAGGCGATGGGCCGGGCTTGATCTTTGGGGTCCAGGGTCTCGTGGTCGGCCTTGCCGTGTGTGAGTGTCCAGGGCAGGCGCACCTTGAAGCTGGCCAGCCACATCTCGGCGCCGCTGATGAGCGAGCCCAGGCGATTGCCGAAGCGGGAGATAGCGGGTTTGACGTTGCGCACCTGATCGAGGTCCTGCCATACCCAGGAGGCGCGCAGTTTGTCGGTGTAGGCGATCAGGCTGTCCTGGCTGCGCCCGGCCGAGAGGGCTTCGAACACGGCTTCAGCCGCCAGCATGCCGGATTTCATGGCATTGTGGCTGCCCTTGATGCGCGGCACGTTGACGAAACCCGCCGCGCAGCCGATCAGTGCGCCACCCGGGAAATAAAGCTGCGGCAGTGATTGCAGGCCACCTTCGTTGATGGTGCGTGCGCCGTAACTCAGGCGTTTGCCACCGGCCAGCATGGGGGCGATGGCGGGGTGGGTCTTGAAGCGCTGAAACTCTTCGAACGGGCTCAAGTACGGGTTGCTGTAGTTGAGGTGCACCACATAGCCCACGGCGGCGATGTTGTTTTCCAAGTGATAGATGAAGGCACCGCCACCTGTCGCGTCATCGAGTGGCCAGCCTTGCGCGTGCAGCACCAGCCCTGGCTTGTGCTGGGCGGGGTCCAGTTGCCACAGCTCCTTGAACCCCAGGCCATATTTCTGTGGTTCGGCCTCGCGGCGCAGATCGAATCTGGCTTCCAGTTGACGCGTCAGCGAGCCACGCGTGCCTTCGGCGATCAGTGTGTAATCGGCATGCAGTTCGATGCCTTGCGCGAAGCCCGGTTTTTCGCTGCCGTCACGGGCACGGCCCATGTCGCCGCTGATCACGCCTTTGAGTGCGCCGGATGCGTCATACAAGGGTTCCACTGCACTGAAGCCGGGGTAGATCTCCACGCCCAGCGCTTCGGCCTGTTCGCCCAGCCAGCGCGTGAGTGCGCCCAGGCTGATGATGTAATTGCCATGATTGCGCATCAACGGCGGTAGCAGCGCATCGGGGATGGTGAACGACTTACGCTCGGTGAGGTACAGGAAATGGTCTTCCTTGACCGGCGTGGTGAGCGGCGCGCCGAGTGCCTGCCAATCTGGCAGCAGTTCGTTGAGGGCGATCGGGTCGATCACCGCGCCGGACAGCGTGTGTGCGCCCACTTCGCTGGCTTTTTCCAGCACGCAGATGCTGAGTTCGCGCTGCTCGGCATTGGCCAGTTGTTTGAGGCGGATGGCGGCCGACAGGCCGGCAGGGCCGGCGCCGACGATCAGGACTTGGTACTGCATGACATCGCGTTGAGGCTGTGACATAAATGGTTACTTGATCAATGGCAGGTTAAGTTCGTCGCTGCGTGAGGCATCCACCGTGTAGGCGCGACAGTAATCGAGAAAAGCCCGGATGCTGGCCGTCAGGTATTTCTTGCGGTGCCACACGAACATGAACTGGCGCCGCAGGTCCAGCGCTGGCATCTCGATAGGCACTAAACTGCCGCGCCGGAAGGCATCGCGCAGCGCCAGCCGCGAGATGCAGCCGATACCGAGGCCGGATTCCACCGCGCGTTTGATCGCTTCGGTGTGTTCCAGCACCAGGCGTATTTTAAGCGCGGATTGATGATGACGCATGGCGTGATCGAAGGTTTCGCGCGTGCCCGAGCCCAGTTCGCGCAGGATCCAGGTTTCTGCCAGCAGATCGTCTATGCTCACCGGCTGTTTGCTGGCCTGCTTGCTGGCCAGGGCATGGTCGGGCGCGCAGAACACCACTAGCTCGTCGTCGATCCAGGGTTCCACCTCCAGATCCGTGTGCTGGCAATTGCCTTCGATCAGCCCCAGATCCAGGTCGTAGTTGGCCACCTGCTGGAGGATGGTGTTGGTGTTTTGCACATGCAGCTGGATCTGGCACTCGGCGTGCTGTTTCATGAATGCGCCGATCAGCAGTGTCGCGATATAATTGCCGACCGTCAGTGTGGCGCCCACCTTGAGCAGCCCCACCGATGTTTTGCCTTGCAGGATATTCTCGATTTCGCCAGCCTGCTCCAGCAGTGCGGCGGCCATCGGCAGCAGGCTGCGGCCCAGGTCATTGAGGCGCAGCAATTTACCCATGCGATCAAAGAACTGACAGTCGAACTGGCGTTCCAATTCGGCGAGCGCAGTACTGGCGGCCGATTGTGACAGTGCTAGTGTTTCGGCCGCGCGCGACACGTTTTCGGTGCGGGCGACAGCGACGAACACCTCGAGCTGTCTCAGTGTGTAGCGCATGGCAGTATGGTCAGTGCAAGCAGGGTTTGCATATTGGTTTTGCAGATATACGTTATCAATATAATCAATTTATTAGATATTCTAGTGTCCCCTACAATAGCGGGCAATAGTTTCCAGGAGTGTGTGTATGAAAATCGTCGTGGCCGTGAAGCACGTGGTGGACTACAACATCGTGCCGCGCGTCAAGCAGGATGGCAGCGATGTCGAGATCGCCGGCGTGAAAATGGGCATCAACCCGTTTGACGAGATCGCCGTGGAAGAAGCGCTGCGTCTCAAGGAAAAAGGCATCGCCAAGGAGATCATCGCGGTCTCCATCGGTGCGGACAACAGCAAGGACACGCTACGTCATGCCTTGGCCATGGGCGCGGACCGTGCCGTGTTGATCCAGGCGGAAGGTGCGCTGGAGCCGCTGGGCGTAGCGCGTCTGCTGAAAACAGTGGTCGACCGCGAGCAACCCGAGCTGATCCTGCTCGGCAAGCAGGCCATTGACGATGATGCCGGTCAAACCGGCCAGATGCTGGCCGCCTTGCTGGGCGTTGGGCAAGGTTTGTTCGCCTCCCAGATCACGCTGAACGGCAATGAGGTGGAAGTGCAGCGTGAAGTGGAAGGCGGCAGCGAGCTGGTGGCGCTGCAACTGCCAGCGGTGGTCACGGCCGACCTGCGTTTGAACGAGCCGCGTTTCATCAAGCTGCCAAACATGATGATGGCCAAAAAGAAACCGATCGAAACCCTGGTCGCCGCCGAGCTGGGTGTGGACTACGCGCCCCGCCTGTCCTTGCAGAAGGTGGCCGAACCGGCCCCGCGCAAGCCTGGCGTACTGGTCAACAGCGTCGCGGAGCTGGTCGAAAAACTGCGTATTGAAAAGGTATTGGCATGAGCGTACTGATCCTGGCCGAACATGACGGCCACCATATCAAGCAATCCACCCGTCAACTGGTGACGGCCGCTGGTGCCTGGCAACAGGACGTGCATCTGTTGCTGGTGGGCGGTGAGCTGTCTGCCGTGGTGGATGAAGCCGCGGCGATCGCGGGCGTAAGCCGCGTATTACGCGTCGAAGCCCCCCATCTGACGCATGTGCTGGCCGAAGATGTCGCGGCGGCCTTGCTGCACAACGCGGCTGGCTACAGCGTGATCCTGGCGGCGCACAGCACGCTGGGCAAGGGCGCCCTGCCACGCGCGGCGGCTCTGCTGGGTGTGGGCATGGTGTCCGACGTGGTCTCGATCCAGGCGCCCGATACCTATGTGCGCCCCACCTATGCTGGCAACGTGCTGGCCAAGGTCAAGAACGCCCATGCGGTACAAGTGGTGTCGGTACGTACCACCGCATTTGCCCCGGCGGGCAATGCAGGGGCGGCCGAGATCGTCAGCGCTGCCGTGCCTGCTCCATTCGGCAAGGCGCGTTGGGTGAGCGAACACAAAACCGTGTCCGAGCGCCCTGAGCTGGCAACCGCCAGTGTAGTGATCTCGGGCGGTCGCAGTCTGGGCGAGCAGTTCAACCCGCTGCTGGACCCGGTGGCCAAGAAGTTGAACGCTGCCATAGGCGCCACGCGTGCGTGCGTGGATGCGGGGTTTGCGCCCAATGACCTGCAGGTCGGCCAGACCGGTACGGTGGTCGCGCCCGATCTGTACATTGCCATCGGCATCTCCGGCGCCATGCAGCACCTGGCTGGCATCAAGGACAGCAAGGTGATCGTGGCCATCAACCACGACCCGGATGCGCCCATCTTCAAGCATGCTGACTACGGTCTGGTGGCGGATCTGTTCCAGGCGGTGCCTGCTTTGGATGCGGCGCTGGCTGCCGGTTGAGGCCAGTCAGCGTCAGGCTTGTAAACATTAATTTCATGAATCGACGCGCAGCAACAGGCGTCAACGAATCCAGCGAAAGTGATAGCAATGAGTGCTTTTAATACCGAGAAAGTGTTGTCGGTCAAACATTGGAACGACACCCTGTTCAGTTTTGTGACCACGCGTGATGCCGGTCTGCGTTTCGAGAACGGCCAGTTCGTCATGATAGGCCTGCAAGTCAACGACAAGCCGCTGATGCGCGCCTACAGCGTGGCCAGCCCCAACTATGCCGATGATCTGGAATTCTTCAGCATCAAGGTGCAGAACGGTCCGCTTACCTCGCGTCTGCAACACCTCAAAGTGGGCGACGACATCCTGGTCGGCCGCAAGCCCACCGGTACCTTGCTGTTGTCCGACCTGAAGCCGGGCAAGCACGTCTACCTGCTGTCCACCGGTACCGGCCTCGCGCCGTTCATTTCGCTGATCCAGGATCCAGAGATCTACGAGAAGTTCGACAAAGTGATCCTGGTGCATGGTGTGCGCCACGTGAATGACCTGGCCTATGAAGAATTCATCACCAAGACGCTGCCCGAGAACGAGTGGTTCGGTGAAGAGGTACGCAACAAGCTGATCTACTACCCGACCGTGACGCGTGAAGCATTCCGCAATCAGGGCCGCCTGACCGACCTCATGGAAAGCGGCAAGTTGTATGCCGACATCGGCCTGCCACCACTCAACCCGGAAACTGACCGTGCCATGCTGTGCGGCAGCCCGCAGATGCTGACTGACACCTGCCGCATCCTCGACGCTGCTGGCCTGCAGGTGTCCAAGCGTATCGGTGACCTGGGTGACTATGTGATCGAGCGTGCCTTCGTCGAGAAGTAAGCGGGCTTAATAGCAAGGTCGCCCTGATTCTGCAGTCAGTAGGCTCAGGCAATAAAAAACAGGCCCTCAGGCCTGTTTTTTTATGTGCGCTGCATGTAGGAGCGCTGCATAGATTGCCTGGTTCAGACCGGTTCCACGATGTCGTAGAAATGCTCATGGTTGAAGCGGCCTATGGGTGGCTTGCTGCCGGACTGGTCGAAATAATCCTGCCAGTAGCTGGTGGCACTCCAGATCGCTTCCGGGCAGGAGACGCGTGACTCCAGGCCGGGCGTGAGGTCGAAGCCTTCTGCCCCCAGCAGCGTTTCCAGCATGCAGGCCGAGGGCAGGCCTACGCTTTCCAGCAGCGGGTTGCCGGTGTTGCCGGCACTCCAGCAGAACGCCAGCCAGCGCACCACATGCTCCAGCGTGTCCAGTGTGGAGCGGCTCATCTTGAAGGCTTCCAGTCTTTCCATGACACGCTGCTGCGCTATCGGCAGTGCAATCAGTGCGATGTTGGGGTAGCGTGCCGGGTCGTCGAAATCGGCAAGGTCACGCACTACCACGCCGTTGCGTGGCGGCGCGAAGCCACTCTCGGCGGGTTGCAGCAGTGGCACATGGATGGCGTGCGCATCATCCAGCTTGTTGTGCTGCAGCTCCACCAGAATGGCCTCGGACCACAGCGAGGGCTTGAGGTCCGGGCGCAGTTGCGATTGTGCGATGCGCAGCCGGTAGGCCATGGTGTCTTTGCCGCCCAGCAGCACGATGTAGCTCCAGGCTTTGGGGTCCTTGATGCCCATGGCCTTGACCGCGCGGCGGCCCCAGGCCAGGTTGCTTTCGCCCGGCTTGCGTTGCTGTTCCGGGAATTCGGGATTGCGTTCGGTGGCTTTGGAGCGGGTCTGGCGGATCATGAGCATGCCTCCTGGGTAGCTTAAAGTACGCGCAGACTGAAGGTCTGGCTGTACTGTTGTGGGGGGAGTTTTCTGTTGTCGGTGACCGCGTGATAGGTCACATCGAAATCGATGCCAGCGCCGGCACGGCGAAACGACAGCATGGCGATCTGGTCACCACGCTGCCGCAGGCCGCTGCCGTGCTCCGGGTCGAACTGTGGCAGGGTCAGGCGCCCGACCTTGCCCGGTGGTTGCGGCACGCTGGGATGCCTGGGCCAGGGGTCGCCCTGGCCGAACAGGCGGCGTACCGAGTTGCCGATCAGCTTGAAGCTGTCGGTGGCGGCCACATGGATCACGAAGGACGGCGAGCTGATCACCTCGTGTAGAGTGGTGTGGCTGCTGCCAGACTGGCGTGCCTGCGCCAGTCGGCCCCAATGCACATCGCCAGTGATGTACACCACGGGGATGTCGGCGGCTGCCAGCTGTTCAAAGATCGGCATGATCTGCTCATTGAACTGGCGGTAATTGGCCATTTCTGCATCGACTTTCTCGCGGTCCTTTTCCTCGGCAGGCGGGATCAGAAAAGCCTGACCCGAGCTGAACAGTCCGAAGGCCGGTTGCCTGTTCTGTTTGGCCAGCAGCAGGTCGTCCGCCCAGCGGCGCATCTCGGCCATCACCTTGGGGCTGACCAAGCTGTCAAATGGCTGGGCATGCGGTGCGGTGCCGGGAAAATCCTTCTGCCAGTAGCCGGGGTCGCGGTCACTGCGCAAGTCCACCACCAGCAGCTTGAGCGGGTCTATATCCAGCCTGTGCACCACATCCAGCGTGGGCCGCGCCGGGTCTACCTGCAAGGCCTTGTTGCGGAACACCACCTTGTCCATCTCCGGGTCTATGGGGAGAGCCGGGTCTATGAGCTGATAATCCTGATACAAGGCCTGCGCCACCGCGCGCCATTGTGCACGCCCCTTGGCGGTATAGGTTTTGGGTAACTGGTATTGCCGGTAGGGGTAGTTGTTCCAGTATTCGTGATCGTCGGCCACACACAGGGACGGCGCCTTGCTCAGCACGCTGCTCAGACCGGAGCCGGATTCTCCCTGTTGCATGGGCCGCCAGTTGTTCAGGTACTTGCGGCCCAGCTTGCGTGCCAGGCCCGGCGTGTCCGCGGGCAGGTCTTCGAACAGCGGCAGGTCGCCGTATATCTGGTCACCCATCATCAGCGTCAGGTCGGGGCGCAGATGGGGCGCGGAGACGATCTTGCTTAACAGGCCGGTGCCATCATCGGGTTGGGAATAACAGGAACACAGCAGGATATTGAAGCTGCCGTCCATGGCCCAGGGCACTTGCGCGGGCAGGCTGCGACAGCGCAGTGTCTGCAGATCGGTGCCGGACCGGATGGTGATCTCGGCGTCCTGATTGTTTGCCAGACCAGTGAGTTTGAACACGACACGATGATTGAGCGGGTGCTTGTTGTTATCGGCGATACCATCACGGATGGCGCGTAGCGGGCTGTGGACGCTGACGTTGACTAGTGCCGAAGATGTGCTGGCCACAGGCATGAAAGGCTGCGACACATTGAACAGCCCCACCCAAAGGTACAGGGAGCCCGGGGGTGCCGCCATACGATAGACCATCATCATCGCTTCTCTCCCTCGCCTGGCGTGACATCACCACCAGCCTGCCAGCGTGTGTCCGCCGTTTTTGTCTGCCTGTATCGTTACTTTGACGGGCTGGTGCTGGTAGCGCTAATGTTTAGATCTGATGCTCAGATCTGATGTTCAAATCTAATGCTCGCAGCTACCGTTACCCATATCGTGCTACCACGGCATGGGGCACATCAATACGACTTACGTGGGGGCCGGGTTTGGTGCTAGCTCAACAGGCTGCCATCAGCGCGGCGCAGATAGCGCGATGCTCAGCACCGCGATCATGTCGGCGTGGTCCTGCACCCCGGCACTTTCCCGCAGGCTATGCATGGCCCACATCGGGGCACCCACATCCACGCTGGGCACTCCCAGCCCGGCCGCGACCAGCGGGCCTATGGTGCTACCGCAACCCAGGTCGGTGCGGTGCGCATACTGTTGATAGCGGACACCTGCCTGTTCGCACCAGCTCACAAAGCGCGCAGCCGTCTCGGCGTTGGTACTGTAACGCTGATTGGCATTGGCTTTGATCACCGGGCCGCCATTGATCATGACGCGGTGTTGCGGCTCGTAGGCTTGCGGGAAATTCGGATGGTAGGCATGTGCCATGTCGGCGCTGATGAAAAAGCTGCGCGCCAGAGCGATCTGACGCTGTTCTTCGTTCAGGCCTTGAAGCGCGAAAATACGCTGCATCACATCCGCGATCAGGCTGCCGTCGGCACCGCTATGGCTGCCGCTGCCTACTTCTTCGTGGTCGAACAGCGCCAGCATGCAGCCATGTTCGGTGCTGGCGGTTGCCAGCAGTGCGGTCAGCCCGGCATGGCAGGAAGCCAGGTTGTCGAGCTGGCTGTCGGCGATGAACTCTTCATGTATGCCCCAGAAATTGCCGGGCTGGGTGTCGTAGACATTGAATTCCATGCTGAGGATGTCACTGTCCGCGATGTCCAGTTGCCCGGCCACCAGCGCTTTGAAGCCGGGCGTGTCGGCATCCAGCTGGCGGCCCAGTAGCAAGGGTAGCTCGTTCTGCTTGTGCAGCTTGAGGCCGCTGTCATTGACTTCGCGGTTCATGTGGATGGCGAGGTTGGGCAAGCGCACCAGCGGGCTGTCGAAGCGCAACAGATGGCGGTCATGGCCATGTGCGCTGCGCACCATGACTTGTCCCGCCAGGCTCAGGTCGCGGTCGGTGAAAGTAGCCAGGATAGGCCCGCCATACACTTCAACGCCCAGGCGTTGCATGCCGTCACAGCAGTGGTCGGCATGGGGTTTGAGGCGCAGCCCGGGCGAATCCGTGTGTGCGCCTATGATGCGCATGCCATGGCTAGGTAATGCTGCTGCGCCGATAGTGAATGCGATCAGTGCGCCGCCACGGGCGACAAAATAGCGACCACCTGCCTGTAGTGGCCAGGGCTGCGTCTCCTCCAGCGGCGTGTAGCCTGCAGTCAGCAAGTGCTCACTGGCGGTATTGACCACATGCCACGGGCTGGGGCTGGCGTCGATGAAATCGAGCAGGTGTTGCGCATGGGCACGCGCCTCGGCAGTGATCAGCATGGGTGTCTCGTTCAATACACAAAGTCACAGCATACTCAAAGCCTGTCTGGCTTGCCAGTCATGGTCTGCTCAGTGCAGCTGCTGCAACTCCAGCTTGCGCAGCTTGGGTGCGCGCCAGGCCGTGACAGCCACCACCAGCATGGTCATGCTGCCACCGAAGATCACCGACGGGATCAGGCCCATCAGCCTGGCCGCGACACCGGATTCGAACGCGCCCAGTTCGTTGGACGAGCCGATGAAGATGCCATTGATGGAGGAGACCCGTCCACGCATCTCGTCCGGCGTGATCAGTTGCATGATGGTGGTACGCAGCACCACCGATACGCCATCGAAGGCGCCGGACAGCAGCAGCACAAAAGCCGCCACCCAGAAGTGCGTGCTGAGCGCGAAGGCGATCATGCACAGTCCGAAGCCGCCGACCGCCAGCAGCAGCCAGCGTCCGGCATGCAGGTTGATGGGGTGACGTGCCAGCCACAAGCCTATCGCCACGGCGCCCACAGCGGGCGCTGCACGCAGGATGCCCAGCCCTTCCGGGCCGTACTGGTAGATGTCGTTCACAAAGGCGGGTAATAGCGCGACCGCGCCACCGAACAGCACGGCGAACATGTCCAGACACTGCGCGCCCAGCATGATCTGGTTGCTGTAAACGAAGCGCAGGCCTTGCGCGATGCTAGTGAATACGGGGGCGCTCTCGGGGCGAGGTGGCTGCTTCACCTTGAGCAGGATAAGTGACAACATCGCCCCGAGGCACAGCACCACGGCGGTGAGGTAGGCTGCGCCGGTGCCGGCCCAGCCGATCAGGATGCCGCCTATGGCCGGGCCGGTGACCATGCCGATCTGCAATACCGAGCTACCCAGCCCGGCGGCACGTGCGTATTGCTCACGCGGTAGCACCAGCGCGAACAAGGCGCTGTAAGTGGGGGCGATGAAGGCGCGCGCAAAGCCGGTGAATGCGATGGAGACATAGATCCACAGTTCCGGGTCGCCTTCCACCCAGCCGTTGGAGACCCCTAACAGCACCAGGCCATTGATCAGCAGCATCACGGCGGCCAATACACCGAACCAGCGCCGCGAATAATGATCGACCAGATAGCCGCCGAACAGGGCAGTGCAGATGTAAGGGACCACTTCGGCCAGGCCGACCAGGCCGAGGGCAAGGGGGTCACCGGTGATCTGGTAGATATGCCACCCCACTACCACGGCCATCATCTGGTAAGCCAGTACCAGCTGGAAACGGAACGACAGCACTTGCAGGAATTTGAAATTACGGTGGGGTGCTGGAGGCATGGGCTGGAGGAGAGACGTCGTTGAGGTGAACCGGCAGGATGATAGCGGTAAACCGGGGGAGGCGCTAAACTGAACGGGTTAGTGCAGTGAATCAGGCAGTAAGCTTGTGCGAACAAGCCGATGAGTCGTCATTGACCTGGTGTGACTCTGCCGCTATAGATCAGGCGCACTAACACCTTTTGATACCTTATTTTCCTTGGTACCTTGGTTTTCTCGGCAGCTTGTCCCGCCTGCGCCTGCTGCTACTGAACCCGCTTTCAGCCTTGCCTTTGGGTTTGATAGTGCGTGTCAGGCAGGCGCATCACCTTGTCTATGCACAAACGCGCCAGTGCCCAGGCACGGTCTTCGCGCAGCGCGGCTTTTTCAGCCTCGCTGAACGGCAGGTAGCGGGCACCGTGGGTCAGTGAATAACGTGTGGAGGCTTCCGGATTCAGGTAGGCCACGACCACGTCCTGTACACGTTCCTCACGATTGAAATAAAGCGATGGCATGGAAAGTTCTGCTATGGCAAAAGTCAGGAATCCATTATGGCCCAAACCGCTGGCGGCTTAAAGCGGAGTAGTGGGTGCTTGGCGGTTCAGTTTGCTCAATTCGACTGCGATGGCCATCAACTCGGCACGATGATCGTCAAAATCCTCGAACTTTTTGTCGGTTCTGGCATACCAATAGCGACTGTTCCATGCATCACCTTCGATCTTGTGCAACACGGCGTGCAGCCAATTGGCGAGAGTGTGGCTGGAATCCTGGGCGATCTGGTGAGCCAGATCCCAGTCGTCCGCCAGTGCGGCATCGACAGCGCGACGCAGTGAGTCAGCTACAAAATCAGTGGATTTCATGAAGGAGTCTAAGCTGTTAAATAAATGACATAAAACACATTTTTATCATGTTTCATCGCTAGTATAATAGTGCCGCTATTCACCAACATCGTCTATTCCCAACATTTGAGAGTCCTATGAAAACTGACAACGCCGATATCGGCCTGGTAGGTCTGGCCGTCATGGGCCAGAACCTCGCACTGAACATCGCGGATCATGGTTACAACATCGCTGTGTTTAACCGCGATCCAGGCAAGACCCGTAAATTCATCGAAGAAGCCAAGCAAAGCGAACCATCCCATGCGCGTCTGCTGCCGTTCGAGGACCTGGCGTCCTTCGTACTCAGCATCAAGCGTCCACGCAAGATCGTGCTGCTGGTCAAAGCCGGTAGCGCGACCGATGTCACCATCAATGCGCTGGTGCCGTTCCTGGAGCAGGGCGACATCATCATCGACGGTGGCAACTCCCTGTGGACCGACACCATACGCCGCGAGAAAGAGCTGCGTGCCAAGGGCATCGAGTTCATCGGCTCTGGCGTCTCCGGTGGTGAGACCGGCGCACGCTTCGGCCCATCGCTGATGCCAAGTGGCACTCGCATGGCCTGGGCGTCGCTGGAACCTATCTGGCGTGACATCGCCGCCAAGGTGGATGCCGTGACCGGTGAACCGCTGGAAGGCGCTGCCCCTGGCAAGCCGATCGAAGGTGGCTTCTCCTGCACCGAATACATCGGTCCTGACGGTGCCGGCCACTACGTCAAGATGGTGCACAACGGCATCGAATACATCGACATGCAGCTGATCTGTGAAGCCTACTGGCTCATGAAGAACCTGCTGGGCATGGAAGCCGACGAGATCGGCAAGGTGTTCGAAGAGTGGAACCAGGGCGAACTGTCCAGCTTCCTGATCGAGATCACCGGCGACATCCTGCAACAGAAGGATCCGGTCGGCCCAGGCTTCCTGGTCGACAAGATCCTCGATACCGCAGGCCAGAAGGGCACCGGTCAGTGGACCGCTGCCAATGCGCTGGAGTTGGGCGCCCCCGCCAATGCGATCGCCGCGGCTGTGTACGCACGTGCACTGTCCAGCGTGAAGGAAGAGCGCGTCGAAGCCAGCAAGATCCTCAAGGGCCCGGTCATCAAGACCGAATCCGACAAGCAGGCCATCATCGAAGCGATCAAGAACGCACTGTATTGCTCCAAGATCTGTGCATACGCACAGGGCTTCCAGCTCATGGACAAGGCGCAGGTACAGTACAACTGGAAGCTGAATTTCGGCGAGATCGCCCAGATCTGGCGCGGCGGTTGCATCATCCGCGCACGCTTCCTGCAGAAGATCACCGACGCTTATGCCTTGAACTCGCGTCTCAAGAACCTGATGCTGGACCCGTACTTCACCCAGGCCATGAACGAAGGCCAGGAAGGCTGGCGTAAAGTGATCGCGCTGGCGGTCACCAACGGTATCCCGGCTCAGGGCTTCAGTGCCGCATTGGCATACTACGATGGTTATCGCAGCGCGGTGTTGCCAGCCAACCTGTTACAAGGTCAGCGTGACTACTTCGGTGCACACACCTTTGAGCGTGTGGATCAGCCGCGTGGCAAGTTCTTCCACGTGGACTGGCCGGATCCTGCACGTCCACAACTGGATGTGTAACCAGGCAGTTAGAAACTGATAGACTACAGGGCGCTTGCGGGCGCCCTGTCCTTTTGTGTCGATTCCGAGTTTAGATTGCGAGATCCCATGCTGCTTAATTCCATCAGTATCTCCCTTGTTGCCGCCTTGCTGCTGAGCGCTTGCGGTACCGTCAAATCACTGAATCCGTTCAAGGAAGAGCGTATCAACCCGGACCCGGTCGCGCCTGCCAATTCCATCACCTATCAATGCGAGCAGTTCAAGCGCTTCTACCTGCGCAAGCTGGACAAGGAAAGCAATGCGGTCTGGCTGATCCTGCCGGATCGTGAGTTGCGTCTGGAGCGTACCGGTACCGATCTGTACAGCAACGGCATCGCCGTGCTCAATACCAGCCCGGAGGCCGGCAGCCTGAGCGATGGCGCCCTGCGCTACACCGGCTGCAAGATCGCTGGCAAGTAAGCCTCCCAAGTTAGCGCGGCGACCATGACCACGGCTTTTGTGAGTGCCACACCGGTGCTGGCTTCGCTGGATATCGCGCGTTCCGTCGCCTTTTTCGTTGAGCAGCTTGGTTTCGCGCAGGTGTATCTGCAGCAGGGCAGCTATGGCATCGTGGAGCAGGGCGCGGTGCAGCTGCATTTCTGGGCCTGCGCAGATCAACGCATCGCCGAAGCCACCGGCTGCCGCATCCGTGTGGATGGCATCGAAGCGCTGTATGCGCGGTGTGTGGAGGCAGGCATCGTGCACCCGCATGCCCCCTTGGCCGAAACACCCTGGAGCACTCTGGAATTCGCTATTCTGGATCCGGATGGCAATCTGGTGACGTTTCACCAGGCCATGGCGCATGCAGTTTGATGGCGCATGCCGCTTGATATAGCAAACCTGGTGCAGCAGGCCTGATGCAACAAACAACAGATCTACGCGCGTTGACCAGCCGTTTCCCGCACGCGGGGCGGCTGGAGTTGATCCTGCTGCGCCCAGAACGGCGCAGGCCTGTGCTGATCGCGGAGAGCGTGCAGGCGATCGCCGGTGCTGGTTTGCAGGGGGATCGCATGGCAGCAAACCCGTCACGTCATGCTGGCGGCAGCAAGCGTCAGGTCACCCTGATCCAGGCTGAACACCTGCCTGCCATCGCGGCATTTCTGGGCCAGGCCGAGGTGGACCCCAGGCTGCTGCGACGCAATCTGCTGGTGTCCGGTTTGAATCTGCTGGCAGCACGCAGCTTGTTCGAAGACCAGCCCTTGCGGCTGCAGGTAGGCCAGGCCTTGCTGGAGATCACCGGCCCGTGCGAGCCGTGTTCCCACATGGAAGAGGTGCTGGGGTCAGGTGGCTACAACGCCATGCGTGGTCATGGCGGACTCAATGCGCGCATCGTGCAAGGCGGCACCCTCCGTTGCGGGGATGTGGTGCGTTGTCTGGCCTTGCCGCCCGTCGTGACGGTTGCGGCGCAGTCCAGCCTGAATCTATAGCGATTGCGTTAGCGTTGACTCATTGTGGCTGGGAACGCACGCTTTCCGCCAAGTCAGCATCCAGTGATTCCAGTCTGGTCATCAGGCTGGTGTATCCACCAGTATCCCCTTCCTGTCGGGCCAGGCTGGCCAGCGCCGCAATGCTGCTCGCGTGTTTGGCATTGTATTGCAGGGCCGTGACATAAGCTGGTTTTGCCAGGCTGAGCTCGCCCTGCTGTTGCAGTGCCAGGGCCCGGTAATAGTGGGCTTCGGCGTTCAGTGGCTCGGCTTGCACCCAGGCTGCGGCGATCTGCTGCACGCTTTTCCAGTCTTTGTTCTGCATGGGGATCACCACCTGCATCAGGAACGGCCGATCTGCTGGTGGCGCATCCCAGAAGGGACGTGTGCCGTCGCTGACCTTGAGTTGTTCTTGATCACTCGCCAGCAAGGTTTTGAGCCAGTTGACGCCCACGGCGTAAAAATAGCTGTTGCGCCCCGGACTTTTGAAGGTGCTGAGGCCGATCAGCTCGCCCTGTTCGTTGAACACCGGGCTGCCGCTGGCACCCAGCACGAAGGAGGTGGACACGCGCAGGATGTGCCCATCGTCCAGCGGATATAGGGCCTTGATGTTGCCGAAGGTGGTTTGCGGCTTGGGTGGCCCGCCTGGAAAGCCGATCGAGAAGATGCCCTGTTCGTACTCGAGGTGCGCGCTGTCGCCCAGCGGTACTGGCTTGAATGGCAGGTATTTGAAACGCAGGATGCAGATGTCATGGCGCCAGTCTTCCTTGATGGCCACCGGGCTATGGGTCTCGCCGGAGGCCGCGATATTGATGCCGCTGGCACTGCCCAGCACATGGCAATTGGTGGCCACATGGTTCTCCGCGACCACCACGCCGGACCCCACCCCCTGGCCGCCGTCACGCGTCACGGTATGGATCTTGACGATGGAGCCTTTCAGTTTGTATACCGCCTCGGGGTTGGGTTCTGCGGCAGCAGGGGCGCTGAACACCAGGCTGAAGGCGAAAAGCAAGGGGGCAAGCGTCGTTGTGAGTGTATGGTCAGCGCTATCTTCAGGCATGTGCTCTCCGCGTGTCATCGTTGACCTGTAAATTCAGGCATTACCGGCTTGTGACATTGCCAAGTTTATTTTAGTGCCAGCTTCCACAGCGAGGTGACCTCGCGACTGCGTGCCTGATGCAGCGGATCATCACGATCCTGGCTTTTGGGATGCTGGGGCCGGGTATCCAGCCGTTGCATCACCTGCAAGCCAGCCGTGTCTATCCAGTCCAGTAGTTGAGCACGGCTACGCAGGCCCAGATGCTCGGCGATATCGGACAGGATCAACCAGCCTTCACCGCTAGGCAGCAGGTGCGCTGCCAGCCCGGCAAGAAAACTGCGCAGCATGCGGCTGTCCGGGTCATAGATGGCGTATTCCACCGGTGCGCTGGGGCGTGCCGGGATCCAGGGCGGATTACACACGATGAGCGCCGCCTGTCCGTCCGGGAACATGTCGGTTGCCAGCAACTGCACCTGCTGTGCGTACTGCAAGCGTTGCAGGTTGTCGGCCGCGCAAGCCAGCGCGCGAGGGTCCTGATCGGTGGCGATCACCTTGCTGATGCCACGCTTGGCCAGCACAGCCGCCAGCACGCCGGTGCCGGTGCCGATGTCGAACGCCAGACTGTGCTGCTGCAAGGCGGCGGGCAGCGCGGCTTCTGCAAGCAGGGCCACATACTCGCCCCGCACGGGGGAGAACACCCCATAGCGCGGGTGGATCCTGCCGTTCAAGGCAGCCACCTCCACGCCCTGCCGGTACCATTCATAAGCGCCTATCACACCCTGCAGGATGCGCAGCGACACAGCGCCGTGCTGGTCCGCCTCGCAGTTTGTCCGGTCTTCTAAGTTGGTCTGATCTTCACTGCTGGCCTGATCTTGGCTGGCCGTTTGGAGACTGGTTTGATAAGGGCCCCACGCAGCCTCACAGGCGGCCTGCACATCGGGGGCACGCCGCAAGGGGATGTGGTAATCCTGTTGCAGCGGGATCAGCAGCATGCCCAAGGTGTTGGCGCGTTGTGCCTGCGACTGGCGGTGCTGATGGAAGGCCTCTGCAAGGTTGTCCTGGTTGATGGCCTTGCGCTTGCCTGCGCGGCTGTCTATGCGTCTGGCCATGGCTTGTAGCAGCTGGCGCGCATTGTGATAATCGCCTTGCCAGAGTAGCGCGGTGCCGCTGCTGGCCAGCCTGAATGCGTCATCGGCACTGAGGCGGTCATCGACCGCCATCACGCGTTTGGGCCCCGGGGCAGATTTATCTGAATACCAGCGTGCGCTGTGCAGCCGGGATGCGCCGTCTGAGGTGGTTTCAGTCCACTGGATGCAGGGGGTGGTGGCGTTGGAGGGCATGCGGTTTCTATCCGGGCTGTTTGTATATGCTCAGCGTATCAACCAGCCTGTGTTCATGGAAATCCGCATGGGGGATTCATGAATGCAGGCGTGTGGCGCCAAGACGAAGTCGCCATAATGCACTCACACCACGCAATTGCACCAGTCTGCAGGGCGCGGTGCTGAAAAACTTCCCAATCTTGTTTAGGAGAACCATCATGTGGACCACCCCAGCTGCTACCGAAATGCGTTTTGGCTTTGAAGTGACGATGTACGTTTGTAACCGTTAAGCTTGTAAACAAGCGATAGCGCAACCGCTAAGCTTGCAAAAAAACAATAGCGCAGCTGCTAAGGTTGCAAACAAGAAATAGCGTAAGCGCCAAGGTTGCAAGCCAAGAACAGCGTTACGGTAAAGCTTGCAAAGATTGTGACAAAAGGAAGCGTAAGCTTCCTTTGTCATTTCAGCAGGGCCTTACAGCACGGCTTTACAGCGGTCTCTTTTGTGGGCGTATGTTTTGGGTGCAAAGCAGCTGGGCTATACTGCAGTGATGTCCAATCGTTTGCCATCCTGTTTTGTTCTGTTGCTGCTTTTGACCTGCAGTGCCTGCTCCCATCTCAATCCCCACTACGATGCCAACAAAGCGCATCACCGTGTCGATGGCTTCAGTAATAACTACCTGCCTCCCATCAATGTGCCGTTTTCCGACATCGTGCGCTGGTACCGTGAAAGCAAGGGCAAACCAGCCGCTCCGTCGCAGTTCGTGCAGGGTTATCACTTTCCGCTGGTGAAGACCGACACGGCGTTCCTGCGCAGCAATCGTACACAAACCACCTATACCTGGATCGGACATGCCAGTGGGCTGGTGCAAATGGGCGGCATCAATCTGCTCACTGACCCCATTTTTTCGGAGCGCGCCTCGCCTTTTTCCTGGCTGGGGCCCAAACGCAAGACGCCGCTACCGTTTCCGCTCAGTGAGTTGCCGCATATCGAGGTGGTGGTCATCTCCCACAATCACTACGACCATCTGGACCTGCCCACGCTGAAAGCGCTCAGCAAGCAGCCGGGAGGTTCGCCTTTGTTCCTGGTGCCGCTGGGCATGCAGAGCTGGATGAAGGCGCAGGGCCTGACCAACAGCTTGGAGCTGGATTGGTGGCAACAGACCGAGCTGAACGGCGTCAAGCTGACTTTCGTGCCGGCACAGCACTGGTCGGCACGCGGTCTTGGTGACCGCAACCGCGTGCTGTGGGGCGGCTGGGTGGCGCAAGCGCCGAACTTCAGTTTCTATTACTCCGGCGATACCGGCTATTCCGCTGATTTTGCCGACATCGGTAGCCGCTTCGGTGGCTTCGATCTGGCCACCATCCCGGTGGGCGTGTACGAACCGCGCTGGTTCATCAAGAATCAGCATGTGAACCCGGAAGAAGCGGTGCAGATCCATCGTGATGTGAAAGCTCGCCAGTCCATCGGTGTGCACTGGGGCACCTTCGAGCTTTCTGATGAGCCTCTGGATCAGGTGATGGGCGACCTGCCCGCTGCCAGGGCCAGGCTGGGCCTGGCAGATGAGGCGTTCTTGCTGTTGCGCCATGGCGAGACACGCATCTTCGCTGGCCAGTAGCGCCCATCGCCATAACACATGCCGAGTTAAGTCTGACCGATTAGAGTGTGCTCAGCTCAGCTCAGCTCAGCTCAGCATCGGTAGGGACCGCAGCGTGTACATTGTCAGCGCACCCAATCTGTTCTATTGTTCAAGCCGCCTGCCGGCTCACAGCAGGAATAGCAGCCCTGCCACCAGTGTGGGCAGCAAGGCCCCCAGCAGCAAGCCCAGCGCACCGATGGAGTTGTCATTGAAACCGGCTTTCAGCAGGGCCACCCCGGCCGGGTTGGGGGCATTGGCGATCACCGTCAAGCCGCCACCTGCGACCGCACCCGCCACCAGCATGTACTTGGCTTCATCCGAAATCCCCACGATCAGCGAACCCAGATAGGTCAGCGCTGCGTTGTCGGTGATGGCGGTCAAGCCCAGCGCACCAAAGAACAGCGCCAGCGGTTCCAGGCTGCTGACGATGGGTTGCAACCACCACTGCTGCATGCCGCCCAGCACCACCAGCCCGGCCAGGAAGAAGCCGACCAGCAGACCTTCCTTAAGGATGAGGGGGTTCTGATAGCGTTTGTAGGCTTGGGTGTAGCCGATGAAGAACATGAACAGGCCCATGAAGATCACCGGGTGATGCGCAAACATCACGACGCCGGCCAGAAACAGCAGATGCACGCTACTTACCAGCCAGGGCACGGCCTTGTCCTTGCTCACATCCTTGGCGGCCTGTATGTGTTTGCGCAATAAAAAAGTCACCACCGTGGCGTTGATCAGCACCGCGATCGCCGCTTTCCAGCCGAAATTGGCCGCCATGAAGGCGCTGTCCCATTGCCAGGTGGCTGCCACCATCAGCACGGGCGGTGCGGCGAACGAGGTAAGCGTGCCACCTATGGAGACATTGACGAACAGCACGCCCAGTGCGCCATATTTGAGCCATTCCGGCACGCCGCGACAGAAGATCTGCGGTGCCAGCATCAGCGCAGCCAGGGTCATGGCAGCAGGCTCGGTGATCAGCGAGCCCAGCAAAGGCACGGCCGCAAGCCCTAGCCAGACCAGTGCGGCGGTGGTGGGGATGGGCACGATATTAGCGGTGATTGCCATGGCGCTGCGCACGAATTCCAGCACCGGGCGCGAGGCGGCGACCACCATCACCACGAATACGAACAAGGGCTCGGTGTAATGCCGGGATTCGGCGTACGCGATCGCGTCTGCCCCGCTACCGACCACCGCCATCATGACGATCAGCACCATGGCCCAGAAGCCGAACACCACTTCCACCTCGCCCAGCAGATGGAAGATGCCACCGTGGGCGGGGTAGCGGTGCGCAAGGATCTCGAACGATTTGGCGCCGAAGGTGTGCAGCAGGGCAATGACAAACAAGACCAGACTGATCAGTTCTATTGTGGATACAGTGACGGAGGCGGTCATGGTGGTTCCTGATAAGTAGTGTGTGAATTATCGCATGATGTGCTGGCAGTGACGACCTGGCATGGCTGGTACTGGTCAGGCGTGCTGTGTAGAATCGAGATCAACTTAGTGTAGATTGGAGATGTGACATGCGTTTGTTATTGGCAATTTTTCTGCCCTGGCTGCAGTTCTTCACCATTGGACGTCCTATCGCCGGCATCATCTGTCTGATCCTGCAGGTCACGCTGATCGGCTGGATCCCGGCGGCGATCTGGTCCGTGTATGCGCTCAGCGAATACAACACGGACAAGAAGTTGGACCGCCTGCGTGGCGGTGATTGAGCGGAGATGACCATGAAAAGTTATCGCAAGGAACTGTGGTTCAATCCGCCCACGCGCGTGGCCTTCATCAACATCACAGGGCAGGTGCAGGAATGCTTGCGTGAAAGTGGTGTGCGTGAAGGGTTTGTGCTGGTGAACGCCATGCATATCACCGCCAGCGTGTTCATCAACGATGACGAGCGCGGCCTGCATCATGACTACACCCAGTGGCTGGAGAAGCTGGCACCGCATGAGCCTATCAACAGTTACCGCCACAATGACACCGGCGAAGACAATGCCGATGCGCACATGAAGCGTCAGGTGATGGGACGTGAAGTGGTGGTGGCGATCACCGAGGGGCGTCTGGATTTTGGTCCCTGGGAACAGATCTTCTACGGTGAGTTCGATGGCCGCCGCAAAAAGCGCGTGCTGGTGAAGATCATCGGCGAATAGTCGCTGTGACCATGTTGCGGTTTGAGCCCATCCACCATGCGACGGGCTCAACGCGCAGATCTAACCCTGGATGTAGCTTTCCAGCTGCTTGATCAGAAACTGCTGGTAGGCGATGGTCTCCTTGACCAGATCGCCGATCGACAAAATGCCGACCAGCTTGCCGTCATCCACCACGGGCAGATGGCGGATGCGACGCTCCGACATCAGGTTCATGCATTCCTCCACGGTCTGGTGCGAGGTCACCGTGACCAACTGTGTGGACATGATCTCTTCCACGCGCGTGGTCTTCGAAGATTTACCTTTGACGATCACTTCACGCGCATAGTCGCGTTCCGACAGGATGCCGACCAGCTTGCCGTCATCGACCACGGTGATGGCCCCGATGTGCTTTTCAGCCAGGATCACCAGTGCTTCATAGACCGTGGCCTGGCCTGACACCGAGTAAACCGCATTGCCCTTGGTTTCCAGCAGTTGATGGACGGTTTTCATGATGGCCTCCTCAATATCGTTGTTGTTTTAAACAAAAATATACACCTTAATTTCGGCGGGCTAAAGCAAAGCTTGACATTGTTAGCTTCCTAACTATAATGTGGCTAACTATGTTGCAATTACGTGACCTTCCTACGCCGGAAACCCTGCACAAATTTGCGCAGCGCTACCCGGAAGCTGACATCAGCGCCATCTCCAGCTTTCTACATCTGTTGCGTGTGGCGACCGACCTTTCCAGTGCGCTGGATGAATGCCTGCAGCGCCACGGCTTGTTGCAAGGCCGTTGGTGGGTGTTGATCCTGCTGATGCGCGAAGAGAGCTTGTCATCGATGCCGTCTACACTGGCAGACAAAGCCGGTGTCACGCGCGCCACCATGACCGGTCTGCTGGACGGGCTGGAACGCGATGGGCTGGTGGAGCGCATCTTCGACGCACAGGATCGCAGACGTGTGTCGATACGGCTTACCACCAGTGGTCAGGCCAGGCTGGATCAGGTGATGCCGGATTACTACTCCCGACTGCGTCTGTGCATGGCGGGCTTGGATGAAGCGCAACGCGCCCAGTTGCAAGCCATGCTGGGGCATATCGCCAGCAATGTGGACGCATTCACGCGTTAGGCAGTTTTGCTGGTCGACACTTGTTTACTGGTCGACACTTGGCCATGTCCTGAAAACACCACTTTTTGCCCTAATTGTTAGCTGGCTAATTATTTTATTTGTTTGATTCAAAGGAGAGCATCATGAAGATCGATAACGGTAATGTCGAACTGCAAGCCCAGTTCAGCGAGATGAACGCCCAGTGGGATGCCGCATTCAATAGCCAGCAGGCCACGCTGGTCGCGTCGTTCTATGACGACGAAGCGACCGTGATGCCGGCAGGTGCTGCGCAAGTGAGCTGCGGCAAATCCATTCTGGAATTCTGGACCAATACCCTGGCGCAGGGCATCGTCGACCACAAGATCGAGCTGATCGAAGCGGGCGGCGATGAGCAGTTCGCGTTCCAGCGTGGTCTGTGGAGCGCCGCGGCGGTGGATGCACAAGGTCAGCGTCAGCAGTTCAGCGGCAATCTGCACCTGCTGTACCGCAAGCAGCCTGAAGGTGGCTGGAAGATCTTCACCCATATCTGGAACTGAGCGGGAAGTTGTAGCCAATTGGGAAGCAAGCACCGAGCAGGAGGTCAGGAATAGATGGCCTGGAAGTCAGAGACCGTGCGCGCTTTTGCTGCACTGTTGTTGTTGACCCTGTTGTGGGGCTACAACTGGGTGGTGATGAAAGGCGCATTGCAGTATGCCGGTGCGTTCCAGTTCGGCGCCTTGCGCACCTTTATCGGTGCCTTGTGCCTGATGGCCCTGCTGCTGGTGTTACGCAGGCCGCTGCGCCCGCGCGAAGTGCCTACCCTGATCGTGCTGGGTATCCTGCAGACTTGCGGCTTCACCGGCCTCATCATCTGGGCGCTGGTGGAAGGCGGCGCAGGCAAGACTGCCGTGCTCACCTACACCATGCCCATCTGGGTGCTGCTGCTGGCCTGGCCCATGCTGGGTGAGAAGATACGCGGTGCCTGGCAATGGCTGGCGGTGATCTCCGCCTTGACCGGCCTGTTATTCATCCTGGATCCGCTGCATCTGGGCGCCGACATGTTCAGCATGATGCTGGCCACACTGGGCGGCGCGTTCTGGGGCTTGTCGGTGATCGTCGCCAAGAAGCTGCACAAACGCGCGCCAGACCTGGACCTGCTGTCACTGACGGCCTGGCAGATGCTGTTCGGTTCGCTGCCGCTGGTGGCGGTGGCGCTGCTGATCCCCGCGCCGCCTATCCAGTGGACTGCAGGCTTCATCGGCGCCGTGGCCTTCAATGCGGTGCTGTGCAATGCGCTGGCCTGGCTGCTGTGGTTGTATGCCTTGCAGCGTCTGGAAGCCGGTGTGGCCAGCATGGCCTCCATGTTGGCGCCAGTGATCGGCGTGCTGGCCGCCTGGCTGCAACTGGGTGAGGTGCCAGTCCCCAGTGAAGCGTTCGGCATGCTGTTGATCGGTGTGGCGCTGGTGATCATTTCAGTGCAGACCATGCGCCAGCACAAAGCAGTGGAGCCTGCCATGGGGCAGGATTGAACCCGGCCGGGCTTATCTGCTTCAAGCGCTATGGTAGAATCCTGGCAGTTACGAATTGAAGGGTTCTACACATGGCAGGTCATTCCAAATGGGCCAATATCCAGCACCGCAAAGGCCGTCAGGATGCCAAGCGCGGCAAGATATTTACCAAGCTGATCAAGGAAATCACCGTGGCGGCCCGTCTGGGCGGCGGTGATATCAATTTCAACCCGCGCCTGCGCGCTGCGGTGGCTGAAGCCAAAGAAGAAAACATGCCGGCCGACAACATCACGCGTGCCATCAAGCGGGGTACCGGTGAGCTGGAAGGCGTGAGTTACGAAGAGATCCGTTATGAAGGCTATGGCATCAACGGTGCCGCCATCATCATCGACTGCCTGACTGACAACAAGCAGCGTGCCGTCGCCGATGTGCGCCATGCGCTGACCAAGTACGGTGGCAATCTGGGTACCGATGGTTCGGTTGCCTTCCTGTTCACGCATTGTGGCAGCCTGGTGTTCGAGCCAGGCACCAGCGAGGACGCGGTACTGGAAGCGGCGCTGGAAGCCGGTGCGCAGGACGTGATCACCGATGATGACGGCAGCGTGGAAGTGCTGACCGCCCCGGCTGATTTCAGCGCTATCAAAGAGGCGCTGGAACAGGCCGGCTTCAAGGCAGTGTTTGCCGAAGTGACCATGAAGCCTGGCAACGAGACCGTGTTCACCGGTGACGATGCCGTCAAGATGCAGAAGCTGCTGGACGCACTCGACGACCTTGACGACGTGCAGGACGTTTACACCACCGCCGTCATCGAGGACTGAATGCAGTCCGCGGCTGACGCCCTGTCGGCAACATGATGCGTATCCTCGGCATAGACCCTGGCCTGCGTTGTACCGGTTTCGGTGTCATCGAAAAGGTCGGCGAACAGCTGCGTTATGTGACCAGCGGCGTCATCAAGACGGCGGCGGCCAAGGGGCAGGACACCGAAGATCTGCCGGCTCGTCTCAAGATCATCCTCGAAGGCCTGCAGCAGATCATCCAGTTGCATCAGCCTGAGCAGGTGGCGGTCGAAAAGGTCTTCGTCAATGTCAATCCGCAATCCACTCTGCTGCTGGGTCAGGCGCGCGGTGCCGCCATTTGTGCGGCCGTGCTAAATGACCTGACTGTGGCAGAATACACTGCATTGCAAGTCAAACAAGCGGTGGTCGGCAATGGCCACGCTGCCAAGGAGCAAGTACAGGAAATGGTCAAACGTCTGCTCAATCTGCCCGCCGCACCCCAGGCCGACTCGGCCGATGCGCTGGCCTGCGCCATCTGTCATGCGCATGGCGGACAAGGCATGGGCAAGCTGGCTACCGCTGGTTTTCGTGTGCGCGGCGGGCGTCTGGTATGAGATCACTTTTGTCCTTGGCCATGTTCCCCGCTGAAACATCGACGATGAAACGCGCCTGCAGCCTGCTGATGAGGTGCGTACCGTGATCGGCCGGCTCAGCGGCATCCTGCTGGAAAAGACCCCGCCCCACGTGCTGCTGGATGTGCATGGCGTGGGCTATGAATGCGAAGTCTCCATGAGCACCTTCTATTCTCTGCCTGCGGTCGGCGAAAAACTGGTGCTGCTGACCCAGTTCATCGTGCGCGAAGATGCCCAGCTGCTGTACGGTTTTGGTACAGAGCGTGAACGTGCCACCTTCCGTCAGCTGCTCAAGGTCAATGGCGTAGGCCCCAAAATGGCACTTGCCATCCTCAGCGGCCTGTCTGTCGATGAGCTGATCCAGACGGTCGCCATGCAGGATACCGCCATGCTGACGCGTGTGCCCGGCGTCGGTAAAAAGACCGCTGAGCGCTTGTTGCTGGAACTCAAGGACAAATTCACAGTCGGTTTGAATATGCCTGCTGCACCTCAATCAGCCGAGGGCGATGTGTTGAGCGCACTGGTCGGCCTGGGTTATCAGGAACGCGAGGCGCTGGCGGCCGTCAAGTTGCTGCCCGCCGATGTCAGCTTGGCGGACGGCATCCGCCTCGCCCTTAAATCGCTGACCAAGCGCTGATCCCATGATAGAAACCGACCGCCTGATCGCCGCCAACCCGCTGAGCCAGCAGGAAGAAGCGCTGGAACGCGCGCTGCGTCCCAAGGTGCTGGACGAGTACATAGGCCAGGAAAAAGCGCGGGGCCAGCTGGAGATCTTCATCCATGCGGCGCGTGGCCGTTCCGAGCCCTTGGACCATGTGCTGCTGTTTGGGCCGCCGGGCCTGGGCAAGACCACGCTGGCGCACATCATCGCCAAGGAAATGGGCGTCAATCTGCGTCAGACCTCAGGCCCGGTGCTGGAGCGTGCCGGTGATCTGGCCGCCTTGCTGACCAATCTGGAGCCCAACGATGTGCTGTTCATCGACGAGATCCACCGTTTGAGCCCGGTAGTGGAAGAGATCCTCTACCCGGCCATGGAAGACTACCGGCTCGACATCATGATAGGCGAAGGCCCGGCCGCCCGTTCGGTGCGCCTCGACCTGCCGCCGTTCACGCTGGTGGGCGCCACCACGCGTGCCGGCATGCTCACCAACCCCTTGCGCGACCGCTTCGGTATCGTGTCGCGTCTGGAGTTCTACACCGCAGACGAGTTGGCGCGGATCGTGCATCGTTCTGCAGGTCTGCTGGAAGTGCCCATGGTGGACGCCGGTGCCTTGGAGATCGCGCGTCGTTCGCGCGGCACGCCGCGTATCGCCAACCGCTTGCTGCGCCGTGTGCGTGACTATGCACAGGTCAAGGCCGATGGCGTGGTCACGTCCGATATCGCGGACGCCGCCCTAAAGATGCTGGATGTGGACAAACTGGGCTTCGACCTGATGGATCGCAAGCTGCTGGCAGCGGTGCTAGAGAAGTTCGGTGGTGGTCCGGTGGGGCTGGATAACCTGGCCGCGGCCATCGGTGAGGAGCGTGACACCATAGAGGATGTGCTGGAGCCGTACCTGATCCAGCAGGGCTATCTGATGCGTACCCCACGTGGCCGTGTGGCCACGCGGCTGGCCTATCAGCACTTTGGTCTGGCCTTGCCGGACAGCCTGGCCTCGGGAGAGTTATGGCAGCAGTGAATGCGTTCAGCTGGCCGGTGCGGGTCTATTACGAAGACACCGACGGCGGCGGTGTCGTTTACCATGCCAATTATTTGAAATACATGGAGCGTGCGCGCACCGAATGGTTGCGCCGGCTCGGTTTTGAGCAGACCGCGTTACGCACCGAGCAGCAGGTGCTGTTCGTGGTGCGGCATCTGGACATGCGTTTTCAGTTGCCAGCTGTGTTCAACGACCTGGTGAACGTGCATACCCGCTTGTTGCAGGTGGGGCGCAGCCTGCTGGTGTTCGAGCAGCGCATCGCGCGTGACGATGTGCTGTTGACGCTGGCCCGTGTCGAGGTGGTGTGCGTGCATGCGCAGCACTTCAAGCCCGTCAGCATTCCCGCTAATATCCGACTCATATTGAATCAAATGGAGCTTGCATGAACTTGACTGACATACAACCTGCCGCCGACATGTCCATCGTGTCGCTGGTCACTGGCGCCAGTGTGCCGGTGCAACTGGTGATGCTGTTGCTGTTGCTGACCTCGCTGGCTTCCTGGTGGTACATCTTCATCAAGGTGTTCGTGTTGCGCCGGGCTTCTGAAGAAGCCGAAGATTTTGAAGAGACCTTCTGGCATTCCAGCGATCTGGATCAGCTTTATCAAGGCTTGACTGCAGGGCGTCGCACGCCCAAGGGCATGGCCAGCCTGTTCGAGGCGGGTTACCGCGAATTCAGTCGCTTGAAGCGCCAGGGCGGTCTGGATGCCACGGTGACCACCGAAAGCGTGCGCCGTGCCATGCGCGCCGCCTACAACCGCGAGATGGATCATCTGGATGCCCATCTGCCTTTCCTGGCATCGGTGGGTTCAGTCAGCCCTTATATCGGCTTGCTGGGTACGGTGTGGGGCATCATGAATGCGTTCCTTGGTCTCTCCAACGTGGCGCAGGCGACGCTTACGCAAGTGGCGCCCGGCATCGCCGAAGCGCTGATCGCCACGGCGATCGGCCTGTTCGCTGCCATCCCGGCGGTGATCGCCTATAACCGCTTCGCTTCCTCGGTGGACAGGCTGGCGGTACGTTACGAAAGCTTCACCGAAGAATTCACCAACATCCTGCACCGCAAGGCCTGAGCATGCGTAGCCAACGCAAACGCCGCATGATGAACCAGATCAATGTGGTGCCGTATATCGATGTGATGCTGGTACTGCTGGTCATCTTCATGGTGACTGCACCCTTGACCAACCCCGGTGTGGTGGAGTTGCCACAGGTGGGCCAGGCCCTCAAGCAGCCGAGTGCGCCACCGCTGGTGCTTAGCGTCAAAGCCAACAAAACGCTGTGGCTGGACGGTAAGGAGATGCCGCGCGACGAGCTGTTGTTCGCCATCCGCACTGCGCTGGAAAAGGATCCGCAGCGTTCCGTGGTCATCGCTGGTGACAAGAACGTCAAATATGACGATGTGATCGGTGTGATGGACCTGCTCAAGCAAAACAAGGTGGAAAAAGTCGGCTTGCTGTTGAAGCCGGCAGGTGGCTGAGATCGTGATGATACGTCAACGTGAACAGGCGCTGGCGGCACGCGCCGGTGCCATGGCCATTGGGGTGCATGCACTGTTGCTGCTGGTGCTGGTGTTCAGTTTCAACTGGAAGAACGTGCAGCCCATGAACGTGGCCCAGGTGGAGCTGTGGGACAGTCTGCCGGAACCGGTTCCTGCCCCCAAGCCGCTGCCCGAGCCTGCACCTGTGCCGCCTGTGCCGGAAGTGAAGCCTGAGCCGCCACCGCCAGTCCCCGAGCCGGAACCGGAGATCGTGATCAAGCCTGAGCCACCCAAGCCGGAAGTGAAGCCAAAAGAAAAGCCCAAGCCGGAGAAGCCCAAGCCTGACCCGGCCATCAAGCAGCGGGAAGAGGAAAAGCGCAAACTGGAAGAGTTGCAGAAGATGTTCGCTGAAGAAGACAGGGCCACTCAGCCCGCGCCCGCCAAGGCGGCCCCGGTAGGGCCCACGTCCGCAGCGAATGCGGGTGAAGTGGATAAGTACGTGGCCAGGATACGTGAAAAGATCCGTGGTAATGTGAATAAACAGTTGTGCGGCGAAGGTCAGCCCGAGCTGGAATTCCAGATCGCCATCCTGCCAACCGGGCAGCTGAGTCGTGACCCGGTGATGCTCAAGGGCAGTGGTAACCCGGCTTGCGATCAGGCGGTGGACCGTGCCATTCGGGCTTCGGATCCTTTACCCGTGCCGAATGATCCCACCTTGTTCAGCAATTTTCGTAACCTGAAATTGAAATTTAGTCCAAACGGCGGCGGCTAGTTTGCTAGAATAGCGTCTGCGACTTGGTATGCAGGCTGGCGCATTTTGCGCTGGGGAACTTTCAATTCTTGAACTGCCCTAAAAATACTATGATCAAATCATTTTCCATGTTTCGCCTCTTCTCTTTCTTCTTCCTGTTATGTCTGTCGGTGGGTGCGCGGGCCGAGCTGACCATCGATATCGTCGGTGGCGCTGCCCAGCAGATCCCGATTGCGGTCGTCCCGTTCGCCCAGTCACCCAACCCGGGTGACAATATGGCAGCCATCATCGGTGCCGACTTGCGGCGTAGCGGTTTGTTCCGTGTGCTGGAGACACGTGGCGTGGCCAATCAGCCCAGCGATGCCGCGGGCGTACGTTATGCTGAATGGTCAGCATTGCAGGCGCAGGCCCTGACCGTGGGCAATATACAGACACTGCCGGGCAATCGCCTCAAGGTGTCGTTCTATCTGATGGATGTGCTCAAGCAGAACCAGTTGGTGGCGATGGAGTTCGAGTTCACCCCTGCGCAATACCGTATCACTGCCCACCGCATCGCGGACATCATCTACGAAAAGCTGACCGGTGAAAAAGGCGTGTTTGCTACCAAGATCAGTTACGTCACCCGCACGGCCAGCAACTACACCCTGCAAGTGGCGGATGCCGATGGTTTCAATCCGCAAACCATGCTGACCTCGAAAGAGCCGATCATCTCGCCGGCCTGGTCGCCAGACGGTAGCAAGCTGGCCTACGTTTCTTTCGAAAAGAAAAAGCCCGTCATCTACGTGCAGTCGCTGTCTTCTGGTCAGCGCTATGTGCTTGCCAACTTCAAGGGTAACAACAGTGCACCATCCTGGTCCCCGGATGGCAAGCGTCTGGCTATCGTGCTCAGTCACAGTGCCAATTCGCAGATCTACACCATCAATGCAGATGGCACCGGCCTGCAGCCCATCACGCGTAGCAGCACCATCGACACCGAGCCGGTATGGGCGCCGGACGGTCAGACCATTTACTTCACTTCCGATCGTGGTGGCAGCCCGCAGATCTATCGCGTGCCTGCACAAGGTGGTAATCCACAACGCGTTACGTTCAGTGGCGGTTATAATGTTTCGCCCAGAGTGTCGCCAGATGGCAAACTACTTGCTTATATCGGTCTGATCGAGGGGCGCTTCCGGGTCGCCGTTCAGGAGCTGACCAGCGGTCAGGTTCGAGTGCTGAGCGACACTGCGAAAGATGAATCGCCGAGTTTTGCACCCAACAGCCGCATCATCTTGTATGCGACCAGTGTGGGTGGTCGGGGCACATTGGCAGCAGTTTCTGCTGACGGTAGCGTCAAGCAGCGCCTGAGTGAATCGGGCAGTAATGTGCGTGAACCCGCATGGGGTCCTGCCAGTAAGTGATTTTAATGAGGCTGTATCAAGCTGATACGGCCGCTATTTTTATGTTTGAATCAAATCAAGGAGCGTAATAATGAATAAACAATTGATGGCAAGCCTGTTGGTCGTTCTGTTGCTGGGCGCATGTTCTAACAAGGCAGCCAAGGATGCATCTGCCCCTGTCGCTGACAAGAGCCCAGCCATGGCGGATACCGGCGCGCCCGCTGCAGGCGGTGATACCGTTGCCTCCGTGGTGGCAGATGATGAATCCGGCAAGAGCGCGCTGCTGAACGACCCAAGCAGCATCCTCTACAAGCGCAGCATCTATTTCGATTACGACAGCGAAACCATCAATGCTGAGTACCGTCCTCTGATCGAAGCGCATGCCAAGTACCTGCTGGCACATCCTAACGCACGCATGGTGCTGCAAGGCAATACCGATGAGCGCGGTGCACGCGAGTACAACCTGTCCTTGGGTCAACGTCGTGCCGTCGCAGTCAAGCGCGTCATGAACGTGCTGGGTGTACAAGACACTCAGATCGAGACAGTCAGCTTCGGTGAAGAAAAAGCCAAGCTGGGTTGCGCAGCAGAATCTTGCTACAAAGATGACCGCCGCGTTGATATCGCTTACCAAGTAGAGAAGTAAGCATGCGGTTCCTGGTTCCGGGCTTACAGGCTCTTGTCCTCATTGGCGGCCTTGTTGCGGGCAGTGCACACGCGGGATTGTTCTCCGATGATGAAGCACGCGACAAGGTCAACAAGCTGCAACAGAGTGTGGAAGCCCAGAACCAGGCCAATCAGGCAACATTAAGCAAGCTGGACAAGCGACTCAGCGATATCGAAGCGCTGGTCAAAGGGCAGGGCATGCTGGAACTGCTCAGCCAGTTGGAGCAACTCAAGCAGGAGCTCAGCAAGGTCAAGGGTGATCTGGAAGTCGCATCCCATGATGTCGATCTGACCCAGCAACGTCAGCGTGACCTGTATGCCGATACCGATGCGCGTTTGCGCAAGCTGGAAGAATCCGGCCAGGCGGCTCAATCCGCTGGAGGTTTTGCGGCCGTGCCAGTGAATGGTCAGCCTGCTGATGCCGCTGCAACGCCAGCACCACCCACCACGAATACTTCTCCCGTTTCCGCAGAGCGTGCGGATGAACTGAAAGCCTACGAAGCGGCACAAAGCCTGGCCAATGCCGGGCGTCATCGTGAAGCGTTCGATGCCTACGACAAATTCCTGCAGACCTATCCATCCAGCCCATATCGTGCTGATGCCTATTACGGGCTTGGCTTCTCGCAGTTCTCCTTGAAGAATTACAAAGCGGCCATTTCTACGCAGCAAAAGCTGCTTGCCCAGTATCCGGATAGTGCCAAGCTGCCCGATGCCTTGTTCAATATCGCCAATAGCCAGATTCAGCTCGCCGACATCGGGGCTGCCAAGGTCACTTTGCGTGAACTGCTGGCACGCTACCCCAACAGTGAAGTCGCGCCAGCTGCCAAGCGCCGTTTGACTGCGCTGGACGCCATCAAAACCCGCTAGCGGATCTACCGCTGTGCGTAGGCGCGGCGCTCCTGTTCATGAAACTGCGCATCCACGAAATCTTCCATTCTCTGCAAGGCGAATCGACCCGCGTCGGCTTGCCCACCGTGTTCGTGCGCCTGACCGGTTGCCCGATGCGCTGCGTCTACTGCGACACGGCGTACGCCTTCAATGGCGGCAGCACCATGCCGCTGGAGCAGATCATGGCCGAGGTGGCCAGACATGGCACACGTTTTGTCACGGTGACCGGCGGCGAGCCGCTGGCACAGAAGCCTTGTCTGACCCTGCTCACGCAGCTGTGCGATGCCGGCTACTCGGTCTCGCTTGAAACCGGTGGTGCAGTGTCCACTCAGGATGTAGACCCGCGTGTTTCGGTGATTCTCGATGTTAAAACCCCGGGCTCGGGCGAGCTGGACAACAATGTCTGGGATAACCTCACGCGCCTGAAGCCGCAGGATGAAGTCAAGTTCGTGCTGTGTGACCGCAATGACTATGAGTGGGCCAGGCAGTTGGTGACCGAGCGGGCGCTGGATAAGACCTGTACCGTGCTGTTCTCGCCTGTCTATGGCCAAGTGAACCCGACCCAGCTCGCGGAATGGGTATTGGCTGACCACCTGCCAGTACGCATGCAGCTGCAGCTGCACAAGATCCTGTGGGGGGAGACGCCAGGAAAATGAAGCCCGCTGTCGTATTGCTGTCTGGCGGTCTGGATTCCGCCACCGTGCTGGCTATCGCGCGCAGTCAGGGTTTTGACTGTTATTGCCTGAGTCTGGATTACCATCAACGTCACATCGCCGAGTTGCAGGCAGCCCAGCGTGTGGCAGCGGCACTCGGTGCAGCGGCGCATCGTACCGCCAGGCTGGATCTGTCCATGTTCGGCGGCTCCGCCCTCACGGATGACCTCATCGATGTGCCGGAATCGCCATCCGAGGGTATCCCGGTCACCTATGTGCCAGCACGCAACACCATTATGTTGTCGCTGGCCTTGGCCTGGGCCGAGGTGTTGCAGGCGCAGGACATCTTCATCGGTGTGAACGCGCTGGATTATTCCGGCTATCCGGATTGTCGTGGTGAATATGTCGCGGCGTTCCAGCGCATGGCTAATCTGGCCACCAAAGCTGCGGTGGAAGGGCACACCATCACCGTGCATGCGCCGCTGATCGACCTGAGCAAGGCGCAGATCATTCAGCGTGGCGTTGCCCTGGGTGTTGACTACGGCATGACGGTGTCCTGCTATCAGGCCGACGCGAATGGCCGCGCTTGTGGACGTTGTGATTCGTGCCGCTTCCGCAGTGAAGGCTTTGCCCAGGCAGGGCTTGCAGACCCTACGCATTACCAGCCCGCTTGATGCGGCAATATATGCCTTGCCAAAGCATTAAAAAATAACGTAAAATCCGCCCCTTTCCGCAGATCTTCAAGAGAAACGTATATATGGTTATCATTCGACTGGCCCGTGGTGGCTCGAAGAAGGCCCCTTTCTACAGTGTTGTAGTGGCTGACTCCCGCAATCGCCGTGATGGTCGTTTCATCGAGCGCGTAGGTTTCTACAACCCGCTGGCCAAGGAAGGCCAAGAAGGCCTGCGCCTGGACAGCGTGCGTATCAGCCATTGGAAAAGCAATGGTGCCCAGCTGTCTGACTCGGTTGCACGCCTGGTCAAGCAAGCTGCTAAAGCGGCTTAAGTAAGTCCGCCCGTTTTCAGTGATGGAGACGGCTGCAAGCCAGATGGTAGTTATGGGGCGCATCGTCGCCCCATATGGCATTTTTGGCTGGCTGAAAATCCAGCCCGACACCGAAACGCTCGATAGTCTGCTTGATTATCCGGATTGGTGGCTGGGCAAGAACGGACAATGGCAGAAATATGCCGTTGAAACCGCCAAGGTGCATGGCAATACGCTGGTGGTCAAGCTGGAGGGTGTGGATGACCGCGATGCGGCATTCGCCATGAAATCCAAGCAGGTGGCGGTGCCACGCGAGCAGCTGCCAGCGCCGGACGAGAACGAATACTACTGGTCTGACCTGATCGGGCTGGATGTGGTCAACCTGCAGCAGGTGCCCTTGGGTCAGATCATCGATGTGTTCGAAACCGGTGCCAACGATGTGCTGGTGGTTAAGGAAGTGGCGGTCAAGCAGGTGGCGCAGCCGGACGACAAGCAAGCAGAAGCGCGTGAGCGCTTGATCCCGTTCATCGCTCAGGTGGTGCTGCAGGTGGATATCGCGGCCAAGACCATGCAGGTGGATTGGGACGAGACGTTTTGACCGCTGCCTTGCAGTTCGATGTCATCAGCTTGTTTCCGCAGATGTTCGACGCGCTGAGTCAGTCTGGTATCACGGCGCGGGCGCTGGAAAAAAAGCTGTATGGATTGTCGCTGTGGAATCCGCGCGACTTCACCAGTGATAATTACAAAACGGTCGATGACAGGCCGTACGGTGGCGGCCCTGGCATGGTGATGCTGGCCGAGCCACTGGAAAAAGCCATTGCGGCCGCCAAGGCGCGTCAGCAGCAGGCCGGTGTGGCAAAGAGTCTGGTGATCCACCTGTCACCGCAAGGCCAGCCACTCAGTCATGCGCTGGTGATGCAACTGGCCCAAGCCTCAGGAGTGATCCTGCTGGCCAGCCGTTATGAAGGGGTGGACGAGCGTTTGCTCGCCAACCAGGTGGAGATGGAAATCTCCATCGGCGATTATGTGTTATCCGGCGGTGAGTTACCCGCCATGGTGTTGATGGATGCGATAGTGCGACAGCTGCCGGGTGCGCTCGGTGATGCCGATTCTGCCAGCGAGGATTCGTTCGTGGATGGCTTGCTGGACTGCCCGCATTACACCAGGCCAGAAGAATACCAGGGCGTGAAAGTACCTGCCGTGTTGTTGTCCGGCAATCACGCCAAGATCAAGCAATGGCGCCTTAAAATGTCATTGCAGCGAACCCGGGACAGGCGCCCGGATTTATTGGCCGCAAGGTCGTTGACGAAAGAAGAGTCTCGGCTGCTAGCTGAGCTTGACCATGAGCAGGTGGATGGCAAGCGCAAGCTGTAGCAGGAACAGGAATCTTCACAATTAAAAGGAACTGAAATGGCAGACATCATCAAGATGCTGGAGCAGGAAGAAATCGCCCGCCTCGGCAAAAGCATTCCCGACTTCGCCCCAGGTGACACCATCGTGGTCGGTGTGAACGTGGTTGAAGGTACCCGCAAGCGCGTACAGGCTTACGAAGGCGTTGTGATCGCCAAGCGTAACCGTGGTTTGAACTCCTCGTTCATCGTGCGCAAGATCTCGTCCGGTGAAGGCGTGGAGCGTACGTTCCAGACCTACTCCCCACTGATCGCTTCCATCGAAGTGAAGCGCCGCGGTGACGTACGTCGCAGCAAGCTGTACTACCTGCGTGAGCGTTCCGGCAAGTCCGCACGTATCAAGGAAAAGCTGCAGATCCGCGACAAGGAAGTGGCAGCACCAAGCACTACAGATAAGAGCGCTGCAGAATAAGCGCGCTGCAGCACACGCTGCTTGTTGCATTGAAAAGCCCCGCATTGCGGGGCTTTTTTATTTGTGCTGTACTTTTGCGCTACCATGACGCATGAGCTTTGTTTTTGACGCTACCCTGCCAGCGCCGTTCGGCGCCATCGGCATACGTACTCAGGATGATTACCTGCTGGGCCTGAGCTTGCTGCCCGAAGTGCCTGCGTCAACAGAGGCGCAGGTCGCTGCGTCGCCCTTCGTGCGCAGTGTCATCCATCAGCTGCAGGCCTATCTGAACGACCCGCATGCCGGGCTGGATATGCCCATCGCCATCACCGGAACACCATTCCAGCGCCGGGTCTGGCGTGCCATTGCCAGCATCCCCAGCGGCGAAACACGCAGCTATGGCGAGTTGGCCGAGATGCTGGGCTCGGGCCCGCGCGCGGTGGCCAATGCCTGTGGTGCCAATCAGGTGCCCTTGGTGATCCCCTGTCACCGCATCGTGGCGCGTCATGGTCTGGGTGGTTTCATGCAGGGAGATCCACGCGGTCTGCTTATCAAGCAATGGTTGCTGCAGCACGAACAGCTGGCAGCAGCCTAGGCCGCGCTGTCATGTACCTGTTCCGGTTTGAGCGACATCATGCCTGAAGCCACGCCAGACGCGAGTAGCGCGCTGCTGGACAGCTTCATCGACCACTTGTGGCTGGAAGACGGTCTGGCCAAGAACACGCTGGAAAGCTACCGCCTTGATCTGCTGCAGTTTGCCACTTGGCTGGAGCAGACAGTGTATAAATCCTTGACCGAGGCTGACGCTGCCGACCTGCAGCATTATCTGGCGGTGCGGTTCCCCAATAGCAAACCGCGCAGCATGGGGCGTTTGATCGCCAGTCTGCGGCGTTTCTACCGCTATGCGCTGCGTGAGCAACTGGTGACGAATGACCCGACCGCGCAGCTTGATTCGCCCAAGCTGCCGCGCTCCTTGCCAAAAAGCCTGAACGAGGATGAGGTGCTGGCCTTGATCAATGCGCCCGATACCACACAGCCGCTCGGTATGCGTGATCGCGCCATGCTGGAGCTGCTGTATGCCTGTGGCTTGCGTGTATCCGAGCTGGTGGGCATACGCATGGCGGAGCTAAGTTTGCAGGAGGGTGTGATCCGCGTGACCGGCAAGGGCAGCAAGACGCGTCTGGTGCCCATGGGCGAGGAGGCGGTGAGTTGGCTGGCACGTTACCTGCGCGAAGCGCGTGCTGACATCCTACAGCGGCGACTCAGCGATGCGGTGTTCGTGACCCAACGTGCCGAAGCGATGACGCGCCAGGGCTTCTGGTTCCTGATCAAGCGTTATGCCCTGCTGGCGGGCATCAACCGGCCGATCTCACCGCATGTGCTGCGCCATGCCTTTGCCACCCATCTGCTCAACCATGGTGCGGACCTGCGCGTAGTGCAGATGCTGCTCGGGCATTCGGATATCTCGACCACGCAGATCTACACGCATGTGGCGCGCGAACGTCTGAAGCAGTTGCACAGCCTGCATCATCCACGCGGTTGATGGTCTTTCCAAAGAGGGTGAATGCGTACCTCAGGCTAAATGCCACTGGTGTTAAGTGTTCGCATGCCGTTCGATGTTGACGCCCAGCGCTTTCAGCCCCGGCAGAATGCCGGGTTTGGCTACCTTGATCTTGACCCAGGGCGCACCGAACTCTTTGAGAATCAGTTGGCACACATGCTCAGCCAGCGCTTCGACCAGTTTGAAGCTGTGCTGCTGCAGTGTGTCGCGAATGCGTGACACTACCTGGCCGTAGTCGATGGTGTCTTCGATAGCATCGGTCTGGCATGACAGGCTATGCGGCATGGCGATCTCGATATCCAGCACGATGGTTTGTGCGCTCATGCGCTCCCAATCCGGTACGCCCAGCCGGGTCTGTACTTTGACTTCGCTCAAAAAGATGCTGTCCATATCTATGCTCCGCTGTATGCACTGATTCCCGCGCAGGCGGTAATCCAGTATATTCAAGTCTGCTATATTCAAGTTTGCTTGGATTCCGGGTCAAGCCCGCAATCACGCACTATGCCATTTCAAGAGATATACAACATGAACGAGCTGGGATTTTTTTCGGTAACACTGGTGCCTGTGATCTGGATCGTGGCAGCGTACCTGCTGGGGTCCATCAGTTTCGGCATCCTGGTCAGCAAGTTGTTCGGCCTGCCCGATCCACGTACCGTGGGTTCCGGCAACCCTGGTGCCACCAATGTATTGCGTAGCGGCAAGAAGTCGGCAGCGCTGATCACCCTGCTGGGTGACGCGTTCAAGGGCTGGTTCCCGGTGTGGCTGGCGTTACAGTCCGGCATGCTGATGTGGGTGGTGAGTGGCGTGGCGCTGGCGGTCTTCATCGGCCATCTGTACCCGCTCTACCATGGATTCAAGGGTGGCAAGGGTGTGGCGACAGCCTTGGGTGTGCTGCTGGCGCTGTCCGGCTGGCTGGGCCTGGCCGTGTTGCTGACTTGGGTGCTGGTGTTCGCGCTGAGCCGCTATTCTTCACTGGCGGCGTTGGCAGCGGCAGCGCTGGCACCGGTGTATGCCTATGCGCTGCTGCCTTACCGTGATTATGTGTTCACCACCGTGGTGCTGGCCTTGTTCCTGATCTGGCGACATCGCGGCAACATCAAGAAGTTGTTGGACGGTACCGAATCCGGCTTCGGCAAGAAGTAATCCTGGGCAATAATCCCGGGCAATCGTCCGCCCGGACCATCCCCCTTCAGGGCGTTTGCAGCTCTGCCAGATCCCAGCGCGGCCTCACCGTGAATGTACCGGATAGATGTGCAGCTTCGGCTTTTAGTGCCTTGAGGCGCATGGCGCCCGCGAATGCGATCATGGCGCCATTGTCGGTGCAGAATTCAAGACGCGGGTAGTTCACGCTGCAGCCGCGCTTCGATGTGACCTGATTCAGGCGCTCGCGCAAGCGCGTGTTGGCGCCCACGCCGCCAGAGACGATGAGGCGGCTCAGGCCTGTTTTGCGCAGGGCATCCATGCATTTCTGGCTGAGCAGCTCGGTAACGGCTTCCTGGAATTCATAGGCGATATCGGCCTTGGTCTGCTCGTCCAGCGTCATGGGCTCGACGATGCCGCCTTGCCCGCTGCTCACGTTTTCCGGATCGAGCTGGGCTCGGGCCGATCGCAACTGTTCATTGACCAGCGTCAGCACGGCTGTCTTGAGGCCGCTAAAGCTAAAATTGAGGTCGCCGCTGTGCAGTAAAGGGCGTGGCAGTTTGAAGCGTCCGGGCACGCCTTTTGCGGCGATCTTTGCCACCGCCGGGCCGCCAGGGTAGCCCAGGCCCAGCAGCTTGGCGGTCTTGTCGAAGGCTTCGCCAGCCGCGTCGTCTAGCGTGTCGCCCAACAGTTCATAGTCACCTATCGCGGAAACGCGCATCAGTTGGGAATGGCCGCCGGATACCAGCAGCGCCACGAATGGGAACGCAGGCGGGTTCTGTTCCAGCAGTGGTGCCAGCAGGTGGCCTTCCAGATGGTGCACGCCCAGCGCGGGTACGCCCAGCGCGAATGACAGCGAGGCGGCTACGCTGGTGCCGACCAACAGTGCGCCCGACAAGCCCGGCCCTTGTGTGTAGGCGATGCCTTCGATGTCCTGTAAAGTGCGCCCTGCCTGTGTCAGCACGTGCTGGGTGAGTGGCAGCACACGGCGGATGTGGTCACGTGAGGCCAGCTCCGGCACCACGCCACCATAATCGGCATGCATCTCCACTTGCGAGTGCAAGGCGTGCGCCAGCAAGCCCTGTTCGGTGTCATAAAGTGCGATGCCAGTTTCATCGCAAGAGGATTCAATACCCAGGACCAGCATAAATGATGTCGATAAAAGATTGATAAATCAGAGATTGGCCGCTAGAATATCAGACTTTTTCGCCCTAACCCAAGGAACCGACCCCGAATGTCTACTGTACGTGTCAAGGAAAACGAGCCATTTGACGTAGCGCTGCGCCGCTTCAAGCGCATGATTGAGAAGACCGGTCTGCTGACCGATCTGCGCGCACGCGAATTCTACGAGAAGCCAACCTGGGAACGTAAGCGCAAGGCTGCCGCAGCGGTCAAGCGTCATTACCGTCGTATCCGCAGCCAAACGCTGCCAGCCAAGCTGTACTAATCGGCGATCCGTTCATGTCTTTGAAAGTCCGTATCAGCGAGGACATGAAGTCCGCCATGCGTGCCAAGGATAGTGCACGTCTGGGAGCCATCCGTCTGTTGCAGGCTGCCATCAAGCAGCGTGAAGTGGACGAGCGTATCGAGCTTGATGACCAGCAAGTCATCGAAGCCATTGAGAAGATGCTCAAGCAGCGTCGTGATTCGATCTCCCAGTACGAAGCCGCCAACCGTCACGATTTGGCTGACGTCGAGAAGTTTGAAGTAAGCGTGTTGCATGAATATCTGCCGCAAGCACTGACCGAAGAAGAATTGGGTTCCATCCTGTCGCAGGTGGTCGCTGACACCGGCGCGGCGGGGATCAAGGATATGGGCAAGGTCATGGCAGCGCTCAAGCCACTGGTGGTTGGGCGTGCAGATATGGGCAAGATCTCCGGCTTGATCAAGCAGCGACTGAGTGCTTAAGCGGAAACTAGCAGCCAACGCAGCAAACAAGGAGCCTGAGGCTCCTTTTTGTTTTTTTGGGCTATCATCTTTTGTACAAGGAGGCCTTGAATCAGTGAGCAAGCTGGATGAACGGCAAAACGCATGCAGCGCAGCCATCATGACGCTAAAGATGACATTAGCGATGACGTCAGGCTTGGCAGCGCCGCGTAATGTAGTCCTTCGTCCATATCGCCACTTGGTCAGGGCTTAGCTATGATTCCAGAGGCATTCATCCAGGAGTTGGTCAATCGTATCGACATCGTCGATGTGATCGATCGCAACGTGCCGCTCAAGAAGGCCGGAGCCAATTACCAGGCTTGCTGCCCGTTCCACAACGAAAAATCCCCCTCGTTCACCGTCAGTCCCAGCAAACAGTTCTACCACTGCTTCGGTTGTGGCGCGCACGGCAGTGCCATCGGCTTCCTGATGGAATATCAGGGCCTGAGTTTTGTCGAGGCGGTGCAAGAGCTGGCCAAGATGGCGGGCATGATCGTGCCGCAGGAGCAGCGCGACCCGGACAAGCCGCAGGTCAAGCTGATGCCGGGTTTGCAGGAGGCGTTACAGTCGGCAGCGCTGTATTACAAGGCGGAGCTGAAGAAATCGACGCGTGCCATCGACTACCTGAAGGGGCGCGGCTTGAGCGGCCAGATCGCGGCGCGTTTCCAGATCGGTTATGCGCCTGCAGGCTGGCAGAACCTGGCCACCGTGTTCGATGACTATCAGCACGATGGATTGAAAACGGTGGGGCTGGTCATCGACAACGAGCAGGGACGGCGCTACGACCGCTTCCGCGACCGCATCATGTTCCCTATCCATGACAGCAAAGGTCAGGTGATCGGCTTTGGTGGCCGGGTGATCGAATCTGAGGACGACGGCCCCAAGTACTTGAATTCGCCGGAAACACCCCTATTTCAGAAAGGTCATGAGTTGTATGGCCTGTTCCAGGCGCGGCGTGCGATCCGTGAAGCGGCATGCGCGCTGGTGGTCGAAGGGTACATGGATGTGGTGGCCCTGGCGCAGTACGGCATCGATTACGCGGTGGCTGCACTGGGTACCGCGACCACACCGTTCCATATTCAAAAACTGACCCGTCAAACCGACCACATCGTGTTCTGTTTTGATGGTGACGCCGCCGGCCAAAAAGCCGCCTGGCGCGCGGCCATGAATGCCTTGCCCGCGCTGACCGACAGTTTGCGCCTGAGTTTTCTGTTTTTGCCTAAAGAGCACGACCCGGACAGCTTTGTGCGGGAATTCGGTAAAGAAGCGTTTGGCGCGGCTATCGAGCGTGCGCTACCGTTCTCGCAATATCTGATACAGCAGCTTAGCGTGGATAACCCGCTGCAGGCACAAGAAGACCGCGTGCGCTTCCTGAATGAGGCCGAGCCTATCCTGCAACAGATCCAGGCGCCGCGTCTGGCTTTGCTGTTACGCAAGCGGGTGGCGGAGCTGGCCGGCCTGTCGCAAACCGAACTTGAGCAGAACATGCAGTTAAAGGCGCCAGCGGTGCGTCGCAGTGCAGGTGCACGGGCAGACCGCAGTGCACCAGTATTGTTGGGGAAATTGCTGGAGATCCTGCTGCATGCACCGGAACTGGCGGTGCAGCTGGATGATGCGCTGATCCTGGGCGTCACGCAGGAGGCGCAGCTGTTGCGTAGTCTGCGCCGTGAGATCCAGCGTCAGCCCGGCTTGTCTTCGGCTGTGCTGTTTGAGCAGTTGCAGGCAGAAATGCCGGAACGTCACCGGCAACAGCTCAGTGCCAAGATGATGGAATCGGTGGCACCGGACTTGCTAACCACAGAGTTCCAGGGCGCGCTGTCGCAGCTGCGGCGCTTGCAGGAACGCGAATCTTCAGAGGCGGTGGATCTGCTGCGTATCGCGCAGGAGCAGGGTTTGCAGGCGCTGACCGATGCGCAGCGCGCACTACTCAAGCAAAGTCGCTGGGGCCATCGCAAAGAGCCACAATAGTTTAAGGTATAATACGCGGTTTTCCGCAAACATCTGGATTGATGGAGTTGAGGTCGGACATGGCAAATGAGCAACAAAACGACAAGGTAGAACACCAGGGAACCGACGCAGAAGTCCGTCGCATGCGGCTGAAAACGCTGATCGTGCTCGGCAAGGAGCGCGGATACCTGACCTACGCCGAGATCAACGACCACCTGCCGGATGATGTGCAGGATTCGGAACAGATCGACGGCATCATCGGCATGATCAACGACATGGGCATCCAGGTGTACGAGGAAGCCCCGGACGCTGAAGTGCTGCTGATGTCGGACGCACCGCCTGCGGTCACCGATGAAGATGCGGTGGAAGAAGCCGAACAGGCACTCTCCACGGTGGATTCCGAATTCGGCCGTACCACCGACCCGGTGCGTATGTACATGCGCGAAATGGGCACGGTAGACCTGCTCACGCGTGAAGGCGAGATCGAGATCGCCAAGCGCATCGAAGACGGCCTCAAGCACATGGTGCAAGCCATCGCCGCCTGTCCTACCACCATCGCCGAATTGCTGGCCATGGTGGACAAGGTCGAAAAAGACGAGCTGAGCGTGGACGATCTGGTCGACGGCCTGATCGACACCGATGTCGGTCTGGACGACGCCATGGTGGTGGAAGCCGCAGAAGCTGAAGAAGAAGCCACGGAAGAAGATGAAGAAGAGGACGATGACGCCGATGGCGCCAAGGCCGCTGCCATCTCTGCCGAGGCACTGGCCAAGCTGAAAGCCGAAGTGCTGACGCGCTTTGCCGTGATTCGCGAAGCACATCAGAAAATGACCGCCATCCTGCAGACCAAGGGTTCGCAAGATAAGGAATACAAAAAGCTGCAGGACGGCATCCTGGAAGAGCTGACCGCGTTCCGTTTCTCCGCCAAGCAAGTCGAAGCCCTGTGCGATCAGGTACGTGTCATGGTCGAAGAGATCCGTGGTCACGAACGCAAGATCATGGACTTCTGCGTGGATAAATCCGGCATGCCGCGCCCGCACTTCATCAAGGTGTTCCCCGGCCACGAGACCAATCTGGAATGGCTGGCCGGTGAACTGGCGCTGAACAAGCCGTATGTCGAACGTCTGGAGCGCTTCAAGCACTCCATCGTCGACCAACAGCAACGCCTGCTGGATATCCAGGACCGCGTCGGTATCCCGATCAAGGAACTGAAAGAGATCAACAAGCAGATGTCCACGGGCGAAGCGCGTGCCCGTCGTGCCAAGCGCGAGATGATCGAGGCCAACCTGCGTCTGGTGATCTCCATCGCCAAGAAGTACACCAACCGTGGTCTGCAATTCCTGGATCTGATCCAGGAAGGCAACATCGGCCTGATGAAGGCAGTGGACAAATTCGAATACCGTCGCGGTTACAAGTTCTCGACCTATGCCACCTGGTGGATCCGTCAGGCCATCACGCGTTCCATCGCGGATCAGGCCCGCACCATCCGTATCCCGGTGCACATGATCGAAACCATCAACAAGATGAACCGCATCTCGCGTCAGATCCTGCAGGAAACCGGTCTGGAACCGGATCCCGCCACGCTGGCCGAAAAGATGGAAATGCCGGAAGACAAGATCCGCAAGATCCTCAAGATCTCCAAGGAGCCTATCTCCATGGAAACGCCGATCGGTGACGACGACGATTCGCATCTGGGCGACTTCATCGAAGACAACACCACCTTGGCGCCTGTCGATGCAGCGGTATATGCCAGCCTGCGCGAAGCCACCAAGGAAGTGCTGGAATCCCTGACGGCGCGCGAAGCCAAGGTACTGCGTATGCGTTTCGGTATCGAAATGAACACCGACCACACGCTGGAAGAAGTGGGCAAACAGTTCGACGTTACGCGTGAGCGTATCCGTCAGATCGAAGCCAAGGCACTGCGCAAGCTGCGTCACCCGACGCGTTCCGAGCGTCTGCGCAGTTTCCTGGAAACCGGCAACGATTAAGCAGGTCACGGCCCCCTAGCTCATGCTTGGTTAGAGCAGCGGACTCATAATCCGTTGGTGCTGTGTTCGACTCACAGGGGGGCCACCATTACTAATATCAAAAAGTAGCAAAACACCTCTCAAACCCGCGTAAATGCGGGTTTTTTGTTGTTTTGCACGTATCCGTTCAGATCATGCGGTTCATTGGCATACCCCAATAAACAGGGGTAACTTTGGGGGTAACTAATTTATTGGAATTATTTATTTAAAATATATCAACTACCTGCGATGCAGTTCGAATGACAGGGGCGCGCGTGCAAGCCCCGCCTCACGCATACGCGCTAAATCCATTACCATGTGTTGATCCCTTACGAGACTCACCGCCATGGCCAAGCCCATCACGCCCCCTTCTGTCTGGACTACGCTGGTGCAGCCGGACTTCGCTGCCTCTGCCAATTTCAACAGTCTGGCCGACCCGGTGGCACGCGCTTCGACCGTGGTGTTCGATAGCGTGGAAAAGCTGCGCCAGCGTGACTGGCGTGACAAGCAGCAATACACCTATGGCTTGCTGGGCACCCCTACCAGCCGCAGGCTGGAGCGGCAGCTGGCAGCCATCGATGGCGTTGAGCATGCGCTGCTGTTCCCGTCCGGCTTGTCGGCCATCAGTACTTTGCTGCTGGCGTTTTTGAAAGCGGGTGATCAGGTGCTGATGCCGTTCAACAGTTATGTGCCTGCGCTGGATGCGGCACGCCTGTTGCAGCAACGGTTTGGCATTGAGTTGGCGTTTTACGACCCCATGCAGTTGGATACGCTCAAGTTTGCTGCCAACACACGCCTGTTATGGGTGGAAACCCCGGGCTCGGTGACCATGGAGGTGGCCGATCTGCCAGCGCTGGCGGCCTTGGCGCATCAGCATGATGTGTTGGTGGCGATCGACGCCACCTGGGCAGCCGGGATCGCCTTGCCGGTGTTCGAGCTGGGCGCGGATCTGTCCATACAGGCGCTGACCAAGTACCAGTCGGGCGGCAGCGATGTGCTCATGGGCTGTGTCACTACGGCGGATGAGGGCTTGTACCGTAGTTTGGCTGAAACCGTGGTAAGCCTGGGCATAGGCGTGAGTCCTGAGGATTGCCGGCTGATCTTGCGCAGTTTGCCGCATTATCGCCTGCGCTATCTGGCGCAGGACCACGCGGCGCGTCAGGTCGCCCGGTGGTTGAGTCAACACCCTGCCGTGGCGCGTGTGTTGCACCCGGCATTGCCGGACGCACCGGGCCACGCTATCTGGGCGCGTGATTTTACAGCGGCGGCCAGCCTGTTCTCGGTGGTGTTTCGTGAGGACATCCAGCAGGCAGAGCTGGATCGTTGCGTGGAAGCCTTGCGGCTCTTCCATCTTGGCTTCAGCTGGGGCGGCGCGGTCAGCCTGGTGGTGCCGTTCACGCGGAACCAAATGCATGCGGCCTACTCGTATGCTGGCCTGCTGGTACGTTTCTATATCGGTCTGGAAGATGCGCAGGACCTGATCCAGGACCTCGCACAGGCATTACAACCTTTGGAGAAGCGTTAATGGCAAAAGCCGTATGGAACGGTCAGGTCATTGCAGAGAGCGCCAGCTTTGAGCTGGTGGAAGGCAATGTGTATTTCCCACGCGCGTCACTCGTCCCCGCCTTCTTCCGTGAAAGCGCGCACGAAACGGTGTGTCCTTGGAAGGGCACGGCCAGTTATCTGGATGTGGTGGTGGATGGCAAGGTGAATGCCAACGCCGCCTGGTATTACGCCAAGCCCAAAGCGGCGGCCAGCGAGATCACCGGCCATGTGTCGTTCTGGAAGGGCGTCACCGTCACGCGCTAGCGCGCCGAACGCAGCAGGAACAGCGTGAATGCCGATTCCTGCTCATCCTGCCATTGTTGCTTCAAGTGCCAGCCGCACGCCTGCGCCATGGCGATGAATGCGGCACTGCGGTATTTGTAGCAGCTCTCGGTGTAGATACTTTCACCCGCATCAAACTTGAAACGCTGTCCTGCCAGCTGTACCGATTGCTTGCGGGTGCTGACCAGATGCATCTCGATACGGCCTTCACTACGGTTGAAACGCGCTTCATGGCTAAAACTGTGCACATCGAAATCAGCGCCTAGCTCGCGGTTGGCCCGTTTCAGCAGGTTCTGGTTGAAGGCCGCGGTGATGCCTGCGGCATCGTTGTAGGCTGCCAGCAGGCGCTTTTCGTCCTGCGTGGTGTCCACCCCGATCAATAAACAGCCAGACATGCCTGCCAGCGCATGAAACTGCTCCAGCAAGCGTGCAGCCGCTTCTGGGTGGAAATTGCCTATGGTGGAGCCAGGGAAGAACACCAGGCGTTCGCTATCGATAGGCAGGTCTGCAGTGTTGATGGCGCTGGCGAACCCGGCATCACTGAAATCGCCCACCAGCGGGTGTATGGCAAGTGCGGGAAAATCGCGCTGCAACTGTAGGCTGACCTCATGCAGAAAGTCAGCGGAGATGTCCATGGGCACATAGGTTCGTAGTAGAGGTAAACCTTGTAGCAGGGCGCGTGTTTTCACGCTGGCGCCACTGCCGGGCTCGATCACGCACTGTATGCCGGGCTTGATGCGTGCCAGCGCGGGTACCACCTCTGTGAGCAGACGTGTTTCAACGCGTGTCGGGTAGTACTCTGCGGTACGGGTGATGGCTTCAAACAGCAGCGAGCCTGCTTCGTCGTAGAACCATTTACAGGGGATGCTTTTCTGCGGCTGTGACAAACCGTACAGCACATCGTGACCAAAATCGTTTGCAGTGTCGATCTGCTCTGCGGGTAGATTCATCCATCAGCCTTGTTCTGCCAGCCGCAAGCCGGTGAATTGCCAGCGCTGGTGGGGTGCAAAGAAATTACGGTAACTGGCACGCGCGTGCCCGGCAGGTGTCGCGATTGATGAGCCGCGCAGCACGTACTGACCGTTCATGAACTTGCCGTTGTACTCCCCCACCGCACCCGAACGTGTCTGAAAGCCCGGGTAAGCGACATAGGGGCTGGCCGTCCACTGCCAGACCTGACCAAACAGATCATGCATGGTCGCTTGGTTTGGTCGCGCCAGGTCAGCAAACCTTGCATGCGCTGCATCAGCACTGCATGAGCGCGCGGCATGCTCCCACTCGGCTTCCGTAGGCAGGCGTTTACCTGCCCAGCGTGCATACGCATCGGCTTCAAAGTAGCTGATGTGGCGCACTGGGGCAGCCGGGTCTACAGGCTGCAAGCCGTGCATGCCATAAGCGGCGTAGCCACCGTGCTGGTCGCGTTGCCAGTACAGGGGCATTTCCCAGCCCGCCTGTTGCCGTTGTTTCCAGCCATCTGACAGCCATAACAAAGGCTGTTGGTAAGCGCCCGCTTCCATGAAGGCCAGCCAGTCTGCGTTGCTGACCAGCCTGTTGGCCAGCTTGAAAGGCGCCAGGTAATGCTTGTGTGCCGGACACTCATTGTCGAAACAGAAGCCCGCCTGATCATGGCCTATCGTGACCAGACCGCCATCGAACGGGAGGAAGTGCTGATCGCGGGCAGGCTGAATGATGTTTGTGGCCGGGGGTAAATAAGCAGGTAACAGCGGGTTCTGTGACAGGTTGTAGACGATATCGGTGACGAATAGCTCCTGATGCTGTTGTTCGTGCTGGATGCCAAGTTCCAGTAATTCCAATGTGTCCTGGTCGAGTGCCGTCTGCATCAAGGTGGCTAGTGCCTGATCGACCTCGGCGCGGTAATCGAGTATCTCGGCCAGGCTGGGGCGGCTGATCAGGCCACGCCTGCCCTGTGGCTGACGTTGGCCGATAGTGTCGTAGTAAGAATTGAACAAAAAGCGGAACGGTTCTGCGACCGAGGACTGCAGTCCGCGCGGACGCAGGATGAATTCTTCGAAGAACCAGCTGGTGTGCGCCAGATGCCATTTTCCCGGGCTGGCGAAGTCCTCTGCCTGGATCTGCAGGTCGGCTTCACTCAGCGGCTGCGCCAGCGTGACGCTATGCTGGCGACAGGAAATCAGGCGCTCGTGCAGAAGAGAGGTGGTCATGAGTTAGGCTTTTTTTATCGCGACGTTTTTGTTAACTGCGTGTTTATCACGACGCTTGTTTATCGCGGCACTGTTGCGGCGACGCTGGTTTGTGGCAATACGTACATCGCTGCGGTCGCATTTCAGGCAAGTTAACACAGCTGCTTGACGTGCAAATAGTGGCACTTGCACAAATCAAGCATGTGACTGCTTGAATCGACCTTGAGGTGGACTGACGAAGTGGCCTGATGTTCCCTGCTGAACACAGAGAAATCAATAGCCAACAGAAATCAATAGCCAGGAGAGATCAATAACGTCTGAGGCGCAACAACCAGCGTAGCTGTTTGCGGACGATGCGACGCTTGCCGGCTTCTTCATTGCGCCAGATCTGCAGTTCGGTGAGGATGCGTTCCGGTGTGGTGAATTTGCCGGTGATGCGACTGATATAGCGTGGGTAAAGGATCAGGGTGGCGGCAACCAGTTGGTCCAGCGACAGTTGGCGGCCACGTCTGGCCATCACCGGCGGCAGGATGTCGTTATCCTGGGTCAGGCCCCAGCCCGCATAGAACGGCTGGCCATAGGTCACCACCGGGATGCCGCGCATCAGCGCCTCAAAGCCGGTGAGTGAGGTGATGGTGTGTACTTCATCCACCTGATCCAGCAGCACGTGCATGGGGATTTCGGTGATCAGTTCATCGCACCAGTGCGGTGCCTGGGCCTCGCCTTTGCCGCGGCTGCGTAGCCCGGCGACAACGTCCGGGTGTGGCTTGTAGATGATGTAGGCATCGCGGTGGCGAAAACGTACGTTCATGAGCAGAGACAGGTTGCTGCGTATGCTGGCACCGCCATACTGGATAGAGGCATCACTCTCCACCTGGCCAGGCACTAGGATCAACTTCTTTTGCGTGTCCGGACGTTTCCAGCGCGCCCGCTCCAGGGTGTTGTATTTGGTGATGCCGGTTTTGACGATCTCGCGTCTCAGCGCTTGTGCACGTTGCAGCAGGGTGTCATCGAATTCGGTGTTCTTGAGCAGCGATTCCAGTTCCGAAGCCTGGGTCGCGTCGTAGTAGATACCCTGCCGGTCGATGACCCAGGAACTGGGGCGTGTGAGGTCGGCACCCAGGCCGACCGAGCGCAGAAAGCCATCTTCGATGCGGATGATGTTGCTGGTGGGTAGCTGCTCTGCGCGGCTGCGGTTGCCCCAGATCACCAGCGGGCTATCCCTGGCGATGCTGTGGGGCGAGCTTACAAAGCGTACCTCGCTGCCTTGCAGGAACGATTTGAGTATGGGCGCTTTCCAGAATGAGAAATTCATTGCCGTGACCCTGTCCGGCAGCCGCATACGCAGGCGACGTTGCAGGCCCAGCCAGCTGATGATGCGTTCCACCTCGCAGCGTCGGCCGGATTCCGGATCCACATAGCGTGGATAAGCAACCAGTGCAGCATGCACCAGATTCAATAATTCAACTGGCTGACGGCGTGCCGGTGCGGCCAGCCGGTCTTCGGTCAACCCCCAGCCTGCGTAAAACGGCATGCCAAAGGTATGCACAGGTTTGCCCCATAACAGGCCTTCGAAACCGATCTGCGAGGTGACCACATACAGGGCGGTCGCCCCTGCGATCAGGCTGGCGGGGTGGACATCATCACCCAGTACGGTCAAGCGTGGTGTGTTTGCCAGTTGCTTCAGGTCGAAATGGCCGCGCTTTCGCCCGCTAGCCACCTCCGGGTGTAACTTGAGTACGATCTGACACTCCGGATTTTCGACCAGTGCGCTGGACAGCATGTGCTGGAAGGTCGCGGCATCTGCCATGCCGTGCTGGATGGAGGCGTCGCCCAGCGTCTGGTCCACCACCAGCACATACCGGGTTGGCAGTGTTCCGGTGTAGTCGCGGTTGTGATTGTATTTGGAGACGCGGCTGTCGCGCCATTGTGCGATCAGGCGGCGTGCCCGTTCAGCTGCGCGGGCGTCGAGCGGCTGCGGGATCAGTTCTTCCAGCAGCGAAGGGTGGTGGGCATCGTAGTAGATCCCGACCGGGTCGGCGATCAGGGATAGCGTGGCATCCTTGCCCGGCAGGTTCACCGAGCGCAGAAAGCCTTCTTCCAGATACAAATAGGGGATCAGATGCTTTTCAGCGTAATGCTGGGCGCGCAAGGAGGGCGCTTTCAAGCCCCAGCCGGCCACGTGTCCCAATCTTCCCGGCGCATGGAACCGGCTGATGAGCATGGTCGGCTCACCCAGCAGGGTCTCCAGATGCGGGATCCGGGATAAAGCTCTGGAAAACAAGCCGATCAAAACGCCCCCTATTTTGCTAAACGGCGGGCTTCAGGATGCATCATCAAGGATGCTCAATCCCTCTTGTTGCCATTTGCGTATCAGCCTGGCTTCTTTATGCCAGTCATGCCGGGTCACGGCATGCTGCTTGCTGTCCGCTCTATGGTAACGCCCGCCCAAGGTCAATCCGGTACCGATGCCTGCAATATGCACGCCTTCCCAGCTACCTAACAGCTCGCGCAAGAACGCGAGAAAAACAATACCTGCACTTGGTGGTGATTTCAGCTTTGCCACGATGTCACGCCACACCGGTAGTGGCACGGTGAGTACCGGTATGTTGTCATGCAGCAATGGCAGTACCGTGTCCCAGTACGACAGCCGGAAGCGCATGTCAGGCCCGGTGATGATGCACCACTTCACTTTTTGTGGTGCATAGCCACGAAACCCCGGTGCCATCACCCAGGCGTCATGGTGGGTGCCGATATCGGCATAAGTGTCATCATCGGTCTGGAACAGATTGAAACGTATCACTGCACCAAACTGGTCGAACTTGTGCCCCATATTCTTGCCGGTCAGGCTGGCCGCATTGCCCACGACGCAGATGCCCGCGGACTGCTGTTGCTTGACCCAGTTGCGAAACGCTTCACGCCATTGCGCTTGTTGCTGGTGGATCTCGGAGATCAGCGCCATCTTGGCTGACTTCTCCGGCAAGCTGGCTGCCAGGGGAGGGGTCAGCAAGCCGTTGGCGTTCTGGCTGAAGCAGGCCGGCATGATCAGCTCCGGGGTGCGCTCCAGCAAGAAGCTCAGTGCCAGGTAGTAGTCATAGTCGTTGAGGTTGCCCAATCCCTTCTGCAACAACTGTGCCAAGCGCTTGGTGAGCAGCATGCCCATGTCGCGACGGAATTCCACATAGCGGATCAAGGCAGGTGTAGAGCGTAGATGTTGCCAGGCGAACAGGTAGCATTTGAGGGAGCGGCGGGTGTAATAGCCCTTTTTGCGCAGTTTGACGGCAAAGTAAAGGGCCATCATCCCGATGGTGTAGTTCTTAAGCTCCAAGGCGCGTCTGGGCCACGTAGCCCAGCCATTGTGCGGATAGGCTGACCACATTCCCTTTTTCCAACACGCGCGCGCGTAATTGATGCACGCAATCGCCATAGAATGCTTCATCCTCGTAAAGATTGACCAAGTGGTCGAACCAAGCTTGTTCATTGTCTGCGATCAGCGCGCCTGCATCAATGAAGCGTTCCGCATCCGGGAATCGCGAGCAGATGGTCGGGATGTTCCAGAAGCCGGTTTCCAGTACTTTAAGGGCCGATTTGCAGCGCGTAAAGGGGGTGGCTTCCAGAGGTGCCAGATTCACATCGGCGCTGCGTACATACTCGTGGAACCTGTCGAACGGCACTTTTTCGCGCCGCACGATCTGGTGTGGCTGGGCACGTAACTGAAAACTCAGCGGCCCGGTGACCACTAGCCTTGACTGCGGGTGACTGGCCAGGAAGCGTTCCAGTGCCGGCGCTACACTGGCAAAGTCACGGTCATGGCTGGGCGTACCTGGATTGTAAGAGATTGTCCACTCCCCTGCCGTTGCGTTGCGCTTAGCCCAGTCCTTGTGTAAAAGGGCCTTGCCTTCCCAATCATGGTAAACGCCATTGGCGATCACGCCCACATTGGCATCTGTCATAAGTCGCTGGAGGTGTGCGGCGAGTGGTGTGGTGGATACTGTGAACGCCTCGAAATAAGGCAGGGCGTGGAAATGCTGTTTGAACAAATGACGGGTTGCCGCGATACTCACCATGCCATTCAGCACACCCGGGCTGTAATCAACCAAGTCAGGATCCATGATCAGGTCGTCGAAATCGGCGATCAGTATGGACTTGCTACGGCGCAGTTTCCCCATCAGCAATTTGAAGCGCAGTGTGGCACGTGGGCGGTGAAATACGATCACATCGAAGTCGCGGAACCAAGGGAACTGGCTGATATGACAGACCAGAACATCGTTGCCATGGTGTCTCAAGCCAGCGGCGAGATTGACGCAGCGATAGATGAACGAAGGGTCATCCTTGAACTTGGTGGCGTTCTTGTTGCAGGCTACCAACGCGATTCTTTTCATGGGCACATGACCCTATGGAATGGCATTCTGAATCGCAAGCGAATGAATTGAAGAGTAATGATATGCAGTCTACTTAAACGTTTTTATACCGCGTGCCAAGCGCTCATGAGCCCGTGTTTGTCCACAAGCTCAAACAGAATCGCCTGATTGATGCTGTAACCACAGCGGTCCTTATTTGTCTTTTTACCAGATAATCACGCTTCGTTAAAACAACTTGTCATGCAAAGTATGTCGCTAGGCCTGCATTTGCCGCCAGATTGTGGGGCGATATGGCTTGAAAAATCGCACCCTGTGCCTGCTGGTGGTAGGATGCTGTTACGACTTTAATGGAGTCTGTTGTAGTCATGCAAGGATGGTGTGGAAATTGCATACGCATGGCTGCCCTCAATAGGGGATTTTATGCAGATATCTGGCTTTAATATTGCAGCGCATGGTGTGGCACCAATCCTGGGCAGGTTCCAGAAATGACAACCTACGTTACACTCAGTAAAAAATCCAAATCGATTCAAACGATTGTTATTCAGTATGACCATATAGTTCTGATTGCAATAAATGGCGATGATGGCTTGAGGTCAAGCCATCATCGCCATTTGTGTCCCGGGTTGCTGTGCCAATAGAATGCCGTAATCGATGGCATGCCTCATGTTGGTGCGCTGGAGTTGAAGATGGCGTTTCAAGGTGGCGTTGTAAATTGGGAGTCTGCGTTGAACAGTAGGCAGAATGTAATGCGGATGCGCTACATTCATTAAAAACTGATGATGAAGTCTAACGGACGAAAATTCTAACGGAAAAATAGATGGCGAAGACCAAAGCAGAGTTTCATATTGATTATGTGTTGGCGGATAGGGATGACCTAGTCGTCACCGGCTGGTACAAAGGGGATGCGACACTGGAGTTGCTGCATGGTGAGCAAGTTGTTCCCTATCAGATACTGCTGGTTGAGCGGCCGGATGTCGGCAGTTATTTTGGGATCCGTGTCACTGAATGTTCTGGTTTCATACTTTATGTGCAGGGCTACAACGCTTCTGTATCGGATACGGTGCTTCATCTGAAAGACGAATCCGGTCATTCAGTTCGTGCTGTTCCGCTGGAGGTGAGCCCGGATCAAGCGCCTGGCATTGAGATCGTCGATCAGTACAAACTGGGCAAACAGCTCCCGGAGACCTTGTTCGAAGAAAAGCTGATCGTTGGCGATCGCAAGTACTTGCTTCAGGAGGGGCGTGAAAACGCCAGTGCCAGCGGCTATGTTGAGGTGCTCAAGGAAGTGCAGGAAAGCGGTGACCTGCTGATTATCGGCTGGGCAGCCGGTAAATTGCCGGATGCACTGGCGCTGAAGTCTGGTAGCCACGCGGTGATGCTCAGTAATTGTTTCAAATATGTCCGCAAGGATATTGAAGATGCGTTTGCCACCGCATTCGGACAAGGTTCCAAAAATGCCGGTTTTATCGTCGTGGTTCCGGCCGCTGCCGCTCCTCATGAAAAGGCCGGCATCTATCTGATCGATGACGAAACCAACTCTGCCCGCCTGGTGGAAGAATCGAGCAATATCGAGCGTGGCGTGCCTTACGCCGATATTCAAACCTTCATGAACGGGATCTACACGCCGCAGCACACCATGGTGGAGCGCGTGCTGGCAGTGGACGGTCCCTTATCGCACCATGCCAGACGCTCGGAGCGACACAATCAGTTTCTGATGATGGAAGATTATTCCATACGCGTGCGTCAGACCAAATCGATGCTGAACCTCGCCCTGATCGTCTCGGGTGATTACGAAGGTGATCTGCTCAACTCCATCATCTCCATGTGTACGCTGGGGCAGACCACCCAGCAGATCAGTCTTAACATCTTCATACAGGGCCAGGAGCAGGAGATCGGCCGCATGCAGGCCATTGCGGAGCGCATGCATAATCTGTTCGGCTGTGCCACGCGCGTCTTTTCCGGTTGTAATAACCTGATGCTGGGCAACATCCGGCATTCCTTCAGCCGCAATACCAGTGCCAATTTCCTGGTGGTGGACGCGCGCTCAGGGCTGGAATTGTGTGGCCTCAAGACCATAGATCTGCACAATATCGAGTCTGGCAAGATCAACTTCTTCCGTGCGCGTGACGTGCATGGCACCTCGGAAAGCATAGGCTTGACCGAGCTTGGCAAATACCGGCCTGAGTCCGAGTTGTCCGGCATAAAATCCAAGTTCAGCAGTGCGCGCTACGGTGCGTTCGCCTGCAATGCAGAGACGTTCAAACAGTTGACCAACCTTGCACCTACCGTGCCCATGGACGAGATCGATTATCTGTATCTGGTGTTGCATATCCACAGAAAGCTGAACGAAACCTTTGAGGTCGAGGTGTATGCGGGCGGCCTGCCGTTTGCCAAGAACAAGAACAAGGTACTCAATTATCATGAGAGCCTGCACAAGGAAATCCAGATGTACGAACTAGCGAATGTGGGCGCCTAAACCATGAGAACCATTCTTGTTGTTTCCCATGCCCATCCTGACTTTTCCAAAGGTGGCGGTGAAGTTGCTGCCTACAATGCCTACAACGGTTTTCGTGAAGCCTACCCAGATTGCGACGTCCGTTTTCTGGCGGCTGTTAACTCCGGTGTGTTGCCGGGCAAGATCGTGCAGTACCGCGAGAATGAATACCTGCTAGGCGGCTGCGTGGAAGATCCACGCTTGCTTCGTAACGGCCACACGCAGGTGCTGGCGGCCTCCATCAAGGATTTTTTCAATAATTACGAACCGGAGCTGGTGAATTTTCACCATTACTTCAACATCGGTACCGATGCCATCATCCACATGCGGCGCATCCTGCCCAAGGCCCAGTTCGTGATGACCCTGCACGAGTTCCTGGCGATCTGCATGAACGACGGCCAGATGATCAAGCGGGGCAGCACTTCGCTATGCAAGGAGGCGAACGAGTTCTTATGCGGCAAGTGCTTCCCGGAGCATGAGTTGAGCTTCTTTGCCAAGCGCAAGAACACTTTCATGTCCATCTTTGCGCTATTCGACAAATTCATCAGCCCGTCTGACTTTCTGCGTGACCGCTATGTGGCCTGGGGTCTGCCACTCGAGAAGTTCGCTGTCATCGAAAACGGTCAGGCTGATGCCAAGCATGCACTGGTGGCTGACAGCGGTGTAGAAACCAGCACGGTCGATATCTTTGCCGACGACAGGGAAGACATCGATGCCAGCAGCCACTTTCCGGCAACGTTCGGCTATTTCGGCCAGATCAATCCCTACAAGGGGCTGGATATCCTGCTGATGGCTTTGCAGCAGCTGGTGCGCGATGAATATACCGATCTGGTGGTCGAGATCAACGGTGCCAACATCGAAACGCAGGCCGGCGAATTCCGCGATCGGATCAAGAAACTGGCCGACCCCTTGCTGGAGGCGGGTGTGCTGCGCTGGAACGGTCCCTATGAGCGCACCGAACTTGAGGTGCGCATGCGCCGTGCCGACTGGTTGGTGATTCCATCGATCTGGTGGGAGAACTCGCCGATGATCATTCAGGAAGCTTACATCCACAAGCTGCCGGTGATCGCTTCAAGCATAGGTGGTATGGCCGAGAAGGTGAAGCATGGTGTGACCGGTATCCATGTCACGCCGGGGGCGGTGACCGAATGGGCGGATATCCTGCGCAAGGCTTCCAAAGCCAAGAACCTGCATCACCGATTGAAGAGTGGTATCGAATTGCCGCCAGACTGTAAGCAGATGGCGTTGGACTACATGGCGTTCTGTAACAGCACGCCTGAGACTGTATCAACCAACTGAAAGATAGGCACCCAATAATGGATCAAAAAGTTCATTTGCTTGACTGCACCTTGCGGGACGGCGGCTACTATAACGATTGGGACTTTGAGCCTGTCATGGTGGCCAAGTATTTCCAGGCCATGTCTGCGGTGTCCGCAGACTTTGTCGAAGTGGGCCTGCGTTCCTTCGAAAGTCATGGATTCAAAGGCGGTTTCGCTTATGGCACGGATGATTTCATCCTGAACCTGCCTATCCCGGCTGGCCTCAATATCGGTGTGATGGTGAATGCAAGCGAGCTGCTTAAATACGAAGGCGGCCCTATCGCGGCCTTGCAGAAGCTGTTCAAGCCAGCCGATCAGTCGCCAGTCAAGCTGGTACGTATCGCCTGCCATGCCTATGAATTCGAAGCCATCCTGCCTGGTGTGGCCTGGCTCAAGCAGCAGGGTTACCTAGTCGGCGGCAACATGATGCAGATCGCGGACCTTCCTGAACAGGAAATCGAGAAACTCGCCAATGCGGCCAGCCAGTATCCGCTGGATGCATTGTACTTTGCTGACAGCATGGGCAGCATGACGCCAGATCAAACCACGCGCATCATCGGTATCATCCGTCGCGGCTGGGCTGGCGCCATCGGTATCCACACGCATGACAACATGGGCAATGCGCTGGCCAACTCCCTGCGCGCTGTGGCGGATGGGGCGACCTGGATCGATGGTACGGTCACCGGCATGGGCCGTGGCCCCGGTAACGTCAAGACCGAGCATCTGGTGATCGAGCTGGAGCAGTTCCGTCAGGTCAAACCGGATCTGACCCCTTTGCTGTCGGTGATCGAGCAGCACTTCCGTCCCATGCAGGTGAAATGCGGTTGGGGTACCAATACTTACTACTTCCTGGCTGGCAAATACGGCATCCACCCGACCTATGTGCAGGAGATGCTGTCCGATTCGCGCTACACGGAAGAAGACATTCTTGCGGTGATCGAGTATTTGCAATCCAAGGGAGGCAAGAAATTCCGCGCGGAAGATCTGGAGACCGGGCGCAACATCCTCAACGGTGGTAGCGATGGCCATTGGAACCCGGCTGAACAACTCTCCGGAAAAGACCTGCTGGTCGTGGGTGCAGGCCCTAGCGCCAGACGCCATCGCGCCGAGATCGAGCGCTATATCCGCAACAAAAAGCCGGTGGTGATCTCCCTGAACACCCAGGCCAGTATCAGTGCCGACCTGATCCAGTTGCGTGCCGCTTGTCACCCTATACGCCTGCTGGCGGATTCCAAAGAACACACCAAGCTGCCACAACCGTTGATCACGCCGGTGTCTGCCCTGCCAGATAACGTCAAGGAAGTCCTCAAGGACAAGCCTTTGCTGGATTATGGCTTGTCGATCAAGGAATCCACGTTTGAGTTCAACGAAACGTCCTGTGTGATCCCCAACTCGCTAGTGATCTCTTATGTGCTGGCAATGGCTGCCAGCGGCAGGGCCAACCGTATCCTGTTGGCAGGCTTTGATGGCTATGGTGCCGATGATCCGCGCAGTCACGAGCTTGATCGCGTATTCAGTTTGTATGCCAATGTTGAAGCCGCGCCGCCGGTGATCTCGGTGACGCCCACCAAATACAAGATCGACACGACATCCATCTATGCACTGGGAGGCTATGAATGAGTAGCAAGATCGCGGTCATCATCCCTGCTCGCTACGAATCCTCGCGTTTGCCAGGCAAGCCACTGGTGAGTCTGGTCGGTGTGCCCATGGTGGTCAGAACCTACCGTCAGGTCATCAAAGCCTGTGACCCGGCCATGGTGTATGTAGCAACTGAAAGCGAGTTGATCCGCGAGGTATGCGAGGCGGAGGGCATCCAGGTGCTGATGACGTCCAAAGATTGCCTGACTGGCACGGACCGTGTCGCAGAATGCGCCACCTTGCTGGATGCAGACCTGTTCATCAATGTGCAGGGGGATGAGCCGCTGTTTGACCCTGCGGATATCGAAGTGCTGCTGGAAGCAGCCAAGCAGTACCCAGGCGAGGTGCTCAATGGCTACTGTGCCATTCATGACGAAGAGCATTTCCGCAGCAAGACCACACCCAAAGCGGTATTCCGTCAGGACGGCCGCTTGCTGTACATGTCGCGTGGCGCGATCCCTACCACCAAGACGCATAGTTTCGTGAGCTCCTGGCGTCAGGTGTGCACCTATGCCTTCCCGCGTGCAGCGCTTCAGGCATTCAGTGCGCAGGCTAGCAAGACCCCGCTGGAGCAGATGGAGGACATCGAGATCCTGCGTTTTCTGGAACTGGGTTGGGAAGTGCGCATGATCCCCATGTCAGAGAACTCCATACCGGTGGACACACCGGAAGACATAGTGCTGGTCGAAGCGGCGATACGCCAGCTGGAATCGACTAAAGCCTGATAGCGCTTCAAACCAGCGCCGCGCCTGGAATAAAGGTGGTCTGTTGTGGACACAGGCGCTGGCGCGCTGAACTTCAAGGAACCTATGCAACGCAAGCTCTCTGAATACCAAGCCCTCGTGTTCGACTGTGATGGTGTTTTACTCGACTCCAATCGTGTCAAAACAGACTCCTTCTATGAGGCAGCCCTCCCTTACGGTGCGGGGCCGGCTCAAGCCATCAAGGACTATCACCAGAGCCGTGGCGGGATATCCCGTTACAAGAAGTTCGAATATTTCTTTACCGACATCCTGCAGACCGTACCAGCAGCAGGCGAGATGGAAAAGGTCTTGCAGGACTATGCTAACTACGTGCACCAAGGCCTGATGGAATGCGCCATCACACCGCAGCTTGAAGAGCTGCGTGAATATAGCCGCCAAAGCAAATGGCTGGTGATCTCGGGCGGTGACCAGCAGGAGCTGCGCGAAGTGTTCGCTGCGCGTAACTTGAGTCGATTGTTTGAGGGAGGCATCTTCGGTAGCCCGGATTCAAAAGACGAGATCCTGGCAAGATTGATCGCCTCTGGTGAGCTGACTTTGCCGTCACTGTTTGTTGGTGATAGTCGCTACGATCATCAGGCTTCGACTCGGGTCGGACTTGATTTTGTGTTTGCGGACGGCTGGACCGAGTTCCCGGACTGGAAGAACTATACTCAAACCCATGAAATTCAGATCATCACGCGTGTCGCGGATTTGATCGGCAAGTAATCGCTAATTCATACCAGCAAAAAGTGTGGACGAGATATGGCTAAAACACAACCTTCAGCTTCAGCTTTGTCTTGGAGCGTCGATACGATAACGGTCGAAACTGATACTCAGATTGACTACATTAAAAATGACGTCAAGAAGACCAAGCGCACATTAATTTTTACTTTTGCAAACTTGCAGGATGCTCAAGGTGCTGGTTTGGGCTACGGCGGTAAGTTTCTGCTCGAGCAAGGTTATGACATCATTGCCTTCAAAACGGCTCGTAACAGAAACAATTGGTTCCAAGGCATAAGTGAGTCTGCGTTTGAGAAAATTGAGCAAGCCATTACAGCGTCTGGCAGAAAATATAAAGTACGCGCAGGTTACGGCAGTAGCATGGGCGGCTTTGGCGCACTAGCTTTTTCTAGGCTGCTGAAAATGGACATCGTAGTGGCGATATCTCCACAGATCGATATCACTCAGGATTGGGATACTCGCTGGGGAACCTATGCCAAGAAAATTAAGTTCAGGTATTTCATCAATTCCGACGCTATATCTAAAGGCTGTAAATATTACTTAGTTTGTGATCCTTATGATCCTGATTATCAACATGCCTCCAGATTTCAAGCTTTAGCAATTAAAGATAATGTAACGCTGATTAAATTACCCTATTCAGGCCATCCATCAGGACACTTTCTTTCGGAGATCGGTCGCCTTAAGACGATGGTAGTAGACTTGTTTTCAGGAAAGTCCCCAGATTTGGCAGGCATGCGAGAAGGTCGACGTATATCGGCTGCATATCTGAGTACTCTGGCTGATGTTTGTGTGGCCAAGAATAAATTGCGTTGGGCTACCGACCTTTACAAATCAGCGATAGCTCTTATGCCGACTGCACTGGCTGCTGCAAGATTGCACACACAGGTGTCTGAAATTTACACACAATTACAACAAGGGGAAACGGCTAGATTGCATGCGTTGGAGGCTGTGAAAATTGCACCAAGTGACAGTAGAGTGGTTATGTTTGCAGCAGATCTTTTGGCTGAGCACAACCAAATTGATCAAGGGTTGCAGATTATTGAAAATGCAATTGGCATGGCTGAGCAACCTGTTGGATTGCATAAGCGAAAAGTAAAATACTTGGAAAAGTCTGGAAAGACAGCGGAGGCTATTAATCACCTTCAATTGATGTTGTTAAAGTTTCATGATCCTGCAATACACTTTAATTTGAGTCGTATATATCTGTCTCAGTTGGCTTTTGAAGATGCACGAGTACATATTGAGGCTGCGCTAAGTTGTGGCCAAGATATACGTTATCTTAAACATAAGATCAGGATTGCTTGCGATCAGGAGTGTGTGGAAGAGACTACAAGTCTTTTAAAACAAATGGTTGACGAGTTTGGCGATGTTGAGCAGCAATTTGTACTGCAAATCGAGCAGAAAATTGCTAGGTATTCAAAAAAGTAATAAAAACAGATTGATGGGGCGTATCTAAAAAATAAGGGGGATTGAACGCCCCCCTTATTTTTAGCTTTGCTTGGAAAGTGATTCAAATAGATTTAATTTCTTCGGCGTGTACTTTTCCAAGTGTTTTACTGCAGGCTCAAATTCTTTAATAAAAACCTCTGGGTCAGCTAACGGGAATTGAGCAATGTCAGTAGGGGCATAGTCCCACCATTGTAAAGCTGTCAGTGCCTCTACGATGTGTGCTGGGAATCTTGGTTTAATCAGTCTGGCTGGGTTGCCCCCCCATATCTCAAATGGAGGAATATTTTTTGTCACTACGCTATTAGCTGCAACTACAGAGCCATTTCCTACAGTTAAGCCAGGGTTTACTGTAATGTAGCCGCCAAACCATACGTCATGACCTATTATCACGGGGCCTTTTCGGGTCGTTTTGACAATTGACCTTTCTGCGTATTCGAGTGAGTCATCATCGCCACGCTTCAAAGCAGACTTAGCAAAAGTATGAGAACGGTTGTAGCCAATCACGCTTGTGGTGACGGCTTCAATCGGGTGTCGTGGCCCAGGGATTTCAAATGGGCCAAGTGAGCTATATCGGCCAACTTCAACTTCAGTAGCGTATTTTCTGGACGTTGCTGCAAGATAGCTCATTGTTCCGATAGTGCATACACAATCGCCAGCGTAAAAGCCAACATGTGGTTCAATTTCACAGGACTCAGAGAAAAATAACTTAGTCCCGAGTCTGAGGCGTCTATTCAGTCCGTCAGACGAAAAGTAAACATGATGATCGGCAAACAGGTTAAGAATCTCCTTCGTAAGAGTCACGCCATGTCTTCCTGCACTTTTTTCTAGTTCCATTAATTCTCCGAATGAACGCTATAGCAATAACCAAATCTTTATTTTGACTTGACCTGTAACCATTTAAGCTGGTCTGGGGATATTGCACCTAAGCCACTAATAAATAGTTTGCGCTGTACTCCCGCCAATTCATGTTCCTTGATTTTTACAGCCTCTTCGCCAGATTTCAGCCAGAACATCCGATAAAGTAGTTGTGCAACAAAACACAGACGGTCATAGCACTCCAGCTCTTCCAAGGTCATTTTGCCTAACAAGTCGGCTAGCAGTTTGTAGTTTGTCCATGAATAAGCCATGTAATCGCTCAGTGAGTCTGCAGTTTCATCACTTAAATGAAAGTCGTGCAGCAAGCGTACTGAATGAGAAAACACAGGATAAACATCCTGACTTGTTGTCGGTGTGGGCAACGCGGATAAATTGGCTAGGGCCTGTTTGCCAGCCGAATACAATAATTCCAGTCGAAGTGCAGGGACGCTGTATGCTGGATCTGGACGATTATGATCTATCTGTAGCTTGAGCTTATTGAGTAAAGGAGCTGCTGTTTTTAGATCAGTGCGTGAAAATTGAATAGCTGCAATCGCTTTTTCAACTAAAACTGGACTATCAAGCTGAAGAGTCGTCCCTACTTTCTCCGCGAGCAACAGGTAAGCTGCCAAGCGCTGAAAATCAAGTTCAATAAATGCGGTGATACTTTTGTCGAACAGCCCTTGAGACTTGGACGCGATGTAGTCTTTAATATTTTTTGGGGCGGTTAGCGCAAGATTTGAGTTGTCAGCAAAGTTGGCTAATACATCGGCGCTGTTGTCCAGAAAGAAGCTATCAGCTTCTGACTCCGTTAGCGCAACTTCAAATCCTGACATCAATGCAGAAGAGCCGGATTTTTTTGCCAGGTCTTTTCGCTCAACAGGTACAAAATCGAGGCTGTGCCTTTTCTTCTTTTTGCTGTAATCAAAGCCAGTCGCGGGTTCATTATTATCAGAAAGAGCCCATCCACCGATGAAATAGGTGTTGTTATCTATACGGATATGGTCGATGTAGCTATGCGCCATTGATGATCCTGCCTCGCTTATGTAGTACGCTGACATAGCCGCCGACCTCGGTAACCCGATAGGCTGCAGCAATCTGTTCAGGAGTTTTTCCTTGATTGATGGCGATAAGTGCTTTTTTTGCTTCTTTAGTACCGCGCACCACTGCTTCGAATTCGCTGAATTTGATATAGCCGTTCTTGGGTTTGCTGATGTCAGAGAAGACGATGCCATCGCAAGTGATTTCCGAGATTTCTTCCAAGTGGCGTATGGCAGAACTCATCTGGCCATGCTTGATTTCATAATCAGCGATCAAAAGCGACGAGCGTACCAAGTTGGTTTGAATCAGCGCAGCATAGCGTATGCTGGCACGGTAATGCAGCAGCTTTCTTAGGCAGTTTATTCCCTGCTCATATTTGCCAAGATTGAGTAGTATGTAGCCCCATACCATAAGTGCAGAAGTGCTCCAGCGAGCGAAGGCCGGCACTTTAACTTCCTCTTCCCAGTCTAGAAGGCGTTGGGATTGTTGCTCGAACCAGGCAATGTCAGGGTCATTCGGATCGTCTGCATCCAGAATGCGGTAGCCTACCGGGCATACACAAAGCCCCAGCATTTCGAAGCTGCTTTGATTGAGCCAGATGGCACGTTTACAGCAAACTCGCAGTAAATTTGCATCTTTGATCGGACGCGCTGTAGATGCGATCCGCTTCCAGGCAACTTCATATTCGTCAACATCAAAAGGCTCTAACAGCAACTTGGCCGTCAGTGGTTCCGTTGAGTTGTTGGAATCGGTCGTTACTTTTAAATCATTGAAATGTGGAAACTCAATAAGAGTGTCATGGTCAATTTTGTAGAAAATCTTTTTGTCAGAAGAGATCTTCTCCAAGACGATCTGCGTGTCCTGATGAATCAGGGTGACGCTGGATGCGTCAGCCCATGGAGATCCATCGAGGCTGATCAATGTATGATCAATAGAATGTATGTATTCCAATATTGATTCCAGCAGTGATGTTTAAAAAAATCGCGTGCAGAAACCTAAGCAAAAATGATACCTTTGCATCAATATATCTGCATCTGCATATCTTAATGTTTAGTCTATCAGATGCATAAAATAAATTTTAAGCATTTTGCTAAGTAGAAAATCCCTGAGTAGAGTGAGTATGCATATCGATTTTGATCATCAGGTAGGCAGCAGTATGATGACCGTCCGCTTGGATCAGCCCGCTACAGTACATAGCGCTATTCTGAGCATTCCAGAACATGCGCCGATTGATCTGGAGCCGCGTGTTGAAGAGGGCAGCAAGCTGAGCCTCAGACTGGACCATGGCAAGCTGCTCGAGGTGTTGAACATCAGCCATGCTCGCGTGATTGTCCTGGTGGATGATCATCAGGAGCACCCGGCAAGTGCTGAGATATCGACGCTCATCATGAGCGAGTTCAATGTGGACCTGAAAGAGTTGTTCTACGAGCGTGTGGTGAGCACGGCGCGCTCGATCAGAAATCCCAATCTACTGCGTCTATGTTGCAAACGTGCTGTCAAGCGCTTCCATAATAATTACGATGTGGCCGGTATCGCCATCTGTGCCTTGGGTTACCGTGTGCTGGATGCCAACGATCCTCAAGATCGTGATATGGGCTGGTTGCAAACCGAGGTCAACCGCCTGTTGCGCTGGCGCGACCCGGTTAGTGCTTACCACCACACGCGCTGGGCGACTTCCTGTCTGATCCTGAATGCGTATATCGATATCAATTTCGATCGTTATGAAGACGGCATACAGAAGTTGCGTCGTCTGTTCTATTACCGCTATGGCTTGAGCTATGCCCCCCTGGTGCAAACCAATCTGGTGCGCGCAGGCCTGTTAATTGCAGACTTTGATATCAAGATGGGGCATCTGCAGCAAGTACGCCCCTTGCTGGAAGAAGTGATCCGGGTCGCCGAGGATGGCGTCTGGTTCTCTGATCTCGATGATCCGGGCCCGGGGGTGTTTAAATTTACCGAGTTTGATATCACCCTGGCTGGCGCGAAAATGGCTAGGAGTATTTTGGATCACATAGACAGTAGTAACAAAATGCAGTTGCTCGAATGTTACAAACTGGAACAGTTGGGTGGTTATATCAACGTATTGGTCACTCGAGGGAAGTTGTGATGACCAAATCTTTTATGGATGACTTGCTGTTCAACGGCGATGGATTTACTGTCTCTGGCTGGTTTTTTATGGATGGCAACCGGTTGGTCGATCGTGCAGCTTACAAACTAGACAATGAATGGCGGTCTGTTGATCTAGTTCGGATTCCTAGGCCTGATGTAGCCAAGGGGTTTGGTATTGAACAGATCGATACCGGTTTTGAGCTCAGTTTTCCCTTTCAAGATGCAATGCGAATTTTTGCAGCTTCAGAAGGCGAAATCATGCTGTATGCAGCAGATCAGGAAATTCGCCTCGATATCGAACGTTTTCGACAGTCTGGCCTGCATGCGCGTATCGTGGAGCTTTCATCTCAGGCGGGGCGCATTTCACTCGCAGAACGCGAACTAAAGCGTGCGCTCGCTTGTTGGTTGATGGTGTTGATCGAAGGCAAGCGCTTATTTGAATATAAAGATGAAGAGCTCATTCTCTTTTCTTATTGCGCATCAGCCTTGCGGCGCAGCAAATTTGGGCTGCCGGAGAGTAGTTTTGATGAGATGGTTGAAAGACTAGCTACATTTCTTGTCACGCCAGCCACCTACTATTTCTTATTAGCAAGACTGGCGTCGGCCTATGGTTACGACGAGCAAGTAGAGGCTTTTTTTGTAGCACAGACTGGTTCTTCCGCTACCGATAACATCGAACTGAAGGTGATCAATGCTGCATTCGAGTTCAAGCGCTTCATGCTAACCGACCATGCTAGTGCTGCATCGCCAAAGGCTGAGCTCGATGTGAAAATTTGGGAGTTCAAGCATTTGTGTCAGAGTTTGAGCAGTTACACCGTTTCACAAATCGAGTCGCTAGAAAAGTTGTGTGTTTTGCGTCAAGTGTTCTACCGCTTTTGGTGGGCATTGAATGGCAAACCCGAATTTATGCTGCGGCCAGAAGAAGTAGGCAGTCTGCAGGCTAGAATTGAAGCTGCTACATTCGGATTTGTGCCGAAAATTCCTGAGCATTTTATCAAGTAGAGTGTCTATATGAAACTACTCCGAAACCGCTGCTTATCCTTTTTAGCGAGTGGCTTGTTCGGGGGGGTATTGTTTTTTTCTGCCAGTCTAGAGGCTGCTGGCAACGATCCAGGCTCAGATATCTCCTGGTTGAATCGGATTAGCTGGGGAGCGAATGCTCACGAGTATCAGCAGTTAAAGGTACAAGGTCGTGAAGCTTATCTTGCTAGTCAACTCAATCCTCAATCATGGAAACCTCAAGGCCAAGTTGCCAAGGTTTTAAATGGTATTTCATTACCCGCAGCTTCCTGCGAAGACTATATTGCATCGAAGATCAGGGCTGGAGTGGTCGCTAATAAGACGAGCGACTTGCAGGCCAGAATAGTAGCTACAAGGGAGTTCAACAATACCTTGTATAACCAATATCAAGATGGAGCCTTTCGCAGCTATTTGATGGCGGTTTATTCGCCTAACCAACTCCAGGAAATGATGACCTGGTTCTGGTTCAATCATTTTAATGTGTATCAAGGATCTTCATCTTTACGCGCCTCAGTCGCGTGCTACGAAAATGACGCTATCCGTGCTAACTCATTAGGTAACTTTAGGACTTTGCTGGAAGCTACCTTACGGCATCCAGCTATGCTTTGGTACTTGAATAATGACAAGAATGCAGTCGGGCGTATTAACGAAAATTATGCCCGTGAGTTGATTGAACTTCATACCCTGGGGGTCGACGGGGGTTACACTCAGCAAGACGTGCAAGAGTTGGCACGCATACTTACTGGTGTGGGAGTCAGTGTGCAGCCGGTGGTTCCGGGCCGCAAAACAGCGGTTGGATACATTCGCGACGGTTTATTTGAGTTTAATCCAGGTCGTCATGATTTCAGTGATAAGAAATTTCTTGGTCATACCATCAAAGGTCGAGGCTATGACGAGGTCAGTGAAGTGCTGGACATGCTGGTCAGTCATCCATCCACAGCGAAGTTCCTATCGAGAAAACTAGCTGTTTATTTCGTCTCCGATACGCCATCGGACAAGTTGGTGATGGATATGGCCGCTGTATTCCAGAAATCTCGTGGAGATATACCGCAAGTACTGAAGTTTCTATTCGCTACCGAGGAATTTAATCAATCCTTAGGCAAGAAATTCCGTAGTCCGTACCAGTACTGGGTGAGCGTGGCAAGGCTATTTCCGCCTGAAATGCCTATTTCGCAGCGTAGACAGGCGTTGAAGCCTTTGGAAAGCATGGGCCAGATGATTTATGGGATGTCTACTCCAGACGGATACTCCTTGATGTCGGCTGCTTGGCAAGGCTCCGGTCAACTGTCAGCGCGTTTTGATGCTGCTAAATTGCTGGGCCAGCAGGCCGGAAAATTGCTTACGGTGCATAGCAAAGATGCAAGCAAGCAAGCAATCAAGCTGAATAACGATTATTTTCAACAGGTGTTGAAGCCAACATTAAGTCAAAATACCCAGCAGGTACTGGATAAAGCCAACAATGACCGTTTGTGGAACACCTTGTTGTTGAGCTCCCCTGAAATGATGTACCGCTGAAGGAGCGAGCCATGGATCGCAGAGACTTTCTTAAATTCAGTCTGGCCTTGTCAGCTACCGTAAGCTGGCAGGCGATGGCTGCAACTTCAACTGCAGGGGCGCCTAGGTTCTTGCTGGTGTTTCTGCGCGGCGCCTACGATGCGAATAGCTTGCTAGTACCTGCAAGCAGTCAGCTTTACTATCAATCACGACCTACATTGGCGATACCCAAGGCTTCACTGTTGAGTGTGAATACAGACTGGGGCTTACATCCCTTGTTACGGGACAATCTCTACCCATTATTCACGAAAGGGCAGCTCGCTTTTATCCCATTCTCAGGTACCGATGATGTCTCGCGCAGTCACTTCAAGACCCAAGATTCAGTTGAGCTTGGTCAGGCGCTGGATGGTCCCAAGGATTACAAATCAGGTTTTATGAATCGTTTGGCTGACATTATTGGCCCGCGCAAGTCGATTGCGTTTACTAAAGATGTTCCGTTAGTGTTCCGTGGCAAGGCCTCTATTCCAAACCTGCCGCTCAAAAATGGTACAACGCCAGTTGCGTTCGCCAGCGCAGAGAGTGATTTGATCATGCAGATGTATGCTGGTACGCCGCTTGATGACCGGGTCAAAGAGGGATTCACCGTGCGTGATGAGGCCAGTCTAAGCATGGCGGGTGAGCCCGAAGAGGCGGCTAGAGGCGCTATTTCAACGCGTGGTTTTGAGGCAGAAGCTGGACGCATAGGTAAACTGATGCGTGAGCAATACCAACTCGGCTTTGTCGATGTTGGAGGATGGGATACGCATGTCAATCAAGGAGCGATCGAAGGGACCTTGCCTAAGAAGCTGTCTGAAGTAGCACGTGGCCTGAAAGTATTCGCAGATGAAATGGGCCCGGCCTGGAAAAATACCGTCGTAATGGTGATCAGTGAGTTCGGACGCACATTCCGCGAGAACGGTAACAAGGGCACAGATCATGGGCATGGCACCACGTATTGGATGCTGGGCGGCAGTATCTCTGGCGGTAAAATTGCGGGCGAACAGCTTAAGCTTGAAGCTGACACTCTTTTTCAAGGCCGTGATACGCCAATACTCAATAATTACCGTGATACGCTGGCAGGCCTATTCAAAACCATGTATGGATTGAACCAAGCACAGTTGGAAGCCGTTTTTCCAGGTAAGCTGGTTCCGAATATTCACGGCATTGTGTAGGCTCCGTGTGATATCAGTATTTAGATGAATTTAGCAGTAAAGGCTAGGAAACTAAAAATAATGCAGATAATAGTCATTGCTATTCATAAGCTTATCGCTGCAGGTTTTAAACAAGCCACTCACCATTCAGCCTGCTTTTGCAGGCCAGCGTAGTGAGCTTTTAGCGTCGAAACATCAAGCTGTCGAGCTCTCCTTATTGGATAAATTTATTCTTTCAGCCCCAGTAAATTCTTAAACATTTAATTTTATGAGTGCGTTGTGATGATTCAAAACAAATTTCTAGTGATAGGCGGGGCTGGCTATATTGGCTCGCACATGGTGAAACATCTGATCGAGCATGGTCATCAGGTGGTGGTGCTTGATGACCTTTCATCGGGCCATGCGGATGCATTGCTGGGTGGCGAGTTGTTGGTGCATGACTTTGCAGACCGCCCATTTCTGGACGAATTGTTCACCAAGCACCATTTTGATGGGGTGTTCCATTTTGCTTCGCAGATCCTGGTGGGCGAGTCGGTCAACAACCCAGCCAAGTATTACCGCGCCAACACCTTCGCAACATTGGTATTGCTGGAAGCCATGCGCGACCATGGGGTGCAGAACTTTGTGTTCTCTTCCACCGCCGCCGTCTATGGCGAGCCTGCCTACGTGCCGATTGATGAGGCACATCCCAAGATTCCGCTCAATCCATACGGCGCAAGCAAGTACATGGTAGAGCAGATATTGTCTGACTTCGATCGTGCTCATGGCACCAAGTATGTGGCCTTGCGCTACTTCAACGCGGCTGGTGCCGACCCACAGGCGCGCATGGGCGAACGTCATGAACCGGAGACACATCTTGTCCCGCTGGCCTTGCAGGCTGTGACGGGACGGCGTCCGGCACTCAAGGTGTTCGGCACCGATTACGACACCCCGGACGGCACTTGTCTGCGGGACTACATCCACGTGGACGACCTGAGTTCCGCACACCTGCTGGCCATGCAGTATTTGCAAGCTGGCGGTGCCTCACGAGCCTTCAACCTGGGCAATGGCGCTGGCTACAGTGTGCAGCAAGTGATCGATGTAGCGGGCAAGGTGGCAGGCAAGCCGGTCCCGGTGGAGTACGCACCGCGCCGCGCTGGAGATCCTGCGCGGCTGATCGCCGATGCGACACAGGCGAAGGCCGTGCTGGGCTGGGAGCCACAATATGACGATCTGGAAGCGATCATCGGCCATGCCTGGGCATGGGAGCAGAAGAGTCACTGAAGTAGAGTGTAGGCTATTCGCGGGTGTGCGTGCCGGGATTCGATTACAATCGAGGATACGCCGCCGTGGTTCAGGCCAATAAACCACTTCACTGCACAGGATATTGACTATCGTTATTCCAGCTAATTTGCTGCGTATCAGTCGCCAGATCAGGCGCTTGAGTGCTCGCTGGTTACGCGCAAATGCGACGGGGGGCATGGCTCTACCGGATGTGCAGGCATCGCCTGTACGTCATCTGGATGCGGCCGGTAACAGTCAGTTCCTCAAGCTGGATAGCGTGCAGAACCTGGATGGCCGTCTGACGTTGTATGGCTGGGTGACAGGGTCGCTGGAGCTGGCCTTGTTTGTAGGCGGCAAACCAGTCGATTGTTATAAGACGACTTCCGCACGGCCTGACGTGGCCCGTCATTTTGGGCTGAATACGACGACCCAGCTGGGCTTCACACTGTTCGCACAGGTCTCCTCCACACAGGATTTGTGCCTGGGCTGGCGAGCTGGCTCCGCTGATCCCTATATCTTGTCCAGCCCCCTCAGTTTTGAAGTTCAACATGACCTTGGTTTGCAGTCTGCGCAGTCACTGCCAGGGTTGTGGCCTGATCTGCCTGACCAGATGCTGTCTTCCGACTGGCGAGAACGACTGGACGAGCTTGCTTATCCGCCCGAGACGGGCCCCTGTGCGATGGGGGCGATCGATAAAGTGCTGGTGTGCGAGCAGACGGGCGACTGGATCATCTACGGCTGGGTGGTGCATAACCCTACCGCCATGATGCTGATCGAGATGCCGGATGGCAGTGATCACTCGCTGGACGGCGCTTACCGTTATTACCGGGAAGATGTGGCCAGAGCACTGGGCGATGAGGCAGGTTACCGCTGTGGCGAGGCGGCGTTCATTCTCAAGCTGCCCTTTGCTCAAACAAGCGGTGCGATCAAGCTCAAGGTGCGCGTGGGCGATGAACTGCGTTATCTTTCTCTGCTGGAACCTACCCTGTTGACGTCGGACCCCGTGCTGGCAGCCAAACACCTGCTTGCCGTTCCTTCTGCCTTGTCTGGCTTGAGTCGGCGTATGCAGCGCGTCGAAAACACGATCATCGAGGGCTTGTTGCAGGCTGAAGTGAGCCGCTGGTCTCAGCTCGGCGTGACGCAGCGCCAATTTGGGCAAGCGCCGGCCCAGACTACCCTGAGTATCATCATTCCCGTGTATGGCGACCTGCGGCTGGTTGAGCATCAGTTGCTCGAGTTCGTGATGGATGACTGGCTGATGGCGAATGCCGAGCTGATCTATGTCATCGACGATGGCCGCACTGCTGCCCTGTTTGAGCAGGAGATCGCTGCCTTGCACACCCTTTATCCGGTTGCCATGCAATGGTTGTGGGGTGGGGCGCATCGCGGGTTCGCAGGCGCATGTAATCTGGGGGCAAGTCGCGCGCGTGGCGATTACCTGATCTTCATGCACCATGATGTCATCCCGGTTTCCGCAGGGTGGGCAGCAGAGCTGATAGCCCCGTTGCAACAGCATGCTGAGCTGGGGCTGGTCGGTCCGCAGTTGCTAAGTGCGGATGGCACTATGCAGCACAGCCAGCTGGAGCTGGACTGGCATACGGCATTTGATTTGTGGACAGTCAAGGCGTCGGAGCGTGGCTTGCCGCCCGCATTGAACACCCGCATGCCTACAGCCTCGATCGGTGTTCCCGCTGCCTTGCTTTCGAGTGCCTGTATCGCACTGCGGCGTAGCCAGTTTGATCGCTGGGGCGGTTGGGACACTGCTTATCTGATGGGTGATTTTGCTGATGTCGACCTTTCGATGCAAGCGCACGAGCAAGCATCGCAAGTCGTCATATTGCCACAGGTGGTCATGGTGCATTTGCAGCGCCTCTCGCATGTGCAGCCTGGGGCTGGCGATTTGCGCAGCCGTATCGCTATCTACAATCTGAGCCGGTTCAAACGGCGCTGGTTAGGCTTGATCGCACAGCGTGCAGCGGATGGGCATGCAGGGTTTGCGATGCCAGCGAAACCAATCGGGAAGGAAGGCGAATGAGCCAGTCTGAACGCATTCTGGTGATGGCGCATGCGCACCCGGATTTAAGCCTGGGTGGCGGCGAGATCGCCGCTTACAATCTGTTCAACGCCTATCGGCAGGACGAGGGTGTTGCAGCAGCATGGTTCCTGGCGCGTGCCGATCTTGGGGCCGGTGTCACAGGCGAGATCAGTCTGCGACGTGAGGACGAGTACCTCTGGCAACAGGCAAGTATGGACAACTTTCGCATGAAGGCGCGTGATCAAGCGTCGTTGACCGGCGCGTTCGCTGATCTATTGCGGGCGCTGAGACCGACGGTAGTGCATGCGCACCATTATTTACATCTGGGCCTGGAGTTTCTGCGCGTGATCAAGGCGGTCGATCCCACCATCCGCATTTATCTTACGCTGCATGAGTTCCTCGCGATCTGCCTGAACGATGGCCAGATGATCAAAGCCGGCAGTTTCAAGCTATGCGAACAATCGAGCCTGCAGGATTGCCACCGCTGTTTTCCCGATAAAACGCCAGCTGATTTCTGGCTGCGAAAACACTATTTTCAGCGCCACTTCGATCTGGTCGATGGCTTCATCTCGCCCTCCGAATTCCTGCGTCAGCGCTACATAACCTGGGGGATTCCGTCTGAGCGTATCGTGATGATAGAAAATGGTCAGGCGATTTCACCCAAGCTGCCACCACGTAAGCTGGCGGCCAACGAATCACGTAACCGCTTTGCGTTCTTTGGACAGATCAACCCATACAAGGGCATCGATCTGCTGCTGGAATCACTGATGCTGATCCCGACAGAGCAACGCCAGAATCTGCTAGTGCAGATACACGGCGCCAACCTGCATACCCAGTCCATCCCGTTCCAGGAAAAGATAGCGGCATTGCGTGCGCCGCTTGAGGCGGAGGGGGTGCTGCAGTGGGTCGGCCCCTACCAGCCACACGAGCTGCACAGCCGCATGCAGGCTATCGATTGGGTGCTGGTGCCTTCCATCTGGTGGGAAAACTCGCCCATGGTGATACAGGAGGCGTTCGTGTGCGGCCGCCCGGTGATCGCCTCCGATATTGGCGGCATGGCAGAGAAAGTGAAAGATGGCGTGAACGGCCTGTCGGTAGCGATGGGCAATCGCCTGGCATGGTCAACGGCACTGCAGCGTGCCGCCGCGATGACCGATGACTGGGACTTGCTGACTAGCGGTATCCGCGCACCACTGAGTTATGGCCAGTGCGCGGACGCGCATCTGCAGGTGTTCACGCGCATGGTGTCCCGTCAGTCACTGGACGATGTTCAATCGTGATGCTGCTCTCTTACCGGTTGCGGCCCGGTAGTGAGGCGGAAGTAGTCGTAAGCGGTCAGCAGGTCACTGCTCATCAGATATTGAAAGTGCAGGCGTAACTTGTTCTTTTTCAGCGCGTTGTACGCGGCTGCACCATACATCAGATAAGGGCGTACTGTGGTCTTGATCGGCTGTCCTGGCGGCTTGAGCGGAATGCCTTCGGCTTCAGCTGGATTGATCTGCTGAAAGCATAAAGGGTCAGCCCGAGCGCCCATGTCCAGCCAGTGTGTGTCCGCAGTGCAGGCGATGCTGGAAAGCGCGCGACGAAAGTGATGTGCGTCATGAGCGTAACTTACATAGGGGATGCATTGGCCTAGTGTGACCAGTGTCAGTTGCTGCTTTGGAAGCTGGCTTCCCAGCTTGTAAAGTTCAGAAACGATCTCAACCGCCACAATCGAGCCTACGCAGTGTCCAACCAGCACGATCTCCTCTACCGGGTCTGCACGCTGCTCCTGTTCTATCAGCGCTGCGAAGGTTTTCGCACGCTCGTTCAGCTCCGGGATGGGTTTTCTGCCCCAGGTGGCCAGGAACATATAGGTTTGTAATATCCACCACACATTCAGCTGCTCGCCACGCTTCTTTGCCTGTTGCAGTAAGACGACTCCTGCTGCGGCAGCAAGCACGATAGTGACCGGCCAAAGGCCGAGTAAGCTTTGCGCCATCCATGCGACGACGACGACGGCTGCTGCGCTGATGCACAGGCAGGTCAACGCATATAGCATGGGTAATATGCTGCTCAGGTAGGGGCCGCGGCCAGCGGCTCTGAATTTCTTGAACAGGCCGTGCCGCAAATGCCAGCCATACATGGGGATAGCGCGCGCAATGAGATGAGGCAGGCTGGGCGCCCAGTGCGCGCGGATCAGGTCGTCCCAGCATAGAAAACGATAATCGCATGTGATACTATCATTGCCCCAGTCTGCTTTGATCTGCCAGCTGTTGACGATAGCGCTGTCGCGTTGTCGTTTTTGGGTGGTGATATCTGCCCCTGTCAATCTGGCGTGCTTGCGAGACTCCTCGCGAAATAGGCGGTGATAGAAACTCGCGCCCCTAGGATCGAAGCCGCTAACGTAATAAACGCGTCGTTTAGAAATCAATGTATATCCGGTATGAGAATTGCTTGAAATAGCACAAGCGGTTCCTGAGTATTCATACTTTGGTGATGCAAGTAACGTGCATTGAGTATAACCATTACACGGTGAACTGTCGTCAGATGGCCGTGAAGACGGACCTCAGGGAAGCATCGATGAAAGAAAGATTTGCAGGATTCGTCCTGATGACGGCCATCGTGCCCATGGCCTTGCTGGGTTATCTGATTCTGGTGCTGGTCGGGTTTTTTGGTAAAACAGAGCGGGGTCGCTCTGGTGTGCGGGCGCTGGACCATTTTGTGAATGCCAGTGTGTTCAATGGCTTGGCTTGGGAATCGGTTTCCTCGCATGCTTGGCGGATGCGCGAGAAACGTTGGGCCAAGCTGGTGATATGGGTAACCAACCTGTTTCATGACAACCACTGCATGCGCTCAAACAAGCGCGAGCAGGCCGTCGTTGATCTGGTTCTGGAGAAAGGATTGCATCATCAGACCATCAAATAAGCAGTGCCTGATGCCGCTTGATTGATGGAAACTCACGGATTTTTATATTTGTATAAATCTAATGGGTTATTAAATTTGTAAAGAATAACGCTTAAGATACGCGTACTTTCACCATAATGGTGCACAGGAGTTTGGTTGGTATGTCGTTACCACTGTCTTTTCGATCATTGTTGCAACAAAAAAACATTCTGCTGCTGCAAGGGCCGATCGGCTTTTTCTTCGACTCCCTCGCCAGAACGCTGCTTGCTTCAGGCAAGAATGTGCACAAGATCCATTTCAATGGCGGCGACTGGATGTTCTACGACGCCACACCTGCCAGTTCCTTCCGCGGTACCGATGATGAGTGGCCCGGGTTCCTGACCGATGCCATACAACAACACAATATCGATGCCATCGTACTGTTTGGCCAGATGCGCAAACTCAAAGTCAAGGCACGCGAGATTGCCAAGCAATTGGGCGTGGCGGTCTATGTGTTCGAAGAAGGCTACATCCGGCCTAACTACGTGACGCTGGAAAAAGACGGCGTGAATGGCTTGTCTTCCTTGCCAAGCAAGCGTTCTGAATATGCCTTCTGGCGTAAAACCCCGATGTTCGACCCGGCAAAGACGGGTCAGAATTTCTCCAGAACAGCTTGGCTGGCCATGGCCTATGCCTTGGCCATGTATATCTCCAAGCCTTTTTTTCCCCATTATGAACATCACCGCTGCATGCACCCCATCAAAGAGGGTTTGCGTTGGGTGCGGGCGGCGTTTCGAAAATACCGTTATCAACCCATCGACCTGAAGGTCAGGCAGCATCTGTTGTCCAAGGAACAACGGAAGAACTGGTTCATCGTGCCGCTGCAGGTGCATAACGACAGCCAAATCATGGCCCACTCCCAGTATGAGTCTGTTGAAGATTTTATCCGTAAGGTGGTCAAAAGTTTTGCGGCCAACGCAGATACCAAATATTCTCTGGTATTCAAGCATCATCCCTTGGATAAGCCTTATACAGACTATTCAAAGCTGCTGGCGAATCTGGAAAATGCATACCATTTACGTGGCCGCATCTTCTACGTGCATGATTTGCACCTGCCGACCCTGATCAAGCGTGCGCGTGGCATGGTCACCATCAACAGCACGGCAGGCTTGCAGTCGCTATTCCACCGTTGCCCGGTAAAAGTGATGGGTGAGTCTTGTTACGGTATTCCAGGCTTGACCTACCAGGGCGCGCTGGAAGATTTCTGGTCTGATCCAGGCGAAGTGAACTACGAGTTCTATCAACGCTTCCGTTCGTTCATGATCGATCAGACCCAGCTTAATGTCAGTTTTTATGCAGGCATGCCAGCCCTCGATGACATTCCTTACCATGACGCTGTGGAAGATGGTTTAAGCCCGGGTCTGAACCTGGAATCGCCCGGTTTGGAACAGCGACGCATCGCACTATAGTACGGTTGTCGTGAGAGCTGGATGAGGGTCTCGTCAATATACCCTGCAGGTAATATCAGCCCCTAAATATCATTCTGGGGTGCTTAGGCCGTCAATTTTTCCTCTGGACACTTTCTTCCAGGGTTGTACACCCAGTTTGCACTTCTTAAGCCATTCCAGCATGCCAAGATAGCTACTACCGGTTTTGTGTTTGAACCAGGGCAGCGACAAGAAATGAAATCCAGTCCAAAGTGCAAACGGATTTCTGCGCAATGAAGCATAAATCTCTATACGCATAGTGGGTCTGTCCGAAATTGCACGTCCATGAAATCCGAAAGTATCGGCAATCACCAGCGTGTTTTTATTGACCACGAAGCGTTTGGGGGGCTGTAAATCCATCTGGATCAGATCAGTAGCCGATGCGCGGAATGATCCGCGTGCATGGTAGCGATTAGCGTGTTTCGCAGCACTAAGGCTTTGCTGCTTTTCCCAGGCGAGGCGCTTGGCGCTTAACTGATGCGAGCCTTCCACATAACATAGCGGGCCATCGTCGTCAGCTACGTCCTGCAAGAACAACCAGGCTTTGGCGTTGGAATGAAACGTGTCTGCATGTGGTGTTGTTTGCGGGTCGTTGGCATTCGCGCCACTGGTGATAATCGCCTGAATGGAAAATACCGGTTCACCGCCGGTGGCGGCAACATACCTGATCAAGCGTTTTAGGGTAGGGTGGTGTTGCATCAGCTTGGCGAGTGCAGGCGCTTTTTTCTCTATCCCTTTTTCATCCAGAAAAACACGCCGTGTAATGGTGTTGCCTTGCTGCATTTCGCGCAGTGCCCAGTCTGCGCTGAACACCTCCTGACGTAACTTCTCGAATAAGCCAGCAGGTAAGAAATCCTCTTTGAGTATGAATCCCTGCGCATGATATTGCTTTATATCTGCAGTATCTAGTCTATCCGTGAGCTGGCTGCGACGAAAATGAGCTAGCTGATGTGCGAGCTTTAGGCGAGCTACATGTAGCCCCCATGCATTGAGTGTGCGGTTTCCGATAGCTGGATTGTTGGCGAACGATTTTGCTTGCGAAAAAATGGTGGGAAGCCAAATTAAAGTTAGCAAAGTGCTTTTCAGAGATCGCATGCAGTTTCCAGTTTTTTCATCTCTGCGAATATACTAAGACCGTTTTTAGCTTATTGAGCAGAGCAAGTTGTATCTAAACAACAGCACTTTAACTTAATATGAGATTATGAACTTGAATGGTCATCAATCTCAACTAACTAAGTACCAGAGCTTATCTTTGAGAGATACGAATCTTGACGCCATTTTCAGGCCGTATGGTGACCCGGCCTACTGCCTTGGGTATGTGGTCGGTCACGGCTGCTATTCTATAGCGGCGCACGATATTGGCCAGTATCAGTATGGCTTCCTGAATGGCAAACCCTTGGCCTATACAAACACGCGGGCCTTTGCTGAAAGGTAAGTAGGCACATTTCGCTGATTCCTGTCCTTCCGCTGTGTCGAAGCGGTCAGGGTCAAAGTCATGAGGCTGGGACCAATAATCGCCGTGGCGCTGTATCAACCATGGCGAGATCAGCAGCGATGACCCGGTTGCGATGTCCTTGTCGCGTATGCAGTGATCTTCGGTCGCTTCTCGTGAGAAGAAGCCGACTGGGGGGTACAAACGCAAGGCTTCCTTGAATACATTATTGATGAGTTTGAGCTGTTTGATATCTTCAAATACGAATGGACGATCGGCTGCAACGGCCTCGATTTCTTCGATCAGACGATCTTGCAGGTGTGGGCAGTTGGAGAGCAGATACAGTGACCAGGTCAATGCGCTAGCCGAGGTTTCGTGCCCGGCAAGAAACAGCATGCAGATCTGATCCACTGTTTCTTCATAACTGAAACTGTCCTGATTGACAGGATCCACCGCGTCCATGATGCCGGACAGAATGTCCTGATAATGGCCAGACGAACCGCTTGCCCGTTCCTGATAACGCCGCGCGATCACATCGGCGATCACAGGACGTATCTTGTCAGCGGCTTTTTGACTGGCGCGCTCGGCGAAGAAAGTGGGGAGCTTGTAGATGCGCAACATCAGTGCACGTTGAGCGTGTACCTGGAATTCGTTGAAGGCTTCGAAGATGCCACGCGCTGCACTGTCGCTGAGATTCTCTGACAGAATGGTGCGGAAGATGATGTCCGCCGTGATGTGAGTCATTTCGCCATCGACTTCATAAGGGCTGCTATCGGCATGCTGATCCAGCCGGGCCAGCATCTCGCTGATGGCGCTAGTCATCAGCGGGAACACCAGCTTGAGCCTGGCCTGGCCAAAGCCCGCATCCACCAGGCGCCGCTGTCGTTCCCACACCGCACCATTGGTCGTGAAGATGCTATTGCCCAGCAAGGGTTCCAGCATCTTGTGCATCAGCGCATGTTTGGGGTACTTCTTTGGCTCGTCCACCAGTATGCGCTTGACCCAGTTGGGGTCGTTGATCATGAAGATGTCCAGACCGGGCTGACGTATCTTGCCCATTTTCATGAAATAACTACGCTCGAACAGGACATCCAGCCAGGAATGCCAGCCACGAAAAAACCGTAACAGGAAGGATGTCTTGTTTTTATGAGGGATAGGATAAGAAGGACGGAACATACGTCAGGCTGACTGGATAGGTCTGCCAGTGGTGGCAAACCGACTGTAGGTGGAGGATCGCACAAGCTCTAGTGCTTCGGCTTCCAGCAAGGGCTCTGCTGTTGCCAGGATACGTTCCCAATCAAGACTGTAGCTGACAAAGTCATGGCGCTCGACTTCTGGGTGAGGAATGTCATGAATCCAGCTGTTATCGACCTCTATGGTGTTGTAATGAAGGTGCCCGCGTTTTGGCATGGTCGTGCTGGCATGGGCTACCCCCGGTTTTTCTGCCATGCGGGCGACATTGATAGATGCGGTGCCGTAATTGGTGATGAATAGATCAATTGCGCAGGCAAACGCAATCTTCCGGGCTGATTGGGCACCTATGAGGTTAGTCACCGGAATATCGTCGGGAATGAGTGATTTTATTTCCTTGAAAATCTGAAATTCCCGTCGACATTCGGCCTCATCGTAAACAGAAGGATATAGATTCTGTGTCCAGCCATCGATAACGATACCCATATTAGGGAATCTCCTTTTCAGTGCACGGATGAGGCTTGCTGTGCCTTCCACCTGTTCGACCCAAGCGCGTTTTTGTATGGAGATTCCAAACCATACCAGAGGGAAGGCTTGCAAAGCCGTGCTGATCTCGGACGCAGTATTGACGGGCATCTGATTGAGCACATGATCGACCAGATAGGTGTCCATTTCCCTGACTTTGCTCTGCAGCGTCTTCTGCTTGGTGTAACACAATCCAGCTTGCAATAAAAAGCCTTGGTGCTCGTTTGCATATAATTCCATGTCAGCCCCATGGAAAATATACTCAACACCATGAAAGTCATAAAGTGATTTCATGGAGATATAAACACCGCCCCTCAGTGCGTATAGCGCAGGTAACCTCTCTATGAGACCTGCCAGATGAAGCTGATGCATGCCCAGCAAGACATCGTAGTAAAAGTGGTATGGTCGTCCTTGAGTCGCAATCAGGCCGAGGAATCGGTGCTGTTTGCTGTTTCTGGAATATTCAAGGTGCTGAGCAAAGTTTCTGCATAGCTGGTGAATACTAGACTGGATAAGGTCGACGTTAACGTGCTGCTGGATAAAAATGACATCTCTAGTAGGGAAGTAAATGGCATCGCCAGATGTCACATACTGGAATAAGAAGAATACTTCCTGATTCGGTGATATGAAGCGAAGGCAGCTTACCCCGCTGCTGATATGAAAGCTTTCTTTGCAGTATGCAATACCAGACCCAAACGGGTCTTGAACAGAGACTTGGTTCTGGTCTAGTGCTTGATTGACTAGCTTGTTGCAGAACCCCTCATCAAGAAGCTGTGTAGCGAGGGCGATAGTTTGAGATAGTTCTGCTTTTGAGAATTTTGAGGACAAAAATTCATCAGGCTTTTTTAGCTCGAATACCTTTCTGTAAGCCCGGGTGGTGCCAAGCAGATGGCTTTTGGTTGCTTCGTAGTCTAGGCGTCGCAATGCCAGTGCTTGCGCATCAGATATGGAGGATAGTTGGTTGTTACAGTACGCACGCCAACCCTCTAGCGCCATATCGATATGACTGGAATCAGGTTTGATACTTAAAAAGCGGCTTTTAAGATAATTGAACAGCTTGAATTTCAATCTTGTTCCTGGGTTTCCAGGCCTTGAGTTAATCAGTGTGTTATCAGCATGCCCAAGCAGTCTGTATTCTTTGAATAGTTTTAGCAAAAGCCTTTGATCAGACATGCGCGTGTGACCTACTTTAATTAGTTAAACCGATGCATGACGAATGCATCGGTTTAACTAATGACTCACCCAACTTGCCGCAGCCTCTTGACGGGCGCTCTGGCTAAGTTAAGAGCTTACCTGCCACCAAGCACAACGCGTGCTCCGATCGCAAGCTGGAATATCATTTGTGTTATATCTTTGAAAAGCTGGCGTGACTTTACATCGACCTTAGGCAGTATCATCACTTGGTCGCCTGCGGCAATCGATTTGATTTTGCTTCCATCATCGTAGCTGCCATCACGGTGTGCGACGATGATCCTGGAATTGTCAGCATTCTGGGTGTAGCCTCCAGCGAGCTGAATATAATCGTTCACGCTATATTTTCTGTCGAAGACGATGGTGTTCGGGAACAGGACTTCGCCGCTGACCAATACCAGGTTGTCATTGACGGGTACGTTGATGATGTCACCACTCTCAAGTAATAGTTCATCGCGCGTCTCGGCCTTGGCGATCAACACTTGACCGTTAGGTTCGATCTCTTTGGCGCGATCCACCCATTGCAACACTAGCGCTGCCTCTTGTGAGCGCAGGCCTGCCTCTTCAGCGGTGCCAGATCGAGCCGTTAATAGGCTTGCTTCCAGATTCTTAAGCGTCAGTTCAAGGTTGGCTTTTTGACGCGCTTTGACACTCTGCCGAAACAATTGCAGGCTGGTTCTATCTGAACGCTCGGTGAACTGAATCGATTTGATCAGCTCTCCCAAGCGAGTGCCGTAAGGAAGTATGTATTCTTGTTGCGAAAGGTGTTCACCTTGTACTCGTACTGCAATGGTGCCTGGGCGTTTGTCTGAGGTGAACTCGATCTCATCCCCACTGAGAATGCTCAATGCTTTTGTCTGGTTAATGGGGAAATACTCGGTGTTCATGACTGTGCCTGTATTGCGCTTGATGCGCAGGTGAGTCACTGCAGCTGCTGGCTTTGCAAACTGGATCAGTTCTTTAACATCTATGGTTCCATCCTGGAATTCAAACCGTTTTGGGTTTTGCACAGCACCAGTGACCAACACGGAATTTTGACGTTGCCCCACGAAAATGACATCGCCATCAGAAAACTGAACCAAAGGCATGACACCCTTGAGCAAAAAGTCGTAGAGGTTGATTTCGCTGCGCACCGCGCCATCGCGTTTGACCTGGATATTCAGAAAGCTTCCGCGTTCTGGATCTACGCCCCCAGCTTGATCCAGATAATGCAGCAGGCTATCCAATGATGTACCGTGATAGAGGCCTGGTCTATGTACGAAGCCACCTACATAGATACGGACGGGTTGAGCAGCAGCTAGGCTTGCATAGCTTTGAACGTTGGAGGTGAAAATCTGACCGATGGCGGCTTGCAAGGCAGATTGGAGATCTTGGTTTTTAACCCCGAGCACTTTTACTGGGCCTACTTCAGGGATGAAGATATTGCCTTTAGGGTCTACAACCAGAATATTCTCGAAGCTATAGCCACCCCACAACTTGACTTGGATGCTATCGCCTACCGAGATGGTGTAGCTTGGGTTGAATTGCGAGGCTCCTGGCTTGGCAAAGGCGCCGGTAAAGAGTTGTGCTCCAAACACATCAGAAGACTTATTTTTTGCATAGTCCGCATCTTGGGGCAGGCCCGGTGAGATAAGTGAGGTGCCTGCACTTTGCCCCAAACTGCTATTGCTTGGCGTCGTTGATCGCGCATTAGCACTTTGCCCATTTTGCTGTATGGCTGTTTGGGCATTGTTTTGCCCTAAGCCAGGCAACAGGGTTGAATTGATTCCTGCTTTGCTTACACCAAGGTCTTCGTCTGCAGCTAATGAGGTACTGCTTATAACAAATGCCAATAAGAATACGAAATATTTCATGGTTAATCCTTATGATCCCGGATGATGGCTGCAATCAAATGGAAGATGCCAGTGATCAGCAAAATGAAGACAATATAGACAAAGCTGTTGAAAATGCGGCGCGGCTCCAGAGGATATTGGGGCAGCGTCGGAGTTTGTATGACCGTCAATCTTTTAAGCTGGCTAGCTGCCTGAAGCTTTCCACGCTCGAGCGTAGCGAGCGTGTTTTTATACATCTCTTGAGAAAACTCTGCTGCCAGCTGAAGGCGTTGAAACTCTTCTACTGATTTATTAAGTGTTTTACCTGATTTTGATGTCAATCGGCGTTGTTCCTGCTCAATCTGACTTTCAAGTGCTTTGATATTGAAATCAACCTCGACGATGCTGGGTGAGTTGGGGTTGATGTAACTTGACATCACTTTCCTTTTGGCGCGCAACTCGGCCAGTGTAGACTCCAGGCCGCTAATAATTGCGTTGATGTTCTCTGCTGTTGTTTCGGGCGATGCAAGGCCTTTTGCATTTTGATAACTTATTAGCGACTGTCTTGCTTCCAGATTCCTTTTTGCGGCCCTGTCTGTTTGACCTTGCAGAAAGCTGACTTGATCAAGAGCGATTTTTTGTGCTACAGAGTTCATGTAGCGCTCACCTTCTAGCAACATGAAGGAGTTGATGGCTTGAGCAACTTCTGGGCTAAAGCCTTGCGTTTTAATTATCAGGATTCCAGAGATGTCATCGAAAGTCACCTCGATACGTCTTAAAAAATAGCGGTAGAACCACTCATTTGAGAGGTCCTCAGACCACATTCTGCTGATGATGTCGATGTCAGGTTGGGTGTAGTGTTTACGAAGATTGAGTTCATTGTTCAATTTCTGCATTAGATCGACCGAGGTCAGATAATCTTTTAACAGTAACTGATCCGGTTTTGCGATCCCGCTAGCGGCCCCGCCCCCCCCAAGTATTCCAGACAGATCAACCTGGTTTTGTTGCTGACCAGTGATGTTAGTGCTTTGCATCATGACATGTGATTCGGAAACATACCGTGAGCTTGCGATGACACCCCAGTAGCTTGTGCTTGCGATGGCAGCGAGGATGGCCAGCCAGATAGATGGCTTCTTAAGTATTTTTTTCATTTATATGATTCGCATAGAGGTTGGTTTTGTCTTGATTTTGATAAATTTAGGCCTCAGCGCGCACCACCATAAGCCTTGAGGGCATCACGTATGTTGTCGAACCAGATTGCGTTGCCGTCCTTTACATAGATGCCAGCCTCACACATTTGCAATAGGGTTGCTTCATTATGGGAAACCAGTATAAGGTTCTTTGTGCGTTTTTCACCAATAAAGGTATTGGTGATTTTTTTTCTGAATGCAGCGTCACCAACAGAGAGTATCTCGTCGGCTAGGTATACATTAAAATCGAATGCTAGTGACAAACTAAAATTCAGACGAGATTTCATCCCGCTTGAGTAGGTGTTGATCTTGTCATCGAACGCTTTGCCAAGCTCGGAATACTCTCGGGCAAAGTCTAACTTTTCTGACAGCTGATGCTCGGGTACGCCATGAATGCGGAATATGAATTTCGCATTCTGTTTGCCAGTCAAGTTACCCTTCATACCTCCTTGAAAGTTCATGGGCCATGAAACTTTAGAGGTGATGCTGATCTTTCCTGTGCTAGGGGTGTCCAGTCCGCCGATTAGTCTTATTAGTGTCGATTTTCCAGCACCATTTTTGCCAATCAACCCGACATTGACATTTGAGGGGATTTGCAAATTGATATCGCGCAATATCCAATTGCTATAACCTCTGTCGGTTTCATAGCGTTTACTGAGGTTTTCTATCGTAATCATTTATTTAGAGATTAGCCGATGTGCCATATGGTATTGCAAGAATAGTCCGACGAAAATAACAATAATTGCACCCGCTGCTAGATACAGTAATGATGTCCCTTGTGCAGGAGGGTATGCGCTGAAAAAGCCCGCATGTATGGTTTCAAATCCATGAGCGACTGGGTTCATCATCATGTAGTCTCTGGCTGGGTTTGGTATGTATGTGATAGGGATAATTGCGCCGCTGGTGAAATACATAATTCTAAGCACAACAGTAACAATGTTTTGAAGTTTGGGAATAAAGCGAGCGCCAACTGAGAAAATCAATCCCAGCCCGAGTCCAAAAGCCCAAATCAAACAGTAAGCTAAAAACACTATGAGCGGAGCGTTTGGTAGTGCTTGACGGCCCATGCTGCCGATGACTACTAGAAAAATAGTGCCAGCCATCATAATTACGAAGCCTCTAAAAAACGCTCTAATAATGACGCAGTCAACCGGTTTTATTTGTCTATACGAGAGTAGGCCTGCATACGCAGTTACTGCATTCATGCCATTGATCACGACTTCGCGGAACATAATCATACCTAATAGGCCGCTCACGAAAAAAGTGACGACGTCGACACCTGGTACAAATCTTATATTGAGGTAAGCATGGATCATCAACCAAACTAGTACATGTGACAATGGCTCGAAGATGATCCAGAACCACGGGATGCGCCCTTCTGACAGATTGGCAGATGATTCGCGCAAAAAAAGTGCGCGCCAAACAGACCAGGTCACTTTTAGTGCAGATCGTTTGCTGGGGTCGATAGGGTTGGTAATGGTTGTCAATGTAGGGCCGGATTATGGTTGGTGATGGGTGTGCTTGATCGAAGTAAGCGCGACCATCATGACATAGGCGGTGATTTTAATTGGCTGTATGCAGTGCATGCACAAACGATTCTTAGAAATTAAATCACATCAATGATTACACAATTATACGAATCATGAGTGACTTGTCTGTAATTGCATGGATTATCACTCAGGCAAAGATACGGCGCAAAAGAATAATCTGAGTTAAAATCAATACAAGCTAATTCCATGCCTGATAATCGAATGCGTATCGCCGAAGTCAACCGCAACACTCTGGAAACCCAAATCACAGCCTCCATCAATCTGGACGGCACTGGCGTTTCACAACTTGCTACCGGGCAAGGCTTTTTTGACCATATGCTGGATCAGATCGCCCGACATGGCATGATGGATATCGCCATCGCGGCCAAAGGTGATCTGCACATCGACGCGCATCACACCGTGGAAGATGTCGGCATCACGCTGGGGCAGGCTTTTGCCAAGGCGGTTGGCGATAAGCGCGGCGTGCGTCGCTACGGCCACGCTTATGTGCCGCTGGACGAGGCCTTGTCGCGTGTGGTGCTGGATCTGTCCGGTCGTCCCGGTCTGGAATTCGGCGTCGAGTTCACGCGCGCCCGTATCGGGGATTTCGATGTGGATCTGATCCATGAATTTTTCCAGGGCTTCGTCAATCACGCACTGGTCACCTTGCACATCGACAACCTGCGTGGTGACAATGCGCACCATCAGGCAGAGACCATCTTCAAGGCATTCGGTCGCGCGCTGCGTATGGCGGTCGAGTTCGATGATCGCATGGCGGGCATCATGCCATCGACCAAGGGTACGCTCTAACTCATTGCTGTTTAAACGATTGCTGTTTCAGATATAACCATCATGATTGATATTGCAGTAGTGGATTACGGCATGGGTAACCTGCGCTCGGTGGCCAAGGCGCTGGAACATGTGGCGCCGGATCATCGTGTGGTGGTGACCAGCGACCCGGCCGAGATCGAAGCGGCGGGTCGTGTGGTGTTTCCGGGCCAAGGCGCCATGCCGGACTGTGTGCGTGAGCTGGATGCACGTGGGTTGCGTGAGGCGGTGATCGCGGCGGCGGCAGACAAGCCCTTCCTTGGCATCTGCATCGGCCTGCAACTGTTGTTCGAGCACAGTGAAGAAGGTGATGTGGCTGGGCTGGGCATTATCCCCGGCCAGGTGAAACGCTTTGCTGCCGCGGACATGCATGATGCAGTGGGCAGTAAACTCAAGGTGCCGCACATGGGCTGGAACCAGGTGTATCAGTCGGGTAAGCACCCGCTATGGGCTGGTATCGAACAGGGCGCACGCTTTTATTATGTGCACAGCTACTACGTGCAGCCTCAGGATGCGGCCATCGAGGCCGGGTATAGTGAATACCCCGCCCGCTTCACCAGCTGTGTCGCCCGTAACAACATTTTTGCCGTGCAATTCCACCCGGAAAAAAGCCAGCATGACGGTTTGCAGCTGTTGGCCAATTTCGTGCGCTGGAATGGCGTATCCAACTGACTTTTTGAAACTATCACATTATGTTGCTGATTCCTGCCATTGACCTCAAGGACGGTCACTGTGTTCGCCTCAAACAAGGCTTGATGGAGGACGCTACGGTGTTCTCGGAAGACCCGGGTGCGATGGCGCGTCATTGGGTGGACCGTGGCGGCCGACGTCTGCACCTGGTTGACCTGAATGGCGCGTTCGCCGGCAAGCCGGTCAATGAAGGTGCCATCAAGTCCATCGTGGAAGCGGTTGGCGGGGATATCCCGATCCAGCTCGGTGGCGGTATCCGCGATCTGGACACCATCGAGCGCTATCTCGATAGCGGCATCAGCTATGTCATCATCGGGACGGCTGCGGTGAAGAATCCTGGCTTTCTGCACGAAGCCTGTTATGCCTTCCCAGGTCAGATCATGGTGGGCTTGGATGCCAAGGACGGCAAAGTCGCGGTGGATGGCTGGTCCAAGCTGACCGGTCACGACGTGATCGATCTGGCCAAGAAATTCGAAGATTATGGCGTTGAAGCGGTGGTGTATACCGATATCGGTCGTGATGGCATGCTGAGTGGTGTCAACATCGAGGCGACCGTTGCGCTGGCACAGGCATTGCGCATCCCGGTGATCGCCAGTGGTGGTGTGACCAATCTGGACGATGTGCACCATTTATGTGCGGTGGAAAGTGAAGGCGTGATAGGCGCCATCACCGGACGTGCCATCTACGAAGGCACGCTGGATTTTGCCGCAGCGCAAAAACTGGCTGATGAACTGAATGGCTAACGGTTCCAGCAACTGCTTTTCTGTTCTGCCGCGCACGCTGAAGCGTGCAGTGGTTCTCCCTAGAGTTGCCCATGCTTGCTAAACGTATCATTCCCTGTCTGGACGTGACCGATGGCCGCGTGGTCAAGGGCGTCAATTTTCTGGAGCTGCGCGATGCAGGCGATCCAGTCGAGATCGCCAAGCGTTACGATGATCAGGGCGCTGACGAGCTGACTTTTCTCGACATCACCGCCAGCTCGGATAATCGCGGCCTGATCCTTGGCATCATCGAACAAGTTGCTTCGCAGGTATTTATTCCGCTCACGGTGGGCGGCGGCGTGCGCGAGGTGGACGATGTGCGTCGCCTGCTCAATGCCGGTGCAGACAAGGTCAGCATCAACACCTCAGCAGTGCTCAACCCTCAATTGGTGGCGGATGCCGCTGGCCGTTTCGGTTCCCAGTGTATCGTGGTGGCGATCGATGCCAAACAGGTCGGTGATCACTGGGAAGTGTTCACGCATGGTGGTCGCAAGGCTACCGGCATCAATGCGGTGGACTGGGCGCGCAAAATGGTGGCACTGGGTGCGGGTGAGTTGCTGGTGACCAGCATGGACAGGGACGGCACGCGGGTCGGTTTCAACCTGCCGCTGAATCGTGCCATCAGCGATGCGGTGGATGTGCCCATCATCGCCTCTGGTGGCGTAGGTAACCTGATGCACCTGGTTGAAGGGGTCAAGGAGGGCGGTGCGGATGCCGTATTGGCCGCCAGTATCTTCCACTATGGTGAGTTCACGGTGCGCCAAGCCAAGGAATACATGCGCGAGCACGACATCGAGGTGCGTCTGTGAGCGCCCCAGACACGCTTGCCTGGCTGGACAAGGTGAACTGGACCCTCGATGGTCTGGTGCCTGTGATTGCACAAGAGGCAGGCAGCGGGCGTGTGCTGATGTTCGCCTGGATGAATCGCGAAGCATTGCAACTAACCTCCGAGACCGGTCATGCGGTGTACTGGTCGCGTTCGCGTGGCAAGCTGTGGCACAAGGGTGAAGAGTCCGGTCATGTGCAGCATGTGCACGAGATCCGCCTGGATTGCGATGAAGACGTGGTATTGCTGACTGTGGAGCAGGTGGGCGGTATCGCCTGCCATACCGGTCGTCACAACTGTTTCTTCCAGAAACTGGACAAGGGGGGCTGGGTCATCGATCAGCCCGTGCTAAAAGACCCGAAAGCGATCTATCATGAATGATGTGTTGCAGCGTCTGGCGGAGCTGCTGGAGCAGCGCAAGCAGGCTGACCCGCAGTCGTCCTATGTGGCCAAGCTGTATGCCAAGGGCATGGACAGCATCCTCAAGAAGGTGGGTGAGGAAGCGACGGAGACCATCCTCGCCGCTAAAGATGGCGACGCGCAACAGCTGATCTACGAGACGGCCGACCTCTGGTTCCATACGCTGGTGATGCTGGCGCATGCTGGGCTGAACCCGCAGCAGGTGTTGGACGAGCTCGCGCGTCGTGAAGGGTTGTCCGGCCTGGAAGAAAAAGCGGCACGCAGCAAAGAGTGAACCGCTAATGGCGTGCTGTCGTGCGCAGCCTTCTGTGGCGCAGCAACTTCGAGACGAGATCGTAAGGAATGGTCATGAGTGCTGACTGTATTTTCTGCAAGATCATCCGTGGAGAGATCCCCAGTACCATGGTGCATCAGGATGATCAGGTTGTCGTGTTCAAGGACATCCATCCTATCGCGCCAGTGCATCTGTTGATCGTGCCCAGGCTGCACGTCGCCAGTCTGGCGGAATGCGATGAAACAGAACGAGATTTACTCGGCCATCTATTGCTGTTGGCGCCCAAGCTGGCCGCTGCACAGGGGCTGAAGGGCTTTCGCACCATGATCAACACGGGGCGCGAAGGTGGCCAGGAAGTGTTCCATCTGCATGTGCACGTCTTTGGCGGCGGCGATACGCTGCCCAGAACTTAATTTCAGGAGTATTTGGCATGGGAAGCTTCAGTATCTGGCATTGGCTGATCGTTTTGCTGGTCGTCGTATTGATTTTTGGCACCAAAAAACTGCGCAATATCGGCAGTGATGTGGGTGGTGCGGTCAAGAGCTTCAAGGACGCGGTGCGTGACGAAAAATCCTCGCCCAAGCTAGACGACGCGTCCACCGGCGAGACGGTAGAGAACGAAGTCAGCCACAAGCAAAAGCAGTGATCGTCCCCATGGCCGACCGCTTGCCTACAACAATATCTCCCCGTCTTGTTTGATATCGCTTTTTCCGAGTTGATCGTCATCGCGCTGGTCGCGCTGATCGTCATCGGCCCTGAGCGTTTACCCAAGGTGGCGCGTATGCTGGGCTCGGTGCTCGGGCGCATGCAGCGCTATGTCAACACGGTCAAGGCAGATATCGATCGTGAGCTGCAGCTGCAGGATCTGCACAAATTGCAGGATGAGATCCAGCAAAGCGTGCGTGAAGTGAAGTCTGGCGTGCAGGAAGTACAAACCGACCTGCATCAAGCGGCGCGAGAGGCTGAGAACAGCATACTCGGCACGGCAGCCATCAACGTCCCGCCGAGCTCCGGCAATCCGCCCGCCTTGGACGCACCGCCAGATAGCAAGCCATGAGCGTTACCAATACTTTCATTTCCCATCTGCTTGAATTACGTGACCGCCTGCTGCGTACGCTGCTGGTGTTCGTAGCGGTGTTCATCTGTCTGTTCCCGTTTGCCAATGACATCTACACCCTGCTGGCGCAACCCATGCTGGCCAAGCTGCCAGCTGGCGGGCAGATGATCGCGACAGCAGTCACTACGCCGTTCTTCGTGCCGATGAAGGTGGCGATGATGGCGGCATTCCTGCTCACCCTGCCGCATACCCTGTATCAGATCTGGTCTTTCGTTTCCCCTGGCTTGTATGCACATGAGCGCAAATTGATGGCGCCGCTCGTGTTCGCCAGCACCTTGTTGTTCGTGCTGGGGATGGCATTCGCCTACTTTTTGGTGCTGCCTGTGGTGTTCGGCTTCATCACCGGCATTACGCCACAGGGCGTGGCGGTGATGACCGATATCGGCAATTATCTGGATTTCATTCTGGGCTTGTTCATGGCCTTTGGGCTGGCGTTTGAAGTGCCGGTGGCCGTGGTCATGATCGTGCTGTTCGGCTGGGTGGAGATCGCCAGCCTGAAAGAGGCACGTGGTTACGTGGTAGTGGGGGCGTTTGTGCTGGGGGCGATCTTCACGCCACCGGATGTGCTGTCACAGATCATGCTGGCCATCCCGCTATGGCTGCTGTACGAGCTGGGTATCATCATCGCCGGCGTGCTCAAGCGCCAGCGCGATGCAAGCCCCAGACTGCCAGATCAGCTGGGCTGAAACCAGGCGAAAGCCCCACATAACGTGCCGGCTTAGGCGTCAGCTGTACTACTCAAGGCGATATACCTAGCGTTGCACGCGCTGGATCGCTGGTCGCGTGCCTATGCTGATGACCACGTCCATCAAGCGCCCGTTGCGCGAGATCTTCACTTTGGCTTTTTGCTCCGGCTGTAATCCGGCGATCAGGTTCAGCATGGTAGAGCTATCGCTGACCTGGCGTCCTTCGATCTCCAGCAGGATATCGCCAGCACGCAAGCCAGCGCGTTCTGCCGGGCTGTTGCGCAACACGCCGGCGATCAGCGCGCCGTAACTCTGATTCAGTTTGAACGACTCAGCCAGTTCAGCCGAGATGTCTTGCGCTTCGATGCCTATCCAGCCGCGTGTGACGCGCCCTTGGCGTACGATCTGGTCCATCACCTGTTTAGCCAGGCTGACCGGGATGGCGAAGCCTATGCCCATGGAGCCGCCGCTGCGTGAATAGATGGCGCTATTGATACCAACCAGATGGCCCTCGGTGTCGATGAGTGCGCCGCCGGAGTTGCCTGGGTTGATGGGCGCATCGGTCTGGATGAAATTTTCGAAGGTGTTGATGCCAAGATGGCTGCGGCCCAGCGCGCTGATGATGCCCTGTGTCACGGTCTGGCCAACACCGAACGGGTTTCCTATGGCTAGCACCACATCGCCGATGGCGGCTTTTTCGTCCACTGCCAGCGTGATGGAGGGCAGGTCGCTCGCTTCTATGCGTAGCACGGCCAGGTCGGTTTCTGGGTCGGTGCCCACGACACGGGCGGGCACACTGCGACCATCTGCCAGTGCGACCTCGATCTGGTCAGCCGCTTCGATGACGTGATGGTTGGTGAGTACCAGACCCTGGCTGTCCACGATGACGCCGGAGCCCAGGCTGTTTTCCGGCTTCTGGTTTTCTTCCTGCTGCTCGCCGAAGAAGTGACGGAACAGCGGGTCGTTCATGAGCGGGTGCGGCTTGCTGGTGGCTTTTTTGCTGGTGAAGATGTTGACCACCGACGGCATGGCCTTGTTGGCGGCATCCCGGTAAGAGCTGGCGGCGGTAGTGACATTGGCCTGTTCAGCCTGCTTCAGTTGCAGTGATGGGGGCTGAGCGTAGGGAGTGCTCTGACTGAAGCGTTGCACGACTTCCGGATAGAATGTCTGTAATACGAATAAAGCGGCAAGGCTGATGGTGACGGTTTGAGCGAAAACGAGCCAAAGTCTTTTCATGGGTAAGTACGCAACAAGATTGAGGGTGTGAGTTGGGGACAGTCAACATCAAAGAACTGCTTGATTATACCGGACAACTTCTGCAGCCAACGCAGTTCCAGGATTATTGTCCCAACGGTTTGCAAGTGGCAGGTAAGCCGATGGTGAGCAAGGTCGTGACTGGCGTAACTGCCAGCATGGCCCTGCTGGAGGCGTCGCAAGCGGCTGGAGCTGATGCCATTCTTGTGCATCATGGCTATTTCTGGCGTGGCGAGGATGCGTGCATACGCGGCATCAAAAAGGCGCGTCTAAAATTCCTGCTCGCACATGACATCAACTTGCTGGCCTACCACTTGCCACTGGATGCGCATGCCGAATTCGGCAACAACATGCAGCTAGGTCGACATTTGCGCTTGCAGGGAATCTCATTGGGCTCTGGTCAGTCTATGCTGGCAACGGGCGACTTGCCTTTGCCGCAGACCTTGGCGGATTTCTGCCTGGAGATAGAACGACGCTTGGGAAGATCGCCGCAAGTGATCGGCGATGCGGGCCGCGAGATTCGCCGTGTAGCCTGGTGTACGGGGGCAGCGCAGAGCTTTTTTGAACAAGCCATCGCACTGGGTGTGGATGCTTATATCAGCGGCGAGATCTCCGAGCCTACCGTGCATCTGGCACGTGAATCCGGTGTGGCTTATATTGCGGCCGGGCATCACGCCACCGAGCGTTATGGCGTGCAGGCGCTGGGCGCTGAACTGGCTAGTCGATTCGGACTTGAGCATCAGTTCATTGATATTGATAATCCGGTATGAATCGATGTTTAAGTTTTTGAGCTGGCGTTGTAAAATAGAGGGTTAATTAAAAGCGCGTAACTAACAGCGCTTCAATCAGTGACGGGCAATCCGCGCCAGGCTGCACTTAACAAGGTGCGCTCGCCGCGCGATGCGAGAAGCGCCCGTAGCGCGTGACGAATTCGTAAAATGCTTGAGTGAGAGAACGCAATGGCTAATCAGGTGGATACAAACAGGCGACGTTTTTTGATTGCAGCCACAGGGGCTGCAGGTGGCGTGGCGGCGACAGCGGTGGCCTTGCCATTCATTGGCAGCATGCTGCCAAGTGAGCGCGCCAAAGCGGCGGGTGCGCCTATCGAGGTGGATGTCAGCAAGATCGAGCCCGGTGCCATGATCACCGAAGAGTGGCGTGGCAAGCCGGTGTGGATCGTCAACCGCACTCAAGAGATGCTGGATGCGCTGGCCAAGAACAACGACAATCTGTCCGACCCCATGCTGCAAGTGACCAGTCAGCAGCCGGATTACTGTAATAACCCGGACCGCTCGATCAAAGCCAATATGCTGGTGCTAGTGGGCATCTGTACCCATCTGGGTTGTTCGCCTTCGCCCAAGTTGCAGCCCGGTAATGACATGGGTGCGGATTGGACTGGCGGCTTCTTCTGCCCATGCCATGGCTCCAAGTTCGATCTTGCCGGGCGCGTGTTCAAGGGGTCGCCTGCGCCTGTGAATCTGGTGGTGCCACCACACAAATACGTAACGGATGGCCTGTTGGTCGTCGGTGTTGATGCGCAAGGAGAAGCATAGCCATGGGTAAGTACATGACCTCCGTACTGGGCTGGGTCGATCAGCGTTTCCCGTTGACTTCTAACCTGAAGGCGCACCTGACCGAGTATTACGCGCCCAAGAATTTCAACTTCTGGTATTTCTTCGGCTCACTGGCGCTGCTGGTGCTGGTGCTGCAGATCCTGACCGGCATCTTTCTGACCATGAACTACAAGCCGGATGCTGATCTGGCATTTGCTTCGGTGGAATACATCATGCGTGATGTGTCCTGGGGTTGGCTGATCCGCTACATGCACTCCACGGGCGCATCCATGTTCTTCGTGGTGGTCTACCTGCACATGTTCCGTGGCCTGATCTATGGTTCCTACCGCAATCCGCGCGAGCTGATCTGGTTGTTCGGGGTGGGTATCTTCCTGGTGCTGATGGGTGAGGCCTTCTTTGGCTATCTGCTGCCTTGGGGGCAGATGTCCTACTGGGGTGCTCAGGTGATCATCAATCTGTTTGCTTCCATCCCGCTCATCGGTCCGGATGTGGCGCTTTGGCTGCGCGGTGATTACACCGTGTCGGACGCGACGCTGAACCGGTTCTTCGCTTTCCACGTGATCGCATTGCCTTTGGTGTTGCTGGGCCTGGTGGTTGCGCACATCATCGCCTTGCATGAAGTCGGTTCCAACAATCCTGATGGTGTGGAGATCAAGAAGCACAAGGACCCGGTCACGCATATTCCTTTGGATGGCATCCCGTTCCACCCGTATTACACAGTGAAGGATATCGTCGGTGTGACGGTGTTTCTGATGGTGTTTTCTGCGGTGCTGTTCTTTGCCCCGGAGATGGGCGGCTACTTCCTGGAGGCCAATAATTTCATCCCGGCCGATCCGCTGAAGACGCCCGCCCATATTGCGCCAGTCTGGTATTTCACGCCGTATTACTCGATTCTGCGTGCGGTGCCGCCCATCATGAATTCGCAGTTCCCTGGCGTTGCCGCCATGGGCTTGTCGGTGGTGATCTTTGCGCTGCTGCCCTGGCTGGACCGTAGTCCGGTGAAATCCATACGCTATCGTGGCAACCTTTACAAATCCTGGCTGGCCGCTTTTGTGGTGAGTTTCATCGTCCTCGGTTATCTGGGCACCAAGCCCTCCAATGTGTGGGGCACCTTTGGCGCGGATGTGGCCATTGTGGGTGGTGCGGATGTGGCAACGGTGGTGGCGCGTATCTTCACCCTTGTCTACTTCCTGTTCTTTGTTCTGATGCCTTGGTATAGCAGCCGCGACAAGACCAAGGCTGTGCCGGAAAGGGTGACCGCATGAAGTTCGCAGAAATGAAACAGTTGGGCATGTTGTGCGGTTTGCTACTGGCCTTGTGGCAGCCTCTGGCTGGGGTGGCGAGTGAGGCTGAGGTGCATCTGGATAGAGCGCCTATCGATGCCAGTAATCAGGCATCCTTGCAGCGCGGTGCGCGTGTGTTCGTCAACTACTGCCTGAACTGCCATAGTGCTGCCTATATGCGCTACAACCGACTGGTCGATATCGGGCTGACCGAAGCACAGATCAAGGATAACCTGGTGCTGACTGGTGCCAAGGTCGGCGATACCATGAAAGTGGTGATGCCTGCCAAGGATGCCAAAGCCTGGTTCGGCGCGCAGCCGCCGGACCTGACCGTGGAAGCGCGTGCACGCGGTGCAGATTGGTTGTATACCTATCTGCGCGGTTTCTACCGTGATAGCGCCCGCCCTACCGGTTGGAACAACACCGTCTACGACAAGGTGGCCATGCCGCATGTGTTGTGGGAATTGCAGGGTCAGCAGGTGCTGAAGACCGAATTGAAACGTGATGCGCATGGTCATGAAACCGAAGTCAAGCAACTGGTGCTGGATAAGCCGGGCAAGATATCGCCTGCAGAATATGATGCCACCATCGCTGATCTGGTGAATTACATGGTGTTCATGTCCGAGCCGAGCAAGGGCAAGCGCCTGCAGTTGGGCGTGATCGTGCTGCTGTTCCTGGGCCTCATGTTCATTGTCAGCTACTACCTTAAGAAAGAATTCTGGAAAGACGTGCATTAACCCTATGCACTCAGGGTCTATGCACTCAGGGTCTAGGCACTCAGGGTCTATGCACTCAGGGTCTATGCACCCAGGCCTCGAGCTATCGGGGCGTCCGACCACCAAGGCGTTTGAGCGTCGAGATTTAAAAGAAAGCAGGATTACACCATTATGATGACCTTATATTCAGGTACTACAGACCCATACAGTCACCGCTGCCGTTTTGTGTTGTTCGAGAAGGGCATGGACTTTCAGGTGATCGATGTGGATCTGGCCAACAAGCCTGAGGATCTGGCAGTCATCAATCCGCACAATACCGTGCCTGTGCTGGTCGAGCGTGACCTAGTGCTGGAGCAGGCCAACATCATCAACGAATATATCGATGAGCGTTTTCCGCATCCGCAGTTGATGCCGGCTGACCCGGTCATGCGTGCCCGTGCCCGCCTGTTCCTGCACAATTTTGAAGACCAGTTGTTCAGTCACATCAAGTCCATCGAGTCCGGAGATGCCAAGCTGGCTGACGAAGGCCGCGCTGCGATTCGTGACAACCTGACCCAGATCGTGCCCTTGTTCAGCCGCCAGCAATACATCCTGGGGGACGAGTTCTCCATGCTGGATGTGGCCATCACGCCGCTGCTGTGGCGTCTTGGTCACTATGGTATCGAACTGCCCAAGCAGGCAGCGCCACTGTTGAAGTATGCCGAACGTATCTTCTCGCGCCCTGCATACATCGAAGCGATGACCCCGTCTGAAAAGGCCATGCGTCGTTGATGCAGGCGGTTCGGAATTGAGTGCCGCCGGATTGAGCGAGCCGACCTCCACCAAGCCTTATCTGATTCGCGCCCTGTTCGAGTGGTGCGTGGATAATGGCTACACCCCGCATCTGCTGGTGACCGTGAATGGTCAGACGCGGGTGCCGATGGCGTATGTGAAGGATGGCGAGATCGTGCTCAACCTGGGGCCGGCGGCTACCAAGGATCTGCAGATGAGCAACGATGCCATCAGCTTTTCTGCCCGTTTCTCGGGCGTGTCCACCTCGCTGTATGTGCCTATTTCGGCTGTGCGCGGTATCTATGCCCGTGAAAATGGCCATGGCATGTTCTTTGAGCCAGAGCCTGAAGTGGCAGAAGATTCAACGCCTGAGGCAGTGCTGCCGGAATCTCCTAAAAAGCCAACATTGACCATCGTCAAATAATCTATAATGGGCGCCGCTCGAGACGCCCGTTGTCGTAAGCCGGATTAGCTCAGTTGGTAGAGCAGCTGATTTGTAATCAGAAGGTCGTTGGTTCGATTCCGACATCCGGCACCATTTCTGGTGTGCTAGATACTGTTTTGCCGGTTAGTGCTTTTGTGCAGATTGATGCGTGATAGCGTTTGACAGGCAAAACTAAAATCAGCATAATCTCGGGCTCGTTTGGGAGAGGTGGCCGAGTGGTTAAAGGCGACGGACTGTAAATCCGTTCTCTCAGAGTACGCTGGTTCGAATCCAGCCCTCTCCACCAAATATTCGTTGTGAGCCAGTAGGCGTTGGAAATGCGGGCATGCGGGTGTAGCTCAGTTGGTAGAGCACTTGCCTTCCAAGCAAGATGTCGCGAGTTCGAACCTCGTCGCCCGCTCCAGTGGTTTTGAAGATTAAACGCCCATGTGGCTCAGTGGTAGAGCACTCCCTTGGTAAGGGAGAGGTCGCGGGTCCGATTCCCGCCATGGGCACCATTTACTTGGTGTTGATGCGCACAGTGTAGATGCGTAAGTTGCACTACTTCATTAACTTGATAGCAGTCGGTTAAAGGATACGGTTATGGCAAAAGGCAAATTTGAGCGGACGAAGCCGCACGTGAACGTAGGGACGATTGGTCACGTAGACCATGGCAAGACGACCTTGACGGCGGCGATCACGACGATCCTGTCGAAGAAGTTTGGTGGTGAAGCGAAGGCTTACGATCAGATTGACGCGGCACCGGAAGAGAAGGCCCGTGGTATCACGATCAACACCGCTCACGTTGAGTATGAGACGGCAAGCCGTCACTACGCGCACGTTGACTGTCCAGGCCACGCTGACTATGTGAAGAACATGATCACGGGTGCTGCGCAGATGGACGGCGCGATCCTGGTATGTTCCGCTGCTGACGGCCCGATGCCACAGACCCGCGAGCACATCCTGCTGGCGCGTCAGGTGGGTGTTCCTTACATCGTCGTGTTCCTGAACAAGGCTGACATGGTGGATGACGCCGAGTTGCTGGAACTGGTTGAGATGGAAGTGCGTGAGTTGCTGTCGAAGTATGACTTCCCAGGCGACGACACCCCGATCGTGCACGGTTCTGCGAAGCTGGCGCTGGAAGGCGACCAATCCGAAATCGGCGAACCCGCGATTTTCAAGCTGGCAGAAGCGCTGGACTCCTACATCCCTACGCCAGAGCGCGCCATTGACGGCACGTTCCTGATGCCTGTGGAAGACGTATTCTCCATTTCCGGTCGCGGTACTGTGGTGACTGGTCGTATCGAGCGCGGCATCGTCAAGGTCGGTGATGAAATCGAGATCGTCGGTATCAAGCCTACGCTGAAGACCACCTGTACCGGTGTTGAAATGTTCCGCAAGCTGCTGGACCAAGGTCAAGCGGGTGATAACGTTGGCGTACTGCTGCGCGGTACCAAGCGTGAAGAAGTCGAGCGTGGTCAAGTATTGGCCAAGACCGGCTCCATCAAGCCACACACCAAGTTCGCTGCCGAGATCTATGTGCTGGGCAAGGACGAAGGTGGTCGTCACACGCCATTCTTCAACGGCTACCGTCCACAGTTCTACTTCCGTACCACCGATGTGACCGGTGCGGTTGAGCTGCCAGCGGGCACTGAAATGGTGATGCCTGGTGACAACGTGTCGATTACGGTAGCGCTGATTGCGCCGATCGCGATGGAAGATGGTCTGCGTTTCGCGATCCGCGAAGGTGGCCGTACCGTTGGTGCTGGTGTCGTCGCTAAAATTATTGAATAAGTAGTCACTTAATGCGATGGGCTGCACGGTGTGTGGCCCTTCTGCATTTGCAACGATTACAGGCCAGTAGCTCAATTGGCAGAGTATCGGTCTCCAAAACCGAGGGTTGGGGGTTCGAGACCCTCCTGGCCTGCCACTTTTAAGTAAAAACTATGACCGAAAAAATCAAGCTGGTGCTTGCTCTGCTGCTATTGGCGGCAGGCTTGGCCGGCTTTTATGTGCTGGCAGAACAGGCTCTGGTGCTGCGCATTCTTGCTGTGATGGCGGGTATTGCGGCTGCGCTGGCGGTGTTATGGACGACGGTGTTGGGTCAGCAGGCGTTCGCTTTTTCGCGTGAATCTGTGGCCGAAACGCGCAAGGTCGTTTGGCCTAGCCGCAAAGAGACCACACAGACCACGTTGATCGTGTTCGTTCTGGTTCTGGTGATGGCGATTTTCTTGTGGATAGTCGATGTCGGTTTCCTCTGGGCCGTGCAGAAGTTGATGGGAAGAGGTTAATTCATGGCAATGCGATGGTACGCCGTACAGGCATTTTCCGGTTATGAGAAGTCCGTTCTGCGCGGTTTGGAAGAGCGTATCGCTCGCCACAACATGCAGGACATGTTCGGTCAGATCCTCGTTCCCGTTGAAGAGGTCGTGGAGATGAAGGGCGGCCAGAAGTCCATCACTGAACGCAAGCTGTATCCGGGCTATGTGCTGGTGCAGATGGAGATGAACGACGAGAGCTGGCATCTGGTCAAGAGCACGCCACGCGTCACCTCGTTCATTGGCGGTAGTGCGCAGAAGCCTACGCCGATCAAAGATAAAGAAGTCGATATCATTCTGCAGCGCATGGATGACAGCAAGAACAACCCGGCACAAAAGCTCACCTTCGAAAAGGGCGAGTCCGTGCGTGTCATCGACGGCCCGTTCAAGGACTTCTCCGGCAATGTGGAAGACGTCAATTACGAAAAGAGCAAGCTGCGCGTCAATGTGACCATTTTTGGTCGTGCTACCCCGGTGGAGCTGGATTTCACCCAAGTCGAGCGCGAAGTTTAAGTGGAGCGCGAAGTTTAAGCGGCAAGGGTTTTGATCAGGCATTTTGACCAAAGCATCGCGGATGCGTGTTTGGGTCACGAAGCAAGCAAGTAATAAAAGCAGTTGTATCATTGGTAGTACCAAGTAGCGCTCAGGCGCTGAATTCAACCATATGGGGAGCTCATCCGAGCGTTTGCACCCAAGGAGTCAAGCATGGCAAAGAAAGTCATCGGCTACATCAAACTGCAGATCCCTGCAGGTAAAGCCAACCCAAGCCCACCTGTTGGTCCAGCACTGGGTCAGCGCGGTCTGAACATCATGGAGTTCTGTAAGGCGTTCAACGCCGCGACCCAAGGCGTGGAGCCAGGTCTGCCGATCCCAGTCGTGATCACCGCTTTCGCTGACAAGAGCTTCACCTTCATCATGAAGACGCCACCGGCGACCATCCTGATCAAGAAGGCTGCCAAGATCGACAAGGGTTCCCCACGTCCTCATACCGACAAGGTAGGCAAGATCAGCCGCGCACAAGCGGAAGAGATCGCCAAGACCAAGATGCCGGACCTGACCGCTTCCGATATGGATGCTGCGGTTCGTACGATCGCTGGCAGTGCACGCAGCATGGGTATTGAAGTGGAGGGTGTATAACATGGCAATTTCCAAACGAGCTGAAGCGCTGCGCGCCAAAGTAGACCGTACCAAGCTGTACCCTGTTGCTGAAGCGTTGGCGCTAATCAAAGAGACGGCTACTGCCAAATTCGACGAATCCGTCGATGCAGTGATCAACCTGGGTATCGATGCACGTAAATCCGACCAGTTGGTGCGTGGTGCTCTGGTGCTGCCTAACGGTACCGGCAAAACCAAGCGTGTAGCCGTGTTCGCACAGGGCGCACAGGCTGAAGCTGCCAAGGCGGCAGGTGCTGACATCGTCGGTTTTGACGACCTGGCTGAACAAGTCAAGGGTGGCATGCTGGATTTCGATATCGCGATCGCGACGCCAGATGCCATGCGTATCGTTGGTCAACTGGGTCAGGTTCTGGGCCCACGTGGCCTGATGCCTAACCCCAAGGTTGGCACCGTGACCCCGAATGTCGCCGAAGCTGTCAAGAACGCTAAGGCTGGTCAAGTGCAATACCGTACCGACAAGGGTGGCATCATCCATTGCACCATCGGTCGTGCCTCTTTCCCGGTTGAAGCACTGCAGGGCAATCTGGTGGCTCTGGTCGATGCGCTGAACAAGGCCAAGCCAGCTTCCAGCAAGGGTATCTACCTGAAGAAATTAAGCGTATCCAGCACCATGGGTGTGGGCGTGCGCGTCGATCAGTCCAATCTGGCCTGATCGGATTTGAATAAGTCAGCCATTTCGGCTGGTAGCAAGAACTTTGGGCCCCCAGTTTCAGTGCATCGAAGCTGGTGGGGTTATCAAAGACCGTAGGGGTGCTGGCGGAACGGCAACGTTCTGGATGAGTGCTTAATGGAAGTGGTGATGTGGTTGGGTGTCGGAACAGATCGTGTTCTTGACCTCTGGCTGCAACACCCTGAACCCTGCGCAGATGGTGTTCCCGAAACAGGTTAAATGCTGAATAAGTATTCCTGATGACAGGTCGCCGTGTAGGGTTTGTGCTGGCGGGAGCTGGTGCAAGCTTAATTAACGGAAGGAGAAGACCTTGAGTCTTAATCTTGAAGAGAAAAAGGCAGTTGTTGCTGAAGTCAGCGCGCAAGTCGCTCAGGCACAGGCAATCATCGTCGCCGAGTATCGCGGATTGGAAGTTGGTGCGATGACCAAGTTGCGCGCCGAAGCCAGAAAATCCGGAGTTTACCTGCGTGTGTTGAAGAACACCCTGGTACGCCGTGCTGTTGACGGTACTCCGTTTGCTGGCCTCGCTGATCAAATGGTCGGTCCACTGGTGTTCGGTATTTCTACCGACCCGGTATCTGCAGCAAAGGTCCTCAGTGACTTTGCCAAGACCAATGACAAGTTCGTGATCAAGGCTGGCGCGATGCCTAACCAGGTGATGGATGTGAACGGCGTGAAAGCGCTGGCCTCCATGCCTAGCCGTGAAGAGTTGCTGTCTATGTTGCTCGGCACCATGCAAGCTCCGATCGCCAAGTTCGTACGTACCCTCAACGAGGTACCTACCAGCTTTGTGCGTGGCCTGGCTGCGGTGCGTGATCAAAAGCAAGCTGCTTAAGCTGTTAACAGCATCAATCAATATTAATTTAGGAGTAGTTACAAATGGCAATTTCCAAAGCAGAAATTCTTGACGCAATCGCTTCCATGTCGGTTCTGGACCTGTCCGAACTGATCAAGGAAATGGAAGAGAAGTTTGGCGTATCCGCAGCAGCTGCCGCTGTTGCTGTTGCTGCCGCTCCAGCTGCTGCTGCAGCTGCAGTTGAAGAAAAGACCGAGTTCGACGTGATCCTGACCGGTGCTGGTGACAACAAGGTTGGCGTAATTAAGGCTGTTCGTGAGCTGACCGCTCTGGGCCTGAAGGAAGCCAAGGACCTGGTTGACGGCGCACCTAAGGCTGTTAAGGAAGGCGTATCCAAGGCTGATGCTGACGCTGCACTGAAGAAGCTGATCGAAGCTGGCGCTACCGGCGAAATCAAGTAATCGCTGTTAGACCGTAGTAGAGGCTGGCGGGAGACCGCCAGCCTTGTGCATTTTTGAAATGGTAGAACATAGCGCATTGTTTCAGTGTGCTATTTCCTGCCCTTTACCCCTCCAGGAGATGCTATGAGCTATTCCTTTACCGAGAAGAAACGCATTCGTAAAAGCTTTGCCAAACGCGAGAGCGTGCAGGAGGTTCCATACCTGCTGGCAATGCAGCTGGAATCGTACAAAGCTTTTCTGCAGACCGATGTTCCCGCTGACAAGCGGCTGAGTGAAGGTCTGCAAGCGACGTTCAGCTCGGTATTCCCGATCGTCAGCCATTCCGGCAATGCGCGTCTCGACTATGTCAGCTATACGCTGGGCGCAGAGCCGTTCGATGTCAAAGAATGTCAGCAACGTGGTTTGACCTATGCCGCGCCATTGCGCGTCAAAGTCCGTCTGACCATCATGGACAAGGAAGCCTCCAAGCCTACCGTCAAGGAAGTCAAGGAGCAGGAAGTGTACATGGGCGAACTGCCGCTCATGACCGAAAACGGTTCCTTTGTGATCAATGGTACCGAGCGCGTCATCGTGTCGCAGCTGCACCGTAGCCCGGGCGTGTTCTTTGAGCATGACCGTGGTAAAACCCATAGTTCCGGCAAACTGCTGTTCTCTGCCCGCGTGATCCCTTACCGCGGCTCCTGGCTGGACTTCGAATTCGATCCCAAGGATTACCTGTATTTCCGCGTCGACCGTAGACGCAAGATGCCAGTCACCATTCTGCTCAAGGCACTGGGTTACAACCCTGAACAGATCCTGGACACCTTCTACGATCTGGACACCTTCCACCTGACCAAGGACAGCGTGCTGTTCGAGCTGGTGCCTGAGCGCCTGCGTGGCGAAGTCGCCAAGTTCGACATCCTGGCCAAGGACGGCAGCGTGCTGGTCGCCAAGGACAAGCGCATCACCGTCAAGCATATCCGCGACATGGAAAAGGCTGGCATCAGCAAGATCCCGGTGCCGGAAGAATTCCTGCTGGGTCGTGCGCTGAGCAAGAACATCGTCGATACCGACAGTGGTGAAGTCGTGGCCAGCGCCAACGACGAGATCACCGAGACGCTGCTGGAAAAGCTGCGTGCTGCCAGCATCGCCCAGATCAACACCCTGTACTCCAACGATCTGGATCATGGCGATTACATCTCGCAAACACTGCGCATCGATGAGATCCCCGACCAGTACAGTGCACGTGTTGCCATCTACCGCATGATGCGTCCTGGCGAACCGCCAACCGAAGACGCCGTGGAAGCCCTGTTTGATGGCTTGTTCTTCAATGCAGACCGTTATGACCTGTCGGTGGTCGGCCGCATGAAGTTCAACCGCCGTGTCTATCCAGACAAGAACGAAGAGCGTTCGCCAGCCTGGCAGCGCCGCTTCCTGGAACGCGTCGGTCCACAAGGCGCCGAAGGTGCTGGCGTGCTGTGCAATGACGATATCCTGGCCGTAGTAGCCGTGTTGCTGGAACTGCGCAATGGCCGTGGCGAGATCGATGACATCGATCACCTGGGTAACCGTCGTATCCGTTCCGTAGGCGAGCTGGCAGAGAACCAGTTCCGTGCCGGTCTGGTGCGTGTCGAGCGTGCCGTGAAGGAGCGTTTGTCGCAAGCGGAATCCGAGAACCTGATGCCGCACGACCTGATCAATGCCAAGCCAGTATCGAGCGCGATCCGTGAATTCTTCGGTTCCTCGCAACTGTCGCAGTTCATGGACCAGACCAATCCGCTGTCCGAGATCACCCACAAGCGCCGTGTATCGGCACTTGGCCCTGGCGGTCTGACGCGCGAGCGCGCTGGTTTTGAAGTGCGTGACGTACACACCACCCACTATGGCCGTGTCTGCCCGATCGAAACGCCGGAAGGCCCGAACATCGGTCTGATCAACTCCCTGGCGCTGTATGCACGTACCAACCAGTACGGCTTCCTGGAAACCCCGTACCGCAAGGTCGAGGCTAACAAGGTCAGTGACACCATCGATTACCTGTCGGCCATCGAGGAAAGCAAGTACATGATCGCGCAGGCCAACTCCGAGTTGGATGCGAACGGTCATTTCAAGGAAGACCTGATCTCCGCGCGTCACCACAACGAATTCACCATGTCGCAGCCGGATCGCGTGCAGTACATGGACGTGGCACCAGGCCAGATCGTGTCCGTTGCAGCCTCGCTGATCCCGTTCCTGGAGCACGATGACGCGAACCGCGCATTGATGGGTGCCAACATGCAGCGTCAAGCGGTGCCATGCCTGCGTGCTGAAAAAGCCGTGGTGGGTACCGGTATCGAGCGTACCGTTGCGGTCGACTCCGGTACGGTCGTTATCGCCCGCCGTGGCGGTACTGTGGACTACGTCGACTCCGGACGTATCGTGGTGCGTGTGAACGATGAGGAAGCCGGTGCTGGCGAAGTCGGTGTGGACATCTACAACCTGACCAAGTACACCCGCTCCAACCAGAACACCAACATCAACCAGCGTCCGCTGGTCAATATTGGTGACCAGTTATCGCGTGGCGACGTGATCGCCGATGGTGCGTCGACCGATATGGGCGAGTTGGCACTGGGTCAGAACATGCTGGTGGCGTTCATGCCATGGAACGGCTACAACTTCGAAGACTCGATCCTGATCTCCGAGCGTGTGGTGGCTGATGACCGTTACACCTCGATCCACATCGAAGAGCTGTCGGTGGTGGCACGTGACACCAAGCTGGGCCCTGAAGAGATCACCCGCGACATCTCCAATCTGTCCGAGCGCATGCTGGGCCGTCTGGATGATTCCGGCATCATCTACATCGGTGCTGAAGTCGAAGCCGGTGATGTGCTGGTCGGCAAGGTGACGCCTAAGGGCGAAACCCAGCTCACGCCTGAAGAAAAGCTGCTGCGTGCGATCTTCGGTGAAAAGGCGTCCGATGTGAAGGACACCTCGCTGCGCGTACCTTCCGGTATGTCCGGCACCATCATCGACGTGCAAGTGTTCACGCGTGAAGGCATAGACCGTGATGCACGTGCTCAGCAGATCATCGACGATCAGCTGGATCACTACAAGAAAGACCTGGCCGACCAGATGCGTATCGTGGAAGACGACGCGTTCGGCCGTATCCGCCGCCTGCTGGAAGGCAAGACGGCGACCGGCGGTCCCAAGAAGCTCAAGAAGGGCGAAGTGCTCAGCGCTGAATATCTGGAAGATATCGGCCGCTATGACTGGTTCGACATCCGCCTGTCGGATGAAGATGCCGCTCGCCAGCTGGAGCAGCTGAAGGACAGCCTGGAGCAGGCACGCAAGGAATTCGACAACAAGTTCGAAGAGAAGAAGCGTAAGCTGACCCAAGGCGATGAACTGTCGCCTGGCGTGCAGAAGATGGTCAAGGTCTACCTGGCCGTCAAGCGTCGCATTCAACCTGGTGACAAGATGGCCGGTCGTCACGGTAACAAGGGTGTGGTCTCCAAGATCGTGCCTGTGGAAGACATGCCACACATGGCCGACGGTACGCCGATGGACATCGTGCTGAACCCGCTGGGCGTACCTTCGCGTATGAACATCGGTCAGATCCTGGAAGTCCACCTAGGTTGGGCTGCCAAGGGTCTGGGCATGCGCATCGGTTCCATGCTGCAGGCAGAAGCCAAGGCCGCCGAAGTGCGTGACTTCCTCGACAAGATCTACAACAGCAGCAGCGGCAAGAAGGAAGACATCCAGTCGCTGACCGACGTTGAAGTGTTCGATCTGGCCAAGAACCTGCAAAAGGGCGTGCCGTTCGCGACCCCGGTGTTCGACGGTGCTACCGAGCTGGATATCCGTGCCATGCTGGATCTGGCGTTCCCGGATGACGACGCGCGTACCAAGCAGCTGCAATTCGCTGCTGGCAAGACGCAAGTGCGCCTGATCGATGGTCGTAGCGGTGAGTACTTCGAGCGTCCAGTTACCGTGGGTTACATGCACGTGCTGAAGCTGCATCACCTGGTCGATGACAAGATGCACGCGCGTTCCACCGGTCCTTACTCGCTGGTGACGCAACAGCCGCTGGGTGGTAAAGCCCAGTTCGGTGGTCAGCGCTTCGGTGAGATGGAAGTATGGGCACTGGAGGCATACGGCGCGTCGTACACGCTGCAGGAAATGCTCACGGTCAAGTCGGATGATGTGTCTGGCCGTACCAAGGTGTACGAGAACATCGTCAAGGGCGAGCACAAGATCGATGCCGGCATGCCGGAATCGTTCAACGTGCTGGTGAAGGAAATCCGTTCGCTCGCTATCGACATTGACCTGGATCGTAATTAAGGAGAACCCGCGTGAAAGCTCTATTAGACTTATTTAAGCAGGTAACTCAGGAAGAAGAGTTTGACGCGATCAAGATCGCGCTGGCTTCTCCAGAGAAGATCCGTTCCTGGTCCTATGGCGAAGTGAAGAAGCCAGAGACCATCAACTACCGTACCTTCAAGCCTGAGCGTGATGGCCTGTTCTGCGCCAAGATCTTTGGCCCGATCAAGGATTACGAATGCCTGTGCGGCAAGTACAAGCGCCTCAAGCACCGTGGTGTGATCTGCGAGAAGTGCGGCGTTGAAGTCACGCTGTCCAAGGTGCGTCGCGAGCGCATGGCGCACATCGAGCTGGCATCGCCAGTCGCGCACATCTGGTTCCTGAAGTCCCTGCCTAGCCGTCTGGGCATGGTGCTGGATATCGCATTGCGTGATATCGAGCGTGTGCTGTATTTCGAAGCATTCATTGTGATCGATCCAGGCATGACCCCGCTGACGCGTGGTCAGTTGCTCACCGAAGACGACTATCTGGCCAAGCTGGAAGAGTACGGCGATGAGTTCAATGCGGTCATGGGTGCAGAAGCAGTACGCGAACTGCTGCGTACCATGGACGTGCATACCGAGATCGAGAAGCTGCGCCGTGACCTGGGTGAAACCGGTTCCGAAGCCAAGATCAAGAAGATCGCCAAGCGCCTGAAGGTGCTGGAAGCGTTCCAGAAGTCCGGCATCAAGCCGGAGTGGATGATCCTGGAAGTGCTGCCTGTGCTGCCACCAGAGCTGCGCCCATTGGTACCACTGGATGGTGGCCGCTTCGCGACCTCCGACCTGAACGATCTGTATCGCCGCGTCATCAACCGTAACAACCGTCTCAAGAGATTGTTGGAGCTGAAGGCGCCTGAAATCATCGTGCGTAACGAAAAGCGCATGCTGCAGGAAGCCGTGGATTCGCTGCTGGATAACGGCCGTCGTGGCAAGGTCATGACCGGCGCCAACAAGCGTCCACTGAAGTCCCTGGCTGACATGATCAAGGGCAAGGGCGGTCGTTTCCGTCAGAACCTGCTTGGCAAGCGCGTGGACTACTCCGGTCGTTCCGTGATCGTGGTCGGCCCACAGCTCAAGCTGCATCAGTGCGGCCTGCCCAAGAAGATGGCGCTGGAACTGTTCAAGCCGTTCATTTTCCACAAGCTGGAAGTGCTGGGCCTGGCGACCACCATCAAGGCAGCCAAGAAGAAGGTTGAAGAGGAAGGACCAGAAGTCTGGGATATCCTCGAAGACGTGATCCGCGAGCATCCGGTGTTGCTGAACCGCGCACCTACGCTGCACCGTCTGGGCATCCAGGCGTTCGAGCCTGTGCTGATCGAAGGCAAGGCGATCCAGCTGCATCCGCTGGTTTGTGCGGCATTCAATGCCGACTTTGACGGTGACCAGATGGCGGTCCACGTGCCGCTGTCGCTGGAAGCGCAGATGGAAGCCCGCACGCTGATGCTGGCCTCCAACAACGTGCTATCCCCAGCCAACGGCGAACCTATCATCGTGCCGTCGCAGGATATCGTGTTGGGTCTGTACTACATGACCCGCGAAAAGATCAACGCACGTGGTCAGGGCATGCGTTTTGCCAACGTCAATGAAGTGCAGCGCGTCTATGACGGCGGCCACATCGACCTGCATGCGCGCATCACCGTGCGTATCAAGGAATACGAGCTGGATCTCGACGGCACCAAGCACGAGAAGATCAACCGTTACGAAACCACGGTCGGTCGTGCCCTGCTGTCCGAAATCCTGCCGGCTGGTCTGCCGTTCAGCGTGATCGACAAGGCGCTCAAGAAGAAAGAGATCTCGCGTCTGATCAATGCCAGCTTCCGTAAGGTGGGCATCCGCGAAACCGTGATCTTTGCCGACAAGCTCATGTACACCGGTTACAGCTACGCAACGCGTGCTGGTATCTCGATCAGTATCAATGACATGCTGGTCCCTCCAGAGAAGGAGCAGCTGGTTGCTGCTGCTGAAGCGGAAGTCAAGGAAATCGAAGACCAATATGTATCCGGTCTGGTGACGCAGGGCGAGCGCTATAACAAGGTGGTGGATATCTGGGGTCGTGCCGGTGACAAGGTCGCCGACGCCATGATGAAGCAATTGCGCGAAGAAGACGTGCTGGACGTGGATGGCAAGCAGATCATGACCAAGGAAGGCAAGGTCATGCGTCAGGAGTCGTTCAACGCCATTTACATGATGGCCGACTCCGGTGCGCGAGGCTCCGCTGCTCAGGTACGTCAGCTGGCCGGTATGCGTGGCCTGATGGCCAAGCCGGATGGCTCCATCATTGAAACGCCTATCATTGCGAACTTCCGCGATGGTCTGAACGTGTTGCAGTACTTTATTTCCACCCACGGTGCGCGTAAGGGTCTGGCCGATACGGCGCTGAAGACTGCGAACTCTGGTTACCTGACACGTCGCCTGGTCGATGTGACTCAGGATCTGGTGGTCACCGAGCACGATTGCGGTACCGTCGAAGGGCTGGTCACCAAGGCGCTGGTCAAGGGCGGTGAAGTGGTCGAGCCGCTGCATGACCGTATTCTGGGCCGTACCACGGCGCTGGATGTATTGCACCCGGAAACCCAGGCGGTGGTCTACCCGGCCGGTACGCTGCTGACCGAAGATGAAGTCGAGCATATCGATGCCCTGGGTATCGACGAAGTCAAGGTGCGTACTGCACTGACTTGCGATACCCGCTACGGCATCTGCGCCAAGTGTTACGGTCGTGACCTGGGTCGTGGCAAGCTGATCAACATGGGTGAAGCCGTCGGCGTGATCGCGGCACAATCCATCGGTGAGCCTGGTACCCAGCTGACCATGCGTACCTTCCACATCGGCGGCGCGGTATCGCGTACCGCTTCGGTGAGCCAGGTCGAGAGCAAGTCCAATGGCGTGCTGCGTTTCAACGCCACCATGCGCTATGTCACCAATGCGCGTGGCGACCAGGTGGTGATTTCGCGTAATGGCGAAGCCATCATCCAGGACGAGAACGGCCGCGAGCGCGAGCGTCACAAAGTGCCTTACGGCGCCACGCTAGTGGTAGGCGACGGTAAGCAGGTCAAGGCTGGCCAGGCACTGGCTACCTGGGATCCGCATACGCGTCCTATCATCACCGAGTACGCTGGTCGTGTGAAGTTCGAGAACGTCGAAGAAGGCGTGACCGTGGCCAAGCAGATCGACGATGTGACCGGTCTGTCCTCGCTGGTGGTCATCGATCCCAAGCAGCGTGCAGGTCAGTCCAAGGGCTTGCGTCCACAGGTCAAGCTGCTGGATGCCAATGGTGTCGAGGTCAAGATCGCCGGTGGTGATCAGTCCGTCAACATCACCTTCCAGTTGGGCTGCATCATCACCGTCAAGGACGGTCAGGATGTAGGCGTGGGTGAAGTGCTGGCACGTATCCCGCAAGAGTCGTCCAAGACCCGTGACATTACCGGCGGTCTGCCACGCGTGGCCGAGCTGTTCGAAGCGCGTTCGCCTAAGGATGCCGGCCTGTTGGCTGAAGTTACCGGTACCGCTTCGTTCGGTAAGGACACCAAGGGTAAGCAGCGTCTGGTCATTACCGACCTGGACGGCATGGTCAGCGAGTTCCTGATCCCCAAGGACAAGCACGTGACCGTGCATGACGGTCAGGTGGTCACCAAGGGCGAGCCTATCGTTGACGGTCCGGCGGATCCACAAGATATTCTGCGTTTGCAAGGCCGTGAAGCCCTGGCGCGTTACATCATCGACGAAGTGCAGGACGTTTACCGTCTGCAAGGCGTGAAGATCAATGACAAGCACATTGAAGTGATCGTGCGTCAGATGTTGCGTCGTGTGCGTATCAGTGATGCGGGCGACACCAACTTCATCATGGGTGAACAGGTCGAGCGTGCCGATGTGCTGACCGAAAATGAACGCGTGATCGCAGAAGACAAGCGTCCAGCAACGTTCGAGTATGTGCTGCTGGGCATTACCAAGGCATCGCTGTCGACCGATTCGTTCATCTCCGCGGCTTCCTTCCAGGAAACCACGCGTGTGCTGACCGAAGCGGCCATCCTGGGCAAGCGCGATGAGTTGCGCGGTCTGAAGGAAAACGTCATCGTGGGTCGTCTGATTCCAGCCGGTACCGGTCTGGCTTATCACGAAGCCCGCAGGCGCCAGGCAGCAGGCGTGGATGCAGTAGTAGCAAGCAGCGAGCCGCTGATTGAGCCGACAGTGGAAGTCACCACTGATGACGCGGCTTGACAACATCTTGAACCATAAATAGAATGCTACGCTTTTCGGGATGGCGAGGCTCGCCGTCCCGTTATTTTTAGCGAGCTAACACAAAAGGCTATAAGCAATGCCAACCATCAATCAACTCGTGCGCAAGCCGCGCGTAAAAGTCGTCAGCAAAAGCAAGGTGCCTGCACTGGAAAGCTGCCCGCAAAAGCGTGGCGTTTGTACCCGTGTTTACACCACTACGCCAAAGAAGCCGAACTCCGCATTGCGTAAGGTTGCCAAGGTGCGCCTGACCAATGGCTACGAAGTCATCAGCTACATCGGCGGTGAAGGTCATAACCTGCAGGAGCACTCGGTTGTGTTGCTGCGCGGCGGTCGTGTCAAGGACTTGCCAGGTGTGCGTTACCACATGGTGCGTGGCAGCTTGGATACCGCCGGCGTGAAGGATCGTAAGCAATCCCGCTCCAAGTACGGCGCCAAGCGTCCTAAAGCGGCCAAGTAAATAGCCGCATCAGTTTAAGGAATAAACAACCATGCCTAGACGTAGAGAAGTCCCCAAACGCCACATCCTGCCTGATCCAAAATTCGGTAGCCAGGAAGTTTCCAAGTTCGTTAACGTGCTGATGACCGGTGGCAAGAAGTCTGTCGCTGAAAGCATCCTGTACGGCGCTTTCGAACAAGTGTCCAACAAGAGCGGCAAAGATCCGCTGGAAGTGTTCACTGTTGCCATCAACAATCTGCGTCCAGTCGTGGAAGTGAAGAGCCGCCGCGTGGGTGGTGCCAACTACCAGGTGCCAGTTGAAGTGCGTCCAAGTCGCCGTAGCGCGCTGGCCATGCGCTGGCTGCGTGACGCTGCGCGCAAGCGTGGTGAGAAGTCCATGGGTCTGCGTCTGGCTGCTGAGCTGGTTGAAGCTTCCGAGGGTCGCGGCTCTGCCATGAAGAAGCGTGAAGAAGTGCACCGTATGGCAGAAGCCAACAAGGCCTTCTCGCATTTCCGCTTCTAAACACTCCGTAAGATTCACTAAAAGGTAATTGCTGTGGCTCGTAAAACCCCTATTGAACGCTACCGTAACATCGGTATTAGTGCGCACATTGACGCCGGTAAGACGACGACAACCGAGCGTATTCTTTTCTACACCGGTGTGAACCATAAGATTGGTGAAGTGCATGATGGCGCTGCCACCATGGACTGGATGGAGCAGGAACAAGAGCGCGGCATTACCATTACTTCGGCAGCGACGACCTGTTTCTGGAAGGGTATGGACTTGTCCTTGCCTGAGCACCGCTTCAACATCATCGATACCCCGGGTCACGTGGACTTCACCATTGAGGTGGAGCGCTCCATGCGTGTGCTGGATGGTGCCTGTATGGTGTATTGCGCAGTAGGTGGTGTGCAGCCTCAGTCCGAGACCGTATGGCGTCAAGCTAACAAGTACAAGGTGCCACGTCTGGCCTTTGTGAACAAGATGGACCGTTCCGGTGCTGATTTCTTCAAGGTGGTCGAGCAGATGCGCACCCGCCTGAAGGCAACCCCGGTGCCTATCGTCGTGCCTATCGGTAAGGAAGATACCTTCACCGGCGTGGTTGATCTGATCAAGATGAAAGCCATCATCTGGGACGAGGCTAGCCAGGGCATGAAGTTCACTTACAGTGACATTCCTGCGGACTTGGTGGCGATCGCTGAGAAATGGCGCGAGCAGATGGTTGAATCCGCAGCAGAAGCGAGTGAAGACCTGATGAATGCTTATCTGGAAAACGGTGAGTTATCTGAAGAGCAGATCGTTCTGGGCTTGCGCACCCGCACCATCGCTGGCGAGATCCAGCCTATGCTGTGTGGTTCCGCATTCAAGAACAAGGGCGTGCAGCGCATGCTGGATGCCGTGGTTCAGTTCCTGCCATCGCCGGTGGATATCCCACCGGTCAAGGGCGAGTCCGATGATGGCGAGCCGACCACGCGTAATGCCGATGATGGCGAGAGCTTCTCCGCGCTGGCATTCAAGCTGATGACCGACCCGTTCGTTGGTCAGCTGACCTTTGTGCGTGTTTACTCCGGCGTGCTCAAGAAGGGCGATACCGTTTACAACTCCGTCAAGGGTCGTAAAGAGCGTATCGGCCGTATCGTGCAGATGCATGCCAATGACCGTCAGGAAGTGGACGAGATTCTGGCTGGCGACATCGCCGCCTGTATCGGCCTTAAAGACGTCACCACCGGTGAAACCCTGTCTGATATCGCCAAGCCTATCATCCTTGAGCGCATGATTTTCCCTGAGCCTGTGATCCACGTGGCTGTTGAGCCCAAGACCAAGGCTGACCAGGAAAAGATGGGTATCGCACTGGGCCGTCTGGCACAGGAAGACCCGTCCTTCCGCGTGCGTTCCGATGAAGAATCCGGCCAGACCATCATTTCCGGTATGGGTGAATTGCACCTGGAAATTCTGGTTGACCGTATGCGCCGTGAATTCAACGTTGAAGCCAACGTTGGCGCGCCGCAAGTGGCTTACCGCGAAGCGATCAAGAAGAAGGTCGAAGTCGAAGGCAAGTTCGTCAAGCAATCCGGTGGTAAGGGTCAGTACGGTCACGTGTGGATCATCATGGAGCCGAACGAAGCTGGTAAGGGCTTTGAGTTCGTGGACGCCATCAAGGGTGGTACCGTGCCACGTGAATTCATCCCTGCAGTTGAAAAGGGTCTGAAGGAAAGCATCCCGTCCGGTATTCTGGCTGGCTTCCCGGTTGTGGACGTGAAAGTTACCTTGTTCGACGGTTCCTACCATGACGTTGACTCCAACGAAAACGCCTTCAAGATGGCGGCTTCGATGGCGTTCAAGGAAGGTATGCGCAAGGGTGACGCGGTGCTGCTGGAGCCTATCATGGCGGTTGAAGTGGAAACGCCAGAAGATTACATGGGTGATGTGATGGGTGACTTGTCCTCGCGTCGCGGTGTGATCCAGGGCATGGAAGATTTGCCGGGCGGCGGCAAGGCGATTCGCGCTGAAGTTCCGTTGTCCGAGATGTTCGGTTACTCGACGGTGGTGCGTTCTCTGTCACAAGGTCGCGCGACCTATTCGATGGAATTCAAGCACTACAACGAAGCGCCGCGTAATGTGGCAGAAGCCATCATCAACAAGAAATAACACTGTTAAAACAGATTGATCAATTAAGGAATACAAAATGGCAAAAGGCAAATTTGAGCGGACGAAGCCGCACGTGAACGTAGGGACGATTGGTCACGTAGACCATGGCAAGACGACCTTGACGGCGGCGATCACGACGATCCTGTCGAAGAAGTTTGGTGGTGAAGCGAAGGCTTACGATCAGATTGACGCGGCACCGGAAGAGAAGGCCCGTGGTATCACGATCAACACCGCTCACGTTGAGTATGAGACGGCAAGCCGTCACTACGCGCACGTTGACTGTCCAGGCCACGCTGACTATGTGAAGAACATGATCACGGGTGCTGCGCAGATGGACGGCGCGATCCTGGTATGTTCCGCTGCTGACGGCCCGATGCCACAGACCCGCGAGCACATCCTGCTGGCGCGTCAGGTGGGTGTTCCTTACATCGTCGTGTTCCTGAACAAGGCTGACATGGTGGATGACGCCGAGTTGCTGGAACTGGTTGAGATGGAAGTGCGTGAGTTGCTGTCGAAGTATGACTTCCCAGGCGACGACACCCCGATCGTGCACGGTTCTGCGAAGCTGGCGCTGGAAGGCGACCAATCCGAAATCGGCGAACCCGCGATTTTCAAGCTGGCAGAAGCGCTGGACTCCTACATCCCTACGCCAGAGCGCGCCATTGACGGCACGTTCCTGATGCCTGTGGAAGACGTATTCTCCATTTCCGGTCGCGGTACTGTGGTGACTGGTCGTATCGAGCGCGGCATCGTCAAGGTCGGTGATGAAATCGAGATCGTCGGTATCAAGCCTACGCTGAAGACCACCTGTACCGGTGTTGAAATGTTCCGCAAGCTGCTGGACCAAGGTCAAGCGGGTGATAACGTTGGCGTACTGCTGCGCGGTACCAAGCGTGAAGAAGTCGAGCGTGGTCAAGTATTGGCCAAGACCGGCTCCATCAAGCCACACACCAAGTTCGCTGCCGAGATCTATGTGCTGGGCAAGGACGAAGGTGGTCGTCACACGCCATTCTTCAACGGCTACCGTCCACAGTTCTACTTCCGTACCACCGATGTGACCGGTGCGGTTGAGCTGCCAGCGGGCACTGAAATGGTGATGCCTGGTGACAACGTGTCGATTACGGTAGCGCTGATTGCGCCGATCGCGATGGAAGATGGTCTGCGTTTCGCGATCCGCGAAGGTGGCCGTACCGTTGGCGCTGGTGTCGTCGCTAAAATTATTGAATAAGTAGTCACAAGCGAGGCCGCAAATTACGATTTGCGGCCTTTTCGTTCTTTAGAAACATCGCTCTTTAAAGGAATCAACATGGCAGCTCAAAAAATCCGTATCCGTCTGAAAGCATTTGATTATCGTCTGATCGATCAATCTGCTTTGGAAATCGTAGAAACTGCCAAGCGCACTGGCGCTGTGGTCAAGGGTCCAGTACCACTACCAACCCGCATCGAACGTTTTGACATCCTGCGTTCCCCGCACGTCAACAAGACTTCGCGTGACCAATTCGAGATCCGTACCCATCAGCGTCTGATGGATATCGTGGATCCAACCGACAAGACCGTTGATGCACTGATGAAGCTGGATCTGCCAGCAGGTGTCGACGTCGAGATCAAGCTTTAATTTGCTGTAACTTGTTGTAAATCAGTGGGTGGTCGGATATAATCCGGCCTCTCGTAAACGGGCTGGTCAATTGTAATCAGCCCTTTAATTATTATAAGGAAACGATCATGAGCTTAGGGCTTATTGGTCGCAAGGTGGGTATGACCCGCGTATTTACCGAAGATGGCGAAAGCATCCCGGTAACTGTGCTGGAAGTCGTGCCTAACCGTGTGACACAGATCAAAACGCCAGGCAGCGACGGCTACACCGCCGTTCAAGTTGCTTTTGGTGAGCGTCGCGCTAGCCGTGTAAGCAAGGCGCTGGCTGGCCATTTTGCTAAGGCTGGCGTTATCGCCGGTTCTGGCATGAAAGAATTCACCGTTACTGAAGAAGTTCTGGCGAATCATGCAGTTGGCGGCAACGTCACTGTTGAATTGTTCCAGGCTGGTCAGCTGGTCGATGTGACCGGTACCTCCATCGGTAAGGGTTTTGCTGGTGCTATCAAGCGCCACAACTTCAGTTCCAACCGTGCGTCGCACGGTAACTCCCGTTCGCACAACGTACCTGGCTCCATCGGTATGGCGCAGGATCCTGGCCGTGTATTCCCCGGTAAGCGTATGCCTGGCCACCTCGGTGCGGTCAAAACCACTGTGCAGAATCTGCAAGTGGTGCGTGTTGATGCTGAACGTAACCTGCTGCTGATCAAGGGTGCAATCCCTGGTTCCAAGGGTGGTGACGTCGTCGTCCGTCCAGCGATCAAAGCGAAAGCGAGCGCATAATGGAACTCAAGCTAATTGATAAGAACGGTCAGCCCGCCAAAAAGGGTGTTGAAGTGTCTGAAGTGACCTTTGGTCGCGAATTCAACGAAGCGCTGGTGCATCAAGTGGTAGTGGCTTATATGGCCAATGCCCGCACTGCAACCCGCGCACAGCTGGGTCGTGGCAATGTTAGCCACACCACCCACAAGCCATGGAATCAAAAGGGTACGGGCCGCGCTCGTGCCGGTATGAGCTCCAGCCCGATCTGGCGTGGAGGCGGTCGTGCATTCCCTAACAGCCCTGACGAAAATTTCAGCCACAAGGTAAACCGCAAGGCTTATCGCGCTGGTATGCGTACCATCTTGTCCGAGCTGGTGCGTCAGGAACGTCTGAGCGTGGTCGAAGAATTCGTCATCGACACGCCAAAAACCAAGGCTCTGGTCGAGAAAATCAAGGGCATGGGTTACGGCGAAGGTGTATTGGTGCTGATCGATGGTTTCGATGAGAACTTGTACCTATCTTCCCGCAATCTGCCAAATGTTCTGGTGGTAGAAGCCCAGTACGCTGACCCGGTCAGCCTGGTGCGTTTCCCCAATGTTGTTGCCACTGCAGGCGCAGTGAAGAAGCTTGAGGAGATGCTGGCATGAGCGCGCTGATTCATACCCAGGACCGTTTGCTGCAAGTCATTCTGGCTCCACAAATCACTGAAAAAGCCACCCGCATTGCTGATAAGCATCAGCAAATCGCGTTCAAGGTGCGCACCGATGCAACCAAGCTGGAAATCAAGGCTGCGGTTGAGTTGGTGTTCAAGGTGGAAGTTGACGCGGTTACCGTGGTCAACGTCGGCGGTAAAACCAAGCGTGCTGGTCGCGTGATGGGTCGCCGCAAGGATTGGAAGAAGGCGTACGTCAGCCTGAAGCCAGGTCAAGAAATTAACTTCGCAGCGGGCGAATAAGGAGAAATCATGGCACTGATCAAAGTCAAGCCAACTTCCCCAGGTCGGCGCGCCGTAGTCAAGGTGGTGACACCTGGTCTGCACAAGGGCAAGCCCCATGCGCCGCTGCTGGAGAAGCAAAGCAAGAACGCTGGCCGTAACAACAACGGCCGTATCACCACCCGTCACCAAGGTGGCGGTCATAAGCAGCATTACCGTCTGATCGACTTCCGTCGTAACAAGGATGGCATTCCTGCGACCATAGAACGTATCGAATACGATCCTAACCGCAGCGCGCACATTGCATTGCTGTGCTACGCCGATGGCGAGCGTCGTTACATTATTGCGCCGCGTGACGTTAGCGCTGGCATGCAGTTGGTGAGCGGTTCTGATGCGCCGATCAAGGTAGGTAATACCTTGCCGCTGCGCAACATCCCGGTCGGTAGCACCATCCACTGCATCGAGCTGCAACCAGGCAAGGGCGCTCAGCTGGCACGTTCTGCAGGTACTTCGGTACAGCTGCTGGCACGTGAAGGCAGCTACGCTCAGCTGCGTCTGCGCTCCGGCGAAGTTCGCCGTGTGCACGTGGATTGCAAGGCAACGTTGGGTGAAGTCGGTAACGGCGAACATTCCCTGCGTTCCATCGGTAAGGCTGGTGCAATGCGCTGGCGTGGTGTTCGTCCAACCGTTCGTGGCGTGGTCATGAACCCGGTTGATCACCCGCACGGTGGTGGTGAAGGCAAGACCGCTGCTGGTATGAATCCAGTCAGCCCATGGGGTCTGCCAACCAAGGGTTATCGTACGCGTAGCAACAAGCGCACCGATAACATGCGCGTCAGCCGCCGTCCTGCGAATAAGAGGTAATCAATATGGCACGTTCAATTAAGAAGGGGCCATTTGTAGATGGCCATCTGGCAAAGAAAGTGGAAACCGCATCTGCCGGCCGTGATCGCAAGCCGATCAAGACCTGGTCCCGCCGTTCCACCATCCTGCCTGATTTCATTGGTCTGACGATCGCTGTGCACAATGGCCGCCAACACGTGCCGGTGCTGATCTCGGAAAACATGGTAGGCCACAAGCTCGGCGAATTCGCGCTGACCCGTACGTTCAAGGGTCACGCTGCCGACAAGAAAGCCAAGAAGTAGGAGATGACGATGCAAGTATCCGCAGTATTAAGAGGCGTACATCTGTCCCCGCAGAAGGCTAGGCTGGTGGCTGATCTCATCCGTGGCAAGACCGTTGACAATGCACTCAACATCTTGAACTTCACCCCGAAAAAGGGTGCTGGGATCATCAAGAAGGTGGTTGAGTCCGCGATTGCCAATGCTGAGCATAATGCCGGTGCCGACATCGACGAGCTGAAGGTGACTTCGATCTTCGTTGATAAGGGTCTGGTGCTGAAGCGTATTCGTGCGCGTGCAAAGGGTCGTGCTGGTCGCATTATCAAACCTACTTGTCACATCACTGTGACGGTCGGTAACTAAAGGAATCGCCATGGGTCAGAAAATTCATCCAATTGGTTTCCGCCTGAGTGTTCAGAAGAACTGGACTTCTCGTTGGTATGCCAACAGCAAAAACTTCCCGGCGATGCTTAACAGCGACGTCAAAGTGCGCGAGTTCCTGAAGAAGAAGCTGGCACACGCTGCTGTCAGCAAGATCATCATCGAGCGCCCGGCAAAGAACGCCAAGATCACCATTCACAGTGCCCGTCCAGGCATCGTGATCGGCAAAAAGGGTGAGGATATCGAATCCTTGCGCTCCAGCCTGCAAGGTCTGATGGGCGTGCCTGTGCATCTGAACATCGAAGAAGTGCGCAAGCCTGAAATCGATGCCACGCTGATCGCTGAAAGCATTGCGCAACAGCTGGAAAAGCGTGTGATGTTCCGTCGTGCCATGAAGCGTGCCATGCAAAACGCCATGCGTCTGGGTGCTCAAGGCATCAAGATCATGAGTGCCGGTCGTCTGAACGGTATCGAAATCGCACGTACCGAGTGGTATCGCGAAGGCCGTGTGCCATTGCATACCCTGCGCGCTGACATCGACTACGGTGTCGCAGAAGCCAAGACCACCTACGGTATCATCGGTATCAAGGTCTGGGTGTTCAAGGGTGAAGTGTTTGCGGGCAAGGGCGAGCAGCCAGTTGCCGCGCCAAGCGCAGAACCTGAAAAGCGCAGCCGTCCAGGTGCAGAACCAGAGAAAAGAGTAAGAAAGCCAGGGGCGAAAAATGCTACAGCCAGCTAGACAAAAATATCGCAAGATGCAGAAGGGTCGCAATAAGGGTATTGCGACCACGGGTAACAAGGTGAGCTTCGGTGAATTTGGCCTCAAGGCCATTGGCCGTGGCAGGCTGACCGCCCGTCAGATCGAAGCAGCGCGTCGTGTGATGACGCGTCACATCAAGCGTGGTGGTCGTGTATGGATCCGTATTTTCCCGGATCAGCCGATCTCCAAGAAGCCAGCAGAAGTGCGTATGGGTAATGGTAAGGGTAGCACCGAGTACTACGTTGCCCAGATCCAGCCAGGCAAGATGCTGTATGAAATGGACGGCGTCAGCGAAGAGCTGGCACGTGAAGCGTTCCGTCTGGCGGCTGCCAAGCTGCCTATCGAAACGACTTTCATCACCCGTCATATTGGGAGCTGAACATGAAAGCCACTGAGTTGAGAGCAAAGTCTGTGGACGAGCTGAACAATGAGCTGATTGAGCTGCGCCGTGCGCAGTTCTCCCTGCGCATGCAGCTGGCCACCCAGCAGTTGAACAAGGTTGACCAGGTCGGCAAGGTCCGTCGCGACATCGCGCGTGTCCGTACCGTGCTGGCCGAGAAAGCGAAGCAGGTGTAATGATGGTTGATACCCAAAGCGAAAAAGTCGTTCGTACGCTGAGCGGTCGTGTCGTCAGCGACAAGATGGACAAGACCGTGACCGTGCTGGTTGAGCGTAAGGTCAAGCACCCGCTGATCGGTAAGGTTGTGCGTCTGTCGAAGAAATTCCACGCGCATGACGAAGCCAATGCTTGCAAAGAAGGTGACCTGGTTGTGATCGAAGAAAGCCGTCCGCTTTCCAAGACCAAAACCTGGAAAGTCAGCAAGATCGTCAGCAAGTAGGTTTTGATTGCGCTGTGCTAGCAGCGCAATATATAATGTTGGACTTTTCGGCGGGCAGCAAGCTCCCGCCCCAATACTGACCGTGGTCTACCGGCCGTGTTATTCAAACGGCCGGTGTTGGTTTAACGGATTAAGTTGGAGATTATTCTCATGATTCAAATGCAATCTCGGCTGGAAGTTGCCGACAACACCGGCGCGCGTTCTGTAATGTGCATCAAGGTGTTGGGTGGCTCCAAGCGTCGTTACGCCAGTATCGGTGATGTGATCAAGGTCACCATCAAAGATGCTGCTCCGCGTGGCCGTGTCAAAAAAGGCGAAGTCTACAGTGCCGTCGTTGTGCGCACCACCAAGGGTGTGCGCCGCGCTGATGGCTCTTTGGTCAAGTTCGATGGCAACGCCGCAGTATTGTTAAACAACAAGCTGGAACCGATCGGCACCCGTATTTTCGGGCCTGTGACACGTGAGCTGCGTAGCGAGCGTTTCATGAAGATCGTGTCGCTGGCACCAGAAGTATTGTAAGGAGTTGCCAGATGAGCAAGATTCGTAAGGGCGACCAGGTCGTTCTCAACACCGGCAAGGACAAGGGTAAACAAGGCGTTGTACTCAACGTGCTTGAAACCGGTCATGTGTTGGTTGAGGGTGTGAACCTGGCCAAGAAACACACCAAGCCGAACCCGATGCGTGGTGTGACCGGTGGCATTATCAGCAAAGAAATGCCGATTCACATCTCCAACGTGGCTTTGTTTAATGCGGCGACCCAAAAGGGTGATCGCGTGGGCTTCAAGACCCTCGAGGACGGACGCAAAGTGCGTGTGTTCAAGTCGAGCGGTGAAGTCGTTGATGCATAAGGTTGAATCATGGCTCGCTTAAAAGATTATTACAAAGAGACCGTCGTCAAGGCAATGATCGAGCAGTTCGGTTATAAGTCTGTGATGGAAGTCCCGCGCATTGAAAAGATCACGCTGAACATGGGTGTGGGTGAAGCGGTTGCTGACAAGAAGGTCATGGAACACGCTGTTTCTGATCTGCAGAAGATTGCAGGCCAGAAGCCAGTGGTTACCGTCGCCAAGAAGTCGGTTGCTTCGTTCAAGATTCGTGACGGTTATCCGGTTGGTTGCAAGGTGACCCTGCGCCGTGAACGCATGTACGAATTCCTGGATCGTCTGGTGACGATCGCCATGCCACGTATCCGCGACTTCCGCGGTATCTCCGGCAAGGCATTTGATGGCCGTGGTAACTACAACATGGGCGTCAAAGAGCAGATCATTTTCTCTGAAATTGAATACGACAAGATTGATGCGCTGCGCGGCATGAATATCACCATTACAACCTCGGCCAAGACTGACGAAGAAGCACGCGCACTGCTTTCCGCTTTCAGCTTCCCTTTTAGGAACTAACGATTATGGCGAAAACCTGCATGATCGAGCGCGAGCAAAAGCGTCGCGCAACTGTTGATAAATTCTCTGCCAAGCGTGCTGAACTGCTCGCCGCCGCCAATGATGTGAAGGCTTCGCCTGAAGATCGCCGCGAAGCGCGCATGAAGCTGCAGAGTCTGCCACGTAACGCGAGCCCAGTTCGCCTGCGTAACCGTTGCGCGCTCACCGGACGTCCACGCGGCGTGTTCAGTAAATTTGGTATCGCACGTAGCAAGCTGCGTGAATTGATGATGCGTGGCGAAGTGCCAGGCGTCACCAAAGCCAGCTGGTAACGGGGGATTATAGAATGAGTATGAGTGATCCAATTGCCGATATGCTGACGCGTATCCGCAATGCACAAAGTGTGAACAAGCCTGCAGTGTCCATGCCAGCTTCCAAGCTGAAGGGTGCCATTGCCAAGGTATTGAAGGATGAAGGCTACATCGATGATTTCGCGATTGATGCTGCCGATGGCAAGCCTCAGCTGAACATCAGCCTCAAGTACTACGCAGGTCGCCCTGTTATCGAGAAGATCGAGCGTGTCAGCAAGCCTGGCCTGCGCGTCTATCGTGGCAATCAGGATATCCCTGTGGTAATGAACGGCCTGGGTGTGACCATCGTGTCCACGTCCAAGGGTGTGATGACTGATCGTAAAGCGCGTGCTGCCGGTATCGGTGGTGAAGTGCTCTGCGTCGTGGCTTAAGGAGTACGCAATGTCACGTGTAGCTAAGAATCCAGTCGCGATCCCTGCCAAGGTTGAAGTGGCGTTGACGGCTGACCTGATTTCGGTCAGCGGCCCATTGGGCAAGCTGTCGCATCCGCTGACCAATGCGGTCAGCCTGAATCGTGAAGGCGACACCATCACGTTCGCTGCTGCCAACGACAGTCAGCACGCTCGTGCCATGTCCGGCACGCTGCGCGCACTGGTTGCCAATATGGTGCATGGTGTTTCTCAAGGCTTTAGCCGCAAGCTGATGCTGGTCGGCGTGGGCTACAAGGCTCAGGCGCAAGGCGCTGTGTTGAATCTGGATCTGGGTTACTCCCATCCGATCAATCACAAGATGCCAGCAGGCGTGACCGTGCAGACGCCAACTCCGACCGAAGTGCTGTTGACCGGCGCTGATAAGCAGGTGGTTGGCCAGGTGGCTGCGCAGATTCGTTCTTACCGTGCTCCAGAGCCTTACAAGGGCAAGGGTGTGCGTTATTCGGACGAAGTCGTCACCATTAAAGAAACCAAGAAGAAGTAAGGTTTAGCCATGAATAATCTTTTGAATAACGCAAACTCGCGTTCGCGTCGTGCACGTAAAACCCGTGCCAAAATCGCTGAGCTCAAGATCACGCGTCTGAGTGTGCACCGTACCAATACGCACATTTATGCGCAGATCATCGCCGAAGGTGGCGATAAGGTTCTCGCTAGCGCTTCGACGGTTGAAGCTGAAGTCCGCAACGAACTCAAGCATGGTGGCAATGTGGCTGCTGCAGCACTGATCGGCAAGCGTATTGCCGAGAAGGCTAAAGCCGCTGGCATCACCAAGGTTGCCTTCGATCGTTCCGGTTTTAAATACCACGGCCGTATCAAGGCGCTGGCAGATGCCGCGCGTGAACACGGTCTGTCCTTCTAATCGGCGAGGTTGATGATGGCAAAAGCAAGAGAAATGGAACAGCAGCAGACCGACGGCATGCGCGAGAAGATGATCTCCGTAAACCGCGTCAGTAAGACTGTCAAGGGTGGTCGTATCATGAGTTTTGCTGCACTGACCGTGGTTGGTGATGGCGATGGTACGGTAGGTATGGGCAAGGGCAAGGCACGTGAAGTGCCAGTGGCTGTACAAAAGGCGATGGACGAAGCACGTCGCGGTATGGTCAAGGTCAGCCTGAACAACGGTACGCTGCATCACGCAGTGACCGGCGTGCACGGCGCTGCCAAGGTGTTCATCCAGCCAGCCTCCGAAGGTACCGGCATCATCGCGGGTGGCGCAATGCGCGCCATCTTCGAAGTGATGGGTGTGACCAACGTATTGGCCAAGTGTATTGGTTCTACCAATCCTTACAACGTGGTGCGTGCAACCTTGAACGGTCTGCAGTCCATGAACACCCCGGCTGAAATTGCTGCCAAGCGCGGCAAATCCATTGAAGAAATCCGAGGTTAATCATGGCTAAGGCAAAACAAGCAGCTGCGATGATCAAGGTCACCCTGGTCAAGAGCACTATCGGTCGCATCGAGTCCCATCGTGCCAGCGTACGTGGTCTGGGCCTGCGTCGCCTCAACCACACGGTTGAAGTGCAGGACACCCCGGCAAATCGCGGCATGATCAATGCGGTGAGTTATCTGTTGAAGGTAGAAGCATAATGAAACTGAATTCCATCAAGCCTGCTGAAGGCGCCAAGCATGCCAAGCGCCGTGTAGGCCGCGGCATCGGTTCTGGTCTCGGTAAAACCGCAGGTCGTGGTCACAAGGGTCAAAAGTCCCGTACTGGTGGCTTCCACAAGGTTGGTTTCGAAGGCGGTCAAATGCCTCTGCAACGTCGTCTGCCCAAGCGTGGTTTCAACTCGCTGACCGCTGCCGACACTGCGCATGTGCGTACCAGTGAGCTGCTGGAAGTCGGCGCTGACGTGGTTGACCTGCTCGCACTGAAGCAAGCCAAGCTGGTTCCAGCTTCGGTGCGCGGTGCCAAGGTTTACCTGTCCGGTGACATCACCCGTGCACTGACCGTGCAAGGCCTGGTGCTGTCCAAGGGCGCACGTGCTGCCGTTGAAGCAGCCGGTGGCAAGGTAGTCGAATAAGATAGCGCGCTGCGTTATCGACGTGATGAACTGACAGGCTGAGATGAGCGAACTCAAAAGACGGTTGTTATTTGTTCTCGGTGCGTTGATCGTGTTCAGGCTGGGTGCCCATATCCCGGTCCCCGGCATTGATCCGGATGTGTTGGCCAAGCTGTTTGAATCGCAAAGTGGTGGCATCCTGGGCATGTTCAACATGTTCTCGGGTGGTGCATTGTCGCGTTTCACCGTGTTTGCGCTGGGCATCATGCCTTACATCTCGGCCTCCATCATCATGCAGTTGATGACGGTGGTGTCGCCGCAGATGGAGCAACTGAAGAAGGAAGGCGAAGCCGGCCGTCGTCAGATCGCAAAGTACACGCGCTATGGCACGCTGTTCCTGGCGACATTCCAGGCGCTGGGTATTTCCATCGCGCTGGAAAGTCAGGCAGGTCTGGTGCTGGATCCGGGCTTGATGTTCCGCTTCACCGCGGTGGTCACGCTGGTCAGTGGCACTATGTTCCTGATGTGGCTGGGTGAGCAGATCACTGAGCGTGGGATCGGTAACGGTATCTCGATCATTATTTTTGCAGGGATCGTGGCAGGCTTGCCTAGTGCGATCTTCGGTACGCTGGAATTAGCGAAGACGGGTGCATTCTCTATCCCGCTGGTGCTGTTCCTGTTTATCGCCGCGATCCTGGTGACAGCGTTTGTGGTGTTTGTTGAACGTGGTCAACGCAAGATCACGGTCAACTACGCCAAGCGCCAGGTTGGTCGCAAGGTATTTGGTGGTCAGACCAGTCATCTGCCGCTGAAGCTGAACATGGCGGGTGTGATCCCTCCGATATTCGCTTCCAGCATCATCCTGTTCCCGGCCACCATGGCTGGCTGGTTCGGCAGTAATGAGAACATGACCTGGCTTAAGGACATCGGTTCGACCTTGTCCCCAGGCCAGCCCTTGTACATTTTGTTGTTTGCAACAGCGATTATTTTCTTCTGTTTCTTCTATACCGCCTTGGTGTTCAACCCCAAGGAAACGGCAGATAACCTGAAGAAGAGTGGTGCATTTGTGCCGGGTATCCGTCCTGGTGAGCAAACGGCCAAGTACATCGACCGCATCATGGGTCGTCTGACACTGGCTGGCGCGTTGTACATCACCGCTGTTTGCTTGTTGCCAGAGTTTCTGATTCTGGAATACAACGTACCGTTCTACTTCGGTGGTACGTCTTTGTTGATCATTGTGGTGGTCACCATGGACTTCATGACGCAGGTGCAATCCCACCTGATGTCCAGCCAATATGAAGGGTTGTTGAAGAAGGCGAATTTTAAGGGTGGGGCAATCAGCCCCCGTTGATCGAGGGATCGCGAGCTTGGCCAAAGAGGATTCGATTGAGATGCAGGGCGTGGTCTTGGAAAACCTTCCCAATGCCACCTTTCGCGTCAAGCTGGAAAACGATTATGTCGTGCTGGGGCACATCTCCGGCAAGATGCGCAAGAATTACATCCGCATCCTGCCAGGTGACAAAGTCACCGTTGAGATGACGCCATACGATTTAACGCGTGCGCGGATTATTTTCCGCGCCAAATAATTTTAGTGAGGGTAGCAAAATGAGAGTACGTGCATCAGTCAAGGCTTTATGCCGCAATTGCAAGGTAGTGCGTCGCCGCGGTGTTGTACGCATTATTTGTACTGACCCGCGTCACAAGCAGCGTCAGGGCTGATAACGCGCTATCAGCTGGAGTGCTTAGTCGAGATTGTTAAAACTTGGCTAAGCTGTTAAAATTCTCGGCTTTTTTGGCGACTTGAAACAAGTTGGCCATTATTTTGGAGTAGTTACATGGCACGGATTGCAGGGGTCAATATCCCCAACCATAAACATGCTGAAATTGCACTGACGTCCATTTACGGCGTTGGCCGCACCACAGCAAAGCAGATTTGTCTGGCAGCAGGTGTTGCTGTAACCACCAAGATCAAGGATCTGAACGACGCAGAAGTTGAAAAGCTGCGTGATGAAGTCGCCAAGATCAAGGTTGAGGGCGACCTGCGCCGTGAAGTTACCATGAACATCAAGCGTTTGATGGATCTTGGCTGCTACCGCGGTGTGCGTCACCGTCGCGGTCTGCCAGTTCGCGGTCAACGCACCAAGACCAATGCCCGCACCCGCAAGGGCCCGGTCAAGCCTATCAAGGCATCCAAGTAAGATTATTGCTAAGGAATAATGCAACATGGCTAAAGCTAACGTTCGCGTACGCAAGAAGGTAAAGAAAAACATTGCCGAGGGCATTGCCCATGTGCATGCATCCTTCAACAACACCATCATCACCATCACCGACCGTCAGGGCAATGCTTTGTCCTGGGCGACTTCGGGTGGTGCAGGTTTCAAGGGCTCGCGTAAGAGTACGCCTTTCGCAGCTCAGGTCGCAGCAGAAGCCGCCGGCAAGGCAGCTCAGGAATGCGGCGTGAAGAATCTGGAAGTACGTATCAAGGGCCCAGGCCCTGGTCGTGAATCTGCTGTGCGCGCACTGAACGCCGCCGGCTTCAAAATTACCAGTATCTCGGATGTGACTCCAGTGCCGCACAACGGCTGCCGTCCACCGAAAAAGCGCCGTATTTAAGTCGGCCGGAAAGACAACAGGAGAAACACCTTGGCTAGAAATCTTGATCCTAAGTGCCGTCAGTGCCGCCGTGAAGGCGAAAAGCTGTTTTTGAAGGGCGAAAAGTGCTTCACAGACAAGTGCGCTATCGAAAAGCGCAACTTCCCTCCAGGTCAGCACGGTCAGCGCCGTAACCAGCGCTTGTCCGACTACGGTGTACAGCTGCGCGAGAAGCAAAAGCTGCGTCGTATCTACGGCATCCTTGAAGGCCAATTCCGCGGTTACTACGCAGAGGCTGATCGTCGCAAGGGCATCACCGGTGAAAACCTGCTGCAATTGCTGGAGTGCCGTCTTGACAACGTGGCGTACCGTATGGGTATGGCTGCTTCGCGTACCGAAGCACGTCAAGTGGTTCGCCACAACAGCATTCTGGTCAATGGCAAGCGCGTCAACATCCCTTCCTATCAAGTGAAGCCAGGTGATGTTGTGCAAGTTGCTGAAGCATCCAAGAGCCAACTGCGTATCACCGGTGCTCTGGCTGCGGCTGAACAACGTGGTTTCCCAGAGTGGATCGAAGTCGATGTCAAGGGCCTGAAGGGCACTTTCAAGGCTAAGCCACAGCGTGATGAACTGCCAGCAACGATCAACGAATCGCTGGTTGTCGAACTTTACTCCAAGTAATTCGCCGTAAAGAATACGCATTAAGGAACCGCATATGCAAAATAGCTCGACTGAATATCTGAAACCGCGTGTCGTGGATGTAGAAGCACTTTCTCTGGTGCGCGCGCGTGTCACGCTCGAGCCCATGGAGCGTGGCTTCGGCTACACCATTGGCAATGCCTTGCGTCGTGTGTTGTTGTCGTCCATTCCTGGCTTCGCCATCACGCAAGTCAAGATCGATGGCGTGGTGCATGAATATTCCACGCTGGATGGCGTGCAGGAAGATGTGGTCGACATTCTGCTGAATCTGAAGGGTGTTGCCCTGAAGCTGCATAACAAGACCGAAGCGATCCTGACGCTGAACAAGTCCAGCGAAGGTGCTGTGCTTGCAGGTGATTTCGATACCGGCCACGATGCCGAGATCGTCAACCCTAACCATGTCATCGCTCACCTGACCAAGGGCGGCAAGATCAATCTGGAAGTCAAGGTTGAGATGGGTCGTGGCTATCAGCCAGTGCCAGCACGTCAGAAGACCGACGATGAAGACCATGTCATTGGTTTCATCATGGTCGATGCGTCGTTCAGCCCGATCAACAAGGTCAGCTATCAAGTCGAGAGCGCCCGCGTTGAACAGCGTACCGATCTGGACAAGCTGATCATGGACGTTGAAACCAACGGTGTGATCGAGCCTGAGCAGGCCATTCGTGATGCAGCACGCATCCTGATGGGTCAGTTGGCGATTTTTGCTGATCTGGAAGGCGCGCCTGATGAAGTTGAAGTCAAGCACACGCCACAGATCGATCCTATCCTGTTGCGCCCGGTTGATGACCTGGAGCTGACGGTGCGTTCCGCTAACTGCCTCAAGGCAGAAAATATTTACTACATTGGTGACCTGATCCAGCGTAGCGAAAACGAGTTGCTGAAAGCCCCTAACCTGGGCCGTAAGTCGCTCAACGAAATCAAGGATGTTCTGGCTTCCAAGGGTCTGACCCTGGGCATGAAGCTGGAAAACTGGCCGCCGGTTGGTCTGGAAAAACTCAACTGAACGGCATCAGCCAATTAAAATTTTGAGGGTATCACTATGCGTCACCGCAACAGTAATCGTAAACTGAATCGTACCAGCAGCCACCGCCAAGCGATGCTGCGTAACATGGCTAACTCCTTGCTGCAGCACGAGGTCATCAAGACCACGCTGCCTAAGGCAAAAGAACTGCGTCGTGTTGCTGAGCCTCTGATCACGCTGGGCAAGAGTGCAACCTTGGCTAACCGTCGTCTGGCATTCAGCCGTACGCGTGACCGTGATATCGTCGGCAAACTGTTCGGTGAACTGGGCCCACGCTACCAAGCACGTAACGGTGGTTACCTGCGTATCCTGAAGTGCGGTTTCCGTCAGGGTGACAATGCGCCGATGGCATTGGTCGAGCTGGTTGATCGACCTGAGACTGACGCAGAAGTGGTCGTTGCAGAGTAAGTCCTGCGACACTGACAAAAAGCCGGCCTGTGCCGGCTTTTTGCTTTATAGCGCTACGCTTGTGGCAATTGTGTCAGCCAGGCGTGCAATTGCAGGCTGTCAAATGGCCAATCCAGCTCTTGTGTGCTCATGCTGTCATGCAGTACCGGTATCCTGATGCCATAGCGCTGCAATAAGGCATCGTCCTCACTGATCTCTACCACGTGATAATCCACTGCAGCGCTCAATCCACAAGTCTGTAGCATGGTTTCGGCCTGTTCACACAGATGACAAGCGCTGGTCGAGAATAAATACAGTTTCATCAGGTATCCTGTCGCATGCAGGCATCGCCTGCACACGTAATTAAGGTGTTCGTCAGACCTAAAAAGCACGATAATAAAGCAATTGCTCCCATCAACGCGCAAGCTCAGCTTGTCATCCGGATTGAACCCATGACCGATGTACAGGAAACCAAAGAAAGTCTGGCCGAGAGCCTGCAGCAGATCATTACGCTGCTGAATCGCCACAAGCTGGTTGAGGGGCTGGTCCACAAGCAGGACATGCCCAAACACGCCTTGGTCGAGTCGCTGGTGCACAAGCAGAATCTGGCTGAGTTGCAGAAAAAGCTGGACGCTCTGCACCCTGCCGACGTTGCTTACATCCTGGAAGCACTGCCATTGGAGCAGCGTCTCGATGTGTGGGAGCTGGTCAAGGCGGAGCGTGACGGCGAGATCCTGCTGGAAGTATCCGATGCGGTACGCCAGACGCTGATCGCCGATATGGATAGCGAAGAGTTGCTGGCCGCTGCCGAGCAACTCGACACGGACGAACTGGCCGACCTGGCGCCCGATTTACCCAAAGACGTGCTGCAAGAGCTGCTGGACAGCCTGGACAGTCGCAACCGCGAGCGCCTGCAGTCTGCGCTGTCCTATCCGGATGACGCCGTAGGCGCGCTCATGGACTTCGATATCGTCACCATCCGCGAAGACATCACGCTGGAAGTAGCGCTGCGCTATCTGAGACGGATAGGCAGCCTGCCCGACCATACCGACAAGCTGTTCGTGGTGGACAGGCATGACATCCTGCGCGGCGTGTTGCCGCTGAAGCGTCTGGTGGTCAAGGACCTGGAATCCGGTGTGGCTGACGTCATGGCCGAAGATCCGGTGGTGTTCCACCCGGAAGACACGGCGGATGAAGCCGCCAAGGCCTTCGAGCGCTATGACCTGGTGACGGCACCGGTGGTGGACGAGAACAACAAACTGGTAGGGCGTTTGACCGTGGACACGGTGATGGACTATATCCGCGAGGAAGCCGAGAGTGACATGCTGTCCATGGCCGGCCTGCGTGAAGAAGAGGACATGTTCTCCAGCGTGTGGAAATCAGTGCAGAACCGCTGGGCCTGGCTGGCCATCAACCTGGTCACCGCCTTTATCGCGTCGCGTGTCATCGGGGTGTTCGAGGGCTCGATCGAGAAGATCGTGGCACTGGCTGCACTGATGCCTATCGTGGCGGGCATAGGCGGCAATTCCGGCAATCAGACCACCACCATGATCGTGCGCGGCCTGGCGCTGGGCCAGATCGCCGGGCACAACATGAAATCATTGCTCAAGAAAGAGCTGGGCGTCAGCCTCTTGAACGGGCTGATCTGGGGCAGCGTGCTCGGCCTGGTCGCGTTCCTGCTATACGGCAATATGGCGCTGGGTCTGGTGATGACGGGTGCCATGACCTTGAACCTGCTGCTGGCAGCGGTGATGGGGGTGATGATTCCGCTGTGGATGACCAAGTTCGGCCGTGATCCGGCGGTCGGTTCCAGTGTATTGATCACCGCCATGACCGACAGTGGGGGCTTCTTCATCTTCCTGGGCCTGGCGACCATCTTCCTGCTTTAAGCGGTTTTGAGTTTTTCGATTGTTAAGTGGCGATCTAGTGTATGAACAGTGAAATTCAATTGATCTGGCAGGAGCTGCAGGCCGATCTGCACACCCCGGCTATGTTGTGGCAGATCCTGGTGGTCGTGGTCAGCCTGGGGCTGGCCTGGTCCATCAACGGCTTGCTGCGTGCCTATGTGCTACGGTACGCGCGCGAAAGCTGGAAGATCGCCATCGGTGGTATCAACCGTGTGCTGTTCCCGCTCAGCTCGCAGCTGTTTGTGAGTGTGGGCGCCTTGCTGCTGCAGGAATGGCAGCACACCAGCATGTTGCGCCTTGCTTCTACGCTGTTGCTGGCCATGGCAGCGATACGTCTTGTGGTCTATGCGCTGCGCTATATCTTCGCACCCGGCAGCTGGCTGCGCACCATGGAACATGCCATCGCTGGTTTGATCTGGCTGATACTCGCGTTCCAGATGACCGGTTTGACGCAAGACGCTATCGAAGTCATGGAAAGCGTCACGTTCAAGATAGGCAAGACCCAGTTTGACGTGTGGCTGGTGTTGCAGGCGGTGTTCATCATTCTGGTCACCCTGTTCGTGGCGCTGTGGCTGTCGCGTATGGTGGAGAACCGTCTGATGGCCTCCCAGCACCTCAACATGAACATGCGGGTGGTGCTGACCAAGGTGGTGCGTATCCTGTTCTCGCTGCTTGCCATCCTGATGGCCTTGTCCGCGGTCGGGCTGGACATCACCTTGCTGTCGGTGTTTGGTGGCGCGCTGGGTGTGGGCCTGGGTTTTGGTCTGCAGAAGATCGCCAGCAACTACGCCAGCGGCTTCATCATCCTGCTGGATGAGTCCATCCACATTGGCGATATCGTCACCGTACAAAACCATTATGGCGTGGTCAGCGAGCTGCGCTCCCGCTACATGGTGCTACGCAAGCTGGACAACACCGAAGTGATCATCCCGAATGAGACCATGGTCACCGATCTGGTCATCAATCATTCCATGACCGATCGTAAAGTACGCGTGCAGATGGCGGTGCAGGTCAGCTACGAAACGCACCTTGAACAGGCCATGCAGTTGATGCTGGAGGCGGCCAGAACGCAGGAACGTGTGCTGGCCGACCCCGAGCCCAGCGTGCTGCTCAAGGGCTTTGCGGATAGCGGTATCGATCTGCTGTTGAATGTCTGGGTAGCGGACGCAGAGAATGGCACGGCTGCGCTGCAGTCGGAGATCTATATGGATATGTGGCGTGCCTTCAAGAAGCACAACATCAGCATCCCGTTCCCGCAGCGCGAGGTACGCGTGTTGAACACTGCTGCTGCAGCGGGTTCTGCAGTTGAAGACGCACATAAAGAAATGCTGGATAAGTAAGGGCCTGCTATGTTGAGTGGAATGATCGATCTACCCTGGTGGGGCGTGGTACTGGTGGCGCTGGGCTTGACCCATGTCACAATCGCCGCAGTCACCATTTTCCTGCACCGCTGTCAGGCGCACCGTGCTTTGGACCTGCATCCCGTCATCAGCCATTTCTTCCGTTTTTGGTTGTGGCTGACCACTGGCATCCAGACCAAACAATGGGCCTCCATACACCGCAAGCACCATGCGCGCTGCGAGACAGAAGAAGATCCGCACAGTCCGCAGACCCGTGGCATCAAAGAAGTGCTGTGGCGCGGTGCAGAGCTGTACCGTGCCGAATCCCAAAATAAGGAGACCATGGACAAGTACGGCAGTGGCACCCCGGATGACTGGCTGGAACGCAACCTGTATGTGAAGCACAGCAGCCTGGGCATCACGCTGATGTTCATGATCAATCTGGTGCTGTTCGGGCCTATCGGCATTAGCATCTGGGCGGTGCAGATGTTATGGATCCCGGTGACTGCAGCCGGCATCATCAACGGCGCTGGACACTACTGGGGTTACCGCAACTTTGCCGCCGATGATGCCAGTACCAATCTGCTGCCCTGGGGCATCCTCATCGGCGGTGAAGAGCTGCATAACAACCATCATGCCTATGCCACCTCGGCACGACTGTCCAGCAAGTGGTATGAGTTCGATATCGGCTGGATGTATATCCGCATGATGGAGTTATCCGGTTTGGCGCGCGTCAAGAAGCTGGCACCTCAGATCCGGTTTGACTGGGCCAAGACGCGCTGTGACCTGGATACCTTGCAAGCTGTGATCACCCATCGTTTCGATGTGATGGGCAAGTACGGTCTGCTCATTAAACGTGCCTGCAAGCAGGAGATCGCCAAATTGCGCCAGCTATCGCAACAGGAAGGGCGTGAGCCGCTCACCATTGAGCGCCTGCGCCACTGGCTGCATCTGGATGCGGCGCGGCTACCGGTACATGACCGCCAGGCTCTGGCAGCCACCTTGCGGCATAGCGCGCAACTGGAGACCCTGTATCGACTGAAGCAGGAGCTGGCGGCGATCTGGGCGCGTTCCTCGGTCAGCCAGGAGCAATTGCTCAAGGCCTTGGAAGACTGGTGTCACCAGGCGGAGGCTAGCGGTATCGAAGCGCTGCAGGAGTTCTCGCGACGTCTGCGCAGTTACCGCATGAGCTGAAGCACAATCTGCCCCGCTGTTGCTGATGGCTAGCTGGGCCAGGTGATAGAGCTTACGCCTGATCCGGTGCCGTCCTGCAAGCGCACTTGATAGGGTTGTGCTGTGCAGGGCCATACACGCAGCGTTAAGGCTAATACAAAGGCTAATACACTGGACAATAAAAAAGCCCGCAGCTGCGGGCTTTTTTACGATCACCAAACCTCGATTACTTGAGCTTGGTTTCTTTGTACATCACGTGCTTGCGAACGACTGGATCGAACTTCTTGATCTCCATCTTCTCAGGCATGGTGCGCTTGTTCTTGGTCGTGGTGTAGAAGTGACCAGTACCGGCGCTGGATTCGAGCTTGATTTTTTCACGCATGATTCAGTCCTTAGATCTTCTCGCCAGCGGCGCGCATATCAGCCAGAACAGCGTCGATGCCGTTCTTGTCGATGGTGCGCAGCGCGTTGTTGGTGATACGCATGCTGACCCAACGGTTTTCACTCTCTACCCAGAACTTGCGATTCTGCAGGTTCGGCAGGAAGCGACGCTTGGTCTTGTTGTTTGCGTGGGATACGTTATTGCCCACCATCGGCTTTTTGCCGGTTACCTGACATACGCGTGCCATGGTTGACTCCGAATTTCGAAAAACCGAATTTATACCATAAAACCCGGATCGTCCTCAAGCACAATCGCTAAATAAACCAAGATTGTTGTTCGCGCGCGCTGGTCATCCTTGCGCTTTTGCCAGAAGATGCTGTTAGGCCTTGCCCGTGCTGCCGAAGCCGCCTTCGCCACGTTCCGATGCAGCGAACTCGTCCACCACGCTAAAGCTGGCTTGTATCACCGGCACGATGACCAGCTGTGCGATACGTTCCATGGGGTTGAGCAGGAACGATTCCTTGCCGCGGTTCCAGCACGAGATCAGCAGTTGGCCCTGATAATCCGAATCGATGAGCCCGACCAGGTTGCCGAGCACGATGCCGTGCTTATGTCCCAGACCGGAGCGTGGCAGGATCATGGCGGCATAGCCGGGATCGGCCAGATGGATGGCGATGCCGGTCGGGATCAGTGTCGTTTCACCGGGGTGCAGCGTCTGGGTATGTTCGATGCAGGCACGCAGGTCCAGACCAGCCGAGCCCGGTGTCGCGTAGGCTGGCAGGGCCCCATGCAGGCGTGGATCGAGGATCTTGAGTTCTACGTTCAATGACATGGTGGTTTCTTTCAGCGGTTTTCTGCCAGCATGGCAGCGATATGTTGCAGTAGCAGGTGTGCCGAGGCGAGCTTGCTGCCCGCAGCCAGGGTGTGCTGGCCCTGATCGTCGATCAGCGTCAGCTGGGTGTCGTCTCCGCCCATGGCGATACTGACCAGGTTGGCTGCGATCAGTGGCAGTTGTTTGGCCAGGCGTTTTTGCGCAGCGTATTCCAGCACGTTCTCGCTCTCTGCCGCAAAACCCACGCAGAACGGCGGTTTGGGCAGCATTGCCACCTTGGCCAGAATGTCCGGGCAGGGCTCCAGCGTGAGCGTCAGTGCCTGTTGCTGTTTTTTGATCTTGTGCAGCTGCGGCGTAGCTGGGCGGTAATCCGCCACGGCAGCCACCGCGATGAATACCTGCTGCTCTTCGATGTGCTGCATCACTGTATTCAGCATCTCGCCAGCGCTGGTGACGTTGATGCGCTTGACCCCCAGGGGCGTGGCCAATGCCGTGGGGCCGCTGACCAGTGTCACTTCGGCGCCCATGGCCTGAGCGGCCTGCGCAATCGCATACCCCATCTTGCCGGAGCTGAAATTGGTGATGGCGCGTACCGGATCGATGGCTTCGACGGTAGGGCCTGCCGTGATGAGGATACGTTTTCCGCTCAACAGTGGCTCGACGGATGGCGTTAACAGCATGGCGGCCAGTTGTTCCGCTTCCAGCATGCGGCCCATGCCGGTCTCGCCACAGGCTTGCACGCCTGTATCCGGGCCGAACAGACGCACGCCGTCTATCTCCAGTTGCACGGCGTTACGTTGTGTGGCCGGGTGCTCCCACATCTGCCGGTTCATGGCCGGCGCGATCATCAGCGGACAGTCGCGTGCCAGGCACAGGGTGGACAACAGGTCATCGGCGCGGCCCTGCACCAGCTTGGCTATGAAATCAGCGCTGGCCGGGGCTACCAGAATGGCATCTGCAGCGCGTGACAGCTCGATATGCGGCATGCCGTTGGCGATGCTGTCATCCCACATACTGGTGTATACGCGGCGTCCCGACAGGGCCTGCATGGTGGCGGGGGTGATGAAGCGCGTGGCGGCTTCTGTCATCACCACCTGCACTTCGATGCCCTGTTTGACCAGCAGGCGTACCAGCTCCGCCGCCTTGTAGGCGGCGATGCCACCAGTCATTCCGAGTAATAGTTTTTTGATGTGTAGGGGTTTCATAATGGCTTGTTTGCTAATCCATTGAATTTTATCCGAAAGGATGGGTGATGGCGATTACCGATTGGCCAGCGGCAGAGCGGCCGCGTGAAAAGCTGTTGCAACAGGGTGCGGCAGCCTTGTCAGATGCCGAATTGCTGGCCATCTTTCTGCGCGTGGGCGTGCGTGGCTGCAGCGCGGTCGATCTGGCGCGTGCGCTGCTGGCCAGGTTCGCCAGTCTGAATGGCATCTTTAATGCCAGTGCAGCGCAGATCGCTGAAGTGCATGGCATGGGCAGTAGCAAGTACGTGCAGTTGCAGGCCATCCTGGAAATGAGCCGACGTGCCCTGAGCGAACAGTTGCGTCAGCGCGATGTCTTGTCGTCACCGCAACTGGTACGCGAATACCTGTGCCTGAAGCTGGGCGCAGAACCCCGTGAACAATTCATGGTGCTGTTCCTGGATGCGCAGAACCGGGTGATCCGCCACGAAGTGATGTTCACGGGCACCCTCACACAAACCAGCGTCTATCCGCGCGAAGTGGTGAAGCGCGCCCTGGAGTTGAATGCCGCGGCTCTCATTCTTGCGCACAACCACCCGTCCGGCGTTGCCGAGCCCAGTCAGGCGGATCAGCTACTCACCACCGCCTTGAAGCAGGCACTCGCGCTGGTGGATATGCGTGTGCTGGATCACTTCATCGTGGCGGGTAATACCACCATGTCGTTTGCGGAACGTGGCTTTTTATAACGGGATACTCATTTAATTTGGCAATTAAATGCTATAAAAAAACTTAATTAAATGCTAAATTAAGTGCCAATTAATTCGTGCAGGGGCCATCATGGATACGATTCTGACCAATTCAACAGTGAGTGTCACCGATCTAAAGCGTAATTATGCTGAAATCGTTAAGCAGGCAAACGAAAGCGCAATCGCTATTCTCAACCACAATCGTCCAGAAGCCTATTTATTGGCGGCCGCAAATTACGAGCGACTGATGGCTTATCTGGAAGATCTGGAAGATGCAAAGCTGGCACAAGAGCGCGCCAATGGCCCATTTGTTGATGTCAGTTTGAGTGATTTGTAATCAGCCAGCTCAATGACTTACAAGTTAAGATTTCACGAGCTTGCTTTAGCCGAGTGGCAAAAGCTGGATGGCAGTATCAAACAACCACTGAAGAAAAAGCTTGCTGAACGGCTGGAAGATCCATGTGTTGCTGCAGACGCCTTAAGCGGCATGAAAGACTGCTACAAGATCAAATTAAGGCGCGCGGGTTTCAGGCTGGTGTATCGCGTTGATCAGGACATTGTGTATGTCACAGTGATCGCCATAGGCCGACGCGATAAACTCAAAGTATACGAACTTGCCAAGGAACGGCTATGAAAGCCAGCCCCGAATCAGATTCAGCCGCATGCGATGCGTTTTCTCAGCATGACTTGCTGTTCTAGATTCTTCTGCGCTAGCCTCTTCAGCGCTAGGCTGTTTAGCCCTACCTAAGTTTCCGCCTGCCGTAGCTTGCGTGCAGCTTCTTCCTTGCGCACATCGTCGATCACACGGATCACGCTTTTAAGATCGACCGGCTTGTTGCTCTCACGGAACCGGCCGGTCAGCACAGTCTCAGGCGTCAGATTGCCATGCGCGTACAGCGTCCAGATCTCCTTGCCATACTGGGTGCTCAGTAACTCAGGCGCAAAGCGACCGAAATAAGCGCTCAGGTTGTTCACATCACGCTCCAGCATGCTGCTGGCGTGGTTGTTACCGGCCGCGTCCACGGCTTGCGGCAGGTCGATGATGACCGGTCCTTCGCTGCCGATGAGGATGTTGAATTCAGACAGGTCGCCGTGCACGATGCCCGCGCACAGCATGCGCACCACTTCATTGAGCAGGGTTTTATGGTGTTTGCGCGCATCCTCGGCGCTGAACTCCACGTCATTCAGCCTCGGCGCGGCGTTGCCGTGTTCGTCGGTCACCAGCTCCATGAGCAACACGCCCTCATAAAAATTATAGGGGACGGGCACACGCACACCGGCAGCGGCCAGGCGATACAAAGCATCCACTTCGGCACTTTGCCAGGCTTCTTCCTGTGCCTTGCGGCCATACTTGGAGCCCTTTTCCATGGCACGCGCCTGACGGCTGCTTTTTACTTTGCGCCCTTCGGTGTAATCCACACTCTGGCGGAAACTGCGCTTGTTGGCTTCCTTGTAAACCTTGGCGCAGCGCACCTCATCACCACAACGCACCACATACACGGTGGCTTCCTTGCCGCTCATGAGCTGGCGGTTCACTTCATCGATCAAGCCGTCTTCGATCAGCGACTCAAGTCTTTTAGGGGTTTTCATAGGGTGGATTGTAGGTGAGTTTGCTGCTTGCGCCCTCAAATGTGCAGCGGGAAGTCACAAAATAAAAAGGGCCGCATATAGCGGCCCTTGCATTGCGAGCATCTTCCAGGCCCGCCGGGCTTCATCGGCCTTGGGGCATCTGGGCATGGCTGATGATGGCTAAGTGGTATCAGCGGCCTTTACCACCCATGGAACCCCGGTTGAAGTCCTTGTCTCCCGGCGCGATACAGCGGCCAAAACCGAGGAAGCCGCCCTGGGTGCCATTAGGGCAGCCCTGGTTCTCCACATATTGTTTGGCGACCTGGTCGGCTTCCGCCGCCTTGCCGGTATCCACGAATTTCCAGCGTCCGTTGGGCTGCAGGATCACCTTGTCGCCTTGCGCGGTCACGGCTTCAATGTCCACGCCCGCTTTCTGTTCAGCCCACGCCGGTGTCGCATAGGCGGCGCTTAGCAAACTCATCAGCACCGCTACCGGCATCCACTTCATCACCCATCCTTGCATCTTGTCTCTCCACCTCTGTCCATGATCGTTGCCTGGCTCAGGCCTCGTGCTTGCCGTGCAGCTTGACCAGCTGCCTTAACTCCGGCACACAGGAGCCGCATTCGGTCCCGCATTTGAGTTTGGCTTGCAAGGCGGCCAGATTGCCGCCCAGCTTGATGATATCGAGAATATCAGTTTCTGCCACATCCAGACAGTTGCAGATGATCTTGCCGCGGCTACGCTGGCCGCTGGGCGGGCTGCTGAGTGGTGCCAGTGCCCAGCGTCGCAGTTCATCCGTGAACTGGCCGTTGGCCATCACTTCCTTGAGCCAGGCGGTCGCCAATATCTCGCCGACCAGGCGCACACCGATCACCTGGTCAGCCTCGACCAGAATGCGTTTGGAGATGCCGCGCTTGGCATCGCGGTAATTGAGCATGGGCACCTCGTCACCCATGCCCAGCAGCAGGTCTAGCTCGGCGATGATGGCCGGGTCCGGTGTGGCATGGTGAGCCGCCCGCAGGATCACCGTCCCTTCCCCGCGTCCGAACAGGCCACAACTGGCAAAATCAAACTTGGCCAGCAAGCTGCGCAGCTGTTGCAGCAAGGCCAGATTGGCACCCGAGGTGCGCATCACGGTCATGCGCCAGGGCAGGTCGATCTTCTCGACCTTGACCGCTGCGTGCTTGAGCTCCGGCTGCTTGGAGATACGGTCAAAGGCGCTGGGCATCAGCGCATTGACGCCCAGCCCGCTCATATACTGGCTGCCCCAGTGCATGGGAATGAATGTCTGTGCCGGTGCCATGTCCGCCGAACTGTGCGCGGGCAGGATCAGCGTGCCGCGCTTGTTGCTGACTTTGACCAGATCGCCATGCTGGATGCTGCGGCGCTGCATGTCGTTGGCATGCATGAGGATGGCCGGTTCTTCCACATGATTGAACAGTTGCGCCACCGTGCCGGTGCGGCTCATGCCATGCCATTGGTCACGCAGGCGACCGCTGTTCAGATGCAAGGGGTGACGCGCATCGGTCTTCTCGGCAGTGGCGCGGTAGATGGTGTTGGCAAAGCGCGCCTTGCCATCTTCCTGTTCGAATACGCCATCGCTATACAGCCGTGGTTTGCCAGTGCTTGCTCCGGCCGGGAACGGCCACTGCTGTGGACCTTGAGCATCCAGTAGCGCATAACTGAGGCCGGTGATATCCAAATCCCGGCCGCGTGTGGTCTCGCGGTGTTCGTTGAAGACCTGCTCCGCTTGCGTATACGGGAACAGGGTTTCGGCATCCGCTGCCTGCTCCAGCAAGGCGCCAAGCCGGTGGGCAAAATCAACGGCGATCTGCCAATCCGCACGTGCTTCTGCAGGGGCGGCCAGTGCCGGACGCACATGCGTGATGCGGCGCTCGGAATTGGTCACCGTGCCTTCTTTCTCCCCCCAGGTGGTGGCGGGCAGCAGCACATCGGCGAATTCGGTGGTCTCGGTGTCGTGATAGGCTTCCTGCAGCACCACCAGCTCGGCTTTGCCCAGCGCGTCGCGCACGCTGTTGAGATCCGGCATGGATTGCGCGGGGTTGGTGCAGGCGATCCATACAGCTTTGATACTGCCATCACGCAGGCCGTTGAACATCTCCACGGCGGTCTTGCCTGGGCGTTCCGGCACGCTGGCTATGCCCCACAGTCGCGCGACTTCGGCGCGGTGCTGGGCATTGGCCAGATCGCGGTGACCGGACAGCAAGGTGGCCATGCCGCCGACTTCGCGGCCGCCCATGGCGTTGGGCTGGCCGGTCAGCGACAGCGGGCCGGTGCCCAGCTTGCCGATCTGCCCGGTGGCCAGATGCAGGTTGATCAGTGCGGCATTCTTGTCGGTGCCGCTGGTGGACTGGTTCAGGCCCTGGCAATACATGGACAAGGTCGGCCCGGTACCGAACCATTGCGCTGCCGTCATCAGGTCGGCTTCCTTGATGCCGCAGATATCGGCCACCATCTTGGGCGTGTATTCACGCACCGTGTTCTTCAGCGCGTCAAAGCCAGTGGTGTGCGCCTGGATGTAGCGCGTGTCCAGCAGGCCTTCCCATAGCATCAGATGCAGCATGCCATTGAACAGCGCGACATCGGTGCCGGGCAGGATGGGCAAGTGCAGGTCGGCTGCTTCGGCAGTATCGGTACGCCGCGGGTCGACCACTACGATCTTCAGATCCGGGTTTTTGGCCCTGGCGTCTTCGATGCGGCGATACAGGATGGGGTGCGCATAGGCGGTGTTGGAGCCGGCGATGAACAGACAACGCGTATGGTCGATGTCCTCGTAGCAGGCCGGCGGCGCATCCGCACCCAGCGTGGTCTTGTAGCCGGCCACGGCCGAGGACATGCACAAGCGCGAGTTGGTATCGACGTTGTTGGTGCCGATCAGGCCCTTGGCCAGCTTGTTGAAGACGTAGTAGTCCTCGGTCAGCAATTGGCCGGAGATGTAAAAGGCCACCGCGTCCGGGCCATGCTCACGGATGATACTGGCGAAGCGTTCGGCCACATGGTCCAGTGCCTCATCCCAGCTGGCCCGTTGACGGTGCTCGCTGCGCTTGCGGCGCAGTTCCGGGAACAGCGCGCGTGCATCCGGTTTGGCGGTCAGGTGTAGCGTGGAGCCTTTGGTGCACAGACGGCCGAAATTGGCCGGATGATCCGGGTCGCCACGCACGCCGGTGATCTTGCCCGCCTCGGCTTCAATGATGACGCCGCAGCCTACACCGCAGTAGCAGCAGGTGCTTTTTGTTTCAGTGACCGCCAATTAGAGCTCCAGATACACCATGTCGTCTTCGACTTTAACAGCAAAGCAGGCGGTATGGCCTTCATCCGGTTCTTCCGCGTCGCCACTGACCAGGCTGATCTTCCAGCTGTGCAAGGGGCAGGCCACTTTGTCACCGTAGACGATGCCTTGCGACAGCGGGCCACCTTTGTGCGGGCACTTGTTGTGCAGGGCGAACACCTGGTCGTCCTCGGTGCGGAATACGGCGATCTCGCCCTTGGCGCTGTTGATGACGCGCGAGCCCAGACGCGGGATATCGGCGAGCGGTGTGATTTTGATCCAGTGGTTCATCATTCTCTTTCAGGAAACAAGCAACAAATAAATCAGTAATACATTCACGACCGTGGACAGCAGCGCGATCCACTGCCATTTGATCAGTCGTGCACGTGCGATGAGTGGCGTGCGCTGCGGTGGCAGGATAGGCTTGAGTTCGCCCTGTTCCAGCGCCAGCAGCAACTCCTCTGCGGTTTCAAACCGGGCAGCGGGGTCGCGTGCCACGGCTTTGAGCAGGATATTCTCCAGCCAGTGTGGAATGTCTGGCCGGTAACGTGTGGGCGGTACCGGGTCACCAAAACGCGGGTGCTGGAACGGCTCGATCTCACCATAGGGGTAGCGCCGTGTCAGCAGGTGATACAGCGTGACACCGGCGGCATACAGGTCGGTGGCCACGCTGGCGGTCGGGTCTTCGAACAGCTCGGGCGCCATGAAGCTGGGCGTGCCCGGGTTATGCATGGCCGGGATATGCGCCATGCCGGTGTTCAGCGCCACACCCAGGTCCAGGATACGTAAGTGGTTACTTTCGTCCAGATGCAGATTGGCAGGCTTGATGTCGCGATGCAGGATGTTGAGTCTGTGCAGCGCGCCCAGGCCGCGCATCAGCTGTATGCCTAGCCCCGCCGTCTGGCTGCTGCTGTAATGATGGCCCTGATCCAGGCGGCGTTGCAGGGTGGCCCCCACATGCCAGCTCATCACGTAATACAGCGCAGTACGCTGCTCCATGCTGAGCGGCAGCACCTGTGGCACATAGCGTGACACCACGCGGCGTGCCAGCCATTCTTCATTGAGTAGCGCCTGCATGCTGTCGTGGTCCTCCGCCAGCGCGGGGTGCAAGGTCTTCAATACGAATGCCTGGCCACTTTGCTGGTGCCGCACCCGGTACAGCAGGCTGACACGGGATTCGTGCAGCAGCTCCTGCACTTCAAAGGCATCGATGTGCTCGCCTGCTTTGAACTTGGGCGGCACGGCTAACTGACTCGCAGCAGACAGCAGATCGCTGAGCGAGTCTGCCCCCAGCGCGTCCACGCGTACTACCAGCGCAGTGACATTGTCCTGGCTGCCAGCACTGAGTGCGCTCCTGAGTAAGTGGTCGCTGACCATCTGCGGGTTGTCGTACAGGCCTAGCGTGTGGTGGATGGCTTTCTGACCCAGCGGCTCCCATACGCCATCGGTGAGCAGGGCATAGACGTCACCAGCCTGCATGGCACCTTCGGCATAGTCCACGGCCAGGTGCTGATCCAGCCCGACCGCGCGTTTCAACACATGGCGCATGTCCGGCCTGTCCCACACATGGTCGGTGGTCAGCTGAGCCAGTTCGCCGTTACGCAAGCAGTAGATGCGCGTGTCGCCGATGTGCGCCATGTAGTAGCGCTGGCCACGCAGTACCAGTAACGACAAGGTAGTGGCCATGCCAGCCAGGTCGCGGTTGGCGGCGGCTTGCGCCAGCAGCCAGCGGTTGGCGGCTGTCAACACCTTGTCCAGCGCAGTATGCACTTCCCAGGTGTCAGGCGTGGCGTAGTAATCGGACAACACGCTGCGTACCGTCATCTCGGCCGCTTCACGGCCACCGGCATTGCCACTGACGCCATCAGCCACGGCCAGCAGTGCACCTTTGCTGGTCAATGGCTCGCCGGGTGGCGTGACCACGCCGCAATAATCTTCATTGCGGGGGCGCAGCCCGGTCTGGCTGCTTTGACCTACGCGTATCTTCAAGCTCATGGCAGGCGGCCCAGGGCGACTTGGTCTGCGTAGCGTATCATCGATGAGCCGTTTATACCTTGGCCGAGGTCATGGCGGCCGACCCCCAGGTGGTGCGCCAGCGGTTCTTTACGCCGGTCAAACCCAGGATGGCCAGCACTGCCAGGCCAGCAAAGATCAGCAGGCCGATCTGGTAGCTGCCTGTCATCTGCTTGAACCAGCCCAGACTGGCCGCTAGGTAGAAACCGCCGATGCCGCCTGCCATGCCGACCAGGCCGGTCATCACGCCGATCTCCTTGCGGAAGCGCTGCGGCACCAACTGGAACACGGCGCCATTGCCCATCCCCAGCACGGCCATCACCGGAATGGTGACCAGCAGCGCGCTGGTCAGGCTGGGCTGCCCCAGGCTCATGATGACCAGCAACACACTGGCCAGCCCATACATCAGCAGCAGGGTGCGTATACCGCCGACACGGTCGGCGATGTAGCCGCCTATCGGGCGTACCAGTGAGCCTGCGAACACACAGGCCGCCGTGGCATAACCGGCCACCACCGGGCCCAGGCTGTACAGATCGTTGAAATAGATGGTCAGCGAAGACGCCAGGCCGACGAAACCACCAAAGGTCACGCTGTAGAAGAACATGAACCACCAGGCGTCCTTGTCCTTGAGGATGGCCAGATACTGGCTCAGGGATTTGGCGGGAGGCGCATCCGGGCTGTCCTTGGCATAGATCATGTACACCACCAGTACGATCAGCAGCGGGATCAGTGCCAAGCCGAATACATTGTTCCAGCCGAACGCGACGGCCAGGCCGGGGGCGAACAGCGCCGCGAACACGGTGCCGGAGTTGCCAGCACCGGCGATGCCGAGCGCCGTGCCCTGATGTTCGGGAGGATACCAGCGCGAGGCCAACGGTAGTGCCACGGCGAAGGACGCACCGGCCACCCCTAGGAACATGCCCAGCAGCAGGGCTTGCTGGAAATTCTGGATGCCATGCAGCCAGGCCGTGGCCAGTGCCGTGATGACGATGAGCTGACCGATCAGGCCGGCCATCTTGGGCTTGATCTGATCCACCAGCACGCCCATGACGATACGCAGCAGCGCACCGGCCAAGACCGGCGTGGCCACCATCAGGCCTTTTTGTGCCGGGCTCAGTACCAGATCGGTGGCGATCTGGACCGCCAGTGGGCCCAGTAACACCCAGACCATGAAACTCAGGTCGAAATACAGGAATGCCGAAAATAGCGTGGGTTTGTGCCCAGCCTGCCAGAAACTCTTTTGCATGACGTGCTCCTCAATGTGTTGACCTTACCCCGGCTTGTCTCGCAAGCGCATGGGGGAGGTGATTCAGGGTGGGTGATGTGTCTTGCACTCACCCATCGGTTAACGGATGCGATGATCTTGCCGCAAGCACATCTCACCATCGCCTGACTGGATTCCGGCTTGTGCCGGAATGACGGTCTGTGGATCTGCCCAGGCCTACCATGCTGGCTATACCGTGATGGTGTCGAATTCCTTGTGCGCGTCGCGTTTCTGCGCACGCTCGGCCCATGGGTCCACGGCACCCTGCAGCGCGTACAGCAGGCGCTCGAACGCGGCTTTGCGGCCTTCCGCGTCTTCGAGGATGCGCTGCTTCACGGAATCCAGACCGACGCGTTCGATCCAGTGCACGGTACGGTCCAGGTAACGCGCTTCTTCGCGGTAGATCTGGATGAAGGCGCCCGAATATTCGATGACCTCTTCTGCCGTCTTTACCTTGCACAGGAACTGCGCGACTTCGGTCTTGATGCCGCCGTTACCACCCACATAGATCTCCCAGCCGGAATCCACGCCGATGATGCCCACGTCCTTGATGCCGGATTCGGCACAGTTGCGCGGGCAGCCGGAGACCGCGAACTTCACCTTGTGCGGTGCCCACATGTGGTCGAAGGCTTTTTCGATGTCGATGCCCAGTTGCGTGGAATTCTGTGTGCCGAAACGGCAGAACTCGGAGCCCACGCAGGTTTTCACGGTACGGATGCTCTTGCCGTAGGCATAGCCGGACGGCATGTCCAGGTCCGCCCATACCTTGGGCAGGTTCTCGCGGCTGATGCCGAGCAGGTCGATACGCTGACCACCGGTGACTTTCACCATGGGCACCGCGTATTTGTCGGCCACATCGGCGATCTTGCGCAGCTGATCCGGGCTGGTGACGCCGCCATACATACGCGGGATCACCGAGTAAGTGCCGTCTTTCTGGATGTTGGCGTGCACGCGCTCGTTGATGAAGCGCGATTGCGGATCGTCCACCGCCTCGTGCGGCCAGGTGGAGATCAGGTAGTAGTTGAGGGCAGGGCGGCAGGTGGCGCAGCCGTTCGGGGTGCGCCAGCCCATGCCGCGCATGGCATCCGGGATATTGAGGTATTTATGGGTGCGGATCTCCTGACGCACGGTCTCGTGGCTCATGTCGGTACAACCGCACACCGCCTTGCTGGTGGACGGCGGCGCATAGCCACCGCCCAGCGTGGAAGCGAGGATCTGCTCCACCAGCCCAACGCAGGAGCCGCAGCTGGAACCCGCCTTGGTCTGCTTCTTCACGTCGTCTATCGTGAACAGGCCCTTTTCCTTGACGGCCTTGACGATGGTGCCCTTGCACACGCCGTTGCAGCCGCACACTTCCATCTCGTCGGTCATCGCCGACGCCTTGTCCTGACCCTGATGGCCGGTGTTGCCCAGGCTGTCCTGGCCGAACATCAGGTGGTCGCGGATCTCGTGGATGGGCTTCTTGTCACGCAGCAGCTGGAAGTACCAGCTGCCATCCGTGGTATCACCATAAAGCACGCTGCCGATGATTTTGTCATCTTTAATGATCAGCTTCTTGTAAACACCTCCCACCGCATCGTGCAAAACGATCTCTTCGGTGTCCTCGCCGCCGCTGAAGTCGCCGGCCGAGAACAGATCGATGCCGGTCACCTTGAGCTTGGTCGAGGTGACCGAGCCGACATAGCGGCCGATCCCGAAGTTGGCCAGGTGCGTGGCGCACACCTTGGCCATTTCAAACAGGGGCGCGACCAGGCCGTAGCTGATGCCACGGTGTGCCACGCATTCACCCACGGCGTACACACGCGGGTCATAGGTCTGCATCGTGTCGTTGACGACGATGCCGCGATTGCAATAGATGCCGGCCGATTCCGCCAGTGCGTAATTGGGGCGTATTCCTACCGCCATCACCACCAGGTCAGCCTGGATTTGCTGGCCGTCCTTGAAGCGCACCGCAGTGACACGACCGTCGTTGCCTATCAGTTGTTCGGTATCTTTCTGCAGCAGGAAGGTCAGGCCTTTGGCCTCCAGTGATTTCTGCAGCATCTTGCCTGCGGTCCTGTCGAGCTGGCGTTCCAGCAGCCATTCGTTCTTGTGCACCACGGTCACGTCCATGCCCTGGATCTTGAGGCCATTGGCCGCTTCCAGGCCGAGCAGACCGCCGCCGATCACCACGGCGTGCTTGAACTGCTTGGCGGTGTCTATCATGGTGTCCACGTCCTTGATGTCGCGGAAGCCGATCACACCCTGCAGATCACCACCCGGGATAGGCAGCATGAACGGCTTGGAGCCGGTGGCCAGCAACAGGCGGTCGTACTCGGCCTCGGTGCCGTCTTCGGCGTAGGCGATGCGCCGCGTGCGGTCTATCTTGTTGATGCGTTTGCCCACGTGCAGGGTGATGTTGTTCTCGGCATACCACTCGCGCGAGTTGAGTATGATGTCCGAGATGGTCTGCTCGCCCGCCAGCACCGGCGACAGCATGATGCGGTTGTAATTGGGGTGTGGTTCGTCACCGAACACGGTGATGTCATACAGATCGGGTGCGATCTTCAGCAGCTCCTCCACGGTGCGCATGCCTGCCATGCCGTTGCCTATCACTACCAGTTTCATTTTTTGCATTGTTCGCTCCTGCTCACGGCATCTGCCGTTATTCCTTAAATTTATGCGATGTGCCTTATGCGGCGACGGCCAGTGCCGTTGCCAGCATCGCGCTGTCTGCCAGTCTTACTACTTCACCTACCACGATGATGGCGGGGCTTTCCAGGCCTTGCTGGTGTACCGCCATGCTGAGTTCGGCCAGCGTGCTGATCACTTGCCGCTGCTGTTGCAAGGTACCGTTCTGTATCGCCGCGGCGGGCATGTCGGCGGGCATGCCCGCGTCCAGCAGGCCGCGACTGATCTCGGCCAGATGTTTCATGCCCATGTAGATCACCAGCGTGGTGCCGCTGGCCACCAGGGCCTGCCAATCCGGGCTGCCGCCGTCCTGCGTGTGGCCGGTGATAAAGCTGACGCCATGTGTGTAAGCGCGGTGTGTGACCGGGATGCCGATGCTGGCGGGCACCGCCACACCGCTGCTGATGCCGGGCACGATCTCCACCGGGATGCCGGCGGCACGCAGCGCCAGCATCTCCTCACCGCCACGTCCGAACAGGAATGGGTCGCCGCCCTTGAGGCGCACCACAGTCTGCCCTTGTTCTGCCAGCGAGATCATCAAGCGGTTGATGAAGTGCTGCGGCGTGGACTGACAACCACCGCGCTTGCCCACTTCCACCACACGTGCCTGCGGAGCGTGCTGCAGCAGCGTGCGATTGACCAGGTCGTCGATGAGGATGACGTCTGCAGCCTGCAGCACCTTGACCGCTTTCAGGGTGATCAGGTCGGCATCACCGGGGCCTGCGCCCACCAGATAGACGCTTGCTTTCATCGTGCACCTCGCATGGTTTGTTGCATGGTTTGTCCGATCGGCCGCCCAGCGAACAAGTGGCTCACTAGTAAGCCGGAAGCCAGCACAAGGCTGGCGTGGCAGGGTGTACATGCATGTGGATCGTGTGGTGTTGCCATGGTGATTCCATTTCTCGGTTGCTGTTGCTAACGTTCTTTGCTCAATTACTGCTTTTTGAATCCTGGTGCTTTTTGAATCTTTGCTTGTTGCAGGCGCCGGCACGCTGTCCCGGCGCCTGATTCTCTTGTTTTTCTTGCCTGGTTTTTCTTACCAGACTTTTTTCATTAGAACGACAACATCACGGTGGCCCAGATCTTCTCGGTGTCCGCTTTGCGGAAGGCGCGCTGACTGGCGGCCAGCGAAGTGCCGTAGACGTCGTCTTCCATGAACTTGGCGTATTCCAGCTTGGCCATCAGCTTGTCGCTGAACGGGTAGGTGACGCCGATATCGAATTCCTTGCCGTACTGGTTGGCCGATTGCCCGCCCAGCGTGGTGAAGTTCTCGTCAGAGCGGAACACATGGTATTCGGCACTGATCTTGGCTTTGGCCACGGTGGTGGCGACCGTGACATAGGTGTCGCGTATGCCTTGACGCGGGGTCACCAGGAACAGGTCGGCCCAGCCCTGGAACAGGTGGTTGGTACCCAGCGGCGTCTGGAACGCATACTGGCCGTTGTTGCTGGACAGCACTTCGTGGTCCAGGCGGATCGACCATTTGTCGAAGGCCGCACCGCCACCCAGGCGCAGGTAATGCGCGTCGATCAGCGAGCTGCCGTCCTTGTAGTCGTTCTGTTTGGCGAATTCGGCGGTGTAGATCGCTTTCCAGTTGTCGTCGATCTTGCGTACGCCATCCAGACGCAGACCCAGCGTGCGGCTGCTGGCATCGGTGGTGGCACCCGGCGTGGAGTCACTGCTGGCGCCCAGCCCGTTGCCGCCTTGCGGGATGTTGCCCGCCGCAGCCGGGCTGCCCAGGTTCTGGCTCAGGTTGTCTGCGTCGATGAAGTAACCATAGCCCACCAGCGATTCGCTGGGCGAGATGCGGTATTTGGCGTTGACGATCTCGATGTTGCCGTCACGCAGCTCGGTGTTGATCTGGCGCACCTTGTCGAAGTGCGCAAGGAAGATCTCGGTGTTCGGGATGGATTTGTTGGTGACGGACAGGCCGTCGAACACCTGCATCACCTGACGGAACGCGATGTCACCCACAAAACGCACATTGTCCAGATTGACCTGCTGGCGGCCGAAGCGCGCCTTGGTGTTCTTGATGCCGGTCCAGTCCACGAACAGCTGGTTGATGTTGGTGTATTCCGGATCCACCACCACGGCATGTTCGGCACGGCTGACTTGCGGCACATTGCCTTCACGGTCGTTGAATTCATCTTCGATCTTGGCCACATCGATGACCTGCACGGCCGCGCTGAAGTTGTGGAATGGCGCGGTCTGCCAGCCGATCAGGCTGCGCAGCGTGAAGGCATTGGCGCTTTCCAGCTTGTCGCCATTGGCCTGGAACAGGTCCTGATCCACGTGTTCATAGCGCAGGCGCAGACTGGACAGGCTCTTGCCATCTTTGATGGCATCCAGCAGCGTGTATTCCGGCACCAGGTCCAGTTCGGCGGCCTGAACCGCAGGCTGGGCCAGGCCGAATGCCAGCAGCACAGCGAGTGAAACTTGACGCAAGGGGTAAGTCATATTAGTTTGCACGGTGTTGCTCCTTCTTTAGCGAGTGGTGAGTGACGTTTCGGCCCGCCTTGTGCGGGCTTTTTTTCGGCCATTATTTTTATGCTGGCTCGGATTTATGCTGCTTTGGCATGGCGTTCGTGCAGGAACTTCAGCACTTCGCTGCGCAAATGGTTGTAGTGCGGGTCTTCGGCCAGTGCCAGACGCTGGCGTGGGCGTTGCAGGTCCACTTCCAGAATCTCGCCTATGGTGGCGGCCGGGCCGTTGGTCATCATGACGATGCGGTCGGACAGCAGCACGGCTTCATCCACATCGTGGGTGACCATCACCGCGGTACAACCGGATTTCGCCATGATGCCCATCAGTTCGTCCTGCAGATGGGCACGCGTCAGCGCATCCAGCGCACCGAACGGCTCATCCAGCAGCAGCACCTTGGGTTCCATGGCCAGCGCGCGGGCGATGCCGACACGCTGCTTCATGCCGCCGGAGATCTCGCCCGGACGCTTCTCTGCGGCGTGCGACAGGCCCACCAGTTCCAGCACGGCACTGGTGCGTGCCCGCATCTGCGCTTTGCTTTCGCTGGCGGAAAAGACGCGTTCCACGGCCAGGTAGACGTTGTCGAAACAGCTCAGCCAGGGCAGCAGCGAGTGGTTCTGGAACACCACGGCACGTTCCGGGCCCGGGCCGGCGATCTCGCGGCCAGCACAGAACAGCAGGCCGTCGGTGGGCTCCAGCAGGCCGGCGATCAGGTTCAGCACCGTGGATTTGCCACAGCCGGAGTGCCCGATGATGGAGACGAACTCGCCTTGTTTCACTTGCAGGTTGATGTTGCGCAGGGCTTCGAAGCGGCCTTGCTTGGTGTGGAACACCATGTTCACGTTTTCCAGCTCGACGTATTTATGCACGATGCTCTCCCTTACTCGTAACTGAAGCGTCTGGCGATCAGCAGCAGGCCTTGCTCAAGCAGCAAGCCGACGATGCCGACCACGAAGATGGCGATGATGATGTGCTCGACGTTGAGGTTGTTCCACTCGTCCCACACCCAGAAGCCGATGCCCACACCGCCGGTCAACATCTCGGCGGCCACGATCACCAGCCAGGCCACGCCGATGGACAGGCGCACGCCGGTCATCATGTAAGGCAGCACGGAAGGGAACAGGATGCGCGTGAAGATCTTCCATTCGGACAGCTTCAGCACGCGTGCCACGTTCATGTAGTCCTGCGGCACCTTGCTGACGCCCACGGCGGTGTTGATGATCATCGGCCAGATAGCGGAGATGAAGATCACCCAGATCGCCGCCGGGTCGGCCGCCTTGAACACCAGCAGGCCGATGGGCAGCCAGGCCAGTGGCGACACCGGACGCAACAGGCTGATGACGGGTGCCACCATGCGTGACATGAACTGGAAGCGGCCGATGATGAAGCCGAGCGGGATGCCGATCAGCGCGGCCATGCCAAAACCCAGGCCGACGCGCTGCAGCGAGCTGAGGATGTTCCAGCCTATGCCTTGATCGTTCGGGCCATTGTTGTAGAACGGGTCGCTGAACAGTGCCACCGCCGAATGCCAGGTGGAGATCGGGCCGGGCAGGCCGTCGGATTGCTGCGAAACCAGTGCCCACAGCGCGCCGAACAGCATCAGGCCGAACATGGGCGGCAGGAACCAGCCTGCGAATTGGCGTGCCAGTTGCGACCACTGGATGCCAGGCTTGGGGGCGGCGGCCACGGTGGAAACGGTGACCGGTGCAGCGGCTGGCGTCAGCACGCTGACACTCGCCACAGGCGGGGTCGCCACTTCATTGGCCGCGTCGGGGACCACGCTGAGTTTGATCAAAGCTTGCGTCATGATGGTTACGCTCCTGTTCAGGCTTTGATCTTGAAGCTGGCGGCATAGGCCTGCGGGTCTTTACCGTCCCAGACCACGCCATCGATGAGCTTGCTGCTGCGCATCGGGTCACTAGGCACCGCGATGCCCAGTGCGGTGGCGGCATCGGTGTACAGGTCGATGCGGTTCACCTTTTTGGCGATGCCCAGGTAATCCGGGTCGCTCTTCAGCAGGCCCCAGCGTTTGTGCTGGGTCAGGAACCACATGCCGTCGGACAGGTAAGGGAAGCTCACTTTGCCGTCGTTGAAGAACTTCATGTAGTTGGGGTCTTCCCATTTCTTGCCTATGCCGTTGTCGTAATGACCCAGGAAGCGGCCTTCGATGACTTCTTCCGGTGCGTTCACATAGGATTTGCTGGCGATCAGCTTGGCTACCTTGGGGCGGTTGGCGGTGGCATCGATATAGCGGCAAGCCTCAAGGATGGCCATGATCATGGCGCGGGCGGTGTTCGGGTTCTTGGCCGCGAATTCAGCGGTGGTGCCCAGCACTTTTTCTGGGTGGTCGGTCCAGATGTCCTGCGAGGTGGCCACAGTGAAGCCAACCTTGTCGTGGATGGCACGGGCGTTCCAGGGTTCGCCCACACAGTAGCCGTCCATATTGCCGATGCGCATATTGGCCACCATCTGTGGTGGAGGCACCACGATGGTCTTGGCGTCCTTGAACGGGTCGATGCCGTAAGCCGCCAGCCAGTAGTACAGCCACATGGCGTGGGTGCCGGTGGGGAAGGTCTGCGCGAAGGTGTAGTCGCGGTTCTCGTTATTGATGAGGCGTTTGAGTGAAGCGCCATCTTTGACGCCTTTTTCGCGGATCTGGTTGGCCAGCGTGATGCCCTGGCCGTTGTTGTTCAGCGTCATCAGCACGTTCATGTCCTTCTGCTGACCGCCTATGCCCAGTTGCACCCCGTAGACCAGGCCGTACAGCACATGGGCGGCCTGCAGTTCGCCGTTGACCATCTTGTCGCGGATGCCGGCCCAGGAGGCTTCCTTGGACGGGGTGATCTTGATGCCGTATTTCTTGTCGAAGCCCATCTCGGCGGCGACCACGATAGGGGCACAGTCGGTCAGCGGGATGAAGCCGATCTTGACCTCGGTGATCTCCGGTTTGTCTGTGCCAGCGGCCCAGGCGCTGCTGCGCAATTTCTCTGGCACCATGCCCATCAGGGCGGATGCACCGAGGATGCCTGCACTGGCCGCGCTGGCGCGGAAAAAGTTACGACGGCTGTTATCGACCGCTGTGGTCGGGGTCTTTTGCTCAACACTCATGCGATTCTCCTGAAACTTTTAGGCAATAAAAAAGGCGTCCTGCGGATGGATTAACTCCATCTGCAAGGACGCCTTTGTCCGGTGGTCAACGTTGACCTGATTACTTCAAACTTGCTACAACAAACCCGCCGTTGGGCCTGCCGTCATTACAATCCAGTACTACCTGGTTTCGCGTTGGCTCAGAACAGCAACTTTGCTGCCTGTACCACTTGTTCCGCCAGTGTGGCCAGCTTGATGTTCTCGCGCATGGCCATGTTTCTTAACAGCAGGTAGGCTTCGTTCTCGTCCACCCCACGCTGCTTCATGAGCAAGCCCTTTGCTTTCTCGATCACCTTGCGCTCGCTGAGCTTGGCGTTGGCCTCGTTCAACTCCAGGCGCAGGGCCTTGAATTCTTCGAACCGTGCGATCGCCGCATCCATGATCGGTTTCAGGCGCTCGCTGGGCAGATTGCCCACCACATAAGCGCTGACACCGGCGCGCGTCGCTGCGCGTATCTTTTCGGTGTCGCCATCATGCGTGAACATGATGGTCGGCTTGGGCGCGTTCTGGCTCATCACGATCACATGTTCCAGCGTATCCCGGCTTGGCGACTCGGTATCGATGATCACCACATCAGGATGCAAGCGGTTCACAGCATCATCCAGGTTCGCGGTATCAGTCAGATGCGCGATCACTTCGTACCCGGCTGCTGTTAGCGATTCCTTGAGCGGAGCTGTCCGCTCCAAGTGATTATCAACAAGCATGACCCGGAGCATTGCCAACCCAACAAAAGTGATTCAAACCGCATTATGCAATTGCCATGCCAGAAATGTGGGTTTTTTTTAAGGTGATGATACGGAAAGGGAATTTTCCGTATGGCCATGATGACCGGTGAATGCTGGCGCATCTGCTTGGTGCACACATTGGGTGCATGCGCACCAAGGGAGCGCGGTTTGGCCAGCAAGCAGTGCCAAGCCAGTCTAGCGCGCCATGCACGCTATCAGCTCAGGGTTTTTGCAGCCCGCATTGCTGATTCACTTGTTTGCTGAACGTGGTGTAACTGATCAAGGCCCCGGTGGCAGTCGAGTACGGCTGCTGCAGCAAGGTGTGCACCAGTTCCATCTGGCGAGGACTGATCTTGGTTGCCAGTGCGTCAGTGCGGCAGGCACACGCGGCTGCGATGTCCTGGGCTTTGAGCGTGACAGCACATTGTTTGCGCTCCTCGGTCAGCAGGGTGGCAGGCCAGGCTTGCGTGTTGTGGCTGCTTGCCGTCACTTCGGTGCGCAATTGTGCTAGCAGCTGGTACATGAATTCCAGGCTGTTATGCATGTCTTTGTAGGCGCGATCCGGGGAGTCGGTCAGTGTGATGTCTCCTGTGTTGCTGAGGCGATAGGCAGTCTCGACGCGTATGCTGTTGCTGGCCGGGACGCTATAGCCTTGTGCGCCCAGCAGGATGCGTTTGGCTGGATTTTGATCCAGATAGCGGTTTACCTCATCCAGGTCCTGTTGTGGTATCTGTACCAGCAGCTCGGCTTTACAGGCTTGTGCTGCAGCGTTGGCCGGGTTTTCTATGGACAGTGTGATGGCCTTGTCTTCCCAGCCATGCCGGAAGCTGGGGCCATGTTCCAGCAGTTTTTGCGACTCCAGTGCATACAGCGCGGCGCGTTGCTGCTCGCTATCGCAAGCGCTGGCGGCTGTGCTGAACAGGGCGGCCGTGCTGAGTAGCATCAGCAGCGCACCGCCAGACAGCAAACCATTTTTTGAACGATAATGAGAGCTAATGTGCATGACGAGGCATCCATACGATTAAACGCTATGCCTGTGAGAGTGTTGTGCGCAATTGGTTCACTCGTTTGTGGTGACCAGCCGTGCTTTCGTTGCGCCCAGTCTGGCCTGACGGCGGGCAACAAAAAAGCCGAACACAAGGTTCGGCTTTTTCACATCGTACAAGAACTTACGCCATGGCCTTGACGGCGGCGGACAGGCGGCTCTTGTGACGAGCGGCCTTGTTCTTGTGGATGATTTGCTTGTCAGCGATACGGTCGATGATGCTGACGTTCTCGTTGTAAGCGGCTTGTGCAGCGGCTTTATCGCCAGCTTCCACTGCCTTGATGATTTTTTTGACCGCAGTACGCAAAGTAGAGCGCAAGCTTGCGTTATGCGCGCGCTGCTTCACTGCCTGACGGGCACGTTTTCTTGCCTGTGCGCTATTTGCCATGAAAAGTCCAGTCGATTAACAAAATTCGAAGCCGCGCATATTAACTGGTTTCAGTTTTGTTTGCAAGGCAAATCAGGTGCTTGATTGCGGGGTGTTCGCCTGCGGCATGCTAGAATCGCGCTTGCGTTTTAACCGCCATTTTAACCGCTTTTAAAAGCCTGATGAATCTGCTTAGAGCCCTGGCTGCCGTTGGCAGCATGACCTTGATCTCGCGTGTGCTGGGCTTTGTCCGCGACACGCTGATTGCGCGCGTGTTCGGGGCCGGCTTCTACACCGATGCCTTCTTCGTGGCCTTCAAGATCCCCAATCTGCTGCGTCGCCTGTTCGCCGAGGGCGCGTTCTCGCAGGCCTTTGTGCCGGTGCTGGCCGAATACAAGAATCAACGCGGACAGCAGGAGACCCGCCAGCTGGTCGATCATGTGGCGACCTTGCTGGGCTTGACGCTGGTGCTGGTCACGGTGCTGGGCGTGCTGGGCGCGCCGCTGGTGGTGCAACTGAGTGCGCCCGGCTTTGCCGCTGATGCCGCCAAGTTCGAGCTGACCGTGCAGCTGCTGCGCATCATCTTCCCGTATATCTTTTTCATTTCGCTGGTGTCGCTGGCGGGCGGTGTGCTCAACACCTACAGCAAATTCAGCGTGCCAGCGTTCACGCCGGTGTGGCTGAACCTGTCGTTCATCCTGGCGGCGCTGTTCTTCGCGCCTTACTTCGAGCCGCCGGTGCTGGTGCTGGCCTGGGCGGTGTTCCTGGGCGGCGTGTTGCAACTGGCGTTCCAGATCCCGTTCCTGCTCAGGCTCGGCATGCTGCCGCGCTTTCGGCTCAATCTGCGCGACACTGGCATGTGGCGCATCGTCAAGCTGATGGGGCCTGCCGTGTTCGGCGTATCCATCGCGCAGATCTCCTTGCTGATCAACATGATCTTCGCTTCATTTCTGGTGTCTGGCAGCGTGTCCTGGCTGTATTACGCGGACCGGCTCATGGAGTTCCCTACCGGCCTGCTGGGCGTGGCACTGGGGACCATCCTGCTGCCCAGTCTGTCCAAATCCTATGCGGACAAGGCCGATGGGGAATATTCCCAGCTCATGGACTGGGGGCTGCGCCTGACCTGGATGCTGGCCCTGCCTGCCGCGGTGGCGCTGGCGGTGCTGTCTGTGCCGCTGGTCACCAGCCTGTTCCATTACGGCGCGTTCACGGCGCATGACGTGGCGATGACGCGACAGGCGCTGATCGCCTACAGCGTGGGCCTGCTAGGCCTGATCTTGGTCAAGGTGCTGGCCCCCGGTTTCTATGCGCGCCAGAACATCAAGACGCCGGTCAAGATCGCGCTGTTCACACTCATCGCCACGCAGTTCATGAACATCGGGTTTGTGTTCGGTATGGGCCTTAACCATGCTGGCCTGGCGTTGGCCATCGGCCTGGGTGCCTGCATCAACGCGGGTTTGCTGTATTACCACCTGCGCAAGGCGGCGATCTACCAGCCGCAGCCCGGCTGGTGGCGCTTTCTCCTCAAGCTGCTCACCGCCATCGCGGTGATGGTGCTGTGCCTGTGGTTCGCAGGTGGCGATAGCAGCCTGTGGTTGAATTACACGGTATTGCCCAAACTGTTACATCTGGCCGGCCTGGTGCTGGTGGGCGCGACGAGTTACTTTGCCACGCTGTGGCTGCTGGGGATACGCGTGCAGGACTTCATGCGTAGAACCGCCATCTAGATCAACGCGACCCAGATCCCACACAACATGCAGATATTCCGTCATTTTCATCAGGCCGATGGCAGCCCGCTGGCCCTGGCCATCGGCAATTTCGATGGCATGCACCTCGGGCATCAGGCGTTGTTGCAGAAGCTGGTGACGACCGCCAGGGCGCAACAACTGCGCGCCGCAGTGATGACGTTCGAGCCGCACCCGCGCGAGTTCTTCACCCCGCAGCAGGCGCCCAGCCGCCTGGCTTCGCTGCGTGAAAAGCTGGAATACATGGCAGAAGCCGGCGTGGAATATGTCTATGTATGCCGCTTCGACCGTGGTTTTGCCAGCCTGAGTGCCGAGCAATTCATGCAGATGTTGCGTGCGTCCTTGAACGCACAGGCCATCCTGGTCGGCGAAGACTTCCGGTTTGGCGCGCGTCGCAGCGGCAGCGTGACGGATTTTGCCGAGGCTGGCTTTTCCCTGTTGAGTCTGCCGGATGTGCTGGTGGGCGAGGAGCGTGTCTCCAGCACTGCCGTGCGCGAGGCATTGACCGCCGGTGATCTGGCCCATGCAGCAACCCTGCTGGGTCGCCCTTACACCATCAGCGGCAAGGTGGTGCATGGCGACAAGATCGGCCGCCAGCTCGGTTATCCGACCGCCAATGTGCACATGCGCCACGACAGACCGCCGCTTTTCGGGGTCTATGCGGTAAAATTAGAGGGTTTGGGTAGCGAACTGCTGCCCGGTGTGGCCAGCCTGGGCGTGCGGCCTACGGTCACTGACCGTGGCAAACCCAAGCTGGAAGTGCATTTGTTTGATTTCAATGGTGATCTCTATGGCCGTCATGTGCGTGTGCATTTCATGCACAAGATCCGTGACGAGATGAAATTTGCAGACCTGGACACCCTGATCCAATGGATACGTGCCGACGAATCGGCGGCACGCGCCTACTTTCAGGGTTGATGCTGGTTGATGCTTAAGCAAAGATGGTTTTCTAAAGCCAAGCTGATTTTCTAAAAGATAGCGTTCCGACTGAATAATGACTGATCAAAAAGACGTAAAGTACCCTCTGAACCTGCCGGAAACGGCGTTCCCCATGCGTGGCGATCTGGCTAAACGCGAGCCCGCCTGGGTCAAAGCCTGGCAGGACAAACAGGTCTATCAGCGTATCCGCAAGGCACGTGCCGGCGCCAAAAAGTTCATTCTGCATGACGGCCCGCCCTACGCCAACGGCGACATCCACATCGGACATGCCGTCAACAAGATCCTCAAGGACATCATCGTCAAAGCCAAGACCCTGGACGGCTTCGACGCGCCTTATGTGCCGGGCTGGGACTGCCATGGCCTGCCCATCGAGCTGGTGGTGGAGAAGAACCACGGCAAGAACATAGACCCCGCCAAATTCCGCGAGCTGTGCCGCGCTTATGCCGCCGAGCAGGTGGAAAAGCAGAAGAAGGATTTTATCCGCCTGGGCGTGCTGGCGGACTGGGATCACCCTTACCTGACCATGGATTACCGCACGGAAGCCGATATCATGCGGGCGCTGGGTTCCATCTATCAGAACGGCTATCTGTATCAGGGCAGCAAGCCCGTGCACTGGTGCGTGGATTGCGGCTCGGCACTGGCAGAAGCCGAGGTCGAGTATGAGGATGTCAACTCACCCGCCATCGATGTGGGATTCAAGGTGGTCGACAACGCCGCATTGAGCAAGGCGTTCGGTGTAGAGATCGCGGGTGATGTCTATGCGGTGATCTGGACCACCACGCCGTGGACGCTGCCAGCCAATCAGGCCGTGAGTGTGCATGCCGAGCTGGGATATGACCTGATCCAGACCAGCAAGGGCCTGCTGATCCTGGCCCATGAGTTGGCCGAAGCCACGCTCAAACGCTATGGTGAAGAAAACACGCAATTGATCGCTGCATGCACAGGCGAGGCGCTCAAGGGCCTGCAATTGCAGCACCCCTTCGATAAGCGCCAAGTGCCTGTCATCACCGGTGCGCATGTCACGACCGATGCCGGTACCGGTCTGGTGCATACCGCTGCCGCGCATGGTAATGACGACTGGCTGGTGATGCGTGCCCATTTCCCTAACGAAAAGCCGCGTGTGCTGATCGGCGGCGATGGCAAGTTCTTCAGTAGTGAACTGGTCGAGCTGGCTGCCATCCGTGGTCTGAGCCGTCAGGACGCCAACAAGGTGATCCTTGGCGTGATGCAGGACAACGGCACACTGCTGGCCAGCGCACGTCTGCACCACAGTTTCCCGCACTGCTGGCGTCACAAGACACCACTCATGCAGTTGGCGACGCATCAGTGGTTCATCGGCATGAATTCGCAGGATGCGGCCGGTGTGAGTTTGCGTGAACATGCCAATAAAGCCGTGGAGGCCACGCAGTTCTTCCCAAGCTGGGGGCGTGCGCGTCTGGAAGCCATGATCAGGAATCGCCCGGACTGGTGCGTGTCGCGTCAGCGCAACTGGGGTGTGCCCATGCCGCTGTTCGTGCATAAAGAGACAGGCGAACCGCATCCGCAAACCCTGCAACTGCTGGAAACCGTGGCCTTGCAGGTGGAGCAGCAGGGCATCGAAGCCTGGTTCTCGCTGGACGGTGCGGCTTTCCTGGCAGAGCACGCGCCTGCCTATGCCGAGCAGTACAAAAAGGTTACCGATACGCTGGATGTCTGGTTCGACTCCGGTGCCACGCACGCGGCGGTGTTGAAACGCCGCCCGGATCTGCAGCACCCGGCAGACCTGTATCTGGAAGGCTCGGACCAGCATCGTGGCTGGTTCCAGTCCTCCTTGCTGACCGGTTGTGCCATCGATGGCCGTGCGCCTTATGACGCGCTGCTCACACATGGTTTCGTGGTGGACGGCGCAGGTCACAAGATGAGCAAGTCCAAGGGCAATGTGGTCGCCCCGCAAAAGGTGATGGACACCTATGGCGCCGATATCCTGCGCCTGTGGGTGGCCTCCACCGATTACTCCGGCGAGCTGACCATCTCGGACGAGATCCTCAAGCGCGTGGCCGATGGCTACCGCCGCATCCGCAACACGCTACGCTTTCTGCTTGCCAACCTGGCCGATTTCGATGCCAGCCGTGACCTGTTGCCGGTAGACGATTGGCTGGAGATCGACCGCTACGCCCTGATGCTCACCCAGCAATTGCAGGACGGGGTGCGTGCCGATTATGACCGCTATGAGTTCCATCTGGCGGTACAGAAGTTCGTCGGGTTCTGTTCGGAAGAGCTGGGTGGTTTCTATCTGGATATCCTCAAGGACCGCCTGTACACCACGGCTGAGGGCTCGCATGCCCGCCGTTCTGCACAAAGCGCGCTGCATCACATCACGCACGCCATGCTGCGTTTGATGGCACCTATCCTGAGTTTTACCGCTGATGAAGTCTGGCAGACACTGGGCCTGAGTGCGGAGCAAAGCGTGTTTGAAGATCGTTGGTATGCGCTGCCTGCGCACGGTTTGAGCGATGCCGCGCTTGCGGCCTGGCAATCCGTGCGTGAAGTGCGTGCGCAGGCCAACAAAGCCATCGAAGAGCAGCGTGGGCAAGGTCATGTCGGTTCATCGCTGCAGTCCGAGCTTGATATCCATGCCGATGCGGCCACGTTCGAGGCGCTTTCCCATCTGGGTGACGATCTGCGTTTTGTCATGATCACCTCGCGTGCCACGCTGCATGCCAGTGAGGTTGCGGGTACACGTGTTGATGTGGCCGCCAGTCCACATGCCAAGTGCGAGCGTTGCTGGCATTACCGTGCCGATGTGGGCCATGATGCGGCGCATCCACATATCTGTGGTCGCTGCGTCAGCAACCTGTTCGGTCGCGGCGAAACGCGCCGTTATGCTTGATCGCAGCGTCATTCCCGCGCAGGCGGGAATCCAGGCCTTTATCACAGCCGCAAAGCTTGCTTGCGGGCTGCTTATTCAGTATCCGCAGATAACGACTGAACTGGATTCCCGCCTGCGCGGGAATGACGGGCGGAATGTGATCGCGCGCCACTTGCTCGCCATGCGCAGCCGCTGCGGCGCTTTGCGCTCCGCTAGTTTCCGCTCCGCTACTTTGCGCTGCGCGATGCACCACGGAGCAGATCGATCATTCGCGAAACCTTTTTCATTTGCGTACCAGCATGGCCGGATCGCATCTTCCTCTGGAAACCACGGCTTATGAAACTGCCTTTGTTCCTTAAATGGTTGCTGCTGAGCAGCCTCATCATCGCGCTGGATCTTTACACCAAGCACCTGGTGTTGCAGGCCTTTGCCTATGGCGATCATCTCACCATCACCCCCTACTTCGATCTGGTGCGTTTCCACAACGAGGGTGCGGCGTTCAGCTTTCTGGCTGATGCTGGTGGCTGGCAGAAGCACTTCTTCAGTGCGGTGGCCATGATCGCCTCCGCCGTGATGATTTATTTATTGTACAAATCACCTGCACAAAAACTTTACGCGCTGGGCCTGAGTCTAGTGCTGGCAGGTGCGCTGGGAAATCTGTACGACCGTGTGACGCTGGGGTATGTGGTGGATTTTTTATTCTTCCACTATGAGGATTATTACTGGCCAGCCTTCAACGTGGCAGATAGCGCCATCTGCGTGGGGGTGGCCTTGCTGCTGATCGACAGTTTCAGGCCGTCACGCCGACCAAGCTAAGTAGTGGCATGCTCATGGTGCGGCGGCAGGTGAGCCGTCGAGCCAAACACGTTTGAATGCAGGGCAGGGTTAAGGAGAGCAAGGTGCCAGACTGGCAGAAGGTGATCGCGGCCAAGATCGCATTGGCGGAAAAGCAGCGTGCATTGGGCAACCCGCCCAGCAAGCCCAGTCTGGATGCGCGCGTGCCGCCGGGGCAGACCGTGGTGACCAACTTCCCCATTCTGGATCTTGGTGTCCTGCCCGACATCAATAAAGATAACTGGACATTGCGCATCTACGGCATGGTGCAGCAGGAGCTGAACCTGGACTGGAACGCCTTCCAGGCGCTGCCGCAGATGACCGACATCTCCGATTTTCATTGCGTCACGCGCTGGAGCAAGCTGGATATGCAGTGGGACGGCGTCAGTGCGCGTGCCTTGCTGATGCAGGCAGTGCCGCTGGAAAATGCCAAATACGTCACGCTGCACAGTTATGACGGCTACACCACCAATCTGCCGCTGGACGCGCTGCTCGACGACGATGTGCTGATTGCGCACAGCGCGCTAGGGTATCCGTTGACCACCGCGCATGGCGGGCCGGTGCGCATGGTGGTGCCGAAACGCTATGCCTGGAAAAGTGCCAAATGGATCAAGGCCATCGAGCTACACCAGTTCGACCGTCCCGGTTTCTGGGAGACGCGCGGCTATCACAACGAGGCTTTTCCATTCGAGGAGCAGCGCTTTACGGACGAAGATTACTGACGGTAAGCGTGTCTGTGGCGTTAGCGCTGTATGGCTGGCGCCAGTGTTAAAGCAATAAAAACAAGCAATAAGTACCAGTAAAGCAGGGCGTGGATGGCACGTACCTGCTGATAAAAACAGATGCCCAAGCGTCACATAACGCCATCAGTCTTAGGGAAACAGGCGTCGGCAGTACGCCCATGACGAGGAGACCATCATGCAAAAAGTGGTGAAGACGGAAGCGGAGTGGAAACAACAACTCACGCCCATGCAATATGAAGTCACGCGCCGCGCCGCCACCGAGCGGCCCGGCACCGGGGAATATGCCTACCATTTCGCACGCGGTATCTACACCTGTGTGTGTTGCAGCACGCCGCTGTTCGAGTCGGATACCAAGTTCGATGCGGGTTGCGGCTGGCCCAGCTATTTCAAGCCCATCGTGGCAGCCAATGTGCGCGAAAAGCGCGACAGTTCGCATGGCATGGTACGCACCGAAGTGCTGTGCAATGTGTGCGATGCGCATCTGGGGCATGTGTTCCCGGATGGCCCGCCGCCTACCGGCCTGCGTTACTGTATCAATTCGGCCTCGCTGAAGTTCGATCCCGTCTAGATTCAAGGCTAGCCCTTCAAGGTTAAACTTTCGAGGATCGGCCGGGCTCAAGGCTCAACAGGCCCTGCTCGGCGGCTAGCCAGATTAGCTCAGCGGCCAACCCGCTGCTCAACCCTTGGCCGCGTCCGCTCTGAACTGGGCCAAGCAGGGGGTATGCGCATTTGCTTTGCAGGCGCTGTCCCGCCTGGTCTAGCTTCAAGCACCCACATGCGTTGGGGTGCCAGGCCTTTGGTAGTAGTTTCGTGGTGTAGTCATGCACCCACGTCAGTGGTACAGTCGATTCGCAGATTTGCTATAAAAACAAGCATAAGGTCGAGGAAACCACCCCATGCATGCTGCGACTGAAGACATCATCCCGTTCGTGACCGACGATGGCAGGACCTGCAATCTGATCCACGTCCATGGCAGGCACGCGCCCAGCAGGGGGCCGGTGCTGTTGGTGCACGGGGCCGGGGTGCGTGCCAATATCTTCCGCCCGCCGGTGGCCGTGAGTTTTGTCGATGCCCTGCTTGAGGCTGGCTACGATGTCTGGCTGGAGAACTGGCGGGCCAGTATCGACCTTGCCCCTAATCCCTGGACACTGGACCAGGCGGCTGTCTACGATCATCCGCGCGCGGTATCCACCATCCTGCAACACACGGGTGCCCACAGCATCAAAGCGGTGGTGCACTGTCAGGGCTCTACCAGTTTTGTGATGTCGGCTGTTGCCGGTCTGTTGCCGCAAGTGGATACCATCGTTTCCAATGCCGTCTCCCTGCACCCGCGCGTGTCGTTTCCGGCACGCCTCAAGTCCATGCTGGCGGTACCGCTGGTGTCGCGTATGACCGATTATCTGAACCCGCAGTGGGGTGAATCGGCATCGGGCCTGGTGCCCAGGCTGCTGCAGGCGCTGGTGAAGCTCACCCACCATGAATGCGATAACGCGGTATGCCGTTTTTCCAGCTTCACCTACGGGTATGGATTTCCGGTGCTGTGGCGACATGAGAACCTCAATGCGGCCACCCATGACTGGCTGCGTCAGGAGTTCGGCGCGGTGCCCATGACCTTCTTCCGGCAGATGGCGCGCTGCCTCGCTGCGGGCGCATTGTTGCCCAGCGGTGAGCGTCTGCCTGGCATCCCGGCCGATCTGTTGGCGGGGCCGGCCAGAACCGATGCGCGTTTTGTGTTCATCGCCGGTGAGCAGAACAACTGTTTTAAGTGGCAAAGTCAGCAGCAAAGCTTCGACTGGTTCGATCGCCAGCGGCCCAATTATCACAGCCTGCATGTGCTGAGCGGCTACGGGCATCTGGATGTGTTCATGGGGCAGCATGCGGCACGTGACACCTTCCCCATCTTGCTGGGCGCACTGGATCATTAAAGCGAGTGCGCGTTCGTTTAACCTCAAACATCAGTTTGCTTGATCCAATCGGAGGTTCGATTGTCATTTGACGCTAACTTAAGCATCGCCCCAGCAAACGCTGCAGGCCTTTCCTTCCGCGAGACCATGGCCGGTGATTTTGTGCTGGGGATCGATAAGCCGCCCGTGGCGCAGATCACAGCCAGACTGGCTATGCATGCCACGGTGCATATCGACGACATCGCGGCGTTCGTGACCGATCCGCAGCACAAGGCCGGGCTCACCGGGCACATCGATTTCCCACCGCTCGGCATGTCCATTCCGGCCCAGAACGGCGTGTTCGGGCTGTTCAGCCCCAGTGGGGACCCCGCACTCAGTTACATGGTGTATGAACTGGCGTTCCGGCTGGATGGCCAGGCCTATTATCTGGCAGGCAAGAAGCATGTGAAGCTGGGCGGGCCCTGGAAGCTGTGGCCGGAAACCACCACGCTGTACACCACGCTGCACGCTGGTGAGGATGCCAGTGCTGCAGTGATAGGCGCCGGGGTGCTGCGTCTGGGGGTGGTCGAACTGTTGCGACTGCTCAGCACCGTGCATGCCACCCATGCCGCCACTGGCTGGCAAGCGGCAGGTGCGATCACAACTTTTTTCCGTTTTTTCGCTGGACAGCTGGCGCGCACCTATCTGTTGCGACGTCACGCTGACTAAGGGATGGCGCCTTTGCAGTAGCCTGGTACAAGCGGAGCAGGTATGCGATGAACCATAAACATGGATGGAGTGGCGATGGCACGGTTCGAGTTTGATGCAGTGGTGATCGGCAGCGGGTTTGGCGGCGCAGTGGCTGCTTGCCGCTTGTCCGAACAGGGTCAGAAGGTGCTGGTGCTGGAACGCGGACGGCGCTGGACACCGCAGACCTATCCGCGTGATGCCAACGATGCCTGGCTGTGGAACCAGGACAAGCCGCATAAATGCAATGGCTGGGCTGATCTGCGTACCTTCAGCGATATGTGGGTGGCGGCAGGTGCCGGTGTGGGGGGCGGCTCGCTGATCTATGCCAATGTGTCGGTCGAGGCCAAGCCGGAGGCGTTCGCGCGCGGCTGGCCGGCCGCCATCACTTATGAAGCACTCAAGCCTTATTATGACCGTGTCGGTCAGATGTTGTCGGTGAGCGAGCTGCCAGCTACGCAGTTCAATACACGTACCCGCCTCATGAAAGAGGGCGCCGAGAAGTGCGGCTGGGGCGACCGTTTCCGTACCGTACCGCTGGCGGTCAGTTTCGACCCGGACTGGAACGAGAACCTGCCCGATGCGCGACATGACCATCACTCCAAGCGCTTCACCAACCCGCATGGCCGCGAGCAGGGCACCTGTGTGCAGTGCGGTAATTGCGATATCGGCTGCCAGGTGTCGGCCAAGAATACACTGGATCTGAATTATCTGGCGGTGGCCGAGGATCACGGCACCGAGATCCGTCCCCTGCATCTGGTGGAATATCTGCAGCCCTTGCCCGATGGCGGCTGGCGTATCCACTATGACGTTCTAGCGAACGGAAAACGCAAGCGCGGCACGGTGAGCGCGCAGCGCGTGATCTTGGCGGCGGGTTCCATTGGCAGTACCGAGCTGCTTCTGCGCAGCCGTGACCAGTACCGCACGCTGCCCGGCTTGTCTGCCTGTCTGGGCAAGGGCTGGGCCTTCAACGGCGACTTCGTCACACCCGCCTTCTATACCAAGCGCACCATCGCGCCCTCGCACGGCGTCACCATCTCCAGTGCCATCGATCTGCTGGACCGCTCTTTTCAGGGGGAGGCGCTGTTCATCGAGGATGGTGGCGTGCCCAACCTGGCCACCGACTTTGCGCGCCGTCGGCTCAAGCATTTGCCACACGGCAAATTGCGTCGCCTGTGGCAACAGATCGGCCAGGTCAGTGAGACAGCCGACCCATTGGCCGGCATGATGCCCTGGTTCGGTCAGGCCATCGATGCAGCGGATGGCCGCCTCTATCTGGGGCGGCCCTGGTATGCGCCCTGGCAGCGTCAGCTCAAGATCGACTGGCGCTTCCAGCGTTCCGAATCGGCAGTGGAAGCCATGATCGCCGTGCACAAGCAGCTCACCGCCGCGACGGGTGGCGAGGCGGTGGTGCCGGCGACCTGGACCAAGCTGCGCAACCTGATCACGCCGCATCCACTGGGGGGCTGCAATATGGGTTTGACCGCTGCCAACGGCGTCACCAATGCCAATGGCGAGGTGTTTGGCTACCAGAACCTTTATGTCATGGATGGCGCGGTGATCCCGCGTGCCATCGGTCTCAATCCATCACGTACCATCGCCGCGCTGGCCGAGCGCAATTGCGAGATCCTCTGCCAGCAGCTGCAGACCTGAGCCTGCACCGGGCTGGCTGCAGGCCATGCCTCAGTGCAACTCAGGTTCTTTGCTGAGCGCTTATGCGCGACAATAGGCAGATCATGGAATCCCATTACCTGACTCCGTTCTTCTCGCCGCGCGCGGTAGCGGTGTTTGGCGCCAGCGATACAGCGGATGCCATCGGCCAGATCGTGTTCCATAACCTGCTCGCCGCCGGGTTCACTGGTCCTTTGTATGCCATCAACCCGCGGCGTGACACGGTACAGGGCCAGCCAGGCTATGCCAGCATCGCGCAGGTGCCGTCAGCGGTGGATCTGGCCGTCATCGCCACTCCGGCGGCCACGGTGCCCGGCATCATCGAAGCCTGCGGCCAGCAGGGGGTCAAGGCGGCTGTCATCATCACGGCGGGCTTCGCAGAAGCTGGCGAGGCCGGTAGACAGCTGGAGCAACAGGCGCTGCAGGCGGCGCGTCGCCACGGCATACGCCTGATCGGCCCCAACTGCCTGGGCATCATGCGTCCCGCCATCGGTCTCAACGCCACTTTCAACAAAGGCAGTGCCAATTCCGGCCACCTCGCTATCGTGTCGCAATCCGGCGCGCTGTGTACGGCCATCCTGGACTGGGCCAGGAACAACGACGTGGGTTTTTCCAGTGTGGTGTCACTGGGTGCGAGTGCCGACGTGGATTTCGGCGATATCCTCGATTATCTGTTGCACGATACGCAGACCCACAGTGTGCTGCTCTACATCGAGGGCATCCACGATGCGCGGCGCTTCATGAGCGCCTTGCGTGCCATCGCCCGCGTCAAGCCGGTGATCCTGGTCAAGGTGGGGCGTCATGCCGCCGGTTCCAAAGCGGTCATGTCGCATACCGCCTCCCTGGCTGGGTCGGACGCCGTGTTCGATGCGGCGGTACGTCGCCTGGGGGTGATACGCGTGCAGACCATCGCTCAGCTGTTCTCGGCCGCGCGTGCCATGTCCTGTGGCTTCCAGCCCAGCGGCAACCGGCTGGCCATCGTCACCAACGGTGGAGGCCCAGGCGTGATGGCCGCCGACCGTGCGGCTGACCTGGGTATCGAAATGGCCACCTTGTCGCCAGCCACGCTGGCCAGACTGGATGCCGTGCTGCCGCCCAACTGGTCGCACGGCAACCCGGTGGACCTGATCGGTGACGCACAGGCCGACCGTTATCGCCATGCCGTCCAGGCCTGCCTGGACGACCCGCAAGTGGATGGCGTGCTGGCCATCCTGACCCCGCAGGCGATGACAGACCCACTGGCCGCCGCCGGTGCGGTGATTGCAGCGGGTGCCGGCCAGACCAAGCCGCTGATCACCTGCTGGATGGGCGAGGTGCAGGTGGAATCGTCACGCAAGGCATTCATCCAGGCGCACCGGCCGCATTTCCGCACCCCCGAACCTGCGGTGGAAGTGTTCTCCTACCTCAGCGCCTATTATCAGAACCAGAAGCTGCTGATGCAGCTGCCAGGCCCGCTCTCTCACCATGAAGAGCCGGACATCAAGCGTGCGCGTGGCGTGATCGAACAGGCGCTGGACGAAGGCCGCACGCTGCTCAACGAGCTGGAATCCAAATCGGTGCTAGCGGCGTTCCGTATCCCGGTCACCGTCGCCAGGCTGGCGCACTCGGTCAGTGAGGCGCTGGAGATCGCCAGAGACATCGGCTATCCACTGGTGATGAAGCTGTGCTCGCCGGACATCCCCCACAAGAGCGATGTGGGCGGCGTGGTGCTCAATATCTACAGTGCAGCGGATGTGCGCTCTGCCTTCCTGGCCATCACCGAGAACGTGCGCGTCAAGCGCCCGCAGGCGCGGCTGACCGGCATCGCCATCGAGCCCATGATCCGCCGCCCGCACGGGCGCGAACTCATCGTCGGGGTCAGCTGTGACGCGGTGTTCGGGCCTGTCATCACCTTCGGCGCGGGTGGCATCTTTGTCGAAGCGCTGGCCGACTGTGCCGTGGCCTTGCCACCGCTCAACAGTTTCCTGGCGCGCGAGTTGATCCAGCGCACGCGCGTCAGCAAGGTGCTGGCGGCGTTCCGTCATCTGCCTGCGGCCAATATGGAGGCGCTGGAGATGGTGCTGCTGCGCGTCTCGGAAATGGCGTGTGAGCTGCCCGGACTGGTGGAGATGGACATCAACCCGTTGATCCTGGACGAGAACGGCGTGTGTGCTGTGGATGCGCGCATGGTCATCGAGGCGCAGGTGCCGGAGCGGCCGCGTTACGCGCACATGGCCATCTACCCCTATCCTGCCCATCTGGTCAGTCACTATGTGATGCTGGACGGTACCGACATCACCATACGCCCGATGCGGCCTGAGGATGCCGGTCTGGTGCAGCGCTTTGTGCGTGGGCTGTCCGAAGAATCGCGCTATTTCCGCTACATGAGCATGTTCAAGGAGTTGTCGCAGACCATGCTGGTGCAGTTCACCCAGTTCGACTATATCCGCGAGATGGCGTTGATGGCGGTGCATACGGTGCCGACTGATAAACAGCAGGCTGGCAAGCAGAACGAAGAGGAGCAGATCGGCGTGTCGCGTTACATCATCAGCCCGGACGGCCTGAGTTGCGAGTTCGCACTGGTGGTCGCCGACGCGCTGCACGGGCGCGGCGTGGGGCGCCAGTTGATGCTCACGCTCATGGATGCTGCGCGGGCACACGGCCTCAAGCACATGAAAGGCTATGTGCTCAACAACAACCGCAACATGCTGCACCTGATGCAGAGCCTGGGCTTCACGGTCAGCCGCATGCCGGATGACAACACGCTCAGGCTGGTCGAGAAGGCGCTGTAAGCACATGCCTACCGTTTACCTCACGCATCCTGCCTGCCTGAAACATGATCTGGGTGGCGACCACCCGGAAACCCCGGCGCGCCTGCACGCCATCGAGGACCAGCTCATCGCCAGCGGCGTCATGCAGTTACTGGATTACCAGCAGGCCCGTTCCGTGACGCGTGAGGAGTTGCTGCTGGTGCATAGTGTGGAGCATGTGGATGGCATGTACGCCATGGCGAGCGTGCAGCAACAGACGCAGACGCTGGTGCAGCTGGACGACGACACTGCCCTGGGCCCGCATACGCTGGAGGCCGCCTGTTTTGCTGCGGGCGCTGTGGTGCAGGCGGTGGATATGGTGATGGCCGGTGAGGCGCTGAATGCCTTTTGCAATGTGCGGCCACCAGGCCACCATGCCAACCGTCATCAGGCGGCTGGTTTCTGCATCTTCAACAATCTGGCGGTGGGTGTGGCGCGCGCCCTGCATCATCACGGTTTGCGGCGTGTGGCGGTGGTGGATTTCGATGTGCATCATGGTGATGGCACGGAAGCCATCTTCCATGACGAGCCGCGCGTGCTGATGTGTTCCACCTTCCGACACCCGTTCTACCCATATAGCGGGACAGGCCCGCATAGCCCGCACCGCATCAACGTGCCCCTGCCTGCCGGGGCAGACGGTGACCGGTTCCGGGCGGCGGTGACCGAGTTCTGGCTGCCCGCCTTGCAGGCGTTCGCCCCGGAGATGATCTTCATCTCGGCAGGCTTCGATGCCCACCGTGAAGACGAGATGGGTGGGCTGGCGCTGCGTGAGGTGGATTATGCCTGGGTGACGCGCCTGCTCATGCAGCAGGCAGAGGCCAGCGCGGCAGGCCGCATCGTGTCGGTGCTGGAGGGCGGCTATGCGCTGAGCGCACTGGGTCGCAGTGCCTGTGCGCACATACGCGCACTCAGCGCTGAGTGAGCTATCGGGCTTACTGGTAGTCTTCGATGTGGTAGATCACGGCCGGGATCGGGCTGTAATTGCTGGAGACCTCGAATTCTTCGGCGGCGATATCGTCCCATTCGTCCCACATCTGCTGCGTGGCGTTCCAGCCGGGAATAGTGGAAAAATCCCAGTCTATACGGGTGATCTCTGTTGTGGCGCGCTCTAGTGTGCTCATGATGACATTCCTTGTGTGTTACATCGCGTACTTACATCCTTATTAACGACTCGCTTTCCTGTTTGCTTACTGCCTTGCTACAGCTTCATTTATACGCCGTCACGGTGGTGGCGATCGCCTGAGAAGAACGCATAAACCACGCCAGTTCAAGCATTTAGCCGCATCAAAAAACGCCCCACACAGGTGAGGCGTTGGTGCTGCACTGGCCCGGCATCCAGCGCCGGGCCGTGTTACGGTTGCATCACTTCAGGTCGAAACGGTCCAGGTTCATCACCTTGGTCCAGGCCGCGACAAAGTCACGCACGAACTTGGCTTGTGCATCGTGCTGTGCATACACTTCAGCCAGTGCGCGCAACTGCGAGTTGGAGCCGAACACCAGATCCACGCGCGTACCGGTCCACTTCACCGCACCGCTGCTACGGTCGCGTCCTTCGAAGCGCGCACCAGCTTCTGACACAGGCTGCCACACCGTCGCCATGTCGAGCAGGTTGACGAAGAAGTCATTGCTCAGCACCTGCGGACGGTGCGTGAACACGCCATCCTGGTTGCCGTTGGTGTTGGCATCCAGCACACGCATGCCACCTACCAGCACGGTCAGTTCCGGTGCGCTCAGTGTCAACAGCTGGGCCTTGTCGATGAGCATCTCTTCCGCAGAGACCGTGTAGGCAGTCTTCTGATAATTGCGGAAACCATCGGCCAATGGCTCCAGTGCCTCGAACGATTCCACATCGGTCTGTGCCTGCGTGGCGTCGGTACGGCCCGGCGTGAACGGCACCTCTATCGTATGACCTGCCGCTTGTGCCGCCGCTTCGATGGCGGCATTGCCGCCCAGTACGATCAGATCAGCCAGCGACACCCGCTTGCCGCCGGTCTGCGCGGCATTGAAGCGGGTCTGGATCGCTTCCAGCGCCGCCAACACCTTGGCCAGTTGCGCTGGCTGGTTGGCCTCCCAGTCCTTTTGTGGTGCCAGACGGATGCGTGCCCCGTTGGCGCCGCCGCGCTTGTCCGAGCCACGGAAGCTGGAAGCCGACGCCCAGGCTGTAGCGACCAGTTGCGAGATCGACAAGCCGCTGGCGAGGATCTCGCGCTTCAGCGCGGCGATGTCCTGGCTGTCTACCAGCGCATGGTCCACGGCGGGCACCGGGTCCTGCCAGATCAGGTCTTCAGCCGGGACTTCCGGGCCCAGGTACAGTGCCTTGGGGCCCATGTCACGGTGCGTGAGCTTGAACCAGGCACGTGCGAACGCGTCAGCAAACGCGTCCGGGTCCTGATGGAAACGGCGCGAGATCTTTTCATAGGCCGGGTCCATGCGCAGCGACAAATCCGCCGTGGTCATCATGGGCGGGTGCTGCTTGCTCGGGTCATGCGCATCCGGGATCAGGTGTTCCGGTTTGCAATCCTTGGCTACCCATTGGTGTGCACCGGATGGGCTCTTGGTCAGCTCCCACTCGTAACCGAACAGCATGTCGAAGTAACCGTTATCCCAGGTGGTCGGGTTGGGTTTCCATGCGCCTTCGATGCCGCTGGTGGTGGTGTGCACGCCCTTGCCAGTAGCGAAGCTGTTGATCCAGCCAAAGCCTTGTGCCTCGAGCGGAGCGGCCTCCGGTGCCACGCCCACCAAGGCCGGGTCGCCCGCGCCGTGGGCCTTGCCGAAGGTGTGGCCGCCCGCGACCAGCGCCACGGTCTCTTCATCGTTCATGGCCATGCGCGCAAAGGTCTCGCGCACGTCGCGGCCCGAAGCCACCGGATCCGGGTTGCCGTCCGGGCCTTCCGGGTTCACGTAGATCAGGCCCATCTGCACCGCCGCCAGCGGGTTCTCCAGCTCGCGGTCACCGCTGTAACGGCTGTTGGGCTTGTCGCTGGTGGCCAGCCATTCGGTTTCTTTACCCCAGTAGATGTCCTCTTCCGGCTGCCAGATGTCCACACGGCCACCGCCGAAACCAAAGGTCTTGAAGCCCATGGATTCCAGCGCGCAATTGCCGGCCAGTACGAACAGGTCGGCCCAGGAGATCTGGTTGCCGTACTTCTGCTTGATGGGCCAGAGCAGGCGACGCGCTTTGTCCAGGTTGCCGTTGTCCGGCCAGCTGTTGATCGGTGCAAAGCGCTGATTGCCGGTGCCTGCACCGCCACGTCCGTCGCCGGTACGGTAGGTGCCGGCCTGGTGCCAGGTCATGCGGATGAACAGGCCGCCGTAGTGGCCCCAGTCAGCTGGCCACCAGTCCTGTGAGTCTGTCATCAGCGCATACAGATCTTGTTTCAGGGCTTGCAGGTCCAGCTTCTGGAATTCTTCCGCGTAATTGAAATCATCGCCCAGCGGGTTGGAGGCAGGTGCATGCTGATGCAGGATGCCCAGGTTGAGTTGATTGGGCCACCAGTCGCGGTTGGAGCGTACGGCAGCCGTCGTGCGGGCGCCATGTGCGCCGCTGAAGGGACATTTTGCTTCGTTACTCATGAATCTCTCCTCATGTTGTTATGGGCGATGCTTCGAAAAAATTGTAGCCAGCTGACATGGGCTTGGCTATTCGAAAAAGTTAATCAATAAAGTTAATCAATGCGATGCACTGAAGTGATCGGCTATCACGCGTATTCGCAAAGACACCGGCCCGTCATGCTGTTCAAACTTCAGTGATGGCATCATAGAACTGGAATATTAATAAATAAAGACAATAGTTTTTATAGGAGCAATAGTTAATTGCTATTGATGTTGGCGTGCTGGTGGCCTGCATGCCACACCAGGCTAAGCGCGCATGGCGCGTGCATGATGTGAGTGTCAGCGGCCAGTGTTTTGACTGAGTTTCCCCTGTGTTTTTCCTGTGTTTCCACTGGCGCTGCCATGTCCGGCACGGGAAGGGCTATTTCTTACGCAGAAATAGGACCATGCCCAGCACGCCCAGCATCACATTGCCCAACGCGAACAGCGAGACCAGCAGGTCACGCAGCGTCTTGTTGGCATCTGCAAACACCCATTTGTGCAGGTAGGCGAACACCCAGCCTTCGAACCGGTCCATGGGCTCGATCTGCGCGGCGAGCACCCCGGTGGCCGGTTCGATGTAATAGTGCTGGCCATCGGCCAGCAGGCTGTCGATGCGCACCACCGGCAGACGTTTGAAGATGAACCCGTATTCCCCGCCAAATCTCTGCACCACTGAGGTGTGACCGAAGTCGGCGACAGGGCGTCCGGTCAGCATGGCGAGCTGCAGGCGGGCGATGGCCAGCATGGGCAGATCGAACACCACAGGCTGATCTGCCGCCCAGGCATTCGGCAAGCTGCCGTGGCTGGCATGACCGCCGTGCTCTGCGTGCGCATCCTTGCCCAGCGCAGCTTTGCCATGCACCGCTTTGGCAGGTTTGCTTTCCTGTGCCAGCACACCCACTTGCGATCGCGGCGCAGCTGCGGAACTGGCCTGCCATAACCAATAGGGTTTTCCGCCCAGTTGCAGCAGTGTGAGCTGGCGCAAGGGCTGCTCGGTCAGCGCCTGCCATGGTGCAGCCTGCAGATCGGCCAGCGTGATGGTGGAGCTTGCCACAGGCACGGCGCGCTGTGCCTGCTCGGCACTGACCATCAGATGCAGCAAGCCACTGCTCGCCAACAACAAGGTGGCCAGTGCCACCGCCAGGCCCAGTTGTCTGTGCACGCGGCGCACGCCATGCTGCCGGCCACCGCGACGACGCAGCGCCAGCAGCAGACCGCTGATGGCAGAGATGAGAATGGCACTTAGCACCAAGCCCGCGAGCGGCACTTGCAGGCTTGGCACGCCATCCAGAAATCCCCAGTTGTGCCCAAAGTGGAACCAGGCGGAGAACAGGTCGCGCGTGCGATCCGACAGCGTGGCCAGCCGCATCTGGCTATTGTCGATATAGGCGCGTGGCCGGTCGTCACCTTCAAACGTGATCTGCCATACCGGCAGCAAGCGCTGCACCGCCGGATATTGCGTGCTGAACCCGGTGATCCAGCGCGCATCGGCAACCTTGCGCTCCCGCCAATGGGTGTAATGGCGGGCCAGCTGGATCGCATAATCCCGGTCTGCATGTTCAATGCGCTGACCTGATTTGGCGTCTAGCCACAGCGCGGGCTTGCGCATATCCGTCACCACCCGATAGGCGGGTTTGCCGTCCAGCACATGCACGCTGAGCTGGTTGAGGGTGTGGATGCCGTGCTGCGGCAACAGCTGCGCAGGCGCGATGGCCGCTTTCAGGTCCAGGTGTTGTACCGGCGGTTGGAACGCGGCGGGCACCGGCTGTACGCGGGTCATGATGGGGTGCGAGATGCCGGAAAGCCCCCACAGAATGAGGCCTATGCAGCTAAAAACGCCCAGCCAGCGGTGCCAGAATTGCCAGGAATGTGTCATTGCCATGCCTTGAATGATCAGTGGCGGTTGCCGCTATGGCACAACCGCCCGGTTGTTCGCTAACGGTGGTGAACTGCTCGCTTCAATAACGCCATTGCACGCCCAGGTAGGCGCTGCGGCCATCTCCAGGCAGGAACAAGGGGCCGTCCATGCCGTTGCTGTTGCGTATCACACTGGTCGTGGCTGCATATTTTTCGTTGCCCAGATTGCGTCCTTCGAGGAACCAGGACCAGTGCTTGTTGATCTGTTGCCCCACCTTCAGGCCGAACAGCGTGTAGCTGTCCGCGTACAGCGTCTCGGCAAAGTCCACGGCGTAGCGCTGCGGTGAGCTTTCGATGGTGGGGCCGATGTAGAAGCCGCCCTGGCGATACAGCAGTTCACCACGCAACAAAGCCCTTGGGATCCCCGGCAAGCGGCTGTTGCCGAAGCTGTTTTCGCCGTCAAAGTAGAACTCGTTGAGCAGCAGGCTATGGCGCCATTGCAGTTGCCAGGGCAGGCGCACGGTCAGGCCCATTTCCAGGCCGGCATGGGTGGTGTTGCCCGCATTGGTGGTTTGCGCCACGGGTAGCGGGTTGTTGCCGGCAACGAACACGGCCGTCTGCAGCAGCTCGTTGCGCAGCTTGGCGTGATACACCGAGACATCCCAATCCACATGCGTGCTCTGGCCACGTGTGCCGATCTCCAGGGTGGTGCCTTCCTGCGCAGACACGATATTGGGCGTCAGGCCACCGGCCAGTTCCCCGAACGAGGGGGGCTCGTAGCTGCGCGAGACGTTGGCATACCACTGCACATGCGGAGAGGCCTGATACAGCACCCCAAGCTTGGGGTTGGTCTGCACATAACGCACGTTGAAGCTTTCGTCCTGTGCCGCGTTGGCAAAGAACTGGTCTTCCAGCTTGCGCTTGGCATTGGTGTATTGCAGGCCGGCTACCAGCGCCAGTTCCGGCGTGACATAGAAGCGGTTCTCGGCATACATTTCCAGGTTCTTCGCCGTTTGGCGGCTTTGATTGGTGCGTGCACCGCGGTTGCCCTGAATGTTGACGAAGCGGTCGTCATTGGTCACGCCATAGCTGGGGTTGAAGCCCACGACCACCTCGTTCTTGTGTCCGAACAGGCTGCCGGTGCGTGTGTAGCGCACATCCAGGCCAGCATCGTGGTTGTCCTGATCCAGCACCTGGAAGATGGGGTGGAACAGATTCTTGTCGGAATAGTAGGCACCGATATCCAGTTGTGCGTTATCCCAGCGCAGGGTGGTCTTGTTGGCGATGCGGGTCACTTCCAGGTCACGCTTCTGCTGCAAGGTGGCCGGGCTCAGGAAAGCATCGCTGGGGTCGTTGCGTAGCTGAGCTTTGGTCAGGTTGCCGGGAAGGTTGGAGTCGCTTTTTGAATAACCCAGGTAGAAACGGGTTTCGATGTCTTCATTGATGCGATAGCCGATATTGGCGTTGATGCGCTGCGCCTGCTGTTCAGAGAAGTCACGGAAGCCGTCCTGATCAAAGGTGCTGGCACTGACGAAATAATCCAAATCGCCGATCACACCGCCAGTGGCGACCCCGAAGCGGCGATAACCGAAACTGCCGAACTCCACGCGTGTTTCCAGTGCGGGTGCGGTGTGGCCGGTGGGCGAGACGAAGTTGATGGCGCCCCCCAGATTGCTGGCCCCGTAGCGCAGCGCATTGGCGCCACGGTACACCTCGATATAGCGCGTGGCCATGGGTTCGATGGCCTGGAAGTCGAAGCTGCCGTCAGCCAGATTGACCGGGATGCCGTCCTGCATCAGCTTGATGCCACGGCCATGGAAGGTGCGCTGCAAGCCGGACCCGCGTATGGACAGGCGGCTTTCTTCAGCGCCAAAACGCGACTGCACGAATACGCCTGCGGCCAGGCCCAGCGTGTCATTGAAGGTGGAGACGCGGCCTTCGCGCACCTGTTCCATATCGACGATGCCGACACCGCCTGCGGTTTTGTTGATCTGCTCGGTGGCGACTTCGATGCCAGGCTGGGTGAGCGGTTCTTTGATCGCCTTGTCGACAACGTCGATGGCGGGCAGCTTGATGCTGTGATCCGCCTGTGCATGGCTGCTGAACATGGCGGCGACGGCCATGCATAATGGTGTGTACGGTACTTTCATGGGGCTCCCCCGTGAGGCTGGGCTAACTCGTGTCGGCATCAAGGCGCGACAGCGAGACTGAAGTGGCCATGCAGCGCATGGCCTGAACGTCAGGCTAGAGCGGGAGGAGCGCGCGGATTGGAACTCGCCCACACGAACAGCGGGCGTGGGGAGTGCAGGAACAGCGCAGCGACACGGTAGTGTGTCAGTGGCTGCAATACAGGCAGGCCGGTGTCATGCAGCATGGCTACACTGGCGGCATGCACCGTGCAGTAAGGGCAATGCTGCATGTTCTGCATGTCGGACCGTTCAGGAGCCGGGTTTGCGTTCTGCTTGTCCTGAACGCTCTGGCTGAGGTATTTGATCCCGTAGACGGTACAGACCTCCAGCCAGGGTGCCGCTTCCTGCTGGGCGGCGGCCATGGCATGTGATACCGTCGGCATCAGTGCGTTCAGCACGATGGCCAGCGCAGCCAGCCAGCTGATAAAACGACGATGTTGTCTGAACACATGCATGCAGGCATGGTAGCAACAACGCAACTTGAGAACAAGAAGCCCGGTCTACCCATGTAGGCCAAGCTAAGTAGGCCAGGGTTTTGGGCTTAGTCAGGAGTCAGGATGCAGCTTGTAATGAAGGGATCGATACCACTAGTCTGGTCAGCGCTGTTGCTGGCAGCCATGCCGGCACATGCCCAGGACTGTCCGGCTGCGCTACGCGCTGAAGCCCGCGATGCCAGCGGTGTGGTGTACCAGTTCTGGCCTGTGCGGCTGGCCAACGAGGTGCAGGATCTGGTGATGGCCAGCCCGTCGGCGCCGGATCAGATCCGCCGTGTCACCTACGGCGGTAGCCGTGAGGCCGGGTGTCATTTCCAGGCGCTGGCCATGGCGCGTGGTGGTGACTGGGGCTGGCATCTGGCCTGGTCCAACGCCCGTGGCGTGTTCTATGCCCGCATGGACGGCGCCGCCTGGGTGTCTTCCCCGCCCAAGCGCTTCAGCCGAAACAGCGCCAGCCAGATCGAGTTCAGTCTGGACGGGCCTTTGCAGTTGCGCTGGCAGGAGGAGGGCGCGGCAGAGACGCGTAGCGTCAGCTCCGAGGACGAAGGCCGCAACTGGAGCGAACCGCTCGCCCTGCCCGGCAACTGAGGGCGCTGTATGGCTGTCTAGCGCGCCGTATGACAAGCGCTATCGGCAGTTGAAATCGTCCCGCTTTACCCCATCTAGTGACTAACTTGAATTGATGGAGGCAAGCATGCGCTTCGACAAACTGACAACCAAATTCCAGCAGGCCCTGAGCGACGCCCAGAGCCTGGCCGTCGGTAACGACAATCCCAATATCGAGGCCGCGCACCTGCTGGCGGCCTTGCTCAATCAGGACGACGGCAGCACTGCGTCACTGCTGTCGCGCGCGGGCGCCAACCCGGCGGCACTCAAGACGGCAGTGCAGCAACAACTCAATGACCTGCCCAAGATGAGCAGCAATGCCGGTGAGCAATCCCTGTCGCGTGAACTCAACAGCCTGCTCAACCTGACCGACAAGCTGGCGCAGAAAAGCGGCGATGCCTTTATCGCCAGTGAATGGTTCCTGCTAGCACTGGCCGATGACAAAGGCGCCACCGGGCGTCTGCTCAAACAGCATGGCGTGAATAAAACCGCGCTGGAGCAGGCCATACAGGCGGTGCGCGGTGGCAGCAGTGTGGATAGCCAGGAAGCCGAGGGCAGCCGCGAGGCACTCAAGAAATACACCCTGGACCTCACCGAACGCGCCCGTGCGGGCAAGCTCGACCCAGTGATCGGCCGTGACGACGAGATCCGCCGTGCCATCCAGGTGCTGCAACGCCGCACCAAGAACAATCCGGTGCTGATCGGCGAGCCAGGCGTGGGCAAGACTGCCATCGTGGAAGGGCTGGCGCAGCGTATCGTCAACGGTGAAGTGCCGGAATCACTCAAGAACAAGCGTGTGTTGTCGCTGGACATGGCCTCCCTGCTGGCCGGGGCCAAATACCGTGGCGAGTTCGAGGAGCGGCTCAAGTCCGTGCTCAAGGAACTGGCGCTGGATGAAGGCCAGACCATCGTGTTCATCGACGAGCTGCACACCATGGTGGGGGCGGGCAAGGCCGAAGGGGCCATGGACGCTGGCAACATGCTGAAGCCCGCGCTGGCGCGCGGCGAGCTGCACTGTGTGGGCGCCACCACCCTGGACGAATACCGTAAATACATCGAGAGGGATGCCGCACTGGAACGCCGTTTCCAGAAGGTGCTGGTGGATGAGCCTAGCGTGGAAGCCACCATCGCCATCCTGCGCGGCCTGCAGGAAAAGTACGAACTGCACCACGGCGTGGACATCACCGACCCGGCCATCGTGGCGGCGGCCGAGTTGTCGCACCGCTACATCACCGACCGCTTCCTGCCGGACAAGGCCATCGACCTCATCGATGAAGCGGCTTCGCGCATCAAGATGGAGATCGACTCCAAACCGGAAGTGATGGACAAGCTGGACCGCCGTTTGATCCAGCTCAAGATCGAACGCGAAGCGGTGCGCCGCGAGAAGGATGAAGCCTCGCAGAAGCGCTTTGACCTGATCGAGGAGGAGATCACCCGCCTGGGCAAGGAATACGCCGATCTGGAAGAGATCTGGAAGGCCGAAAAAGCCCAAGTGCAAGGCTCGGCGCACATCAAGGAAGAGATCGATCGCCTCAAGGCACAGATGGCCGAGCTGCAGCGCACTGGTCAATATGACAAGCTGGCGGAGATCCAGTACGGCAAGCTGCCGCAGCTGGAGGCGCAGCTCAAACAGGCCGAGGCGAATCAGGGCGATACGCAGAAATACAAACTGCTGCGTACCCAGGTCGGCGCGGAAGAGATCGCAGAGGTGGTGTCGCGTGCCACTGGCATCCCCGTCTCCAAGATGATGACAGGCGAGCGCGAGAAGCTGCTGCACATGGAAGACAAGCTGCACCAGCGCGTGGTCGGGCAGGACGAGGCGGTGCGCCTGGTGTCGGACGCGATCCGCCGCTCACGTTCCGGTCTGAGCGACCCCAACCGTCCCTACGGTTCTTTCCTGTTCCTGGGCCCCACCGGCGTGGGCAAGACCGAGCTCACCAAGGCGCTGGCCGGTTTTTTGTTCGATTCGGAGGATCATCTGATCCGCATCGACATGAGCGAATACATGGAAAAGCACTCGGTTTCGCGCATGATAGGCGCGCCGCCGGGCTATGTCGGCTATGAAGAAGGTGGCGCACTGACCGAAGCGGTGCGTCGCAAGCCTTACTCGGTGATCCTGCTCGACGAAGTGGAGAAAGCCCATCCGGACGTGTTCAACGTGCTGCTGCAGGTGCTGGACGATGGCCGTCTTACCGATGGTCAGGGGCGTACGGTGGATTTTAAGAATACCGTCATCATCATGACCTCCAACCTGGGCTCGCAGATGATACAGAACATGAGTGGCGATGATTATCAGGTGATCAAGCTGGCTGTGATGGGCGAGGTGAAAGCCAATTTCCGTCCCGAATTCGTCAACCGCATCGACGAGGTGGTGGTGTTCCATAGCCTGGGTGACGCGCAGGTGAAATCCATCGCGCATATCCAGTTGCAAGGCCTGGCCAAACGCCTGGCAGCGCTGGACATGCAGCTGGATATCAGCGATGCTGCACTGGCCGAGATCGCCAACGCCGGGTTCGACCCGATCTATGGAGCGCGCCCGCTCAAACGTGCGATCCAGTCCGAGATCGAGAACCCCTTGGCAAAAGAGATCCTCAACGGGAATTTTTCGGCCAAGGACACGGTCAGAATCGATGTCAGGTCGGGTCGTATGACCTTTGAAAAGAAGCCGATGCCAGCAGTCTGAACGCTGGTGTCCATCCATAGGGCGTTGTCCCATCAGGAGTTGTCATGGTCAAGATGCAGATGATGTTGCTCGCAGTGGCGCTGGTGCCGCTGCTGTTGACGGGCTGCGCGACAACGTCGCAGCCTAACCAGATCGCGCGTATCTCACCGGAGGAGCTGGAGCGCATCATCCCCAAGGCCATGCCCAACCTGCCGGTGGAAGAGATCGTTGCTTTGTCCAAGCAAGGCGTGGCGGCGGACGAGATCATCGCCAAGATCAAGGCCACGGGTTCGTATTACAACCTGACGCCGACCGACACCATCAGTCTGAGTCAGAAGGGCGTGTCGGCCAAGGTGCTGGATTACATGCACAGCTCGCGCGAGCAGTCCATGCGCGACAGCTTTGCCGATGAGATCAACAAGCGCGAAGAGCAGAAGCGTCAGGCCGAGAAGCGCCTGCGCTGGGAATACCAGTCACGGCCCTACTACTATGATCCGTTCTGGGATTTCGGCTATCCACGTTACGGCTTTGGCCGTCCTTATTCCGGATTCGGCTTTTATTCCAGCCCCTGGTACCACCGCGGCTTTGGCCGCTGGTAGTTCTGCAATTACAATGCGGTAGAACTTAATCTGGGTGAACCCGCATGCGTCAACTTCAAGATCAGATCAGCGTCCCCACCCGGGGACGCCGTCTTTATGACATCACACCACAAGTCCTCAACTGGGCCAGCCAAAGCGGGTTGAACAACGGCCTGCTTACGCTGTACATCCAGCACACCTCGGCCAGCCTGCTCATCAACGAAAATTACGACAGCGATGTGCTGGTGGACATGGAAGCCTTCTTTGCCCGCCTGGTGCCGGATGGCGACCCCTTGTTCATCCACACGGTGGAAGGCCCGGACGACATGCCTGCGCATGTGCGTTCGGCGCTCACGCAGACCAGCATCTCCATTCCGTTCCTGAATGGCAAGGTGGCGCTCGGGCAGTGGCAAGGCATCTTCCTGTATGAACATCGCACCATGAGTAATCAGCGTCGCGTGCTGCTCACCTTGATCGGCGAGTGATGCCGGCATGACACAGATCCCGGCGTTCAGCTTCGGCCATGTGCCCAGCATCGTGTTTGGTGCGGGCACGCGCGCGCAGTTGCCAGCACTGGCAGCGCGTTACGGCAACACTGTGTTGCTGGTCACCGGCAAGCAGGTCTTGCAGCGTACACCGGCCTGGCCGGAACTGCTGACTGGCTTGCAGGCAGCCGGTCTGCAATGGCGGCATGTGACCATCGATGGCGAACCATCGCCGTCCCGCATGGATGCCTTGAGCAGCCAGCATCGCGAGGCGGGCATCGACGTGGTGCTCGCCATCGGCGGTGGCAGTGTGCTGGATGCCGGCAAAGCTCTGGCAGGTTTGCTGCGCGTGCCGAACAGCGTGATGGATTTTCTTGAAGGTGTGGGGCCGGAGCTGCCCTATCCTGGCCCGGCCGTGCCGCTGATCGCCGTGCCCACCACGGCGGGTACCGGTTCGGAAGCCACCAAGAACGCCGTGCTGTCCCAGCAGGGCGAGGGTGGTTTCAAGAAGTCGTTCCGGCACGATACGCTGGTGCCCGCTTATGCGGTGGTCGATCCGGACCTGCTGGCCAGTTGCCCGCAGGCGCTGGTCGCCGCCAATGGCATGGACGCCCTGACCCAGCTGCTGGAATCCTATGTGTCCACGCGTGCCAACCCGATCACCGATGCCTTGGCCATGTCCGGCTTGCGCGCGGTACGCGACAGCCTGATCGGCTGGTATCAAGGTGCTGGCGATCAGGCACAGCATCGCGCCAACATGGCCTATGCCGCCATGTTGTCCGGCATCGCGCTGGCGCAGGTCGGCCTGGGCGCTGTGCACGGACTGGCGGCGCCACTGGGGGCGTTCTTCCCCATGCCGCATGGCGTGGTGTGCGGCACGCTGGTGGCCGCCTGTACGCGTGCCAATATCCGGCTGTTGCAGGCGCAGCAGGGTGCCCATGGTGCGGAGGTGGCGACACCGTCTCACAGTGCCTTGTGGCGCTATGCGCATGTGGGCAAGGTGCTGGTCAACGACATGCGCCTCACCGAGCAGCAAGGCCTGGAGGCGCTGTGCACGACGCTGGAGGCGTGGACTGCCGCCATGCAGTTGCCAGGCTTGTCTGCCTTTGGCATGAGCGCAGCGGACATCCCGCGTGTGGTCGCCAATTGCCGTGGCAGCAGCATGAAGACCAACCCCATCGTGCTCGGTGATGACGAGGTCGCGGCCATTCTGCATGAACGCCTCTAGACCGGGCTGCCTGGCCTGATGCCGTCATGATGTCGGTGATGTTCATCTGATTGTCATCGTTTTGTCATGCTGGCTGCCAACAATGCCAGCATGAACCAACTCCATGATGTCTCAGCGTTTTCCTCAGTAACTCCTTCCGCTTCAGCGCCTGCGCTGGTGCTGGTCACCGAAACCTGGCCGCCCGAGATCAATGGCGTGGCCATGACCTTGTCACGCCTGATGCAAGGCATGCTGCAGCGTGGCTGGCGTGTGCAACTGGTGCGGCCGCGTCAGCGCAGTGACCGTGATGCGGGCGCTGCCCCGTTAGCGGTGAATCAAGGTATCGAGCAGATATTGGTGCCCGGCCTGCCCATCCCCGGTTACGGCAGTTTGCGTTTTGGCATGCCCATGTATGAAAAGCTGCGCCATGCCTGGAAGTATCAGCGTCCGCAGGTGGTGCATATCGCCACTGAAGGTCCGCTGGGCTGGGCCGCGCTCAAGGCGGCCCGCAGTCTGGATATCCCGGTCACCAGCAGTTTCCACACCAATTTCCATCGCTATTGCAGTTATTACCGCATGGACTGGCTGCGTGGCCTGGTGACGCGCCATCTGCGCGAGTTCCACAACCAGTGCGCCTTGACCATGGTGCCCAACGCCACACTGGCCGCCTTGTTGCAGCAGGAGCAGTACCAGAATGTGGTGGTGCTGGGACGTGGCGTGGATGTCAGCCTGTTCTCGCCTGCACGCCGTTCTGCGGCCTTGCGTCAGCAATGGGGGCTTTCGGAGCAGGATCTGGCGGTGATCTATGTCGGGCGCATGGCGGCCGAGAAGAGTCTGGATGTGGTGGTACGTGCCTTCGAGGCCATCGAACGTAAGCAACCCAAGGCGCGCATGATCTGGGTCGGTGACGGCCCAGAGCTGAAGCGGCTGCGCAAACGCTACCCGCACCATGTGTTCTGCGGTTCGCAGCTGGGCGAGGCCCTGGCCACGCACTACGCTTCAGCGGATCTGTTCCTGTTCGCCAGCATGACCGAAACCTTCGGCAATGTGGTCACGGAAGCCATGGCCAGTGGTCTGGCCGTGGTGGCTTACGACTATGCTGCGCCGGCCATGGTGATCCATTCCGGTCAGAATGGTTGTCTGGTGCCGTTCGGCGACGCGGTCGGTTTTGTGGAAACGGCACAGATGCTGGCGGCGGATGCGGCGCTGCAGCAGCGTTTCAGCTTATCTGCTCCGGCCTCCTTGCAGCAGCATGCCTGGTCTGAGGTATGTGATTTGTTCGACCGCTATCTGCACGAGGCGGTGGAGCAGCCGTTGGCGCTGACCGCCATCTGACCAGCGCAGCTACCTGACGCTGCTCCAGCGCATCGGATCCAGTGGCTGGCTGCGGTGACGCAGTTCGTAATACAGGCCGTTGCTTTCATTGCCGCCGCTGTTGCCTACCGCCGCTACCGTGTCGCCGCCTTTGACCTCGTCACCCACCTGGCGCAGCAGGCTCTGGTTGTTGCCGTACAAGCTCATATAGCCGTCGCCGTGATCCACGATCAGCAGATTGCCAAAACCGCGTAACCAGTCCGCAAACACCACCTGACCCTTGGCGACGGCTTTCACCTCGCTGCCCTCGGCCGAGCGGATGAAAATGCCCTTCCAGGATACGCCGCTATCGGCGCGTGCCGCACCGAAGCGGTTGCTGACTTCGCCGCGCACCGGCAGGTTCAGCTTGCCGCGCAGCGAGGAAAACTGGCTGCCGTCGTAACGGCTGCTGGGCAAGGCTTCATTCCTGGCGATGGTGGTAGGCTTGTTGCTGCCTGTGCTGGTGTTCTGTGACTGGCGTTTGGCTGGCTTGGGCGCGGCCGCCCTGGCCAGTTTTTCGATCAACCTGGTCAGGCGTGACTGGTCGCGTTTGAGTTTGTCGATCTCGCCGCGCTGGGCCTGCATCTGACCGGCGATGCTGGCCAGTACCTTGCTGCGTTCACGCTTCTGCTGCTGCAGGGCCTGGCGTTCGCGCTCCTTGGCCTCCTGCAATGCAGCAATCTCGGCCGCTGCTGCTGCCGCTTCCGCATTCAGCTGGTCTAGCGTGTCTAGGTTGTTGCGCATGGCGCTGATCAGGTCGGCGCGGGCGCGTGCCGCCAGTGAGGCGTAATGCAGGTCGCGCGCGATGACACTGATATCCTGTTGTTGCAACAGGATCTGCGCATGGTTGGGCTGGCCCTGCACATACTGGCGGTACAGCTGCAGGCCCAGCAGGCGCTGCTGGCGCTGTACCTGTTTTTCCACGCTGCTTCGGTCCAGCTTCAGTTTGCCCAGCATGGTGCGCTGTTGCTGACTCTTCTGCTGGATCTCGTAGAGCTTGCGATTGGCCAGGCTGATGGCCTGCTCACTTTCCTTGAGCGCGTCGCTGGCATCCTTGTGTGCCTCTTTGGATTCGTCCAGCTCTTCACGCAGCTCGGCGATGCGGGCCTGCAGTTCCGATAGCTCCTGCTTGGGACGCTCGGTTTTAGGGTCGGCCTGCGCCTCGCTGCAGAGGATGGCGATCAGCAGCAGGGCCGCTCGCAAGGGGCTGGGCGCGTGCCGATCTAGCCGCATGGGATCAGTGCCATGGAATCAATCCCATGGGATCAGTGCGTAGCCGTGAAGGTCAGCAGGCTGTGTCCGCTCATCTCGGCCGGTTGCGACAAGCCCATCATCGCCAGCAGGGTCGGTGCCAGATCGGACAGCGCGCCGGTATCGGCCAGACTGGCCGGGCGGCCGATGTAGAGCATGGGCACCGGGTTGGTGGTGTGCTGCGTGTGCGGCTGCGCGTTGATGAAGTCCTGCATCTCTTCTGCATTGCCATGGTCGGCGGTGATGATGACTTCGCCGCCTATGCTCTGCATGGCGCGCACCACGCGGCCTATGCAGGTATCGATGGTTTCCACGGCTTTGATGGCGGCTTGTAGGTCGCCGGTATGGCCCACCATGTCACAGTTGGCATAGTTGCAGATGATGGCGTTATATTTTTTACTGAGAATGGCGGCTTCCAGTTCGTCCGTGACTTCGGGCGCGCTCATCTCCGGCTGCAAGTCATAGGTAGCCACTTGCGGTGACGGCACCAGGATGCGGTCTTCGCCCGGGAACACGGTCTCTTCGCCACCATTGAAGAAGAAGGTCACATGCGGATATTTCTCTGTCTCGGCGATGCGCAGCTGGGTCAGGCCATGGTTGGCCAGATATTCACCGAAGGTGTTGCGTATATCGGTCTGGCCGAAGATGGCGTGCGCGGCCTTTTCGTTCTTGTCGTGCATGGTCAAGGTCAGATAGGCCGACAGTTTGCGTACATGGCGGCGATGGAAACCCTCGAATTCCGGCGACAGCAGCGCGTGGGTAAGCTGGCGTGCGCGATCGGAGCGGAAGTTCATGTACACCACGGCGTCGCCATCTTCCAGATGCAGCGGCTGTTCGCCTTCCGCCACGATGGCGGTGGCTTTGACGAACTCGTCGTTCTCGCCACGTGCATAGGCGGCTTGCAGGCCTGCGGAAGCGGAACCGGCACGGAACTCGCTGATGCCTTCGGTGATCAGGTCATAGGCGGCTTCGACACGCGGCCAGCGTTTGTCGCGGTCCATGGCGTAGAAGCGGCCGCACAGGGAGATGATCCTGCCGCCGCCGACCTCGGCGATATGCGCTTCCAGCTTGTCGAGATAAGCCGCAGCACTGATTGGTGGCGTGTCGCGACCATCCAGGAAGGCATGCACATAGACTTTGCCGAGGCCGCGCTGCACCGCCATGCTGATCATGGCGTGGATATGGTCCTGGTGGCTGTGCACACCGCCATCCGAGATCAGGCCGAAGATATGCAGCGCCTTGTCCGTGGCCTTGAGCTGGTCGATCAGGCCGGTCAGGCTGGGCAACTGGAAGAATTCGCCGGTCTTGATGGACTGGTTGATGCGCTCGAAATCCTGATACACCACGCGGCCCGCGCCTATGTTGAGGTGACCCACCTCGGAGTTGCCCATCTGGCCGTCCGGCAGGCCGACGAAGTTCTCGGAGGCCTGGATCAGCGTATGCGGATAAGCCTTCCATAGCGCGTCCCAATTGGGTTTGCGCGCCTGGACGATGGCATTGTCTTGGGCGTCTTCACGATAGCCGAAGCCGTCTAGGATCAGCAACAGTACGGGGGTGGTCATGGCGTTTACACTTTCATGAGGATGCAGGCATCAGATACCTGTCTATTTTAGAGTGAATCGCTTAATAAATCTTGCTTTTGGCCACAGGCTTGTTATTCAGGCCGATGTCGCCATCTGCGTGGTAACTGTCACGTGGATGGCTTAAAATCCGTTCATCCCCTCCATGCTTAAGGAATGTTGTGAATTTTTTTGCTGATAATGTGTTGCTGATCGGCCTGGCGCTGGGTTCCGGCCTGATGCTGATGTGGCCTTTGCTGAAAAAGAGTGCCGCTGGCATCGCCGATGCTAGCCCGGCTGAAGCGGTCATCCTGATGAACCGTGCGCATGCCGCCGTGCTGGATGTGCGTGAAGCCACCGAGTTCGCGCAGGGACATATCCAGGGCGCCATCAACATCCCGCTGTCCCAGCTGGAAGCGCGCCTGCCGGAATTGACCCAATACAAGGACAAGGCCTTGCTGGTGCATTGCCAGGGTGGCATCCGCTCCGGCAAGGCCTGCAGCCTGCTCACCAAGCAGCAGTTCACCAAGCTGCACAATCTGCGCGGTGGTTTGAACGCCTGGACCCAGGCCAAGTTGCCGGTGGTGAAGGACTGAGCATGCCACGTATCCTGATGTACACCACGGGCACCTGCCCCTATTGCATCAATGCCGAGCGGCTGCTGATCAACAAGGGCGTGAGCCACATCGACAAGATCCGCGTCGATCTGGACCCGGATCAGCGTGTCGAGATGATGGAAAAGACCGGGCGCCGTACCGTGCCGCAGATCTATATCGATGCCTTGCACGTGGGTGGCTTCGACGAATTGCGTGCGCTGGACCAGCGCGGCGAGCTGGATGCCTTGCTGGCCAGCTGAACACCGTCTTGCCCGCTGCACGCGCAGTTCAAAAAACCGGTGCAACCAGATAGAATGCGAGGCTGTGATGCGAGTCGGCAGCGCATTTGGCGCGTGCCGATGACCATGCCACGGTATTCCCATCGGCGATGCAGTCCACTTGATGCATGCAGGTGGCCGCGCCGTCCACTTTAACGTTAACCCCCATTTAGGAATCAACATGGCAGAAGAACAGGCAGCCGCGCCAGAGCAGGCGCAACAACCAGTATTTGGTATCGAGAAGATCTATATCAAGGACTTGTCGCTGGAAGTGCCTAACGCGCCCATGGTGTTCGCCCAGCAGATGGCACCCCAGGTCGGCATCGAGCTGACCAATGCCGCCGCCCAGATCCAGGACGGCGTGTACGAAGTTTCGCTGACCGTGACAGTCACCTCCAAGCTGGAAGATAAAACCGTATTCCTGGTCGAGATCGTGCAATGTGGCATCTTCCAGATCCGCAACCTGCCTGCCGAGAACCTGGACATGATCCTAGGCATCAGCTGCCCCAACATCCTGTTCCCCTACGTGCGTGAAGCTGTCTCCACCACCGTGGTACGCGCTGGCTTCGCGCCCGTGATGCTGAATCCGGTCAACTTTGAAGCGCTGTTCGCGCAACAACGTCAGCAGATGGATGGCAGTGCGCCTACCACCCACTAAGTTAAGCAGCGCCCTGCTGGCCAGCGCGTTGCTGGTGGCTTCGCCCTGGGTCGCCGCACTGGAGTTCCGCAGTGTCAGCGTGCCCAAGGCGGTGCTATACGACGCCCCCTCGGCACAGGCGCACAAGCTGTACGTCGTGGGTCAGGGCTATCCGCTGGAAGTGCTGGTCAATCTGGGTGACTGGATCAAGGTGCGCGACCAGCAGGGTAGCCTGAACTGGGTGGAAGCCAAGCAGCTCAGCGAAAAACGTACCGTGGTGATCAAGGTGGACGAGGTCGAGCTGCGCCAGGCGGCCGATAACCAGTCGCCGGTGCAGGCGCGGCTGACCCGGCATCTGGTGCTGGAGGTGCTGGAGCCGAACAACAGCGGCTGGGTCAAGGTGCGCCATCGTGACGGCGTGACCGGCTTCGTCCCCGCGACAGCCGTTTGGGGCATCTGAACGGTTTGCATGCGCCTGTTTCGAGTCAAGCTGCTGTGAATCAGCCTGTTGTGAATCAGCCACGGCACATCGCGGTGCTGGGCGCAGGTGCCTGGGGTACTGCGCTGGCGCTGCAACTCAGCCAGCGACATCGCGTCAGCCTGTGGACACGCAGCGCGGAACACGCCCTGCACATGCAGCAGTCACGCTGCAATCCGCAATTTCTCGACCAAACTCCGTTCCCTGAAGGCTTGCAAGTGGTCGCCGAACTGGCGACAGCGCTGCAAGACGTGGACATGGTGCTGTCTGTGGTGCCCACCGCAGGCTTGCGCCACATCATGCGGCAGGTGCGCGCGCTGGGCTGCAGCGCACCGCTGATCTGGGCCTCCAAAGGCCTGGAAGCCGCTAGCAGCCAGCTTGCGCACGAGATCGCCGCCGCCGAGTTGCCCGCCGGTCAGCATTATGGTGTGTTGTCCGGCCCCAGTTTCGCGGCTGAACTGGCGCGTGGCTTGCCTACCGCCGTGACGCTGGCATGCCCGGATGCTGCGTTTGCACGCGAAGCCGGTGCCTGGCTGCATGGCGCCAATCTGCGTGTCTACACCAGCGATGATGTGGTCGGGGTCTCGGTTGCCGGTGCGGTCAAGAACGTGATGGCCATCGCGGCAGGCATCAGTGACGGCATGCAGTTCGGCAACAACGCGCGTGCCGCACTGATCACACGCGGCATGGCCGAGATGACCCGTTTCGGTCTGGCACTGGGGGGCAAGAAAGATACCTTCATGGGGCTGAGTGGCGTGGGCGACCTGATACTGACCTGCACCGGCCAATATTCGCGTAACCGCGAGGTCGGCCTGCGTCTGGCCACCGGTCAACATCTGCCACACATCCTCGAGCAATTGGGCCATGTGGCAGAGGGCGTGCATACCGCCCGCGAAGTGGTGCGCCGCGCGGCACAACTCGGTGTGGACATGCCCATCAGCCGTGAAGTGGAACGTGTGCTGTTCGAACAGCGCGCACCGCGCGATGCAGTAGAGACCTTGCTGGGACGCGAACAAAAAGCCGAGCGCGATTAGCTTCATCGGCTTGCCGCATGCCCCGCATGCCAGGTGCTTTCCCGCTATACCCCACCCACAAAATCCAGCTGCCGCCAGGCTTCGTATACCAGTACCGCCGCTGAATTGCCCAGATTGAGGCTGCGGCTGTGCGGCAACATGGGCAGCCGCAAGCGCTGCTCAGCTGCGAATTCGGCCAACACCTCGGCGGGCAGGCCGCGTGTTTCCGGCCCCAGCACGAACACATCCCCAGCCGCGTAGCGCACCTGCTGATAATGGGTGCTGCCTTTGGTGGTGATGGCGAACATGCGCCGTCCAGCCAGTGCCTGGCGGCAGGCCTGCCAATCCTCATGCACCTGCAGGCTGGCGAACTCGTGGTAATCCAGGCCGGCCCGTTTCAGTTGTTTGTCTTCCAGCGTGAAGCCCAGCGGCTTGACCAGATGCAGGCCTGCACCGGTGTTGGCGCATAGCCGGATGATGTTGCCGGTGTTGGGCGGGATCTCCGGTTGGTACAACACCAGATCAAACATTGTCGTTTTGGGTGGGGATGACATAGAATCAAACGGGCAGGGCAGTTGTGGCCGTCGATTCTAGCATTCACGCCAGCATCCGCGCCGTTCCTGCACGTTCATTTCTGATCGATCACCCGGAATCCTACATGGCGCGACCGAAGAAGACCCGTCTGGGCGAAGTGCTGCTGGAGCAGGGCCTGTTGACTCAGGCGCAGCTGGAGCACGCGCTGGAGGAGCAAAAGGCCTCCGGGCGCAAGCTGGGACGTATCCTGCTGGATGCTGGCGCGGTGACCGAGCCCCAGCTGGCGCAGGCGCTGGCTACGCAGCTGGATCTGCCTTTTGTGGATCTGCGTCAGGTCAATCTTGATGCGGCGGCCATGCAGAAATTGCCGGAGCTGATGGCACGGCGCTTCCGCGCCATCATCCTGGAAGATCGTCCGCACAGTTATCTGCTCGGCATGGTGGATCCCACCGATCTGTTCGCCTACGACGAGATCGGTCGCGTGCTGCAGCGCCGCATCGAACTGGCGGTGGTGGTGGAAAGCACCCTGCTGCAACTCATCGACAACACCCATAGACGCACCGGCGAGATCACCACACTGGCTCAGGAGCTGGGTGATGACATGGGCGACAGCGTGGTGGATTTCGCCAATCTGCCTACACAGCGCATAGACGAAGCGCCGGTGGTCAAGCTGTTGCAGACCCTGTTCGAGGATGCAGTGCAGGTGCGCGCTTCCGATATCCACATCGAGCCGCAGGAAGCCAAATTGCTGATCCGCTTCCGTATCGACGGTGTGATGCACCTGCAGACCGAGGCCGATCTCAAGATCACCACGGCGCTGGTGTTGCGTCTCAAGCTCACCGCAGGTCTGGATATCTCGGAGAAGCGGCTGCCGCAGGACGGCCGCTTCCAGGTGCGTGTGCGCCATCAGCAGGTGGACGTGCGCATGTCCACCATGCCCACACAATATGGCGAGTCGGTGGTGATGCGGCTGTTGATCCAGCACGCCAGCGGCTTTTCGCTGGAGCGGTTAGGCATGCCACCCGCCCTGCTGGCACGTTTCCGCAGCCTGCTGCACAGGCCGAACGGCATGGTGCTGGTGACCGGCCCGACCGGCAGTGGCAAGACCACCACCTTGTATGCCGCTCTCAGCGAACTCAATTCCACCGCCAACAAGATCATCACCGTGGAAGACCCGGTGGAGTACCGTCTGCCCGGCATCAATCAGGTACAGGTCAACGAGAAGATCGATCTGGATTTCGCACGCGTGCTGCGCTCGGTGCTGCGGCAGGACCCGGACATCATCCTGGTTGGCGAGATGCGTGACCAGGAAACTGCCCAGATCGGGCTGCGGGCTGCCATGACCGGTCACATGGTGTTGTCCACCCTGCATACCAATGACTCCATCAGCACCCCCATCCGTTTGATCGACATGGGCGCGCCACGTTACATGGTGGCCATGTCCCTGCTGGCCGTGGTGGCGCAGCGCCTGTTGCGCATGGTGTGCGAACGCTGTGGTCAGCCACATGCGCCGACACCGGCTGAACTCGCCTGGTTGCGACTGGAGTTGGGCGATGCGGCGGAGAGCAGCGCGCTGGTGCAAGGCCGGGGCTGCACCCAGTGCAACCATACCGGCTATCAGGGCCGGGTCGGTGTGTATGAGCTGCTGGAGATGAACGCCGAACTGACCGAAGCCGCCAATCAGGCGGACACCGCCTTGTTCGTGAACCAGGCCCGCAAGCAGATGGCCGGGCATACGCTGCGCCGTGCAGCGGTGGAACTGGTACTGGCCAAGCGCACCACGGTGGCGGAAGCCATGCGCATCAGCAACCAGCTGGAAGAGTAAGGTGCCGTTCTTTTCCTACCGTGGTCGCAACAACCGGGGTGACCTGATCGAAGGCAGCATGGAGAGCCAGGACAGCACCACGCTGGCCGGCTATCTGGCCAGCATCGGCATCACACCCCTGCATATCCGCGCCACGGCAGCGCCGCGCAAAGCAGCCATGTCCATCCAGTTGTTCGAAGAGCGTATCCAGACGCTGGACATCATGATGTTCAGCCGTCAGATGTATACCCTGCTCAAGGCGGGCATCCCCATCATGCGCGCCCTGAGCGGCCTGCAGGGGTCCACCACCAACAAGCGCATGGCCGCCATCATCGGCGATATCCGTACCAGTCTGGATGGCGGGCGCGAACTGTCTGCGGCCATGCGCCAGCACCCGCGTGTGTTCTCCAGTTTTTATGTCAGCATGATCCGCGTCGGCGAGACCACCGGCATGCTGGAGCAGGTGTTCCTGCGTCTGTATGACCATCTGCAGTTCGAGAAATACATGCGCGACCAGATACGCGCCGCCTTGCGCTACCCCAGCTTCGTGATCATCGCCATGGCAGTGGCCATCATGGTGGTCAATCTGTTTGTGATCCCGGCATTCGTCACCGTGTTTGCCAGTTTCAATGCCGAGTTGCCGCTGATCACGCGCGGCCTGCTCGGTTTTTCCGGCTTCATGGTGGCGGCCTGGCCGTATCTGATCCTGGTGACGCTGGTGCTGGTGATGCTGGTACGCAGTTATATCGCCACGCCGGCCGGACGCTACCAGTGGGACAGCCTCAAATTCAAACTGCCCATCGCCGGCAAGATCATCCACATGGCCAGCATGGCGCGCTTCTCGCGCAGCTTTGCGCTGGCCAGCAAGAGTGGCGTGCCCATCGTCAGCGGCCTAGGGCTGGTGATCCAGACCATGGACAACACCTACATCTCGCGCAAGGTGGAACAGATGCGCGCGGGCGTGGAGCGTGGCGAAAGCATCTCGCGTACGGCGGCGGCCACCGGCGTGTTCAGTTCCATTGTCATGCAGATGATCTCGGTGGGGGAGGAGTCTGGCGCGCTGGATGACCTCATGGAAGAGATCGCCGATATGTACCAGCGCGATGTGGAATACCAGATCAACACTTTGGGGGCGCAGATCGAACCCATCCTGATCGTGTTCCTGGGCATCATGGTGTTACTGCTGGCGCTGGGCATTTTCCTGCCGATCTGGGACATAGGCAGCGTGGCATTGCACAGCGCCTGACACAGCGCCTGGAAGCTCAATTGAAACATGGCATTACTCTTGCATCAGCCTGTGTACAAATAACGTGTGGTCGCTTGCAGGTGACGATCAGGCCTGGTCATCACGTCGTGCATCGCAAGATGTGTATGACAAGGGCAAGGGTAAGTGGGAGATTCAATGGTGTTGAAACGAATGGCGGGGCTGACGCTGATCGAGTTGGTGATCGCGCTGTTGATCGTTGGCACCATCGCCGCGATCCTGTTGCCGCGCTATGTGGGATTCAGAGCCGATGCAGCGAATGCTTCGATCGCAGAAGTAGCCGCGCGGATCGCCGCCACAACGCGCGTCAATCATGCTTTGCGGCAGTCGGCCAGTAGCGGGAATGTAGAAGCAGTGAGCCTGGATGCGCGCAATGTTTGCAACAATACGAGCATGCAGCCCTTTGTCGGCGATGCGGTGCTGGTGGACCATCCGGTCAAGCAGCAGGAGTTCCTGATCGATGGCGAAGGGGATTGTTCTGTGCGTGGTGTGCTGGCAGTCAGCTGCACTGTGGTAGGTACTAACGGGATCGCGCACCTTACCGAAGTCCGATGCAGTCGGCGCAACGAGTGACAGCATTCTGGTCTGAGCGGATTTGCGCAGCAGACTATGTTGTAACAGGCAGTGCTGGTGTATGCTCGCTTTTGTTGGATAGGGCGGCTTGTATCAGTTTTAACAGACGTTTTTTTGAAATATCAATAAGGGGCATAAAATGAAACAACAATCGGGCTTCACGCTGATCGAACTGGTGGTGGTACTGGTCATTCTGGGTATTCTTGCAGCCACCGCGCTGCCTAGATTCATTAATCTGACGGCGGATGCGCGTATCGCTTCCGTGAATGGTGTGGCAGGTGGTCTGCGTTCTGCAGTGGCACTGGCTCAAGCCAAGTATCTGGCGACTGGAAATAGTGCAGCCACCACTGTGGATATGAGTGGCACCTCTGTAACGGTCAATGCCGGCACCGGTATTCCTACGGGTGCCGCGGCAGGGATTGGTGCTGCGCTGCAAAGTACAGAAGGCTATACCGTTGATTACACGGCATCTCCAGTCACATTCCGTCCTGCCAATGGCGGCAGTGCAACCTGCCAGGCCACCTATGATGGCACGACCGGCGCTGTGGTGACGGTGACTTCAAGCTGCTAATCTGATCGGTTGAACAACCCAAGAGGAGGCATCGCCTCCTCTTTTGCATGGTAGGCTGGGTGCATGAGAACTGCGGGTGGCTATACTCTGATCGAACTGGTGGTGGTGATCGTGATCACCAGCATCCTGGCGGTCGTGCTGGTGCCACGTTTCATCGGCCGTGACGCCTTTGATGCGCGTGGTGCCCATGACACCCTGCTGGCCAGTCTGCGCTATGCGCAGAAGCTCGCCATCGCGCAGCGCACTACCGTGTATGCCAACCTCAACACCAGCACGCGTCAGCTGTGCTTAGGCTATAACAGTGATTGCAGCGCACCGGTGCTGGACCCAAGGACACAGTCTGCCTACGTGCGGCAGATGGCCTCCAGTGTGGTGTTGACAGCTAGCACTGCTGTGCTGGGTTTCGATGGCCTAGGGCGCCCGGTGCCGAACGCGGCAGCGAGTTACAGCGTGAGTAACAGTGTGGATTTAAGTATGCCTACCCGCACCATCAACGTCACGGTAGAGACCGGCCATGTGCAATAGTCGGCGCAACAAACCGCAATCCGGCGTCACCCTGATCGAGCTGGTGGTGGCGATCACCGTGCTCAGTGTCGCGCTCAGTGGTGTGCTCAAGATGTTCGAACTGATCAACCGTGGCAGCACCGACCCGCTGGTGCGCAAGCAGGCGCTGGCCATCGCTGAATCCCTGCTGCAGGAGGTGCAGCAGCAAGCCTTCACCCTGTGCGACCCGGACGATGCCAATGCCTCCATCGCGCTGGTGGCCACCGACTGCAACAGCATGGACCAGAATGCCGGTGGTGCTGCACTGACTGGCCCCATCCCCAACACGGAAAGCCGCTACAGCCAGACTGACCCACTGGACAATGTGGCGGACTATGCCGGTTTCACCATGCCGGACGCCAGTTGTGCCGGCATCTGCAACCCTGGAGATGCGACGCCGCTGCCCAATCTTGCGGGCTATGTGGCCAGCATCACAGTGACACGTGCGGGTGCTGCAGCCCCGTTTGCCGCTGCGCCGCTGGATGCGGTGCTACGTGTGCAGGTGCGCGTCACCGGCCCGGCGGCCACCGAAGTCAATCTCACCGGCTACCGTCTGCGCTATGCACCGAACTAAGGATATGCCCAGCGCTCGCCTGCTGCGCCCATCAGGAGATGCGCCCGGGAATGCGCCCACAGCCGAGCCCGCTATGCAGGGCTTCACCCTGATCGAACTGGTGGTGGTGGTGAGCATCATCGGCATCATCGCCGGCGCCTTGACCATCTTTATCCGCAACCCATTACAGACCTATTTCGACGGGGCGGCGCGTGCCGAGCTCAGTGATCAGGCGGATACGGCCTTGCGCCGCATGGCACGGGAGATCCGTAACGCCTTGCCCAACAGTCTGCGCGTGGCCGTGAGCGGCAGCGACACGCTGGTGGAATTCGTGCCCATCCTCACGGCCGGACGTTACCGCGCCGAGGTGGGCATCGATCCCGCAGACAACCCGCTCGACTTCTCTGCCAGTGCAGACAGCTTTGACGTACTCGGGCCTGCTGTGACGGTCAGTGCCGGTGACAAACTGGTGATCAACAACCTGGGGATCGCTGGCGCTGATGTCTATGCTGGCAGCAACCGGCGTGACCTCACGGTGACGGGCACCTTGAACCAGCTGGCGTTCACTGGCGGCGCATTCCCGTTTTCCTCCATCTCCAGCCGCTTCTATGTGGTGGGAGAAGCGGTCAGCTACGCCTGTGACCTTGCCTCCGGCACCTTGTGGCGTTACCGCTATGCCATCCAGGCCAGCCAGCCAGCCAGCGTGGCGGCATTGAATGCACTGGCCAGCCCACAAGCACTGGCTACCGGCCTTGCGGGCTGCAGTGTGAGTTATGCGGCCGGGATCCAGCAGCGCAATGGCCTGATCACCCTGCATCTGCAGTTGCAACGCGATACCGCCCGGGTCTCCTTGATGCATCAGGTCAATGTGGTGAACACGCCATGATGCGAGCCTGTTTGGATCAGCGCGGATTTGCCTTGCCCAGTGCCGTGTTCCTACTGGTGGTACTGTCAATTCTGGGCGCTTATGCGCTCAATTTCGTCAGTTTGCAGCAGGCGGCTTCCATGCAGGACGTGCGCGGTAGCCGTGCTTATCAGGCGGCGCGCAGTGGTTTGGAGTGGGGCATCTATCAGGTGCTGCTGCCTGGCACCACTAACCTGGCGGCCTGTCCTGCCAGCCCGGCCACGCTGAGCATAGAAGGCTATAGCGTCACGCTGACCTGCAGTCAGGCACCGGAATACTATGAACAGGGCACCGACCGCACCATCCGTGTTTACGACCTGCAAGCCATTGCAAGCAGCGGCACGGCCGGTACGCCGGATTACAGCGAGCGCGCCTTGCAGGTGCTGGTCAGCAAGTGTAGGGGCACTGATGCGGCGCAGCCGTATCAGTGTGGATAGCATGCGGCGCAGCCGTATCAGTGTGGGTAGCATGCGGCGCAGCCGTATCAGAGGCGATGGCATGAAGTGCTTGCTAGGGCGTGCCTTGCTGATACTGAGCCTGCTGGGGCTGGCCTTGCCTGCCCAGGCGCTGGTAGGTGCGCGCGCCAGCAGCACAGCCAGTTCGGTAGCCAGTGGCGTGACCTTTGTAGGCAATGGCACGCCGGTGGTCGGCTCCATCGGCATCCCCTTGCTGGGCATAGGCTCATTGACACCCCCATTGCCTGGCGGCATACAGACCGGTGATCTGCTGGTGTGCATGATCGAATCCCATGATGACTACGCGCATGCCATCAGCGCTTCCACCCCGGGCTGGACCACACGCTACAGCCTGAGTTTTCCCGGCGGCATTCTGGGCTTGTTGGCACCTCCGCATCGTGCCTCTATGTTCTTCAAGATCGCCACCTCGGCGGCCGAACCGGCCCCTGTCATCCTGCGTGGTGGGGTGTTGTCCTTGCTCAGTCTCAACAGTGCAGTGGCGCGCTGCTCGGCGTTCCGTGGTGTGGATACCAGCACGCCGTTCGATATCGCCTCTGCCAGTGCCGGGGACGACTCTGCCGACCTGACCATAGAGACCGGCACCACTGCCAGCAATGTCACACGCGACACCATGCTGCTGTTGTCGGCACATCTCAATAACGACCCGGCGACCACCAGCGTCACTACGGCAGGTGGCCTGAGCTGGACCCAGGCCCACCACACCACCGTCAATGCCCTGCTGGATCTGGGGCTGGCGCTGGATGACGCCATGATCAGCCTGTTCTATGCGCAGAAGTCGCCCACCGCGGCGGTGGGGCCGCTAGTGGTGAGCGCGAATGCCCAAACCGGCATCAGTCATGGTGTGCTGAGCAGTCTGCGACCGGCGCCTGCGGTATTGACCCTGAACCGGCCGGCCGGGACACAGTCTGGCGATGTACTGCTGGCGACCTTGGCCGTCACCAAGGATTACCTGACCATCACCCCGCCCAGTGGCTGGAGTCTGGTGCGTCAGGTGACGCAGTCGGCAGGCAATGCCAGCCAGCTCTATACCTACCTGCGCGTGGCGGGAGGCAGCGAGCCGGTGAGTTATAACTGGACCTTCTCGGGTGGGGCGCATGTGGGCCTGGTGGGCAGCCTGAGCGCTTTGACCGGCGTTGATGTCACCGCCCCTGTCGTGGACACCGAGGCGGGTACTGCGACGGTTAGCGATGTCAGCCACACCGCACCCAGCGTCAGCGCCAGCCGGGCCAGTCACGCCTTGTTCACAGCGCACGCCTACAGCAGTGCGGGTAGCTGGACTGCGCCGGCTGGCATGACCGAGCTGACCGATGTGGCATCCACCACGCTGGGCAGCAGTAGTGGCATTTCGCTATCCACCCATGTGGAATCGCGTTTCCTGCTCGGTGCCAGTGGCACGCGCACGGCGACGGCCAGTGCCGCGGCGGACACCGGCGCTGCGCAATCCATCATCCTGCGCTCGGCCAGCCTATTCGATCATATCCGCATCGAGCACGATGGCAGCGCCCTGACCTGTGCCGCCGAGCCAGTGGTGGTCAAAGCCTGTGCCGACCCCGCCTGCACGACGCTGTATACCAGCGGCACGGTGACCGGCAACCTGATCTGGACCGGCGTGCCTAACGGCATCATCCCGTTCACCATCAACCCCAGTCTGCCAGGCAGTGGCCAGACCGTGGTCAACGTCAGTGTCACCACGGTGCAGGCCATCATCCTGGGCAGCAGCAATGTGTTCCCGCTCCCCGGTAATGTCGGAGACTGTCTGAACATCAGCAACGGCAGTGCCAGCTGCCAGTTGCAGTTCACCAATACCGGCTTTCTGTTCTCCACCATCCCCAATCAGATCGCCGGGATCAATTCGGCCAGCATCACCATGCAAGCCGTGCGTACCGACAACAACACCGGTGTGTGCAGTACCTTGTTCAGCGGCAACCGCGTCGTGGAAATGGCGGCGCAGTGCATGAACCCGACCACCTGCGCCGGGCAGGCGGTAAGCATCAACGGGGTGCCGATCGCAGGCAGCCCGGCCAGCAGCATCGCGGGCTATACGGCAGTGAGTTTGAGCTTTGGTGCCAACAGCACGGCCAGCTTCATCCAGCGTTACCCCGATGTGGGCAGCATCAGATTGAGTGCGCGGTATGCCCTGGAACCTGGGGTGTTCGTGAGTGGCGGCAGCAACAACTATGTGGTGCGTCCTTATGACCTGCGTATCGTGGACATCGCGGCGACCGCAAGCGCGGCAGCCAACCCGGGCGCCGCCAGCGCCAGTGGGCCGGCATTCGTGGCTGCCGGCGACGGCAGCACGGCAGCCAGCCAGTTCAGTCTGAGCGTGGCCGCAGCGGCTTACTCGGACAACGCGCCCGGCTATACCGTGGCACCGAACTTTGGTCGCGAACTGGTACCGGAAGGCGTGCTGCTCAGTCATGCACTGATCGCGGATGCGGATCTGGTCAATCCCGGCACCTTGTTCAATGCCAGCCTGCCTGGCAGTAGCTTCATTGGTGGCGTGGTCAGGCCGACCAACCTGGGCTGGAACGAAGTCGGCATCATGCAGCTGGTGGCCGGTATTGCCGATGGCGACTACCTGGGTGCAGGCCCCGCTGCGCTGGCGACACCCAGTGGCAATATCGGCCGTTTCTACCCGGCCGGTTTCCGTCGTCTCAGCAGTGATGTCACGCCTGCATGCAGTGCGGTCGCGGATTTCACCTACATGGGGCAGGGCTTCAATGTGGCGGCCACTTTACAGGCGGTCGCGGCAGGCAGCAGCCAGAGCGTCACGCAGAACTACCGCGGCGCTTATGCCAAAGGCCAGGTCTTGCTGGCGGCAGAGCATGCTGACAATGGCATCGATCTCTCCAGCCGTCTGACCGTGCCGACCTCAAGCTGGCTGGCCGGGGTGTACACATTGAACGGCACCGCACAGTTCGCGCGCCCGCTGAGTGCCAGCCCGGACGCCAGCTGGGGGCCGTACGACAACCTGCTGCTGGGCGTGCGTGTCGCCGATAGCGACGGTGCTGTGCTGGATGGGCTGAACATGAACCCGGCCACGGCCGCTACCTGCAGCACCTGCAACCATCAATTGCTGGACAGCACGCCTATGCGCATGCGCCTGGGGCGCTTGCGCTTGCAAAATGCCTATGGCTCGGAATTGCTGCCATTGCCGGTGCCGCTGGAGGCGCAATACTGGAATGGCAGCCTGTACGCGACCAATACGCTGGATAGCTGCACCACACTGGCTGCTTCCCAGGTCGCCATGGGCAACTACCAGGGCTCGCTTGCCGCCTGCGAGACCAGTGTCAGCACGGCTGGCCTGCTGCAGTCCGGCCGCATCAACCTGACCCTGAGCCGGCCTGGGCCCGGCAATGGTGGCAGCGTGGACCTCAGCCTCAACGCGGGCGCGGCAGCCAGTGGCAACAGTTGTGTCGCCGGTGCCGCCACCACGGCAACAGCGGCGGGTTTCAGCTGGTTCGGCGTCAATCCTGGTGCGCGTGCCACGTTTGGCCTGCGGCGCAGTCCGCTGATCTATTTGCGCGAGAATTTCTAGACCATCCGTTTTGGGCGGCATGCATTTCTAATGGCCGCTGTTCCGAGTGACACCCTGCAGATCCCGGCTGACCATCCCAGTCAGCGGGACTTTTGCTGCGGCAACAAGCCATGTCTGAGTCGGATGCTGTATTTGCTGACGTTATGAGTTATGCTAAATCATGCGTCTTTTCAAGAACAAAAAAAAGCAGGGGTGGTTAGCGGTGGTGCCTGTAAGCGACGGGGTTTGTGTGGCAAGGCTGGAGCCTGCCGCCGACAAGCCGCGTATCGTGCTCAGCGAATACCGGCGCTGGTTGCCGAATGAAAAATCCGGGCTGAAAAGTCTGGCCGTCGAGTTCGGGTTCAACCATTATCATTGCGTCAGTCTGCTGCAGGCCAATGAGTACCAGTTGCTGCAAGTGGAAGCCCCGCGCGTGCCTGCGGACGAAGTGCGCCAGGCAGTGCGCTGGCGCCTCAAAGACCTGATCGATTACCCCATGGACCAGGCCACGCTGGACGTGCTGACATTGCCGGGCGAGGCGGGCAATCGCACCAATTATCTGTACGTGGCCGTGGCTAAAAACGACATCATCCGTGAACGCATGGCGCGTTTCATCGACCAGTCCAATATCGCGCTGGAGGTCATCGACATCGCGGAGACCGCGCAGCGCAATCTGTCCAGCCGACTGGAGCAGCCGGGACGGGGCCTTGCCATGCTGTCCTTCGGGCTTAATGGCGGCTTGCTCACCGTGACCCAGAACGGGGAGCTGTATCATGCCCGTCAGTTCGATATCAGCCTGCGTCAGCTCCAGCAGGAGCAGCAGGCAGAGCTGCGGCAAAGTCTGTATGAACGCGTGGCGCTGGAGTTGCAGCGCTCGCTGGACAACTTTGAACGCCAGTTCCCGAACGTGGGCATCGCCCAGCTCGTCATCGCGCCCTACACCGGCCGCGACACCCTGGTCAATTATCTGCGCGATGCCTTGTACCTGCCGGTTGCCGGTTATGAGCTGCACGATATCTTCGACACCAGCCTGTTGCCATCGACACAACTGGATATCGAACCTGCGCTGTTATTGGCGCTGGGTGCTGCCTTGCGCGAGGAAGCGAGCGCATGAGTCAACAGATCAACCTGCTCAATCCGGCACTTGCCACGCCCAGAGAGCTGCTCACGGCAGAGCGCATGCTGCTGATGTTGTTGCTGGCCATGGTGCTGATGCTGGTGCACTACGCATTCGCCCGCCAACAGCTGCACGAGATGGCGCAGCAGCGCAAGGTGGCGGCCGAGACTCTGGTGCAATTGCAGGAGCAGCTGCGTGCCACGGCAGCGCGCTACACGCCGCGCCAGCCCAGTATCGCCCTGCAGCAGAAAGTGGCCAGCATCACCCAGCAACTGGAAGCGCGCCAGCAGATGTTGCAGGCGATCGAGCAGGACGCCGTCAGCGGTGCCAATGCCTTCTCCGGTTTGCTGCGCGCTTTTGCACGACAGGACACGGAAGGTTTGTGGCTGACCAATATCAGCATGGACACCAGTCGTGACGCCTTGCGCATTGCCGGCAAGGCCCTGCGCCCCGAACTGTTACCCGAATACATAGACAAGCTGTCGCGCGAACCCCTGCTGCAAGGGCGCAGCTTCGCAGCTTTACGCATGCAGACCCCGGGCTTGCAGGCGGCAGGTAGTGCTGCTGCACCGCCACGCGCTGCTGCGGATGTGCCGGTCAATGCCAATCTGCAAAACCCCGAGATGGCGAGTCTGATCGCCAATATGATCGATTTCGTCCTGGAATCCACCGAGAAAGTGCCCTTGCCTGCGACGGCGGCCAGCGTGCCTGTGTCGCCCGCTCCGGTAAGCGGAAAGGCGCCATGATGCGGATGTCCTGGCAGCGTTTATCCGGCAAGTTCCTCGCCTTCAGCCGCCGCGAACGGCTGATGCTGTTGTTTGCAGCACTGGCGGCGCTGTGGTTCATGCATGACACCTTGCTGTTGACGCCCTTGTCTGCCCGCCAGCAGGCAGAATCTGCCGAGCTGGTGTCCTCGCGTGTGCAGATCGAGCAGATGACCCAGCAGATCCAGAGCTTTCAGACGCAGGCCGTGGTAGACCCGGATGCCGAGAACAAGGCCTTGCTGGCCGAATTGCAGCAGCGCACCCAGGCGCTGGAGGACAAGCTCAAAGGCTTGCAGGGTGCGTTGGTCAGCCCGGAGCAGATGCCCGAGCTGTTGCGTGGCTTGCTGCGCAAGAATGCCAAGCTGCAGCTGGTGGAATTCAACACCTTGCCCGCCAGTCGCTTCACTCCCTTGCTGGCGCCTGTTGCCGAAGCGGCCAACAATTCCACTGATGTCAGCGAGGGCATGTACCAGCACATGGTGGAGATCACCGTGGATGGACGCTATGTTGATCTGATGACTTACGTGGCAGCGGTGGAAAGCTTGCCGCAACGTGTACTATGGCGCCAGTTGAAACTCAATGTGGAGCAATACCCGCGTTCGCGCCTCAAGCTGGTGGTGTATACACTGAGCCTGGATGCGGCATGGTTGAATCTATGATGCGTACCCGACTGAATCTGCTGCTGGTCAGCCTTTTGATCAGCCTGCCTGCGCTGGCCGAGACGCTGGCAGACCCGACCGAGCCGCCCGCCTGGTTGCTGAGCGGTGATGCGGCCCTGCTGAACCAGGGGCCGGTGCTGCAATCCATTCTGCGTGGCCCGGGTTTGCATGCCGCTGTGATCAACGGCGAAAAAGTGAAGGTCGGTCAGCCGTATGGGGATGCGCTGCTGATCCGGCTTGGTGAGAATGAAGCGGTGCTACGTCAAGCGGATGGCAGTTTGCTGACCTTGAAGATAGACTATGCTATCGCAAAAACGCCGGTCAGCCCGGCGCAGACAGGTCGACCATGAAAGTGATGAAAATGCGAGCGTTTACTTTTGTCGCCAGCGCCAGTCTAGCTACTATCGGCTTACTTGCGTCTTGTGCAGGCCCCTCCTGGGTCAGCGATAAATCCACTTCCAGCCGCATCGAGCAGGAAGTGAAACAGGCGGCACAGCCTGTGGCCTCAGAGCGGCCTTCTGCCGCCGTCAGCGATGCCCTGTTGCCACCGCTGCGCATCCCCTTGCCAAAATCCACCGCCAAACAACTGGACCCGCGTTTCGACCTGGTCATCAACAAGGCGCCAGCCAGCCAGGTGTTGATGGGCATCGTCAGTGGCACCCGCTACAGCATGCTGGTGAGCCCGGAAGTGAACAACATCATTTCGGTCAACCTCAAGGACGTGACCGTGTTCGAAGCGCTGGATGCGCTGCGCGAGTTGTACGGCTTTGAATACAAGGTGGACGGCACGCGCATCCTGGTCGAGCCGCAAAGCATCCAGACGCGCGTGTTCCAGGTCAATTACATCGCTGGTCAGCGCCGTGGTTCGTCGGACACGCGGGTGATCTCCGGCTCGGTCAATTCCGGTGGTAACAACCGCCAGAATCAGGGTTCCAATCAGGGTAACACCGGCAATCAGGGGCTGCCCGGCACGGGAAACAACACCAATCAGTTCGGTAACAACAATATACGTACCCCCATCATCAGTACCAGTATCACCACCTCCAGCGACAGCGATTTCTGGACAGAGCTGACCACTGGTCTGGAGAGCATCGTGGGCGAAGAGCCAGGACGGCGGGTGGTGGTCAATGTGCAGTCCGGGGTGGTGCTGGTGCGCGCCATGCCCAAGGAGATCCGCAATGTCGAATCCTTCCTCAAGCTCATGCAGGTCAACATCGAGCGGCAGGTGATCCTGGAAGCCAAGATCGTCAATGTGCAACTCAACGACCGTTCGCAGGCTGGCGTGAACTGGGCCTTCTTCGGCGCCAATGGCAATCGCCCCAGTCAGGGCATCGCGGGCAATATAGGCCCCAACACCCAGCTGGCCAGCTCGGGTAACGGAGCACTTAGCAGCGGCAACGTGACGGCCACCGATGGCAGTGTACTGAACAACAACGCCACTTCGCTGGGTAACTCGCTGTTCGCCGTGGCCTTGCAGGGCACCAATTTCGCGGCTTTGCTGACCTTCCTCGAAAGTCAGGGCGATGTGCAGGTGTTGTCCAGTCCGCGTATCGCCACCATCAATAATCAGAAAGCGGTACTCAAGGTGGGCACGGACGAGTTCTTCGTCACCGGCGTCTCCACCAGCACGGTGGCCTCGACCGGGGCCACCACCACGGTACCTGAAGTGACCCTGCAACCGTTCTTTTCCGGCATCGCGCTGGATGTGACGCCGCAGATCGACAAGGACGACAATATCATCCTGCACATCCACCCTTCCGTGAGTCAGGTCACCACGGTGATCCGTCAGATCAGCCTGGGCGGCAACCTGAGTCAGGTCAGCCTGCCACTCGCTTCCAGCAACATCAGCGAGACGGACAGCATCGTGCGTACCCGCGATGGCCGCGTGATCGCCATCGGCGGCTTGATGACCGAGAACAACACGCGTGACCGCGCCCGGGTGCCCGGTCTGGGTGACCTCAAGGGCATAGGCAACGCCTTCCGTCAGCGCAGCGCCAGCCTCAGCAAGACCGAGCTGGTGATCCTGCTCAAGGCCACCGTGGTGCAAGGCAGCGACAGCTGGAGTGAGGATGCCCTGGATGTGCAGCGCAGGCTGGAACAGATGCGCCGCACCACGCCTGCGGAGGCGCGCTGAAGCATGTACCTTGACCACTTCGGTCTGACCGAGCTGCCGTTCAATATCACGCCGGACACCAGCTTCTTCTTTGCCTCGCGCAGTTATCAGGAGGCGCTCAACACCTTGCTGATCGCTGTGAGCGCAGGCGAGGGCTTCATCAAGATCACCGGCGAGGTCGGGGCTGGCAAGACCTTGCTGTGTCGCAAGCTGATGGCCAGCCTAGGCCCGGAATACAAGGTGGCGTATCTACCCAACCCGTACCTGGAGCCGCGCTCCTTGCTGATGATGCTGGCCACCGAGTTGTCCATTTCGCTGCCGGAAGGGGCCGGTCAGCACGAAGTGCTGAATGCCTTGAATCTTGGCCTGCTGGAATTCGCGCGTCAGGAGACGCGCGTGGTGGTCTGTCTGGACGAAGTGCAAGCCATGCCCATCGAAACACTGGAAGCCCTGCGCCTGCTCAGTAATCTGGAAACCGAGAAGCGCAAGTTGCTGCAAGTGGTGATCTTTGGTCAGCCTGAGCTGGAAGATAAACTCAGCCACCCGTCCATCCGTCAGTTACGTCAGCGCATCAGCTTCGACTACAAACTGGACCGCATGGGCCTCAATGAACTGCATGCCTACCTCATGCACAGACTGTTCATCGCCGGCTATCGTGGTCCGCGCCTGTTCACCGGTGCCGGTCTGTGGTGGCTGCATGCCTATGCCCGTGGTACGCCACGTTTGATCAACATCCTTGCGCACAAATCGCTGCTGGCTGCATTTGGTCGTGGCCAGCACAGTGTGGGCATGCGCGAGGTGCGCGCGGCGGCGGCGGATACCGGCGCAGTTTCTTTGCGTAGGCACTCCTTGTGGTTGGGCAGCGCGCTGGCGCTGGTGCTAGGCGTCGCCGGTGCGACCTTGTGGATGGTGCAAAAATGAGCTTGATCAATCAGATGCTGCAAGACCTGGAGCGGCGTAACGCGGGTGTGGCGAGCCCGAGTCGCCAGCCTATCCCGGTGCAGGCGGCCCCGGCTCGTCGCAAGCGCTACTGGCCTGCGCTGTTATGCCTGATGCTGCTGGCCTTGCTGCTGTGGCAGGCACAGCCTTGGTTGTTGGCCTGGTGGCAGCAGTACCGCACCCCCGCTGCACCCCCGCCTGTGGCCGAGCCTGCGCCAGTCGCGCCGCCTGTGGCCGCCCCCGCCGAGCAGCAATATCATGCCTTGCATCTGCTTGAATCCACGCTTTCCGAGCTGCCGGCCAGCCCATCCATCCCGGCTACCGTCACGCGTTCCAGACCGGGTGCTTCCAATGTGAACAGGCCAGCAAAGTCAGAGGCTGGCGCTGTTGATAGCAAGCCGCTGACGGAAGGGCGTGGCAACAGCCTGAAGCAGTTCAGTCCCGAGCAGCAATCCGCCAATCAGTACCGCCAGGCCGTGGATTTCCTGCAACAGGGGCGCGTGGCAGAAGCGCAGGCCTTGCTGAGCCAGGCACTGACGGCGGATCCTCGCAATCATGATGCACGGCAGATGCTGGTGGGCCTGCATCTGGATAATCAGCGCCACGTGCAGGCCATCGCCTTGTTGCAACAGGGCTTGCAGCAAGACCCCAAACAAACCGGTTTCAGCATGACCCTGGCACGTCTGCAGCTGGAGGCGGCGGATCTGACCGGTGCGCTGGTGACCATGCAACAGGCCTTACCGTATGCGGCGGATGATGCCGACTATCATGGCTTCTATGCCGCCCTGCTGCAGCGTGAAGGGAGTCATGAGGCGGCCGCACAGCACTATCTCACTGCCTTGCGTACGCGCCCCGAGAATGCCAGCTGGCTGATCGGGCTGGGCATCTCCTGGCAGGCTTCCGGTAAGCTGGCCGATGCGCGTGAAGCTTATCAGCGCGCCCAGCAGGACCCTGGCCTCAGCAGCCAACTGGCGCAATTCGTCGACCAGCGCCTCAAGCAGATCAATCAGCGACTGCGCTGATCTCGGTATGGCATGCCGCTAACGGCATGCACTAGTTGGCATGCGTGCGTGCCAGCACCCAGCAACTGACCCGCGCGGCACCGGCTTTTTTCACGCAGCTCGCCAGCGCATGCAGGCTGGCGCCGGTGGTCATCACATCATCCACCAATAGCACATGGCGGCCATCCAGTCTGGTGTTACACACAAAGGCATTGCGCAGGTTGCGGCTGCGCTGACGCAGCGGTAGGCCGACTTGTGGGGGTGTCGCCAATACCCGCTCGCAGTCTTGCCGCGCCACCGGCACAGACAGCGTTCTAGCCAGCAGGCGCGCGATCTCGGCGGCCTGATTGAAGCCACGCATGCGCAAACGGTCACGGTGCAAGGGCATGGGGATGATGCCGTCCACCGGGGTTTGCAACTGTAGTTTCTCCGCCATCAGGCTGGCAAAGTTGTGCGCGAGTGCGAGGCGCGCCTGATATTTATAGGCGTGCAATAGCGCAGCGATCGGGTAGTCGTAGCGGAACACCGCCTGTGTGGCGTCGAACGCAGGTGGGTTTTGCAAGCATTGGCCGCATAGCTGGCCCGCCGCTGCGGGCAGGGCGCAGCATGGGCAATGTGCCGCAGTGAGCCAGGGCAAGTCGGCCAGACAGCCGTAACATAAACCGTGGGCCTCAGCCTGGTGCTGCTCGCACAGCAGGCACCAGGGTTGCCACAGCGATTGAGTAATTTTTAACCAGTCGTCAATCAAATAGCATCCCTCGGTTTGACAAGATATAATGTGGCCTAGGCTTAAGACGCCTGTTTCGCATCACCTCATAGACCTTAAGCGATTGAGCACACCACATGCCGGTTAAACTGATCAGCCCCAAGCAGCAAATGCGTGCGGCCCAGAGCTTCCCGTTCTTTTCCAGTATCGCCATCCTGATCCCGGTGCTGATCCCGATCTGGATCGCCGCCTCCATCTTTGTCTATGCCGCGGTGGCGCATCATCCCAATGCCAAAGTATGTGCTTACCTGGTGCCTGCCGGCTATCGCTTCTATGGGGTATTGGGTGCCTGGGTGGTGGTGTTGAACTTCAGTTCACATCTGGCCAATATGGTGGGTGGTGCGCTGAACCTGGCCTTGCTGTTGTGGGCCATCAGTATCCTGGTGGTGGTGCCCCTTGGTGTGCGCGATGTGCTGCGTGCACAACGTGCCAACTGGTGCGAGATCAAGCATCAGGCTGAATAAGAATAAATGGAGAACACTATGCTGGAAACCGTCATTGATACCCGTGCGCTGAGCAAGCGCGCCCCTGAACCAGCGCTGCAGGATGCCGCCCCGCGCTGGGCCGTGCAAGACATCGTGGCCCTGTTCGAGCTGCCGTTCAGTGACCTGATGCACCGTGCACAGACCGTGCATCGCCAGCATTTCGATCCGAACGCGGTGCAAGTCAGCACCTTGTTGTCGATCAAGACCGGCGGCTGTTCTGAAGATTGCGGCTATTGTCCGCAAGCGGCGCGCTACCACACCGAGGTCGAGAACGAGCCGCTGATGGCGCTGGCCGATGTGGTGGCCGCAGCGCAGGCAGCCAAGGACAGCGGCGCAACGCGTTTTTGCATGGGGGCCGCCTGGCGCGGGCCCAAGCAGCGTGACCTGGAGCCGGTGCTGGAGATGGTCAAGGCGGTCAAGGCGATGGGTCTGGAAAGTTGTGCCACGCTGGGCATGCTCAAGGACGGTCAGGCTGAACAGTTGCGTGATGCCGGCCTCGACTACTACAACCATAATCTGGACACTGCGCCTGAGTATTACGGTGATGTGATCACCACACGTACTTATCAAGACCGCCTGGATACGCTGGACCGTGTGCGTTCTGCGGATATCCATGTCTGCTCTGGCGGCATCATCGGCATGGGCGAGACACGCGTGCAGCGCGCAGGCCTGCTGGCGCAACTGGCCAATATGGAACAGCCGCCCGAGAGCGTGCCCATCAACTTGCTCACGCAGGTGGAGGGGACGCCCATGCACGGTACCGAAGCGCTGGATCCGCTGGAATTCGTGCGTACCATCGCGGCCGCGCGCATCACCATGCCGACCAGCCATGTACGCCTGTCGGCGGGTCGTCAAAGCATGCACGAAGGTATCCAGGCGCTGTGTTTCCTGGCTGGCGCCAACTCCATTTTCTACGGCGAGAAGCTGCTCACCACCGGCAATCCCGAGGTGGATGCAGACCGTGCACTGTTCGCTAAACTCGGCATCAACCAAGCCTGATCCGGCGTGTGTCTGATTCACTTCTGGGCGAGCTGAAGGCGGTACTGGATGTGCGCGCAGCAGCGGGTCTGCTGCGCAGACGCCGCCTGCTGGAATCGCCACAAGGCGCGCATGTGCGCGTGGATGGTGCCGAGGTCATCTCCTTCTGCAGCAATGACTATCTGGGGCTGGCGCAGCATCCACAACTGATCGCCGCCATGCAGCAAGGCGCTGCCGAGGCCGGTGTGGGCAGCGGCGCGTCGCACCTCATCACCGGTCATCACCGCTTCCATCAGGCGCTGGAACAGGCTTTGGCCGAATTCGTCGCCATGCCGGCCAGTCTGCTGTTCAGCACCGGCTATATGGCCAATCTGGGGGTGATCACTGCGCTGCTGGGCCGTGATGACGCCATCTTTGCCGACAAGCTCAATCACGCCTCACTCAATGACGCTGCCGTGCTGAGTCGCGCACAGCTGCACCGTTTTGCTCACAACGACATGGTCATGCTGGAACGTCAACTGGCCGCTAGCACGGCCAAACGCAAGCTGGTGGCCGTGGATGCCGTGTTCAGCATGGATGGTGACCTGGCTCCGCTGACCGCCTTGCTGGCCTTGTGCGAACGCTACGATGCCTGGCTGTATCTGGATGATGCCCATGGCTTTGGTGTGCTTGGTCCGCATGGGCAGGGCGCTGCTGCCGAGTTCGGATTGCGTTCGGACCGGCTCATCTACATGGCCACGCTGGGCAAGGCGGCCGGTGTGGCGGGTGCTTTCGTGGCCGCTGCACAGGTCGTGATCGACTACCTGCAGCAGTCTGCGCGCAGCCATGTCTATACCACTGCGGCCCCGCCGGCATTGGCAGCCACCTTGCTGACAGCCTTGCCGCTGATCGCACAACAAGACTGGCGACGCCAGCACTTGCATCAGCTGATCGCCATGCTGCAGTCCGGCTTGCAGCATGGCCGCTGGCGTCTGCTGGCTTCAGCTACGGCCATACAACCTTTGCTAGTGGGCGATAATCATGCGGCATTGGCGCTCAGTGAGTACTTGCTCGCGCGAGGCTTGCTGGTACCGGCCATCCGCCCGCCCACCGTGCCTGCCGGTACGGCCAGGCTGCGTATCTCGCTGAGTGCAGCGCATACGGTAGACGATGTGCAAGGCCTGCTGACGGCCTTGCATGCTGCCGCGCAGGAGATCGCCGTATGAGCATGCACATGGAAATACACGGCAGCGGCCAGCCGCTGGTGATGATACACGGCTGGGGCATGCATGCGGCGGTGTGGTATCCGCTGCTGCCACTGCTCACTCCATATTTCGAGGTGCATCTGCTGGACTTGCCTGGCATGGGCTACAGCCAGGATTGCGTGCTTGGTGACCTGGATGCGGTCACCGCGACGGTGGCGGCCAGCCTGCCAGCCTCCTCCCATGTCTGCGGCTGGTCATTGGGCGGGCAGGTGGCGATGCGCCTGGCACAGCACTATCCGCAGCGTGTGCAAAAGCTGGTGCTGATAGGCAGTACGCCTTGTTTCGTCAACACACCGGACTGGCAGCATGGCATCCATGCGGAGGTGTTTCACAGCTTTTCAGCCTCTGCCACCGAGGATAGCCGCGCGACCCTGCTCAAGTTCCTGACCTTGCAATGCATGGGGGCCAGTGACAGCCGCGACATCGTGCGTCAGTTGCGCGAGCAGTTCGAACAACGCCCGCCTGCCGCACAAGCCGCCTTGATGGACGCCCTGCATATCCTGCTGGAAACCGATCTGTGCGCAGCGTGGTCACAGTTAAGGCAAGCTACGCTGCTGATCCACGGCGACAAGGACGCACTGGCGCCTGTGGCCGCTGCCCGCTGGCTGGCTGCACAGCGTCCGGATGCCAGGCTGCAGGTGATCGCCGGTGCTGCGCATGCGCCGTTCCTGTCGCATCGCCATGACCTTGCCCAGATGTTGCTGGCGTTCCTGCAGGCCGATGCGCCTGCGGCTGCAGGTGCCGAACCCCTTTCCCAACCACTCGTTTCCACCGCAAGTTGAGCCTCGATTGACTACGCACACCTCTGATCAGATCGATCCTTATCACATGGACAAAGCGCGGGTACGCGCCTCTTTCAGTCGCGCCGCACGTCACTACGATGCAGCGGCGGTGTTACAGACCGAGGTGCGTGCCCGCATGCTGGAGCGTCTGGATCCTATCAAGATCGCACCGGCTGCCATCCTGGATGCGGGCTGCGGCACCGGCGCGGGTAGCGAGGCCTTGCGGCAGCGCTTCCCGCAGGCGCGCTTGTACGCGCTGGATATCGCCATGGGCATGCTGCACATGACGCGCCAGCGCTTCTCCGGCTGGCGTAGCTGGTGGAAAGCGCTGCGTGGTGCTGCTGCCCCTGAACTATTGTCGGGCGACATCGAGCAACTGCCGGTCGCCAGTGCCAGCATGGACATGCTGTGGTCCAACCTCGCCGTGCAATGGTGCAACGATCTGGATGCGGCTTTCATGGAAGCGCAGCGTGTGTTGCGCCCTGGCGGTCTGTTCATTTTCAGCACCTTCGGCCCCGATACCCTGAAGGAACTGCGTGCTGCCAGTGCTGCCGACCCTGAGCATGTGCACGTGAGCCGCTTCATCGACATGCATGACATTGGCGATGCGCTGGTGCGTGCCGGTTTCAGCGCACCGGTGCTGGATGTAGAGCGCTTCGTGCTCACCTACGACAATGTGGTCGACCTGATGCGTGACCTCAAGGCCATAGGGGCCCACAACGCGGCAGATGGCCGTCATCGCGGTTTGCAGGGGCGTGGCTTTCTGCGTCAGCTCACCGAGCGTTATGAAGCCTTCCGCCTGCAGGCCGACGCTGGCGAGGCGCTGGGCAAGCTGCCCGCCACCTATGAAGTGGTGTATGCCCATGCCTGGCGTGCACCCGACAAGCCATCCAATCCGGATGGCGCCATGCCCATCACCTTGCACCGCAAGCGACAGGTGGGCGCATGAGCGTAGGCTATTTCATCGCGGGCACCGATACCGGCGTGGGTAAAACCAGTATCAGCGCTTTGTTGATCCGTCATTTTGTGGCCGATGGCTGGACTACGCTGGGCATGAAGCCGGTGGCCGCTGGCTGTGTCTGGCAAGACGGTGCGCTGTGCTCGGACGATGTGCAGCAACTGCTGGCCGCCAGCAACGTGACGGTTGCCTGCGAGCTGGTCAATCCCTATGCCTTGCTGCCGCCTATTGCGCCACACATCGCCGCAGCGCAGGCTGGCTGTGTCATCGATCTGGATGTGATCATCGAAGCACATGCACAGCTGCAGCAACAGGCCGAGGTGGTCATCGTGGAAGGGGTGGGTGGTTTCTGTGTGCCGCTCAATGCCGTGGAAGACACCGCTGATCTGGCGCAGCGCCTGGCGTTGCCGGTGATCTTGGTAGTGGGGATGCGCCTCGGTTGCCTGAGCCATGCACTGCTGACCGTGGAAGCAATCGCGGCACGCGGCCTGGTGCTGGCGGGCTGGGTCGCCAACCAGATCGACCCGCAGATGCTGGAGTTCGAAGCCAATGTGGATGCGCTCAAGCAACGCATCCCGGCGCCCTGTATCGCGGTGGTGCCGCATTTCAATGCGCTGTCTGCGCTGCAGGAAACACAGGCTGACCATGACTTATTTGCCGGTTTTGTTTCTCAGCATCGCCAACATCGCGGATAATACCGCATGGACGCAAATCAATTTTCCATGAGTCGTCATTCCCTAAGCTATCCCTTATGACTAAACATCTAGCCACTGAAAAACTAGCGACAGAAAACCTGGCTGCCCCGACCTTTGAATCGGCCATGGCCGAGCTGGAGCGCCTGGTGGCGCAAATGGAATCCGGCCAGCTGCCGCTGGAGCAATCGCTGACCGCTTACAAGCGCGGTGCCGAATTGCTGGGTTTCTGTCAGCAGGCGCTGGCCGAAGTCGAGCAACAGGTACGTGTGCTGAATGAAGCCAATCAGTTGAGTCCGTTCAATGGCGGTGATGCACGTGATGCCTGACCGTTCCTTCCTGGAGTGGTCGTTGACCATACAACAGCGCATGGAGCAGGTGCTGGACGGCTTTCTGCCTGGTGCTGACATCGCCCCGCAACGCCTGCATCAGGCCATGCGCTATGCCGTGCTGGGTGGCGGCAAGCGTGTGCGGGCCTTGCTGGCGCATGCCGCCGCCGAACTGTCGGGGGCGGATGCCGCCCTGGCCGAGCGGGCTGCCTCCGCGGTCGAACTGATCCACGCTTATTCACTGGTGCACGATGACATGCCGTGCATGGACGATGACGATTTGCGTCGCGGCAAACCCTCCTGTCACAAGCAGTACGACGATGCCACGGCGCTGCTGGTCGGCGATGCTCTGCAGACGCTGGCGTTCCAGTTATTAGCCGAGCCCGGCCTAGGTCTGGCGCCTGCGCAACAGTTGCAGATGGTGCAGCTGCTGGCGGTGGCCAGCGGTTCGCGTGGCATGGCCGGTGGTCAGGCCATCGACCTGCAGAGTGTGGGGCAGTCATTGACCCAGACCGAACTCGAATACATGCACATCCACAAGACTGGCGCACTGATCCGAGCCGCCGCCTTGCTGGGCGTCTACTCTGCAGCGGTGGTGGACCCGGCGCGCGTCAAGGCGGTGAGTCGTTATGCCGAGGCCATCGGTCTGGCGTTCCAGGTGGTGGACGATATCCTTGATGCCGAGGCCGATACAGCCACGCTGGGCAAAACGGCTGGCAAGGACGCCGATAGCAACAAACCCACTTATGTCACCATTCTTGGCCTGCCGCGCGCGCGCGATTTGGCTAAAGAACTGCATGATGAGGCGATCAGCGCCTTGCAGCACGAAGGGGCGGGTGCCACACGACTGCGTCAGCTGGCGCAATTCATCACCCAGCGTAGTTTCTGAACGGCGCGTATGACTTCATTACTCGACACCATCAATGATCCACAGCAACTGCGCGCGCTGGATCGCCGCCAACTGCCAGCGCTGGCAGAGGAGTTGCGGGCTTTCGTGATCGACAGCGTGGCGCAGACCGGTGGGCATCTGTCCTCTAATCTGGGCGTGGTGGAACTCACCATCGCCTTGCATTATGTGTTCGATACTCCGGAAGACCGGCTGGTGTGGGATGTGGGCCATCAAACCTACCCGCACAAGATACTCACTGGCCGCCGTGAAGCCATGCGTGCCCTGCGCAAGCCCGGTGGTATCGCAGGTTTCCCGCGCCGTCATGAAAGCCCTTACGACACCTTTGGCACCGGCCATTCCAGCACCTCCATCTCGGCGGCGCTGGGTATGGCGGTCGCGGCGCAGCAGGCCGGCTCCGAACGGCGCTCGGTGGCCATCATCGGTGATGGCGCCATGACCGCCGGCATGGCCTTTGAAGCGCTGAATAACGCGGGCGCCATGGACGCCAACCTGCTGGTCATCCTTAACGACAACGACATGTCGATCTCGCCTAACGTGGGCGCATTGCAGAATTACCTGGCCAAGCTGCTGTCCGGCAAGTTCTATGACCGCATGCGCCGTTCCAGCGAGAAGGTGCTGGGCGTGGTGCCGCCGGTGCTGAATTTCGCCAAGCGTGCAGAAGAGCACATGAAGGGTATGATGACGCCGGGTACCCTGTTCGAGGAATTCGGCTTCAACTACATAGGCCCCATCGACGGCCATGACCTCGACACGCTGGTCACCACACTGAGCAACATCCGCCAGCTCAAGGGGCCGCAGTTCCTGCATGTGGTCACTCAAAAAGGTCATGGCTTCCAGCCGGCTGAGGACAACCCGGGCAAGTTCCATGGCGTGGGCAAGTTCGACCCCAGCAATGGCTGTGCGGTGAGTGCCAGTGCCACCAAGACCTACACGCAGGTGTTCGCTGACTGGCTGGTGGATATGGCCGCAGCGGACGACAAGCTGATCGGTGTCACGCCCGCCATGTGCGATGGGTCTGGCCTCAACCGCTTTGCCGAGCAGTTCCCGACGCGCTATTTCGATGTCGGTATCGCCGAGCAGCATGCGCTGACCTTTGCCGCCGGCATGGCCTGTGAAGGCCTGAAGCCGGTGGTGGCGATCTATTCCACCTTCCTGCAACGCGCCTACGACCAGCTGATCCATGACATCGCCTTGCAGAACCTGCCAGTGATGTTCGCCATTGACCGGGGTGGTCTGGTCGGTGCGGATGGCCCTACGCATGCAGGCAGCTTCGATCTGACCTACCTGCGCTGCATCCCCAATATGGTGGTGATGACGCCTGCCGATGAAAATGAATGCCGGCAGATGCTGACCACGGCTTACCGGCATGACGGCCCGACGGCGGTACGTTATCCGCGCGGTGGTGGCCCCGGTGCCAGCATAGACAGTGCACTGACCAGCTTGCCGATCGGCCGTGCTGAACTGCGTCGGCAGGGCAAAAACGTGGCGCTGCTGGTGTTTGGCAGCCTGTTGCCTGCAGCGTTGCAGGCGGCTGAGCAACTGGATGCCACGGTGGTTAACATGCGCTTCGTGAAACCGCTGGATACGGCGCTCATCGCGCAACTTGCCGCCAGCCACGAATTGCTGGTGACCGTAGAGGAGAACACCTTGAGCGGTGGTGCCGGTACCGCAGTGCTGGAGGCTTTGCAAACCATGCAGCTCTTCGTGGAGACACTTTGCCTGGGCCTGCCGGATCAGTTCATCGAGCACGGTGTGCATGAAACCATGCTGGCCGATTGCGGTCTCAACGCGCAAGGCATCCTCGCCTCAATTGAGAAAAAATTAACCTAGTGTTAAACTCAACTATTAAATGCCAGCCATTGAAAGCATGCCAGCCATGAATCAACCTGTAGATCTGATGATCGAAGACGTACAAAACACCCCCGACAAACGCCACCTGGCCATCGACAAAGTGGGCATCAAATCCATCCGTCATCCGGTCAAGGTCAAGGACAAATCGGGCGGTGAGCAGCACACCGTGGCCATGTTCAATATGTACGTGCACCTGCCGCACAACTTCAAGGGCACGCACATGTCGCGTTTTGTTGAGATCCTCAACATGAACGAACGCGCGATCTCCATCGACTCCTTCGAAACCATATTGCGCGAGATGGTCTCGCGCCTGGAAGCCGAAGCCGGTCATGTGGAAATGACCTTCCCATACTTCATCGACAAAGCCGCGCCAGTCTCCGGCGTGCGCAGTCTGCTCGATTACGAAGTCACCTTCATCGGCGAGATCAAAAAAGGCAAGTTCGAGATCACCGTCAAGGTCATGGTGCCGGTCACCAGCCTGTGCCCGTGTTCCAAGAAGATCTCCAACTACGGCGCCCACAACCAGCGCTCACACGTCACCATCACCGCACTGATCAACGACTTCATCTGGGTGGAAGAACTGATCCGCATGGTGGAGACGCAGGCTTCCAGCGAACTGTACGGCTTGCTCAAGCGCCCGGACGAAAAGTACGTGACCGAATATGCTTACGATAACCCGAAGTTTGTCGAGGACATGGTGCGTGATGTGGCGGCACAACTGAATGCCGAGCCGCGTATTGACGCCTATGTGGTGGAATCGGAGAATTTCGAATCCATACACAACCACTCCGCCTATGCGCTGATCGAACGCGACAAGCGTACTGAAAAGCACTGATTCGAAATTGCACGCCCGCGCGGGTCGCCCCTACGGGCTGCCCGCTCCACCGCTCAGGCGTGCCACTCCTCATCCATCCACAACCATTCTGCGTATGCGCTGATTGACCGCGCCTAACGTAAGCTACTTGCTGCTTCGATGCTGTGTATTTGGCATCGCGTCGGACGGCAGTCTGCTTTTATATTCCCTCCGAAAAATCAGCTATGATTGTCATGGTTGGTTTTTAACGGCAAAACATATCCGAGCTATCCGCTGTGATCGCTTGAGGCTGCCTAGCCAGCATGTTGTCAGTCTCATGTTTGAAAGGTTTATGAAATGAGTGTCCCAACCTTGCCCCAGATTCAGGATGTCTATGTCAGCCGGAATCTGCATGCCAGTGCGGTGGTTTTTGATCCTAACGCCCCCATCATCATTGCTTTTTCAGCGGGAACACTTTGTCGGCTCCCATTCGCTCGTGTATTTGCCGAGAAATATGGACTGAACTGCGTTTCGCTAGCATGTCGCGCTACGGACTGGTACCAGTATGAGGACCTTGAACAGGCCGAGCAGGCGATTCGGGCCTTTACTGCGCCGTTTCCGAAGCGGATAAGTTATGGTGCCAGCATGGGCGGTTATGCTTCCTTGCTGACGTCAGCCAATGTAGGCGCAGATGTGGTGCTAGCGTTCTCTCCCCAGTTTTCCATCCAGCCGGATGAGGACGTGCAGGAAATGCGCTGGGACATCGAACGGTTGCGTATTGAGAATGAGCTAGGCTATGTGCACGACGATCTGGAGGCACGTATCTCCCGCACTGCTGACATCATCATCGTTTACGATCCGCGGGATGAAGATAAGCGACATGTGGAAGCACTGAAGAAGATCCGGCCGATCCAGACCATGGTGTTACCGCATACGGGACATGCCACTTTGCTGTCACTTGCTAAGCTTGGTATGTCCTCGCGCATGCTTATGGCTCTGCTGAAAAATCAACTGGACTTAGGGTTGGCTCAAAAACAGATGTATGCGGTTCGCAAGCAGCATATACAGGTGGAGCTGATTCTAGCCAACAAAGTCAGAGCGAAGCGTACTGTGGCTAAGTGGTTGCTGGAAAAATTTCTGGACAGCCAGATCGTGGTATACGACTCATCCTATCGGGCATTGCTTCATGAGGCTGTCCGGCTGCAGGACGCGGATCTAGTGGCGCGTGCTTGGCTTAAGCTGATAGACGCACATCTCAAGCTCAGTTCTGAGCTCGACTTCATGCTGGACACGATCTCTTTCCGGCGTATGTATTTTTCGGACAATATTTTTCTCTCTGATATCCGCCAGTCAGCGCCTGTGCTTGTGCAGTCGCAGCTGTTTGCCACCGTTATCGACAAGTTAAGATCGGCCGTTGCTGACGTCAACGAGTCGCGCGAAAAATTCTTTATCCAGCTGGCCATTGCTGAGTGCTTTCATGCGGCACAGGACCGTGATGCGGCGACCCAGCAGGTGTTGCAGGCGGTTCGGCCATTCACTTCATGGGATGAAGAGAATCTCTATGCCATTGAGGCCTTGAACCGTTACGAAGCTAGTGCATCTGCACAAATGTATGCAGAACGATTGCGGCATTATGTCGAGGATGATATTACGGTGTACATGGCGCGTGCCCGTACGCATGAACTCAATAATAACTGGCGACAAGTCGCGGCAGTCTGGGCTGAGGCTAGGGATAAGGGTCTGCAACCTCTGAAGGTGGCCCACTTGCTGGGGCGATCCTTGTTGCGGATTGAGCAGTATCAGCAGGCCTTGACTGCTTTGCAGCCTTTGCTTGAATTGGACCGGGTGCCGCTGGAAATCAAGAAAATGGAGGCCAAGATTGCGCAGAATCTAGAGATGCATGAGCGCAGTATTGCTTTGCACGGTGAACTGGTTGCGCACGAACCTAAAAACCCAAATTACTATAAATCCCTCAGTATGGCATTCCATGCCCTGGGTGATCTTCCCAAGGCAATTGAATACGCACGCAAAGCTGCCGAAGTCTCCCCGTTAGACTCTTTCCAGATCTATCTGAATCGTCTGGAGAAGTTTCGCTAGAAGCAAAAATGCATGTCTGTCACCAGCCTAGGCTGTGGTGGGTATGTGCTTGGCAAGCCACGCAGGCTATAGCAAGCCTAGGTCTGGTTGCTGCGTTGCATCAGTCTTGCGAACGCTGCTGCGCCCAGTAAAGCGCAAGCTGCCGAGAAGGTGTAGGTCCAGGCAGGCCCGACGCTATCCCACGCAAACCCTGACATCACCGCGCCAAAGGTGCCGCCCACCCCGTAGGAGATGCTGGTGTAAAGACCTTGTCCCTTGGATTGGTGCTTGCCTTTGAAGTAACGATGCGTGAGTGCCACCGCGGTGGCATGGTAGGTGCCGAAGGTGGCGGCATGCAGGGTCTGCGCCAGCACGATGACCCAGACGATATCCACGGCCCAGCCTATGGTGACAAAACGGATCACCGCCAGTAGCAGGCTGGCCAGCATGATGTTGCGCAGCCCGAAGCGTGCAGTCAGGCGCGGCATCGCCAGGAAGATGAGGATCTCGCACAGCACGCCCAGGCCCCACAACCAGCCTATGGTGTCAGCGCTATAGCCGTGCTCGACCAGATAGATGGAATAGAAGGTGTAATAAGCCCCATGACTGGCGGCCATCGCAAAGCAGGCGGCCAGCAGGCCCAGTACTTCGCGGCGCTTGATGATGTCCCACAGCGAAGCATGCTCGCTGGCATGCGCGCGCGGCAGCGGGTCGAACAGATGCCAGGACAACAGCCACACCAGTGCCAGCAGGCCCAGGATCACCCACAGCAGGCTGCGGATGCCGGTGTGTTCAACCAGATAGCCCAGTGCTATGACGGCGCTGATGAAGCCGATAGAGCCCCACAGGCGAATATGCCCGTAACGGTCCAGCCTGTCACCCAGGTGCCCCATGGTGGTGGCTTCAATGAGCGGTAGCGAGGCGCTCCAGAAGAAACTCAATAGCAGCATCACCACGAACAGCCAGGCATAACTTTCGCCGAAGAACACGCCTAGGTAGGACAGCAGGCTCAGGCCCGCCAGCCACTGGATGATGCGTGTGCGCTGGCCGGTATGGTCGGCCAGCCAGCCCCACAGACTGGGCGAGAAGCTGCGCGCCACCTGGAACAAGGACATCAGGATGGCGATCTGGAACGCCGTGAACGATAGCGATTTGAGATACAGGGTCCAGAACGGCGTGAACGCGCCTACGAAGCCGAAATAGGCAAAATAGAAGCCGGACAGACGCCAGTAGGGCAAGGCCTGCATGATGGGTGAGCTTAGTGTGGGTTGCCGGATTTACAGCTTGGGCGTGTCACAGACCACGTCCGCACATTGGGCACGGTGGCGCAAGGCATGGTCAGCCAGCACCAGTGCCAGCATGGCTTCGACGATGGGCGTGGCACGCACGCCCACACACGGGTCATGACGCCCGGTGGTTTGCATCATCACGGCATTGCCGTGCTTGTCGATGGAACGGCGTTCTTGCGGGATGCTGGACGTGGGTTTCAGTGCCACGTTGGCGATGATGTTCTGACCGGTGGAGATCCCGCCCAGGATCCCGCCGGCATGGTTGCTGACGAAGCCTTGCGGGGTCATTTCGTCGGAATGCACCGAGCCACGCTGCGCCACGCTGGCAAAGCCGCTGCCGATCTCCACGCCTTTGACGGCGTTGATGTTCATCATGGCATAAGCGATCTCGGCATCCAGGCGGTCGAACACGGGTTCGCCCCAGCCTACCGGTACGCCTTCGGCGACGACGGTGATGCGTGCGCCCACCGAGTCACGTTCTGCGCGTATGGTGTCCAGGTAGGCTTCCAGTTGCGGCACGATATCCAGATTGGCGGCGAAGAACGGGTTCTGGCTCACGGCTTCCCAGTTCTTGAACGGCACGTCGATCTCGCCCAGTTGGCTCATGTAGCCGCGTATGGTCACGCCATAGCGCTGTTTCAGCCATTTCTTGGCGATGGCGCCAGCGGCCACGCGCACGGCGGTCTCGCGGGCACTGGAGCGACCACCGCCGCGGTAATCGCGGATGCCGTACTTTTGCCAGTAGGTGTAATCAGCGTGACCGGGACGGAAGGTGTCGGCGATCTTGCCGTAGTCTTGGCTGCGCTGGTCCTGGTTACGGATGATGAAGCCGATAGGCGCACCCGTGGTTTTGCCTTCGAACACGCCAGACAGGATCTCGACTTCGTCCGGTTCCTTGCGCTGGGTAACATGACGCGAAGTGCCGGGCTTGCGGCGGTCCAGGTCGATCTGCAAGTCCGCTTCGCTGATCTCTAGGCCCGGTGGGCAGCCGTCCACGATGCCGCCGATGGCCGCGCCGTGGGATTCGCCGAAAGAAGTCAGGGTGAACAGAGTGCCTAGGGTGTTGCCGGACATGCCAGTCTCGTTATGCGTCTATTAAGAGGCGAAAGTTTACCATAATCGCCGACTCAGCCTGGCGGCAAGCCCTTGATCCACTGCGTGTAGACGCCGTGGGCGATCTGGTTGAGCTGGAACACGCGTTGCGGCAGGTCCAGCTGCATCGCGGCGATGGATTGCACGCCAGGGCTGTCACTGGCAGCTTCTACTTCCTCGCTGCCGACTTCGCACCAGCTACGTACCATGTCTGCGGTCATTTCGATATGACACTGGAACGCTACATGCTTACCCAAACTATAAGCCTGGTGAGCACAGTGTGCACTGGACAGCAATAACGTGGCGCCAGCAGGCAGGGTAAAGGTTTCGCCATGCCAGTGGAACACATCGAACTGCTGGTGTGCCCCAAACCAGTGCCTGCCTGCATCATGGTCGACCAAGTGGACCTGGCCCCAGCCGATCTCTTTCACCGGGTTGGCACCTACGCTGCCGCCAAGGGCCTTGCTGATGAGTTGGCCGCCCAGGCAATGGCCGAGTAGCGGGATATCCAGCATGGCGGCTTCGCGGATCAGCGCCAGCACTGGGGCGATCCAGGGCAGGTCGTCGTTGACGCTCATCGGGCCACCCATCAATACCAGGCCGCTGTGACGCTGGATGGAGGCGGGTGGCATGTCGCCCTGGTCGATACGCAGCAGTTGCCAGGCGATGGCTTGCTGGTCGAGGAAGTCGGCCAGGTAGCCAGGCCCTTCGGTGAGGGCGTGTTGCACGATGAGAACAGGTTTCATGGCAGTATCTTCCAGGTGCCGGGTGCGAGCCCGGAGAGTGTGTGAGCGCCGATGGCATAGCGGATCAGGCGCAGGGTGGGAAAGCCGACCTTGGCGGTCATGCGACGCACCTGGCGGTTCTTGCCTTCGTGGATGCGGATCTCCAGCCAGCTGGTGGGGATGGACTGGCGCTCACGGATAGGTGGCGTGCGCGGCCAAAGTGCTGGCGGCTGATCGATGATGCGAACCTGAGCGGGTTGTGAAATGTAATCGCCAAGGTCGACGCCAAGGCGCAGGGGTTGCAGGTCGGCATCGTCAGGCGCGCCTTCCACTTGCACCCAATAGGTCTTGGTTTCTTTGTGTCTGGGATGCGAGAGCCGATGTTGCAGGGCACCGTCATCGGTTAGAATAAGCAAACCTTCACTGTCCGTATCCAGCCTCCCGGCTGCATACACATCGGGCAGTGGAACGTAGTCTTTGAGTGTCTGGTGGTTGTCATGAGCGCTGAACTGACACACCACCCCATAAGGTTTATTGAAGAGTACAAGCATAGACTTGGTAAATCGAATTCCCCACATTAGCCCTTGAACAGGACCAGCACGATGTCAAAAATTAGCATCCCTCAGCATGGTGAAAAGATCACCGTCAACGCTGACAACTCCCTGAATGTCCCGCTGCAGCCGATTATCCCATTTATTGAAGGAGATGGCATCGGCGTTGATATCACCCCGGCCATGCTGCAGGTGGTCGACGCTGCCGTGGCCAAGGCCTATGGCGGTGAGCGCAAGATCGCCTGGATGGAAGTGTTCGCTGGTGAAAAATCCACCAAGGTCTATGGCGAGAATGCCTGGTTGCCGGAAGAGACCATGCAGGCGGTGCGTGACTATGTGATCTCGATCAAGGGTCCGCTGACCACGCCAGTGGGGGGGGGTATCCGTTCCCTGAACGTGACCTTGCGTCAGGAGCTCGATCTATACGTCTGCCTGCGGCCTATCCAGTATTTCGAAGGCGTGCCCAGCCCGCTCAAGCATCCGGAGCTGACCAATATGGTGATCTTCCGTGAGAATACCGAAGACATCTATGCCGGTATCGAATGGGCAGCCGGCACGGACGAAGTGAAGAAGGTCATCAACTTCCTGAGTGATATGGGCGTGCGCAAGAAGATCCGCTTCCCTGAATCCTCCGCCATCGGTATCAAGCCGGTGTCCGTGGACGGCAGCAAGCGCCTGGTGCGCAAGGCCATCCAGTATGTCATCGACAACAACCGCAAGTCGCTGACCATCGCCCACAAGGGCAATATCATGAAGTTCACCGAAGGTGGCTTCAAGACCTGGGGTTACGAGATCGCCAAGCAGGAATTCGGCGCGGTGGAGATCGACGGCGGCCCATGGTGCAAGCTGCCGAATGGCATCATCATCAAGGATTGCATCGCTGATGCCTTCTTGCAGGAGATCCTGCTGCATCCAGCCGATTACGATGTCGTGGCAACCCTAAATCTGAACGGTGACTATATGTCTGATGCGCTGGCTGCCCAAGTGGGTGGTATCGGCATCGCGCCAGGCGCCAATCTGTCGGATACCGTCGCCATGTTCGAAGCCACACACGGCACCGCACCCAAGATCGCTGGCAAGGACATCGCCAACCCAAGCTCGCTGATCCTGTCAGCCGAGATGATGTTGCGTCACATGGGCTGGGTGGAAGCGGCAGATCTGGTGATCAACGGTGTAGCCAAGGCCATCGCGGCCAAGCATGTCACCCATGACTTCTCATCGCAGATGCAAGGCGCTACCCAGGTGGGCACACTGCAATTCGGTCAGGAAATCATCAAGCACATGTAAGTTTGCTTGCCCGTATCCGCAACGGTACGGGCTGTATGTGCAGGCTATAAAAGACTACGACCCGGTGGAAGTGATTCCATCGGGTCGTAATTTTTTAAGGCAGTGATTCTTAAAGCTGTGAGCTTGAGGGCCCTCCAGAAGCTTCAGGCCTTCTGGATGTTGGAGGCTTGTTTGCCTTTCGGGCCTTCGGTCACGTCAAAGCTCACGCGTTGACCTTCCTTGAGGCTCTTGTAGCCGGCTTCTACGATCGCGGAGAAGTGAGCGAACAGATCATCGCCACCATCGTCCGGAGTAATGAAACCAAAACCCTTAGCATCGTTAAACCACTTGACGGTACCAGTTGCCATTTCTTACATCCTTACTAAGTTGAGGAGGCGTCCCCAAAAAGTTTGTATTTCAAACACTTAAGTCGGTATGCCGGCTACATATAGTTCGAACTCAAACGCCTGAACGCTTTTTTACGTGTATTAATCCTAGAAGTCAAGTGGTTTTTATGGCTTATTTTTTGCTGTTTTGGGCCTCGTTCATGGCCTGTTCGATGTCTTTTGCCGGGTAAGCGCCAAGCATGCGTTTGCCATTCGCGAACACCAGTGTCGGCGTGCTGCTGACGTTCAGTTTGCGTGCCAGCTCGGCCACTTTAGCGATCGGTGTATCGCAACTGGCGCTGGTTTTAGGCAGCTGGTTGTTGAATATCCAGTCGTTCCAGGCACGTGCGCGATCTGGTGCGCACCAGATCGCCTTGGATTTGTTGCTGGCGTCCGGGTGCAGTTGCTCCAGTGGATACAGGAAGGTGTAGATGGTCACGTCATTGATCGCGCTCAGCTCGTTCTGCTCCAGGCGTTTGCAGAATGGGCAATCCGGGTCTGAGAACACCACCACTTTACGGCTGCCGTTACCTTTGACCACTTTGATGGCCTGCTCCAGCGGCAGGCTGGAGAAGTCCACGCGGGTCAGTTCTTCCATGCGTTCACTGGTCACATCACGCTTGCTTTTCGGGTCGATCAGGCGGCCTTCGGCGATCATGAAGCTGAATTTCTCATCGGTGTAGACGATCTGGCCATTCAGGAACACTTCATACAAACCGCCATAGCTGGTCTTCTTGATGCTGGCGATACTCACTTTCGGGTAAGTGGTTTCGATGGTCTTGCGCAGACTGGCCTCGTCCGCATGGGCTACGCCCAGAAACAGGCTGGCAGTGAAGAGAAGTCCGGTGAGTTTTGCCAATAGCAGCATGGCGTTTCCTTTATGGTTGAGTGTCATGGGGTTCGCAATCGATCAGTATGTGGTTGAGGCGCTGGCTTAACGGCTGGCCTGGCGTATCAGTTGCTGCTTCAGCAGGCTGTACCGGTCGGTCAGTCGCAAGCCCTGATTGCGCAAAGTGCGCAGTGTAGGCCGCTCGCTGGCGAACAGGCTGAACAAGCCATGCGTCACCCAGCGCTGTGCGAGCATATCGGTTTTGCGGGCACGCTCATAGCGACGTAACAGCATCAGATCAGCCAGGCTGCGCATCTTTTCGCGTTGGGCCAGGGTGTCGCATAGCGTGATCACATCACGAAACCCAAGGTTGACGCCCTGGCCGGCCAGCGGGTGGATGACATGCGCGGCATCGCCCACCAGCGCTAGTCCGGGCTGCACCAGAGCACTGGCCGTGCGCTGGTGCAGCGGGAAAGCGGCCGCGGGCGTCACCAGTGTCAGTTTGCCGAGCGACATGTCGCCTGCCGCTGCGACGAGCGTGGCCAGTTCTTCGTCTGTTGATTGCATCAAGCGATGCGCCTGCGCGCGATCACAGGACCACACCATGGAGATGTGTTGATCTGGCAAGGGCAGCCAGGCCAGGATGCCGTCCCGGCTGAACCATTGCCGCGCTGTATGTTGATGTGGCAATTCGCAACGGAAATTGGCGACCACGCCCAGTTGCTGATAATCATGCTCGCGCACTGAAATGCCGGCCTGGGTACGTAGCCAGGAATTGGCGCCGTCCGCGCCTGTCAGTAATGGCGCTTGCAGCAAGCTGCCATCTGCCAGTTGCAGGGTATTGATACCGTTGTCGCGTTTCAACCCCGTGGCATTAGCTGCGATCTGCTGTACGCCGCTATCGGTCAGGCGCTGGTTCAGGGCCTGTTGCAACTCGCGGTTCTCAACGATGCTGCACACATGCAACTGGTGTGCGTCATAAGCGCTGAAATGCAGAGCGGCGTCCAGGTCGTCGCCATACACGCGCATGTCCTGTACGTCGCAGACGCGCGCAGGGTTCAGCTCTGACCAGACTCCCAGGCTTTCCAACCAGTCCCGGTTGCCAGCACTGATGGCGTAGATGCGGCTGTCCCAGCCTGCCTCTGCCTGCGCTGGCGCGTGGGGCGCCGAGAGCAATGCGACACGCAGTGATAGCGCGTCCAGTGCCAGTGCACAGGCGCTGCCGACCAGGCCACCACCGATCACGACGACATCGAAATCGCGTGTGCTCATCCCCGGCCTCCGAAGCTCATTTTTTCCACCAGATGCGCTTTGGCGGGCGGCACCAGATCCAGCAGTCCCAGCCCGGCCGCACGCAAGCTGGACAGACCGACGATATTGTTGTTGAACAGCTTGACCAGAAAGTCGGTGAAACGCATGCCGCCCTGACTGTCGGTTTTGCGCAGTTCGCGGTAGCGTTCCAGCATGGCCTCGCTGCCGGGCTCTGCTCCTGTGCCCAGCAGTGAAGCGAGTGCCCAGGCGTCGCGCAAGCCGATGTTGAAACCTTGCCCGGCCACCGGGTGCATGGTTTGTGCGGCATTGCCGATCACCACCAGATGCGGTGCCGTGACCGGTTTCAAGTGTGCGAGTCGCAGCGGAAAATTCAGGCGTTTGCCGACGTGCAGGAATTGTCCGACGCGATCACCGAAATTGGCATGCAGCTGTTGCAGGAACGCCGCATCGGAAAGTTGCAGCAGCTGGGCGACTTCATCCTGTTTGCCGGTCCACACCAGCGAGAAGTCGCGGGCGCCGTTGGGCAGCAGCGCCATCGGCCCGGCCGGGGTGAAGCGTTCGTAGGCGATGTTGCCATGCGGCAATTCGCATTGCACCTTGCTGACCAGGGCATCATGGCCGTATTCCACGATTTCGCGCTGCATGCCGGGGATGTCGCCCAGGCTGCGTCCTCCATCGGCCAGCACGGCCAGGGCGCACTGCAGTTGCCTATCCTCATCCTGCTGACGGTAAGTCACTTGTGCATGGTTGGGGCCGGGCAGGATGGCGCTGGCCTCTGCCTGATAGTGCATAGCGATGCTGTCGCAGTTGGCGATGGCGCGATCCAGCGCGGCACTCAATGCGCCGTAGGACAACACATAGCCCAGCGCGGGTTGGTCGTGTTCCTTGGCCTGCAGCAGCGTGCGCCCGAAGCTGCCGCGCTGCGAGATATGGATGGTGTTGATGGCTGTCGCCTGCGTGACCAGTTCGTCCCAGACGCCCAGCCGTTCCAGTATCAAACGGCTGCCGTAAGACAAGGCCAGTGCGCGCTGATCGGCATGTGCGGCGCCTTGGGCACGCGATTCCAGCACGGTGCTGGCGATGCCTTGTTGTTGCAAGGCCAGCGCCAGCGTGGCGCCTACCGGGCCGCCGCCTATGATGACGATGCGGTGAGGAGTATCAGTCGTGCTGCGGCTCATTGCTCGGTTTTCTGACTTGTTTTTTATGCACGGTTTCACGTGCGGGCGGCACGCATGATGGCTTCGATATCCGCCACGGATTTGGGCGCTGCCGCGGTGATGATCTCGCAGCCATCTGCAGTGACATGGGCATCGTCCTCAATGCGGATGCCGATGTTCCAGAACTGTTCCGGTACATTGTCGGCGGGGCGCACATAACAGCCGGGTTCCACGGTCAGCACCATGCCGGGTTCCAGCTGACGCCAGTCGCCGGTGCGCGTCTTGTACTCACCCGCATCGTGCACGTCCAGACCCAGCCAATGGCCAGTGCGGTGCATATAAAAGCGCCGATAGTCCCCGGATTCCAGCACGCCATCCTTGCTGCCCTGACACAGGCCGACATCGATGAAGCCTTGAACCAGCACATCCAGCGCGGCCTCGTGAGGCTGGTTCCAGTGATTGCCCGGTTTGACCGCGGCGATGGCAGCGTGTTGAGCCGCCAGCACGATCTCGTACAACGCTTGTTGCGGGCCGCTGAACTTGCCGTTGACCGGGAAGGTGCGGGTGATGTCGGAAGCGTAGCCGCCCAGTTCGCAGCCAGCGTCGATGAGCAGCAGATCGCCATCGTTGAGGCGGGCATTATTGGCGTTGTAGTGCAAGGTGCAGGCATTGGCACCGCCGGCGACGATGGAGGTGTAGGCGGGTGCCGGACTGCCGTGGCGGTGAAAGATGTGCAGGAATTCGGCTTCGATCTGGTATTCCATCAGGCCGGGGCGCGTGACCCGCATGGCCTGTGCGTGTGCGCTGGCCGAGATGCTGGCGGCTTCGCGCATCAGCGCCATCTCGGATGCGGATTTATACAAGCGCATCTCGTCGACCAGGCCACGCACATCGACGATGCTGGCCGGCGCAGCAAGCCCGCTGCGGCCCTGCATGCGCAGCTGCTGTAACCAGTTTGTGACGCGCGTGTCCCAGAGTGCATCGCCCAGGCTGTAATGTAGCTGGGGCTGATTGGCCAAGTATTTGAGCGCGATTTCGTCCAGCGCATGAATGGAATAGGCTTCGTCGAAACCGAATCGCGCGCGCGCGCCTTCCGGGCCGTGACGGAAGCCGTCCCAGATCTCGCGTTCCATGTCCTTGTCACGGCAGAACAGGATGGAGGTGGGGGTGGCCCCTGCTATCAGCATCAGCACCGCTTCGGGTTCGTCGAAGCCGGTCAGGTAATAGAAATAACTGTCCGCACGGTAGCGGTAATGGCTGTCGCGGTTACGTATCGCTTCGGGCGCAGTGGGGATCAGGGCGATGCCGGTGCCCATGCTGGCCATCAAGGCGGCGCGGCGTTGCAGGAACGGTGTGGCATCAAACGAGGCAGTGGTCACGTGGTCATCCGTCATTGTTGCTGTAATTGGGCCTGTAATTTTTCATTGAGCGCATACAGCCGCTCGGGAGTGCCAATGTCATGCCACTCGCCTTGGTAGTGCTCGGCACTCGCGCGCTGTGCCGCGATGGCCTGATGCAGCAATGGCGCCAATCGGGCGGCACTGCCAGGTTCAACTTCCGCGAACAGTGCGGGATGGTAGACCCCGATGCCGGAGAAGGTCAGTTTGCGTGTTCCGCTGCTCTCCAGTTGATGCTGTTCAAAATAAAAATCGCCTTCCGGATGCTGTGGCGGGTTATCCACCAGTACCAGGTGCACCAGGTTCCCCGGGCTGAGTTGCAGTCCGGTCAGTGGGTGCTCACAGTACACATCGCCATTGATGACCAGAAACGGCGCATCGCCCAATAGCGGCAAGGCATTGGCGATGCCACCTGCAGTCTCCAGCGCTGTCACTTCAGGCGAATATCGAATGGACAAACCCCAGCGCGCGCCGTTCCCCAGCGATTGCTCGATCTGGTCACCAAGATAGGCGTGGTTGATGACCACTTCATGGAAACCGGCGGCGGCCAGGCGTTGCAGATGCCAGGCGATGAGCGGCTGACCACCGGCCTGCAGCAGGGGTTTGGGCGTGCTGTCCGTGAGCGGGCGCATGCGTTCGCCGCGGCCGGCGGCCAGGATCATGGCGCGCATCAAAAGGTATAGCCGACCTGAGCCTGCGTGTTCTCCAGCTTGTTCAGCATGTGCAGTAACGGGCGCAGTTCGATATAACGCGCACAAGCGCGGCGCAGGTAATCCATCACCAGTGGCATGTCCTTGAGGTAGCCGTCCTTGCCGTCACGGTGATACAGACGTGCGAAGATGCCCAGCACCTTGAGATGACGCTGTACGCCCATCCACTCGAAGTCACGGTAGAAGTCCGCGATATCGGCAGGGACAGGCAGCTTGGCTTTTTTGGCGGCCTGCCAATAGAGCACTACCCAGTCCAGCACACGATCCTCTTCCCAATGGATATAGGCATCCTTGAACAGGGAGGCCAGGTCATAGCTGATGGCGCCCACCACAGCGTCCTGAAAGTCCAGTACGCCGGGATTGAGCTCGCATACCATGAGGTTGCGCGCATGGTAGTCACGGTGTACGAAGACTTGCGCCTGACTCAGGATGTTGCGCTTGAGCAGGGCGAAGGTGTCGTTGAGCAAGGCTGTTTGCGTGGTATCCAGGGTGATGCCGAGATGGCGTTGCAGATACCAGTCCGGGAACAGTTGCATCTCGCGGTCTAGCAGGGCGTCGTCATATAGTGGAAATACACCATCACGCGTAGCAAGTTGCAGCTTGATGAGCGCCTGGCTGGCATCGCGGTAGAGTTTGTCCGCGCTGCCCGGCTCCTGCTGCAGGGCTTGCAGGTAGGTGGTGTCACCCAGGTCGGTCAGCAATAGAAAGCCCAGTTCCAGGTTGCGTTCCAGCACATGTGGCACATTCAGGCCGGCAGCGGCAAGGATCTCCGATGCATGGATGAAGGGCGTGCAGTTTTCGTGCTCGGGCGGGGCATCCATGACGATCAGCGTGTGGGCATTGAGCGTGACACGGAAATAACGTCTGAAGCTGGCATCGGCGGAGGCGGGCTGCAGATCAAAGGCAGCGCCAGCCAGGACCTGGGACAGCCAATCGGAAAGTTGTTGTTGTCGTGACAGCACGGACGAGCTCCGGAAGTTGGTGAGTGCGCCGTTACGGGCAGATTTAGACATTGCCTAAACAGGCGATTTGTGCGATTTTAGCATCCATAAAAGAAACGCGCGCCCACACTTTCCGCCCCAGCCCCCAGTGAACAAACCTCTTAATTTTTTACTCCTGATTTCTTGTGTTCTGGCTCATGCGCCGGTGCGTGCTGCCAGTGATGCGGCTGATGAAACCGCGCGTCCGCGCGTCACCGAAGCCTCTACCGCCAATGCCATCGCTGCAGGCGGCGCGCTGATCGAAGCTGACCGCATGGAATTCCGTATGGACCGCAGGCTGGATGCCATCGGCAATGCCGCCATCATCACTGATAACCAGCAGATCAGCGGTGATCGTATCCAGTACGAAGAGCTTAACGAAACCTTGCGCGTGATCGGCAATGCCCGCATCGAAGGTGGTGGCAGTGTGATCAAGGGCCCTGAGCTGCGCTTGAACATGGGCGATACGGTAGGCGAAATGAAGCAGCCTACCTTCTACTACAAGCCAGCAGCCCCGGCTGCTGTGAGCGCCTTGCCGCAGACGGCGACATCCAATGCCATACGCAGCAACAGCCGTCCATTGCGTAATCGATTAACCAAGTCGGCGTATGATGATTCGAACAAGGGTTATCAGCCGCAACTGCGCACCGACACCACTGCGGCGTCGCGAGGGGATGCTGATGCGATGTTCTTCGAGGGGCAGAACAAGAAGCGTCTGACCAATGCCCGTTATACCACTTGCGAAGCAGGCGTGGATGATTGGTATATCCGTGCCAGCGAGATGGAGATCGATGATTTCAACAAGACCGGCACTGCACGCAATGCGCGTGTCGAGTTTCTGGGTGTGCCTATCCTGTATGCACCCAAGATCGATTTTTCCTTCCAGAACCTACGCAAGACTGGCCTGCTGGCACCATTGATCGGTACCACTACGCGCAGTGGCTTTGAAGTGCTGACGCCGTTCTACTGGAACATCGCGCCTGGCATGGACGCTACGTTTGGTACGCGCTTGTTGAGTAAGCGTGGTTTGCAATACCAAGGTGAGTTCCGCTACATGGGCGAGACCTACCAAGGCGGTAACAATATCGAATACCTGCCCAGCGATACCAGCACCGGTGAGAATCGCTACTACGCCAAACTGCAACATCAGCAGGATTTCCTTAATGGCTGGAGTGCCGGGTATAGCCTGGAAAAAGTGTCGGACGACAATTATTTCTCCGAGCTGTCTACGCGCATCACCACCACCAGCCGGGTCAACCTGGCACAACAAGCTTCGCTGAATTATGCAGACGATGTCTGGGACTTCAACTTGCTGGTGCAGCGCTATCAAACGCTGGGACAGCGTACATTCCCGTATGAGCGCTTGCCACAGTTGACCTTGAACGGCACCAAGGATTGGGAGGTGGGTGATCGTTATGTCAACACCAACCTCTATACTCAGTGGGTCAGCTTCAATCGCAGCGAGAGTCAGCCTAACTTTCTGGCGACCCCCAATGGCAACTTGGTCACTGGTGTCACCGGGCGTCGTTTCACGGCATATCCTAGTGTGAGCATCCCATTCACGCGGCCTTATGGCTACATCACGCCCAAATTCGGCGTACATCACACCAGCTATCAGCTGGACAACACGGATTTCACGCTGAATGGCGTGAATGGGGAATATCAGTCCGGCACGCGCACCTTGCCGATCTTCAGTCTAGACAGTGGGCTTTATTACGAGCGTAATACACGTATCGTCAAGAACAGCTACACGCAGACGCTGGAGCCGCGTCTGTACTATGTGTATATCCCTAATCGTGACCAGTCGGCCATTCCGATCTTCGATACCGCACTGGCCGACTTGAATACCAGTTCCCTGTTTCAGGAGAACCAGTTCACCGGCAACGACCGGATCAATAACGCCAACCAACTGACCATGGCAGTCACCACCCGCATGCTGGACGCTAGAACGGGTGATCAGCGTTTTGCCGCTACCTTGGGGCAGCGTTTCAATTTCACCGAACAGCGAGTCGGCCTGCCAGGGGCCAATCTGCGTCGCGGAGATAGCTCGGATATCGTCGCTGCAGTGACAGCAAAACTGTTGAGCAAGTGGAATGTCGATGCGGCATGGCAGTACAACACCTATGACGCAGAGTTGGTCCGATCCAATATCGGCATGCGCTACAACCCCGAGCCTGGCAAGGTCATGAACCTGAGTTACCGTTATACTGCCGACTTGCTGGACCAGATCAACGTGTCCGGCCAGTGGCCATTGAGTCCGCGCTGGTATGGTCTGGGCCGCTATAATTACTCGCTGGAAGAGCACAGCCCGATCGAGGGTCTGGCAGGCCTCGAGTATGACGCTGGTTGTTGGCAGGCACGCACGGTATTGCAGCGTGTTTCGACAGCGACGGCAGATGCCAACTATGCTTTCTTCTTTCAACTCGAACTGGGCGGACTGGCCTCCATCGGTGCCAGCCCGATGCGATATCTGGAACGCGGGATCCCAGGCTATACCCGCTCGGGCGAGATCCAGAGCAGCGTGACACCTTAAAGAGAATTCCCATGACTTATCTTCGTTTTATCCTCGGCAGCCTGCTGCTGATCGCCTCCTATATTCAGCCTGTTCAAGCGGCGGATATCGTCAAACTGGATCGCATCGTGGCGGTGGTGGACAACGGTGTCATCACCGAGCGTGAGTTGACTGACCGGATCCGCACCTTAAGCGCGCAGATCGAGAAACAAGGCGGGAAGCTGCCTCCACAAGATGTGCTGCAGAAACAAATCCTGGAACGCCTCATCAACGACAGCCTGCTGCTGCAATATGCGGCCCAGACCGGCTTGCGTGTGGATGACGGCCAGCTCGACAAGACCATAGAACGTATCGCTAACCAGAACCAGCTCACCGTGCAGGAGTTCCGCAAGACCTTGGAAGATGATGGCTTGAGCTTCCGGAAATTCCGCGAGGACATCCGCAGCGAGATCATCATCGCGCGTCTGCGTGAGCGCGAGGTGGAGAACCGTATCAACGTCACCGAGGCGGAGGTCGACAACTTCCTTACCACGCAGTCCAGCCGCAAAGAGACCGACGAATACGACCTGTCCCATATTCTGGTGCGTGTCCCTGATGACAGTTCCACGCAGGCATTGCAGCAGCTGAAAGCCAAGATCGATCTGGCCATGAGCAAGCTCAACTCGGGTGTGAGCTTTGGTGAAGTGTCGGCCACCTATTCGGATGCGCCGAATGCGCTCGAAGGTGGCGACCTGGGCTGGAAGCCTTCCAGCCAGTTGCCTGAGCTGTTCCTGAATGCCGTGCAGACCTTGCAGGCGGGCCAGACGACGGCAGTGCTGCGCAGCCCTAATGGATTCCATATCCTGCGTGTCAATGCGCGGCGTGGCGGTACTTCCCCGCTGGTGGTGCAGCAGACACATGTGCGCCATATCCTGATCAAGCTCAGTGAAGTGGTTTCCGAAACCGAAGGCCGCAGACGTGCGCTGCTATTGAAAGAGCGTCTGGATAATGGCGTTGATTTTGCCGAGGTGGCCAAGGTCAATTCCGAGGACAGTACGGCGGTGAGTGGCGGCGATCTGGGCTGGGTCAACCCGGGTGATACCGTCCCACCGTTCGAGCAAGCCATGAATGCACTGGCCATCAAGCAGATCAGTGAGCCAGTCCGCAGTCCGTTCGGTTGGCACATCATTCAGGTGCTGGAGCGCCGTCAGCAGGATATGACGCGTGAAGCTGGCCGCATCAAGGCGCGTCAGGAGATCCGCTCGCGTAAGGCGGAGGAAGCTTATCAGGAGTGGGTGCGTGAACTGCGTGACCGCGCCTACGTGGAAATGCGTCTGGAAGACAAGTTCTAAGCTGGTTTACGTGGTGAACCTTCCCCCCCTTATCGCTCTCACGGCCGGCGAGCCGGCTGGCATCGGGCCGGACCTGTGTGTAGCATTGGCGCAACAGCCTTTCGCCGCACAGATCGTGGTGATTGCCGATCAGCACATGCTAGTGGCGCGTGCCCAGCAGCTAGGCTTGCCCTTACAGATCACCTCTTATGATGGTCCGCAGTCCGCAGTGCTGCACTCAAGCCATGCCGGCAACGGTACCCTGTTGGTTCAGCATGTTCCGGCAGGCCATCATGTTGTTGCAGGGAGGCTGGAGGCAGGCAACAGCCAATATGTACTGCAAACCTTGCGTGCTGCAGTGGCGGGTTGTGTCAGCGGAGCATTCGCTGCCATGGTAACTGCGCCGGTCCACAAAGGCGTGATCAACGATGCAGGCATCGCCTTCACCGGGCACACCGAATACCTGGCCGAGCAGACCGATACCGACGAAGTGGTCATGATGCTGGTGGGCGGCGGCATGCGCGTCGCGCTGGCCACGCGTCATCTACCATTGACAGAGGTCAGTGCCGCCATCACTCCGGCCGGGCTGGAGCGTACCCTGCGTATCCTGCATGCCGATCTGGTGCACCGTTTTGGCATCGCAAAGCCACGTATTCTGGTGGCCGGACTCAATCCGCATGCAGGCGAAGGTGGTTATCTGGGGATGGAAGAGATCACCACCATCGCGCCGGTGCTGGAAAAGCTGCGTGCTGAAGGCGTGCAGCTAATGGGACCGCTGCCAGCGGATACCCTGTTCGCACCACATAACCTCAGCAAAGGCGATTGCGTGCTGGCCATGTACCATGACCAGGGCTTGCCGGTACTCAAGCACGCCAGCTTCGGTGGCGGCGTGAACGTCACGCTGGGCTTGCCTATCATCCGCACCTCGGTCGATCATGGCACGGCGCTGGATCTGGCTGGCACGGGCAAGGCCGATGCTGGCAGCCTGTATGCAGCTATCCATCTTGCTATCGAGCTGGCACTTAGTCGGCCGCGATCCGCTTAAAAATTACCATGAAATGTTCAGCTATAAAGCGTTTTAGTTTCGGCATCACGGGCTGTGCCCATGAGCCTGCACTGAAACGCCAGGAACTGTGTCTGTGAAGCATATTGCCAAAAAGCGTTTTGGGCAGAATTTCCTCAATGACCAAGCTGTCATCACGGCCTTGGTCGATGCCATAGCGCCACGTCATGACGACGTGATGGTGGAGATCGGCCCTGGCCTGGGTGCATTGACCCAGCCCCTGCTGAAAAAGCTCGATCATCTGCATGTAGTGGAGATCGACCGCGACATCATCAGCTGGATGCAAGGCCATTACCCAGCGGGCAAGCTTACCATCCACGCCTCGGATGCGCTCAAGTTCGACTTTTCCAGCCTGGCGCCACGCCTGCGCGTGGTGGGTAACCTGCCTTATAACATCTCCACCCCCATCCTGTTCCATTTGCTGGACAAGGTCGCCAGCGTGGTCGACATGCACTTCATGCTGCAGAAGGAAGTGGTGGAACGCATGGTGGCCGCGCCGTCCTCGTCTGCGTATGGACGGCTGTCGGTGATGCTGCAGTACCGTTTGCAGATGGAGTATCTGTTCACGGTGCCGCCCGAAGCGTTCGACCCGGCGCCCAAGGTCGAATCTGCCTTCGTGCGCGCGGTGCCGCATGCGGTGTTGCCTTATCCGGCCAGGGATGAAGTGCTGTTCGCCAGGGTGGTGACGGCGGCATTCGGTCAGCGGCGCAAGACCTTGCGCAATACGCTGAAAGGTATCCTCGATGATGCCGGGTTTGCTGCGCTGGGGCTGGATCCCCAGTTGCGTGCCGAGAACCTGTCGGTGGCCCAATTCGTGGCTATCGCCAATTTTCTCGGCTGATATAATTACAAGTTCCAAGGGAGAACACGACATGAGACTCATATTGCTGGGCGCGCCCGGTGCAGGCAAAGGTACACAAGCGACCTTCATCAAAGAAAAATTCAATATTCCACAGATATCCACCGGCGACATGCTGCGTGCTGCGGTCAAGGCAGGCACGCCATTAGGCCTGGAAGCCAAGCGCTTCATGGACAGTGGTGGGCTGGTGCCGGATGAAGTGATCATCGGCCTGGTCAAGGAGCGCATCAAAGACGCTGATTGTCAGGCAGGCTTCCTGTTCGACGGCTTCCCTCGCACCATTCCGCAGGCCGAAGCCATGCAGCAGGCGGGCGTTGCCATTGATTACGTGGTCGAGATCGATGTGCCGGATAGCGAGATCATCAAGCGCATGAGCGGTCGCCGTGCACACCTGGCCTCTGGCCGTACCTACCATGTGGTATTCAACCCGCCTAAAGTGGCAGGCAAGGACGATGTGACCGGTGAAGATCTGGTGCAGCGTGATGACGACCGTGAAGAAGTGGTCATGAAGCGTCTGCAGGTCTACCACGAGCAGACCGAGCAACTGGTCGGCTATTACTCCGCCCAAGCGACTGGCGGAGCGAACGCGCCCAAGTATGTGAAAGTGTCTGGTATCGGCGCTGTTGAGGACATCAAGAAACAGATATTCACGGCACTGGTCTAGTTGACGACCATGCTGAAAATCAAAAAAGCCCGCAGCTGCGGGCTTTTTTGTTCCTCCCTGCTGGTCAGGCTTTGATGTTGCGTACCCGTCTTAGCGGGAATACGCTCTCTTTCTTGGCATCGATGCGATTGACGAAGAACACTTGTGCCAGGCGGCTGTCCTGCAGCGTCTTGCCAAAGAAGCGATTGGCGGCATGGAAGGTGTCACCCTCGTAAACGATCAGGGAGTTGTACACATTGTTGACTCGCACTATTTCGTCGAACATGCGGTGATAATCTTCGCGCATCACCTTGTGCTTCTGGCGGAATAAGGTGTCATTTTCCTTGATCGCCTGCGCATAAGCGGCTTCATCGAAATGCCGGTTCTTTTTGAACAGCGAGGTGCCGGAGTCGGGCTCGGGTTCCGGGTTGAGGTAAAGCACAGCAGCCAGAATGGTGTTGTTGTCAGTGTGGATCACGCCACGGCCATACTCCTCGGTCACGCTCTGAAAGCTGGTGGAGATCAGCCAGCGCATGTGGTCCAATTCCGGATTATGGAACAGGGAGATCAGCTTGGCGCTGACCTTCTCGAACAGTTTGCGATCCAGGTCCAGCAGCTCTTTGGTGCGCGAGCCTGGAAACACATAATTGATGTTGGGGATCTCGTGGCAGAACTTGTAGTCCTGTGCCAGTGCGAATTTGCGTATCGCATCCGGGTCTTCGTAAAAGTTCTCTACCACGGTCACTGGATAGTAGTTCATCGGCGGTTCTCGGCTGTTGATGCGTGTGCAGACCAGACTATAGCGAGCTAATCCGCCCTTGGGTAGCTCTCTACCGCAGCATGTGGGAAAACACCGGCTCAGCCTTCGCGGTATAATCGTTTTTTCATTGAAAACTCAAGAATCCAAGCCCGCCATGCAGCCGCAGTATCCTTTTCAAGAGATCGAACACGCCACCCAGCAGGGCTGGGCGACCAAGCAGACCTTCCGTGCCGTTGCCGACAGCAGCAAGCCCAAGTACTACTGCCTTTCCATGTTCCCTTACCCCAGCGGCAAGCTGCACATGGGCCATGTGCGCAACTACACCATCGGTGACGTGCTGACGCGCTATCACCGCATGAAGGGCTACAACGTGCTGCAACCCATGGGCTGGGATGCGTTCGGCTTGCCCGCCGAGAATGCGGCGATCCAGAACAAGGTGCCACCGGCCAAGTGGACTTATGACAACATCGCTTACATGAAGAAACAGCTGCAGTCGTTGGGCTTCGCCATCGACTGGAGCCGCGAGCTGGCCACCTGTCAGCCAGAGTATTACAAATGGAACCAGTGGCTGTTCCTGCGCATGCTGGAAAAGGGCATCGCCTATAAGAAGACGCAGGTGGTGAATTGGGACCCGGTCGATCAGACCGTGCTGGCTAACGAGCAGGTCATCGACGGCCGTGGCTGGCGTACCGGCGCACTGGTGGAAAAGCGCGAGATCCCCGGCTATTACTTCAATATCACCGGCTATGCGCAGCAATTGCTGGACGACCTGGACAAACTGCCGGGCTGGCCCGAGCGCGTCAAGACCATGCAGGCCAACTGGATAGGCAAGAGCACGGGCGTACGTTTTGCGTTCACGCATACCATTCAGGATGCGAGTGGCCAACTGATTGATGATGGCAAGTTGTGGGTGTTCACCACACGTGCCGACACCATCATGGGCGTGACCTTCTGCGCCGTGGCAGCCGAGCATCCGCTGGCGACACTGGCTGCGAGTTCGAATCCCACCCTTTCCGCCTTCATCGACAAGTGCAAGCAGGGCTCGGTGATGGAAGCCGACATGGCCACCATGGAAAAAGAAGGCATGGACACCGGCCTGACCGTGACCCATCCGCTGACCGGCGAGCAGGTGCCGGTCTGGGTGGGCAATTACGTGCTGATGACATACGGTGAAGGTGCCGTGATGGCCGTGCCCGCGCATGATGAGCGGGATTTTGCCTTTGCACAGAAGTACCGCCTTCCTATCAAACAGAGTATTGCGGAGAAGGGGGAAGGGGGAAGTGAGAAGGGCTACGCGATTGAGGCCTGGCAGGAATGGTATGCAAGTAAGTCAGGATACTGCTGCAATTCCGGCAAATACGATGGTCTGAGCTACGAAGCCGCAGTGGATGCTATTGCCGCTGACCTGCACGCCAAAGGCTTGGGCGACAAGCAGATCAACTGGCGTCTGCGCGACTGGGGCGTGTCGCGTCAACGCTACTGGGGCTGCCCCATCCCTATCATCCACTGCGACAGTTGCGGGGATGTGCCGGTGCCGGACGATCAGTTGCCGGTGAAGCTGCCTGAGGATTGCGTACCGGACGGTTCTGGCAATCCGCTCAACAAGCGCGAGGATTTCCTCAACTGTGCCTGCCCAAAATGCGGTGCGCCAGCCAAGCGCGAGACCGACACCATGGATACCTTCGTGGACTCCAGCTGGTATTACGCGCGCTATGCCACCAGCACGGTAGCCGGTGGCTTCAACCCGGATGCCATGGTGGATGCCGAAACCAATCACTGGATGCCGGTCGACCAGTACATCGGCGGTATCGAACATGCCATCCTGCACCTGCTGTATTCGCGCTTTTGGTGGAAGGTGATGGGGGATGTAGGCTTGCTGTCCCCGGCAACATCAGGGCGCGATGAAGGGCAAGGCGCAAGCAGCGCGGCAACACCGCCATTTACCTGCGATGATGTTTGCCGCGAGCCGTTTGCCAACCTGTTGACCCAGGGCATGGTGCTCAACCACATCTTCTCGCGCCGCACTGACAAGGGCGGAATCCAGTATTACGCGCCGGAGGAAGTGACGCTGGTGCATGACGCTGCCGGCAAGCTCACTGGCGCTACGCTCAACGCGGACGGCTTGCCTGTCGATTTTCAGGGCATGGGCACCATGTCCAAATCCAAGCGTAATGGCGTGGACCCGCAAGCCCTCATCGAACAATATGGCGCGGATACCGCGCGTTTCTTTATGATGTTCGCTGCTCCCCCCGAGCAGACGCTTGAGTGGTCGGACAGCGGTGTGGAAGGCTCTCATCGCTTCCTCAAACGCTTGTGGGCGTTTAGCTATGCTTTGTCTGGTGAGGCCGTGTCGGCCATGCCGGAAAAACTGGGCAGTGTGCTGGCCGCTTCGCGCCGTGAGCTGCATCTGACCTTGAAGCAGGCCAATTACGATCTGGAACGTCAGCAGTTCAATACCGTGGCGTCTGGCAGCATGAAGATGCTGAACGCGCTGGAAAAATTGAGCAAGGATGGCGAACTTGGCTGGCAGGCGGTGGCGCGTGAAGGATTGTCGCTGCTGTTGCGGCTGCTGTCGCCCATCGCGCCGCATATCACACAAGCACTGTGGGCCGAGCTTGGTTACGGCGACGATATCCTCGCAGCGGACTGGCCTCAGCCACTGGACGCGGCGCTGGTGCAGGACGAGATCGAACTGGTGATCCAGGTCAACGGCAAGCTGCGTGGCAGCGTGACGGTAGCGCGCACACTGGAAAAGGCGGCCATCGAAGCCTTGGCGGTGGAACAGCCGTGCGTACAGAAATTCCTCGAAGACGGCGCCAGTGTGCGTAAAATCATCGTGGTACCGAACAAACTGATCAACGTGGTGGTGGGATAGCGCATGCATAAACACAGATGGGTTCCTTCGTTCCTGCGTTTCGGGCTGGTGCTCTGCCTGCTGGCCATGAGCAGTTGTGGCTTCCAGTTGCGCGGTGTCAACGATATCGCCTTCAAGAGCTTGTATCTGCAAGGCCAGAATGTGAGCATCGCGCGTGACCTCAAACGTTCCTTATTGAGCAATGGTGTTGCCTTGGTGCCCACGCCAGAGCAGGCGGATCTGATGTTGGAGATCCTGAGTGAATCCGCCGAGAAGCGCATTCTGTCACTGTCCGGCACGGGCCGGGTGCGTGAGTTCGAACTCAACTATCAGGTCAATTTCCGCATCAAGGACCCGTCAAACGAATTGTGGGGCATGCCACAAACCATCAGCGGCCGCCGCGACTTCACTTTTGACGATAGCCAATTGCTGGCTAAGCAGGGCGAAGAGGCGCGCCTCAATGATGATATGCGTGCAGATGCGGTGCGTGAGTTGATGCACGTGCTGTCGGTGCAACGACCCAAGCCACGCACCAAGCCACCAGTCGAATAACAGCAGCCTCGCTCCTCCATGCAGCTTGCGATCACCCAGCTTGCACAGCATCTGACTCAAGCGCTAAAGCCACTTTATGTGTTCACGGGTGATGAGCCCTTGAGTCAGCGTGAAGCGCTGGATGCGCTGCGTGCCGCTGCACGAGCACAAGGCTATGAGGAGCGTCAAAGTCTGGTGGTGGAGCGCAGTTTCAACTGGCAGCAGCTGGCTAGCTACGGTCAGTCCGTGTCCTTGTTCTCGACCCTGCGTTTGCTGGAGCTGCGCATTCCCAGTGGCAAGCCGGGCACCGAGGGCAGCAAAGCCTTGCAGCAACTGGCCGCTGCACCGCCGCAGGATGTGTGCGTCATCGTATTGCTGCCGCGACTCGATAAGGACGCGCGCAACAGCAGCTGGTATGCCGCCTTGCAGCAGGCCGCTGTCTGTGTGCAACTGCAGGAAGTTACTCTTGCCGCGCTGCCGCAATGGATCGCGGAGCGTCTCGCGGCGCAGCAGCAGCAAGCCGATGGCGATACCTTGCAGTTCCTGGCGCAGCAGGTGGAAGGCAATCTGCTGGCTGCGCATCAGGAGATCCAGAAGCTGGGCTTGCTGTTCCCAGCCGGACGACTGGATGCAGAAGCCGTACGTGCTGCTGTGCTCAATGTGTCGCGCTATGACACCTTCCAGCTGGGTGATGCAGTACTGCTTGGCGATGCCGAGCGCACGGTGCGCATCCTGCGCGGCTTGCAGGAAGAGGGTGCGCAAGCAGTACCGGTGAGCCGCCTGCTCACCGACTGGGTGATACGCCCGCTGCTCAAGCTCAAGGAAGCCGAAGCGCAAGGCGAGTCGGCCAATGCCGCGATGCAGAAGGCCTATATCCGTTTCGACAAGCAGGACCTGTTCCGTCGTGCCGGCAATCGCCTGAGCCTGCGTCAGCTGCGCGCTGCGCTCGGCAGGCTGGCCGAGATCGATCAGCTTTCCAAAGGCATAGGCACTGCGGATGCCTGGCTGGAGATCTCCAGGCTATGCTCCGGCCTGGCGCAGGTTGGGTTCAGGTCGGCGGGGTCGTCACGCGCGGAGCGCCGCACGCGCTGAGTAGCATGTCCGAATTTGTCGATTATCTGCATGAGGTGTTCGTCCGGTTCGGCCCAGTCGAGGCGCGCAAGATGTTCGGCGGTTACGGGCTCTACCATCAAGGCGTCATGTTCGCGCTGGTCGTAGACGAACAGCTCTATCTCAAGACCGATGCAGACAGTGCAGGGCTTTTTGCCGCTCGGGATCTGGCGCCATTCAGTTATCGCAGGGGCGATAAGACCATCAAAATGTCGTATCATCTTGCTCCGGAACAGATCTATGACGACGCGGAGCTGGCGGCCGTTTGGGCTCGCCGTGCATTTGCCGTGGCCTTGCACAGCAAACGCCGCAATACCGCACACAAAACAGGCAATACAGAAACCACACCATGAGTGATATCAAACGTTATATGCAGCAGCTGGGGCAGCAAGCCCGTGCGGCTTCGCGCCTGATGGCCAAGGCTGATAGCAATGCCAAGAATCTGGCCTTGCTCAACATCGCCCATGCCATCCGGCGCGACCAGCAGGCCTTGCTGGCGGCGAATCAGGCCGATCTGGATGCGGCGCGTGCCGCAGGCATGGAAGCGGCCATGCTGGACCGTCTGGCGCTCAGTGAAAAATCCATCGCCACCATGGCTGAAGGCCTGGAGCAAATCGCCGCACTGGCGGACCCCATCGGTGAGATCTCGGACATGAAATACCGTCCGACCGGCATTCAGGTCGGGCGCATGCGCGTGCCTCTGGGTGTGATCGGCATCATTTATGAAGCACGTCCTAACGTCACCGTGGATGCCGCAGGCCTGTGCATCAAATCCGGTAATGCGGCCATCCTGCGTGGCGGCTCCGAAGCTATCCGCTGCAATCAGGCGCTGGCGGCGCTAGTGCACGAAGGCCTGGCGGCGGCAGGCTTGCCCAAAGCGGCTGTGCAGGTAGTGGACACCACGGATCGTGCAGCGGTGGGTGAGCTGATCACCATGAAGCAGTATGTGGATGTCATCGTGCCACGCGGTGGCAAAGGCCTGATCGCGCGCATCTCGGAGGAGGCGCGTATCCCGGTGATCAAGCATCTGGATGGTAATTGCCATGTCTATGTGGATGATGAGGCGGATGCCGCCAAAGCGCTGCGTATCCTGGAGAACTCCAAGGCCCAGCGTCTGGGCACCTGCAACACGGCAGAATCACTGTTGGTGGCACGCAGTGTCGCGGCGGCACAATTACCGGCACTGGCCGCCATGCTGACGGCCAAGGGCATCGAGATCCGCGGCTGTGCCGAGACGCAGGCGCTGGTGGCGAACGCCAAGCCAGCGACAGAGGAAGACCATTACACTGAGTATCTGGATGCCATCATTTCGGTGAAGGTGGTGGCTGGGCTGGATGAAGCCATCGAGCACATCAACCAGCATTCCTCCCAGCACACCGAGGCTATCGTCACGGAGAACTACACCAAAGCACGTCGTTTCCTGCGCGAGGTGGATTCCAGCTCGGTGATGGTGAACGCCTCAACACGTTTTGCTGACGGTTTTGAGTATGGTCTGGGGGCCGAGATCGGCATCTCCACAGACAAGCTGCATGCGCGCGGTCCGGTCGGCCTGGAAGGGCTGACCAGCCTCAAGTACATCGTGCTCGGTGACGGGCAGGTGCGCGGCTGAGTTTGCTGCTGCCGGGCAGGTTGATCAGGTCATGATAGGCCTGCTGGGCGGTACTTTCGACCCTATCCATCTCGGGCACCTGCGTCTTGCGCAGGCGCTGAGTGCAGCGCTGAAGCTGAGCACGGTGAGATTCATTCCGGCGGCCGTGCCGCCACATCGCCCACAGCCGCAGGCTAGCGCCCATCAGCGTGCTTACATGGTCAGCCTTGCCATCGCAGCTTATCCGGAGTTCATGCTGGACACGCGTGAATTGCAACGCGACGGGCCATCGTACACAGTGAATACCTTGCAGGCGCTACGCGCAGAACTTGGTCAGCATGTTTCTTTGTGTCTGCTGTTGGGCCAGGATGCCTTTGCGGGCTTGGCCGGCTGGCACCACTGGCAGACCTTGCTGGAGTATGGTCATATCGTGATTGCCACGCGTCCCGATAGTGAAACGCATGACTACAGCGCAGAACTGCAGCGCTGGCATGACGCGCATCATGTCAGCGCGCTTGAATTGTTGCGTGAGCAGCCAGCAGGCTGCATCTACCATCAGGCCATCCCGGCCTTGCCTGTTTCAGCAACCGCGATCCGGGCTGCTTTGGCCAAGGGCGAAGCGGTAGACGCCTGCTTGCCAGGTGCCGTGCTGGACTACATACGCGCCGAGCAACTCTACCTAAACCGACCTTGTTGATCCCCAATTAGTTACAGACTCAGCTGCCGAGCACGCGCTGCAGAAAGTGCCGTATATCGTCCAGCTGAGGCCTGCACAAGCTGTGTGCCATGGGATATTCCTGCCATTCCAGTGCGCAGCCCAGCGTACGTAAGGCATCAGCAGAGGCTTCTGCACGTGCCAGGGTGATCACCTCGTCATACGTTCCATGGGCCATATAGATAGGCGTGGCGCGGCCAGCTGCGGTGGTTTCGGCGCTGGCCTTGTCAGCCAAGGGCAGGTAGGTGGACAAGGCCATCACGCCTGCTAACGGTTGGGTTTGCCGCAAGGCGGTATGCAGGGCGATCGCGCCACCTTGTGAAAAGCCTGCCAGTACGATGCGCTGGACACCATGGGCATATTCACGTTCTATCAGCGCGTTGATCTGGGTAGAGGTGGCATGGATGCCGGCCGCATCCTGTGGCGTGCCGGATGTCAGCCCGTACAGGTCATACCAGGCGGGCATGACATAGCCATTGTTCATGGTGACCGGGCGGGCGGGTGCATGCGGGAGGATGAAGCGTACCTCCGGCATGTCCAGTTGTTCGACCACCGGGGCGAAGTCATGGCCATCTGCACCCAGGCCATGCAGCCAGATGACGCTGTTGGTGCTTTTCTGTGCACCAAGTTCGAGAGTGGCGAGTGCGGAGGTGTTAGCCAAAGAAGTACTCAAGAACGATGCCAGCAAGGACGACCAACAGCAGCAGCGGGATCAGACTGATGCGATCGAGGAATTGTTTGATGTGAGTGAGCATGGCGGCCAATAAGAAGTAGTCTGTGACGCTAAGCGTCATTGCAGTTGGATGATAACAAAAGAGCCTCGTATGAGGCTCTTTTGTCGTGTGGGCAGGCAGTCGGCGCTGCGCTGGCCATCGCTCCTGCTTACTTGCCTTCTGCAACCTTCTTGAGGTTGGCCAGGCCAGCGTCATAGACGCCATTCACGGCATTCAGCGCGGAAGCGTCATCCTGACCTGGTGGGATGGGCGGGTTCAGCTTGTACACGCGGTAGAAGCGACCAACCCAAGTGACGGTGCTTTCGCCAGCGCCAGGACCTGCCTTGACGGTGATGAAGGAGTTGTAATCGGCGACAGGCAGTACGCCTTCTACGATCTCATACTTGAGCTTCATATCGGCATCGTCGGCGCTACGCAGCTTTTCGTAGATGGTGCCGCCACCCTTGAGGGTCAGCAGGCGGAACGTATCTTCGCCTTTCTTTTCCAACTTGGTGCTGGCCACAGCTGGGTGCCAAGCTTGCATGTTGCCGAAATCCTTGACCAGTGCCCACACCTTGGCTGGTTCAGCCTTGATGGTGACCGACTTTTCTACTTTTTGTGGCGATGGGCCGTGAGCTGCAGCGCTCAGTGGCAACAGGGCCATGGCGAGTAGTGCAAACAATTTTTTCATTCGAGATTCTCCAAAGTAATTAAAACGCCGAGCTTACTACTTCATTCAACGCTGGACCAAGCGATTGGTTACATAAAGCGAAGAAAAAAGATCCTTTATATCCACCTGCGATGGGCTTGCGCGATGTGGCTGTCGCGCGTTCATGGCAGGCTGGTGTCGATAAATTGGCCAAAGGCACGGCTTTGTTTGCCGGTGCTGATGGTGCTGATGACGTTCAGGGTGTCCGGGTCGATCACGGTGACCGTGTCGTCGAACCAGTTGGCCACGAATATGTGCTGGTCACTGGCGCTGATGCCTTCCGGGTAGCCGCCTACGTCTATGCTGGTCAATACTTGGCGGCTGGCAACGTCGATCACGGTGACATCATCGCCTTGCGTGTTGGTAACGAACAGGCGTCGCTGGTCCGGACTCAGTGCCACGCAGTAGGGATGTTCACCCACCTTGACGCTGCTGGTTTGCAGGCTGGCGGTGTCGATGATGGTCAGGCTGTTATCGTAGACATTCACGCTGTACAGCTGTTTGCCATCGCGGCGCAGCGTCAGGCCGAACGGGTGCGCACCGACCGGCACGCGCGCGCTGATGTTCCAGTCTTTGGTGTTGATGACAGCGACATCGTTGCTGTCGCGGTTGGCGACATACAACCATTGCCCGTCCGGGCTGGCGATCATGCCGGCCGGGGCCTTGCCTACCGACAGGCTACCTAGCGGCTGCAGGCTGGTGCTGTCAAAACGCAGGATCTGGTCATCGAACCAGTTGGCGACGAACACCTGGCTGTGGTCTGCAGACAAGGCCACGCCTACCGGCGCGCCCTTGATGGCAATGGTGCTGATGACGCGCTGCGTGTTGCTGTCGATCACCGATAGGCTTTGTTCTTCCACATTGGAGACGAACACACGTCCCAAGCGCGCTGAAACCGCCACGCCGACCGGTGCCTTGCCTACCGCGATGGTGGCGATCACCTTGTGATTGGTCACATCCAATACGGAAACCGAGTCACTTCCCTGGTTGGTGATGTAGGCGTGTCCGCCCGCCCATGCCGAAGCACTGGCGCACAGCAGGATGATACCCAGCAGGCGTAAAAGAGGATTCAAAGTATCGGTAGCGCGATCAGTAATATTGTCGAGGTCGGGTTGGATAGGGGCTGTGCTAGCGGGATATCGGTTGAACGTGACGATGGTAAAACGTGGTGTTCGTGTAACTGGTTGACGAAACAGTATAAGCGTTGCTCAAGTTGAGCGTCAATGTCTGGGCTGGAGTGCTTGGCCTGCCCTGAATCTGCGCTTTCCAAGCAGGTCGAATTGTGGAAAAATTGACCTTAAATATTTGAGGTTGAACATCATGTTAGATCGGGATGGATATCGGCCCAATGTGGGCATCATTATCTGCAATTCCCAGAATCAGGTGTTCTGGGGCAAGCGCATTCGAGAGCATTCCTGGCAGTTTCCGCAAGGTGGCATCAAACACGGTGAGAGCCCAGAACAGGCCATGTACCGCGAGCTGATGGAAGAGGTCGGGTTGCGGCCTGAGCACGTACGTATCCTGGGCCGCACCCGCGACTGGTTACGTTATGACGTGCCCAGCAACTGGGTCAAGCGCGAGTGGCGTGGCAGTTACAAAGGCCAGAAGCAGATCTGGTTCCTGCTGCGCATGGTAGGGCGTGACAGCGATGTGTCTTTGCGTGCCAGCGAGCACCCGGAGTTCGATGCCTGGCGCTGGAACGATTACTGGGTGCCGCTGGACAGTGTGATCGAGTTCAAGCGCGATGTGTACCGCTTGGCGCTCAACGAATTGTCCGGTCATTTGCACACAGACCGCAGCCAGCGGCGTTACCGTCATGCACGTCAGCCTGCTGCAGCCAAGCCCGCGGCAGCGGCTTGAATTCACCAGCCCTGAAGTCATCAGCAAAGCATAGATCCTGCGCTATACAAGAACGCCAGGCTTAGTCCTGGCGTTCTTGTGTTGAAACGTAGATTCCAGCGGGTAGCAGGGCTGGACTGACTCAGGCTGACATCATTTCGCCAAGTCGCACGCTACAGCCTGGCGCCCATTCTGCGTTGAAGCTTACCGTATCTGCCGGGAACAGCAGCACTACGGTAGAACCCAGCAGGAAGCGGCCCATCTCTTCACCTTGTTGCAATTGGATGTCCTGGTCGTCATAGCGCCAGTGCTGGACAGTGTTGTGACGCGGTGGATTCACCACGCCGTGCCAGCTGGTGGCCATGCTGCCCACGATGGTGGCGCCTACCAGCACCAGCACGAACGGGCCATGCGCAGATTCGAATTCACAGACCACGCGTTCGTTACGGGCGAACAGTCCAGGCACGTGCTGGGCCGTCAGCGGGTTCACCGAGAACAAGTCACCTGGCACATAGCGCATGCTTAGCAGACGCCCGCTGCAGGGCATGTGGATACGGTGATAGTCACGCGGGCTCAGGTAGATGGTGGCGTAATGGCCGTCGATGAATTGATCCGCCAGTCTACGATCCCCGGCCAGCAATGCGGTTGTGCTGTAGTGATGGCCCTTGGCCTGGAAGATCTGGTCCTGGGCTATGCGTCCGAACTGGCTGATCGCGCCATCCACCGGGCATACCTGGCTGGCTTTCGCCAGCGGCCTGGCGTCTGCCTTGAGCGCCCGCGTAAAGAACGCGTTAAAGCTGTCGTAGTGGCAGATATCCGGCTCTGCGGCTTCCAGCATATTGACCTGATAGCGCTGCACGAACCAGCGGATCACCGCATGCGTGAGGCGGCCTGCGCGCAGGTTGGCAAGCTTGCCTGCCAGTGCGGTCAGTGCTTGCTTGGGTAACAGGTATTGGCTCAGGATCTGGATCTGCACAAGGGGCTCCGTAACAATATGCGGTGCGTCAAGGGGTGACGGGTTGAAGGTGTGGTCAGCAAGGTATGACCAGTTCAGTAAGCTGTGACCAGTTAAGCTGTGACTAGTATAGCGCGGACCAAAAAAAGGGGCAGAACGCCTGGCGTCTGCCCCTTTTTCATTATTGCGCTATTAGATTACTTCGCTATTGCTGTGACAGCTTATTGCTGTGACGCTTAGTTCTTGGACTGGTCGACCAGTTTGTTCTTGGCGATCCAAGGCATCATGGCACGCAGTTGACCGCCGACTTGTTCGATCGGGTGCGCTGCGTTCAGGCGACGACGTGCGGTCATCTCCGGGTAGTTGGTGCGGCCTTCCAGGATGAACTTCTTGGCGTATTCACCATTCTGGATGTTGGCCAGTGCTTCCTTCATCGCCCAGCGGGATTCGTCGTTGATGACCTTGGGGCCAGTGACGTATTCGCCGTATTCCGCGTTGTTGGAGATGGAGTAATTCATGTTGGCGATACCGCCTTCGTACATGAGGTCGACGATCAGCTTGAGTTCGTGCAAACACTCGAAGTAGGCCATCTCTGGCGCGTAACCAGCATCCACCAGCGTCTCGAAGCCAGCCTTGACCAGCTCGACCGCGCCACCACACAGCACGGCTTGTTCGCCGAACAGGTCGGTCTCGGTCTCTTCGCGGAAATCGGTCTCGATCACGCCACCCTTGGTGCCGCCATTCGCCGCTGCGTAGGACAGCGCAATGTCCTTGGCCTTGCCAGAGGCGTCCTGATAAACCGCGATCAGGGACGGTACGCCGCCACCCTTGAGGTATTCGGAACGTACGGTGTGGCCAGGGCCCTTAGGGGCGATCATGATCACGTCCATGTCCTTGTTAGGGACGATCTGGTTGTAATGGATGTTGAAACCGTGTGCAAAGGCCAGCGCAGCACCCTTCTTCAGATTAGGCTCGACTTCAGCATGGAAGATGCCTGCCATGGTTTCATCCGGCAGCAACAGCATGACCACGTCAGCGCCTTGAACGGCTTCGCTGATCTCCTTGACGTTGTGGCCGGCTTTCTCGGCCTTGGCGAAGGAACTGCCTTCCTTGCGTGCGCCTATGGTGACGCTGACGCCGGAATCTTTCAGGTTCTGCGCGTGGGCGTGGCCCTGGGAGCCATAACCAACGATGGTGACCTTCAGATTCTTGATGATGGAGAGGTCAGCATCCTTGTCGTAATAAACTTTCATTTTCTACCTTTCAATACCAATCTTGGGAATGCCACGCCACAGGCGCGGGTGGATTACACTTTTAGAATACGATCGCCGCGGCCGATGCCGGAGGCACCGGTACGTACGGTTTCCAGGATGGCTGTTTTATCCAGCGTCTCCAGGAAGGCATCCAGCTTGGAGCCGGTGCCAGTTAGTTCGATGGTGTAGCTGCTGTCGGCCACATCGATAATACGGCCGCGGAAGATGTCGCACAGCCGCTTCATCTCGTCGCGCAATGCGCCGGTGGCCTTGACCTTGACCAGCATCAGTTCACGTTCGATGTAGCGACCATCATTGAGGTCGAGCACCTTGACCACATCCACCAGCTTGTTGAGCTGTTTGATGATTTGTTCGATCACATCATCCGATCCGGAGGTGACGATGGTCATGCGCGACAGCGTGGCGTCTTCGGTTGGCGCCACGGTCAGCGATTCAATATTGTAGGCTCGTGCCGAGAACAGGCCGGCCACGCGTGAAAGCGCGCCAGCTTCGTTCTCCATGAGCAGGGAAATGATATGTTTCATCGTACTTTCGCTTTTGCTGTACTTGTACTTGAGCGCGTCAAGATCAGGCGGCTTACAAATCTTCAGCCAGGATCATCTCGGACAGACCCTTGCCGTTCGGCACCATGGGGAACACGTTCTCCGACTGGTCAGTCAGGAAGTCCATGAACACCATGCGTTCCTTCAATGCCGGACTGAAGGCTTCCTTCAACACGGCTTCGACATCGGAAGGCTTTTCGATCTTGAAGCCGACGTGGCCATAGGCCTCTGCCAGTTTGACGAAGTCAGGCAGTGCGTCCATGTACGATTCCGAATAACGGTTGCCGTAGAAGAACTCCTGCCATTGACGCACCATGCCCATGTAGCGGTTGTTCAGGTTGACCACCTTGACCGGCAGATGGAACTGCTTGCAGGTGGACAATTCCTGAATACACATCTGGATCGACGCTTCGCCGGTGATACAAGCGACCTGTGCGTCCGGATGCGCCAGTTGTGCACCCATGGCATAGGGCAGGCCGACACCCATGGTGCCGAGGCCGCCGGAGTTGATCCAGCGACGTGGCTTGTCGAATTTGTAGTATTGCGCCGCCCACATCTGGTGCTGGCCTACGTCCGAGGTGATAAAAGCATCGCCCTTGGTCACTTCCCACAGTTTCTCAACCACCGACTGCGGCTTGATGACCAGGTCGCTCTTGGCGTAGTTGAGGCACTTGCGGCCGCGCCACTCATCGATCTGCTTCCACCAGGCTTGCAGTGGTGCATCCTGACGTGCTTGCAGGGTAGACTTGAACTCGCCATCCAGCAGTTCGATCATCTCGGTCAGTACCGATTGCACATGGCCGACGATAGGCACGTCGACCTTGACGCGCTTGGAGATCGAAGACGGGTCCACATCGATATGGATGATGGTGCGGTCTTTGCTGAAGAAGTGGCCGGGGTTACCGATGACGCGGTCATCGAAACGCGCGCCCACTGCAACCAGTACGTCACAATCCTGCATGGACATATTGGCTTCATAGGTGCCGTGCATGCCCAGCATGCCGACGAATTGTTTGTCGGTGGCCGGGTAGCCGCCCAGCCCCATCAGCGTGTTGGTGACCGGGAAGCCCAGCGTGCGTGACAGCTTGGTCAGCGCTTCTGCCGCGTCGCCCAGCACAATGCCACCGCCCGTGTACATCATCGGGCGCTTGGCTTCCAGCATCAGCTTCAATGCCTTTTTGATCTGACCGGAATGGCCTTTGACGACCGGGCTGTACGAGCGCAGTTCGACCGATTTCGGATAGTCGAAATGCGCCAGTTGCGCCGTGATGTCCTTGGGTACGTCAACCACAACCGGGCCGGGGCGGCCAGTGGCAGCGATGTAGAAGGCTTTCTTCATCGTTGCGGCCAGCTCTTTGATGTCCTTGACCAGGAAGTTGTGTTTCACACAGGGGCGCGTGATGCCGACCATGTCCACTTCCTGGAACGCATCCATGCCGATGACGGGTGACGGCACCTGGCCGCTGATGATCACCATCGGGATGGAGTCCATATAAGCCGTGGCGATGCCGGTGACGGCATTGGTGGCGCCAGGGCCGGAGGTGACCAGTGCAACGCCTACCGTGCCGGTGGCGCGCGAGAACGCATCAGCGGCGTGCACGGCGGCCTGTTCGTGGCGCACCAGCACGTGCTTGAATTTGTCCTGTTTGAAAATCTCGTCGTAGATGTTCAGCACAGCACCACCCGGATAGCCGAAAACGAACTTGACGTTTTCTTCATGCAGGCAGCGGATGAGGATTTCTGCGCCGGTGATCGGCGGTGTACGGTCTTCCATATATGGTGCTTGTTTTTGCTGATAATTTTCGAACCCTGAACAGTATCTGTTCGGCGGGTGTTGGTCAAGGCGAATCGGCTGTCAGCGCACTGAAATCAGGCAAAACGCATGGAAAAATCGACAGCCCGCACATGTTTGGTGAGAGCGCCTATGGAGATGCGATCCACCCCGGTTTCGGCGATGGCGCGTAAATGGCCCAGATCGACCCCGCCGGAGGCCTCCAGTAATGCACGTCCGGCATTCAATTGCACGGCTTTACGCAGCAAATCCAGATCGAAATTATCAAGCAGAATGGAGCTGGCGCCTGCGGCCAGCGCGGCCTCCAGCTCCTGCAGTGATTCCACCTCGATCTGGATGCTCACGCCTGCCCCCAGCGCATGCGCAGCCTGCAATGCTGCTGCAATACTGCCTGCCGCCGCGATATGGTTCTCCTTGATGAGGATGCCGTCATACAGGGCCAGGCGCTGATTGTCACCGCCGCCGACCGTGACGGCGTACTTCTGCGCAAGACGCAGGCCGGGCAGCGTCTTGCGCGTGTCCAGGATGCGTGCACGGGTACCGGCGATGGCGTCTACATGGCGGCGCGTCTGAGTGGCTGTGGCGGATAAGGTCTGCAGGAAATTCAGCATGCAGCGCTCGGCCGTCAGCAGTGCGCGTGCATTGCCATGCAGCGTGCAGATGGTCTGGCCTGCTTGCATGGTGTCGCCTTCCTGTACTTGCCAGGTCACGTTGACATCCGCTGCGGCCAGTTGCAAACAGCGTTCCACCCAGCTGCTGCCGCAGAGTACGGCCGTGTCGCGGCAGACGATGTGGGCTTGTGCGCTTTTATCTGCCGGGATCAGTAGCGCAGTCAGGTCGCCAGCGCCTAGGTCTTCGTTGAGCGCATGACGCACGCTTCGATCAAGGTCGGCAAGCAGGGCGGCATTGAGCCGCGGGTCGGTATTGAAGGGGCTGGAAGCAAGCAACATGGGCGCTCAGGCAGACAGGTGTATGTACAGAGGATGGATTATAATGCAGTCAAAATCCACCAACGCTAAAAGCTCACCTCTATCATGCAGCTTCTCTATTCGCATACCAGCCCTTACGCCCGCAAAGTCCGCATCGTGGCCGCTGAAAAGCGCATCGAACTGGGGATGGTGCTGGTGACCCTGTCTGCGCCGGATTGTCCTATCCATCAGCACAACCCGCTGGGCAAGATCCCGGCACTGGTGCTGGATGATGGCGATGCCTTGTACGACTCGCGTGTCATCGTGGAATATCTGGACCACCGCACGCCGCTGGGTCACCTGATCCCGCAGGATCACGGCCTCAAGATCGCGGTGCGCCGCTGGGAAGCCCTCGCAGATGGCATCTGCGATGCGGCCGTGGCGGCGATGATGGAGTCGCGTCGTGCGCCGGAAAAACAGGATGCAGCCCTGATCACCAAGCAGATGGGCAAGGTCGAGCGTGGTTTGCAGTCGCTGAGTGACCAGCTGGGCAGCAATAAATGGTGCGTCAACAACACCTTCAGTCTGGCTGATATCGCGGTGGGCTGTGTGCTGGGGTATCTGGAGTTGCGTTATCAGCAACTGGGCTGGCCCGAGCAATACCCCAACCTGGCCCGCCTGTATGCCGCCCTGATGAAGCGTGCTTCGTTCAAGGACACCGCGCCACCAGCCTGACAGGGTTGCTGCTTAGAGCGCGGCCTCGATGATGCCGCCGCCCAGGCAGACATTGCTTTCATACACCACCAGCGATTGCCCCGGCGTGATCGCCCACTGGCGCTGACCAAAGCGCACATCCACCTCACTTGCATCGACACGGTCGATCTCGCACGGCGCATCCGGCTGGCGATAGCGTGTCTTTGCGGCGTACACCCAGTGCGTCTCGGGTTGCTGCCCGGAGATCCAGTGCAGCTGCCCGGCGATCAGGCCGTCATTGAGCAGCAGCGGATGTTCATGCCCCTGCACCACGATGAGCACGTTGTGCTGCATGTCCTTGCCCGCCACGAACCAGGGTTCGCCATTGCTGTCGCGTGAACCGCCTATCTTCAAGCCTTGACGCTGCCCCAGCGTGTAATACATGAGGCCATCATGCTGGCCGACCACTTTGCCATCCGGGGTCTGCATCTCGCCCGGTTCGCGTGGCAGGTAGCGATTGAGGAATTCGCGGAACGGCCGTTCGCCGATGAAACAGATACCGGTGGAGTCTTTCTTCTCGCTAGTGGCGAGACCGGCCTGGCGCGCGATCTCGCGCACTTCACGCTTGAGCAGGTGGCCCAGCGGGAACAAGGTCTTGGACAGCTGTGCCTGATTCAGGCGATACAGGAAATAGCTTTGATCCTTGCTGCCATCGTCCGCCTTCATCAACTGGAACAGGCCGTTCTTCTCGCGCACCTGCGCGTAGTGGCCGGTGGCGATCAGGTCGGCGCCCAGGCCCATGGCATGGTCCAGGAAGGCTTTGAACTTGATCTCGGCATTGCACAGGATGTCCGGGTTGGGGGTGCGGCCAGCACGGTATTCGTCCAGGAAGTTGGCGAACACGCGGTCCTTGTACTCTGCAGAGAAATTGACCGCTTCGATCTCGATGCCCAGGCGGTCGGCGACCGCGACGGCGTCGATCAGATCCTGCTTGGACGAACAGTATTCGTCGGTATCGTCGTCTTCCCAGTTCTTCATGAACAGGCCGACCACCTCATAACCCTGCTGTTTCAGCAGCAGCGCGGCTACGGAAGAATCCACGCCGCCCGACAGGCCCACTACGACACGTTTTTTCATGGCCTGAAACTCATCGATCGAAACTCACAGATTTGAACTCATGGATTTTAACTCACAGTCTAAGACGCTAAATGGGTGATGGCCGCCAGCGGAAAGCGCTGTCCGGCCAGGTAATCGTCTACGCAGCGCCACACTTGCGGGCTACGATGCAAGTCACGGCTGGCACGGATCTCGTCTGCGCTCAGCCACAGGTGACGCAGGATGCCGTCATCCAGCTTTTGTGTGGCGTCGTGGTCATCCACCTGGCCGATGAAGGCAAAACGCAGGTAAGTGATGTCCTGCGGGCCAGCCCGTCGCCACTGATAGATTCCTAGCAACGCTTCAGGGATGAACCGGAACGCGGTCTCTTCGCGGGTTTCGCGTACCACCGCATCCAGCAGACTTTCACCATGCTCCAGGTGTCCGGCCGGCTGGTTAAGGCGTATGCCTTCGGCGGTTTCCTCCTCCACCAGCAGGAACTTGCCAGCCTGTTCGACGATGGCGGCTACCGTGGTGTTGGGTTTCCAGACGGGCATGCGTGAACGCTAAACGATTAAAAGCCTGATTTTACAACGCGGCCGCACTAGTCGCCAAACCTGGAAACAGGCCGCTGATGCCATGCGCGATGAATTCCACTGCCATGGCGGCCAGGATCAGGCCCATCAGGCGCGTGATGACGTTGATGCCTATGGTGCCCAGGCGCTGTGCGATGCGGCTCGATAGTCGCAGCACCAGCCAGATCACCAGACACACAGCCGCAACCGGGATCACCAGACCAAAGTGCGTCCATACCCCGGTGCTTTGTTGCGAAGCGATGATCATGCTACTGATGGCGCCTGGGCCCGCCAGTAGCGGGATGCTCAGCGGTACGATGGCGATGACGTTACGCTCCGCCACTTCCTCGGCTTCTTCCGGCGTCTGGCGCGTGTGGCTTTGGCGGCCATGCATCATGGTGATGGCGATCAGCATCAGCAGGATGCCGCCGCCGACCTGGAACGAAGGGATGCTGATACTGAAAAAAGCCAGGATATGGTCACCCAGCAGTGCCGAGACGATCAGCACCAGAAACACAGTGAAGGCCACGGTATTGGCGGTGCGCGCCCGGTCCTGCGGTGACCAGCCATCCGTGGCGCTGATGAAGATGGGCAGGCAGCCGAAGGGGTTGACGATGGCGAATAGCGCGACGCCGGTTTTGAACAGATAAGCCCACTCACTCATGGTGTCACCTTGATGGTATGTGCAGATTGAATCGGTTAGTATGCCTAGGCTTCATCCAGGGTGTTCAAGCTAAAGACCTGAATATCCACTGGATGGTAGCGCTCAATTTCGCATGCGCCCCTGTAGGCTATGCCAGCGATTCAGGGATTGCAGCAAGCATGATGACTTTATACGACACAGCCAGCTTAAACATAGTACCCGGATGACCACATCGACGCTTTATCTTGCTTCACGTTCACCGCGCCGCGCCGAAATACTCAAGGCGATGGGGGTGCCGTTCATCTTGATGCTGAGTGATATCGACGAATCGGTGCACGCGGGCGAAGCGCCGGACGCCTATGTGTTGCGGCTCGCTGCCGGGAAAGCAGCGGCAGGTTTGCAGCAGATGCAGGCCGAGCAGCGGCCGGAATTGCCCTTACTGGCAGCGGATACCACGGTGTGTATCGATGGCGATATCCTGGGCAAACCCGCGGATGCGGCCCACGCTGCCGCCATGTTGAGGCGACTGTCCGGGCGCTGGCATGAGGTGCACACCGGCATCGCACTGGCCAGCTCATCCGGCATACAGACCGCCTTGTCCAGCACGCGTGTGCTGGTGGATGATTTGGATGAAGCGGCCATTGCCGCCTATGTCGCCAGCGGAGAACCTTATGGCAAGGCCGGTGCCTACGGGATCCAAGGCCTGGCCAGCATGTTCATTCGCCGTATCGAAGGCAGTTACAGCGGTGTGATGGGCCTGCCTGTATTTGAAACCGCACAGTTACTGAGAAACGCAGGTCTAAGCCTGTCTGGAAACCATGAGTGAAGAGATACTGATCAACGTGACGCCGCAGGAAACGCGCGTCGCCATCATCGAGCAAGGCATCGCACAGGAATTGCATGTCGAGCGCAGCAGTTCGCTGGGCCTGGTCGGCAATGTCTACCGCGGGCGTGTCTGTCGGGTGTTGCCTGGCATGCAGTCGGCTTTTGTCGAGATCGGCCTGCAGCGTGCTGCCTTCCTGCACGTGGCCGACATCCTTGAATGCACGCGCACCGATCAGGAAAAACCCATCCAGGACGTGTTGCACGAGGGCCAGTCGCTGATCGTGCAGGTGATCAAGGAGCCGATCGGCACCAAGGGCGCGCGCCTGACCACGCAGATCAGCATTGCCGGCCGTTTTCTGGTGTATCTGCCGCAACAGCAGCACATCGGTGTGTCGCAGCGCATCGAGGATGAAGCCGAGCGTGAGTTGTTGCGCGAGCGTTTGACCAAGCTGTTGCCGGTGAACTGGCAGGGTGGCTACATCATCCGCACCATGTCAGAAACCGCCAGCGACGATGAACTGCTGGCCGACATCGAATACCTGCACAAGGTCTGGAGCAACATCCAGACCGCCAGCCACGGCGCAGCCGAGCGCTCACTGGTGTTTCAGGACCTGAGCCTGCCCATGCGCGTGCTGCGTGACGTGGTCAACACCCACACTTCGCGCATCCTGGTCGACTCCAGCGAAACGCATCAGAAGCTGGTGGATTTCGCCGAACATTACGCGCTGGGTGCATTGAGCTGTCTGGAGCGCTATCAGGGCGGGCGCCCGCTGTTCGATATGTACAACATCGAAACCGAGATCGAGCGCGCCTTGTCGCGCAAGGTGGAGATGAAGTCGGGCGGCTATCTGATCTTCGATCAGACCGAAGCCTTGACCACGGTGGATGTGAACACGGGCAGTTTCGTCAACGGACGCAGCCTGTCGGACACCATCTTCAAGACCAATCTGGAAGCGTCGCAGTGCATCGCGCGTCAGCTGCGTTTACGCAATCTGGGCGGCATCATCATTGTCGACTTCATCGACATGGACGAGCCGGAACAGCGCCAAGCCGTGCTGGAAGAGTTGCAAAAAGCGGTGGCGCGTGACCGGGCGCGCATCAGTGTCAGCGGCTTCTCGGCGCTGGGGCTGGTGGAGATGACGCGCAAACGCACACGCGAAAGCCTGGCACACCTGTTGTGCGAGCCCTGTCCGGCCTGTCGTGGACGCGGCGAGTTGAAAACCGCGCAAACCGTGTGTTATGAGATCTTCCGTGAGCTGTTGCGTCATGCGCGTCAGTTCAGCGCGCGCGAGTTCCGTGTGCTGGCCTCTGCCAAGGTGATCGGCATGCTGATGGACGAAGAATCGCAAAGCCTGGCCAACTTGTCCGATTTCATCGGCAAGCCGGTGTCCTTGCAGGTGGAGCCACAGCACTCGCAGGAAGATTTCGACATCGTCCTGCTTTAAGGCCTGACCGTGCTGGCATGGCGCCAGACGGGCTGTCTACAGCAACACGCGCAGTTGCTGTTCCAGCGGCGTCACCAGCGTGATCAGCAGCAATTCGGCAATGATGAACACCACCAGTGGGCTGATGTCGATGCCGCCCGCCAGTGGCAGGTGTTTGCGTAGCGGTTGCAGCACTGGCCGCGTCAGTGCATCCAGCAGGGGCGCCATCGGGTTGTGCGGGCTGAGCCAGCTCAGGATCGCCTGCAGGAACACCGCATACAGGAAGATATAGATGCTGAGCTTGGTCAGGCTCAGTACACACAAGCCTAATAGCGCGATCCAGGCACCGCTGCCAGCTACCAGCAGCGGAAAGTCGCGCAACCACAATAAACATAACTGCAACAACAGTTGTGCCGCGAAGGCCAGCAGCAACGTAGACAGATCCAGCCCGCGCCAGCTTGGCACGAAGCGTCGCAACGGACGCACCGCAAAGTTGGTCAGGCTGACGATGGCCTGCGAGGCCGGATGCCGGAACGGTGCATTGGTGAGCTGCAGGTAAAAGCGCAGCAGCACCGCCAGTGTGAACAGGCCGAACAGGGTATGCAGCAGGAAGATCAGCGCGTTTTGTAATATGGACATGGGCTTAATCCTTACCCAGCAGGTCGCCGAGTTCCTGTGAACGTGCGGCCGCAGCCCGGGCGGCGTCTAATAACGCAGTATTGACGGCATGCTGCTGCAATCTCAGCAGGCCCTGTTCCGTGGTGCCGCCCTTGGAGGTGACCTGTTCACGTAAACGTCCCGGACTGTCCGGGCTGTGCAAGGCCAGTTGCCCAGCCCCGGCAAAGGTATGCACGCTGAGCTGGCGTGCCTGCTCGGCTGTCAGGCCCAGCGCTAGCGCCGCCTGCTCCAGTGCTTCGATCAGATAGAACACATAAGCCGGACCACTGCCGGAAATGGCGGTCACCGCATCCATCTGTGCTTCCTGTTCCAGCCACAGGCTGCTGCCGACGGCATTCATGAGCTGAGCGGCCAGTTCGCGTTGCGTGCTTGATACCGCCGGCATGGCATACAGTGCCGAGATGCCGGCACCCACCTGGGCCGGTGTGTTGGGCATCACCCGCACGATGGCTGCATAGCCGCCCAGCCAGCGTGACAAGTCATTGCAGCGGATACCGGCCGCAATCGAAATCACCAGTTGCTGGTGCAGCAAGCTGCCGAGGAAGATGGCGATGTCACGTAATTGCTGTGGTTTGACGGCCAGCACGATGACGTCCGACTGACTGGCACTGGCCAACTCCGCGGCACTGCTGACGCCGAAGGCCTCGTGCAGTTGCTTACGCTTGTCGGCATCGGTTTCCACCACATGCAGGTTTGCTGCTGGGTAGCCTTGCGCGCGCAGGCCGCCAAGAATGGCGTTGGCCATGTTGCCGCCGCCGATGAAGCTGATGCTGGGAGTGTTCATGTGGGGTTCTGTTCTTCAGCTAGGTTGAGATGCGAGGATTCTGAAGCTGACATTGATTGCGCTGGTACTGATGGTGGCGTCGAGATCGCATGTGGACTACGTGCACCAAAGATCGCGGTGCCGATGCGTACGATGGTGGCCCCTTCCGCAATGGCAGCCGGATAATCCTGCGACATGCCGATGGACAGGGTGTCGAGTGCTGGATGCGTGGCTTGTAACTGGTCGAACAGCGTACGTACCGCATGGAACTGAGCACGTTGCTCACGGATATCATCGGTGGGCGCCGGGATGGCCATCAGGCCGCGCAAACGCAAACCTGGCAGGCTGGCCACCGTCTCGGCCAGTGCCAGTGTTTCGCTGCTGCTTACGCCACTCTTGCTGGCTTCCAGACTCACATTCACCTGGATGCAGACGTTCAGCGGCAGCGGCGTCGCGCTGCGCGCACTGCTCAGTCGCTGTGCGATCTTGAGCCTGTCCACACTGTGCACCCAGTCAAAATGTTGCGCGATCAATTGTGTCTTGTTGCTCTGTATCGGGCCGATGAAATGCCATTCGATGGCAAGGTCACCCAGCTCGGCCTGTTTGTTGATGGCTTCCTGTACATAATTCTCGCCAAAACGTACTTGTCCTGCAGCATATGCCTCGCGCAGGGCGCTGGCGGGCTGGGTCTTGCTGACCGCCAGCAGCGCAGGCCTATCGGTGCGTCCAGCCAGCTTGCAGGCGTCGGCGATCGCGCGGTTTACGGCTTGCAAGTGGCTGGCGATTGCGCTCATAATCGGATGGAAAGGGTAGGCCAAAACAACATGCCAAAATTATAACAGGAGCCTGCGTTGGAAATTTCGCAACTGCTGAAACATGCAGTCAATAGCCAAGCATCCGATCTGCATCTTTCAGCCGGAATGCCGCCGCTATTAAGGGTACATGGTGACATGTGCCGTATGGCGGCCGAGGTGCTGAATCACGAACAGGTGCATGCCATGGTGTGCAGCCTGATGCAGCCGGAACATCTGCGTCAGTACGACGAGACGCAGGAGACCGACTTCTCTTACGAGCTGGCTGGTGTGGCGCGTTTTCGTGTCAACGCCTTCCAGCACAGTCGCGGAGCTGCGGCTGTGTTCCGCACCATTCCGTCTGCTGTCCTGACGCTGGAGCAGCTCAACTGCCCGCCCATCTTCAAGGAGATCGCGCAGAACCCGCGCGGCCTGGTGGTGGTGACCGGGCCGACCGGTTCGGGCAAATCCACCACGCTGGCCGCCATGGTAGATTACGTCAATGAATACCAGATGGGGCATATCCTCACGGTAGAAGACCCGATCGAGTTCGTGCACCAGTCCAAGCGTTGCCTGGTCAGCCAGCGCGAGGTCGGCACGCACACCCAGACGTTTTCCAATGCCCTGCGCGCTGCGCTGCGTGAGGACCCGGATGTAATCCTCATCGGCGAAATGCGTGATCTGGAGACCATACGTCTGGCGCTCACCGCGGCCGAGACCGGGCATCTGGTGTTTGCCACCTTGCATACCAGTTCTGCGCCCAAGACCATAGACCGTATCGTGGATGTGTTCCCGGCCGGGGAAAAGGAAATGGTGCGCAGCATGCTGTCAGAATCCTTACGTGCCGTGATCTCGCAGACGCTGTGCAAGACCCGTGACGGCAACGGCCGCCTGGCCGCCTTCGAGATCATGCTGGGCACACCTGCCATCCGCAACCTGATACGCGAGAACAAGGTGGCGCAGATGTATTCGGCGATCCAGACTGGCCAGAACTTCGGCATGCAGACGCTGGATCAGCACCTGCATGACCTGCAACAGCGCAATCTGATCACCGCCGCAGAAGAAGCACGTACGCGCAGCACTAACAAAGACGCGTTCATGGCCTGATGTGCAGTGACAGCCAGCTGACATCCGTGATGACGGCTGCTTAAATGTGCAGCCTGGTCATGCTGGCATGCACATTTGCCCCCTATAATAGCCGCTTCGAATTCACAGGAATCGCACATGTTTGAATGGATCGCCAGCCCGGAAGCCTGGATCGCTCTCGGTACCCTGACCGCACTCGAGATCGTGCTCGGTATCGACAACATCATCTTCATCTCCATCCTGGTCGGGCGTCTGCCGGAAAAGCAGCGCAATCTGGCACGTCGTCTGGGTTTGGGCCTGGCCATGCTGGCGCGTCTGGCCTTGCTGTTCTCGCTGACCTGGGTCATGGGCCTGACCGAGCCGTGGTTCTCGGTGTTCGACCACCCGGTGTCTGGGCGTGACTTCATTCTGATCGGCGGTGGTCTGTTCCTGCTGGCCAAAGCGACGCACGAGATCCATAACAGTCTGGAAGGCGTGGAGTCCGAAGGTGGCAAGCCTGTCGTTGCTGCCAGCCTGGGCATGGTGCTGTTACAGATCGCGGTGCTGGATATCGTGTTTTCGCTGGATTCGGTGATCACGGCAGTGGGTCTGGCCGACCAGCTTTCGGTGATGGCCATCGCCATCGTGCTGGCCGTGGGGGTGATGCTGTTCGCGGCCAAATCCATCGGTGAGTTCGTCGACACCCACCCGACCATCAAGATACTGGCCTTGTCTTTCCTGATCCTGGTTGGCGCTACGCTGACTGCGGAAGGGGTAGGTTTCCACGTGCCCAAGGGCTATATCTACTTCGCCATGGCGTTCTCGGTGGTGGTGGAGATGATCAATATCCGCATGCGCCGCAACAGCGAGCCGGTCAAGCTGCACAAGCAGATCAGCGAATAGCGTTTGCGCTAGATATCAAGAAAACTAGATATCAAGAGAAAAGGCAGCCAGTGGCTGCCTTTTTTGTCTGTTACGCGCTCGGGCTGAATAGATTGATGGCCTACATCACGCTTGATGCACGAGCTGTCCCTGCAGCAGGGTGTAGCGCACAACGCCCGGCAGTTCCATGCCGATGAACGGGGTGTTCTTACCCTGACTGATCAGTGATTTGGCTTCTATCCTGCGGTATTGCGCGGGGTCGAACACACACACATCCGCAACCGCGCCCAAGCCCAGATGGCCAGCATCCAGGCCGATGATGGCGGCAGGGCGGCTGGTGATACTGGCAATGGCCGTGGACAGGGCAAGCTGTCTATCCTGTGCCCATTTCACGGCCAGTGGCAGTAACAGCTCCAGGCCGGTGGCACCCACCTCGGCTTCTGCGAACGGCAGCAGTTTGGCGTCATCATCGACAGGCGCATGGTCCGAGCATAGCGCGTCTATGGTGCCGTCCGCGAGGCCAGCGCACAGCGCCTGCTGGTCACGCTGCGTGCGTAGCGGGGGTTTGAGGTGGCAATTGGCGTCAAAGAAGCCGATGTCGAATTCGGTCAGGTGCAGGTAATGTGCAGCCACATCCGCGCTGATCGGCAGGCCTTGTTGCTTGGCCTGCCGCAGCAGGCTCACGCTTTCGGCGGTGGATAGTCGGCATACATGCACGCGCGCCCCGGTCTCGCGCACCAGCCGGATGATGATCTCCAGTGCCAGCGTCTCGGCTGCCGCAGGGATGCCACGCAAGCCCAGCCGTGCGGCGATCTCGCCGTCATGGGCCACACCGCTTTTGGCGAGGTAAGGGTCTTCCGGGCGTAGCCAGACGGTGAAATCGAAGGTGGCGGCATATTGCAGTGCCCGCCACAGCACCAGTGTGTCGGTGATAGCGACATCGGCCTGCGAGAAGCCTACACAGCCCGCTTCGGTCAACTCGGACATCTCGGTCAGTTGTGCGCCAGCCAGTTGGCGGGTCAGCGCGCCCAACGGGTAGACATGCGCGAGGTTGAGCTGTTTGGCGCGGTGTTTGAGCATCTCCACCAGGCCGGGCTCGTCCAGCACGGGCTCGGTGTCCGGCGGACATACCAGACTGGTGACGCCACCAGCGGCGGCAGCGCGCATCTCGCTTTCCAGCGTGGCCTTGTATTCGTAGCCGGGCTCGCGCAGGCGTGCCGACAGGTCCACCAGGCCAGGGCAGACGATCAGACCGCTGGCGTCTATGCTCTGGTTGGCGACAAAGCCCGCTGGCGCTTCGCCTATGCCGACCACTTTGCCAGCGGCGATATACAGGTCATGCTGGCCGTCGATGCCATGCTTGGGGTCGATCAGGCGGCCGTTCTTGATGTGTATCTTCATGCGTCGTTACTTCCTGCCAGTATGCTCATCACCGCCATGCGTACTGCGATGCCGTAGGTCACCTGCGGCAGGATCACCGATTGCATGCCGTCCGCGACGGCTGAATCGATCTCCACGCCACGGTTCATCGGCCCCGGATGCATGACGATGGCGTCCGGTTTGGCCAGGGCCAGTTTTTCCTGGGTGAGGCCGAAGCATTTGAAGTATTCCTGCGCGCTGGGCAGCAGACTGCCCGACATGCGCTCGTTCTGCAGGCGCAGCATCATCACCACGTCCACATCCTTGAGACCGGCACGCATGTCGTGATACACCTGCACACCCAGTTTTTCCACGTCTTGCGGTAACAGGGTCTTGGGCGCGATCACGCGTACCTCTGGCACTCCCAGCGTGGTCAGTGCATGGATCTCGGAGCGCGCCACGCGCGAGTGCAGCACGTCACCGATGATGGCCACGCGCAGGTTGTGCATGTCCGGCTTGTAGCGGCGGATGGTGAACATGTCCAGCAGCCCTTGCGTGGGGTGCGCATGACGCCCGTCGCCAGCGTTGACCACATGCACATGCGGCGCCACATGGCGTGCGATCAGGTGGGCAGCACCAGACTGGCTGTGGCGCACCACGAACATGTCGGCATGCATGGCGGTGAGGTTGTCCACGGTGTCCAGGATGGTCTCGCCCTTGGATTGTGAGGAAGTGCTCACGTTCAGGTTGAGCACATCGGCAGAGAGGCGTTTGGCCGCGATCTCGAAGGTGGTGCGCGTGCGCGTGCTGTTCTCGAAGAAGATATTGCACACGGTCTTGCCGCGTAGCAGCGGCACCTTCTTCACTTCGCGCTCGGAGACGCCGGTGAAGGATTCCGCCGTATCCAGGATCTGATTCAGGATGGCGCGTGGCAGGCCTTCGATCGACAGCAGGTGCTTGAGCTTGCCGTCCTTGTTGAGTTGCGGGTTATGCATCAGGCTTGGTCATCCAGTCGTAGATAAAAGCGGCCATCTTCATGTTGTAATAATTGCAGGTTCTTGTCAGCAGGCAGTGGCAGTTCGCAGGCGCTGAATTGCGGTGCGATGGGCAGTTCACGACCGCCACGGTTGACCAGCACCGCCAGACTGATGTTGGCCGGGCGACCATAGTCGAACAGCTCGTTCATGGCGGCGCGTATGGTGCGGCCGGTATAGAACACGTCATCGATGAGGATGATATGACGGGCTTCCACCTCGAATGGGATCTGCGAGGGCCGTGTGGTGGGCTTGAGGCCGCGCTGGTTGAAGTCGTCGCGATAGAAAGAAACATCCAGCGTGCCATGTGCCAGCGGCATGTCCAGCAGCTTGAGCAGGCGCTGCATGATCCACACGCCGCCGCTGTGGATGCCCACCAGCGCGGTGGCGGGCGTGATCACCGGCCGCAGTTGCTCGGCCAGTCGTGTCAGCAGCTGTTCTGCCTCGGGTAATGGCGTGGTCATGAGCTGAGTCCATCAAAATAGGATTGCAGGATGTGCTGCGCGGCCACCTGGTCCAGCATGACTTTCTGCTTGCGTCCGGCCACACCGGCTGCTCGCAGCGAAGCGCTGGCTTCCACTGAGCTCAGGCGCTCGTCCACCATGGCCACAGGCAATGAGAAGCGGCCATGCAGGCGGCGCGCGAATTTCTTGCAAAGCAGCGTGACTGCGTGCTCTTCACCGTCCATGGTCAGTGGCAAGCCGACCACCAGTTGGACTGGCCGCCATTCCTTGATCAGGGCAGCGATCTGTTCGAAGCGCTGGTCATTGGCTTCAGCCGCGATGGTGGTCAGCGGGTGGGCGATGCCCATCAGCAGGTCGCCGCTGGCGACGCCGATGCGTTTTTCACCGAAATCAAAAGCCAGCACAGCGCCTTCCTTTCTGCGCAGCAGCGTGCAGGGTTCTTGGTCTGCATCAGGGCCTGCCTGCTGGCTAAGCATGGCCGGCACTTTCCGACAGGCGTGCGAAATCCAGGCCCAGCAAGCCCATGGCTGCGTTGAGTTTTTCGCTATGCGGTAGTTTGAAGATGACCTTGTCTTCGTCTTCGGCGGAGTTCGGCTTCACTGACAGCCAGGCGTTCTGCGCCATTTCCTGTTCCAGCTGACCGGCCGACCAGCCGGCATAGCCCAGGCTGACCAGCAGTTGCTCCGGGCCGGTGCCGTTGGCCACGGCTTCGAGGATGTCACGCGAGGTGGTCAGTGAGGTATCCGGGCTGACCTTGAGTGTGGATTTCCACTCGCCAGCCGGGCGGTGCAGTACAAAGCCACGATCGGTCTGTACCGGGCCGCCGAAATGCACGCTGTGTTTGCTGAGGCTAGCGTCGTCCAGCTTGAGGTCGATCTGTTCGAACAGGGCATCCAGCTGCATGTCGATGGGCCGGTTGATCACGATGCCGATGGCGCCGTTCTCGGAGTGTTCACAGATGTAAGTGACGGATTTGGCAAAATAGGGGTCGCTCATGGCAGGCATGGCGATGAGGAAGTGGCCGGTCAGGTTTACATTTTCCACGCGGTCGATTATCTCACAGCTTGATTTTGTATGTCAGCGCCATCCGCCTGCAGGTAGCCGGTGACTTCCAGGCCGAAACCGACCATGCTGGGCATCTTGCGCGGGGTGGCCATCAGTTTCATGCGACGCACGCCTAGGTCCAGCAGGATCTGCGAGCCTATGCCGTAATTGCGCAAGTCCTGGCGCGGGCGTACCGGCAGGTCGGCATGCTGGATGCGTTCTACCAGATCGGCGCCGTCTTCGTTGTGATGCAGCAATACCATCACCGCACATTCTGCCTGCTGCATCACTTCCAGCGCTTTTAGCGTGTTCCAGGAGTGGCTGCGGCTGCTGCTGTCCAGCAGGTCGAACACGGATAGGGGCTCATGCACGCGTACCAGTACTTCCTGGTCGGGAGAAGGTGTGCCCTTGATGAGCGCCAAATGGGTCTCGTTGGCGATCTGGTCGGCATAGGCGATCAGCCGCATCTCGCCATACGGCGTGACCACGGTACGCTCGGCGGCGCGTGTCACCAGACTTTCCGTCTGATTGCGGTAGTGGATCAGGTCAGCGATGGTGCCGATCTTGAGGCCGTGCGTCTGGGCAAACGCGATCAGATCCGGCAGACGGGCCATGCTGCCGTCGTCCTTGAGGATCTCGCAGATCACCGAAGCAGGCTCCAGCCCGGCCAGTGCGGCCAGGTCGCAACCGGCTTCGGTGTGACCGGCGCGAACCAGTACGCCGCCGTTCTCGGCGGTCAGCGGGAAGATGTGACCAGGGCTGACGATGTCGCGCGCTGTCGCGTGCTTGCTCACCGCAGCCTGGATGGTGCGGGCGCGGTCTGCTGCAGAGATGCCGGTGGTGACGCCTTCTGCTGCTTCTATCGATACAGTGAAGTTGGTGCGCATGCTGCTGCCGTTCTTTTGCACCATGGCGGGTAGCTTGAGCTGACGGCAGCGGGCTTCAGTGAGCGTCAGACAGATCAGGCCGCGGCCGAAGCGTGCCATGAAGTTGATATGTTCTGGCGTGGCGAACTGGGCCGCCAGCACTAGGTCACCCTCGTTCTCGCGGTCTTCTTCGTCGACCAGGATGACCATGCGGCCGTTGCGGATGTCCTCGATGATCTCCGTGGTCGGGCTGATCGGCAGGCTAGAATGGTTCGCTGACATCAGGCGCTATCTCCGTTGTTGTCCTGTTCCCATTCGGCCATGCGTTGCACATAACGTGCGATCAGGTCGATCTCCAGGTTCACACGGCTGCCTACGCCCAGCGTTTGCAATGAGGTGACCGACAGGGTGTGCGGGATCAGGTTGACGCTGAAGGTGTCCTTTTCGACCTGATTCACGGTCAGGCTGACACCATCGATGGTGATCGAGCCTTTGACCGCGATGAAGCGTGACAGCAGGTTGGGCGCGCGCACTGCCAGCAGCATGCAGTCACCGACAGGCTCGAAGCGTACGATCTGCCCGATGCCATCCACGTGGCCGCTGACCAGGTGACCACCCAGCCTGTCGTTGAAGCGCAGTGCTTTTTCCAGGTTGACCGCACGTGGTGCGTCCAGGCCCACGGTGCAGTTCAGCGATTCGCGCGACACATGCACCTTGAACGAGGCTGCATCGAAAGCCGTCACGGTCAGACATACGCCGTTGACCGCGATGCTGTCACCCAGTTGTACATCTGCCATGTCCAGCGCGCCGACCGTGATATTGAGTTGCAGGTCATCCCCGACCGGGGTGACCTGCGCTATTTGGCCGACGGCCTGTACGATTCCAGTAAACATGGTTCGAATTTTAGCAGAGCTGGGTGGCGTGGGCGTGATTAGAACGCAGTGCGCACCAAACCACCTTCGGCGCGGATAGTGGCGCCGTTGATGATGGCGGCGCGTGCGCTGCAGATAAAGGTGACGATGTCGCCGATCTCCCCGGGGTCGATCAGGCGTCCGATCAGTGAGGTCGGGCGATTTTCCGCGATGAAGCGGCGCTGTGCTTCAGCCGGCGCGGTGCCCGGAAACACGTCTTGGATGAATTTCTCCACATTATCGGTCAGGGTCGGGCCGGGCAGCACCGCATTGACGGTCACCTGTGTGCCTTTGGTCAGCTCGGCCAGCGAACGCGAGATGCCTAGCTGCATGGTTTTGGTGGCGCTGTAATGCGCCATCTCAGGGGCTGGGCTGAGGCCCGATTCGCTGGAGATGAACACCACGCGTCCGCTATCCTGCTGCAGCATGCCCTGCAGGTAATGGCGCGCCAGACGCACACCGCTCATGATGTTGATTTCGAACAGGCGCTGCCAGTCGGCATCGCTTTCCTCAAAGAAGCCCACGGCTTCGTAGATGCCCAGGTTGTTGACCAGAATGTCGGCCCTTGGCAATTGGCTGATGAGGGCGGCGCAGCCTGCTTCAGTACCTGCATCGGCGGCGATGCCCAGCAGCCTGGCATCCGGCTGGCCAGACCGAATGTTGGCGATGGCCTGATCCACACTGGTCTGGCTGCGGCCGTTGATGACCACCTGCGCGCCTTCGGCGGCAAGTGAGCGTGCGATTTCCAGGCCGATGCCGCCAGAAGAGGCGGTCACCAGGGCGGTTTTGTTTTGCAGATCGAGTTGCATAATGAACCTTTTGGCTGAGTTAAGTCGTATGGGTGATGCCTTCAATGATGGGGGCTGTTCGGGGTGATGCAAGTCTCACCTTTTACTGAATCTATTTTTCAGGCAAGCCTGTTAGAATCTGCGCATGTCACTACCCTACGAACTCCTGATCGGCTTGCGCTACACCCGCGCCAAGCGCAACAACCATTTCATCTCCTTCATTTCCATGACCAGCATGGTCGGTATCGCGCTAGGTGTGGCGGCGCTGATCGTGGTGTTGTCGGTGATGAACGGCTTTCAGCATGAGCTGCGCTCGCGCATCCTGAGTGTGGCCTCGCACATGGAGATCAACGAGCCCAACGGCGGCTTGCAGAACTGGCCCGCAGTGGCGGCCAGTGTCACCGGGCAGCCACATGTGCTGGGTTCGGCACCTTATATATGGGCGCAAGGCATGCTGGCCAATGGGTCGGCGGTGCGCGGCACCATCGTGCGCGGCGTGCTGCCCGCCTCGGAACGCAATGTGGCCGAGCTGGATGAGCACATGAAGCTGGGCAGGCTGGATGATCTGTGGCCGGGCGAGTTCAACATCATCCTTGGTCTGGAGCTCAAGCAGGCGCTGGGGGTGGAAGTGGGTGACAAGGTCACAGTGATGGCGCCGCAGGGCCAGTTCACGCCCACCGGAGTGTTGCCGCGCATCAAGCAGTTTCGCGTGGTGGGCGTGTTCGAAGTGGGGATGTATGACTACGATGCGGGCCTGGCGCTGATCCACATGGACGACGCTGCAGCGCTGTACCGCATGGGTGACTGGGTGTCCGGCCTGCGCCTCAAGCTGGATGACATGTTTCAGGCGCCGCGCGTGTCCGAACAGCTGGTGACGCATCTGAGCAGCATGGGTAATTACACCATCCGTGACTGGACGCAACAGCATGCCAATTTCTTCCGCGCCATCCAGATGGAGAAGCGCGTGATGTTCATCATCCTGACGCTGATCGTGGCGGTGGCAGCCTTCAATATCGTCTCTACGCTGGTGATGGCGGTGACGGACAAGCGTGCAGACATCGCCATCATGCGCACGTTCGGCGCCAGTCCGCGCAGCATCATGCAGATCTTCATGGTGCAAGGGGCCCTCATCGGCATCATCGGTACCTTGTTCGGTGTGTTCTTCGGCGTGTTACTGGCGCTGAACGTGGAAACCATCGTGCCCATGATAGAGCGGGCCATCGGCTCGCAATTCCTGGCCAAGGACGTGTATTACATCAACGACCTGCCTTCCAGGTTGCAATGGATGGATGTGTGGGTGATCGCTGGCATGTCAGCCTTGCTGAGTCTGCTGGCGACACTGTATCCAAGCTGGCGTGCTGCCAAAACCAACCCGGCCGAGGCCTTGCGCTATGAATAGTACTGACGAGATCCTGGCCTGTAGCGGCCTGAGTAAAACCTATGCAGGGCTGGATGTTTCGGTGCTCAACGGCATCGACCTGCATGTGGCGCATGGCGAGCAGGTGGCGATCGTGGGCACCTCCGGCTCGGGCAAGAGTACCCTGCTGCATCTGCTGGGCGGGCTGGATAGCCCGAATGCCGGTAGCGTGCGCATCACAGGTCAGAACGTCGCCACGCTGAGCGAACAGCAGCGCGGACAACTGCGTAACAGCGCACTGGGTTTTGTGTATCAGTTCCACCATTTGCTGCCGGAATTCACGGCGCTGGAGAACGTCGCCCTGCCTTTGCTGATCCGGCGTGTGTCGCGCAAGCAGGCCACCGAACAGGCGGCCGAAGTGCTGCGTCAGGTGGGCTTGGGGCATCGCATGGAGCATATGCCGGGCGAGATGTCGGGTGGTGAACGTCAGCGTGCTGCCGTGGCGCGTGCGCTGGTCACCAGGCCGCGCTGCATCCTAGCGGACGAGCCCACAGGTAATCTTGATCGTCATACCGCTGACAGCGTGTTCGACCTGTTGTTGACGCTGAACCGCGAGCAGGGCGTGAGTCTGGTCGTGGTGACCCATGATCTGGCACTGGCCGCCAAGATGCAGCGCCAGTATCGTTTGCAGGACGGAATCCTCACGCAAACCAGGCCTTAGGCATGCAGCTCATCCCCGGCGCGCTGATGTTTGTCTGCGGTGTCTGGGGTTTGCAGCAGCAAGCCGAGCTGCCCGGCTTGCCATTGCTGGGGTTTGCAGTCGGCCTTGGCCTGTTGCTGGTACTGGTATTGACGCGGCGCGCTGCTGCAACCCGGCCAGCCGGCGGTGGCTGGTTTTTATTTGGTTCTCCCTCGTTTTTAATCAAAGCACTCTGTTTGCTGCTGGCATTCCTGGCCGGTTTCAGTTGGGCTGCCATCGCTGCACACAGTCGCATGTCAGATCGCCTGGATTCAGGTTGGGAGGGGCGTGATATCAGCCTGATTGGTGTGGTGGCCAGCCTGCCGCAGTCGCATGCGCGCGGGCAGCGCTTTGTGTTTGACGTGGAGCAGGTGTTGACGCCAGGTGCACACCTGCCGGGACGTGTGCTGCTATCCAATTATCAAGTCAGTAAAGCCAGCGCATCGCCGCAGCTCATGCAGGCTGCGCAGCGCTGGCAATTGACGGTACGGCTTAAGCAAGCGCATGGCAATTACAATCCGCACGGCTTCGATTACGAGGCCTGGTTGTTGCAGCAGAACCTGCGTGCAACCGGGTATGTGCGGCATCAGCCTGCTCCGCAATTGCTTGAGTCGCGCGTGTGGCAACCCGCTTATCTGCTGCAGGCAGCACGTGAGCAGTTGCGCCAGAGCATGCAGCAGGTGCTGGCTGGGCGTCCCTATGCCGGGGTGCTGCAGGCACTGGTGATAGGCGACCAAGGGGGCATACCCGCAGAGCAGTGGCAGTTGTTCTTGCATACCGGTACCAATCACCTGATGAGCATCTCCGGCTTGCACATCACCATGTTGTCCGGGCTGGTGTTTGCATTGTGTTATGCAGGCTGGCGGCGCAGCCCGCGGCTTTGTTTGCATTTGCCAGCGCTAAAGGCCGCTACGCTGGCCGGCGCACTGGCCGCACTGGCGTATACCTTGATCGCGGGCTTTTCCATCCCGTCCCAGCGCACGCTGTATATGTTGCTGGTGTTTGCTGCCGCCTTATGGCTGGGGCGTGGTCTGGGTTTGTCTGCGGTATTGACGCTGGCCTTGCTGGTGGTGGTGCTGATCGACCCCTGGGCAGTGCTGGCGCCCGGGTTCTGGCTGTCATTTGGTGCAGTCGCCGTCATCGGCTATGCCTTGCATGGGCGTTTGCGTAGCGCGCACTGGCTTAAACAATCGTTGTGGTCACAATGGGCTGTCACGCTGGGTTTGCTGCCTATGCTGCTGTTGATGTTCAATCAGCTGTCAGTGGTGGCGCCGCTGGCGAATCTGTTTGCCATTCCGCTCATCAGCCTGGTGGTGGTGCCACTGGCCTTGCTGGGCGCATTCCTGCAGCTGGACTGGCCTTTGCTGCTGGCACATGCGCTGTTGGATTGGGGTATGCAGCTGCTGGACCTGTTGGCGAGCTTGCCTGTGAGCCTTTGGGCCCAGGCCGCGCCACCATTATGGAGCGTGCCGCTGGCGCTGGTGGGCATGGTTTGTTTGTTGTTGCCGCGAGGTGTGCCGCTACGCTGGCTGGGGCTGGTGCTGTGCCTGCCACTGTTTTTATCAGCGCCACCACACCCTGCGAGCGGGGCGATGCAAGTGGTCATGCTGGACGTGGGGCAGGGTACCGCTGTGCTGGTGCGTACGGCTGGACATGCGCTGCTGTATGACACCGGGCCGCGCTTTTCCGAAGAGGCGGATGCGGCCAGCCGCGTCATCTTGCCTTACTTGCGTGGCGCAGGTGTGCAACATCTGGATGGATTGGTGGTCAGTCACGATGACAGTGATCACAGCGGTGGCATGCAGACTTTGCTTGAATCTCTGCCGGTTGGTCAATTTTGGAGTTCTTTGGCTGTTGTGCCCAAGGGAGTCAGGCACCAGCCTTGTCGGGCTGGGCAGGCCTGGAACTGGGATGGTGTACGTTTCGAGATGCTGCATCCAGCGCGGTCGGTAGAGGCGGCGACCAAAGATAACGACCGTAGCTGTGTGTTGCGTGTCAGTCATGCGGCAGGCCGCTTGCTGCTGGCAGGTGATATCGAACGCCGTGCGGAGATGCAGTTGCTGGAGCAAGATGTGGCATTGTTGGCGGCGGATGTATTGCTGGTGCCACATCACGGCAGTGGCACGTCTTCGACTGCGGCGTTCATCGAGGCGGTCAATCCGGCGTTTGCGCTGGTCAGTGCGGGCTACCGTAATCGTTTCGGACACCCCAAGCCAGACATCGTGGCCAGATATGTGAATGCCGGCCGTCATGTTTACCGTACCGACCAGCATGGTGCGGTGTTGGTGGATTTCGATGCTGACGGGATACGGCTGAGTGGATGGCGGCAACAGCGCCCGCGCTACTGGCATGCTTCTGCTGTTATCGCGCAATGAGTACGGGTAGCGTGCTTGCTGAATCGGGGTTCACACGCTAAAGTAACGCCACTTTAGCGCTTATCGAGGAGTTGTTCCGTGTGGGAAATTATTAAGGCAGCAGGCTGGCCGATCTGGCCGCTGATTTTTGCCTCGGTGGTGGCGGTGGCTATCATCCTCGAGCGTCTGTGGGCATTGCGTACCAGCTCGGTCGCGCCATCCAATCTGCTGGATGATGTGCAGCGCAGTTTGCGTGATGGCAAGATCAGTCAGGATGGCATCGCCAAGTTGCGTCATCACTCCCTGATGGGGGAGATCTTCGCCAGTGCCTTGAATAACCTCGACTCGTCGCGCGAGATCATGAAGGAGGCGATCGAAGAAACAGGCCGCTCGGTGGCGCACAAGCTGGAACGTTATCTGAACACCTTGGGCACCATTTCTACCGTTGCGCCTTTGCTTGGTCTGCTGGGCACCGTGATCGGTATGGTCGAGCTGTTTGGTGCGTTCACTGAAAATGGCCATGATGTTGCTCAGTTCGCCCGTGGCATCTCGGTGGCGCTATACAACACGGCAGGCGGTATCGTGGTTGCGGTGCCTGCCATGATTTTCTACCGATATTTCCGTGGCAAGGTGGATGGCTACATCGTCGAGATGGAGCAGCAGGCCATCAAGCTGGTGGAAATCATTCATGGCGAGCGTAAATAGACATGAATTTTCAACGCGGCAAACGCCATGAAGAGTTGGAGATGAATCTGGTGCCGTTGATCGACGTGCTGCTGGTGATCATCATTTTCCTGGTCGTCAGCACCACGTTCTCGCGCATGAGTGAACTGCAGATCAATCTGCCTTCTGCAGAAGCCACGCCGCAGCAGAACAAGCCTGAACTGGTGAATGTCGATCTGGATGCTGCAGGTAACTACCAGGTCAACGGCACCAATGTGGCAAGCCCCACTGTTGCTGCCATCAGCGCGGCTTTGCGCACGGCAGCCGGTGAACAGAAAGAGCCGACCATCGTGATCAATGCGGATGGTGCCAGTAATCACCAATCTGTCATCAACATCATGGAAGCGGCACGTGCCGCTGGTTACAGCCGTATCACCTTTACCACACAGATCTCTTCTGGCTCCTGATCAGGGCAGCAATTTTCAAGCATAGACTTGAAAATCATCATCGAAACCTATGTCCAGACATAAAGCATCGCGCCAGCTCCCCGCAGTCACTGTGGGGGCCAAGGTGCTGTACATGCGGCTGCTCAAGTATGCTGGCCGCTACTGGCTGGTGTTCGCAGCCAGCATCCTTGCGCTGGTCATCTTCTCTGCGACCAATACCGGCTTTCTTGCCACCATCAAGTTGGTCACAGACGAGGGATTCGTCAGTCGAGATTCAGACAAGCTATCTTTGCTGCCGCTGATGTTGTTCGGTTTATTGGCATTGCGAGCCTTCTCTGGCTTTGTTTCCAATTATGCGATGCGTTGGGTAGCGCGGCATGTGGTGGAAGATTTGCGTTTAGATGCTTTTCGTCGGCTGATGGCTTTGCCAGTCCCTTTCTTTGACGCACAGTCGGCTGGTGTGATCGCTTCCAAGCTGACGTACGACACCGAGCAGATGTCAGGCGCTTCGACCAAGGTCGCGATGAGTGCGGTACGCGATACGCTGACTGTCATCGGCATGATCGGCTACATGCTGTATCTGGATTGGCGCCTGACATTGATCTTTACGGTGATGGCGCCAGTCATGGCGTTGTATCTGAAGCGTATGACGCCCAAGTTGCGCACTGCTGGCCGTGCTGTGCAGCAATCCATGGGCGGCATGACGCAGATTCTCGAAGAGGCAGTCGCTGGCCAGCGCATCGTCAAGATATTCTCTGGAGCAGACTACGAATTTAAGCGTTTTTCCCAGACGGTAGGCAAGAACCGTCAGATGCAGATTCGTTTGGCTCGCATTTCCGGTTTCAATACGGTGGTGGTCGAACTGTTGGCAGCAATCGCCCTCGGGCTCGTGGTCTTCTATGCAGTCGGTCGTTTTAGTGCGGGTGAGTTCGCTGCCTTTATCGGAGCTTTGTTGATGTTGATTGCGCCAATCAAGAACTTGACCAGCTTGAACGAAGAATTACAGGTGGGCCTGGCGGCAGCACAAAGTGTTTTCGGTCTCATTGATACCAAGGTGGAAGTCAACGAAGGGAGTATGCAGCTTGGTCGTGCTAAGGGGGAGTTGGTGTTTCGCGGGGTTGGATTGCGTTATGAGAGCAGCAAGCGCCCCGCACTTAATAACCTTAGTTTCAGCATTCAGCCTGGTGAGAAGGTAGCCTTGGTTGGGCGTTCCGGTGGTGGCAAAACCACCTTGATCAACCTGCTGCCCCGCTTCTACGAATTTCAGGAAGGTGAAATCTTGCTTGATGGCGTTGATATTCGCGCCATGCCGCTTGAGACTTTGCGTCAACAGTTCGCTTTAGTGAGTCAGGATGTGATCCTGTTCAACGATACGGTATTCAATAACATCGCTTATGGGATGCTGCGCAATGCCAGCGAGGCTGAGGTGATTGCGGCAGCCAAAGCGGCGCATGCCTGGGAATTCATCCAGCAACTGCCGGATGGCCTCCAGAATCAGATCGGCGACCGTGGTGTGCGCCTTTCCGGAGGCCAGCGCCAGCGTTTGGCCATCGCGCGCGCCATCCTGAAAGACGCCCCTATCCTGTTGCTGGACGAGGCGACTTCCGCGCTGGATACCGAATCCGAGCAACATGTACAAGCTGCGCTGGACGAGTTGATGCGTAACCGCACCACACTGGTCATCGCGCACCGACTGTCCACCATCGAGAACGCTGATCGCATTCTGGTGATGGAGCAGGGCAATATCATCGAGTCCGGCAGTCATGCCGAGCTCATGCAGCTGGGTGAACATTACGCCAAGCTGTACCGTAAACAGTTCCACTGACAAGCCATGGGGATCTGGCTGCAGCAGCAGTGGCGAGGTATTTCCGTATGGCATCTGCTGCTGATCCCGCTTTCCTGGTGTTTTGCTTTGATCGTTGCTTTAAGGCGTTGCGCTTACCGTCTTGGCCTGCTTAAGTCATATCGTTTGCCGGTGCCGGTGATCGTCGTCGGCAATCTGACTGTAGGCGGTGCTGGCAAGACACCTGCCGTCGTGTGGTTGGTGCAGCGCTTGCGCGAGCACGGGTTTCATCCTGGCGTGATCAGTCGTGGGTATGGGCGTGACTCAGGGCAGGTTTTGCCAGTCACGGCGGACAGTCAGGCTGCCAGTGTAGGCGACGAGCCGCTATTGTTGGCGCGTCGTGCCGCCTGTCCGGTCTGGGTCGGCGCTCAGCGCGCCGCCACTGGGGCAGCATTGCTGGCGGCCCATCCGGAATGTGATGTGCTGATCAGTGATGATGGTCTGCAGCATTACGCTCTGCAGCGCGATGTGGGGATCGTCGTGGTCGATGGCGCGCGCCAGTTCGGCAATGGCTGCCTGCTACCCGCTGGCCCGTTGCGCGAACCAGTGCGTCGTCTGCGCGATGCTGATCTCGTTCTATACAATGGTCCATGCAATGGAGCTGCTCACCCTGGCGCTTATACGATGCGCTTGCAAGGCGACCAATTCGTCAATCTGCAACAATCACAACAGTGTCGATCAGCTTCCGACTTTGTCGGCATGCCATTGATGGCGGTGGCGGGTATTGGCAATCCGGAACGTTTCTTTACTCATTTGCGTAGCCTGGGCCTTGTGTTTGAATCACGTGCGTTTGCAGATCATCATGCTTTTGTCGTTGACGATTTGGCATTCGAGTCAACGGGAGTCGTGCTGATGACGGAGAAGGATGCGGTCAAATGTGCAGCCTTCGCACAGCCGAACTGGTGGTATCTGCCCGTGCAGGCAGAGATCGAGGGGGATTTGCTCGGACAGCTATTGAATCAATTAAGGAGTCGATGTGGATAACAAATTGCTGGAAATATTGGTGTGCCCCTTATGCAAGGGCCCGCTGCATTATAAAAAAGCGGCGCTGGAGTTGATTTGCAAACCCTGTCGCCTGGCGTTTCCGGTGCGTGATGACATTCCGGTGATGCTGGAAGATGAGGCGCGCCGCCTGCCTGGTGAAGAAGAGGTCTGATATGACCTTCCATGTGGTCATCCCCGCGCGCTATGCCAGTAGCCGCTTGCCTGCAAAGCCTTTACTGGACATTGGCGGCCAGCCCATGGTGGTGCGTGTGGTTGAGCAGGCGCTGTTAAGTGGCGCTGCAAGTGTGGTGGTGGCGACAGACCATGCACGCATAGCGGAAGTGGTTCGCGATCATGGTTATGCGGCGGTGATGACGCGTGAAGATCATGCTTCCGGTACCGACCGTATCGCAGAAGTGGTGGCGGCGTGTGGTTGGGGTGATGACGCCATCGTGGTCAATGTGCAAGGCGATGAGCCCCTGATTGCACCAACATTGATCGCGGATGTGGCGGCAAACCTAGCGGCGCAAGCCGACGCGGCGATCGCAACAGCTTGCCATCCAGTGCATGAGCATGAGGTCATGTTCAACCCGAATGCAGTAAAAGTGGTGCTGGATGCGCGTGGCTATGCCATGTACTTCAGTCGTGCGCCCATCCCTTATGCGCGTGATGCCTTTGCCACTGGTGTGGTCTTGCCCGCGCAGATGCCTGTGTATCGTCATGTCGGTATCTATGCCTACCGCGCTGCCTTCTTGCGTGCGTATGCCAGCCTGGCCCCGGCTGCAATTGAACAATATGAGGCGTTGGAGCAATTGCGTGCCATGTGGCACGGCTACCGTATCAGTGTCGCTGTTACAGCAGAGGCCCCTGCGGCTGGTGTGGATACGGAAGAAGATCTGCTGCGCGTACGCGCGCTGTTTTCCTGAACCATTTTTAAAATCTCAGCTGCATGCAAGTGGCTGATGTGTAGCCTTTATCTTGCCTAACGCGCCGTACATCCCGCGTCTGCGCTGGCTTGATTGCCAGATTCTGGTTGACGCTGCCTTCCGTAGTTTGCTATAGTTTCACCTCTCGACGCAGCACAGGTCGATACGGACGCGGGGTGGAGCAGTCTGGCAGCTCGTCGGGCTCATAACCCGAAGGTCACAGGTTCAAATCCTGTCCCCGCAACCAAAATAGTCGCTAAGTTTTCAGTACGAAATAAATTAGTTGACGACGAAAAGTGGCTCTGTATAATGCGCACCTCTCGTTGCTAAGGCAGCGAGTGAAGCGAAAGCGGCAAGGCTGCTGACGCTGTGTAGTAAGAAGTAAAACCGCTCTTTAACAAGATGAACAACTGATAGGTGTGAGTGCTTGTGGTTGACGCAGTCACCTGATGATTTGATAGCCCTGGACGCAAGTTTGGCGC
>NZ_SCOU01000004.1 GCF_005502435.1 Methylobacillus flagellatus
GTGTAGTAAGAAGTAAAACCGCTCTTTAACAAGATGAACAACTGATAGGTGTGAGTGCTTGTGGTTGACGCAGTCACCTGATGATTTGATAGCCCTGGACGCAAGTTTGGCGCTGTTAGATTGCAGACGGATGACACTCAAGATACAAGTGCTTATACCTTGAATGAAACTTTGTAAATCGCTCTAGTCAGCAATGGCTGGAGCCGACGAACCTAAGATTCATTTGAGAATTTAAGCCAAAGCGAAATACCACCTCGCAAGAGGAAAAAGTAATAGTTGGGAATTAAACTGAAGAGTTTGATCCTGGCTCAGATTGAACGCTGGCGGAATGCTTTACACATGCAAGTCGAACGGGCTTAAGGGGCTTGCTCCTTAAGTTAGTGGCGAACGGGTGAGTAATATATCGGAACGTATCCAATAGTGGGGGATAACGAGTCGAAAGATTCGCTAATACCGCATACGCCCTGAGGGGGAAAGTGGGGGACCGCAAGGCCTCACGCTAATGGAGCGGCCGATATCTGATTAGCTAGTTGGTGAGGTAAAGGCTCACCAAGGCGACGATCAGTAGCTGGTCTGAGAGGACGACCAGCCACACTGGAACTGAGACACGGTCCAGACTCCTACGGGAGGCAGCAGTGGGGAATTTTGGACAATGGGCGAAAGCCTGATCCAGCCATTCCGCGTGAGTGAAGAAGGCCTTCGGGTTGTAAAGCTCTTTCGCAAGGGAAGAAAGATTACTTTTTAATAAAGAGTGATTATGACGGTACCTTGATAAGAAGCACCGGCTAACTACGTGCCAGCAGCCGCGGTAATACGTAGGGTGCGAGCGTTAATCGGAATTACTGGGCGTAAAGCGAGCGCAGGCGGTTCTGCAAGTCAGATGTGAAATCCCCGGGCTCAACCTGGGAACTGCGTTTGAAACTACAGAGCTAGAGTATAGGAGAGGGAGGTAGAATTCCACGTGTAGCAGTGAAATGCGTAGAGATGTGGAGGAATACCGATGGCGAAGGCAGCCTCCTGGCCTAATACTGACGCTCATGCTCGAAAGCGTGGGGAGCAAACAGGATTAGATACCCTGGTAGTCCACGCCCTAAACGATGTCTACTAGTTGTTGGTGGAGTAAAATCCATTAGTAACGCAGCTAACGCGTGAAGTAGACCGCCTGGGGAGTACGGTCGCAAGATTAAAACTCAAAGGAATTGACGGGGGCCCGCACAAGCGGTGGATTATGTGGATTAATTCGATGCAACGCGAAAAACCTTACCTGGCCTTGACATGTACGGAACTTTCCAGAGATGGATTGGTGCTCGAAAGAGAGCCGTAACACAGGTGCTGCATGGCTGTCGTCAGCTCGTGTCGTGAGATGTTGGGTTAAGTCCCGCAACGAGCGCAACCCTTGCCAATAATTGCCATCATTTAGTTGGGCACTTTATTGGGACTGCCGGTGACAAACCGGAGGAAGGTGGGGATGACGTCAAGTCCTCATGGCCCTTATGGCCAGGGCTTCACACGTAATACAATGGTCGGTACAGAGGGTTGCCAACCCGCGAGGGGGAGCCAATCCCAGAAAGCCGATCGTAGTCCGGATTGCAGTCTGCAACTCGACTGCATGAAGTCGGAATCGCTAGTAATCGCGGATCAGCATGTCGCGGTGAATACGTTCCCGGGCCTTGTACACACCGCCCGTCACACCATGGGAGTGGGTTTCACCAGAAGTAGGTAGCCTAACCGTAAGGAGGGCGCTTACCACGGTGGGATTCATGACTGGGGTGAAGTCGTAACAAGGTAGCCGTATCGGAAGGTGCGGCTGGATCACCTCCTTTCTAGAGAATCGCGAATGCTGCAAGCATTCACACTTATCAGTTGTTCAAAGAGCGCATCAAGGAATGGCCTGATTCGGGTCTGTAGCTCAGCTGGTTAGAGCACCGTGTTGATAACGCGGGGGTCGTTGGTTCGAGCCCAACCAGACCCACCAGATTGTGTAGTCGATGGGGGATTAGCTCAGCTGGGAGAGCACCTGCTTTGCAAGCAGGGGGTCGTCGGTTCGATCCCGTCATCCTCCACCATGAATTGATGCAGAAGTTAGAAGCAAGTCTTGTTTGGCAAGATTGAAACAGGGTTTGCTTCTGGCTTTTTTAAGCTGGACTGTTCTTTAACAAAATGGAAGAAGTAAAGAGAACACAGGAACTTTGTGATGAGGTTCTGCGTGTTCAAATTGGGTAGTAATTGATTGCAAAATCGAAATGTTTTGACGCGTTAAGTTCTGACTTGATTCTCTAATCAGGTTGGTAATAAGACGGTTAACTCAAGTTCATCTAATTCTGCTTGGGATTAGGTGGATGTAGTGCTTTAGAAACTTGTAACGGATGTCTCATGCATCATGGAATTTGAGTTTAAAAGGGCTCAGGTTTTAACGTTATAGGATCAAGTGAATAAGTGCATATGGTGGATGCCTTGGCGATTACAGGCGATGAAGGACGTGGTAGCCTGCGTAAAGTTTCGGGGAGCTGGCAAACAAGCTTTGATCCGGAAATGTCCGAATGGGGAAACCCACCCGCAAGGGTAACCTATCCTGAATACATAGGGATATGGTGGCGAACTGAGTGAACTGAAACATCTAAGTAGCTCAAGGAAAAGAAATCAACCGAGATTCCGGAAGTAGTGGCGAGCGAAACCGGAAAAGCCTGTTATTTTTAGCACATGCGATAGTAGAACGGAATGGAAAGTCCGGCCATAGAGGGTGATAGCCCCTTATACGAAATCCCGTGTGTGGAACTAGGGTAACGACAAGTAGGGCGGGACACGTGAAATCCTGTCTGAACATGGGGGGACCATCCTCCAAGGCTAAATACTCGTAATCGACCGATAGTGAACCAGTACCGTGAGGGAAAGGCGAAAAGAACCCCGGGAGGGGAGTGAAATAGATCCTGAAACCGTATGCATACAAACAGTGGGAGCGGACTTGTTCCGTGACTGCGTACCTTTTGTATAATGGGTCAGCGACTTACATTCAGTAGCAAGCTTAACCGATAGGGGAGGCGTAGCGAAAGCGAGTCCGAATAGGGCGTTCAGTTGCTGGGTGTAGACCCGAAACCAAGTGATCTATCCATGGCCAGGATGAAGGTGCCGTAACAGGTACTGGAGGTCCGAACCCACTAACGTTGAAAAGTTAGGGGATGAGCTGTGGATAGGGGTGAAAGGCTAAACAAACTTGGAAATAGCTGGTTCTCTCCGAAAACTATTTAGGTAGTGCCTCGTATATCACTCTTGGGGGTAGAGCACTGTTATGGCTAGGGGGTTCATAAGAACTTACCAAACCATTGCAAACTCCGAATACCGAGAAGTGCAATTACGGGAGACAGACCATGGGTGCTAACGTCCGTGGTCAAGAGGGAAACAACCCAGACCGCCAGCTAAGGTCCCTAATGACGTGCTAAGTGGAAAACGAAGTGGGAAGGCATAGACAGCTAGGAGGTTGGCTTAGAAGCAGCCATCCTTTAAAGAAAGCGTAATAGCTCACTAGTCGAGTCGTCCTGCGCGGAAGATGTAACGGGGCTAAGCACGTAACCGAAGCTGCGGATGCATATTTATATGCATGGTAGGAGAGCGTTCTGTAGGCCTGCGAAGGTGTTCTGTGAGGAATGCTGGAGGTATCAGAAGTGCGAATGCTGACATGAGTAGCGATAAAGCGGGTGAAAGGCCCGCTCGCCGAAAGCCCAAGGTTTCCTGCGCAACGTTCATCGGCGCAGGGTGAGTCGGCCCCTAAGGTGAGGCAGAGATGCGTAGCTGATGGGAAACAGGTTAATATTCCTGTACCTCAATGTAATGCGATGTGGGGACGGAGAAGGTTAGGTCAGCCATCTGTTGGAATAGGTGGTTTAAGCGTGTAGGTTGATCTCTTAGGCAAATCCGGGAGGTTAAGACTGAGGCGTGACGACGAGGCACTTCGGTGCTGAAGTGATTGATACCAAGCTTCCAAGAAAAGCCACTAAGCTTCAGTTACATTGGGACCGTACCGCAAACCGACACAGGTGGGCAGGATGAGAATTCTAAGGCGCTTGAGAGAACCCGGGAGAAGGAACTCGGCAAATTAGCACCGTAACTTCGGGAGAAGGTGCGCCCCGGTAGAGTGTAGAGACTTGCTCTCGAAGCTCGATGGGGTTGCAGTGAAAAGGTGGCTGCGACTGTTTAATAAAAACACAGCACTGTGCAAACACGAAAGTGGACGTATACGGTGTGACGCCTGCCCGGTGCCGGAAGGTTAAATGATGGGGTGCAAGCTCTTGATTGAAGCCCCGGTAAACGGCGGCCGTAACTATAACGGTCCTAAGGTAGCGAAATTCCTTGTCGGGTAAGTTCCGACCCGCACGAATGGCGTAACGATGGCCACACTGTCTCCTCTCGGGACTCAGCGAAGTTGAAATGTTTGTGAAGATGCAATCTACCCGCGGCTAGACGGAAAGACCCCATGAACCTTTACTGTAGCTTTGCATTGGACTTTGACAAGATTTGTGTAGGATAGGTGGGAGGCATTGAAGCGTGGTCGCCAGATCGCGTGGAGCCAACCTTGAAATACCACCCTGATGTTGTTGAGGTTCTAACCTAGGTCCATTATCTGGATCGGGGACCGTGCATGGTGGGCAGTTTGACTGGGGCGGTCTCCTCCCAAAGAGTAACGGAGGAGTGCGAAGGTAACCTAGGTACGGTCGGAAATCGTACTGATAGTGCAATGGCATAAGGTTGCTTGACTGCGAGACGGACAGGTCGAGCAGGTGCGAAAGCAGGTCATAGTGATCCGGTGGTTCTGTATGGAAGGGCCATCGCTCAACGGATAAAAGGTACTCTGGGGATAACAGGCTGATTCCTCCCAAGAGTTCATATCGACGGGGGAGTTTGGCACCTCGATGTCGGCTCATCACATCCTGGGGCTGTAGCCGGTCCCAAGGGTATGGCTGTTCGCCATTTAAAGTGGTACGTGAGCTGGGTTTAAAACGTCGTGAGACAGTTTGGTCCCTATCTGCCGTGGGCGTTGGAAATTTGAAGGGACCTGCTCCTAGTACGAGAGGACCGGAGTGGACGGATCTCTGGTGGACCGGTTGTCATGCCAATGGCATAGCCGGGTAGCTAAATCCGGAAGAGATAAACGCTGAAAGCATCTAAGCGTGAAACTCGCCTTGAGATGAGATTTCCCGGGGGTTTAACCCCCCTAAAGAGTCGTTCAAGACCAGGACGTTGATAGGTCGGATGTGGAAGCGCAGTAATGCGTTAAGCTGACCGATACTAATTGCTCGTGCGGCTTGATCCTATAACCTTGAAACTTGAGCTAAACACTGTGAAAAGTGAAACGTGAAATGTAAAAAGTAACGTCAACAGCAAAAGCAAGGTCGTTCTAAAGCGTTGCAATCAAGAATACCTAATCTTTACTTCTTCCAATTTGTTAAAGCAGTGTGCTAACGCACAAATGCTTTATGCGCTGAGCTCATGAGCTCACGCCACCGGTTATGTCTGGCGGCCATAGCGATTTGGAACCACCCCTTCCCATCTCGAACAGGGCCGTGAAACGAATCTGCGCCAATGATAGTGTGCTTCTCGCATGCGAAAGTAGGTCACCGCCAGGCTCTTATACGCAATCAAGCCTCTTGTAAAAGAGGCTTTTTTGTTTGGATGTACAAAAGAGGGATGTTGTCTGCACCAGTGCAGATCCAGTAGTCAGGTGAGTCGTAATGAAACCTTGCTGCGCTAACATCATCCAGGGGCACGTTCCCTGGGATTTCAAAAGCCCTCACTAGAGGGCTTTTGTATTTGCAATATCAATTCGTTGACTGGATTGATATAATAACGGCATTGTTTTAAGCATGGATGGGCGTCAAGCCCATTTTTTGTTTCTGCCATTTGTTGAGGATGTCGTCGTATGCAGGATTTGCACACACTACTGGAGCGGTCAGTAAGTCAGCTTGGTTTCGAGCTGGTTGATATGGAGCTGTCCAATCGTGGCAAATTGATTCGCTTGTTCGTGGATAAGCCAGAAGGCATCACGATTGATGACTGTGTGCTGGTCAGCAACCATTTGAGCAATCTGCTGGCGGTTGAAACCAGCGTCGATTACGACAGGCTGGAAGTATCTTCGCCCGGTATCGATCGGGTGTTGAAGAAAATAGACGATTTTGAACGGTTTTCCGGTCAGCGCGCGCAAATAAAAGTGCGTATGGCCATGCAATTGCCAGATGCCAAAGAGCCCAGAAAGAAATTCCTCGGTTTGTTGCGTGGCGTCGAACAGGGTGACGTGCTGATCGAATGTGAAGAGATGCAGTATCGCATCGCCTTTTCCAATATCGACAAGGCGCGTTTGGCCCCAGAGTTTTAAGCACTGAATATTAGGCGGAGATTACAATGAGTCGTGAAATCTTGTTATTGGTAGATGCGCTGGCGCATGAGAAAAGCGTGGCCAAAGAGGTCATCTTCACAGCGCTGGAGCTGGCACTGGCTTCTGCCAGCAAGAAACGCTTCACCGAAGAGGCGGACGTGCGTGTCGCCATTGATCGTGATAGTGGTGAATACCAGTCTTTCCGTCGCTGGCAAGTGCTGGCCGACGAAGCGGTTGAGAATCCGGCTGCCCAGATCGCGCTCAGTGATGAGCGTGCACAAGGTCTGGCCGAAGGCGAGTTCATTGAAGAGCCGCTGGAATCCATCGAATTCGGTCGTATCGGTGCACAGGCTGCCAAGCAGGTCATTCTGCAAAAGGTGCGTGAAGCCGAGCGCGAGCAGATCCTCGAAGACTTCCTGGCACGCAAAGAACATCTGGTCACTGGTGTGATCAAGCGCATGGAAAAGGGCAGTGCCATCATTGAAGTGGGCCGTCTGGAATCCCTGTTGCCGCGCGAACACATGATCGCCAAGGAAAACCTGCGTGTAGGTGACCGCGTGCGTGCCTATCTGTCGCGTATCGAGCGTGGTGGCCGCGGCCCACAACTCATCCTGTCGCGTATCGCGCCAGAATTCCTGATCAAGCTGTTCGAACTGGAAGTGCCCGAGATCGAAGAAGGTCTGCTGGAGATCCGCGCGGCAGCACGTGATCCTGGCCTGCGTTCCAAGATCGCCGTCAAATCCAACGATCAGCGTCTGGACCCGGTCGGTACTTGTGTAGGTATGCGCGGTTCACGCGTACAGGCGGTCACCGGCGAACTGGCTGGCGAACGTGTCGACATCGTGCTGTGGTCCATGGAGCCAGCACAATTCGTCATCAACGCCATGGCACCTGCGGAAGTTTCCAGCATCGTCGTCGATGAAGATGCGCACAGCATGGACGTGGTGGTCGCAGAAGACCAGCTGGCGCAAGCGATCGGCCGTAGCGGCCAGAACGTACGCCTGGCTTCGGAGCTCACCGGTTGGACCTTGAACATCCTCACCGAAGAAGAGGCTGCACAGAAGCACGAAGAGGAATACACCACCACGCGTCAGCTGTTCATGGAAAAGCTGGATGTGGATGAAGAAGTCGCCGATATCCTGGTGGAAGAGGGCTTCAGCACACTGGAAGAGATCGCCTACGTGCCGCTGGCGGAAATGTCCGAGATCGACGCGTTCGATGAAGACACCATCAACGAGCTGCGCAAGCGCGCACGTGCTGCCTTGCTGACCGAAGCGATCGCCAAGGAAGAAAAAGTGGAAGAAGCCTCTGAAGACCTGCTGACGATGGAAGGCATGGACGATGCCACCGCACATCAGCTGGCCGCCAAGGGCGTTTCCAGCATGGAAGATCTGGCCGATCTCGCGGTCGATGACCTGGTCGATCTGACCGGCATGGATACAGAGCGCGCCAAACAACTGATCATGACGGCGCGTGCGCCTTGGTTTGCCTGAGTTTTACAGGCAGAAGCAGATTATCAGCAGGTGCATTAAGTAAAGAATACGGAGCAACACCATGGGACAAACGAGCGTAGCACAATTTGCCGGCGAACTAGGCTTGCCGGCAGAACTCTTGCTTGAGCAACTCAAGAGCGCAGGCGTGGGTAAGAGTGCGCTGACAGACCAGCTTAGCGAGCAGGACAAAACGTCGCTGCTGGAATATCTGCGCCGTGAACATGGTGCACAGGCCCCCAAGGAAAAGATCACCCTGATGCGCAAGCAAGTGACCGAGATCCGCAAATCCGATAGCACCGGCAAAGCACGCACCATACAGGTGGAAGTGCGTAAAAAGCGTGTGCTGATGCGGCGCGACCCCAGCCTGCCAGGCAACGAACTCCCTAACGATGAGCTGCCTGAAGCCATTGAGCCAGAGTTGACGCCAGTAGCCACCATTGAAGAGACGCCAGTCATCGAAACGGTGATCGAGACTCCAGTGGTGGAAGAGGTGGTGGTTGCCGAGCCTGTGGTCGAAATCGCGGAGCCTGTTGCTGCAGTCGCACCTGCTCCAGCGCCGGTCGAAGAGGCCCCGGCTGTCGTCGTGCCTCAGGAAAGAACCATACGAAAAAGTGTGCTGAGTGCAGATGAAATGGCGCTGCGCGAACACGAAGCACGTCGCCATGCAGCGCTGGCTGCGGCACAAGCCGAAGACTTACGCAAAAAGCAGGCACTTGTACAAAAGCGCCTGGATGACGAAGCAAAGCGCGTCGCGGCAGCGGCCGCCGCCGCAGCAGCACCGACCAAGTTGTCCGAAGGCACGCTACACAAGCCAGCGGCCAAGGAGAACGCCCGTACCGATGACAAGGATGCCAAGAAGGGCGCCAAGAATCGTGAATGGGCGGATGCCGAGAATAAAAAGCGTGGTATCAAAGGCCGCACAGATGCGCCAGCGGCTCAAGGTTGGCGTGCTCACAAGGGTAAAGGTAAAGCGAGCAAGGAGTCTGCCGAGCAGCACGCCTTCAATGCGCCTACCGAGCCTATCGTGCACGAGGTGCTGGTCCCTGAAACCGTCAGTGTGGCTGATCTTGCCCACAAGATGGCGGTGAAGGCCAGCGAAGTGATCAAGGCGCTCATGAAAATGGGCATGATGGTCACCATCAACCAGGTGCTGGATCAGGAAACAGCCATGATCGTGGTCGAGGAAATGGGCCACGTTGCCAAGGCAGCAGCGGCCAACGATCCGGAATCCTTCCTGGACGACACCGAACATGCAGAAGCCATTATGGAAACGCGTCCTCCGGTCGTGACCGTGATGGGTCACGTTGACCATGGCAAGACCTCCTTGCTGGATTACATCCGCCGTAGCCGTGTGGCTTCCGGTGAAGCCGGCGGCATCACCCAGCACATCGGCGCTTATCACGTGGAAACACCGCGTGGCATGGTGACCTTCCTGGATACGCCGGGCCACGAGGCGTTCACCGCCATGCGTGCCCGCGGTGCCAAGGCGACTGATGTGGTGATCCTGGTGGTGGCGGCCGATGACGGCGTGATGCCGCAAACCATTGAAGCCATCCACCATGCCAAGGCCGGTAACGTGCCCCTGGTGGTGGCAGTGAACAAGATCGACAAGCCAAGCGCCGCACCTGAGCGTGTCAAGATGGAGCTGGTTGCCCAGGAAGTGGTGCCTGAAGATTTCGGTGGCGAAACCATGTTCGTCGAAGTCTCCGCCAAGACCGGCCAGGGCATAGACGCCTTGCTGGAAGCGGTGCTGTTGCAGGCGGAAGTGCTGGAATTGACCGCCGCCAAGAATACGCCAGCCAAGGGTCTGGTCATCGAAGGCCGTCTGGACAAGGGCCGTGGCCCGGTGACCACGGTGCTGGTGCAATCCGGTACGCTCAAGCGCGGCGACATGCTGCTGGCAGGCACGGCGTATGGCCGTGTGCGTGCCATGCTGGATGAAGCTGGCAATGAAGTGAAGGAAGCCGGCCCATCCATCCCGGTCGAGATCCTGGGTTTGTCCGATGTGCCTAACGCTGGCGACGAAGTCATCGTGCTGAACGACGAGCGCAAGGCGCGCGAGATTGCCCTGTTCCGTCAGGGCAAGTTCCGTGACGTGAAGCTGGCCAAGCAGCAGGCTGCCAAGCTGGAGAACATGTTCGAGCAGATGGGCGAGGGCGAAGTGAAGACCTTGCAACTGATCATCAAGTCGGATGTACAGGGTTCTTACGAAGCGCTGGCCACCTCGTTGCAGAAGCTGTCCACCAGTGAAGTGAAGGTCAACATCATCCACACTGGCGTGGGCGCGATCAGCGAATCCGACGTCAACCTGGCCTCTGCCTCCAAGGCGGTGGTGATCGGCTTCAACGTGCGTGCCGATGCCGGTGCGCGCAAGCTGACCGAAAGCGCGGGCGTGGACGTGCGCTACTACAACATCATCTATGAAGCCGTAGATGAAGTGAAGGCAGCGCTGAGCGGCATGCTGGCCCCGGAGCAAAAGGAAAGCGTCATCGGTATGGTCGAGATCCGCGAGGTATACCGCATCTCCAAGGTGGGCTCGGTGGCGGGTTGTTACGTGCAGGACGGTATCATCAAGCGTGGTTCCAGCGTACGCGTGCTGCGCAACAACGTGGTGATCCATACCGGCGACCTGGATTCGCTGAAGCGCTTCAAGGACGACGTCAAGGAAGTCAAATCCAACTTCGAATGCGGCTTGTCGCTGAAGAACTTCAATGAGATTGAAGTGGGTGACTTGCTGGAAGTGTTCGAAGTGGTTGAAGTAGCGAGAACCCTGGCGTAAGGCATGGCAAAGACTTTTTCCCGCAGCGACCGTATTGCCGAGCAGATCCAGCGTGAGCTGGCAGATCTGCTGCAGTTCGAAGTGAAAGATCCGCGCGTCGGCATGGTGACGGTGACCGAAGTCGAGGTCAGTGGCGACATGGCGCATGCCAAGATCTTCTACACCGCCAAGCAGGGTACCGCCGCCATACAGCAAGGGCTGGAGAAGGCGGCAGGTTATCTGCGCACGCAGCTGGCCAAGCGCCTGCTGCTCAGAACGGTACCGCAACTGCATTTTGTCTACGACGTTTCGATCGATCGCGGTACGCATCTGTCGCGCCTGATCGATGATGCCATCGCCAATGATCAGCCGGCGAGCAAGCCTGGCGACGCTAACTGAGCTTTTTCTATCGTGCAGTTCAAGCGAGTCAAACGCCCGGTCCACGGCGTGCTATTGCTGGATAAACCGTTCGGCTACTCCTCAAACCAGGCCCTGCAAAAAGTCAGATGGCTGTTTCAAGCCGCCAAGGCGGGGCATACCGGCAGCCTGGACCCGATGGCCACTGGTCTGTTGCCGCTGTGCCTGGGCGAGGCCACCAAGTTTTCACACTTCATGCTGGATGCGGACAAGTGTTATCGCGCCAATATCCGGCTCGGCAGCACCACCACAACCGGTGATGCAGAAGGGGAAGTGCTGCGTACCCGGCCGGTAGAGGTCACTACAGAACAGCTGGAACGGGTGCTGGCACAATTTACTGGCGAGATCGATCAGGTGCCGCCTATGTATTCCGCGCTCAAGCACGACGGTAAAGCCTTGTACGAGTATGCACGGGCAGGCATCGACATCCCGCGTGAAAGTCGCCGTATCAGCATCTATCGCATGACGCTGGAGCAGTTCGAGGCGGACCATATTCAACTGGTGGTGGAGTGCAGCAAGGGTACCTACATCCGCACTCTGGCTGAAGACATAGGTGAAGCGCTGGGGTGTGGTGCACATCTGATCGGCCTGCGTCGCCTGTTCTCCGGACACTTGCATTTGCGCGACGCGGTGACCATCGAGCAGTTGGAAGCGCTGACACTGGAGGCGCGTGATAACGCATTGCTGCCTGTGGAAGCCACTATCCAGCACCTGCCAGCGCTGGAGCTGGATGCAGACAGCAGTTTTTACCTGCAACAAGGCCAGGCGGTATGGAAGTCCGGTCTCACTGAAGCAGGCCCGTTCCGGCTCTATACCGAGGCCGGTGAGTTCATCGGTACGGGTGTACAAACCGAGGATGGCAAGCTGGCACCCAAGCGCTTGCTGGTACGGGACCACTAAACTTTAACAAAAACATATTGTTAATCACGAGCATTTGAGGTTAAAATGCTCGGCTCAAAACGACTAGAGCGTATACAGGATATTACATGGCAACTACCACTGCTGAAAAAGCCGCTATTGTTGGCGATTATCAACAAGCCCAGAACGACACTGGCTCTCCAGAAGTACAAGTAGCGCTGCTGAGCAACCGCATCAGCTACCTGACCGAACATTTCAAGACCAATGCCAAGGATCACCATTCCCGCCGTGGTCTGCTCAAACTGGTAAGCCAGCGCCGCAAGCTGCTGGACTACCTCAAGCGCAAGAACGCTGGCCGCTATCAAACCCTGATCAGCCGCCTGGGTCTGCGTAAATAAATTTGCAAAAGCGCTTTACGCTCCTGAATCAGCGCTTTTGTGAATACCTGATAAGCCGAAAGCTGCGCTTCTAGCGTCGCTTCGGCTTTTTTATTGGCGTTTGTCCTAGAACAGCAAGGGCAAACCTTAAGAGTGAAGAGGATGACTATGTTTAACAAAGTGAAGAAAAGCATACAGTACGGTGCGCACGAGCTGGTTCTGGAAACCGGCGAGATTGCCCGTCAGGCCGATGGTGCCGTGATGGTGAGCTACGGTGACACCGTGGTATTGGTAAGTGTGGTCGGCAAGACCGAAGTCAAAGCTGGTCAGGATTTTTTCCCACTGACCGTGGATTATCAGGAAAAGACCTACGCCGCTGGCAAGATCCCGGGCGGCTTCTTCAAGCGTGAAGGCCGTCCTTCCGAGAAGGAGACCCTGACCTGTCGTCTGATCGACCGTCCGCTGCGCCCCCTGTTCCCGGATGCGTTCTACAATGAAGTACAGATCGTGGCGACCGTGATGTCGTCCGACAGCGAGATCGATTCTGACATCCCGGCCATCATCGGTGCATCTGCTGCACTGGCCATCTCCGGTATCCCGTTCTACGGTCCGATCGGTGCTGCACGCGTTGGTTACATCGAGGGTGAGTATGTGCTCAACCCGAGTGCCACCCAGCTCAAGGATAGCGAGCTGGATCTGGTCGTTGCGGCGACCGACAAGGCCGTGCTGATGGTGGAATCCGAAGCCAAAGAGCTGCCGGAAGACGTGATGCTGGGCGCCGTTGTGTACGGTCACGAGCAATTGCAGGCAGTGGTTGCCATGATCAATGAGCTGGCGGCTGAAGCGGCCAAGGATCCATGGGACTGGACGCCCCCAGCCGTCAACACCGAGCTGGTTGCCAAGGTGGAAGCCCTGGCGGGTGCTGACATCAATGAAGCCTACAAGATCAAAGCCAAGGGTGCCCGTTCCACCAAGCTGGACGAGATCAAGAGCCGTGTACTGGGTGAGTTGATCACCGAAAACACCTCGACCTCCGAAGCCAACGAGATCAAGAACAGCCTGTTCAACCTGGAAGCCAAGCTGGTGCGTAGCCAGATCCTGAACGGCGAGCCACGTATCGATGGCCGTGACACGCGTACCGTGCGTCCGATCAGCATCCGTACTGGCGTACTGCCACGTACCCATGGTTCTGCGCTGTTCACGCGCGGTGAAACCCAGGCGCTGGTAGTGGCCACGCTGGGTACCGGCCGTGATGAACAGATCATCGACGCGCTGCAAGGCGAATACGCTGACCGTTTCATGCTGCATTACAACATGCCTCCGTACGCCACTGGCGAAACCGGTCGCGTGGGTACGCCCAAGCGCCGCGAGATCGGCCATGGCCGTCTGGCCAAGCGTGCGCTGATCGCAGCGCTGCCTAGCCAGGAAGAGTTCGGCTACACCATCCGCGTGGTGTCCGAGATCACCGAATCCAACGGTTCCAGCTCCATGGCTTCCGTGTGTGGTGGCTGTCTGGCGCTGATGGACGCTGGTGTACCGGTGAAAGCACACGTGGCAGGTATCGCCATGGGCCTGATCAAGGAAGGTAACCGCGTTGCGGTGCTGACCGACATTCTGGGTGACGAAGATCACCTGGGCGATATGGACTTCAAGGTAGCCGGTACCGATGCTGGCATCACCGCGCTGCAAATGGACATCAAGATCACCGGCATCACTGCCGAGATCATGCAGGTTGCCCTGTCCCAAGCCAAGGAAGGCCGTCTGCACATCCTTGGCATTATGAAGGATGCGGTTGAAGGTACCCGCCAGGAGCTGTCGGCATTCGCACCACGCATCATCAGCATGAAGATCAATCCGGAAAAGATCCGTGATGTGATCGGCAAGGGCGGTGCGGTGATCCGTGCGCTGACCGAAGAAACTGGTACCACCATCGACATCGAAGATGACGGCACCATTAAGATCGGTTGCGTCAATGCAGATGCAGGTGAAGAAGCCAAGCGTCGTATCGAAGCCATCACTGCAGAAGTAGAGATCGGCCAGACCTACGAAGGTACCGTGCTGAAGTTGCTGGATTTCGGCGCCATCGTATCGCTGCTGCCAGGCAAGGACGGCCTGCTGCACATCTCGCAGATCGCGCATCAGCGTGTGAACGCAGTGGCTGACTTCCTCAAGGAAGGCCAGGTCGTCAAGGTCAAGGTCGTCGAAGCTGACGAAAAGGGCCGTGTACGTCTGAGCATGAAGGCGCTGATCGAAGCGCCAGCAGCAGAAGAGAAGAGCGAAGCGGCGGAGTAATCCCTGACTTCAGGGCGGCAACGCCCAATAAAAAAGCCGGAAGCGATTCCGGCTTTTTTATTGTCTGCGTAGCGTGAGGCTGGCAGGCTGGTCTTGCGATGTAGCTTATTTGGCTACTTGACGCTCGCGCAGTTCGTCCAGCGTCTTGCAGTCTATGCATTGCGTGGCGGTTGGGCGTGCTTCCAGGCGCTTGAGGCCGATCTCCACGCCGCAGCTGTTGCAATAGCCATAGTCGTCGTGGTCGATCTTGTTCAGCGTCTCGTCGATCTTCTTGATCAGCTTGCGTTCGCGGTCACGGTTGCGCAGCTCCAGCGCCATGTCGGATTCCTGGCTGGCTCTGTCGTTGGGGTCCGCAAACATGGTGACTTCGTCCTGCATGGTATGTACCGTGCGGTCGATATCGTGGCTAAGCTCGGATTTCCATTCGTTCAGAATCTTGCGGAAATGGTCGAGCTGTTTGGGGTTCATATATTCCTCATCCGCGCTGGGCAGATAAGGAACGAAGTGTCTGGTTGTTACGTCAGCCATGGCTACCTTCAGTAGTGTTTCACTAACAGAAAATTAAAGCAGGCGCAAGTTTACACCGAATGCCACGGGCATGCAAAAGACCGCGCTGAATAAGTTCTGCCTAGACCGGCAGGATTGGTCAAATGCTTATTCTGATGTGCTCATGCGCAGACGAAAAGCCTGCAAGGTATTGCGCATCAACGTGGCGACCGTCATCGGCCCCACGCCACCCGGGACCGGTGTGATCCAGCCGGCACGCGTGCTGGCCACGGCGTAGTCCACATCGCCACGCAAGCTGCCATCGGCCATGCGGTTGATGCCGATGTCCACCACGATGGCGCCTGGCTTGATCCATTCACCTTTAATCAGGCCTGCTTTACCGGCAGCAGCAACGACTAAATCCGCACGGGCAATATTGGCCGCCAGGTCTTTGGTGTGGCGATGACAGGCGGTGACGGTACAGCCAGCCAGTAACAGTTCCAGCACCATGGGCCTGCCTACGTGATTGGAAACGCCTACTACGACAGCGTCCAACCCTTTCAGCTCTATATTGCAGTGCCTTAATAAATGGATCACGCCAAACGGTGTGCACGAGCGCAGCGTGGGCTCGCGCACGGCCAGGCGGCCGATATTGTAAGGATGGAAGCCATCCACGTCTTTGCTGGCGTCGATCTGCGCGATGACGGCAGCTTCTTCGATCTGTTCTGGCAGCGGTGATTGCACCAGAATGCCGTCCACAGTGTCGTCTTCATTAAGTTGCGCAATCAATGCCAGCAACTCGTTCTGCGAGGTTTCGACAGGCAGGTTATAGGACAGCGAGCGTATGCCGACTTCATCACAAGCACGACGCTTGTTGCGTACATAAATGGCGGAAGCGGGGTCTTCACCCAAAAGGATCACGGCCAGAGTAGGCGGGCGCTGATGGGTGGTTTGCAAGCTGACAACCTCTTGCTTGATTTCCAGCAGCAACGCCTCTGCGATCTGCTTGCCATTGATGATGTGTGCTGACATGAGATGACACTGATGAAAATAATCTGACATTTTAACAGGCAATTTCAAAATGGGAATTGACCACATATCCGGTTTGCGCTATATTTCACGCCCTCGGGGTGTAGCGTAGTCTGGTAGCGCGCCTGCTTTGGGAGCAGGATGTCGGGAGTTCAAATCTCTCCACCCCGACCAGTTTATAGATCCATCAAGATTGCCCGACAATCTGCCCGTAGCTCAACCGGATAGAGCACCAGCCTTCTAAGCTGGGGGTTACAGGTTCGATTCCTGTCGGGCAGGCCAGTGTGCTCTAGTTTGCTGGCCCAATCAGTTTCAGTGGTGGCTGTAGCTCAGTTGGTAGAGCCCTGGATTGTGATTCCAGTTGTCGTGGGTTCGAGCCCCATCAGTCACCCCAATTTACGGTATGTCATGGTTATGACACGCCACACGCAAGTTGCTATAATGCGCGGCTTGCAAATGGCTAGGTAGCTCAGTTGGTAGAGCAGCGGATTGAAAATCCGCGTGTCGGCAGTTCGATTCTGCCCCTGGCCACCAAATTCTCATCTAACAGCATCCAGTGCTGTACTAAAAACCCGCCTAAGTGCGGGTTTTTTATTGTCTTTATGTCCTGGCGGGTGTAGTGTTGTCCAATCAAATCCGGTAATGGATGGGGGCAACTCCGGGGGCAACAGCCTCTAATAGCAAGTTAGTTGCCCCCAGTGCTTAAACAGTTGCCCCCAATTCTGGAGGGATTATGCCGCTAACAGACATAGCTATACGCAATGCCAAGCCCGCCGAAAAGGCTTACAAGCTCTTTGATGGTGGTGGGTTGTATCTCGAAATTGCCCCTAGTGGTGGCAAGTGGTGGCGGTATAAATATCGTTTCGAAGGTAAAGAAAAGCGGGTTTCCCTCGGTACCTATCCAGATACCAATCTGAAAGAAGCCAGAGAAAAGCATATATCAGCACGCCGCCTGCTTGCTGCTGGTGAAGACCCCAGCAAAGAGCGGCAAGCGATCAAGGCGGCTAAGTATACAGATGCTGCTAACAGCTTCGAGGTGGTTGCCCGTGAGTGGGTGGCTTCACACCTGAAAGACAAAGCACCTGGCCACCGTGACAAAGTTGTCCGCCGCCTTGAGGTGTATGTGTACCCCTGGCTAGGTGCAAAACCGATAGCCGAGATTACAGCCCCGCAAGTGCTCGATGCCATGCGCCGGATTGAAAAGCTCAATATCCTCGAAACAGCCCACCGCACCCTGCAGGCCATTGGGCAGATTTTTCGCTATGCCGTTCAGACAGGCCGGGCTGTACGTGACGTGACTGCCGATCTGAAGGGCGCATTACCGCCCGTGAAGCACAAGCACATGGCCGCGCTGACTGATCCTGCTGATGTTGCCGAGTTTTTGCGGGCAGTGGATGGCTTCACTGGCACCATTACCGTGAAGTGCGCCCTACGGCTCGCCCCGCTGGTGTTTGTTCGCCCTGGTGAATTGCGGCAAGCGAAGTGGGCAGATATAGACCTTGATGCTAGTGAGTGGCGCTACATCGTAAGCAAGACCAACTCTGAACACATGGTGCCACTGCCTAGCCAAGCTATAGAGGTTTTGCGCGAACTGCACCAGCTATCTGGCAAAGGTGAGTATGTGTTTATGAATGGCCACAACCCTAGCCAGCCCATGAGCCCTGCTGCGATCAATGCTGCTTTGCAGCGCATGGGTTACGACACCAAAACCCAAATAACCGGGCATGGCTTTCGGGCGATGGCTCGCACTATCCTGCATGAGCGGCTGAACATAGACCCGCACGTTATCGAGCACCAGCTAGCGCACTCAGTGCCCGACAACCTGGGCAGGGCATACAACCGCACCCGCTTTATAGAACAGCGCCGCGCCATGATGCAAAAATGGGCAGATTACCTGGATGAATTGAAGGCTGGTGCCAAGGTGTTGAGCTTCCAAAAAGGGGCGGCTTGATGCTGCAAAAATCAGCGTTCTACTTTCAGTCATCGATATTTTCGGTTGGGACAGGTTGGGACAGTTGGGACATGGCGTCTTCATTGGCTTCCAGCCGTCCCAACTTTTTATAACCGAGTTGGGACAGTTGGGACAAATTGTCCTAGCAAGTCCCGTGCGGTTCTGTGCTTTGGTGATTTTGCCGCGCTTGCCATTTAACTGCGGCCATGCCACCAGCGCGAAAGGTGTATTTAAGAGCATTACCGTGATACGTGCGGCTCACGTATAAAAGCGGGGCAGCTGGTGCGTCAACACCATGCAGCCCCTAACCAAACGCAATAACTATAGAGGAGTTATGCATCATGGCTAATGCCGATACTACATTAAGAACCGATATCATCACGAGATTAGATGCACTTGGCGCGCTCGATCAGGCTTACGCTATAGCCGCTTTTTTACAGGGTGTTCTTACACTTAAATCCAATGATGGAATTGTGATGGACCCAAATGAAGTTACTGGGCTTTACTACATTATGGAAGATATGAAAGACCGAATTAAGCAAAGTTCGCATATTTTGACCAAAGCCACTAATTCTCTGTCCTTAGATAAACAGGTGGAATCATGAGTAAGTCGAGTGAGGCGCTAGCGCAAGTTCTCGATAATGTGATCCGCCTTAGTGATTGGGAGCAATCCAAATTTTTACGGTTCACTATCAGGATGGCAAATAAAGATTTGAAAGCACAAAGGCTTGCAGATATGTACCTATCTGGTCAAATCAGCCGAAGCCAGTTTTTTATATCAATGTAAAAGTTAGCTACCCCTAGCCTGGCCGGGCGAAAAGCGGAAACCTTCACTGCCTGGGGTGCACCCTTTGAAGGTTGCACATTGAAGGGGTGCAATATGGTTTCTAAAGATTGGACGTTTGAACAAGTGCAGGCTGAGCACGATAGAGTGCTTGCGGCGAATCCAGAGTTAAGTGACGCTGATCCTAAGTTGCCATTATTTCAATGGGCAGCACTTCATCAACTCGATCAATATGAGGGGTTGTTTAAGGATGACGGGTACTGGCTTATGACTGCGATCAGAACCTGCGCAAGCCATGACTTGCCGATGCCTAGATGGGTAGCGAAAGAATTTATTAAGGGTTACGACCAAGTTAATAATGCAAGGGCTAAATCTTGGAATACTGTATTCGGATTACCATATCCTAAAGGCAGTCATTTATCTGCGATAAGGAAGAAAAGAGAGTTTGCAGGGCGGATATGGCTAGACATCAGAAACATACTTAACCGAGAACCAGATACACCAATTGATGAGGTTTTGTTTGAATCTGTTGGTAAACCTTATGGGATAGGCAAAACTCTGGCCAGTGAGTATTACTATTACTGGAAACAAAAATTTGGCTTTTAACCCGCTAATTGTGAAAATTTTGCGGAAATACTCACCAGCATATAGCTAATATCTTAAGCATCGCACAGCGGCCAATGGTGGCCGCTAGCATCCATTAAGGAGCACATGCGATGGCTAGTACATTACCTGCAACGGGCTTTGTCCGTCTGCCTCAAATCCTCGAAGTTATCCCCATAGGTAAATCTACCTGGTGGGCTGGTGTTAAGTCCGGTAAATATCCCGCCCCTGTCAAGCTCGGGGAAAATACAACCGTCTGGAAAGCTGAAGATATTCACGCCCTCATAGCTCGTATGGCTAGCAAGGAAGGTGTGTGATGAGCCAGCAAAATGATGAGGTCAACGAAATTGATCTAAACCAACTACTCATGAACGCTGCTTCTATTGCAGATGATCTGCTACGTGGCGGCTTGGAGTGCGTTCCCGTCTTGCTTGAATACCATGATAAGCCTTCTGCAGCCGAATCTATGCTGATAGTAGGCCATGCCCTATTGGCCCAAAGGGATATGCAAAATGAGAGCACTCACGTGCTGCTGCAACGATTATTAAAGTCAATCGAGGTCATCGCAGAAAATCTCAGTGATATAGCCGAAAGCTTAGATTTTATTGCAGCTACGAAGCCTGACGCCGGGTCTTAGCATGGCAGCATTCGCCCAAATCAAAGCCGCTGCACTGACCAGTATAGATAGCGTTTTGTCTCGCTGGTGCCCTGGTGGTAAACAGCAAGGCCGTGAGTATTTGCCACTTAACCCACGGCGATCTGACAGCAAGTCCGGTTCTTTCTCTATCAACCTTGACACCGGCGCATGGTCTGACTTTGCCACAGGCGATAAGGGTGGCGATCTGATTGCGCTGGTGGCTTACATCGAGGGCATGAAGCAGGGTGAAGCGGCTAAGCTGCTGGCCAGCTTTTTAGGCATAACTACTGAAAAAGCGGACACACAGAATCGCGTTACAAGCTCGCGAAATAGTCCAGTTGATACTGGTGCACCAGCCACCAGCAAAAAATCTGGATGGATTGCTGTCTTGCCTGTCCCTGATGATGCTGGTGAGCCGCCAGCGGCGCATTCAGCACATGGCAAGCCGTCAATGATCTGGAAATACCACGATGCAGCTGGTGGGCTGCTGTGTCTGGTGTATCGCTTCGAGCCGCGCAAGGGGGCAGAGCGTAAACAGTTTTGCCCGCTAACCTACTGCGAGAACACCAGCGGCAAGCGTGAATGGCGGTGGCAAGGTCTACCAGAACCGCGGCCACTTTATAGACTGCCCCAGCTGGTGGCTAGGCCAGGTGCTCAGGTTATTGTGTGCGAGGGCGAGAAAGCAGCTGATGCCGGCGCACTACTGTTCCCTGATGCAGTAGTGACAACCATGCTGAACGGGGCGCAATCTGTCCGTAAGACTGACTGGCAAGCGCTGGCCGGGCGTAATGTGTGGTTATGGCCAGATAACGACAAGGCGGGGACAGATTGCATGCGGCTGGTGGCAGGTCTGGCCAATGAAGCCAAGGCCACCAGCGTGCAGACAATCAACCTGGAAGCTTTCGAGGAACCGCTTGCAGATAAGGATGATGCCGCCGATCTGCTGGCCAGAGGATGGACAGCGGAAAAAATGGCGCTGGTGGCGGCTAAGCCTGAATTTTTACTGGTGCAGACGTCTGCACCAGCTGAATCTGCTGAATTGCCAATAACCCGCTTTCACCTGAATGATAAAGGCGTCTGGTACTTTGGCAAAAACGACACCGGCACTGATGCCCCACCGCTGTGGATATGCTCCAAGCTGGAAATAACTGCCGTTACTCGTGATGCTAAAAATGAATCCTGGGGGCGATTGCTTGAGTTCGACGATCTGGACAGCACCCACCACGCATGGGCAATGCCTATGGAGTTACTGAAAGGGGACGGGGCGGAATATCGCGGTGTGCTCTTAAGCATGGGCTTGCAGATGTCTACCATGACCAAGGCTCGGAACCTGCTAACCCAATATATTCAAACTGCCGATGTTGTTACGCGGGCGCGATGCGTAGAACGTACTGGCTGGCATGCTGGTGTATTTGTGATGCCTGACCGCACCATTGGCCAAGCTGATGAGCGTATTTTGTATCAGTCCGCGAATGCTGCACCTAACAGCTTCAAGGCAAAGGGCAAGCTGGCGGACTGGCAAAAGCATGTAGCTGCTGCGAGTGCTGGTAACTCTCGCCTAGTGTTTGCGATCGCTGCGGCTTTTGCTGCACCGTTGCTCGATATTACTGGCATGGAATCGGGAGGCTTTCATTATCGAGGCGATAGCTCGACTGGTAAGACAACAGCGTTAAGGGTGGCCGCATCGGTGTGGGGAGGTGCTGAGTATCTGCAACGCTGGCGGGCAACTGATAACGGGCTTGAGGCGCTGGCTGCACAGCACTCTGATTGTCTATTGGTGCTGGATGAATTAAGCCAGGTTGACCCTAAGGCCGCTGGTGAAGTAGCTTACATGCTGGCTAATGGTAGCGGCAAGGTGCGATCAGGCCGTACAGGGACAATGCGGGAAACCGCGAGCTGGAGGCTGCTATTCATATCAAGCGGTGAAGCCGGGCTAGCTGAACACATGGCTCAGGCGAACCGCAAGCCCAAAGCAGGGCAGGAGATACGCTTGCTTGATATCCCCGCTGATGCAGGTGCTGGCTTTGGCCTATTCGACAGCCTAAATGGATCTGATAGCGGCTCGCTTTTCTCCAAGACAATTACTGATGCGGCATTGAAATATTACGGGGCACCAGCAATCGCCTACCTTGAAAAGCTGGTGCAGCATCAGGCTGATGCACCTGGTGCAGTTAAGAAGGCTCAAGCGATATTCACCAGCACACACTTGGCGGCTGATGCTGGTGGGCAGGCTAGCCGGGCAGCATTACGCTTTGCCTTGGTGGGTGCAGCTGGTGAGCTGGCCACCATATGGGGCATCACAGGCTGGCAGCTTGGTGAAGCCCGCCAAGCAGCTGAAACATGCTTCAAGGCGTGGCTATCGCAACGTGGTGGGGCTGGTAATCAGGAATCTGCTGCCATGCTTGCCCAGGTGCGTAGATTCTTCGAGATGCACGGGGAAGCACGCTTCACCGATTGGGATAGAACCGTAGCAGATGATACGCACGCGGCTAAGACGGTGAACCGTGCGGGCTATCGTAAACATATCGAGGCTAAGGATGATGATGGCAAGCCGATACACACGGGCAAGTTTCATCCGGAAGGGGATGAGAAGAAAGCCAAGGACACAGAGTATTACGTGTTCCCTGTGACCTTTGAGCAAGAGGTGTGCACTGGATTTGATTATCGGACTGTATGCAGGTTGATGGTTGAGCGTGGCATGCTGATGACCGAAGGTAAAAGTTTCAAGCGTAAGGAGCGGCTACCGGGTGGCGAGTATCCGAGGTGCTACCGGATAACCTCTAAAATTTTTAGTGATGATGAAACGTAGCCAATTTGCCGGACAGCACGGGACTTGCTAGGACAATTTGTCCCAACTGTCCCAACTCGGTTAAAAATAGTTGGGACGGCTGGAAGCCAATGAAGACGCCATGTCCCAACTGTCCCAACCTGTCCCAACCGAAAATATCGATGACTGAAAGTAAATGCGCGTGGTGGAAGGTGTCATGAAGACCCAACAGCGCAAAAAAACTGTTGGCTGCCTGTTTCGTTTTAATGGTCATGTCCGTTTGAGTTATATGCCGATTGGGGAGTGATCTTCATCAATAGTGGGTAGGGTGGGCAGATCATCGATCTTTAAGTCAGATGCCCCTAAAAATCGATTAGCCACGCTACCCATGACTGGTAGGGGGGTATCAAATGTATGGGGTCCTTTGCCTCTAGACCGTATGCTTAATCAGATTTTTATGAGCGTGAGTTACAGGGGGTGGGGGGTGTTTGACGTGTTGTATGTAAGTGCATGATTATTAACAATTTCCCACTTTGGATTTAGTGTGCACTTTACATAATGTTCGTTATCAGAAGTGAATATAACTTTATTTAACAATTTCCCACTATTAGTTAAATTTTGTGTATTTTTAATATTCCATTTCCCACTTTTAATTTATCGAACATCAAATAATCGATAAACTATATTTATCAAACAATAGGTGCTAGCCTTAGGCTAGCACCCACCAGCGAAAAAAGGTTTAATCAAAATGACGCCAGATGAATTCAGAGCCGGGCTTGATAAGCTGGGCTGGAAACAGAGTGACTTTGCAATGGCCACGGGGTTGAGCAAGGTGGCTGTCTCTAACTGGCTGAATGCCACAGCTACGCCCTTGCCTTTATGGGCACAGTCTCACCTGGCGCTGCTGCTTAAGCTGCATGATCTCGCTGGTGAGTTACTTACGCCACCTACAAAAGCAGCAAAGGCTGCGAGGGACAAAACAATATCGATCTAGCTCTTCACAACAAAATTAGGGGGCAACTTTGGGGGCAACTCACTGATTGAGTTTTGTTAGATTGGCTTAGATAAAGGCTTGTAAGGATTTGTTCGATGGTGCCCCTGCCACCAGATTCCAAAAGGGTTTAGTCTTCGGACTAAACCCTTTTTTGTTGTTTGTCATAATCACCCAACTTAGCCTGAGATCTCGGGCTCAAGTCGAAACGCAGTGCATGGTGGCTGTTAATAACCACTTTGCTCAATATAGCCAATCCTGGCTGTCGTTGTAAACATGGCTGCTTCGTAGCTCACGTTAATCATAATAAACATCAGTGACTTATGAATTTGTTTCGATACTGAAAAGACGATCTGGATAATCAATGACTGGCATAGATGTTGCGGCCAAATCAACGATGAAAAATCTCTGAGGCTAACATGGCATTCGAATCCGAGTTAAATAATGATCGCCTGCAAGCAGATGCTGGGATCTTTGGTGTGGATATGGGAGGGCAACTCAATTCTGCTAAAGATGTGGATGTATTCAAGTTCACGACCTCCAGCCCAATCGTGCTCAATCTGAAGTTCTCTGGTGATGCTGCTAGTTTCAGCCTCAAATTGTTCGACAGCCCTACCTCAACCGTGCCTGTTTATACCAATCAAAATGGCATCGGATTTACTAATTTCGTCAAAAGCATCCCACCTGGCACTTACTATGTGGAGGTTTCTGCAGGGGATCAGTACAGTAGCAGCCAATATAACTTGCTGGTTTCCGCATTACCTAGTGAAGCTGCATTTGGTGAGATCGAGTTCAATGACGAGCCGCAGTTTGCAGATCCGACATTGATCGGTACTACCGCGATTGCTAGCCTCAATTCGGAGCAAGACAGGGATTTCTTTAGCTTCGATGTAGACCAGCGTGGCAAATACAGTCTGGCATTCGACCCGCCAGCAACGGCGCCTGCTGGTAGCTACGAAGTGAGCATCTGGGATGCGCGTGGTGTGTTACAAAGCTCACAAAAGATCGGGTCAGACCTGACCTATGAGTTTCTTGCCCCTGTCGAAGGCCTTTATTTCGTCTCTGTCGAAGTTGGGGCTAGTTTTAATCCAGATCAATATAGCTTCCGTATCAACTCATTCCTTAGCATCGAATCAACATTGAACGGTTCTGCGGCTAACGATGAATTGCTCGGTACGTTTGCCAATGACCGTATCAACGGTAGCACCGGTAACGACATCATCATTGGCGCTGATGGTAACGATTCGCTGGATGGTGGCGCTGGTAACGACAGGATGCAGGGTGGGCGAGGACATGACGTTTATGTGCTCGATAATGTGCGTGATGTAGTGATAGAGCTTGCTGGCCAAGGTACAGACACTTTGCGTACACCATTCGATATCAAGAAGCTGGTCGACAATGTCGAAAATGTCGAGTTGTTAGCTCCCTCAATCAAAGTGACTGGGAATGCGCTAAATAACAAATTGACAGGTAACGGTTTGGCTAACAGCCTTACTGGGTTGGACGGGAACGATACTTTGGATGGCGGACTGGGTGCCGACAAGATGCAGGGTGGGCGTGGTAATGATACTTATAAAATAGATAACATCGGCGATAAGGTATCGGAGTCTGCTAATGGTGGTTTCGATACCGTGATGGTAAGTGTGGACTTGATTAAGTCCATCAATAATATCGAGCATTTCATTCTGGAAGGGAACGCTCGATTGCTTAATGGCAACTCAAAGGCCAACCTGATCGAAGGTAGTGACAACCCTAATCGTTTGAATGGCTTGGCAGGGGACGACCTCATCTGGGGTGAAGCTGGTAACGATGTTTTGTCTGGCGGTAAAGGGAATGATCTTCTGGACGGCGGCATTGGTGCAGATCTGCTTCTGTTTGACAGTAAGCTTTCAGCGACGGTCAACATGGACACGGTTATCAACTTCGAAGTCGAGCTCGACAAGTTGGGTCTGAGTAAATCCGTGTTCGGGCGACTCGCAAAAGGTGATCTTCCTGAAGACCAGTTGTATGCCTACACGGGCAGTATGGATGGACGGGATAATAACGATTATCTTCTGTTCAATCAGTCCACGGGCGAACTGTATTATGACAAGGACGGCCTAGGCAAAGCAGCCCCTGTCTTGTTTGCTCAGATCGAAGTGGTGGCGCAAGGCATGTTCAGCGCTGACAATATCGTGATCCTCTGATCTGACGGCTATCGAACGTTAGTTATCAGACCACATTGCTTTACCAGGGCACCGTTTTCCCATCGTAAGCGAAGAAGCTGCCTGAGTCGTCAGGATGCAAGTTGGCGATGATGTCGCGCATGCCAGTGACACTTTGCTCGGGCGTGATCAGTGCGTTCGGGCCACCCATGTCGGTCAGCACCCAGCCCGGGTGCAGTAGCACCGCTTTGATGCCGTCCTTTGCCAGGTCCAGCGCCAGGCTCTTCACCACCATGTTCACTGCTGTCTTGCTAGAGCGGTACAGATAATTGCCGCCGCTGCCGTTATCCGCGATGCTGCCCATTTTGCTGGTGATGGTGGCAATGGTTCTGGCGTTGCCACGCAGCAGATGGCGGTGGAACGCCTCGGCCATTTTCAGAGGCGCCATGCTGTTGATGCGGAATGCGTCTGCCCAAGCGGCATAGTCGGTGTGGCCGAAGCGGCTGTCATGGGTGTCGGCATAGATGCCAGCGTTGTTGATCAGCACATCCACAGCCTGTGTGGACAGTGCGCTGGCAAGCCGGTCTATCTGCGCATGGTCGGCCACATCGAGTGCGTGCAACTGGATGTGTGCCGGGTGCTGGTCTGCCAGCGCGTTCAGGGCCTTGGCGTGCGCTGGTGCACGGCAACAGGCGTGGACCAGCCAGCCATCTGCTGCATATTGCCGTACGAATTCCAGTCCCAGGCCGCGATTCGCGCCGGTGATCACTACTGTTTGCATGTGTACACTCCTGTTCCAGTCCAAGCCGGTCAGCGCAGCATGATGGGCTTGGGGTTATAATCAAACGATTAAAACACAATAAAAACCTTATTCATGTATGAGCCGTCGATCCGGTGCAGGTTCCGATCGTCATGCCTAGTCTAGAGTATCAAATGAAGGTAGCAAGTTAATGAGTGCTTATCAGGAAATCGAAGCCGAGCAGTTGCATCAATTGCTCGCCGTGCAAAAGATCCAGTTGGTGGATGTGCGTAATGACGACGAAGTCGCGCGTGGCATCATCCCCGGCGCGCTGCACATCACGCTCGCCAACATCCCCATGAAACATGAAGCGCTGCTGTCAGAGGATGTGCCGCTGGTGTTCTACTGTCACAGCGGTATCCGTTCCGCACATGCCGCCAGCTTTCTGGCCAGCAAGGGCCGTGAACAGGTATATAACCTGCGCGGTGGCGTGCTGGCCTGGGGCAAGGCCGGTTATGCGTTTGGCAGCAAGTAGGAAACGGTATGGAGTTTGATAAGGAACTGGATGCGCGCGGGCTCAACTGCCCGCTGCCCATCCTGCGCTGCAAGAAGGGGTTGGCCGAGATCACGGCGGGTCAGGTACTCAAAGTGCTGGCCACCGATCCTGGCTCGGTGAAAGATTTTCAGGCCTTCTGCAAGCAGACTGGCCACGAGATGCTTGCCATGCAAGAGAACGAAGCAGTGCCCAAGAAGGAATTCATCTTCCATATCCGCAAGCGTGTTGCGTGAGTCATCCGCCCGCCTGTTTGTAAGGTGGTGCAGCCAGGTCGGTGGTCAGGTCGATCATGCTGGCCTGCCATTGAATCCGGTTTGACTGGTTTATCTAGAAGGGTGTGATGCCATGAGCAAAGGCCTGCGCTTGTCAGAAAAGTGGTTCAACCGTGGCTTGTGGACCATCGCCATCGTGTTCGCCAGCTTTCTGATCGGCCTGGGCGGCACCATCATCGGTGATTTGCCGCAAGTCACGCGTGATTACAGCCTGGATGATTTCATCCAACAGCCTGCTGCCGGGGAGCTGCGTGATGCACTCAAGCTGGCACAGCAGTCACGCAGTGATCTCAACGAACAAGCCCATCAGGCGCAGATCCGTCTGGATACTGCCAATAATGACTACAACACCGCCTATGCCAGTTTCAATAACTGGTTGGCCACACGCAGTGCCACCGAACAAGCTTCCCAGGATGAGGCGCTGATTCAGCGTACCCAGGCACTGGACAGCCTCAAGCAGCAGCAACGTCAGCGTCTGGCCGAGGTGGATGCGCTGAGCCAGCAGCAGGATCAAGCTGCACAGGCACAGCAGGCCTTGCAGGACAAGTTGGCGGTGCTGGAGCAGGCTGCACAGGAAAAGCTGGACCAGCAGTGGCACCATCAGGAGATCCAGGTATTCCTGTACCGGCTGATGCTGACCTTGCCTTTGCTGGTGATTGCCGCCTGGTTGTTCGCCAAAAAGCGCAAAACCGCCTATTGGCCGTTTGTCTGGGGCTTCATCCTGTTCGCGCTGTTCGCCTTTTTCGTCGAGCTGGTGCCTTATCTGCCCAGCTACGGCGGCTATGTGCGCTATCTGGTGGGGATCGTGTTGACCGTGGTGATCGGGCGTCAGGCCATCATCGCCTTGAACGCGTATCTGGAGAAGCAGAAGTTGGCCGAGCAATTGCCGGATGCGCAGCGCCGCGTGGAGCTGAGTTACGACATCGCCCTGGCGCGGCTGGCCAAACAGCTGTGTCCGGGTTGTGAACGTCAGGTGGATCTGAAAGACGCCAGCATCGACTTTTGTCCGCATTGCGGCATCGGCCTGCATGACCATTGCACGCAGTGCCAGGCGCGTAAAAGTGCTTTTGCCAAATTCTGCCACCGCTGCGGGTGTGCGGCGCCTCAAGCCAGCGCGTCATAAGCACTGGCGCTGCCTGGTGTTGACCGAAAAATTAACCCGCAGTGTTGAACCATAGTGCTAGCGCACAGTGTTCACCCGTGGTGTTACTCACCGTGGTGGTGCTCATAGCAAAACGGGGTGCCGCATTGCAGCACCCCGTTTTTTGTTAGCAGCGTCCGCTTATTTCAGCTTGGCCAGCTGCGCTTGCAACTTTTCCAGCGTGGTGCTGAACTCGGCCAGGCGCGCCTTCTCCTGTTCCACTACGGCAACCGGTGCACGTGCAACAAAGCCTTCATTGCCCAGTTTGGCCTGCGCTTTTGCGATCTCGCCTTGCAGCCGCGCCACTTCCTTGCCCAGGCGTTCCTTTTCCGCTGCCACGTCGATCTCGATCTTGAGCATGAGCTTGAAATCGCCCGCCAGCGCTACCGGCGCGTCGGCTTCCGGCAGATCAGCCAGGATCTCCACCTCGGCCAGCTTGGCCAGTGCCTTGATGTAAGGCGCATAGTGGCTTAGCTGTTCAGCATCGCCAGCGGCGATCAGTGGCACGCGTTGTGCGGGGGAAACGCCCATCTCGCCACGCAGGCTGCGGCAGGCATCGACCGCGGCTTTGAGCGTGGCCACCCAGGCTTCGGCCTGCGTGTCGATCTTGCTGGCCTGGCTAACCGGGTAGGCTTGCAGCATGATGCTGGGGCCTGGGCTGTGGAGGTCGCGACCACTCAGCGGGCCTACGGTCTGCCAGATCTCTTCGGTGATGAACGGCATGATGGGGTGCGCCAGACGCAGCATGGTCTCCAGTACGCGCAGCAGGGTGCGGCGTGTGGCACGTTGCTGTGCTGCGTTACCCTGTTGAATTTGTACCTTGGCCAGCTCTAGATACCAGTCGCAATACTGGTCCCACACCAATTCGTAGATGGCTTTGGCGGCCAGGTCGAAGCGGTATTCGCTGAACGCACGTTCCACCTCGGCTTCGCTGCGCTGCAGTTGGCTGACGATCCAGCGGTCGGCCTGCGAGAACTCCAGATAGCCATCACGGCATTCTTCCAGGCCGTTGTCTTGCGGCGTGCCGTCTTCATTCACGCAGTTCATCAGCACGAAGCGTGTGGCGTTCCACAGCTTGTTGCAGAAATTGCGGTAGCCTTCGCAGCGCTGCAGGTCGAACTTGATGTCGCGGCCGGGGCTGGCCAGCGAGGCGAAGGTGAAGCGCAGCGCGTCGGTGCCAAACGCCGGGATGCCTTCCGGGAATTCCTTGCGCGTGCGCTTCTCGATCTGCTCTGCCTGCTTGGGGTTCATGAGGCCGGTAGTGCGCTTTTTGATCAGCGCATCCAGCGCGATGCCGTCGATCAGGTCGATCGGGTCAAGCACATTGCCCTTGGATTTGCTCATCTTCTGGCCTTCCGCATCGCGGATCAGGCCGTGCACATACACATGCTTGAATGGGATCTTGCCGGTAAGGTGCTTGGTCATCATGACCATGCGCGCCACCCAGAAGAAGATGATGTCGAAGCCGGTGACCAGCACGGAGGAAGGCAGGTACTGTTGCAGCATCTGGTTGTGGGTATCGATTGTCTCATCGCCGGTCCAGTCCAGCGTGGAGAACGGCCACATCGCAGACGAGTACCAGGTATCCAGCACATCGTTGTCGCGCGTGAGTGCACCGGTGTAGCCATCTTTGGCGGCCATGGCCTGCGCTTCCGCTTCGTCGTGCGCCACATACACCTTGCCATCCTCGCTGTACCAGGCCGGGATCTGGTGACCCCACCACAGTTGACGCGAGATACACCAATCCTGGATGTTATTGAGCCACTGGTTGTAAGTATTGACCCAGTTTTCCGGCACGAACTGGATCTTGCCATCAGCAACCACCTCCAGCGCTTTTTCGGTGATGCTCTTGCCATCCGCGCCAGGCTTGCTCATGGCCACGAACCACTGGTCGGTGAGCATGGGTTCGATGACCACACCGGTACGGTCACCACGTGGCACCTTGAGTTTGTGTTTCTCGGTCTTTCCCAGCGCGCCAATCGCTTCCAGGTCAGCCACCACCTGCTTGCGTGCCGCGAAACGTTCCATACCCTGGTATGGGGCTGGTGCTGCCTCGTTGATGTGTCCGTCCAGCGTCAGGATGCTGATCATGGACAGGCCATGGCGCTGCCCAACGGCATAGTCGTTGAAATCATGCGCAGGCGTGACCTTGACCACGCCGGTGCCGAACTCGCGGTCTACATAGTCATCGGCAATGACCGGAACGCTACGGCCGCACAGTGGTAGCTGCACGGATTTGCCGATCAGGTGCTGATATCGTTCATCTTCAGGATGCACCATCACGGCCACATCGCCCAGCATGGTTTCCGGGCGCGTGGTGGCCACGGTCAGGTGCGTCAGGCCCTTGACTGTATCGGCGTCGACCAGCGGGTAGTTGATGTGCCACAGATGGCCGTCTTCTTCCTCCTGCAACACTTCCAGGTCAGAGACAGCCGTGCCCAGATTCACGTCCCAGTTCACCAGACGCTTGCCACGGTAGATCAGGCCCTCCTGATACAGGCGCACGAAACTGTCGGTGACCACCTTGTTGAGGCCGGCGTCCATGGTGAAGCGCTCGCGGCTCCAGTCTGGCGAGGTGCCCAGACGGCGCATCTGCTGGGTGATGGTGCCGCCGGAGTATTCTTTCCATTCCCAGACTTTTTCCAGGAATTTCTCGCGGCCCAGTTCATGGCGGCTGATGCCTTGTGCATCGAGCTGGCGTTCCACCACGATCTGCGTGGCGATGCCGGCATGGTCGGTACCCGGTTGCCACAAGGTGTTGGCGCCACGCATGCGGTGATAGCGTGTCAGCGTGTCCATCAGGGTCTGGTTGAAGCCGTGGCCCATGTGCAGCGTGCCGGTCACATTGGGTGGTGGTAGCAGGATGCAGAAGTTGTCCTGCTTGCTACTGTCAGCGCCTGCGGCGTAGTAGCCGCGGCTTTCCCAGAACTGGTACCAGCGGCTTTCTATCTCTTTGGGCTCAAAGGACTTTGCCAGCGCCAAGGGATTTTCGAGCGCCAAGGGATTTTCGATCGATTGCGCGGCAGGCTGGACGGGGGGATGAATAGGGGAGTTTGGTGTCGTCATAAGGACACGATTTTAGCACAGCCACCCAGCCTGTCGGCAGTCTGGGCAGCCAGCGCATCGCGGGTCAGGGCTTGCGATAGTCGCTGTCGCCAAGCAGTTGCGGGCCGACTTTTTGCCAGTAACGCGAGAAGCGTTTCAAGTCGCTGGCACGCAGTTCCACCTCCGCGATCGGCTCTTCTGCCACCCAGTGCACTGCGAATTTCGCCAGCAAGCGCTGCAGATCCCGGTTCGGCGAGGCTTGCGTGACGATGCCACCTATATCCAGTGCGCTCAACACGGCCCGTGTATCGCCCACCCACACGCTCACCTGTTCCATCTCGCTCAGGCAATCCGCCATGAATTGCAGCCGGTGCAGCGCCCAGTGTCCATGTAATGCCGGGTCGAAGATGAACACGGCGTGTTCCGCCTCGGCCAGCAGTGGATGCAAAGGGGACAGCATCTCGTCGTGCACCAGCACCGTGGTCTTGCTGCCGGCAGGCGTACTCATGGCAGGCAGCGCTTTCACGGCATACTGGCGTGCCGGTGCGCGTGGCGGACTGAACAGGCGCTGGTTGAGCGCCTCGTAGCTGTCGTCGAACGGGCACTGGGCGGTGCAATCCTGGCAATAGCGTCCCGCGCTGTATTTTTCCAGGTTCTCTTTGTTGAAATAGTAGGGTTTGGCGCCGAAGGTGGAGGCCACCCATTGCCAGGACAGGCTGTTGGAGGCGATGTCGCCGTCCAGCAGCTGCGCTTCGTACCAGTCCGCTGCCGCCCGCCAGTCCACCTTGCGCCAGTGCAGCAGGTAGGCCGCGAACCACATGCGGGCATGGTTATGCACATAACCGTCGTTGACGAGGTCGCTGACGAAAGCATCCATGCACGGCAAGCCGGTCTCGCCCGCCAGCACATCCGCGGGCAGTGGTGCGCGGCCCACCGCCACTTTGGGTGACTCCATGTCGGAGCGGATGGCGTCGCCCTGCATGGTCCATACCTGCCGCCAGTAGTCACGCCAGGCGAATTCGAACAACAGCTTCTCGGCGCGTGCGCCGTGCTTGAGTTGCACCGCCTTGATGGCCTCGTTCAGGGTGATGCAGCCATGGCGCAGGTACGGGGACAGGCGCGTCACCGCGCCATCCAGGAAATTGCGGCTACGCCCGTAGGCGATGCCATCCACGGTGGCCAGTGTGCTGAGTGCAGCGAGCCGCCCCCCACGCCAGTGGTCGGCCAGGTCCGGGCCAGTGGCGTCCGGAAAGGTCTGGCGTATCAAGGCCAGTCGTTCCTGGTGGTCATGTGGGAGTGTGAGTGGTGTGGCCATGATTCAGAACAGGTCCAGTTGATGATGGTTGGTTTGGCGTCCACGGCGTGCGGCGACCTCTTTGCCTTGCGCGTCGCGTGCGCTGCCCGGCATGCCTTTGCGCGAGGCATGCTTGTGCACCACCTCGCGCGCTTGCTGGCGTGCTTCCAGTTGCCGGCGTACCGCCAAAATGCGTGCGCGGGCCTCGCGGGTGGCGGTTTCCACATCCAACAGCGGGGCCGGATAGTCGCGGCCGATCACGCAGCCCGCACGTAATTGCAGCGCCGCTGGCATGTGCCAGGGTTCAAATATCCAGCTATCCGGCACCTGGCGCAGCGCAGGCAGCCAGTGGCGCACGAACGCACCGCTGGGGTCCTGGTCATGGGCCTGCTTGATGGGGTTGTAGATGCGCAAGGCGTTGATGCCCGTGGTGCCAGACTGCATCTGCACCTGTGGCCAATGGATGCCCGGTTCGTAGTCGGTGAATTCGCGTGCCAGATGCAGGCCAGGGGTGCGCCAGTGCAGCCAGTACAGGTAAGACGCGCTGCTCATCAGCATGGCGCGCATGCGGAAATTGATCCAGCCGGTGTGGCGCAGCATGGCCATGCAGGCATCCACCAGTGGCCAGCCGGTCTCGCCGCGCGTCCAGGCGTGCAGGCGTTGCTGCTGCTCCACGCTGCTGGGTTCGGCTGCGCGCAGGCAGTCATGAGCACGGTGCAGATTGTGGAATTCCAGCGCCGGTTCCGATTCCAGCTTCTGCATGAAATGACAATGCCAGTGCAGACGGCTTTCGAATGCGGTCAGCCCGGCAGACAGGCCTCTGGGTGCGGCCGCATCCTGCAGTTTCAGGGCGATGCGACGCTGGCGTGTGGCCTGTACTAGTTCGCGCATGCTCAGCGTGCCCCATGCCAGATAAGGGGATAAGCGTGAACAAGCGCTACTGGCGGTCAGCGGACTGGACATGCAAGGCCGATAACGCGCGGCGCGGCCGTCGAGAAAATCCTCCAGCAGTGCGATGGCGGGCTGACGGCCTCCGGTCTGGCGACGCGGTTTATCCGTGCCTGCCGCGCGTGGTCGTGGCATGGTGTTGTGCAGCAGGCTGACCGGGATCACAGCGGCGCGTATCTGCGTGGGCAGCTGGTATTGTGCGGCACGCATGCGCTGCTCCCACAGGCCGTTCCAGCGGTTGCGGTCAGCCAGGCGGCGCACCACGCCATGCTGCGGGTATTCATGCCAGTGCGTGCCATGCGTGCGACACCAGTGGGCAACTGCTTTATCCACGCTGAACGTGGCATCGTTGCCAGTCTCTTCATGGCTCCATAGTGCAGCGATCTGTACATGACGGCGCAACTGCTGCAAGGCATCCAGGATGCCGTGCGGCCAAACCAGCAGGGGCAGCCCAAGCTGGGCGAGATCGTCGCGCAGCGCATTCATGCATTCCTCGGCGAACTGCGCATGCTGTTCTGCATAGTCTGCGCCAGCCAGCACACTGGGCTCCCAGGCGAACAGCGCTAATACCGGACCAGCACGGCAGGCTTCGGCAAGTGGCGCGTGGTCGTGGATGCGCAGATCACGCTTGAACCAGACGATGTGGACGGGGGAAGGCATACCCCGCTTTGAGCATGCGGCCTTGCGGCGGTTCCATTTCCCAAAAATCTGCTAGCATGACAGCAGTGAACCGCTCGATTTGAATCTGGACCTGAAACCTACTGCAAGCCTGGGAGACTGAATTGGAACCGATCTGGAGCTGGGGGGTGCTAGGCTTGGTGTTGTTGGCGCTTGAAATGGCCACCGGCACCTTGTACATCCTGTGGTTTGGTATTGCCGCCCTGTGCCTGAGTGGGGCGATGTGGGCCTTGCCCGGTCTGCCCTTGTCTGCGCAGCTGTTCATGTTTGCGGCACTGTCCATAGGCTCGCTGGCGATCTGGAAGCTCAATTACAAGAAGTCGGCCGCAGGGGACCTGCGTGTGGGGCAATCGCGTGGGGACGAGGTAGGCCGTACCGGCATCATCATCGAGGCGGTCAGCCCGCGTCAGGCCGGACGTATCGAGTTTGCCCAAGGCGTGATGGGGAGCCGTGTATGGGCCGCCATCGCGGATCAGCCACTCGCGGTGGGGGCGGAAGCCGAGATCGTCGCGGTAGAAGGTAACACCTTGCGCGTGCGCGCGACTGGCGATTGAACATGCCTGCCACAGGCAGCGCTCACTAAGGAACCATCATGACCGAATTCATGTTTGTACTGCTGATCCCTGTGTTCATCCTGATCTGGAAGGGCATACGCATCGTGCCGCAGGGGGAGGAGTGGGTGGTGGAGCGGCTGGGTAAGTTCAGCGCCGTGATCACGCCCGGCCTGCACGTGATCAACCCGGTGTTCAGCAAGGTGAGCTATAAAGTCACCACCAAGGACATCATCCTGGAGATCCCGCAGCAGGAAGTCATCACCAAGGACAATGCGGTGATCCTGGCCAATGCCGTGGCCTTCATCAAGGTGACCAATATCGAGCGCGCGGTGTATGGCATCGATAATTTCGCGGAAGCCATGCGCAACATGGTGCAGACCAGTCTGCGTTCCATCATCGGTGGCATGGACCTGAATCAGGCGCTGACCTCGCGTGACCGTATCAAGGCCGAGCTGAAAGCCTCCATTGCGGACGAGGCGGCGGACTGGGGCCTGACGGTGAAATCGGTCGAGATCCAGGACATCAAACCCTCACCCAATATGCAGCAGGCCATGGAGATGCAGGCCTCGGCAGAGCGTGAACGCGTGGCGCTGGTGACGCGTTCCGAAGGCGAGAAACAGGCCATCATCCTGAACGCAGAAGCGCGTCTGGAAGCGGCCCGTAAAGATGCTGAAGCACAGAAAGTAGCCGCTGAAGCTTCGGCTGAATCCATACGCCTCATTTCCAGCATGGTGCATGAGCATGCCAACTCGGCCACCTTCCTGCTCGGTGACCGTTATATCCAGGCCATGCAAAAGATTTCCGTTTCGGAAAACAGCAAGATCGTCGTGATGCCAGGCGATATCATCAACGCCGTCAAAGCCTTGACTGGCGGCAAATAACAGGAGAATTGCATGTCCTCATTGCTCGGTTTACTGATTCTGATCGCCGATATCTACGCGATCATCAAAATCGCTCAAAGCTCGGCGGAAACCTTACCCAAGATCCTGTGGATCCTGGGTGTGATCTTCTTCCCTGTGGTTGGCCTCATCGTCTGGTATCTGGCTGGCCCTGGCGGCAAGAACTAAGGCCCGATTTGAGCTTGGACTCCCGTGCCGTTTGAATGGCGCGGGAGTCAGTTTCACCCAGCACACTTCAACTACGGCCCGAGCACACCGGGCAATCTGCATCGCGATGCAGGCGTATCGTGCGCCAATCCATCTGCAACACATCCAGCAGTAACAAGCGGCCTTGCAGGCTATCTCCCACGCCCAGCAGCAGCTTCATGGCCTCGGCCGCCTGGGTGGCCCCTATCATGCCCACCAGCGGGGCAAACACGCCGTTCTCCGCACAGCGCATGCCTTCTTCGTTGCCCATGTCCGGAAACAGGCAGTGGTAGCAGGGGCTTTCGGCGTTGCGCATGTCGAATACGCTGACCTGGCCTTCAAAATTGATGGCGGCGCCGGAGACCAGCGGTTTGCGCGCCATCACGCAGGCGCGGTTCAGGGCATAGCGTGTCTTGAAATTATCGCTGCAGTCGATCACCACATCCGCGGCTGCCACCAGTGTGGCGAGCGCCGCTTCTGGCGAGCGCTCACGGATCACGTTCACTTGCACTTCCGGGTTGATCGCCTGCAAGGTGCTGCGGGCTGACTCGGCCTTGTTGATGCCCACGCTGGCGCTACTGTGCACGATCTGCCGTTGCAGATTGGTAAGGTCCACCACGTCGTCGTCACAGATGGTCAGTGTACCCACCCCCCCAGCAGCCAGATAAAGTGCGACAGGCGAGCCCAGGCCGCCTGCACCCAGGATGAGTGCATGGCTATTGACCAGTTGCTGCTGGCCTTCATAGCCGATCTGCGGCAGCAGGATGTGGCGGCTGTAACGCAGTAATTGTTGATCATTCATGGTTCAAGGCAACTGACCAGCGGCCAGCACGCGACTCAGGTAAAGATGAGGGGATAACCATACCAGCAGATCGTCAAACTCACCACCGGGCTGATCCGGATTGTCACTGGCTACACGCTGTATATAGACCCTGCCGTCACCATCGCTGTTGACTGCTTCGTCGCTATTGCTGGTGCTGCTGTCGGTGACCTTGCTGCCATCGGCGTTCCAGGCACCACCCGCCCGTGCACCATGTGAAACCACTACCGCCGGGATGTTGTTGCTGTTACTGAGGTTGACCAGAGTGCCCGACTGGTTACGGGTGCGCAGGGTGATATCGCGGTTGGCCAGGCTGGCGATCTGGATGCGGTTGGCCGCATCGGCATAAGCGGCGGTGACACTGTAGCCCAGGCGATGCTGCCAGCTGTCCAGTCCAGCTATGCCTAATGCAGACCAGGGCAGCAGGCCTAGCCGCTTGTTGCAGGCTAGCGTGCCCGGATCACGGTCCTCGCTGCCATCAAGGGCGGAAACCGCCGGACAGGGCAGGTGGCCGTGACTGATCGCATAACCGATCAGGGCGTCGTGAGCCTCGCTGAGTTGCTGGCGTGTTTGCCGCTGGTGGGCCTGCTCCCGCAAAGCGCTAAGCGGTGTGCTCATGCTGCCCAACAACAAACCGACCATGGCCAGCACCATGGCCATTTCCACGAGCGAGAATCCTTTTTGTGCTGCATGCTGCCGTTTGTGTGTGCAAGTGGTCATCAGGGCAGGCTGGTGGCCAGGTCATTGAAGTCACTAGCCGACAGACGTCGGCGCTCGAAGTGCTGATCCGGCAGGGCATTCTCACCTTCCAGATAAGCATTCAGGGACAGCATGGAAGCTCGTGACTGGTTGAGCAGTGCAGGCCCTGCTGCGATCACCACCGCCATCTTGTTGTGTTGCGGCAGGCGTGACGCATTGCTTAAGTTGAGCAGGCCGCCGCTGCCGGTACAGTCGGGACTGCTGGCGCCACAGGCTGGCGCACGTGCGTAATAGACCTGGTTGCGCCAGCCATTCTGCTGGAACCAGTTGTTGACCGTGCTACCGCGCAGCAGAGAGCTGCTGTCCCAGGCCGGTGATAGCCCGTGGGCGGCTATGCGTCCCTGGTCAGTGACAGCCAGACATAGACCAGCGGCCAGGCTGCCTGTGCCTGTGCAACTGCTGTCATTGAAGGCCGCAGCATCGGGCAGGTAGCGCACACCGCCAGGCCCCAGGCAGGTTGAAGCCACATGATCGCTATTGCCCACGCCGCAGAAGTAATCCAGCAAGGCGCGTGAGACCTCCATGCCGACACGTTGCTGCATGCGCTGCTGGATCTGCGGCTGGGTGATGACCGCCAGCGCATCATTGAAATGAGAGGACAGTTCGGCCAGTACGAAGCCGTCACTGCTGCCGTCCACGAAGCCGGCATTGTCATCGTGGCTATTGCTGTCCAGGTAATGGCTGGGGTCGTTGCTGTGCAGGCTGTCACGTTGTTGCTGCAAGCCATCCATACGTTGCAGTGCTGCGCCTGGTGCCAGGATCACCGCCACCAGCCCTTGAGCGTTGTTCGCGTCATGCAAGCGGTAACCGTGCTGCTGGTACAGCGTGATGGTGCCTGCCGTATCGGCATTGAGCGGAAAGGCGCGTGTGCTGTTCTTGTAGCGATTGGAAACCGCATACCATAACCGCTCACCGCTGCCATCGCGCAGGTCGTCCAGGCCCAGCGTGCGCCAGGGCAGGCGCCCCAGCCGTCTGGACTGCTGACTGCCGGCCGCATTGCCACAACTGAGTTCGGCGATCCCGTCATCGTCCAGGTCCGGGCAGGGCAGATCACCCGGCCGCGGACAATTGCCGGTACAACTGCCGGGGCTGAGGTCAACGGCGTAGCTGAGCAAAGCCTGCTGTGCCGCTGCGAGCGCGCTGCGCGTCTTGTGCTGTTGGTATAGCCGCGCCTGCTGCACGGTCTGCGCCAGCAAGCTGCTGCCGGCCAGCAGCGAGATCAGCATCAGCAGCGCCATCAATACTGCGCCGCTTTGCCTCATGAAGCTGGTGCTGCAAGCCCGCATCGCATGACTTGAAGTGCTGATCATGGCGGCGCAGGGGATAGGTGGACAGCGGGGCCACCCACGCTGAGGCGCAGGCTGTGGGCATGGCCGGGTGGTCGTAGTTCCACGATGGCTTCAAAGCCGGGTTCCAGTTTTTTGGCTGGGTGCTTGTCTGCGTGCTTGTCCGGGCGCTGCCTGGAAGCCGGATCATGGGCTTGAACGAACCGCATGGCCCAGCCCTTGCCTGGCTCGACCGGCGTCATGGTCTGGTTGATCCAGAGGGTGGCCGAGCCTGTGTTTGAAGCGTCTAGCTTCGAAGCGTCTAGCTTCGAAGAGTCTAGCTTCGAAGAGTCTAGGTTTGAAAAGCCAGGCTTTGAAGAGCCTGCGCCGTCAGAAGCTGCACTGATCGCCTGCACATAACCTTGCAAGGTCCAACGCGGGCTAGGCGGTGCCATGTCTTCCGGTAAAGGCGCAGCAATGGCGCTGTCGATCTCCAGAGCACGCGTTTGCGCCGCCTCACTTGCTGCAGGCTTGCTGCGCTGCAGGTCCAGGCTGGCACGCTGCGCACGATCGGTGAACAGTCGACCCAGGTCGTCACTGCAGGCAGGCGATATCCAGCCCAACACCGTCATGCTGGTGATACGCACTATCGCGTGCACCAGCATGCGCCAAGTTGGCAAGCTAGGTTTGTTCATGTCGTGGGCTTCATTTTCAATAACGCCCGCCATTCCAGCTCGCAGCTCACCTGCAGGCCTGGTGCGGATGAAGCAGGTGTCATGCTGCAACCCAAGGTGCGCAACCGTGCGCCATGTTGCGACTGCAAAGCCTGCAGCACACCGACCAGATCACCCTCATGCCAAATCTGCATGTGCAGTGAAAGCAAGCTGGTTTGCAGATGCAACACGTGTTGATCACTACCGTGCTGACTGCCCAAAGGCAGCGCGCGCGGCGCGGGCTTGATGCTGATGCTGAGTTGTTCAAGTTGCAGAGTTTGTGCCAGCGCTGCCAGTTGCTGGCTCAGCGCCGAGCTTAGCTGGGTAAGGTCGCTATTGAACCAGCCCTCGGATTGCAGTCGCTGCAGTGCAGCCTGGTCCAGTTGCTGTTGCAGCTGCTGTTGATGTTGACGCGCTTGTTGGGCTGCCAGTGCTTGTTGCTGCTGTTGTTGCGTCTGCAGGGTATGCACTGCCAGCGCATGCGCGTGACTGGCATAAGCGGCCAGTGCTAGGGCGCTGCATAGCGAGGCTACACCGATGCTGAGGGATAGCCACAGTGCCTGCAGGTATTGCCGCATGGTCTGAAAGTTAAGGCTGGTGTTCATGGCGGAGCGCACATAAAGGACAGTTTATGTAGGTGAGCTCATGTAGGTGAGCCCCCGGCAAACAGTCTTAAACGCAGCTCGAACGAGGACGGCTTGGCGGCCTGCCGGGGCTGGATCAGTATTTCCTTGCCATTGCCGCCTGTGCTGAGCAGTTCGATCTGTGTGAATGCCGGGTCAGCGTTGAACCTGCTTAGCAGCGTCTCCAGCTCACTGCTTTGCAGCTGCAACTGCAAACGCAATTCGGTCAGCGCTGCGTGCTCGCCGGCGCCAGTGTGTGAACCTGGCCTTGAATCAGCTTGTGTATCATGCAATTCGATCAGCAGTGTGCTCGGACCGGGCTGCAGGCTATCCCAATGCAGTTGCATCAAGCTGACTTGCGGCAAGGTTTCCAGCACCAGGCCCACATGTTGAAGGATCTGAGCTGCGCCAGGCTGCGGCTGATGCAATGCTTGTTCCAGTTGCATCATGGGCGTGGTGTTAGCGGACGCTGGGCTGGCGTCGGTCATGCGGCTGTCCAGCGCCGCTAAGCGCGCTGCTGGCTGCTCACTCAGCCGTTTTGCTTCCAGCAAGGTGGGCGTTGCATAGAGGGTGGCGGTCAACAGGCTGCAGGCCGAGAGCACGCCCAGGCTGCAGCGCCAGCGGTATAAATGCAGTGCCCGCTGGCGATGCGCCGGGATCAGGTTGGGCAAGCGGCCAAGCTTGCCTGAGTTGCACAGCAGCAAAGGGTACGCCGCCGATGAATTTTCCAGAATGTGCTGGTGCGGGATCAGCTGCGCGGGATCAGCACGTCGCCAGGTCTCCTGGTCGTGATCTGTGGCAGGCAGCGCTGGCCAGTGCAGATGCACACTGTCAACCAGCACCACCGTCAACGGCTGGTCGCTCTGTATCCAGCCATGCTGTTGCAGATGCTTGCGCAGGCGGTGGGTTTCCTCCACACAACTGGCGAGGCAGGCGGCTGGATCTTGCTGGCTTGGCAATAGTCGGCAGGCGATGACCTCCCCATGACGGATAAAGGTTTGGCGCAGTTGTTGCGGCAGCGCCTCGTAACACACGGTCTGTACGATAGGCAGGTTCAGTCTGGTGAGTAACCGGGGCAGCAGACTGGCGCCAGCGATCAGGTGGGCCAGGCGGTACTGCTGTTGATCTAGCAGATCCAGGCAGGACTGCAGTCGGCTAGAGGGGGTCAATGCCATCAGCAGGCCGTTGTGTTCAGCGTTGTTCCCGGTTGGGTCGCCTGCCAACGCCGCAGGCTTTGAATGCACGCCCGGCTGACTCAACCGTTGTGCGCAACGTAGTTCGGCGTCCGGGTAGGCCAGCGCTAGCCGCCTTTGTAACAGCTGGGTCAGGGCGCGTCCACGGCAAGGGGGTATGGATTCCAGACGCAATTCCAGCGCGTCATCCATGGCGATCAGTGTGAGACGGTCACGGCGATAGCGCTGCAGATAAGCCTGCAGGCCGGCCGCATCGTCTGCTGCAAACTGCTGGTAATCGCTTACACGGCCAAATCGGTAGCGGGCCAGGCTGATATGGTGCTGAGCGATGCATAAGCCAATGTGGCTGATGTTGAGCCCGCTGAAGCGGATCTGACTGGAACGGATCTGGGCGAACATGATGGCTGCTCAGAGGGGCAGATGCCCTAGGCTGTCATACACCGGGCTCAGCACGGCGAACATGATGCCCGCCAGCAATAGCCCCAGTATCACCGTGAGTAGCGGTTCCACCAGCCTTAGCAGGGTGTCCACCGCATCATTCACTTCGCGTTCATAGAAGCGGCTGACGTTCAGCAAGGCGCGGTCCAGTGCCCCGGTCTGTTCGCCCACACGCACCATGCGCACCACCAGCGCGGGCATGCTGCCCGTGCGCTGGAAACTTTCTGCCAGGCCAGTACCTGCATGGATATGCTGTTCGATATGATGTAGTGCCAAAGCAAGTGAGCGATTACTGACCAGCGCCCTGCACAGTGCCAGTATCTGCAGCACCGGGATGCCAGCCTGATACATCAGGCTGAAGTTGCGTGCATAGCGTGCCATCTGCATCTTCTTTAATAGCTCGCCGCATACTGGCAAGCGTAAGGTCAGGCGGTCCCAGTACAGCGCCGCACCGGGGTGGCGGCGCAACATCACAGGGGTCAAGAACATCAGCCCGGCCAGTACGCTCAGCATCCAGGGCCAATAGGCACGCACCAGATCGGCACTGGCGATGAGTATGCGGGTCTGCAACGGCAGCGCCTGTCCCAGGCTGCTGAGGAAGCTGGCCATCTGCGGCACCATATAATTCAGCAGGAATATCACCACCGCCAGCACCACAACAAGCACGAAGGCTGGGTAGGCTAGCAAGCGCTTGCCCTGCGAACGCAGCGCCTGTTCCCAGCTCAGGCTGTTAGCCAGCTGTTGCAGGATCAGCGTCAGCTGGCCGCTATGCTCACCGGCTGCGATCAGGCTGACGAACACTGGTCCGAAGATGCCCGGATGGCCGTGCATGGCTTGCGATAGCGACTGACCGGACTCGATCTGCTGGATCAGTGACGCCAGAAGCTGCTGCAGCCCGCCAAGCTCACAAGCTGCGCGGATGTCGTCCAGTGCCTGCAGCATGGGCACGCCAGCACTGAGCAATTGTTCGAGCTGGATGCAGAAGGTGAGCAGTTCACGCTGGCTCACGCGTGTTTTGCTGGAATCCTGCTTGCGGCTGACGCGAAAGCTCACCAGCTCCAGGCCTTGCTGGTGCAAGCGCAGTGTCAGTTCCTGGTCGTGGCTGGCTTGCAACTGCCCGCGGCAGAGTCGCCCCTCACGGTCGATGGCGCGGTAGTGAAAACTCAGCATCATCATGCTCTTGCGCTTTGGCGGCTTGTCATCAGGTCTCGGGCTCCAGGTCGACCACGCGCATCACTTCCTGCAGGCTGCTGACGCCTTGCAGCACCTGTTGTCGGGCTGCACTGGCCAGGGTTTGCAGCCCGTCAGTGCGGGCCTGTTGCTGCAAGGCATGCAAGCCGGCTTGTTGTTCGATCAGGCGGTCCAGTGCAGCGCTGACTTTCAGCACTTCCATGATGGCCAGCCTGCCCCGATAGCCAGTGTGCTGGCATTGCGTACAACCTACCGCGCGGTACAGCAGCACTGGCTCATGCGGCGCGCTTCCCTCCAGTGCCTGTGGCAACGCGGCCAGCAGGCGACAAGAGGTGGTATCCGCTACGTAGGCGCTACGGCAATGCAGACATAACCTCCTGATCAGGCGCTGCGCCACGATGCCGATGAGGTTGCCAGCCAACAAGGCAGGCCGTAGCCCCAGGTCCTGCAGGCGCGCGAATGCACCCAGCGCAGAGTTGCTATGCAGCGTGGAATAGACCTGATGGCCGGTCATGGCGGCACGCAGCGCCATCTGGGCGGTTTCGGCATCGCGCATCTCGCCCACCAGGATCACGTCCGGATCCTGTCGCAACAAAGAGCGTATGCCGCTGGAGAAATCCAGTTTGGCGGCTTCGCTGAGCGAGGTCTGACGTAGCAGGCTGACCGGGTATTCGACCGGATCTTCCAGCGTCATGATGTTGACCGAGATGCTGTTCTTGAGAGCCAACAGTGAATACAGCGTGCTGGTTTTGCCACTGCCGGTGGGGCCGGTGAAGATCAGCATGCCTTCGGGTTTTTGCAGCATGGCTTGCAGTTGTTGCAAGGTGGCTTCGGGCAGGCCCATCGCGGCCAGAGACAGGATGGATTTTTCGCGATCCAGCACCCGCAGCACCAGGTTTTCGCCATGGATGGTGGGGTGGCTGGCCACACGGAAATCGATGTTGCGCCCGCACAGCGTAAGGTGCAGATGACCATCCTGCGCGGCGCGGGTTTCAGCGATATCGAGGCCACTGATGACTTTGAGGCGGATCAGCAAGGCTGACCAGTAACGTTTGTGCAGACTGCGCACCTGCTGCAACACGCCGTCGATGCGGTAGCGCAGGCGCAGGTAGGCGGCTTCCGGTTCAAAGTGGATATCGGAAGCGCCTCGTTTCACCGCATCCAGTAACAGTGCTTCCACTAGCTGGGCTACTGCTGGCACGGCCTGATCTTGGGAGTTACCTTGTTCCATGGCGGCTAACAAAGGTTCCAGGCTCAGCGCGTAACCATAATGCTGATCCAGATATCGGCTGATCTGGCTGTGCGCGGCGAACCGGAGTTCCAGCTGGCCGCCTGCGGGTAATTGCGCCTGCAGGCGGTCCAGCGTTGCCAGGGGCGGCACATCGCTGACGGCCAGGCTGAGCCGCGCTTGCGTGGCCTCATAGCAGATGCCCAGCACATGGTGCTGGCGCGACAAGGCGGGCGTGATCATCGCCAGCGCCTGAGGCTCCGAGCTGGTCTGGTCCAGGTCCACATATTCCACATGAAACTGTGCCGCCAGTTGCTGCGTCAGCAGGGCTTCACTGATGAAGCCAAGGCGCAGTAACTGCTCACCCAGGCGCAGGCGGCTGAGCTGCTGCTCCTGCAGGGCGATCTGCAACTGGTCGGGGCTGATATGCCCGGCTTGCAGCAACTGTTGCCCCAGTGTCAGTGCGGCATCAAAAGGTCGCATGGAGCAGATCGTCCTCGTCAGTATCGGGGAAGGATGCGGGCTGCTGACCAGTCAGAACGGCTGGTGCGGGCTCACTCACTACCACCGGACGCAGAAAGATCACCAGTTCCGATTTTTTCTGCAATTCGGCTTTGCCGGTGAACAGTTTTCCCAGCAAGGGCAGGCGGTGCAGCCCCGGTACCTGGTCACGGTTGTCACGCTGTTCGTCCTGCATCAGCCCGCCCAGGATGGCCGTTTCCCCGCTGCTCACATGCAACAGCGATTCCATCTCGCGTACCTGGATGATGGGGATGCTGGAGGCGATGCGGTTGCCGTTCACCACCAGGCTGGGGTTGGGGTCCTGCACATCCCGCACAAAGCGCGAGATGGTGGGGCGTACATTCAGCATCACCTGTTGCGTGCTGCTGATGTGGGGCGTGACGCTCATCACCACGCCTACCGGCACGGTATGCGGTGTGGTGGTGAACACGGTGTTGAGGTTGGTCTGGGTCTGGCTGGTTTGCGCTTCGATAGTGAAATACACCAGGTTATCCACCACCTTGAGCACCGCCGTCTGGTTGTTGAGTACCCGCAGCCTGGGGCTGGACAGCACGCGCGTGGTGCCGAACTGCTGCAACAGGGTGATGGCGGCGCTGAGATTGGCCAGGATGCCGCTGCCGGTATAGGTGTAACCAGCGCGGAATTGCGAATTGGGGCTGGGCGCGGAGGGGTCGGTGATGCCGGGACGCAAGGACTGGCGGATGAACAGGCCGCTATCCTCGCCGCCCTGTGCGATGCGGCTCCAGTCTATGCCGGCCTGAAAGGCATCGCGCAGCTCGACTTCCACGATGGACGCCTCGATCATCACCTGGCGTCTGGCGCTTTGCATGATGCGGCCCAGCAGGGCGGCCACCTTTTTGTGCTGCTTCTCCGTGGCACGCACACTGAGGATGCCGGTTTCAGTGTTGGCGATCACATTCGTCCTGGGGGTTTTGCTGCCAGTGCTGTCTGCGACAGCTGGGCGCTGTTCTGCCAGGTTGCTGATGGTTGCTCCGCTTGTCGGCATGCCAGGGATGGCGGGTGCCGGTGCGCTAACAGGAGCTGATGTACTGCGTTCAGCGACATGTTCGCCTAGCAGTGACTGGACGTTGCGCAGCAGCGATTCCCAGAAATGATGTCTGGAACTGCTGGCCACCTGAGTACGCGAGCCGTTGGCATTGCTGCTGGCGGGCAGGGTGCTGGTTCTGCCCGTGGCGCTGCCTGTGGTCGCGATCTCCGATGCCGCGCCAACTGACAAGCTGGTGTCGCGGCTCAGGTTCAGGTAGTCCACGGCGTAATGCCGCACCACTGGCCGGTCCGGGCGTATGCTCAGCACGTCCTCATCCAGGCGGTAGCTGATGTCGGATTGATTGGCTAGCCGCTGCAGGATGCGGTGCAGCGGCTGATCCAGTGCATGCAGCGTGGCTTTGCCATCGATAGCCGGATCGATGTCCATATTGAGTTGATTGTCGCGTGCCAGTGCGAATAGGATCTCCTTGACCGGTACCTCTTGCACCACCACGCTGAAGTGCTGCTGCATGAAGGCGGGCATAGGCTTGACCGCGTCATGCAGGGTGGTTTCAGCGGCCGGGCTACTGGCTGCCTCGAGTGCAACCAGCGGTGCCGGGTTGGCGATGGGCTGGGGTGCAACTGGAGACAGGCAGCTACATAAGCACAAGGCGCTTGTGACGATGCCAGCTATGACCAGACAGCGCATGGAGGACGGCGCAGCTTATGGCTGTGCTAGCAGGCAAACCAGCAGGCGGAGCGCGAGCAGACAAGCAGCGAGCAGGCCAATCTGGACAGACTCTGCCGGGTGCTGCCCTGATACGATGGCATTTTTACAGTTAGTCATGGTGCTCTCCTTGGCGGTCTAAGCGCCCGCAACGTCCTCACGGGTTAGAATGGATGCAGACAGCGCTTCTGTCATGCCGTGCCAGTCTACGTGCATGCTGAAGCAAGCAATATTGCCTGCTCTGGTGCAGCAGCTCGCCGTGTGGCGGCGCACTGAGCGGTGCCTGGAATAAAGTGATTAACCCCTTTCTACTGTGAGTGAGCCCTGATTGCGTATACCCGATATCCTTCCTTTGAATCACACCGGTGAGCTTGCTCAAGCATTAGCGGCCAGTATCGACAACAAAACAAAACCTTTGGGGGCGCTAGGCCAGCTGGAAAAACTGGCCTTGCAGATCGGTCTGGTGCAGCAAAGCCACACGCCCGGATTGCAGCGTCCGGTGATGCTGGTGTTCGCAGCGGACCATGGCATCGCTGAAACCGGGGTGAGCCCGTTCCCACAGGCGGTGACGCAGCAGATGGTGCTGAACTTCCTGGCCGGTGGTGCCGCCATCAACGTGTTTGCGCGTCAGGTGGGCATGCAGTTGCGTGTGGTGGACGCCGGGGTGAACCATGTGTTTGAACCTTGTCCGGCCTTGATCGATGCCAAGGTGGCGATGGGCACCGCCAATTTTCTGCACAGCCCGGCCATGACGGCTGCGCAATGCGCAACGGCCCTGCAGCGCGGCATGGCATTGGCCAGTGCCGAGATCGAAGCGGGCACTAACATCCTCGCATTTGGCGAGATGGGCATCGCCAATACCAGCTCGGCGGCCGCATTGATGAGCGTGTTGTGCGAGCTGCCGGTGCAGCTGTGCGCCGGGCGTGGTACTGGTCTGGATGATGTGGGCCTGCAACACAAGATCAGCATCATCGAGCAAGCGCTCGCACACCATGCGTTGCCGCGCGATGACGTGAAGCAGGTACTGGCTACGCTGGGCGGTTTTGAGATCGCCATGATGGCGGGCGCCATGCTGGCCAGTGTGGAGCGACGCGCGTTGATCATCGTGGATGGGTTTATCACAAGCTCCGCCTTGCTGGTGGCCGCGCGCCTGCAGCCCGCTGTGCTGGATTATTGCGTGTTCGCACATTGCTCGGGCGAGGCAGGCCACCGCTTGTTGCTGTCGCAGCTGGGTGCACGTCCCTTGCTGGATATGGGCTTGCGCCTGGGCGAAGGTACCGGCGCCGCATTGGCTTACCCACTGGTGCAGGCAGCGGTGAATTTTCTCAATGAGATGGCCTCGTTCGCGTCCGCCCAAGTGTCGGGGCCAGCCTGATGTGGCGCGATGAGTGGCGTTATTTTCTGACCGCGCTGATGTTCTTCACGCGGGTGCCGGTGCAGCTTCGCGATTACCGCGAAACTGATCTCAACCGGTCCACGCGCTATTTCCCCTTGATCGGTGTGCTGGTAGGCGCTTTCGCGGCTGCCGTGTTCTGGCTGGCGGGCACGCTGGTGCCCTACGACATCGCCATCCTGCTCAGCATGATCGCCACCATCCTGCTGACTGGCGCCTTCCACGAAGATGGTCTGGCCGACGCCGCTGACGGCCTGGGCGGCGGCGTGGACAAGGAGCAGGCGCTCACCATCATGCAGGATTCGCGCATCGGCAGTTATGGTGCCATCGTGCTGGTGATGGCTTTGCTGTTGAAGTTTCACCTGCTGGCGCTGATCCGCCCCGATGTGTTGATGCTGGCCCTGATCGCAGGGCACAGTCTGAGCCGTTACATGGCGGTGCTGGTGATCGCGACACAGTCCTATGTGCGCTTCTCGGGAAAATCCAAGCCATTGGCGACACGCTTGCAGAGTGGCGATGTGCTGCTGGCTTCGTTGTTCGGCCTATTGCCCGCGATCTGGATGGGGTTGCACTTCGGCGAGGGGTTGCTGGCTTATGTGCTGCTGCCGGTGCTGGTGATGTGGGCCTGGTTCAGCTACAAACTGCACCGCCGTCTGGGCGGCTACACCGGCGACTGTCTGGGTGCGACGCAGCAACTCACGGAACTGGCGTTCTATCTGGGTGTGCTGGCCTGGAGTGTGGCGTGAACCTTTACTTACTGCGACACACCCAGCCCGATGTGGCGCCCGGCATCTGTTACGGGCAGACCGATCTGGGGCTGGCCGCCAGCTTTGATGCCGAGTTGCAGCGTATCCGCGCTGGTCTCGCAGGGCTGCATATAGACCACGTGCACAGCAGCCCTTTGCAGCGTTGCCACCGGCTGGCAGCGGCTTTGGCTGCGGGCAAGGTGCATCAGGACCCGCGTCTGATGGAGCTGGATTTCGGTGAGTGGGAATTACAGCCTTGGCAAGCTATTCCACGCGGTCTGGTGGAGGTGTGGACGGAGGATTATGTGCGGCGTGCGCCACCCGGTGGAGAATCCTTCTTTGATTTGCAACAGCGTGTGATCGGCTTCTTTGACGAAGTGAGCGCTAACAATCAGGATCTGTTGGTGGTCACCCACGCTGGCGTGATACGCGCCTTGCTGGCGCATGCCCTGAACATGCAGCTGCTGGATGCCTTCCGTCTGCGGGTGGATTACGGCAGTCTGTCGCAGCTTGAGCTGCAGGATGGTCGTGTGACCGTGTCCGCGGTCAACCGGCGCTTTTGAGCGTGAGCGGCAAGCCTGCCGCCATGAACAACACCTGCTCGCAGCGGGCGGCAACGGCCTGATTCAAGCGGCCTTGCAGGTCCTGGAACTGGCGGTTGATCGCCCCCAGCGGCACGATGCCCATGCCCACTTCGTTGCTCACCAGGATCAGCTGCCCTGGCAGTGCCTGCAGTGCGGCCAACAAGGCCGCTTGTTCGGCTTCCCAGCTGGAACTGGCAGGCGGCTGGCAATCCGCGCAGATCCACTGCGCCAGCCATACCGTCAGGCAATCGACGATGATGCAGGTATCGGGGCTAGAATGCTGACGCAGTGTTTCAGCCAGAAAATGCGGCGCTTCCACCAATCGCCACTCGGCCGGACGGCGTTGCTGGTGCTGCTGGATGCGCGCTGCGAATTCCGCATCGTAGACTTGCGCCGTGGCGATGTAGGTGACGGGCAGGCCGCTGGCTTTGGCCAGCGCTTCGGCATGTGCGCTTTTGCCGGAACGGGCGCCGCCCAGGATCAGGGTGGTGGTCATGATGGTTAATCCCAGTGTTTGCTGAACAGTTGCCGTGCCGCCCACTGGCGCACGATGGATTGTAGCTGCGGCAGCCCATGGGTGATCACGGACGGGCCGGGCTGCAGGATGTCTGCCGATTTGATCTCGTGGATGGCGCCGTTACGCACCGCCGGGATGGCCTGCCAGCCTGGCCGCTGCATCAGCTGTTCGGGTTGGAATTTCTTGCCGCACCAGGAGGCGACGATGATATCGGGCTGACGACGGATGACCTCATCCGCCTCGGCGATGATGCGGTGTTTGGCCTGCGCTTGTGCTGACAAGTCGGCGAAACAGTCATGGCCGCCGGCCAGTTCAATGAGTTCTGCCACCCAGCCCACGCCGCTGATCATGGGGCTGTCCCATTCTTCGAAATAAACGCTGGGGCGTGTCGCCAACTCGCTGGCACTGGCGCGTGCCTCGGCCATGGTCTGGCTGAGTTGCGCGATCAGCGCCTGTGCTTGGGCACTGGCGTCGACCAGAGCACCCAGCGTGGCGATCATGCGCAAGATGCCGTCCAGGGTGCGCTGGTTGAAGGCATGCACTTCAATGCCTGCCTTGATCAGCGTGGCGGCGATGTCGGCCTGCAGGTCGGTGCAGGTCAGCACCAGGTCAGGCTGCAGTGCCAGCACTTTGGCGATGTTGGCACTGGTGAATGCACTGACGCGCGGTTTCTCGCGTCTGGCGATGGCCGGGCGCGTGGTGTAACCGGAGATGCCCGCGATGCGATGCTGCTGACCGAGCAGATACAGCACCTCGGTGGTTTCGGTGGTCAGGCAGACGATGCGTTGAGGGCTCAGCATGGACTCGGTCCTGTGACGGGGCTAAAAAGCAAAAAGGCCGCACCAGTTGTACCGGGCGGCCTTCAGCGGCGGGTTTGATCAGAACGCGCTGGACTTGTTGGAAGCAATCACGCGGGTGGCGATCATGGGGCTGGCGATCACACCTGCACCGCGCAAGCTGCGCACGGCCACCCACTGGGCTGCCAGATACATCATGGTGTAGCCCAGATAACCAGGCAGGTATTCCCAGCCATGACGCAGCGCTTCGATCGCCCCTTCGTCGGGGAAGCGGCCAGAGTACAGATAATAGGTCTGCGTGGAGATGATGAAGGCAACGGCGGTGGTGATGATGCCAATCACGGCATAGGGCAGCAGCGCGCAGGCATCGTCACGACTGGCCAGCCAGCGACCACCCAGCCACATCACCGCGTAGGTCGGGATCATGCCCCAGTAGCCCGGCGTCAGGCAGAAGGCGTAGAAGCTGTTGAGCTCGGCAGCGCCAAAGTCGATCACGGCCGCCAGTGCCAGCAGGGCCACGAACCAGCGCACGCGTTGCAGATACAAGCCGCCCAGCAGGAACAGGGCCAGGCTGGCATCCGGCAGTGAAACGCTGGTCAGCACATGGCTGCCACGCGTGACCAGCATCAGGATCACGATGCCGGCGGCGATGCTCAGCGTGGAAAGGGTAGAACGGGCATTATTCATCTAAGTCTCCAACCGTTGCCTGGCCGCTTTTCACGGCAGGCAACACGATTCATATAGGCTTGCATCATATCATTTCGCCCCACGCCAGCACAGCCAGCTTAGCGTTGCGCTGGCTGCCAGCGCAGGCTGACGAACACATTGGTACCCGCTGAGTTGTAGATGAAACCGCCAGTAGCCGGATTACCGTCGAAAGACAGCGCATAGTCCTTGTCCAGCACGTTGTTCAGGCGTGCCAGCACGGTCCAGTCCTGGTTCAGCTTGTAGTCGGCCAGCAGGTTCAGCGTGGCATAACCTGCCAGGCGCTGCGTATTGGCGGCGTCGTTATAACGCTCGGAGCTGGCCAGTAGTTCGGTGCCCCAGCGCCAGTTGCCGACTTGTTGCAGAGCGCTGAAGTTGGCATGACGGTTGGCACGGCGAACCAGCAGCTTGTCGGTGTCTTCATCGCGTGGCGACTGGATATCGATGCTGGCGTTAAAGCGCCAGTTGTCCCAGCGCTGCGTGCCAGCCAGAGTCAGGCCCTGGATGCGGGCTTCGTTCACGTTGAAGATGAACGGGGCGCTGGTGAAGTCGAGTGCGATCAGGTCACGGATGCGGTTCTCGTACACGGTCAGCGAAGCATTACGGGTGGCGGTGTCATAACGCAGCGCTGCTTCGATATTGCGTGATTGCTCCGGCTTCAGGTTGGGGTTGCTGAAGCCCGGGAAGAACAGGTCATTGAAGCTGGGCGCCTTGAATGCGGTGCCATAGTTGGCCGTGGCGCGCCATTCCGGGGTGATGCTGTAGCCATAACCCAGGCCGCCGGTCTGATGCGTGTCGTACTGCGAGCTTTTGTCCACGCGATAGCTGGCTTGCAGGGAGTGACGGTCCAGGTTGAGCAGGTAGCTGGCCAGATAGCCATCGTTGCTGCGTGTATCACGGTCGAAGCTGGTGGTGGAATCCACACGCTCTTCCAGCCTGTCGTACAGCAGCGTCAGGGTGCCCACGGGCAGGCGGATGTCATTCTGCCAGCTGAACTGCTGCTGCTTGGTTTCGAACAGACTGCGGCCGAATTCCTGGAAGCTTTCCGACTCGTCCATGCCGCTACCCAGCTTGAGGGTGGACAACCAGCGGCTGGTGAATTGATTGCGGCTGGTGATGGCCACGGTCTGCTGGGTGAGTTTGCTGCGGTCGGAGAAGTTGGTCGCATTGAAGCGGCTGTCGAAGCGTGCGCCACCTTCGCTGCGGAACAGCTGGATGCCGACTTCGTGGTTCTCGTTGATGCGGTGCGACAGGTTGCCGCTCAGCGCCAGGTTGTGATAACCGTCGTTGTCGCGGAAGCGCGGGTCGTGCGTCTTCAATGCCGAGTAGCCGCGCGTGTCATAGCTGGATACATTGAACGCGTAGCTGGTGTCGCCCACGCTGCCAGTCACGCCCGCGTCTGCGGTCTTGGTGTCATAGCTGCCATAACCGGCGCTGGCGCGGAATGACGGGCTGCCGCCACCTTTGCGCGTGAAGATCTGGATCACGCCACCGATGGCATCCGCGCCATACTGGCTGGAGGCCGGGCCGCGCACGATCTCGATACGGTCGATCTGCGCCAGTGGCAGGTTCTCGAACGCGGTGGTGCCCAGCGTGGCGGAGTTCACGCGTATGCCATCGATGAGCACCACCACGTGGTTGGAGTTGGTGCCGCGCATGAACACGCTGCTGATCTTGCCCGGGCCGCCGTTGGAGGAGATCTCGATGCCGGGCTGGGTTTGCAGCAGTTCGACCAGCGAGGCCGAGCCGGCCAGGTCGATATCGTCACGCGTGATGACGCTGATGTCGCGCAAGCTGTCGCTGGCGCGTTCGTTGATGCGGTTGGCCGTGACCACCACTTCGTCGATCTGTAACTGGGTTTCTGTCGCGTAGGCGTTGATGGAGAACAGCAAGCCTGCGAGGCTTGCCGCGATATGAGTGTGCATGGTCATCCCTTGAGCGCCTGCGACCCCGCAGGCGTAAAGCCAGTAATCTTGGAACACAGGGGATGAGCAGCAGCAGGTCGTGGCCAGGTCTGGTGGCCCAGACTGCACAACGCGTCGCAAAACCGTCACCCCGCGGTATTTCCAAACATGAGTGACAGGCCGGTCTCCGGGCTCATGCGTCTTGATGGACCGCCTTCCCATGGCTTTAACCACAGTGGCATGTTGATCCATCCGCACGCACTTACCGTTGCGGGGGCAGCACAGGCATTGCAAGGTGGATGACACCGTTGCGCACCTGTTTCCCAGTTTCACCTCGTCGCTGGACAGCGATCTGGCACCTGACAACTTGCATCGATTATAGGTGATGCAGGCAGGCCCGGCAATGACGGTTTCTGGTTAGTGGTTGACCACCCAAAGTTTTTGCCACTATAGTGCTCGCATGGATAAAGAGCTGCAGGCACTGGAGCTGAAACTTGACGAGCTGATCGCAGTCAATGCATCGCTACGCCGTGACAATGCGCGTTTGCGTCAGTCGCTGGTGGAGGCGCAGGTGCAGAAAGATCAGCTGGCGACACAGATGCAGGCGGCAGGCAGCAAGCTGAAAAGCCTGCTGGAGCGTTTGCCGGAGGCGGTGCAATGAGCGAAGTCAAAGGCGTCGAAGTCAATATCCTGGGGCGTGCGTTCACCATCGCCTGCCCTGAGGATGAGCGGGAAGCCTTGTTGGCAGCGGTGGCTTATCTGGATAAGAAAATGAACGACATCCAGGACAGCGGGCGTGTGGTGGGTAGTGAGCGCGTGGCGGTGATGGCGGCGCTGAACCTCAGCCATGAAGTATTGACCGCGCGTAATGGCAACTTCGATGTGGGTGATTTCAAACGCTCGGTGTTGCGCATGAACGACAAGCTGGACGCGGCTCTGGCGCCTCAGGACAAGCTGCTGTAATTTCAGCTTAGATCCGGTACCGCGTTTTCTCCGGTACCGCGTTTTCTGCGGTATCACTTGGGCCATATATTCCTTGAACGATTCTATGGCATCGGTTTCTGTCTTTTTAGATGTGGTGTGATCGCCCTAAGCCTTGAAACAGAGGTCAGGGGCGAACCTGAAGCATTCTGAGATGGTTACCACTTGAACCTTATGGTTCAGGATGCTGGCCTAGGTGATACCCCAGAGAATGCAGTCCGGCCGCTAGGCCTGGTGTTGGGATGGCCCGGGCGCTCAAGCGCCTAACAGGGCGTGATACTTAAGCTCGGCCAGGCTGGCCACTTCCAATGCGCGTTCATGTGTGGCTTCCAGTACGACGGGCGGCGCCACGCCAGCCTCCGCGGCTTCCTGCCAGCGGGCAGCACACAGACACCAGCGATCCCCGGCACGCAGTCCGGCAAAACCGTACTCAGGTCGTGGTGTGCTGAGGTCATTGCCGCGCAAGCGCGAGAATTCCAGAAACTCTGCGGTGACCTGCGCACATACCGTGTGACTGCCGCGGTCTTGCGGGCCGGTCTCGCAGCAACCGTTGCGGGTAAAGCCGGTGAGCGGGTCCAGGCTGCATGTTTGCAGTGCAGTGCCGAGTACATTGAGTGCCATGCTGTTCCTTGTTGTCTATCGTTGTCAAAATGAGCGACTTCAAAACGTGTGTCTTCAAAACTTGAGCGTCGTCGAAACGCGCGTCTTCAAAATGAGCCTTGATGATACGACAGCTTGGCCCAGCCTGTGCGCACATCGCCTATCAACCACCACCACAACGAACAAGGAAAGCAGATGCGTTACTGGTTAATGAAATCGGAACCCGGCGATGTTTCCATCGACGATCTGGCGGCCATGCCCGATCAGACCGTGGACTGGTACGGCATACGCAATTACCAGGCACGCAATTTCATGCGCGACCAGATGCAGCTTGGCGATCTGGCGTTCTTCTACCATTCCAACTGCGAGGAGCCTGGCATCGTCGGCATCGTCGAGGTCAGTCATCTTGCCTATCCGGACCGTTTGCAGTTCATCCCTGGGCATAAGTATTTCGACCCCAAATCCACGCCCGAGAACCCGCGCTGGCTGAACGTGGACGTGAAGTTGGTGCGCAAGACGCGCCTGCTGAGTCTGAAAGCGCTTCGCACCTATCCGGAGCTGGAGACCATGCGTATCCTGCAACGCGGTAACCGTCTGTCCATCACCCCGGTGGACCCGCGTGAATGGGCCTTCATCACCGCGCTGCTAGATCAGCCCGCGAGCTGATACGTTCGCAGCCTGTGTTCAATGCCTGGGTTGACTGGCCCAGCCTGCAATCGCGGCCCGCGTGCTACTCAAATGAAAAACGCCCCGGATGGGGCGTTTTTCATTCCATGCCCTTATCGGGGCAGTGGGCCATGATGATCAGGACGGCATGTCCAGGCTACCTACCGATTTCGGATAGGTGATGATGCCCCATGGCAGTTGCTTGTCGGCGATGCGCTTGGTCACGCTGTGGCTGGCCACGTCGATGACCAGCACTTCGTGCGAGCGGCCGCAGGTCAGCAGCAGTTGCTGGTCGTCCGGCGTGAAGGTGAAGTGCCAGCAACGGTCACCCGTGGCCACGCTGTTGATCTTGTCATAGGTCTTGGCGTCATACACTTCCAGCGTCTTGGCCTTGCCTGCCGCCACGTAGATCTTGTCGCCAGCGCGGTTGTAGGCCACGCCGTAAGGGGCTTCGCCAGTGTCTACGGTGCGCACCACGTTGAAGTCCTTGTCCAGCACCAGCAGGTTGTTGCCATGCTCCAGCGTGGCCACGTAGCCGCTACCATCCGGTGCGGCCTTGATGCCGCGCGGACGGATGCCCAGGTCCTTGGTGGCCACGGTCTTCAACAGCTTGCCGGTATTGAGGTCATGCACCGTCACCGTGTTGTCGGCTTCATTGGTGATGATCAGCTTGCTCATGTCGGTAGAGAACTCGATGCCCTCGGTTTCCGGCCCACCGACGATCTCGCGTAGTTTCTTGCCCTGCTTGATATCGACGATGGCGATACGTGCTGGCTCGTCTGCCTCGTCGTCGTCGTCATCTTCTTCTTCATGCACCACTTCGCCCGGCTTGGGTGGTGGGCCGCCCTTGGAGCTAGGCTCGAACGACACATACGCCATTTCGCCTACCACGCGCACGAATTCCGGATTCTTGCCGATCTCGACATGCTGCACCAGCTCGCCCGTGGCAGCGTCGATGATGGAGATGTTGCCATGGTCCTTGTTGGCGGTGATCAGCAGCTTGCCATCCGCTGTGATGCCGATGCCGCGCGGGCCACCAGCCTTGGTGTCGATGTTGCCTGTGGTTTCCAGCGTGGCCAGGTCGATCACGCTGACGCCACCATCCTGATTGGAAACATAAGCCTTGCCAGCATCGCTGGCAGGCGCGGCGACATCCGCAGCGGTGGTTTCTGGCGTTTGCTCTTTGTCGCCGCAGGCGGTCAGCGCGCTGGCCAATGCCAGCAGCAGCAGGCTGCTGCGCAAGCGGGTGTTGGGGTGGGATGTGTTCATGCGTTCAGTTCCTCCATGTTCATTAGAATCGGTCAGGCAGGCTCGTTAAATGCGATGGCCTTGCTTTTTGGTCAAGCAGTCAGCGTATAGGTTCAACTATGCGGTCAAGCGTGGCTTAGCCACAATGGCTGACACGATAGCATCCACATGCCGGATATAGGTAGCAAAAAGCATACTAGTCGGTATATCCCCGCCAAATCAGCCTGCGCTGCCAGGCACGGGGGTGTCGCAGGCTGATAGCAGCCGCCAGTCGGCTGATTTCAGCCACAACATCTGAAGTGCAGGGGTTGGCCATGCGATCATGCATGTGCCTGACTGCTGAGCCAGACCTAGCCCAGAAACAGCGTGTAGGCCGGATTATCCGTCTCGTCCGACCACGGGTAGCCCAGCTTGTGCAGGAACGCATCGAAATCCGCCATTTCCTCCGGCGGCACCTGCATGCCGATCAGCACGCGGCCAAAGTCGGCACCGTGGTTACGGTAGTGGAACAGGCTGATGTTCCAGTGATGCTCCATCTGATCCAGAAATTGCATCAGGGCGCCCGGACGTTCCGGGAACTCGAAGCGGTAGACCCGCTCGTGCCGGGTCAGTGCCGAGTGCCCACCTACCAGGTGGCGCACATGCAGCTTGGCCATTTCGTTGTCAGTCAGGTCCACCGCGGGCAGGCCGTGCTGCTGGAACAGCTGCACCAGCTGTTCGGATTCGGTGCGGTTGCGGATGGCCAGCCCTACGAAGATGTGCGCCGCGCTGGCGTCGGCAAAGCGGTAATTGAATTCGGTGATGCTGCGGTTGCCCAGCAAGCGGCAGAAGGCTTTGAACGAGCCCGGCGTCTCCGGGATGGTGACCGCCAGTACCGCTTCGCGCAGTTCGCCTATCTCGGCGCGCTCGGCCACGAAGCGCAGCCGGTCGAAGTTCATATTGGCGCCCGAGGCGATGCCGATCAGGGTCTTGCCCTGCAGGCCATGGCGTTTGACGTATTCCTTGATGCCGGCTGTGGCCAGCGCACCGGCTGGCTCCAGGATGGAGCGCGTGTCCTCGAACACATCCTTGATGGCCGCGCAGATGGCGTCGTTATCCACCACGATCATGTCGTCCACATACTGCTGGCACAGCGCGAAGGTATGCTCGCCCACCTGTTTGACGGCGGCACCGTCGGCGAACAGACCCACCTGCGACAGGGTGACACGTAGACCCTGCTGCAGCGATTGCGTCATGGCGTCGGCATCCTCGGCTTCCACGCCGATGACCTTGATCTCCGGGCGCAGGCGTTTCACATACGCGGCGATACCCGCGATCAGGCCGCCTCCACCCACGCAGCAAAAGATGGCATGGATATCGTCCGGGTGATCGCGCAGGATCTCCATGGCGATGGTGCCCTGACCGGCGATCACGTCCGGATCGTCATACGGGTGCACAAACGTGAGTTGCTGGGACTGTTCAAGTGCCAGCGCATGCACGTAGGCATCGGAGTAGGAGTCACCGAACAGCACCACTTCGGCACCACGGCTCCTCACCGCATCCACCTTGATCAGTGGCGTGGTGGTGGGCATCACTATGACGGCACGGCAGGCCAGTTTCTGTGCTGCCAGCGCCACGCCCTGGGCATGGTTGCCAGCCGAGGCGGCGATCACTCCGCGGGCGCGGGCCTCGGGCGACAGCTGGACCATCTTATTGTAAGCACCGCGCAGCTTGAAGGAGAACACGGGCTGCATGTCCTCGCGCTTTAGCAGCACACGGTTGCCTAGGCGCGCCGACAGGTTGGGCTGCACATCCAGCGGGGTTTCGCTGGCCACGTCGTATACCCGCGCGGTCAGGATTTTTTCCAGGTAGTCGTTTTTCATCGGCGGGTTGGGCGTGTATGATTGAATATTGGTTGTAATTATAAATAAAACACGTCATTAAAAGATTTAATGCGCTTTTTGCGGAGTATTTGATTATGGCAACACAAGACGAACTCAAACAACAAGTGGCTGAAGCCGCCATCGCGTATGTTAAAGAAGGCATCATCGGCGTGGGCACCGGCTCCACCGCCAACTACTTCATCGACGCACTGGCCAAGGTCAAAGGCAAGATCGATGGCGCGGTCGCCAGCTCCGAAGCCACGGCGCAGCGTCTGCGCAGCCATGGTATCCCGGTATTCGATCTGAACAGTGTAGACAGCCTGGAGATCTATGTGGACGGTGCAGACGAGATCACCGAACACATGCACATGCTGAAAGGCGGTGGCGGTGCGCTGACGCGTGAAAAGATCGTCGCTGCGGTGGCAAAAAAATTCATCTGTATCTGTGATCAAACCAAGCTGGTGCCGGTGCTGGGCGCGTTCCCGCTACCGGTCGAAGTGATCCCCATGGCGCAATCGCAAGTGGCGCGTGCGCTGGTCAAGCTGGGCGGTATCCCCAAACTGCGCGATTTCACCACCGACAACGGCAACAAGATCCTGGATGTCACTGGCCTGAAGATCATGGACCCGGTGGCGCTGGAAGCGCAGATCAATCAACTGGTCGGCGTGGTCACCAATGGCCTGTTCGCGGCACGTCCAGCCGATGTGCTGCTGCTGGCGACGCAGGATGGCGTGAAGACCTATCAGCGCTGATCGCGCCTGAAGTTTGCCCGGATGGGTGTGCATGACGATTTGTCGTTAAATTGTCATAATGGAACGCTAGGCTGTTACGTCCAACACACTGGGCGTGACTGCCTCAATTCTCACAAGGAATCGCAACATGCAATTTGAACACACCTACAAACAATATGATGCCGAGCTCGAATCGGTACGCGCCAAAGTGCTGGAGATGGGCGGTCTGGTAGAGCAGCAGATCGTCAACGCGCTTGAGGCCCTGGTGACCACCAACCCCACCATGGCAGAAAGCGTCATCAAGAACGATGTGCGCGTGAACGCGCTGGAAGTGCAGATCGACGAAGACTGTAACCACATCATCGCGCGCCGCCAGCCAGCAGCAGGCGACCTGCGCATGATCATGATGGTGGTCAAGACCATCACCGATCTGGAACGTATCGGCGACGAAGCCACCAAGATCGCTCGCGTGGCACAGAAGATCTATGAATCCGACCGCATGTTCGTGCCGCGTTTCACCGAGATCAAGAGCATGATCAGCCAGGTGTGTGAAATGCTGCGTACCTCCCTGGATGCGTTTGCGCGTCTGGACGTGACCAACACCACCGATGTCGCCCGCAAGGACGAGCTGGTGGATGAACAGTTCCGCGCCGCCATGCGTCAGCTGATCACCTTCATGCTGGAAGACCCACGCACCATCTCCATGTCGCTGGAAGTGCTGTTCGTGGCCAAGGCGGTCGAGCGTATCGGCGACCATGCCAAAAACATCGCCGAGTACGTGATCTATATGGTCAAGGGCAAAGATGTGCGCCATACTTCACTCGAAGTGATGGAACGCGAAACACAGAAATCCTGATCTCCCCATGATCCACTGCAGCAAGGACTGAATTGTCGAATCAGAATAAAAGCATTTCGGAAATTGCAGCGGTAGATCTGGGTTCCAACAGTTTCAGGCTGCAGCTGGCGCATGTCGTGGACGGCCAGCTGTTCTTCCATGACTCACTGCGTGAAGCGGTGCGTCTTGGGGCTGGCCTGGATGCCAACAAATTCCTCAGCAGCGAAGCCCAGCAGCGTGCCATCGATTGCCTGCGCCGCTTTGGCGAACGCTTGCGCGGCTTTCCTCCGCAGGCCGTGCGTGCTGTCGCCACCAACACCTTCCGTGTCGCCAAGAACGCCAGCCAGCTGCTGGCCGACGCCGAGGCGGCATTAGGTTTCCCGATCGAGATCATCGCTGGCCGTGAAGAGGCGCGCATGATCTATGTGGGCGTCAGCCATGGCCTGCCCATCGCAGAACACAAGCGACTGGTCATCGACATCGGCGGTGGCTCCACCGAATTCATCATCGGGCAGGGCATCGCGCCGCAGCGCATGGAAAGCCTGTACATGGGCTGCGTGAGTTTCAGCCTGCGCTTCTTCCCTGACGGCAAGATCACCGAACGTGCGCTGGAGCAGGCCGAGATCGCCGCTGCCAGCGAGATCCAGAACATCCGTGCTCATTTCACTGCCGCACATTGGCAGGAAGCCGTGGGCTCATCCGGCACGGCACGCGCACTGGGCGAGATCATCCGCCTTAACGGCTGGAGCGAGGGCGAGATCACGCTGGACGGCCTTAATCAGCTGCGTGCGCAGCTGCTGAAAGCGCGTGACAGCAAAAAGCTGCAACTGGAAGGCTTGAGTACCGACCGCGCAGCGGTGTTGCCGGGCGGGCTGTGCATCATGAAAGCCGCCTTCGAGGCACTGGGCATCACCCGCATGACCGCCGCGACGGGGGCCTTGCGCGAGGGCGTGCTGTACGAGCTGCTGGGGCGCATGGAACATCACGACATCCGTGAGCACACGGTGCGCAGTTTCATGCGCCGTTACCATGCCGACCATGCACAGGCCAAGCGCGTGCAGAAGCTGGCCGAACAGTTCCTGTCGCACATCAGCGACCAGCTGCGCATGTCACACGATACGGCGCGGCAGTGGCTGCACTGGGCCATCCGGCTGCACGAGATCGGCATCTCCATCGCGCACAGCGGCTATCACAAGCACTCGGCGTATATCGTGGAGAATGCGGACATGCCCGGCTTTTCACGCATGGAGCAGGAAACGCTGAGCCTGCTGGTGCGTGCGCAGCGTCGCTCGCTGAGCAAGATCACGCTGCCACCTGCGGAACATGATTATCTGACCCTGATCATGGTGATGCGCTTGTCCATCCTGTTCCAGCGCAACCGGCTGGACGACGCGCCGCCGCAGTTGCATCTGCACCGCGAAGCGCCCGGTCATTACCGCTTGCAGATCCAGGCTGGCTGGCTGGCACATAACCCGCTGACGCAGGCCGAACTGAGCAACGAGATCGACTACTGGCAGCTGGTGAATGTCAGCCTCAAGCTGAGCTGAGCCGCAATTTCGGCGGCCTAGCCGCTGATGAAGCCAGCAAGTGCGAGGCAATGATTAGCGCCTGATCGGCGGTAGTGGTAGTTTCTACGTTACTGAATATACGCAAGTTAATATTCGTAGCGCGTCAGACGATTTCTGCCTGCAAGCTAAACCGGCTGGCGGTTGCCCGCACTTCTTTCATGCGGCCGTGCCCTGGCAATACTTTATCCGCGATGGTGACCAGGCCGGCGCGCTCCAGTTCGTCCAGGTCACGTTTTACCGCGCTTCTATCCCGTTGCAGACGTAGCGAAATCTCACTGATTGAGCCCGGCATTTCTTTCACGCTGCGGAAAAGTGCGAGTTTGGAGACGGTGATCAGCCTCATTACATCGGCAGGGTCTTCGAAACTGATGATGCGTTCATCAGCAAGTTGTTCACCCCGATCTGCTGCTTTTGCCAAACGGCGACCTCTTTTGAAGAAGTCATCTTTCGTTCCGGTCTTGATGCTGAGTTTGGTCATTTAGCCTCCTTTAAAGCGTTCCAGTCTTGCTCGAACCGTTCTTCGATATCTTCGAAGTTCACGAACTCAACGGCTTCGACAGCGCCAAACGAGTGCCTGTGATGGCCGTCATGTGCGTTGTCATAGCCGATGACGCGCCCATTGTCGCCGGCGTATAGCGAGTGGTTGATATACGCCAGGTTATAGCGGGTGACTTGCCCGGTGGTACTTGAAACCCAAACTTCGCGACGCAGTTTGCCGTTACCGCGCTTGTCTGAAAGCTTGTGAGACTCATCGATAGTCTTAACATCAGCCATGACAAATAATATCATGTCTGCATCGGCGCGCAATCATAATGGCCAACCCTGGTTAAGCACAGAACGACAACTTGCGTGTTGCCATAAAAAACGCCCTGCTAGCAGGGCGTTGTTATTTGTGTAGCCAGGCCAGCGCTCACTCGCGTGGCGTGGGGTCGATCTCCGGCAGCACGCTCACACCATGTTGCAACATCAGCTGTTCCTGCGCGCTGAAGCCCAGTCCACGTCGCGAGAAACGTGGCTTGAAGCTGCCGTCCGGCTGCATCTCCCAGGCGTTCAGATTGTCTTTTAGGTAGGGCAGCAGGCCTTCCTGCATCACGCGCTTCTTCACCTTGGCATCCAGCAGCGGGAAGCACACTTCGATGCGGCGGAAGAAGTTGCGGTACATCCAGTCGGCGCTGGACAGGTAAACGTCCTCTGCCCTGTCGTTGTAAAAGTAGAAGATGCGCGTGTGTTCTAGGAAGCGGCCCACGATGGAGCGCACCGTGATGTTGTCAGAAACACCAGGGATGCCGGGCTTGAGCGCGCACACGCCACGTACCAGCAGGTCGATCTGCACACCTGCGCTGGAGGCGTCATACAGTGCACGGATCACGTCGGCATCCAGCAGCGAGTTCATCTTGGCGATGATGTGGGCTTTTTTACCCGCCTTGGCGATCTCGGCCTCATTGTTGATGGCCTTGATCAGACGCTGGTGCAGCGTGAACGGCGATTGCCACAGATGCTTGAGCTTGCTGGCCTTGCCCAGCCCGGTCAGTTGCGCGAACACATCGTTGACGTCGGTGCCGATCTCTTCATGGCAGGTCAGCAGGCCGAAATCGGTGTAGATGCGTGCCGTACGCGGGTGGTAGTTGCCAGTGGAAAGGTGCACATAGCGGCGCAGCTTGTCGTCGTCACGGCGCACCACCATGGCCATCTTGGCGTGGGTCTTGTGGCCCACCACCCCGTAGATCACGTGCGCACCGGCCTGTTCCAGCTTGGCCGCCCAGTTGATGTTGGCCTCTTCGTCGAAGCGCGCGAACAGCTCCACCACCACGGTCACTTCCTTGCCGCGCTGCGCCGCTTCGATCAACGACTGCATCAGCGTGGAATCGGAGCTGGTGCGGTAAAAGGTCTGCTTGATGGCCAGCACCTGCGGGTCGGCCGCGGCCTGGCGGATGAATTCCACCACCGGCGAGAACGACTGGAACGGGTGATGCAGCAGGATATCCTGCTTGCGGATGGCCTTGAAGATATCCGGCTGCTTGCTCAGTTCTTTGGGCTGGCTGGATTTGTACGGTGGGTACTTGAGGTCAGGGCGGTCCACGGAATCCGGGATCTGCATCAAACGCACCAGATTCACCAGGCCGTTCACTTGATACAGATCCTCGGTGCTCAAGCCGAACTGGCCGAGCAGAAAACTGGACATCTCGGCTGGGCAGCTGTCGGCCACTTCCAGGCGTACGCCGTCACCATACTGGCGATGCGACAGCTCGCCCTGCAGCGCGATGCGCAGGTCTTTGGTGTCTTCATCGTCCAGCGTCAGGTCACTGTCGCGCGTGACGCGGAACTGGTAGCAGCCCTTGACCTGCATGCCCGAGAACAGTTCGTCCACATGCGCATGCAGAATGGAAGACAGGAACACAAAGCCGTAGTCGCAACCCGCGATGCTTTGCGGCAGGCGGATCACACGCGGCAGTGCGCGCGGCGCCTGCACAATGGCCACGCCGGAATTGCGGCCGAAGGCATCCTTGCCTTCCAGCTCCACGGCAAAATTCAGACTCTTGTTGAGCACGCGTGGGAACGGGTGTGCCGGATCCAGCCCGATAGGAGTGAGGATGGGCATCAGCTCGCGGAAGAAATATTCGCGGATCCACTCGCGCTGGGTATCGTTCCAAGAGCCACGGCGCAGGAAGCGGATATCGTGTTCGGCCAGCTTGGGCAGCACCTGCTCGTTGAGGATGCTGTACTGCTTCTCTACCAGCGCATGCGCTTCCTGGCTGATGCGCGCAAAGGCCTGCTTGGGCAGCAGACCATCTGCGCCGGTGTGGCTGGACTGAAAGCGGATCTGTTCCTTGACGCCCGCCACGCGCACTTCAAAGAACTCGTCCATATTGCTGCTGAAGATGCACAGGAACTTGAGGCGTTCCAGCAGCGGCACGCGCTCGTCCTCGGCTTGCGCAAGGACGCGACGGTTGAAGGCAAGCAGCCCTAATTCACGATTAACGAAATATTCAGGATTCACTTGAGAGCGCGCCACTTATAAAGCCCTCACTTTATGTCCGAATTGTGACGTTAATATGAAAACACCAAGGATGGTGATGCTGTTCAGGCTTTGGGCGGTACGTAGCCGGAGGCGGTATCTGCGCCGTCACCGAAGAAGTAGGCTTCGGTTTGCTGCGACAGGTATTTGCGTGCCGCCGGGTCGGCCAGGCTCAGGCGGTTCTCGTTGACCAGCATGGTTTGCTGCTTGAGCCAGCCTGCCCAGGCTTCTTTGGACACATGCTCATAGATGCGCTTGCCCAGCTCGCCCGGATAGGGAGGGAAATCCATGCCATCGGCCTCGCGGCCCAGTTTTACACAGTGTACGGTACGTGCCATTGCAGTTCTCTCAAAGGGGTTCGATCAAGCCTCACATGATAGCGCAAGCCCGACAGGGCGGCGCATAACTAAAGCGCAAACCCGGCAGGGTAGCGCAAGGGATAGCACAAACCCGGTGGGGTGGCGGATAAGTAAAGCGCAAACCCGACAGGGTTTGGCAATGTATAGCGCAGGTCAGGATAGGCCGTCGCTTAACTCAGTACAACTTGAAGGCAGCATGCCCGCCGCCATCTTTGCAGGGCGGGTACACCTTGTACAGGCATGCCCTCGTCATCAGCCCACCACATCACTAAAAACCCCAGCCTGCCGCCGCAGGCCGGGCCGTTTAGAACTCGCCGCGCAGGCCGAACACCACCGCACGCCCACCCGACATCGAGATGTCCTTGAGGAAGGAGGTGTGTTCGCGGATCTCGTCATCCAGCAGGTTGCGCGCCTTGGCGAAGGCTTCCAGCGTGAAGCTGGTGGGTAAACGGTAGGTCAGCGTGGCATCCAGACGCGTGTATCCATCGGTGGCCAGCTCGTTGTCTGCCGTGCGGCCCTGATTGAACGCGCGTAACAGGTCAACGCGTGCGCCGAAGCGGTTCAAGGTGTAGTCGAAACCGACCCCCACACGCAGCGGTGCGATACGCGGCAGCGCTTCGCCGGTGTCGCGGTTGGTGGCGCGTACATAGTCACCACGCAAACGCATGTCCAGCGCACCTGCCTGCTCGTAGATGCGGAACTTACCTTCCGCCTCCACGCCACGGAACACGGCAGGTACCGCCAGGAAGCTGGCTTCCGGCAGGATCTCCTCGCCAGAGCCGTCCGCCACACCATCGTTGTCCGCATCCACCGGGTTCAGCTCGCCATCCAGGCCACGGTTATTGCCGCTGTTGGCCAGGCTGATGAAGTTGCGGAAACGGGTGTAATAGGTGCCTACGCTGAACGAATTGTTACCGGATTTCCAGCGCAGTTGCGCGTCGATGCCGTTGGCGACTTCCTTGTTCAGCTCGCCGTCACCCAGTTCGAACTGGCCGGTGGCCAGGTGCGGGCCATTGGCATACAGCTCGAAATAGCTGGGCGCACGTTCGTTGTGTGACAGGTTGCTGGAGACGGACCATTGTTGGTCGATGGCGAACAGCGCGCCCGCCGAGTAGCTGTTGGGGCGGAAGCGGTTCTCATCGGCCGGGCCGAAACGGCCACCACCGGCAGAATCCACATTCACCACCTCGGTCCGTGCACCAAAGCTCAGCTTGAGCGCATCGCGGTTCAGCAGGTTGATGGGCAGCTCTTCATACAGATACAGCGCCTGGCTCTTGGTGGTGTTGCTGGGCACAAAGGCCTCGTCACCCAGTGCGCTGAAACGGCTGTTCTGTACCTGATAACCGATCACGCCGGTCATGCGGCCGATATTGCCATGCGTGGCTTCCAGCGAGCCTTCCACCCCCTTGTTGGCGAAAGTGGTCCCCACGGCGCCGTCTTCCAGCTCCTGATGCTGGTAGTCGGTGTGCGCCAGCTTGAGCTTGATGCCCTTGATCACGGTGCCCAGATCGGTGAACTCGGTGGCGGCATCCCAGCGGTCGCTCTTTTGCACGATGCGCACGCCGGGCTCGGCCACGGTGCCATATTCATTGTTGAAGGTAGAGAACGACATGCCGGCATAGCCGTTCTCGAAGTTCAGCGAGCCGCCGATGGCGCCGCCGTCAGCCTGGGCATCACTGTTGACGAGCTTGCCGCGATTCTCGCGCACCGTGCCATCGGCACGGCTCTTGCGCGACGAAACCGCAAAACCCGGGATATCCAGATCATCGGTCTTGCGCGTGTATGCATCGGCGTGGATGGTGAACAAGCCGTTACCGGCATCCAGTACCACGGCCGCATTGCGGCGGCTGTCCGCGCCGCCGGCACTCACTTCACCGCGCCCGGTCACGCCGTCGATGGCCTGCTTGGGGATGCGATGGTCGATGGCGTTGACCACGCCACCCATCGCGCTACCGCCGTAGAGCAGTGCCGCCGGGCCACGCACCACATCGATCTGCTCGATGATGATGGGGTCCACCGCCACGGCATGGTCGAAGCTGAGGCTGGAAGCATCCAGCACGCCCAGGCCGTTCTGCAGGATGCGGATGCGGTCGCCGTCCAGGCCGCGGATCACCGGCCTGGAGGCATTCGGGCCGAAGCTGCTGGCGCTCACACCGGGAATGCCGTCCAGCGTTTCGCCCAGCGTACTCTCACGCTTCAGCGACAACTCGCGGCCGTTCAGCACGGCCACGGGCACCACCATCTCGTCCGAATCCACGCCCAGCGGGTTGGCGGTCACCGCCACGGGTGCCAGTTGAATGGCTGGCCCGGGAGCGGGCTTTTTGTCTTGCGCCGTTGGTTTGGTGCTGGGTTTGATCTCTTCAGCAGCAACGCTGCCAGCGTAGAACAGGCCGGGGCTGGCCAGCGCCAGGCTCACGGCCAGCGCAATCGACGTGCGTGCAGGTGACAGCGTCACCGGCGTATAGGGGTGTTTCATCATAACCTCGCAAAAAAATGGCATGGTCAGTCAGCGCAGTGCGCGTGACTGAGTCAGGGGCAGATTCAGGCGAGGCTGGGCGGAGCGCGCGCGCGGTAAGCGTTCAGCGCGCCTTGACGGTATTGAAGTGTGGGGGAGGTGGCGACCTTGATCGCCGTGGTGGGTGTCACCGCGAAGGTGAATTCGCTGGCGCCGGTGCCGATCAGCTGGGCATGGCCCAGACACTGCTCACATAACGGCGAATGCGGCGCCTGATCCTGCGATTGCTGCTGCGTATCCGCGTCCGCATAGTGCGAAAGCGCGTGCACAGCCGCACCCTGCTGGGCAAAAACCAGCAGGAAAACGAACAGTAGATGCAGGAATGAACGACGCATAGGGCTGGATTCTAACAAAAAGTCACCGAACGACAACCAGGTTTCAGCGCAGCGGGTGAATGTTTCATGAAACTGTCACGGATTAAATGCACTTAAAAATGGCCTGCTGGCGGCCATGTTTTGCTTCAACGCTATTACCACTTTCGTGTGGGTGGCTTGCCGTTTCAGGCGCTCAACGTGTTTAATGGAATGGCTGAATCGTGTTGGCTAAAACAACCCGAATCGGGGGCTGGTGGTGTTGGTAAGATCAGGAGCAATGTTGGTGTGTTTGCCTTGGCACTTATTGCCAGCGATGGTGGGATAAAAATCAATAACATCATGAAAAAAAAGGATATTTAATGATAATTTCTTGTTTATACACCAGACCCACTAAATTATTAGGTATGTTAGTTGGTGTCTAATTTACGTTGGGCCTCAAGCCATGTCACCTGAGCGCCGCAGAGAACTAAAACTTCAAGGCAAGGCCGAAGTTGAGCGTCAATCTACTGTACGTAAAGCGCAATCAGAGGCTATGTTGCCCGACATGCTTGCCGCCATCGGTCATACCGGGCACCCGCCAACTGATCTAGCAAAGGTCACAGCTGAACAATTGGCTCGTGCTAAGCGCGAAGCGTGGATAACAACAAAGAAGCCAATTATTCATCGTGATCAATTGCACAGCGAGTTCATTCCATTGCCCGACCCTAAGCTCAAATGGCAAGGCCACCCTTTTAGCTATCGCATGTGCAAGGCTTGTGGTTCAGTACTCCCGGCAATTCCGGTATTTGCGCTACTACATCTTTCTAGCTGCCGTTGCGGCAACCTTCGCTATGTACAAGTCCTTGGTTTCAAATGGCAGCTCGTTCGCAAGAATTCCATGGTTCTTCCTATCGCTTTATTCGGACGGTCCGATGTTGCACATGAAGCCCAACCCATCCTTCAAGCGGACGCCTGACGGCGCCGCTTAAGTCAAACGTTAGGTGTGGGGTAGAGCTTTGCCCGAACCATCGACGCAAACTTGCAATCCCAGTCGCAATGCTCGGAGCCTGCGAGTTGGCAGCGTTCCCACTGCTCTACCGCAGTCCCATCACCGTAGGCGCCGCACTCATCGAAGCAGTCGTCTTCACCGCTATCGTCGTAATCGTCGTCCATGTCGTTCCGGGGCTCACCTAACCCGGCGCTCAACTCGGACGTTGCTGCCGCCCGGCTTTCGTTATCGCTCATGTTTCACCTCGTCGGCAGCAACGCCGGTTAGCTCTGCGTTAGGCAATCATGAGAAAAATTGTAGCTTTAACCATAACGCTGTTTTTATTTGCCGCCTTACATGCAAACTCTGATGAATTGAACTCAGGTAAAGGCGTTGGATTTAAAACCGTCGATGATGCATTAGCTTTCTTAAAAACAAAAGCAAGTGTCACATTTACCGTTACTAAGCCTGACGGCTGGATAATTGCAAATGATTCTGCACCTTTTACTATTTGGTCATTCACTCCCGAAGGTCATTATGCTTATCCAGCTGTCGTGAAGAGAGAGTTAAAGCAAAATGAAAAAGGTGAGGTATCTATTGAAATGACTGCTCTTTGCCAAGCTCAGAAAGAGCCATGTGACAGACTTATCAAAGAGTTTCAAGACATGAACAACAAAGCCCGAAAAAATGTTCAAGACAATCTCAATAAATAAGCTGCTATTGCCTAACCCATCATTCAAGCGGGACACGCTAAAGCGTGCCCCTTAATTCAAACGTTGGGCACAGGAAAAGCAAATGCATTTGATACGTTCCTGCTTGGCTATAGTTCTTGCTGTCTGTATTGGACCGGCCGCGCTTGCTGGCGAAACCCGAAGCAAGGATCCGATAAAACACATCGGCGTGTATGTGACGCCGTATTACTCAGCGGCCCTTACACCTGAAGGGACGCCAGAAGTAGCCGTCGCACGAGAGTTCGACGCCCGGCTAGCCTCGAATATGCGGGAAGATATCGTTGCGGTCCGCGATGCGCTTCAAGCTAAACCACAACTGATTACGCCAATGACATTCATGGTTCTGGCGATAAGACTTTACGATGTCGGTCTGCGCGATGAATCAGTATTCTGGTTCTATGTGGCAAAGAACCGTTATTTCACTATGGTGGATGTATTGAATATGAAAGCCCCCGGTCTCTCGGGTGTATCGGTGGCAGTTAGGGACTTCGCCGTTCTAGCTGGGCCCTTCATCAACAGCTACGCATTCTGTGACTTTGCCAAGCAGGAGGCAGCGGCCCTAAAGGCTATCGATTGGGTCGAAAATTATCCGTATGAAGGGCTCTTCATGGAACAGCTTCCGTCGCTACCGGGCGACCGGGCCGAGAACTTGAAGAAGGCGATTGCTGGCATCAGAGAGGGGCAGGAGAAAGAGCGGGAGTACTTGGCTGACCCGAAGAATCGCGAAGAGATGACAAAACAGCGAAAAGAGAACAACGTGCCCGAGCAATACTGCTGGAGCACATGAGCCCGCCGGTGAACGCGGGCATTAGCCATTTAGGAAATTAAATGGATTTACGAAATTTCATAAAAGAAACATTGGTGCAAATCGCTCAAGGAATTGATGATGCAAGCCAAGCACTTGAAGGTTCAACAGCCATCGTTAATCCGCGAAATGTAATTGGGGCTCATGGAACAAATGACGCAAAGGTATATGGTTACGTTGCTGAAGATAAAAACATGCGCCAAGCTGTACAAAGTATAAATTTTGATGTTGCTGTTTCTGTTGCTCAAGGCACAGAAACTAAAGGCGGCGTTGGGTTAATGGTAGGTGTGGTTGCTCTTGGTAGCCAAGGCAAAAGTGATGCCTCAAACACCTCTCAATCTCGTATTCAGTTCACAATCCCTATGGTTCTACCAACACAAAAAATGGCTAACCCATCCATCAAGCGGGACGCGTTAAAACGCGCCCCTTATGTCAAACGTTATGTACATTGAACCTATGCCTCAATTGGATAGTGAAGAAAACCCGTTAGAGCTTGCTTTGAGACTAGCTGCTGATGCGCCGGCATATCGCCCCGACTTCTACAGAGCGCTGCTTGACTCAACCGTCTTTATTTTGGGTCACTCTGACGGCTCATATATGGGGGAGAAAACCTTGGACACTGGGGAGGAAGTCTCTATCCAAAATTGGACTCGTGCAGACGGGTCGCCAGTGATTCCCTTTTTTAGCTCGCTTCATTCTCTGCAAAAGGCGATTGATGAAGAAGTCACTTATATGGCGCTTCCTGCCAAGTCGCTCTTCGAAATGACACGGGGGGCAACTTTGATGCTGAACCCGAAACTCGCTTATGGAAAAGAGTTTTTCCCAAATGAAATTGAGGCGCTGCTGTCTTATGAAATTAATCGACTTCCAGAGCAACGCGTAACTAAAAAGGCGACTCAAGTCTTGTTAGGACAGCCTGCGAACTACCCCGAAAAGATGGTCGACTCTTTGACATTGCTTTTCTCGAAACGAGAGAATGTAAAGGCTGCATACCTGACCCTTATGCACGATCCGTCTAATGATGAAAAGCCACATCTTGTGGTTGGAGTTGAGGCAGACGGCGATATCGAATCTGTGATTCGGGAAGCTGGAGTGGTCGCCGGGGATACGTCGCCAAACGGCGAGCCTGTTGATTTATACCGTGTTGCACGAGACGAGAAGGGATTGAGCGAGTACTTCTTGCGTGAGGTAAAGCCTTTCTATGAACGTCGATGGGGAAGTAAGCTTAAATCTTTCTTCGGTATTGGCCGTGCATAACATCTCGGTCAAGCAAGTGTAGGGCGCAATAACCACCGGGCATTGCGCCGTATTCCTCTCATTCATTTTGATATGCCACTCCGGCGCAATACGCTTTGCTATTGCGTCCTACGAAATACCACGAAGTACCGCTTGGCTTAAGTTCTGAATGCAAAAAGGGCATGCACCAGCGGTACATGCCCTTTCCGTTTCTTACTCAGGCGACCTTGCCGCACCGCCTGTTGTGTCACTTAAGCCGCGAAGTTAGCCGCAACGAAGTCCCAGTTCACAATGGTCCAGAACTCTTCGGCGTACTTGGCGCGCGCATTGCGGTAATCCACGTAGTAAGCGTGTTCCCATACGTCGATGGTCAGCAGTGGGGTCTGGCCGCTGGTGAGCGGGGTGCCGGCGTTGCTGGTGCTTTCCAGGCTCAGCGAGCCGTCCTTGTTCTTTACCAACCATGCCCAGCCGGAACCGAAGGTGGTGATGGCTTTTTGCGTGAATTGCTTCTTGAATTCGTCGAAGGAGCCGAAGGCCTTGTCGATGGCGGCTGCCAGTTCGCCGCTTGGAGCGCCGCCGCCGTTAGGCTTGAGGCCGTTCCAGTAGAAGGTGTGGTTCCATACTTGCGCGGCGTTGTTGAAGATGCCGCCGGAGGATTTCAGCACGATCTCTTCCAGGGTGGCGTTCTCGAACTCGGTGCCCTTGATCAGGTTGTTCAGGTTGGTGACATAGGTCTGGTGATGCTTGCCGTAGTGGAAGTCGATGGTTTCGGCAGAGATGACCGGGGCCAGTGCGTCTTTTGCATACGGCAGGGGTGGCAGGGTGTGTTCCATTGAAGATCCTCACAAATGTTAAATAATCAGGTAAATCCCGGGCTAGCGTTGCGACTACCGCTTTGTTAAATATTTTGCCACAGAATACAGGCAGGCAAACCGCTAGTTTGCCTGGCCGCACACAACATGCAGCGCGTGCCAGCCTTATAGCTGGTGGCGACAGGCCGTTATTTCAACGCTTAAAGCTAGAAGTAGTGGGCGGGTCATGCAGCATGGCCCATACCCAGATTGCCACAACAACGTGTCATTCAATGTGTGGCCAGCGACATACAGGCCAGTGATATGCAGGCCAGTGATATGCAGGCCAGTGATATGCAGGCCAGTGATATGCAGGCCAGTGATATGCAGGCCAGTGATATGCAGGCCAGTGATATGCAGGCCAGTGATATGCAGGCCCACAATGGCAGGAGCTTATTTCTTGCGTGCGCGTGGGTGCGCCGCATCGTACACCTTGGCCAGGTGGTGAAAATCCAGGTGCGTATACACCTGCGTGGTGCTGATGTTGGCGTGGCCCAGCATCTCCTGCACGGCGCGCAGGTCACCGCTGGATTGCAGCACATGGCTGGCAAAGCTGTGGCGCAGCATGTGCGGGTGCAGGTCGATGTTGATGCCTTGCTTGAGGGCCCATTCCTTGAGGCGGTATTGCACCGAGCGGCCGGTCAGGCGTTTGCCGCGCTGATTGATGAACATGGCCTGCTCCGCAGGCGGGCACATCAGGCTGCGCGCTGTGAGCCAGCGCTGGATGGCGCTGATGGCGTGGCTGCCCACCGGCACGATGCGGGTTTTGTTGCCTTTGCCGGTGACCACCAGCGTGGCATTGCTGCTGTCGAGCGCGTTGAGGTTGAGCCCCACCAGCTCGGAAAGACGCAGGCCTGAGGAATACAACAGTTCCAGCATGGCGCGGTCGCGCAGACTCAGCGCGTCGTCACCTTGTATCTCCACCAGCATCACCGCCTGATCCGCCGACAGTGCCTGTGGTAGCGGCTTGGCGGCTTTGGGTGCGCGCAGGCCGGTGCACGGGTTGTCCGTCATGCCGTGACGTTCCCCCAGGTAATGGAAGAAACCGCGCCAGGCGGACAGGGTGCGGGCGATGGAGCGGCTGCCCATGCCGCGACCATGCAGCGTGGCGATGTGGCGACGTATGTGGTTCACGGTCAGCTGCGTCAGGCCTGGTTTGACCGGTTGATCCTCCAGCAGGCTGAACAGCAGCTTGAGGTCGCGTGCGTAATGCGTGCAGGTAAGCTGACTCAGGCCGCGCTCATGCCGCAGATGGCTGAGGTAGGCCTCCAAGTAAGCATGCTGCGCGTCGGTGCTCATGGCGTAAGGGCTTCAGTCTATCGGTCAGCAAATCAATCGGCGAGCTAGCCTGGCATCGCTAAGGCAGGTGCGAGATCAGCGCGGCGCTGACCAGCTCGCCGATGCGTTTGAGGTATAGCGTGCCCATGCCGCTGTAGAAGCGCTCGGCGTCCGGCGCGGCCAGCGCCAGCAGGCCGAACACACGCTCGCCACGCAGGCTGATCAGCGCGCAGGAGAGCGGTGTGGCATCGGCCGGGAACATGCCAGGCAGGGCGACAGGTGGCAAGGGGCCGCAGTAGGGGGCCTTCTGGCTGCTGGCCCATTCGCGCAATTCCGCCGGGCAGGGGCGCAGCGCCGGGTGGCTGCTATGCACGCTGGTGCTGTCGCTCCACAACTGGATGCCCACGTAGGGGATCTTGAAATCTTCCAGTAGGCTGACCTGCATCAGTTGCAGCAGCACGGCAAAATTGTCCGAGGCCAGCAGGCCCAGACTGAGCCTGTGCACCTTGTCGCTGATGCTGTCGTTCTCTTCACCGAAGCGCATCAGTTCCGCGAGGCGCGCTTCCAGCACGCGGATCTTGTCGCGCTGTGCCAGTTGCTGGCGCTCTGCCAGGGAAACCGTGCCGCTGCCATGCTGGCTGGGCAGGTACATATCGGCCAGCAGCGCCTGATGGCGCTCAAAGAACTGCGGGTTCTGCTGCAGGTAAGCGCTGACTTCGGCCTCCATGCTGATGTCGCTGTCTGTTGCGTTGTGTTCTTGCATTGTTAAGTCCTTCATCTGTGCCGTTATGGGGGCGCTGGATCAGCGCACCGGCGTGGTCTGGCTGAACAGGGCGGTGTCGAACTCGCCCTCGAATACGGTCACGGCCGGGCCGGTCATCATCACCGGCTGGCCCGGGCCGGCCCAGTCTATGGTGAGGTCGCCACCACGTGTGCTCACCGTGACCGGCGAGGTCAGTAGGCCCAACTGGATACCCGCCACCACGGCGGCGCAGGCGCCCGTGCCGCAGGCCAGCGTCTCGCCGCTGCCGCGCTCGAACACACGCAGGCGGATGTGCTGAGGCTGCACCACCTGCATGAAGCCCGCGTTCACATGTTGCGGAAAGCGCGGGTGCGCTTCGATCTGCGGGCCTTGCGTGGCCACCGGGGCGGTGTCTACATCGTCCACTACTTGCACTGCATGCGGGTTGCCCATGGAAACAGTGCTGATCATCACGGTCGCATCGGTGAGCGCCAGCGCATATTGCCCGGCCAGTGTGTCGCTGATGAACGGGATCTCGGCAGGGGCGAAGCGCGGTGCGCCCATGTTCACGGTGACCAGGCCGTTCTGCTCCAGCCTGGGCTGGATGATGCCGGAGGCGGTTTGCACCACGATCTGCGGTTTTTGCGTCAACCCCTGTTCGTGCACGAAGCGCACGAAACAGCGCGCGCCATTGCCGCATTGCTCCACTTCGCCGCCATCAGCGTTGAAGATGCGGTAGCGAAAATCCACGTCGGCAGCATCGGCCGGTTCGACCAGTAACAGTTGGTCGAAGCCGATGCCGAACTGGCGGTGGGCCAGCAGACGGATCTGCGCCGGCTGCAGGGCGATGGTTTGCGAGCAGGCGTCGATGACCATGAAGTCATTGCCCAGGCCGTGCATCTTGCTGAAACGGATTTTCATGATGTCATGCTTGTATCTGAATTGAGGAGCGGGCTCAAGGTTTTTTGAACCGACGGTAGTTCCACAGGTATTGCTCAGGCTTGCTACGCACCAGTTGCTCGACGGCATCGTTGATGCCTTGCGGGCTGAGGTCGCCGGTCAGTGGCTGCAAATGCAGTACAAAGCCGCGACCCCAACTCAGGCGTTCGCCGAATACCAGGATGGTGTCCACGTTGGGCAGTTGTGCCAACTTGCTGGCCAGTGTCATGGTGTAGGCGGGGTAATCGAAAAAGCGCGCCCACACGCCTTCGTCCTTTTCCGGTACCTGGTCAGGCAGCACGCCGATGGCTTCGCCACGCTTGAGGCTGCGCATCAGTTCACGTATACCGCCCAAGGTGGTCGGCACCTGACGCATCTGGCCGCGATTGCGGCCCAGTGCGGTCAGGCGTTGCAGCCAGGGCTGGCGTGGCGGACGGAACAGCACATTGATGGGGTGACGTGCCGCGTAGTAGCGTGCGGTGATCTCGTAACAGCCCAGGTGCGGCGTCAGGAACACGATGCCGCGCTTTGCCGCATGGGCGGCTTCCACATGCTCCCAGCCATGCACCTGTTTCACCCAACCCAGCACTTGTTCGGCCGGGCGGAACCAGATGGCGAAGGTCTCCATCAGACCTTTGCCGGTCTCGCTGGTGCTGAGACGCATGAGCCGACGACTGGCTGCGCTGGTGGTGGTGATGTTGGCGATGCGGATGTTGCTGCGTGCACGTCGCCGGAACTTTTTCGAGCTCAGACGCATCATCCATCCAGCTACAACGCCTGCTGCGTGGATCGCAGGCAGTGGCAGGCGGGAGAATGCACGGAATAAAAGCTCAAGCATGAATATCTTTTGCAAAACTTGCGACTTTGCTATTCTACCCAGTCTTTTTGGTCAAGTCTTTTACCAGCCCGTCCATCGGGGTCGCGGAAGCGCTTGAAACTGCACACGCTTAACGCTACAAGATTGTTTTAATGAACGAATATCTATTTACTTCCGAATCGGTTTCCGAGGGTCACCCGGATAAAGTGGCGGACCAGATCTCCGATGCCATCCTGGATGCCATCCTGGCGCAGGACCCCTATGCCCGTGTGGCTGCTGAAACGCTGGTGACCACTGGTCTGGTGATCCTGGCGGGTGAGATCACCACCAAGGCGCAAGTGGATTACGCCCGAGTGGCGCGTGACACCATACGCCGCATCGGCTATGCCGACCCCACGCTGCGTTTCGATGCCGACGGTTGCTCGGTGCATGTGTGCTACGGTCAGCAAAGCCCCAACATCGCACAAGGCGTGGACCGCGCGTCTGACGATTACCTGAATCAGGGTGCTGGGGATCAGGGCCTGATGTTCGGTTATGCCTGCGATGAAACACCTACCCTGATGCCTTTGCCTTTGTACCTTTCGCATCGTCTGGTCGAACGTCAGTCGCAACTGCGCAAGGATGGCCGTCTACCCTGGCTGCGTCCCGATGCCAAGAGCCAGGTCACGGTCAAGTATGTGGACGGCAAGCCGTTCTCCATCGACACCGTGGTGCTGTCCACCCAGCATAGCCCGGAGTTCAGCTCCGACGCCAAGCAGGAAGAGCTGCGTGCACTGGTCATCGAACACATCATCAAGCCGGTGCTGCCAGCCGAGCTGATCAAGGGCGATATCCAGTATCTGGTCAACCCCACCGGTTGTTTCGAGATCGGTGGCCCGCACGGCGATGCCGGCCTCACCGGCCGCAAGATCATCGTGGATACCTACGGCGGTGCCGCACCGCATGGTGGCGGCGCATTCTCGGGCAAGGACCCGTCCAAGGTGGACCGTTCGGCGGCCTACGCTGCCCGCTACGTGGCCAAGAACATCGTGGCGGCCGGTCTGGCGCAACATTGTCTGGTGCAGGTGTCGTATGCGATCGGCGTGGCCAAGCCAACGTCCATCATGGTGGAAACCTATGGCACCGGCAAGGTGTCCGATGCCAGGCTGACCGAACTGGTGCAAGCGCATTTCGACTTGCGCCCCAAGGGCATCGTGCAAATGCTGGACCTGCTGCGTCCTATCTACAGCAAGACCGCCGCCTACGGTCACTTTGGCCGTGACGAGCCCGAGTTTACCTGGGAGGCGTTGGATAAAGCCTATGTATTAAAAGCTGCTGCAGGACTGTAATTCGCAAGGCCGCCAGGTCAGACCACATGGTCTGACTTGGCGGGCAAGCAAACAAGCCTTATAATTCAATTATTAACCGAGGAACGCTGCGAGGCGCACATCAGGTGCCCCCAGGCTCGGTTGTCAAAGCAGTCCACCGCTTTGCGAACGGCGTTCACTTATTTAACTCGTGCCGGACACGGGAAATGGGTGAAGCAAGCGCCAGTCGCAACTCAACTCGCAACTCCATTCCCTTCCGTCACGCATTCATTTGAGAGAAACCATGAATACTGTGACCGACATTCAAGATTACGTAGTAGCCGATATGAGCCTCGCCGACTGGGGCCGTAAAGAGATCGCCATCGCCGAGACCGAGATGCCCGGCCTGATGGCTATCCGCGAAGAATACGCGCTGACCAAGCCACTCAAGGGTGCGCGCATCACCGGCTCCCTGCACATGACCATACAGACCGCCGTGCTGATCGAGACCCTGAAAGACCTGGGTGCCGATGTGCGCTGGGCGTCCTGCAACATCTTCTCCACCCAAGACCATGCCGCAGCTGCGATTGCGGCGACCGGCACCGCCGTGTTCGCGATCAAGGGTGAAACGCTGGAAGAGTACTGGGATTACACCCACCGCATCTTTGAATGGACGGATGGCGGCTACTCCAACATGATCCTGGACGATGGTGGCGATGCCACCTTGCTGCTGCACTTGGGCACCAAGGCCGAGAGCGATGCCAGCGTGCTGAATCATCCCGGCTCCGAAGAAGAGACCTGCCTGTTCAACGCCATCAAGGAGAAGCTCAAGGTCGATCCAACCTGGTACTCCACGCGTTTGAAGCACATCAAGGGTGTGACCGAAGAGACCACCACCGGCGTGCACCGCCTGTACCAGATGCACAAGGAAGGCCGTCTGGCGTTCCCGGCCATCAACGTCAACGATTCCGTGACCAAGTCCAAGTTCGACAACTTGTACGGTTGCCGCGAATCGCTGGTGGATGGCATCAAGCGTGCCACCGATGTGATGATCGCTGGCAAGGTGGCGGTGGTGGCAGGTTATGGTGATGTGGGCAAGGGCTCTGCCCAGGCGCTGCGCGCCTTGTCCGCGCAGGTGTGGGTCACCGAGATCGACCCGATCTGTGCACTGCAGGCGGCCATGGAAGGTTACCGTGTGGTGACCATGGATTATGCGGCTGAGCATGCGGACATCTTCGTGACCGCCACCGGCAACTACCATGTGATCACCCATGACCACATGGCCCGTATGAAGGATCAGGCCATCGTCTGCAACATCGGTCACTTTGATAACGAGATCGATGTGGCGGGTATCGAGAAGTACCAGTGGGAAGAGATCAAGCCGCAGGTCGATCATGTGATCTTCCCGGACGGCAAGCGCATCATCCTGCTGGCCAAGGGCCGTTTGGTGAACCTGGGGTGTGGTACCGGTCATCCGTCCTACGTGATGTCCAGCTCCTTTGCCAACCAGACCATCGCCCAGATCGAGCTGTACAGCAACACCGCCGCTTACCCGGTCGGTGTGTATACACTGCCCAAGCATCTGGATGAGAAAGTGGCGCGCCTGCAACTGAAGAAACTGAACGCCCAGCTGACCGAGCTGAGTGATCAGCAGGCGGCTTACATCGGGGTGACCAAGCAAGGCCCGTTCAAGCCAGAGCATTATCGGTACTAAGCGCGTTACTGAACGCGCTACTAAACGGCCATCCGTGTTGTCCGTGCCTTGATCGGCGGCCAGCGAAGCAGAGTCAGCAACAAGCAGGCCTAGCAATAAGCAGGCTTAGCAAGCGTTGTACCGTGGGCTGGTTTTGCAACGGCGTTCAAGTTACCGTTGCCTTGCCAGTCCTATTTGTACGCTGGTTTGTACGTTAGTCCAACTCTAAGGAGGCACCATGAAATTGCTTATCGTCTGGTTGTTGAACGCACTGGCCTTGCTGGCCGTGGCTTATCTGATGCCCTCCATCCAGGTGGCAGGCTTCACTGGGGCACTGATCGCAGCGGCGGTGATCGGGCTGGTCAACATGCTGATCCGCCCTTTGCTGGTGATCCTGACCTTACCGGTCACGGTGCTCACACTGGGTCTGTTCATCTTTGTGATCAACGGTGTGCTGTTCCTGGTGGTGGGCAATCTGTTGCAGGGCTTCGAAGTGGCAAGTTTGATGGCCGGTATCATCGGTGCCGTGCTGTATAGCGTGATCTCCTGGATATTGACGGCGGTGCTGCTCGGCGACGATTGATACGTTGTCAGGGCCAACGCAGCCGCGACTAAATTAAATGAAAAGTGTACCTGTGATCAGTTTTGAGTTCTTCCCGCCCAAGACGGCGGAGGGGCAGGCCAAGCTGCGCGAAGCGCGCAGGCAGCTTGCCCTGCATCAACCCAAGTTCTTCTCCGTCACCTTCGGTGCTGGTGGTTCCACGCGTGACCGCACCATGGAAACGGTGCTGGAGATCCGCAGCGAAGGCTTTGACGCCGCGCCGCATATCTCCGGCATCTCTTCCTCGCGTGACGAGATCCGTCAGTTACTGGACGCTTACCAGCAGCATGATATCCATCATCTGGTGGTGCTGCGTGGTGACCTGCCCTCGGGCGAAGCCAGTGTGGGAGATTTTCGCTATGCCAACGAGCTGGTGAGCTTCATCCGTGAGCACAGTGGCGACTGGTTCAATATCGAGGTGGCAGCCTATCCGGAGTTTCACCCGGAAGCCGCCTCGCCTGCGGCGGACCTGGCCAACTTCAAACGCAAGGTGGAGGCCGGTGCCAATAGCGCCATCACGCAGTATTTCTACAACGTGGACGCCTATTTCGGATTTATGGAACAGTGTGCGGGCGCGGGCATCAGCATTCCGGTGGTGCCGGGTGTGATGCCGATCTACAACTACACGCAACTGGCGCGTTTTTCGGATGTGTGTGGTGCGGAGATCCCGCGCTGGCTGCGTCTGCGTTTGCAGGAATATGCCAACGACCTGCCTTCATTGCGTGCCTTGGGCATGGATGTGGTGACGGATGTGTGCGAGCGTCTGCTCGCGGCGGGTGCGCCCGGATTGCATTTCTATACGCTGAATCAGGCCGGGATCATTTCCACCATATTGCAGCGTTTGCCGTTGCCGGCAGCCCGCTAAAGGCTTGAAGGTAAAAGCTCGAAGTGTGAAGAACACAAGCACGCTGTTGAACAACAGCGTGTTGGTCAGGCAGGGCGGCTAGCGCCCCTGCCTGCTTAACCCTTACCAGTCTTTAGTGCAGCGTAGGCTGGCTGTCGCCAAACACGGCATCTTCAACGAACAGATAGTCGTTGGCGGTGCCCTGATTGCGTAACGCCATCAGCACGATCCAGCGCGTTTCTTCGATACCGACTTCGGGTTGTGGCAGTGCCAGTGCGCGGTCGATGACCAGTTCGCGCTGAGCCGGGCTCAGTACACGGGTCTGTTCCAGAAAGATCAGGAAACCCAGCGCCTGCTGGTTGATCTTCTTGCGCTCAGCTTCTGCGTAGATGCGCACACTGCCGGACTGTTGTGCGCTGTCTGTGGCACTCATGGCTTCCAGGGCGGTAAACCAGTCGAATGCGCCGTTGATGTCTTCTTCGTCGAAGCCCGCAGCGTAAAGCTCTTTGGACAAGGTGTGATGGTCTGGACGGACATTGACCTCGAAGTAGTTCTCAAACAGGTAGACCAGAACCTCAAACATGGAATCTCCTAAATAATTGAACAGGGTTAGGTGATTCGCTGGTAGCGCCCTCCCGGCAGAGTAGCGACTTTGCTTTCCAACTCCAGCACCAGCAGCATGGCCGAAAGGCTATCACTCGTCAAGCCGCTGGAGTCGAGTAACGCTTCCAGACTGATGGGGTCGAATCCCATGATTTCAAGTAGCTGGTGACCCGGATCGTCCACTTTATTCGAAGCAAGAACAGTGCCGTTCGTATCGACTTCTGTCCCCGCAACAGGTTCATTCAGGCGGATCTCACTCAGTATATCGGCCAGATCATCGACAAGTTTAGCGCCCTGTTTGATCAGTTGATGGCAGCCTTTGGACAGTGGCGAGTGGATGGAGCCGGGCATGGCGAACACCTCGCGCCCTTGTTCTGCGGCCAGGCGTGCGGTGATCAGCGAGCCACTGTGCAGGTTGGCCTCCACCACCAGGCAGCCACGACTCAAGCCGCTGATCAGGCGGTTGCGTTGCGGGAAATGGGCCGCGCGCGACGGCGTGCCTAGCGGGAACTCGGAAAGCAGCAAGCCATGTTCCACGATCTGCCGCGCCAGAGCCAGGTGTCGTGATGGATAGACGATATCCAGGCCAGTGCCAACCACCGCAATGGTGCCACCAGGCGTGTCCAGTGCACCACGATGGGCTGCGCCGTCTATGCCCAGCGCCAGACCGCTCACGATGCAATGACCCTGCTGGCCCAGCGCACGCGCAAACTCCTCGGCGTTCTTGATGCCTTGCGGTGTGGCATTGCGACTGCCCACGACCGCGAGGGCCGGGCGTTTCAGCAGGGCCAGCTGGCCTTTGCCATACAGCAGGGCAGGCGGGTCAGGGATCTCGAGCAGCGCTTGCGGATATTCGGCATCTGCCAGCGTGATCAGATGGTTGCCAGCTTGCTGCAGCCATTGCAGGGTGGTGGCCGCGTCGTCCAGGTTCGGGCCAGCGCGTATGGCATCGGCGACGGCATCGCTGACCACATTGCGCAACTGTGCGGTCTTTGCGGCAAAGATATGCGCTGGTTCACCGAACTGCTGTAACAGCTGGCAGATGCCGCGACTGCCCAGACCGGGGATGCGGCTCAGCGCGATCCACAGCGCCTGCTCGTCCTGCAGCGGCATACTCATGTGCGCTGGAACGCGCAGCCACGCGCTATAATGAGGTATTGAGCAAAGGTGGGCACAGCCTTGGGCATAGGCGTCGCTGACTTGATATCCGGCATGACAGCCCTCACTTTGCGTCCTATCCGACAGATTTTCAAGCACCCATTATGGCACTACTACCGATACTGAAATATCCGGACAAGCGTTTGTATACCGTGGCCAAACCGGTGGCCGAGGTCAATGGGCGCATCCGCCGCCTGATCGCCGACATGGCCGAGACCATGTATGCCGCGCCCGGTATCGGCCTCGCCGCCACGCAAGTGGACGTGCACGAGCAGGTGATCGTCATCGACACTACCGAGGATAAAAGCCAGCTGCAGGTGTTCATCAACCCCAAGCTGGTCAACACCTGCGGTTCCCAGCAGTACGAAGAAGGCTGTCTGTCCGTGCCCGGCATCTACGAGAACGTGACGCGTGCCGAACGCATCACTGTGCAAGCGCTGGACGCTGACGGCAAGCCGTTCACACTGGAAGCGGATGGCCTGCTGGCCGTGTGCATCCAGCACGAGATGGATCATCTGCTGGGCAAGGTGTTCGTGGAATATCTGTCTCCGCTGAAGCAGAACCGCATCAAGACCCGCCTCAAAAAACGCGAGCGCGAGCCTGCTTAAGCCCCGTCAAGTCCAACCCCGTCAAGTCTGCCGCCCATGAAGATCCTATTCGCCGGTACGCCGGAATTCGCTGTCCCCAGCCTGCAGGCCCTGATCGATGCCGGCCATGACATCGTGGCAGTGTTGACCCAGCCGGATCGCCCGGCCGGACGCGGCATGAAGCTCACACCCAGCCCGGTCAAGCAGCTGGCCTTGCAGCATGATGTGCGCGTGCTGCAACCCGCCACACTCAAAGACGCGGCGGTGCAAGCCGACATTGCAGCGCTAAAGGCAGACGTGATGATCGTTGCCGCTTATGGCCTCATCATCCCCACCGTGGTGTTGCAGATGCCACTTTACGGCTGCTACAACGTGCATGCTTCCTTGTTGCCGCGCTGGCGTGGTGCCGCGCCTATCCAGCGTGCGCTGCTAGCCGGTGATGCCGAAACCGGCGTCACTATCATGGAGGTGGTGCCTGCACTGGATGCCGGCGCCATGGTGGAAAAAGGCGTGCTGCCCATAGGCCCGCGCGACACCGCACAAAGCCTGCATGATGGCCTGGCAGCGCTGGGCGCTGTCCTGATGGCAACCGCCATGGACAAGCTGCAACAACAGGGCAGCTTGCCCGCCACGCCGCAGGACGAGGCGCTGGTCACCTATGCACACAAGCTGGAAAAGGCCGAGGCTGCGATCGACTGGAGCTTGAGCGCTGCTGAGCTGTCACGCCGCGTGCGTGCCTACAATCCGTTCCCGGTGGCCCAGGCCACGCTGGGTGAGCGGGTCTGCAGGCTATGGATGGCGACCGATGTGCCGGGCAGCGCAGCGCCTGGTCAGGTGGTCGAAGCCGGGCCGCGCTTGCTGGTGGGCTGCGGTGAGGGCTTGTTGCAGATCGAGGAGCTGCAGATGCCGGGTGGCAAACGTCTGAGTGCACGTGAGTTTCTGACTGGCCATGCCCTGCAGGTGGGCGATCATTTCGGTCATGGTGCCGCCTAATCATCTGGTCCATTCTCTGGCCTGTCGTCTGGTCTGTCGTCTGATTTGTAAGCCCGGTTCAAGCCGGGTTGAGTGTGCCCGGCCGGCGTCCGTTGCCTGCAGCTCAGGCGGCTTGAATTTTTTCTGTTCGGCAGCATCTATAAGAACGAAATATGAGTGCTGTACCCTCTCGCTACAGATCATGATCAAAGGAACAACATGTTAGGAAACTGGTTTAAAACGACAGTCTTGATGGCCGGCATCGTCGTGCTGTTCGGCACGGTCGGCGCGGCCCTGGGTGGTGCAGGTGGCATGCTGATCGCACTGGCCATCGCTGCGGCCATGAATGTGTACGCTTACTGGTTCTCGGACAAAGCCGTACTGAAGATGTACAACGCGCAGGAAGTCGATGCGCAGTCCGCTCCTAAGTTCTACAACATGGTGCGCGAGCTGGCGCAGAACGCCCAGTTGCCCATGCCCAAGGTGTACATCATCGATGAAGCCCAGCCCAACGCCTTTGCTACCGGCCGTGACCCGGAACATGCCGCCGTGGCGGCCACCACCGGCATCATGCGCATTCTCAGCGAGCGCGAACTGCGTGGTGTGATGGCGCACGAACTGGCGCACGTGAAGCACCGTGATACCTTGATCTCCACTATCTCGGCCACCATCGCCGGTGCCATCTCTTCCATTGCCCAGTTCGGCATGCTGTTCGGTGGCCGGGACCGTGGTGTGCACCCAGCCGTGGCTATCCTGATCATGGTGTTGGCGCCCATCGCCGCCATGCTGATCCAGATGGCCATCTCGCGTGCACGCGAGTTCGAGGCGGACAAAGGCGGCGCCGAGATCAGCGGCGACCCGCAGGCACTGGCTGCTGCGCTGGAGAAGATCCACAACTATGCGCACCAGATCCCCATGGACACCGCGGAGCAACACCCGGAAACGGCGCAGATGATGATCATCAACCCACTTTCCGCCGGCGGCCTCAAAGGCTTGTTCAGCACCCACCCGCAGACCGAAGAGCGCGTCGCGCGTCTGCTGGCGATGGCACGCTGATTGCGGCCGCGTTTTGCACGTCGCTCAACTTCTCGCCGCCGAGGCGATAGACGCAGTACTCACTGGCCGTAACCTCAGCAGCGCGATCGAGGCGGTGCTCAAGCACCACAGCCACATCACGCCACAGCAGCGTGGCGCCATGCAGGACTTGAGCTACGGCACACTGCGCCATTACGGCCAGTTGCAGGCGCTGCTGTCGCCCTTGCTGCAAAAGCCGCTCAGTAACACGCGTTTACGCTGTTTGCTGCTGGTGGCCTTGTACCAATTGCAGCAGGACCGCGCTGGTGCGCACACCGTGGTGGATCAGGCGGTGCAGGCGGCAGGCAGTTTCAAGCCGCAGTGGGCCAAGGGCTTGGTCAACGCCGTATTGCGCAACTTCCTGCGTCAGCGCGACGCGCTGTTAGCCGCTATCCAGCATGACGATGTGGCCAGTTACAGCTACCCGCAATGGTGGATCAACAAGCTGCGCAAACAGTACCCGCAGGATTGGCAGGCCATGTTGCTGGCGGGTAACCAGCATCCGCCCATGAGCTTGCGCGTCAACCTGCGCCAGACCAGCATGGCGGATTATGTGGCTAGGCTGGACGCACAGGGCATCAGCGCCGATGTGGTCGGCGATAGCGCCTTGCTGCTGCATAAACCGCTGCCTGTGGAGCGCATCCCGGGTTTTTCCAGCGGCGAGGTCTCGGTGCAGGACGCTGGCGCCCAACTGGCTGCGCCATTGCTCGACGCACAGGACGGTATGCGCGTGCTGGACGCCTGTTGCGCGCCCGGCGGCAAGACCGGCCATCTGCTCGAACTGGCCGCGCTAGACCTGCTGGCGCTGGACAGCGATGCACTGCGCTTGCAGCGTGTGAAGAGCAATCTGGACCGGCTGAACCTGCAAGCCACCTTGCTGGCGGCCGATGCCGCGCAGCCAGACAGTTGGTGGGATGGCCGTCCGTTCGACCGCATCCTGGCCGATGTGCCATGCACGGCTTCGGGCATCGTGCGCCGCCATGTGGACATCAAATGGCTGCGCCGCGAAGCCGATGTGGCGTCATTCGCACAGCAGCAGGCGCGCATCCTGCCCGCACTGTGGCAGCTGCTGGCAAAGGGTGGTAAATTGCTTTATGTGACGTGTTCGGTGTTCCACGAAGAAAATCAGTCACAAATTGATGGGTTTATAAAACAGCAGGTGGACGCGCGGCAGTTGCCTTTGTCATCGCCCATGTTGCCACCACAAGGACAATTGCACCCGGCTGCCCACCATGACGGTTTTTTCTACGCAATGCTGCAAAAGATTTAATCTATGGAGTCTGGGGCTGGCCCTGCTGATCGCGTTCTGCGCGACAGGCTGGGCGGCTTCCAGCCATCTGGACATCAAGTCTGCGGAGCTGAGTCCGCGCGGTGAGCAGTATGTGCTCAATGCCGATTTCGACCTCAGTTTCAGTCCTGCCGTACAGGAAGCCCTCAGCAAGGGGCTGCCGCTGCATTTCCTCATGGAGTTCCAGCTCACCAAGCCGCAACGTTACTGGTTCGACGACGAGATCGTCACCAGCACCAGCCATGTTTCCATCAGTTATCACGCCTTGTCACGCCAATACCTGCTCAACATCGACCAGCAACAATCGGCCCACAGCACCCTGCAGGAAGTACGCGAGCGCTTCACGCGCGTGCGTAACTGGCTGGTGCTGGACAAGACCCTGCTCAAAGCCGGTGTGCCTTATCAGGCGGCTTTGCGTATCCGTCTCGATGCGTCCAAATTACCGCAACCGCTGCGTGTGGACGCCCTGGGCTCGCAGGACTGGAGCCTGATCTCGCCACGTTATCGCTGGACCCCAGATCTGGATCTCTAAGCGGGGGATGGCGGCATGAAATACATCGTCTTCATCAGTGCCGGTCTGGGCGCGGTACTGCTTTACCTGCTGTCGCACGCCAGTGCCAACATGGCCGAATCTGGCCATTACTACACTGTGCTGCTGGGGCTGAACATCGCGCTGGCCAGCTTGATGATCTTGCTCATCTTCTGGCAGTTATGGCGCTTGTATCGCCAGCTCAAGCTGAGGGTGATGGGCAGCCGCCTGACCTTCCGTCTGCTGGGTGCGTTCGCGCTGATGGCGATCATCCCTGGGCTGGTGGTCTATCTGCTGTCGGTGAATTTCCTCACGCGTTCCATCGAATCCTGGTTCAACGTCAAGGTCGAGGCGGCGCTGGATGGTGGCTTGCGCCTGGGTCAGAGCACGCTGGACATCATGCTCAACGACATGGAAGAGAAGGGCAACAGCATGGCGCTGGCGCTGTCCTTGCAGCCCGCCAGTTCACATCGCGTCGTGCTCAATGACCTGCGCGAGAAAAGCGGCGTGCAGGACGCCGTGCTGTTCACCATGCAGGGCCAGATCGTGGCGTTCTCCAGCAATGATCCATCCAGCTTCCTGCCGGAGCTGCCGAGCTTGCAGCAGCTGCGTGATGCGCGGCTGCATCCGGTCGGCAAGGTGGACCCTATCCCGGACAAAGGCTTGTACATGCGCCTGCTGGTGCCGGTATCGGTCCCCGGTCTGATCGGCGAGACCCGCATCCTGCAGCTGCTGCATCCCGTGCCGCATGCCCTGTCCACCACGGCCGAAGAAGTACAGGCGGTGTATCAGGACTATCAGGAGCTGTCATTCAGCCGCGAATCTCTCAAGGATGTGTTCGCCCTGACGCTGACACTGGTGCTCATGTTGTCCATGCTGACCGCGGTGGCCATCGCGTTCGTGCTGAGCCGTCGCCTGTCGGCGCCACTCAGCCTGCTGGCCGAGGGCACACGCGCCATCGCGCGCGGCGATTACGACACCATGCTGCCTGAACATGGCCGCGACGAGCTGGGCGTGCTGGTGCAATCGTTTAACAGCATGACACGCCAGCTGGCCGAGGCGACACAGGCGGCAGCGCGCAACCAGATGCGTGTGGAAGCGGCGCGCAGCTATCTGGAGACGGTGCTGGCGCACTTGTCCTCGGGGGTGCTGGCGCTGAACGAGCATGCCGAATTGCGCGCCAGCAACCCGGCAGCGGCGCATATCCTCGGACTGGTGCTGGAGAATCGCCAGCCGTTTGCGCACATCGCCGAACAGAAGCCAGAGCTGACCGGCTTTGTGGAGACCGTGTTGCAGCACTTCCAGCTGGGCGATCCGGCTGCGGCGCGCATCCTCAAGCCACAGCGTGGCGAGTGGCGCGAGCAGATCGAAGTGTATGGGGCCAGTGGCACGCAGGTGATCCTGCTGCGTGGTACGCAATTGCCGGAAGGCGCAGACCGGGGCTTTGTGCTGGTGTTCGATGACATGACCACCACCGTGCAAGCCCAGCGCGATGCGGCCTGGGGCGAGGTGGCACGCCGTCTGGCCCACGAGATCAAGAACCCGCTCACGCCGATACAGCTGTCGGCCGAGCGCCTGGAGCGCAAACTGGCGCCGCGTCTGGATGCAGCCGACGGGGAGTTGCTCAAGCGCACCACGCACACCATCGTCAGTCAGGTCAGTGCCATGAAGACCATGGTCAACGAGTTCAGCGAGTACGCGCGTGCGCCTGTGCTCAATCTGTCGGCGCTGGATATCAATCAGTTGATCGAGGATGTGCTGGGACTATACGAACCGGGCGGTGCGGAAGCGACTGGTATTCGTATAGAATCGGAACTGCAGCCGGACTTGCCGCAAGTGCAGGGTGATGCCACCATGCTGCGACAGGTGCTGCATAATCTGCTCAAGAACGCGCAGGATGCCTTGCAGGACAAGCCGGTCGGCAGGATACAGATGCGTAGCAAGTTGCAGGACCAGCAGTTACGCGTGAGCGTGACCGATAATGGTGATGGCTTCCCGCCCAACATTCTGGCGCGTGCGTTCGAGCCATATACGACCACCAAGCGGCATGGCACTGGCCTGGGCCTGGCCATCGTCAAGAAAATCATGGAAGAACATGGCGGTAGCGTCAAGATCGAGAATCTTGAGGCGGGTGGGGCGTGCGTCAGCATCGCCATGCCCTTGACCAGCCAGGCCTGGCCATCACAACAAAAACAGCACTATAAAAACAACGAGCTTAAGCACTGAAAAAACGGGGTTGCACAGTACTACATGGAGCAAACACAATGACAGCAAGGCAAGTTCTGGTCGTAGATGATGAAATCGGCATACGCGAGTTGCTGCGCGATATCCTTCAGGATGAAGGGTATCTGGTGACGCTTGCGGAAGATGCTGCCCAGGCACGCCAGATGCGTGCCCATCATCGCCCCGACCTAGTGCTGCTCGATATCTGGATGCCGGATTGTGACGGTATCAGCCTGCTCAAGGAGTGGGGCAATGGCGGCCTGCTCAATATGCCGGTGGTGATGATGTCGGGTCATGGCACCATCGATACGGCAGTGGAGGCCACGCGTATCGGCGCGTTTGATTTCCTGGAAAAACCCATCGCGTTGCAAAAGCTGCTCAAGACCGTCAATGCGGCACTCAAGCATGGCGAGCATCTGCCCAAATCCGACATGAGCCTGGCCCATCTGGGTAAAGGTGCGGTCATCGGTCAGCTGCGTTTGCGTCTGGAACAGCTCAGCAAGCTCAAGACCCCCTTGTTGCTGGTGGGCTCGCCCGGTTGTGGCGTGGCCTTGTGCGCGCGCTTCCTGCACGAGGCGGATACGCCTTGGCTGGAGCTGACCGAGTATGACAAGCTGGCCAGCATGCCGCTGGAGTTGCTGGAGCAGCACCGCGACGGCTTGATCTTCATCCCTGAGGTGGCCGATCTCAGCAAGATGGAACAAAAAGGCTTGCTCATGGTGCTCAACAAGGCGGCCAAATATGGCATACGCGTGGTGTGTGCCACCACCCAGCCGCTGCCGCAGCGCGTAGCCGAACACCTGTTCGATGTGCAGCTGCTGCAACTGCTGACCGCCACCAGCCTCAGTGTGCCGGCGCTGGCAGACCACCGCGAGGATATCCCGGATCTGATCAGTGCCATGGCCATGGTGCTCACCGAAAGTGGTGAAACGGAATACCGGGAATTCGACATCGCTGCGCTCAACGCGCTGCGCAATGCCGATTGGCCCGGCAATCTGGCCCAGCTGGAGAGCGTGGTGCGCAACCTGATGCAGACCACGCTGGGTGAGGTGATCGAGCTGGACGATGTCAACCGCGTGTTGCAGCAGTTCGCGCCCGTGCAAGCCGTGGAACAGGCGCCGCCCTTGCCGTTGGTGGATATGGAAAAACCGCTGCGCGAGGCACGTGATGATTTCGAACGCCTGTATTTCGAGCATCACATCGCCAAAACGGCGGGCAACATCAGCAAGGTGGCGGAACAGGCGCAGCTGGAACGTACGCACTTGTACCGCAAGCTCAAGCAGCTGGGTATCAAGACGCGCTAAGGGTGCCAGGCCGTGAATAGCGCTGGATGATCCGGCTGTGTTGTAAATCAGAAAAAAACCGGCATGTGCCGGTTTTTTTAGCTATTGAATATGCTGGCCGTTCAGGCGCTATGCAGCTCCAGCACCACCGGCGTGTGGTCGGACGGGCGCTCCAGTTTGCGCGGTGCTTTATCTATCCAGCAACGGCTGCAGCCCGCTTTCAATGCTTCGCTGACCAGGATGTGGTCGATGCGTAAGCCCAGGTTGCGCCTGAAACCCGCCATGCGGTAATCCCACCAACTGAAGCTGCTGTCTGCCTGCTCGAACAGCCGGAAGCTGTCATGCAGCCCCATGTCCAGCAGTTGCTGGAACACGGCACGCTCGGGCGCACTGACCAGCACTTGCCCCACCCACGCGGCCGGGTCATGCACATCGCGGTCTTCGGGGGCGATGTTGTAATCGCCCAGCAGCGCCAGTTTGGGATGTTGTTTCAGCTCCTGCTGCAGCCAGTCAGTGAGCGCTTGCAACCAGCCCAGCTTGTATTGGTATTTATCCGATTCCAGGCTTTGACCGTTGGGGATGTAAGCACACACGATGCGCACACCCTCTATGGTGGCGGTGAGCACACGCTTCTGCTCGTCCACATAGCCCGGGATGCCGAACTGCACCTCCTGCGGTAACTGCTTGCTGATGATGGCCACTCCGTTATAGGTCTTCTGGCCGCTGTGCAGCGCGTGATAACCGGCTTCCTGCAGAGCAGCGTACGGAAACTTGCTGTCCTCCTGTTTAGTTTCCTGCAGGCATAGCACGTCGGGTTGCTCGCTGGCCAACCAGTCCAGCACATGCGGCAGGCGTACGTTCAGCGAGTTGACGTTCCAGGTGGCGATCTTCATGGGCAAGTTTCTGTAATGAACCTAAGAATAGATAAAAAGGGCAGATAAAAAATCCGGTTGTCTGCGGGAATATGCAGGCAACCGGATCAGGATGCAATAGCGTCAGTGGCCAGCCACTGAATGTGAACTATGCGTTCATGCCGTTATGGCGCAACAGCGCATCCATATTGGGTTCGCGGCCACGGAAGGCGACAAAGGATTCCAGCGCCGGGCGCGAGCCGCCCATGGCGAGGATCTCCTGCCAGAACTTGCGGCCCGTGGCCTCGGATAACACGCCGGTCTCCTCGAACAGGCTATAGGCATCTGCCGACAGCACTTCCGCCCATTTGTAGCTGTAATAGCCTGCCGCGTAGCCACCTGCGAAGATATGCGAGAAGTTATGCGGGAAGCGGTTCCACTTGGGTGGGCGCACCACGGCGACTTCGTCGCGTACCTGCTCGATGAGGTCCAGCGCGGTCGCGCTGCCATGCGGGTCGAAATCGCTGTGCAAACGCATGTCGAACAGCGAGAACTCGATCTGCCGCACGGTCTGCATGCCGGCCTGGAAGTTCTTGGCGGCCACCATCTTGTCGAACAGGGCGCGTGGCAGCTGAGCACCGGTGTCCACGTGTGCAGTCATGTGGCGCAGCACATTCCACTCCCAGCAGAAGTTCTCCATGAACTGGCTGGGCAATTCCACCGCATCCCATTCCACGCCCTTGATGCCGGACACGCCGTATTCGTCCACTTGCGTCAGCATGTGGTGCAGGCCGTGACCGAACTCATGGAACAGGGTCTGCACTTCGTCGTGCGTGAACAGCGCCGGTTTGCCACCCACCGGGCCGGAGAAATTGCAGGTCAGGAACGCCACTGGCGTCTCCACACCATGCGCTTTGCGGCGACGCGTGATGGCTTCATCCATCCAGGCGCCACCGCGCTTGTTGTTGCGCGCATACAGATCCAGATAGAACTGGCCGACCAGCTGGCCATTGCTTTGCACGATGTCGTAGAAACTGGCATCGGCATGCCATACCGGCGCTGCGGATCTCTTCACCTGTACGCCAAAGATGGTTTCGATCACCTTGAACAGGCCCGCCAGCACCTTGGCTTCCGGGAAGTATTGCTTCACCTCCTGGTCAGAGAACGCATATTTGTCTTCGCGCAGCTTTTCCGACACATAGGCCACATCCCAGGCCTGCATGTCGCTGATGCCCAGCTTGGCTGCGTAGGCGGTCAGTTCGGCCATGTCGCGTGCGGCATACGGTTTGGCGCGCTTGGCCAATGTGTCGAGGAACTCGACCACTTGCGCAGGCGTGTCGGCCATCTTGCTGGCCAGCGACATCTCGGCGTAATTGGCATAGCCCAGCAGACGCGCCTCTTCCTGGCGCAGCTTGAGGATATCCACCATCAGTGGCGAGTTGTCCCACTCCGGTTTGCCGAACTCGGAGGCACGTGTGGCGTAAGCGCGGTACAGCGTCTCGCGCAGCGCGCGGTCGTCAGCGTACTGCAGCACCGGCATGTAGGACGGGAAGTGCAGCGTGAACTTCCAGCCGCGCTTGCCATCGGCCTGTGCGGCTTCGCTGGCGGTCTGCAGGGCATCTGCCGGCACGCCGGCCACCTGGGCGGCGTCTTCCACGTAATGCGCGTAGGCATTGGTGGTGTCCATGATGTTTTCCTCGAAACGCGAGGTCAGCAAGGACAGCTGTTCCTGTATGGCCTTGAAGCGGGCTTTTTCTGCCGTGGGCAGCTCTGCCCCACCCAGGCGGAAATCACGCAGTTCGTTGTCGATGATCTTGCGCTGGGCGGTGTTCAGGCTGTTGTAAGCGGCGCTGTCGCGCAGGGCACGGTAGCGCGCATACAGACGTTCGTCCTGGGCCAGGTCGCTGTAGAAGTCGGTGAGCTTGGGCAGGTTGTCGTTATAGGCTTGGCGCAGTTCCGGGCTGTTGACCACGGCATTGGTGTGGCTGACCTGGGTCCAGGCACGCGAGATCTGCTCTTCGAGATCTTCCAGCGGGCGCACGAAATTGTCCCAGCTGGGTTCGCTGCTGGCGCTGGCCAGTTGTTCGATCTGCAGACGCGCGTTTTGCAACAGGGCGTCCACAGCCGGGCTGACGTCGTCCGGCAGCAGCTGGTCGAAACGGGGCAGGCCGGAAAAATCCAGCAGAGGGTTGGTGCGCATAACCGGGTCGTTCACGAGCGATTCCTTCATTCAATGTACCGGCTGTTTGCATCTGGCCGGTATTCAGGCTGCTGGCATCTCAGCTGATCAGGCGCAATGCCAGCGGGTAACGGTAGTTTTCGCCTTTGCTGGTGGCGACAGCGGCCAGGATGCTGAACAGCAGGTTCACCAGCCACAGCATAGGCATCAGCAAAAAGCCGATGAGGATGAACATCAGCACCCAGCAGACGGCATAAGCGATCAGCAGCGAGATCTGGAAATTCAGTGCTTCACGCGCCTGTTCGGCGATGTAGGCGTTGTCGTCCTTTTTCAGCAGCCAGACGATCAAGCCGGGCAGAAAGCAGAACAGGATGCCACCAAGGTGGGTCAATACGACGATGTTCTTATCGTCGGAACTGGGTTGTTGGGTGGTCGTTTCTTGCAATGGCTCACTCATGGTACATCCTCCTTATTGAAGATTGAGTTTATCCAGCAAAGGTTCAATTTTGTCGCTGTCACCGCTGTTGAGTATCTTGCGCGCCAGCACGCCGAGACGTGGCACGTCGGTTTGCAGGATACGGCGTTTCACCGCCAGCAGTTGCGCCGAATGCATGGAGAACTGACGCAGCCCCAGCCCCAGCAGCAACTTGGTCAGACGCGGGTCACCGGCCATTTCGCCGCACACCGACACCGGCTTGCCGAGTTTCTCGCCGGCCCGTATGGTCATCTCCACCAGTTGCAGCACGGCCGGGTGCAGCGGGTTATACAGATGCGACACGCTGTCGTCGGTGCGATCGATGGCCAGCGAATACTGGATCAGGTCATTGGTGCCTATGGACAGAAAATCCAGCTGCTGGGCGAACGCCTCGGCGGTGAGCGCCGCCGCGGGCACTTCTATCATGCCGCCCAGTTTGATGTCCTCATCGAACGGGATCTGTTGCTTGCGCAGGCTGAGCTTGGCGCGTTCCAGCATCAGCTTGGTCTGGCGCAGCTCGGACAGCGTGGACAGCATGGGCACCAGGATCTTGATATTGCCATAATGCGAGGCGCGCAGCAGGGCGCGTAGCTGGGCATGGAAGATGGGCGGGTCAGCCAGGCACAGGCGTATGGCGCGCAAGCCCAGCGCCGGGTTGGTGCAGCTGCGCGCCGTATCAGGGTTCATCTGCTTGTCCGCCCCCAAGTCCAGGGTGCGGATGGTGACCGGCAGGCCTTTCATGGCCTCGGCCACCTTGCGGTAAGCGATGAACTGTTCCTCTTCGTCCGGCATCTCGCGCCGGTTCATGAACAGGAATTCGGTACGGTACAGGCCGATGCCGGTGGCACCGGCGGCCCTGGCTTTGACCACGTCCTCGGGCACTTCGATGTTGGCGTGCAGCTCGATGGCGGTGCCATCCAGCGTGACCGCCTTGTTGAGGCGGATGCGCTTGAGCTTTTGCTGCTCCAGCTCCCACTGTTCCTGCTTGAGCCGGTATTCGCCCAGCGTGTCCTTGTCCGGGTTGACGATGACCACGCCCTGGTTGCCATCGACGATGATCAGCTCATCGTCACGGATCAGGTCGCGTGCGCGCTGCATGGCGACGATGGACGGGATGTTGAGGCTGCGCGCCAGAATGGCGGTGTGTGAGGTGACACCGCCTACATCGGTGATGAAGGCCGCGAACTGGTGATGCTTGAACTGGATGGCGTCGGCAGGCGACAGGTCATGGGCGACCAGGATGATGTCGCTCTCCTGTTCGCGCACGGCGACCTGGCTGGGGTGGCCAAGCAGCGCCTTGATGATGCGCTCCACCACTTGTACCACGTCCTGCTTGCGCTCGCGCAGGTACTCGTCCTCGATCTGCTCGAACTGTTCGACCAGGTCTTCCATCTGCAGCTTCACCGCCCACTCGGCGTTGCATTGCTCGCGCAGGATGATGAGCTTGGGTTCTTCGGACAGGTGTTTGTCGCCCAGGATCATCAGGTGGGTGGCGACAAAGGCATCCAGCTCGGCAGGCGCGCCTGCCGGCAATTGCTGCTTGATGGTCTGCAGGTCACGGCGCACCGTGGAGATGGCCTGTTCGTAGCGCGCGATCTCCAGCCTGAGCAGGTGCTCGGGCAGCTGATAGTGTGCGACTTCCAGCAGGGCATTGGAGACCAGATGCGCGCGGCCGATGGCGATGCCACCGGACACGGCGATGCCGTGCATGGAGAACGAGACGGGGGCGCTGGGCGGGGGCATCAGCCTTATTCCGGCTCGCCGAAACGCTGGTTGATCAGGGTGGTCAGCGCATTGATGGCGGCTTCTTCATCCGCGCCATTGGCCTCCAGGATCAGCTTGTTGCCCTTGCTGGCGGCCAGCATCATCACGCCCATGATACTTTTGGCGTTGACGCGCCTGCCGTTACGTTCCAGCCAGATCTCGCAATTGAATTGGCTGGCGGTCTGCGTCAGGCGTGTCGATGCACGCGCATGCAGGCCGAGTTTGTTGATGATTTCAATTTCCTGCTTGATCATGATGCTTGCATGCTTCCTCGGTAAAATGCACGACGCCCTCACGGCCGCCACTCAGCGCCTTGTCCACCAGTGTGGTGATGCTGCCATTGCGATAGGTCAGCGCGCGCACCAGCATGGGCAGATTGACGCCCGCCACGCCTTCCACACGCCCCGGCGTGAGCAGCTTGCCCACCACGTTACAGGGGGTGGCGCCGTAGATGTCGGACAGCACCAGCACGCCCTGACCTTCATCCAGATCACGCACCATCTGCAGGCCCAGCGGCAGCAGTTCGACCGGGTCGTCATGCATACCTATGCCCAGCTGCTGCAGTTTGGGCGGGCGCCCGCCCATGACATGGCTGGCACAGTGGATCAGGCTTTCACCCAGCGTACCGTGCGCCACGATCAATATTCCTATCATTTGCTTGTCCTGTACATGCTGTCGTGGACTTCGCCTAGCTGGCGATGACGCACGAGCACTTTCTGCTGTTGCTGTTGAAAATGGGCAGCCAGTTTTTCCACCAGGTACACCGAGCGGTGTTGTCCGCCGGTGCAACCTACGGCGACGGTGAGGTAGCTGCGATGGTCGTGCACGAAACTGGGCAGCCAGCGGCTGATGAATTGCTGGATGTCTTCATACATGCGGTCTACTGCGGCATGCTGCTGCAGGAATTCAGCGACCGGCAGGTCACGTCCGGTGAGCGGCCGCAAGGCCGGGTCATAATACGGGTTGGGCAGGCAGCGCACGTCGAACACATAGTCGGCATCCAGCGGAATGCCATGCTTGAAACCGAATGAAGCGAACAGCAGCGTCAGGCCGCTGTGGTCGTGCGAGACGAAGGAGCGCACCCAGCTGCGCAGGGTGTTGGCGCTGATGTCGCTGGTGTCCAGACGATGGCTATGCTCGGCCAGTTGCTCCAGCATGTGGCGTTCGCGCACGATGCTTTCGGCCAGCGTGGTGTGTTCATTGCTGAGCGGATGGCGGCGGCGTGTTTCGCTGAAACGCTTGACCAGCGTCTCCACATTGGATTCCAGATACAGCAGTTGCACCGACACGCCTTGGGCACGCAGATGCGCGATGTTGTCGTACAAGGCTTCCAGCGCGGCACTGCGTGTATCCACGCTGACAGCCAGGCGCTGTTGCTGGCCGATATGCGAGGTGATCTGTGGCAGCAGGGTGGCAGGCAGATTGTCTATGCAGTAATAGCCGCTATCTTCCAGCGCACGCAGGGCGACACTCTTGCCGGAACCTGACAGCCCGCTGATGATCACCAGCTGCATCAGTCTTCGCTCCCGCTGCTGATGGCTTTGCTGCGGCGGCGTGGTGCAGCCTTGTTCTGGTTGAGGCGTGCCATTTCACGATGCTGGCGTTGCATGAACTGCTTGGTGCCGTTGATGCCGCGCATCAGCAGCATGTTGTTGCGTACGGCGACTTCCACCAGCACCGCGATGTTGCGACCGGCGGCCACGGGCAGGGTGATCTTGGGGATCTTCACGCCCAGGATCTTTTCGTGCTGCGCTTTGACTTCCAGCCGGTCCAGCATGTGCATCTGCATCTTGTCGGCCATTTCCAGCTGCACGATGAGGTCCAGTGGCTTGGTCGGCTTGACCGCGTTGTCACCGAACAGGGCGCGTATGTTGAGGATGCCCAGGCCGCGTACTTCCAGGAAATCCTGCAGCAGCGGCGGGCAACGGCCTTCCAGCCGGTCCGGCGCGATGCGGAAGAAATCGACGATGTCGTCGGCCACGATGCGGTGCCCGCGCGAGATCAGTTCCAGCGCCAGTTCGCTCTTGCCTATGGCCGGGTTGCCCTTGATCAGCACCCCAAAGCCCTGCACTTCCAGGAACACGCCATGGAAGCTGATGGATTCAGCCACAGCTTGCGCCAGATAGTGGCTGAGCACGTCCATGAGGCCGGGGCTGCGTAAGGGGGAGGTGAACAGCGGGGTGGTGAAGTTGTCTGCCGCGCTGATCAGGTCCTGCGGCGGCTTTTCACCATTGGCGACCACCACGGCGGCGAGGTCGGTAGAGAACAGATTATGGATGGCCTGCTGCATCTCCTTTTGACCCAGGCTGCGCAGGTAATCCATTTCAGCGCAGCCCAGTACCTGAACGCGGTTGGGATGCACAAAATTCAAGTGGCCGATCAGCGCCAGTGACGGTTTGGTCACCGTTTCGCTGGTGAGCAGGTTGTCACCGCCCGCCTGTCCGGCCACCCACAGCAGCTTGAGTTTGCTGCGGGTGTCATTGAACAGTTGGTTGACGCTGATCTCGGCCATGGTTCAAGAAGTGAACGTGAAGGTTATTCGGTCGCCTGATGCTTGACTGCGCCATTGACGCGGTGATGGTCCGCGATCTTTTCCTTGTGCTTCAGCACTTGGCGGTCCAGCTTGTCAGCCAGCAGATCGATGGCGCTGTACATGTTTTCGTCACTGCAAGCGACATGCAGGTCATTGCCCGGCACGTGCAGCGTGGCTTCCGCAGTTTGCAGCAGTTTTTCGACACTGAGGGTGATCTTCACGTCGATCACATGATCGAAATGATTGCTGATGCGCGTCAGTTTGCTTTGTACGTAGTCGCGCAGGGCAGGGGTGACTTCCAGATGATGCCCGGTAAGTTGCAGGTTCATATTGCTCTCCTCAGTTGATGACGACGTTGATACATACTTTCAATCATAGCGACTTGCGTTGGCTAGCCGCCGCGATCTGCAGCGATTCCCGGTACTTGGCGATGGTGCGTCTTGCCACCACGATGCCTTGTTTGCCGAGGATTTCAGTGATTTGGCTATCGGACAGCGGCTTCTGCGGGTTCTCTTCCGCCACCATCTGCTTGATCAGTGCGCGGATGGCCGTGGCCGAGCAGGCGCCGCCCGCTTCGGTCGCCACATGGCTGCCGAAGAAATACTTGAGCTCGTAGACGCCACGCGGAGTGAGCATGTACTTGCGCGTGGTGACCCGCGAAATGGTCGATTCATGCAGGCCCAGCTCGTCCGCGATCTCGCGCAGTACCAGCGGGCGCATGGCCACTTCGCCGTGTTCGAAGAAGTTGCGCTGCCGGTCCACGATGGCTTGCGACACACGCAGGATAGTGGAGAAGCGCTGCTGGATGTTCTTGATCATCCACTTGGCTTCCTGCATCTGGCTCATCAGGTACTGGCTGGAGCTGTCGCGGTTGCGCTTGAGGATGTTGGCGTAGATCTGGTTGATGCGCAGCTTGGGCACCACTTCGTCATTGAGGCTGGCCAGCCAGATGCCCTTGACCTTCTTCACCACGATCTCGTGCTGGATGAAGTGGTCACTGGCGATATGGCTGAAGGCCGCACCCGGACGCGGGTTGAGCTGGGTGAGCATCTGCTGGGCGGTACGCAGGGCATCGTCGTCGCAATGCAGCACCTTGCGCAGACGCGCATAGTCGCGCGCGGCCAAGAGCGGCAGGTGCTCGCGTGCGATGTCGCAGGCCAGTTGCAGGCAAGGCGTGTCAGCCGGCATGGTCTGCAACTGCAGCAGCAGGCATTCAGACAGGCTGCGCGCACCGACGCCAGGAGGGTCCAGATGCTGGATGTGCTTGAGCGCGGTTTCCAGCTCCACCGGGTCGAAGTCGCGGTCTTTATCCTCGTCGGAGACGATGTCGCCCAGCTCCGGGTCCAGCAGGCTGACCAGGTCTTCCAGCGACTGATCCAGATAGCCATCATCATTGATGGCATCCACTAGCAGCAGGCACAGCCCCAGGTCGCGCTCGCACAAGGGTAACAGTTGCAACTGGCGCAGCAGATGGTCGTGCAGCGACAGCGTGGCGGCTTCCTGGAAGCCGAAATCGCTGTCATCGCCGTCGTCATTGCCGGCACCGCTCTCTTCCCAGCGGTTGCTGCCGCCCGGCGAGTCGAAATAATCCTCGCTGAAATTGTCGGCGGCAGGCGCTTCGGCAACCGGCTCTGCGGGTTTCTCCGCTTCGGCGACACTAGGCGTGGTGGGGATGTAGCTTTCGCCGTTCTCACCGGTCTCGCTGCCCGGTTCCAGCCTTTCCAGCAAAGGGTTGGCCTGCAGAAAGCCTTCCAGCTCCTGGTTCAGCTCCTGACTGGACAATTGCAGCAAACGGATAGACTGCTGCAGCTGTGGGGTCAGCGCGAGGTGTTGCGAAAATTTGAGTTGCAGGCTTTGTTTCATCTTGGTGACAGCTTACAGGCGGAAGTCCTTGCCCAGGTAGACTTCGCGCACACTTGAGTTGTGGATGATTTCGCTAGGTTGACCAGCGGCAAATACGCGCCCATCGTTGACGATATAGGCACGATCACAAATGCCCAGGGTTTCACGTACGTTATGGTCGGTGATCAGCACGCCGATGTTGCGGGCGCTGAGCAGGCGGATGATCTTCTGGATCTCCAGTACCGCGATCGGGTCTATGCCCGCGAACGGCTCGTCCAGCAGGATGAAGCTGGGGTTGGTGGCCAGACAGCGCGCGATCTCCACACGGCGACGCTCGCCGCCGGACAGGCTCACCCCGCTGCTGTCACGGATATGCACGATATTGAGTTCTTCCAGCAGGTGCTCCAGCTGCTGCTCCCTTTGTTCGGGCTCCAGCTTTTGCAGCTCCAGGATGGCCATGATGTTCTCGCTGACCGTGAGCTTGCGGAAGATGGAGGCCTCCTGCGGCAGATAGGACAGGCCCAGCCGCGCGCGCTGGTGTATGGGCAGGCGGCTCAGGTCGCGGTTGTCCAGCAGGATGCGACCGCCATCCAGCGATACCAGGCCGACCATCATGTAGAAGCTGGTGGTCTTGCCCGCACCGTTGGGGCCGAGCAGGCCGACCACTTCGCCACTGTTGACCTGTAACGAGATGTCTTGCACCACAGTGCGTGATTTGTACTTTTTACGTAGATTCTCTACGATCAATGCGCTCATCGGGCTTTCGTTTCTCTTGCCTTCGTTTCTCTTGCCTTTATACCTTTGGGCTTCATTTTTGCGGCCTTGATTTCTCCGGCAAGGCGTTCTGCCGTTGATTGCGGTGAAGCTATTTGTTGACCGCGCCTGTCATTCGCGCTGCGCCGGCTCAGGGTGCGGCCGGTGGCGTGCTGCTGTCGGTGGTTTTCTTCTTGGGCTGGATCACCGCCTTGACGCGGCCACCACCAGCGCCGGTGTTGCCTGCCGCCTGCGATCCGCCGCCTATCACTTCAGCATACTCCGAGCTGGCGTCATAGCTGATGTAATCGCCATGCACGACATCCTCACCACGCTTCACCCAAGCCTTGTTGAACAGTTGCACCTTGTCCATGCGGCCATCGTATTCGATGCGCAGCGCACTGCCTTCCATGTATTCGTTGCTGCCGTCACGCTTTTGACGGAAGGTGGTGGGGTTGCCGGTGGAGGTGCTGTGCTGGAAGCCTTCCTTGTCTTCACGCACCACCAGCTTGTCACCACGTATCATCAGCGTGCCCTGGGTCAGGATCACGTTGCCGCTGTAGGTGCTGATCTTCTTGGCCTCGTTGACTTGTACCGAATCCGCTTCCAGGTTGATGGGCTGGTCCCGATCCGCCTTTTCGGCAAAAGCGCTGCTGGCCGACAGGCTGAGCAGCGCCGGGATCAGAACCCGGGTCAGGCGGCTGAGCTGGCGACTGAACAGAACGCGGCAGGCTGGATTGAACATGGTTTCTCCGAATTGATCGTGGGCTTGACGTATCGAGGTCAGCGTTTTTTGTTGCTGGGTTTTGTGGCAGCCTTCTTGCCTGATTTTACTGCGGGACGCACATAATGCACGCGTACATTTTTCTGTAGTTGTACGGTTTGTAATTCTTTGTTGTAAATCATGCCGGTACCGCGTATCACCGTCTTGCCTTGTGTGATAACGACAGGCCGGTCGGTTTTCACGAGGTCCTTATCCGGGGTGATGTGCAGATATTCGGTATTGATCACCAATTCCGCGCTGTCTGCACTAGCTTGACGCGTCACCTTGACATTGTCCATCACCTCTACCGTCTCGCCGTCTTTGGACACGGTGCCGCGCTGGCCTTCGATCTGGGTGTAGGGCTGGTCCACGGTGTACTGCGTGAAGCGCGGACGCACCAGTTCCGTGGTTTCGTCGTCCGGATAATGCCGCATCTCGGCCGCGGCCAGCACGTAGCGCGGATTACCGTTCAGGTCGGTGCGCTTGGTGACGAAATTGTTCATGATGAAATCCGGGTCATGCCGGCTGCTGCCATCCGTTTTGGGTTCGGGTGCTTGCACCACATAATCGATCCACAGCGTGAGCATCGCCAGCAGGGCGAGCAGCAGCAGCGGAAACAGGATGACGGGACGGGCGTGCATGACAGCGACGGGCGTCAGATCAGGAACGGGGCCATTTGCTCATCGAAGGTGCCTTGCGCCTTCATGATCAGCTCGCACAGTTCACGCACCGCCCCCATGCCGGCCTGACGTTCGGTCACGTAGTGTGCGTGCTGCTTCACCAGTGGCATGGCGTGCGGTACGGTCACGGCCAGACCGGCACGGCGCATCGGCGGCAGATCCACCACGTCGTCGCCCATGAACGCACATTCTTCAGCCGTCACCCCGAGGTCGGCGATCAGCTTTTGAAAGGCGATGAGCTTGTTCTCTGCACCCTGATAGATGTGCGTGATGCCGATGTTCTTGGCGCGCACGCTCACCACGTTGGAGCTGCGGGCCGTGACGATGGCCATGGTGATGCCGCTGGCTTTCAACATCTTCAGACCTAGGCCATCCAGGGAATGGAAGGTCTTGTATTCCAGGCCATCGTCGCCCAGCATCAGACCGCCGTTGGTCATCACGCCGTCGATATCGAATGCCACCACTTTGATGCGTTTTGCGCGTTGTTCTGCCGGAGTCAAATCAAACCACCTTTGCTATCAGAAGATCGTGCATATTGATTGCACCGACCAGATTGTCCTGCTGATCCACGACCAGCAGCACGTTAACTTTATGATGCTCCATGAGTTCCACCGCTTCCACCGCCAGCTTGTCTGGCTGGATGCGCAGCGGCTGGGTGCGCATGATGTTCTGCATCATGGTGACACGCACATCCACGCCTTGTTCGAAGGCACGCCGCAAGTCACCATCGGTGAAGATACCGACGATGCGGTTGTTGGCGTCCACCACCGCCGTCATGCCCAGGCCTTTACGCGACATTTCCAGCAGGCCCTGCGACAGCGAGGTGGTGGTGCTCACCACGGGCAGGTCCTGGCCGGTGCGCATGATGTCGGACACCAGCACCAGCAGGCGGCGGCCCAGGTTGCCACCTGGGTGCGAACGGGCGAAATCCTCTGCGGAAAAGCCGCGCTGATCCAGCAGGGTGACCGCCAGCGCGTCGCCCAGTGCCAGCGTGGCGGTGGTGCTGGCGGTAGGCGCCAGGCCCAGTGGGCAGGCTTCCTGCGACACAGCGGCATCCAGATGCACATCCGATTGCTTGGCCAGGGCGGATTGGGTGTTGCCGGTCATGCTGATCAGCTTGGCGCCCATGCGTTTCAGCAGGGGCACGATGGCCAGCAGTTCGTCACTTTCGCCGGAGTTGGACAAGGCGATGACGATATCGTCCGCCGTGATCATGCCCAGGTCACCGTGGCTGGCGTCGCCGGGGTGCATGAAAAAGGAAGGCGTGCCGGTACTGGCCAGCGTGGCAGCGATCTTGGAGCCGATGTGGCCGGACTTGCCTACGCCCGTCACCACAACGCGCCCGCGGCATTGTAGAATCAGCGCCACGGCCTGCGTGAAATGATGGTCCAGCCGCTCTGCGAGTGCTTCCACTTCACGTGCTTCGATGCGTAACACGTCACGTGCCAGTTCCAGCGGCGATGTCAGCGATTTAACCGGTGCGGCTTTTGCGAGTGGAGCGAATTCCATGCCACAAGTATAAAAGGGAATGCCCGACGAATAAAGGATAACCCGGTAAATAAGCCCGACTTTTAAGTGAGTCGGCATAATTTTTGCTCACCACATGCCGAACTCACTATGCATCAAACCCTGCCTGCTGTCCTGATCCTGCTCGTCGCCTCGGTGTTGGCGGTGGCGTTTTTCCGCGCCACGCGCCTGCCACCCATGCTGGCCTATTTTCTGGTCGGCCTGTTGCTGGGTCCGCAGGCGCTGGGCCTGCTGCCCGACACGGAAGCCAATCGTGAGCTAGCCGAATTCGGTGTGGTGTTCCTGATGTTCAGCATAGGCCTGGAGTTCAGTCTGACCCAGCTGTATGCCATGCGCAGGACCGTGGTCGGCCTAGGCGGTGCACAAGTGGCCATCACCATGCTGGTGACCATGGCGGTGTGCATGGTATTGGGGCTGAGCTGGACTGCAGCACTGGTGGTGGCCGGTGCTTTTGCCATGTCCTCCACGGCCATCGTGTCCAAGATGCTGGTAGAGCGTCTGGATATCAATGCCCGACACGGCCGTCTGGCCATCGGCGTGCTGCTGTTCCAGGACATCGCCGTGGTGCCCTTGCTGGTGCTGATCCCGGCGCTGGCCGATCATGGCAATGATCTTGCCATGACCTTGCTGCTGGCCCTGCTCAAGGCGGCGGCCTTGCTGATCCTGCTGCTGGTGTTCGGCAAGCGCTTGATGAACCCATGGTTCGGACTGGTGGCGCGCCAGCGTTCGCGTGAGCTGTTCGTCATGAACGTGTTGATGGTGACCTTGCTGCTGGCCTTCATCACCAAGGCGGCCGGGCTTTCCTACGCGCTGGGCGCGTTCGTGGCGGGCATGCTGATCTCGGAAACGCGTTACCGCTATCAGGTGGAGTCGGACATCGCGCCGTTCCGCGACATCCTGCTGGGCCTGTTCTTCATCACCATCGGCATGCTGATCGATGTGTCCATGTTGATGGACCATATCGTCCCCATCCTGTTGCTGGTGGTGGCGCTGGTCGCCTTCAAGGCGCTGGTGGTGGCAGGCTTGAGTCGATGGTTCGGGCACGAGAGCGGCGTGGCGATACGTACCGGCATCACCCTGGCACAGGCGGGAGAGTTCAGCTTCGTGCTGCTGGCGCTGGGCCTGGAGCACCGTTTGCTGGAAGGGCCAGCCTTGCAACTGGTGCTGGCGGCTTCGCTGTTATCCATGGTGATCGCGCCTTTCCTGATCCAGCATAATCTGCGCATCACCGAATTCTTCTCGCGCAGCTACACGCGCAACCGCAGCCGGCAGATCGCCGAGATCGGCGAAGTGGGCGCGGAGCTGCAAGACCATGTGGTGATCTGCGGCTTTGGGCGCAGCGGTCAATATCTGGCGCGCTTCCTCAAGGAAGAGAAGATCCCGTTCATGGCGCTGGATATCGACCCCAGTCGCGTACAGGAGGCGGCGGCTGCCGGTGAGAACGTGATGTACGGTGACGCCAGCCGTCGTATCGTGCTGAATGCGGCCGGCTGCGCGCGCGCCAAGGCGCTGGTGATCAGTTATGACGACCCGCCGTCTGCCATGCGTATCTTGCATGTGGTGCAGGACAATTACCCGCAACTGCCTGTCATCGTGCGTACCGTGGATGATGCCAACATGGCCGCGTTCCGTGCCGCAGGTGCCACCGAGGTGGTGCCGGAAGTGCTGGAAGGCAGCCTGATGCTGGCTTCGCACGCGCTGATGCTGCTGGGTGTGCCACTGACCCGCGTAGTGAAGCGCATCCGTGTCTTCCGTGAGGAACGTTACGAGCTGTTCCGTGGCTTCTTCCATGGCGTGACGGACGCGGACATCGATGGCACGGAAAGCAATATGCCGCGCCTGCATACCGTGGTGCTCACTTCTTCAGCCTATTGCGTGGGCATGCGCGCCATCGATGTGTGGCTGGCCGCCTATCAGGTCGAGGTCAAGGCCTTGCGGCGCGGCAATATCAAGAACATGGAATACACACCGGATACGGTGTATCTGGAGGGGGATGCGGTGGTGTTGCTGGGCAAGCCGGAAAATCTGGTCAGTGCTGAAAAGCTACTGTTGACCGGGCGATGAGTCGCCATGTGATCGTGGTCGGCGGCGGCATCGTCGGCTGCCAGACCGCACTGGCGCTGGTGGAACGCGGCTGTCGTGTGACCATCGTGGAGCGCAATCAGATCGCCAGCCAGACCTCGGGTGAATCGTCCTGGGCGGGGGCCGGTATCCTGTTCGGTCTGCTGCCCTGGTTCTACGCCGAGGCTGTGAACCAGCTGACCTTGCGCGGGGCGGCCCTGTATGCGCCTTTGTGCCAGCGTCTCGCGGATCAGACCGGCATCGACCCCGAATACACAGCCAACGGCATGCTGCTACTACCGCCCTACGATCTGCATACCGCTACGCACTGGTGCAGCACACATGGTCTCAGTGCCACCCAGCTGCCTACGCCAGCGCAGCTGGGTGGTGAGGGCATGGCCTTGCATCTGCCTCGTGTGGCACAGGTGCGCCCGCCGCAGTTGCTGCAGGCGCTGCGGGCATTGTTGCAGCAACTGGGCGTCAGCTTCATCGAGCATACCGCCTTGCAGCCCTTGCCGCAGATCGACCGCCTGCAGGCCTGGCAGACCACTGCCGGCGACTGGCTGGAAGCGGATCAGTTCGTGGTCACCTCCGGGGCCTGGAGTTTCGACCTGCTGAGCGCCAACGCCAGCCAGCTCGACATCAAGCCCATGCGTGGCCAGATCCTGCTCTACCAGCAGCCTGCACAGCCGCTGCAGCATATCGTCTACCGTGACGGCTTCTATCTGGTGCCGCGCCGTGATGGCGTGTTGCTGGCCGGGAGTACGCTGGAAGATGTGGGCTTTGACGCAGGCGTCACGCAGGAGGTACGCGACAGCCTGATCGCCAAGGCCGAGCACATCTACCCCGCATTACGGCAGATGCCGGTGCTCAAGCACTGGAGTGGTTTGCGGCCGGGCACGCCCAATAATCTGCCCACAATTTCTGCGCACCCCGCGATCGAAAACCTCTACCTCAATACCGGCCATTTCCGTTATGGCCTGACTATGGCACCGTGCAGTGCAGCGCTGGTGGCCGACCTGATCTGTGGCGCGCCGCCTAGCATGGACATGCAGCCGTTCACGCTGCAAGCGGCTTAGTTAGCGCGGCCCATTCAACACATCACGCGGCTGATTTCCAGTGCCCGGATTTGCCGCCCTGCTTCTCCAGCAGGCGGATGTCGCTGATGGTCATGCCGCGGTCCACGGCTTTGCACATGTCGTAGATGGTCAGCAGTGCGATGCTGGTGGCGGTCAGTGCTTCCATCTCCACACCGGTGCGGCCCACGGTTTCAGCGGTCACCGTGCACTGTATGCTGTGTGCGGGCTGGTCGATATCGAAGGCCACGCTCACCTTGTGCAGGCTGATAGGGTGGCAGAGCGGGATCAGTTCGGCGGTGCGCTTGGAGCCCTGGATGGCGGCGATACGTGCCACGCCCAGCACATCGCCTTTTTTTGCGTCGCCGCTGACGATCAGTGCCAGCGTGTCCGGCAGCATGCGGATGCGGCCACTGGCCACCGCGATGCGGCGGGTGTCGTTCTTGTTGCCTACGTCGACCATGTGGGCCTGGCCGCTGGCGTCGAAATGGGTGAGAGTGCTCATGCTGTCCTTGTCCTGATGGCTGGCCGAACGCTGGGTCCAGGTGCTGGCCAGATTACTGTTTGCGCTATTGAACCTGCTGGCGACGCCGCTCACGTATTTACTGGCAGATCCACTGGCAGCACACACTGCCGGGGCCAGGTAGTAAACTTCGGTTTCGCTTCTGCGCGCAGATGAACTTGATGCTCAACCCCGTTATCATAGCAATGATGAAGACGACGCACGCGACTCTCTCGGCGATTCTGCTGTCCTTGCTGCTCCCCCTGCTGCTGGCCACTCCGGTGATGGCCGATGACTTGCCCGATCTTGGCGATTCCTCGGCCGAAGCCTTGTCGCCGCAGGACGAGCAACGCATCGCCGACCAGATCATGCGCGAAGTGTCCGTCAGCGACCAGGTGGTGCAGGACCCGGAGATCGCCGACTATGTGCAGAGCATGGGTTACAAGCTGGTGGCGGTGGGGCCGGACAAGCGTCAGCAGTTCCAGTTCTTTGTGGTGCGCGCCAATTCCATCAACGCTTTTGCCATGCCGGGCGGGGTGATCGGCATCCACACCGGCCTGATCGTGGCGGCAGGTAGCGAGTCGGAAGTGGCCAGCGTGATGGGCCACGAGATCGCCCACGTCACCCAGCGCCACCTGGCGCGGGCCATGGCACGCCAGAAGCAGGACAGCATCATCACGCTGGCGGCGATGGCGCTGGCCTTGCTGGCTTCGCAGGGTAGCCCGCAGTTGGCGGGCGGCGCCATCCAGGCGGTAGGGGCCAGCTCCATCCAGAAGCAGCTGGATTACACGCGCGAACATGAACGTGAAGCCGACCGCGTCGGCCTGCAGATCATGGAAGCGGCGGGTTACGACGTGCGTGCGGCCCCCGTGTTCTTCGAGACCTTGCAGCGCGGTTCGCGTTTCCTGGAAGGCAGTGCGCCTTCCTTCCTGCGTACCCATCCGCTCACTTCGGAGCGTATCTCGGATGTGCGCGGGCGTGCGGACCAGATGCCCTACAAGCAAGTGGTCAGTACTACCGAATTCCATTATGTGCGTGCCAAGCTGCTGGCCGCTGTGGGTAGCGTGAAGCAGGCTGAAGATCTGTTCAGAAGCAATATCGAAGAAAAGCGTTACAGCGATGAAGCTTCGCAGCATTACGGTCTGGCGCAGGTGCTGCTACGCAAGAGTGACAGCAGTGGCGCGTCGACCGAGCTGGCCTGGCTGCGCAAGAACGCTGCCCCGCATCCCATGATAGAAACGCTGGCGGCCGACATCGAAATGGCCAGACGCAATGTCGAAGGTGCGGCCCGTCAGTATCAGGCGGCATTGACGCGCTACCCGGATAATCGTGCGCTGGTCTACGGCTATGCCAATTACCTGCTGTCCACACGGCAGAGCGACAAGCTGATCAAGTTCGTGCAGGAAAAGCAGCCCCAGTTCCCTAACGACCCGTATCTGTACGAGGTGTTGTCCAAGGCGTATACAGCAAAGGGCAAGAACATGTTGCGCCACCAGGCGCAGGGCGAGGCCTATTACCTGCGCTTCAATCTGGAAGCGGCGATCGAACAGATGCAGCTCGCCGCCAAGGCGGCAGATGGCGATTTTTACCAGCAATCCATCGTGGAAGCACGCCTCAGGCAGCTGCGACAGAAGCTGTCTGAGCCGAAAAAGCGTGGTTTCTTCAACTGAGCCAGCCTGTAACTGATCTATCCTTAAACTAATTTAGCCTTAAACTGATTTAGCCTGAACGGGAAACGAGATGCAACGTAGACATTTTTTGGGGATGAGTTTGGCCAGCCTGCTATTGCTGCCCTTGCAGGCGTTGGCCGCGCTGTGGAACAAGGCGGCGTTCGAGGCGGTGACGGCGCCTGCAGCACGTCAGCACCTGCAGGTGGCGAGCGAGCAGCCCAGCAGCGAGATCGAGATCGTCGCACCGGATTTCGCCGAGAACGGCGCGGTGGTGCAGGTGGAGGTGCGTAGCCGCATCGCCAATACCGAGGCTATCGCCATCCTGGTGGACAAGAACCCGACGCCGCTGATCGCCAATTTCATGTTCAGCAACGGCGCAGATCCGTATGTGGTGACGCGCATCAAGATGGCGGAAAGCGCGGAGCTGCAGGTCATCGTCAAGGCGGGCGAGCACTATTTCACTGCCAGCAAACAGGTGCAAGTCTCACTCGGTGGCTGCGGTTAGGAGCGGGCGATGAATGACAACATCAAGATGCGTGCCCTGCTCAAGGGCGAGATCACCGAGGTCAAGGTACTGATCGGGCACCCCATGGAGACCGGCAGACGCAAGAATGATCTGGAGGAGGTGGTGCCTGCTCATTTCATCCAGCTACTGACCGCCAGCCTGAATGGCAAACCCGTGCTGGAAGCACAGTGGGGTACCGGTATTTCCAAGAACCCTTACCTGACGTTTCATCTGCGCGGTGCCAAGGTGGGCGACCTGATCAAGGTGGTCTGGCACGACAACAAAGGCCAGACCGGCAATGGCGAGGCTAGCGTGAGCGCGGGCTGACCCGGCCTTGCAGGGTTTTACTCAATGCTCAGTCAGGGCTTTAGTGTCAGCGGCGTGCCGCTGAGGCTGAGCGCCACCGCTTCCGCGATGCGGATGCCATCCACGGCGGCAGACAGGATGCCGCCCGCATAGCCAGCGCCTTCTCCAGCCGGGAACAAGCCCTTGGTATTCAGGCTTTGCAGGTCGTCGTCGTTACGCTTGATGCGGATCGGTGACGAGGTGCGCGTCTCCACGCCAGTGAGCAGGCCGTCCGGCAGGTCAAAGCCCTTGATCTGGCGGGCGAACGCCGGCAAGGCTTCACGGATGGCGCTGATGGCGAACTCCGGTAGCGAGGTGGCCAGGTCGGTCAGGTGCACCCCCGGTGTATACGAAGGCTGCACGCTGCCAAAGGCGGTGGAAGACCGCGCGGCGATGAAGTCGCCGATCAGCTGGCCGGGCGCCTGGTAATTGCGGCCGCCCAGTTCATAAGCGCGCGATTCCCACTGGCGCTGATAGGCGATGCCCGCCAGCGGGTGACCAGGATAATCCTGTTCCGGTGTGATGCCGACCACGATGCCGGCGTTGGCATTGCGTTCATTGCGTGAATACTGGCTCATGCCGTTGGTGACCACTCGCTCCGGCTCCGAAGCCGCCGCCACCACCGTACCGCCCGGACACATGCAGAAGCTGTACACCGAACGGCCATTGCTGGCATGGTGCACCAGCTTGTAATCTGCCGCGCCCAGCACCGGATGCTGGGCGAACGGGCCGTGCCGGCTGGCATCGATCAGCGATTGCGGGTGTTCGATACGGAAACCGACCGAAAACGGTTTGGCTTCCACGTAGATGCCGCGTTGATGGATCATCTCGAAGGTGTCGCGCGCACTGTGGCCCACGGCCAGCACCAGATGCTGGGTGGGGATGCGTTCGCCAGTGGCCAGTACCACCGCCTGCACCTGCCCCTTGCCATGCTGCTGCTCGATCTCGATGTCATCCACGCGGCTGCCGAAACGGATCTCGCCGCCCAGCGCGATGATGGTTTCGCGCATCCTTTCTATCATGCCGACCAGACGGAAGGTGCCGATATGCGGCTTGCTGACGTAGAGGATCTCTTCCGGCGCACCGGCCTTGACGAACTCCTGCAGCACCTTGCGGCCGTAATGCTTGGGGTCCTTGATCTGGCTGTACAGCTTGCCGTCGGAAAAGGTGCCGGCGCCGCCTTCACCGAACTGCACATTGGATTCCGGATTGAGCACGCTTTTGCGCCACAGGCCCCAGGTGTCCTTGGTGCGTTCACGCACGGCCTTGCCGCGCTCCAGCACCAGCGGCTTGAAGCCGGACTGGGCCAGCACCAGCGCCGTGAACAGACCGGCCGGGCCGAAGCCGATGATGACCGGGCGTGCCTGTGTGCTGTCGGTAGCGGCCTGTGCCACGAATTTGTAGCTGGTGTCCGGCGTGAGGTTGACGTGCGCGTCCTTGCTGAACCTGGCCAGGATGCGCTTTTCGTCGCGCACGGTGATGTCCACCGTGTAGATGAGCAGGATGGCATGCGATTTACGTGCGTCCACGCCACGCCGGAAGATGCTGAAACTGAGCAGTTCATCCGGCGGGATAGCCAGCTTTTTGAGGATGGCCGCTTCGATCTCGGCATGGCTGGCCCCGTCGGGGTTGGCGTGCGTCAGCGGTAGTTTGATTTCGGTCAGTCTTAACATCAGGGTTCGTTATACATTCAATGGAAATTGCAGCAGCTTGCGCAGCAGCGGCACGGTGACAGGCTTTTGTTCGGTCAGCGACCATTCGTCCAGCGCATCCAGCGTGGCCATCAGCGTGGGCAGGTCACGGCGCAGATGGCGCAGGCAGTAATCGACGACCTCATCGGGCAGGCGCATGCCACGCGCTTGTGCGTGCGATTTCAGTGCCAGTGCCTTTTCGGCATCGCTGAGCGGTTGCAACTGGTAGACCAGGCCCCAGGCCAGCCGTGTGGCGAGGTCGTCACGCAAGTTCATGTGGGTGGGCGCGGCCGTGCCACAGGCGATCAGCAGGCCACCGTTCTCGCGTTGCTGGTTGTATAGGTCGAATAGCCGGATCTGCGCGGCCTCATCCAGCCTGTGTACATCATCGGCACATACCAGATGCAGGCCCAAGGCTAGCGCGCGGCTGGCGCAGGCCTGCAACAGGTGCGATTTTCCGCTGCCGCTGTCGCCCCACAGGTAGACCGCATGCACGGCGCTGTCACCTGCCAGGACTTGTTGCAGGCTATGCAGCACCTCGCTGTTACGACCGGCGACGAAATTCTCCAGCGTGGGCGGTGAGGCCGGCTGGATATCCAGCAATAATTGTTTCATGGGAAAACGGCTAGGTTATCGAAGTCCAAGCCGATCAAGGCTGTTTAAGGTAAGTGTCACTGGCCAGATAACTATGCTTGGCATGACGCAGACCCACGGCGATGGCAGCGCTGACTGGCAAGGCTAGCAGGATGCCACTGAAGCCGAACAGCTCGCCACCAGCCAGCAGCGCAAAGATCACCGCCACCGGGTGCAGGCCGATGCGGTCACCGACCAGCCAGGGCGTGAGCAGCATGCCTTCCAGCAGTTGAGCCACACCAAACACCAGCAATACCGGGATCACCTCGGCCAGGCTGGAGAACTGCAAGGCCGCTGCCAGCACGGCCAGCGACAGGCCGATGGCCACGCCCAGATAAGGCACGAAACCGAGCAGGCCGGCGATCAGCGCCACCGGCAAGGCCAGTTCCAGCCCCACTGCCCACAGCGCGATGGCATAGAACAGGCTCATCATCACCATCACCGACAGTTGCCCGCGCAGGAATTCGGCCAGCACCAGATCGATCTCGTGGGCGATGATGTTGGTCTTGCCTACCCAGCGGCGCGGCAGCAGGTGGGCGATGCGGCCAATCAGGCCGTGCCAGTCACGCAGCAGATAGAACAGCACCACAGGTACCAGCGCCAGGTTGACCAGCCAGCCGATGATGGCCATGCCATGCGTGCTGACGGTGGCCAGCACCTTGCCGACCACGCCACTGGCGCTTTGCCAGTGCTCGGTCAGGATCTCCTGGATCTGCGCTACATTGATGTCCAGTGCGATGCCGAAATACTGCATCAGCAGCGGCTCCAGGTGGTCACGCGCTGCACTGATGTAGTTGGGCAGGCGCTGTATCACTACCAGCAGTTCGCGTTGCAGCAGCGGCACGATGACCAGCACCAGCAGGATCAGCACGCCGACCAGCAATAGCAGCACCAGCAGGGTGGCGGCGGTGCGTCCCATGCCGCGGCGGCCCAGCCGCAAGTGGCTCAGTCTATCCACCAGCGGGTTGCAGATATACGCCAAGATGGCCGCTACCAGGAAGGGTGCCATCACCGGCAGCAGCAGGTACATCAGCAGCATAAATGCGGCTGTGAGCACGATGATGCGGTAATCGGGCAACAGGTTTTCTCGTTTGCTGGTCATATCGGGTAAAATTATGCCTTTAATCAAGACTTTTATCTTGATGTATTTTTCTCGGACTATTAATTGTGAAAGCGAGAGCGCAGTTGAATTCTAATCATTCGGGCGGCGATGCGGCAAAAACTTCCATCAGCTATCGCGATGCAGGCGTCGATATGGAGGCCGGTGACGCACTGGTGGAGCGCATCAAGCCGTTCGCCAAGCGCACCATGCGCCCTGAAGTCATGGGCGGTATCGGTGGTTTCGGCTCCCTGTTCGAAGTGCCCAAGAAGTACAAGAACCCGGTGCTGGTCTCCGGTACCGACGGTGTGGGCACCAAGCTCAAGCTGGCCTTCCAGCTCGACAAGCACGACACGGTGGGTGTCGATCTGGTGGCCATGAGTGTCAACGACATTCTGGTGCAGGGTGCCGAGCCGCTGTTCTTCCTCGACTATTTCGCCTGCGGCAAGCTGGAAGTGGACACCGCAGCGGATGTCATCAAGGGCATCGCCGCAGGCTGCGAGCAGGCCGGTTGTGCGCTGGTGGGTGGTGAGACCGCCGAGATGCCGGGCATGTATCCAGCCGGTGAGTACGACCTAGCCGGGTTTGCCGTGGGCGCGGTGGACCGTGACGCCATCATCGACGGCAGTACCATCGCGGCGGGGGACGTGGTGCTGGGCCTCGCGTCCAGTGGTGCGCATTCCAACGGCTATTCGCTGATCCGCAAGCTGATCGAGACATCCGGCATCGACTTCAATGCCGATTTCCATGGGCGTCCATTCCGCGATGTGGTGATGGCGCCGACGCGCATCTACGTCAAGCCATTGCTCAAGCTGATGCAGGCCTTGCCGGTCAAGGGCATGGCCCACATCACCGGCGGTGGCATCACCGAGAACGTGCCGCGGGTACTGCCGGCTGGCCTGACCGCCGAAGTCCAGCGCGACGCCTGGACCTTGCCACCGCTGTTCCAGTGGCTGCAGGCGCAAGGCAACGTGACCAACGACGAGATGTACCGCACTTTCAATTGCGGCATCGGCATGGTGGTGATCGTGGCCGCCGAACAGGCCGACGCGGCACAAGCGCTGCTGACGGCGGAAGGCGAGCAGGTGTATCGCCTGGGCCACATCCGCGCCCAGGCCGCGGGTGAAGCCCCTACCGTGGTGGTGTGACGCGCGCAGCCCGCCCATTGATGCCAACCGATCGCCGTTGCAAACGTTATTGCTTAGTCGTTCACGTTTGTTGATCAACAACCAGGAGATGTCGTGTTGAAAACGCTATCAGGAATCATCGCTTTACTGTTGTTGCTGAGCCAGCCTGCGCTGGCGGCACCCAAGCAGGTCGAGCTGGTCTACGAAGCGACACGTAATGGGCAGGCTTTCGCCACGGTCACCGAGACCTACCGCGAGGATAAAGGCCGTTATCAGATCGAATCGGTGACCAAGGGGCTGGGCGTGTATGCGCTGATGGGTAAACGCATCCTGCGCAGCGAAGGTGAAGTCACTGCGGCCGGGCTCAAGCCCAGCCATTTTGAGTTGCATCAGGGCGACAGCGAGTCACGCTCGCTGAGCGCCGATTTTGACTGGGCAGCCAGCACGCTCAACATGAAGGTAAAGGGCAAGCCAAAGACGGCAGCATTGCAAAAGGGCGCGCAGGATCTGGCCAGCTTCAGCTATCAGTTCATGTTCGCGCCGCCCGCCGCCACGCTCAATCTGCCCGTTACCACGGGCAAAAAACTCAAGGAATACCATTACAAAGTGAATGCGCGTGATGTCGCGCTCAAGCTCGCCGCCGGGCAGTTCAGCACCGTGCATCTGGTGGAAGCCAACCCGCAGCCCGATGATGACACCAAGGAGTTCTGGCTGGCGAGCGATCAGCAGCATCTGCCGGTACGTATCCGTTTGCGCGACGAAAAAGGCGTCACCATCGAGCAAAACCTGACCAGCATCAACATCCGTTGACGGCGGTCCCCGCGCTGGCCTGCATCCCGGGCCAGCGTGTCATTTAGAAAGCAAGCATGCAATCCATTTCTTCCAACCTGTTGCGACTGGCCGCTGTGGCGCTGGTCGATGTACTGGGCAACAGAGGCCCGGCGGACGTCAAACTCAGCTGGTTCTTCAAACAGAACCGCGAGCTGGGCACCAAGGACCGCGCATTTGTGGCCGAATCCGTCTATGGCGTGTTGCGCCGCAAGGCGCTGCTCAGCCACCTGGCCGAGGGCGAAGACCCACGCAAGTTGCTGCTGGCCTGGCTGTTGCGCGTGCAAGGCCACAGTCTGCGCGAGCTGGACGGTGCACTCAACAAACAGCAGCTGGAATGGGCACACGCCATCAAGGCGGTGAGCACCGATGCCTTGCCGCCTGCCGTGCAGGCCGATCTGCCGGAGTGGTTGTGGCAGTGGCTGTCCGCGCAATACGGCGAGGCCGAAGCGCTGGTCATCGCACGCAGCATGCATCAGCCTGCGCCGCTGGACCTGCGCGTCAACCTCATCAAGGCCACACGAGAAGAGGTGCAGGCCAAGCTGGCCAGCGAGAACACCGAGATCGTGCCCACGCCGTATTCGCCGCAAGGCCTGCGCATGACGCAGAAGATGAACATCAGCCGTCACCCCTGGTTCATGGAAGGCAAATTCGAGGTACAGGACGAGGGTAGCCAGTTGCTGGCGCAACTGGTCGCGCCACGCCGTGGCCAGATGGTGGCGGATTTCTGTGCCGGGGCGGGCGGCAAAAGCCTGGCACTGGGTGCCATCATGCGTAATTCCGGCCGCATCTATGCGTTTGATGTCTCCGAGAAGCGGCTGCTCAATCTGGGCCAGCGTTTGAAGCGCTCCGGCCTGTCCAATCTGCACAGTCAGCTCATCACTAGCGAGAACGATCCCAAGTTGAAACGCCTGGATGGCAAGTTCGACCGTGTGCTGGTGGACGCGCCATGTAGCGGCCTGGGTACCCTGCGCCGCAACCCGGATCTCAAATGGCGCATGACGGAACAGGATCTGACCGAGCTGGTCGCCAAGCAGGCGGGCATCCTGGCGCGCGCGGCCAGACTGGTCAAACCGGGCGGTCGCCTGGTCTACGCCACCTGCAGCTTGCTGCAGCAAGAGAATGAACAACAGGCGCAGGCTTTCCTGAGCGCGCATCCGCAGTTCGTGCTGGTGCCTGCCGGGCCTTTGCTGGCCCAGCAGCAGGTCGCACTGGATACTGGCGATTTCCTGCAACTGCTGCCGCACAAGCACCAGACCGATGGTTTCTTCGCTGCCGTGTTTGAAAGAGCAGCCACGGTCGGCGCGCCTGCGGCGGCTGCAGACGAGGCGGAAGCAGACAAGGTTGTCGCGGAAGTTGAGGTTACAGACAAGGCCGAAGCGGACACACAGCCATGAAGTTGCCGTCGCTGAACCAGCAGATCCTCATCGCCGCTATCGGTGGTCTTATAGTGGGTTGGCTGGTCAGCGGCTTCGATGCAGCCAGCAAGCAGACGGTGTTCTATGCCACCGACATCGTCGGGGGGGTGTTCATCGACTTGCTCAAGATGGTGCTGATCCCGCTGGTGTTCAGCTCCATCGTGGTCGGGGTGGCTAATCTGCAGGCACACGGCAGTGTCAACCGCGTCTGGAAGACCACGCTGGTGTTCTTCTTCATCACCATGACCATCGCCATCGGCATGGCCTTGCTGGCCAGCAATCTGGTGCGGCCGGGAGCGGGGCTGAGCCTGGCCATGTTCCAGGAATCCACTAGCAGCTTTGCCGCGCAGCAGATGACGCTGCCGCAATTCATCGCGCACTTCCTGCATGGCCTGTTCATGAACCCGTTCCGCGCCTTTGCCGAGGGCAATGTACTGGCCGTGGTGATCTTTGCCTTGTTCATGGGCATCGCGCTGGTGCTGGGCGGTGAGCGTTATCGCAACATCCTGCAGCTGATGCAGGAGTTCCTGGAGCTGATCCTGCGTATCGTGGGCTGGATTATGTACCTAGCGCCGTTCGGTATTCTCGCTCTGCTGATCAAGCTGGTGGCGACGCAGGATCTGGCCATGCTGGGCAGCCTGGGCAAGTTCGTCGCGCTGGTGACCAGCATCACGCTGCTGCACGGGGTGGTGGTGCTGCCACTCATCATGTACCTGGTCACCGGCAAGACACCCTGGTGGTTCTGGCGTGGTGCGCGCGAAGCGCTGGTCACCGCCTTCGCCACCAGTTCAAGTTCGGCCACCTTGCCGATCACGCTGCGCTGCGCCGAGCAGCATCTGCATGTGCGCCGCGAGATCGGCGGTTTTGTGATCCCGCTGGGAGCCACCATCAATATGGATGGCACTGCCTTGTATGAAGCAGCAGCGGCCTTGTTCATCGCCAATCTGGTCGGCATCGAACTCAATCTGGTGCAGCAGCTCATCGTGATGCTGATGTCCATGGTGGCGGCGATAGGCGCACCCGGTATCCCCAGCGCGGGCATGGTCACCATGGTGATGGTACTGCAATCGGTCGGTTTACCGGCCGAAGCCATCGCCATCCTGTTGCCTATAGACCGGCTGCTGGATACCTTGCGCACCGCCGTCAATGTCGAGGGCGATCTGGTGGGCAGTGTGGTGGTGCAGGATTGGGTGGATCGACGTTGACGTTTCTGGAAGTGATTATTTTTATGAATGGGGTTAATTTTGGATAGAGTGTTTTTGGTCAAGCTGCACTTGCTGCTGGCCACCTTTATTTTACCGGTTGCATTGATGTTCTTTGTGACCGGTGGTTTTTACACCTGGGGTATCAAAGGCAGTTACGATAGCCAGCATTTTGATATCGCGCTGCAACAGCCGCTGAGCAGTGACAAGGACGCGCTGGTGGCGCTGGCCAGTCAGGAGCTGGCAGATCGCGGGATCGAGCTGCCGAGTGGCAGTGCCGGGGTGCGCAAAGTGGGCACCTCGTTCCAGCTGGAGTGGAGCGGTGCCGCGCGCGATGTGAGCCTGTCACCCACCGAAGATCCGGCCTTGGCCAAGCTGGAAGTGAAAGACACCCGCTGGTATCGGCATCTGGTGCAGCTGCACAAGGCCAAGGGCGGTACACCGTTCAAGGTGTATGCCGCCGTGATGGCCACCGCCTTGCTGCTGTTGCTGGTCAGCGGTTTCATCATGGCCTGGCAGATGCCTAAATACCGCCGCATGACCATCAATGCCACGCTGGCCGGCATTATCAGCTTTGTGGTGCTGCTCAGTCTGAGCTAGCCTCGGAGCGAAGCTAGGCGCAGGCGGCGCTGGTGCAGCTTGTCCTGACCATGCGCGGTCAGCGAGTACACGGCAGGGACCACCACCAGCGTCAACAGCGTGGAGGAGATCATGCCGCCTATCACCGCGATGGCGAGCGGGCCATTGGTCTCTGAACCCGCCCCCAGCCCCAGTGCGGCAGGCAGCAGCGCCAGGATGATGGTCAGCGAGGTCATCAGCACCGGACGCAGCCGGATCGGGCAGGCGCTGCGCAGCGCCTGATCTATCGGTGTCCCCTGCGCACGCAGCTGATTGGTCAGGTCCACCAGCAGGATGGAGTTTTTGGCCACCAGTCCGATCAGCAGCACCAGCCCTATCATCGAGAAGATATTCAGCGAATTGCCGGTCAGCCACAGCGCCAGCACGCCGCCGATGATGGCCAGTGGTTGCGCCAGCATGATGATCAATGGCTGCAGGAAGGAGTTGAACTGGCTGGCCAGCACCATGTACAGCAACACCAGCGCCAGTGCGAACACAAACGCCATGTTGGCGACGGTCTTGCCCAGCTCCTCGGCCTGGCCGGTCAGGCGCACGCTGTACCCGGCGGGCAGCATCCCGGCTGCCGTACTGTTGACCACATTGATGGCTTCGCCCAGCGGCATGGTCGGTGACGCGTACAGGTTGGCCGCGTATTGCAGGTCGAAGCGCCCGATCACGGCGGCCCCCAGTTCCTGTTTGAAACTGGCCAGACTGTCCAGCCGCACCAGTTCACCAGTGCCGCTACGCAGGTAGATCCTGCTCAGGTCTGCGGCCTGTTGCAGGCTGCCGTCCTTGGCCTTGAGGCGGATGTCGTAACGCTGGCCGTCGCCCGGTTCATCATTGAACTTGGCGATGTCGATGCCGCCGGTATACATGCTGAGCGCCGTGGCGATATCGCTGGCCGAGATGCCCAGGCTGGCCGCACGCTGCCGGTCTATCTTCATGACCAGTTGCGGCAGATCCAGCTCGATATCCAGATCCACCTTGCCTATGCCGGGCGTGGTGGTCAGTTTCTGTTGCAGTGCCTTGGCGAGGCGGCCCACTTCCTGCAAGTTAGGCCCGGCCAGGTTGAACTGCAGCTTCTCCGGGCGTTGTCCGCCCACGATGGCCACCGGTGCCGGGAAGGCCCGCACGCCGGGGATCTGGTCGAACTCTTCCTTGAGCTTCTGGATGAGTTGCTGCTGGCTCATGCTGCGCTCATGGCGCTCCTTGAGGCGGATATTGGCATTGCCTTTGTTGACCTGTCCCTGCAGGCCGAAGCCGATGGTGGTGAAGTAGCTGGCGATCTGGTCGTCATACTTGGCCAGCACCTGCTCGATGAGCTGCAAACGGCTATCCGTGTATTCCAGGCTGGAGCCGAGTGGCGTCTTGAACGAGACCACGAAGCGGCCTTCGTCGGCCTCGGGGACGAATTCCTTCTGCACCTTGGCGAACAGCAGGCCGCTGCTCAGTACCACGATCACGGTAAGTGCCACCACTTTCCAGCGATGCGCGAGGGCGTAGCCCAGCAGGCTGGCGTAACGGCGGTCCATGCGCTGGAAGCCGCGCTCCAGCACATGGTACAGGCGGCCATGCTGGTGGCTGACCTTGAGGTAGCGCGAGCACAGCATGGGCGTCAGCGTCAGCGACACCATCAGCGACACCAGCACGCCAAAGGTCACCACCACGGCGAAGGATTTGAAGAACTGGCCGATGATGCCGTCCATGAAGATCACCGGCGCAAAGATGCACACCAGCGACAAGGTGGCGGCGATCACCGCAAACGCCACTTCACGGCTGCCGTTGATGGCGGCATGGACGGGATCCACAGGCGGATGGCGGCCTGCATCGCTGTCACTGGCCTGTGCCGGCATCAGGTGTTCACCCTTGCCTTCCATGTGCCGGAAGATGTTCTCCAGCACCACGATGGCATCGTCCACCACCACGCCGATCAGCAGCAGCAGGGCCAGCAGGGTCATGGTGTTGAAGGTGAACCCGGCGAAATACATCACCGCCACTGCGCCCAGCAGCGATACCGGGATGGCGGTGGCGATGATCAGCGTGGAACGTACCGAGCGCAGGAACAGCCACACGATGAGCGCGGCCAGCAGGGTGCCTTCGATCAGGTGCTCCTGCAAGGACTTGACCAGATCCTTGATGTAGAGCGCGTCGTTGGTGGACACATCGATGTGCAGGCCAGGCGGCAGCGATGGCCGGATCTCTTCGTTCAGACGGCGTTCCACTTCCGCGATGATGGCGACGGTGTTGGCATTGGCGACCTTGACGATGCCCAGGCCGACCGTAGGCTCACCACGGAAACGTGCCAGCTGGCGGAAGTCGGCAAGATCATCTTCCAGCTCGGCCACCTGCTCCAGCTTGATGGGCGCACCATCCCGGTAACTCACCACCATCTGCGCCAGATCGCTCAGCTTGTGGAACTCCAGGTCCAGCTTCATGAGTTTTTCGGTATTGCTACCTACCAGAAAACCGCCGGATAGCTGGACATGCTGCTGCTTGAAGGCTTCGATCAGGTCGGTGGCGGTGAGGTTGTAGGCGGCCATGCGCTCCGGCAGCAGGTTGACGCGTATGGTGCGGTCACGCCGGCCGCCCAGGCGCACTTCGCCTATGCCGTTGATGGTCTCCAGTTTTTTCTTGAGGATGTTGTAGCCATACAGATTGAGCTGTTGCGTGGTGCGGTCGCCGCGCAGCGCCAGCCACATGATGGGCTGGGCATTGGTCTCCACCTTTTGCACCACGGGCGGGTCGATATCGGCGGGCAGACGCCGCAGCACCTGATTCACCTTGGATTGCACCTCGTTGTAGGCCACGTCGATGTCTTTGCTGAGGCTGAAGGTCATGGTGATGACCGACACGCCGGGCGAAGAAGTGGACTGGATATGCTCGATGCCGGGCGTGGTGTTGACGGCGGTCTCGATGATGCTGGTGATGCTGGCGTCCACGATGTCCGGGTTGGCACCCTGCAAGGTGGTGCTGATGGAGATGATGGGGAATTCGATATACGGGAAGCGGTCCACGCCTATGCGTTGATAGCTGATGATGCCGAACAGCACCAGCAAGCCGGACACCATCCAGGCCAGCACGTGGCGCTTGATCGAGAGCTCAGGCAGGGTCATGGTGCGGTCGCCGCCTGGCTGGGCTTCTGGATGTTCACCTCGGCACCGTCGGTCAGAAAGCCCGCGCCATCGGCGGCCACCATCTCACCCGCTGCCACGCCTTGCAGTACTTCCACGCGGCCTTCCTGACGCAGACCGGTCTTGAGGATGCGTTGTACCGCTTTGTTGTTGTCGATGACATAAGCCACTTCACCAGCCGGGCGCAACACCAGGCTTTGCTCCGGGATCACCACCGCTGCGTCACGCTTGCTGAGCACTACGGTGCCTTCCACGCTGGCACCGGGTTGCCAGCCGGGCTGGCCCACCACATCCGCGGTGACATCCACCGCGCGGTTACCAGCCCCGATCAAGGGCTTGAGTGCCCGCACGGTACTGGTCAGCGGCTCGGCGGCACTTGGGGTGGTGAGACGCACGGTCATGCCAGGCTGCAGCTTGCCTGCCACCGATTCCGGGAACGGCAGATGCACGCGCAGCTTTTGCGTGCCGATGATCTGCAGGATGGGGTCACCGATCTTGACGTAATCGCCGCTGGCGACGATCTGCTTCTCCACGATGCCATCTGCCGGGGCCAGCACCTGGGTCTTGCTGCCGGTATTGCGTACCCCGGCCAGACGGCTGCGTGCCGCATCCAGCTGTTGTTGCAGCGCGTTGCGCTGCGTGCTCACGTCATCCAGCGCGGTCTGCGACAGAAAGTTCTTTTCCACCAGCCGCTGGTTACGCTCCACCATGCGTTGCTGGTTGGCGAGCAGGGTTTCCAGGCGGCTGACTTCGCTTTCGGCCTCACGCTGCATAAAGCCGTAGTCGGTGGGGTCCAGCAACGCGATGGCCTGCCCCTTCCTGACTGCCTGGCCGGGATTCACCAGCACCTTGACCACGCGCGCGGCGATCTCGGCCGCCACCGTGGGGTCGACCAGACCTTCGATACTGCCTACGGCCTGTTCCCGCACCTCCAGATCGACGGTTTCAGCACGGGCAACCGTGATCAGCGTGACATTGGCGGGTTTTGCAGCGGGGGCTTCCGGTTTGTCGCAGGCGGCAAGTGCCAGGCTGCCGAGCACCAAGGCAGCGAGCCGCAAGCAGAGTGCTGTAGCGAGCTGCAGGGATAGGGGTGGGCGCTTCATGGATGTGCGTTCTCTATACATTCAATGCCAGCCTGGGCTGGCGTTAGGGGGCAATGGCAATGATGTCGGTGGCAGCGCTCAGCAGTGACCAGTCAAAACAAGGTCCCGGGTCGGTCTTGCGCCCTGGTGCGATGTCGCTGTGGCCGACCACTGCCGCGATGGGGTAGCGTTGCCGCAAGCCGCCAAGCAGCAGATTGAGGGTTTGATATTGCGGCGCCATGAACGGTTCGTCATCCGACCCTTCCAGCTCGATTCCGACCGAGAAATCGTTGCAGCGTTCCCGCTGCTGCCAGCTAGACACACCCGCATGCCAGGCACGCTGTTCGCAGGGCACGAACTGGATCAGTTCGCCATCACGGCGGATGAAGAAGTGTGCCGAAACCCGCAACTGATGGATGCTCGCGTAATAGGGGTGCGCGTCCTTGTCCAACTGGTTGGTGAACAGGTGCAGCACGCCATCGCCGCCATATTGCCCCGGCGGCAGGCTGATGTTGTGGATCACCACCAGGCTGATATCGATCGCCTCAGGGCGCTGGTCTTGGTTGGGCGAATGCAGCTGGCGGGCAGCGGAGGCACGCCCGTGTGCGTCGATCTCTATCATGCGCATGGACGGCTTATCCGGTAAAATTTGGCACCTTCCTTCACTGAGCTGATCCCCATGGTGTTCCTGCAGCTGTTCCTGATGTTGATCCTGATTCTAATCGCAGCGCAGGTGTTTACCAATGCACTGGAACATCTGGGTGAAAAACTCAAGATCTCCGAAGGTGTGACCGGCTCCCTGTTCGCGGCGGTGGGGACTGCCTTGCCGGAGACCTCCATCCCTTTGCTGGCGCTGCTGGCCGGTACGCAGAACATGGCCACCAACCATGAGATCGGCGTGGGGGCGATCCTGGGAGCGCCATTGATGCTGGCCACCTTGTCCATTTCGCTGATGGCCTTCGCCGTGTGGTTGCGACGTGGCAGCCAGGGCCATTTCCATCCGGAAAAGCATGGCCTGATCCGTGACTTGAATTTCTTCATCATGGCCTTCGTGCTGGCCATCGTGGCCATGTATGTGCCGCACGAGAATGCCGTGGTGCGTGCCGCCCTGAGTTTTGGCATGGTGCTGATCTACTTCATCTACATCATGCTGACCATACGCGCGTCCAAGGCGCTGGTGCAGGATGGTCATGGCACCGAGGCGGACGAGGAGATGTACCTGAATCGCCTGGGTCTGCCGGATAACATGGTGGTCATCGTGCTGCAGCTGGTGCTGGGGCTGGTGTTGCTGGTGGCGGGCGCCAAAGGTTTCATCCATGGCGTGGAAGCCGCTGCAGCGCTGATCGGCATCTCCACCTTGCTGTTGTCACTGCTGATCATCCCGATCGCCACCGAGCTGCCCGAAAAGGTCAACAGCATCCTGTGGATACGCAAGGGCAAGGACACGCTGGCCTTCGGCAACATCACCGGCGCCATGGTGTTCCAGGGCACGCTGTTGCCCGCTATCGGCATCATGCTCACGCCCTGGGAGCCGCGCGTGGAAGTGCTGGCCGGGGTCATCGTCACGCTGCTGGCGGCGATCTGGCTGCGGGTCATGATCGCACGTGGTCAGCTGCGTATCTGGCACCTGTGGGTGAATGGCGCCATGTACCTGGCTTATCTCGCCATCGTGCTGGGTTGAGTTGGTTCAGTAAGCTTCCAGCCTTGCTGAGTGAGCTTGCCATCGTCGTCGTTCCCGCGTAGGCGGGAACCCTGGCAAGCGGATTGGCCGTGGTATGGAGCTCGCAACAAGCTGCACAGTCTGTCACTGTGAGCAAGGCAGCGAAGCACGCAATCCACCCCCGGTTTGGTTTGTCTGGATGACGGTTGTTCCCAGCTTCGGCCTTAGGCTGCGCTTTCCGGTGTGCGCAGGAATGGCGGATCTGGTCGTTTGGGGTGTCGCCGCCTACTGTTTGTCTTCACCCTGTTTGTCTTCGTCTTCTTCGATCTCTTCTTCACCAGGCTTGCTCATGCCTAGCCGTCCGAGACGGTAGCGCAGCGTGCGGAAGCTCACGCCCAGCAGCTTGGCGGCCGCGGTCTTGTTCTGATTGGTCTTGCTGAGCGCGTCCTGGATCAAACGGCGTTCTATCTCGTCCAGATAATCGGGCAAGCCCATCTTGCCTACATCGAGCGCCGGGCCTGCGGGCAGGTTGCCGGTCTGCAGCAACAGATCCTGGGCGCTGATGCTGTTGCCATCACATAAGGCCAGGGCACGTTCCAGCACATTCTCCAACTCGCGTACGTTGCCGGGGAAACGGTGCTCGGTGAGTGCGCGCAGTGCCGAGGCTGACAAGGCGGGGGTGGCGCAGCCCTGGGTCTTGCAGAGTTTTTCCAGCAGGTAGTTGGCCAGGATCGGAATGTCGTTGGGCATGTCGCGCAGCGGCGGCAGCTTCAGTTCGATCACGTTCAGGCGGTAGTACAAGTCCTGACGGAACTGGCCGTTCTCCATCATCAAGGCCAGGTTGCGGTGAGTGGCGCTGATGATGCGCACATCCACGGATTCTTCTTGGGTGTCGCCCACCATGCGCACCTTCTTTTCCTGAATGGCGCGCAGCAGCTTGACCTGCATGGCCAGCGGCAGGTCGGCCACCTCGTCCAGGAATAGCGTGCCACCGTTGGCGGCGTGGAACATGCCTTCCTTGTCCTGATGGGCGCCCGTGAACGAGCCCTTTTTGTGGCCGAAGAACTCGCTCTCCATGAGCGCTTCCGGGATGGCACCGCAGTTGACCCCGATGAAGCGGCCTTCGCGGCGCGAGCTGTTGAGGTGGATCAGGCGTGCGGCCAGCTCTTTGCCGCTGCCGGACTCGCCGCTGATGTAAACCGGGGCCTGGCTGCGTGCCAGTTTGCTGATCATGGTGCGCACCTGCTGGATGGGCGCGGACTCGCCTATCATGTCGGCGGTGCTGCTGGTTGGCGCTGCCGGCAGCGAAAGACGCAGTGCGGATTGCACCAGCGGGCGCAGCTGCTTGAGCGAGATGGGTTTGCTGAGGTAGTCGAAAGCACCGGCTTTAAGTGCCGATACGGCATTGTCTGCGCTGCCATACGCGGTGATCACCGCCACTGGCAGCCCGGCATGGTGCTGGCTGATGTGTTGTACCAGATCCAGCCCGGTACCATCCGGCAGGCGCATGTCGGTGAGGCACAAGGCATAGCTGCGCTGTGACAGCAGGTGCATGGCTTCGCTGACATTGCTGGCGCTGTCGGTTGCTATGTCCATGCGTTCCAGCGTCAGTACCAGCAGTTCGCGTATATCGGTTTCGTCGTCGACGATCAGGCAGCGCAGCGGTGACGTCATATCAGGCAGGTCCCTTCTTGATGAGCAGTACAAAGCGGCTGCCTACACTTAACGGTTCATAGTGGATGCTGGCATCGTTGGCTTCACATAGCTCGCGCGTGATGTAGAGCCCGAGGCCGGTGCCGCTGGCCGCCGTGGTGAAGAACGGTTCGAACAGATGGCTGCGTATCTCTTCCTGCACCCCGCTGCCATTGTCGCTGACTTCGATGCGGATCGCGTCGTTGGTGGCAGCCACTTCTGCTGCCAGGGTCAGCACCGGGTAGTCCGGGTTGGCGTGACGCCAGCCGTTGCGGCACAGGTTCCACAGGATCTGATCCAGATGGCCACGATCGAACAGGATCACCTCGGCGGCAGCCTGCAGTTTGAACTGCGCGGTGGGGATGTTCTCCACCTGGCAGAACTGGGCATGGAACTCTTGCAGGAATTCATCCAGTTTGATCAGCTCGCGCTGGGTGCGGTCACGCCGGTTGAGTTGCAGCACGTCCTGCACCATCTGCTCCATGCGTTCCACGTTGTCGGCGATGATCTGCAGCAGGCGGCGGTTGCCGCTGTCTTGCACATCTTCCTGCAGCAACTGATTGGCGTGGCTGATGGAACTCAACGGGTTGCGTATCTCGTGTGCGATGCTGGCAGTCAGGCGCCCCAGCGCGGCCAGTTTGAGTTGTTGGGCATGGGTCTGCATCTGGCTCCAGTCCTCCAGGAAGATGACTGCGCCGTGCAGGCGGTCCGGCCCTATCGGTAACATGCGCAATTGCAACTCGCGCCCGCTGTTGTTGAGCTTCAGGGTGTTGCCGGGCAGGTTGCTGCTAGGTGTGGTCTCTGCCGGCTGGTAGATCCAGGCACGCAGCAGGTTGGCGATCTGGGGCGCGCAGTCGTTGAGTGAGCGATCTTTCCATGGGTGCCGGTCCATGCCGAGCAGGCCCTGCGCTGGCAGGTTGTAGTGACGCACCACGAAATTCTGGTCAACGATGACCACGCCGTCCTGCATCTCCTGCGTGATCAGTTCGTTCAACTGGCCAAGGTTGGCCAGATCCAGCCCGCGTTGCGAAGCCAGCGCCTCGCTTTGCAGGGCGCGGCGCGCAAAGCTATGGGCCAGCCAGGCGGTGGCAAAGCAGCTGAAACCCAACAACATGATGTGCGAGAAGATATCGTGGTCCTGCTTCCAGGTGAGCAGTTGCAGCGACTGTTCCAGCATCAGTGCCACCATGGCGTAGGCCGCGTACACCAGCGCCAGCCGTCCCTGACTCATCACGCTGGCTCCGGCGATGGTGATCACCAGCAGCAGTCCCAGGCCGCTCTTGAGGCCGCCGCTGGCGTACATCAGGGCCACGATCAGGCAGATATCAGCCAGCGTTTGCAGCGTGACCTGGCGATTGAACTGGGGTTTGCGCAGCCAGGTGAACACGGCGGCCACGATGCTGACTGCAAGGTAGGCATAGGCGAGCTGGATCGCCAGAGGCTGGTTGAAATTGCTCCACCAGCTTTCCAGTCGGCTGTAAGACAGGATGAAGATACCGGCAATCACAAAACGGTATAGATTGAACAGCACCATGGAGCGCCAGTAGGTGCTGGCAGGTGCAAAATGGAAATCGGTTGGGGCCGTGTTATCGGTCATGGTCTGGCAGGTGTGCGCTGCTGCAATAGTGGATACCGGCCTGTTGCAGGCTTTCGGATTCCGGGATGTGCGTGCCGCAGTGGGCGCATTGCACCATGCGCTCAGGCTGGGCGGGGGGCGGTGGCTGGATGCTGTGGTGATAACCGCGCACGATACGGTACAGCAGCCATACAGCGCAGGCGATGATGATGAGTTTCAACATGTACTAGGTCCCAGGCCGTTTTCAAGCCGCTGTTACGCAGGCAGCTGATTCGAGGCAGATGCGATGGATTGTAGCGAAAGCGGCCACGGTCACAAAATTTAACCTGCTATACTCTGTCCATGCTTGTTTGCATGCAATTGATCTTATCCCAATGTCGACAATCTGGCCGTAAGGTATGGCAACTTCTCAGGAACTAGCGGACTTTCTCGCCCAGGTCGAGCGCCGTGCTTTCAAGCAGACGGCCTATGCCGTACGCGATGATCATGCCGCGCTGGATATCGTACAGGATGCGATGCTCAAGCTGGCAGAAAACTACGCACAGCGGCCGGTCACCGAGTTCCCCATGCTGTTTCAGCGCATCCTGCAGAACACCATGCGCGATTTCTGGCGTCGTCAGAAGGTCCGCAGCTTCTGGACCACACTGATGTCATCATTCACTGGTAAACAGGATGATGATGAAGAACATGACCTGCTTGAGACGCTGGAAGTCGAACAGCCCGGTAACAACCCCGAACAGCAGCTTGAACGTAGCCAGACGATTGCTATAATCGAACAGGCATTACAAAAATTGCCGCACCGTCAACGCCAGGCCTTTGTGCTGCGTTACTGGGAGGAGCTGGATGTTGCCGAAACGGCAGCGGCCATGGGATGTTCCGAGGGCAGTGTGAAAACGCACTGCTCGCGCGCCGTTCATACCCTGGCAGCTGCATTGCAACATCATGGCCTTAGCACAAGCAGCAAGCTCGTGACTCGCTCCAAAGTGGAGGCGACGCGATGAAAACCGATACCACAATTCAGGACATTGTTCACAACACCATGGACCAGCAGCAGCAAGCCAAACAGATCGTCAGCATGCTTGAAGAAGCCTCTGACGCGCTGGATACGCGCGTGCTCGAGCGGCTGCGTGTAGCGCGTTATCGTGCGCTTGCGCAAGCTGCGCAGCCAGCGTTGGCTGTGCCAGGCTGGCAGGTGCTGAAGCAGCATGCAGGACAATTCCTGCATCTGCATCAACGTGCCGTGATGTCAGCTGCCATGCTGGGAGGCTCGGCGCTGCTGGTATTCGCATTGACACAACAATTCGCCGGGCAGGAAATCACCGGACAAGGCGATGCATTCCTGCTGGCTTCAGAGTTGCCGCCAGAGGCTTATCTGGATAGGGGATTTGATACATGGTTAAAGCGTACTGCGCAGCAATAGCGCTGTTCCTGGCCGTGGCGCTGTTGCCAGCTGCATACGCGGCCGCTGATCCGCAATGGAGTCAGTTGAATGACAGCCAGCGCAAGGTGCTGAGCCCGCTGGCTGCCGAATGGGATACCTTGCGCCCCTGGCAACGTGAAAAGATGCTGGATATCGCGCGCGACTATCCCAAGATGAATAGTGCCCAGCAGGACAGGGTACAAAAACGTCTGACCGACTGGAGTCGCATGACCCCATTCGAACGTGACAATGCGCGTAAAAAGTATCAGCAGTTCCAGTCCTTGCCGCCAGAAAAGCAGGAGGCCTTGCGCAAAAAATGGCGTGAGTACCAGAATCTGCCTGAATCCAAGCGCGAAACCCTGCGCCAGCAACATCCCGAGTTCGACGACGTCGAACATCTCGCTGACTAGTGTCTGAGCTCCAGACTGCGCCGCCGCTGCTGCGGCGTATCGGCTGCCTGATCTATGATGCCCTGCTGTTGCTGGCACTCTGGTTCATCGCCACATTGTTGTATCTATTGCTCGCTGGTAGCGAACTGACGGCAGTGCAGCGCCATGGCATGCAGCTGTATCTGTGGCTGATCTCGGCGGTGTATTTTGTCTGGTGCTGGCGTCACGGCGGACAGACGCTGGCGATGCAGACCTGGCGCATGCGCTTGGTCAACCGCGATGGTCAGGCTATCCGCTATGCCCAGGCGATATCACGTTATGGGTGGGCCACGCTGAGCATCGCCACACTGGGTTTCGGGTACCTATGGGCTTTGTGGGACAAGGACGGACAATATCTGCATGACAGGTTGAGTGGCTGTTATCTGGTCACGCACATAGCCAAGCCTGTTTAGGGCTCGATCTTTCCAGAAGCGAGCCGGGCTGGCCGGTCAGCGCCGTTCCACGTAAATCAGCAGACTCAAACCTATCATCAGGAACAACAGGGTAGGGAACATGGCACTGAACAGGGGCGACCAGTCATTGAGCAGGCCCAGGTGCACAAATACCCGGTTCAGCACCTGATACACCACGCCTATCATCACGCCCCCCAGGATCTTGGCACTGGTGCCCGTGGCACGCTGGTGCAGGAAGCCGAACGGCAGTGCCAGTATCACCATCACCAGACACGCCAGCGGGTAGATCATCTTGGCCCACAAGGCCACTTCATAGCGCGCCGTCTTTTGCTTGTTGCTGGAAAGGTGCTGGATGTAGGTATATAGATTCCAGGCCGACATCTTTTCCGGCACCACCAGCAACACGTTCAACAGCTCTGGCCGTATCAGTGAACCCCAGTTGAAAGAAGGGTAGAAGTCCGAGCGCACTTTGTCTTCTGAGAAGGTGGTTTTCGACACATCATGCAGATCCCAGCTTTCGCCATCAAAACGACCGCTGCGGGCATTGGTGATGGTGTTGAGACGGAATTTGTCATCAAACGCGAAGATGTGGATGTTTTGCAGGCCGGCGTCGGTTTTGACATCCTCCACATTCACGAAGCTGTTACCGTCCTTGACCCACAGGCCGGAGCGGAACTCCTGAGCCACCACGGAATCGGTGGCCTTGATACGTGTGCGTTGTGCGGCTTTCTCGCTGAGCGGCGTGACCAGTTCCCCCACCACAAAGGTGAGTACCACGAACACTAGGCCAACGCGGATCAGGATCCACGCCACACTGGCGATGGACACTCCGCTGACACGTAGCACGATCAGTTCGGAGTGGCGGGCCAGCTGCCCCAGCGCATACATGGTGCCGACCAGTACCGCCACTGGCACGACCTGGTAGACATGGCCAGGCGCGCTGAGCAGTACGAACAGCAACACCTGGTCCAGGCTGTAGTTGCCCTTGCCCAGACTTTCCAGTTCCTGGATCAGGTCAAAGAACGAGAACAGCGCGATCAGCGCCACGATGAGCAGTGCGATGCTGGCGGTCAGCTCGCGCGTCAGGTAACGGCTTAGCAGCTTCATTTGCCCCACCATCTCGGTAACAAGGGCAACTGGAAGATGCGCCGGTAGAACATGTAAACGGTCAGGCTCAGGAACAGCAGATGCACTGGCCACAAGCCCACCATGGGGCTGATCTTGTCCTGACTCAGCCAGGCTTGCATGATGCTGAGCAGATTGTTGTAGATGACATAGATCATCAGTGCCAGCATCATGTTGGCAGAGCGGCCGGAACGTGGATCGACGAAACTCAGCGGGATGGCCATCAGCACCAGTACGAAGGCCGAGATGGGCAGCGCCAGGCGCCACTGTATCTCGGCGATGTTCTTGGCGTCATGCTCTTCCTGCAGCAGATCCATGGTGGATTTTGCCTGCGTATTGGGTGGTTTCTGTTTCACTTCGCCGGCTTCGATGCGGATGGCATAGCGCTCGAATTCGGTCACGGTGAATTCCGGTGTATCCGGTTTGCCTTCGTAACGGCGGCCCTGCTGCATCACCAGAAAATTGTCGCCGTTCTCAGCGCTCTCGCGATGGCCGCGGCTGGCGACGATGATGCCGATACGCTGATGCTGTACCGACTGCACGAAGATGTTCTTCACCACATTGCCCAGCTCGTCAAAGCTTTCCACGAAGAATACCCGGTCCGCCTGGCGCGATTCCTTGAATACACCGGGGGTGATGGTGGCCAGTTCGTCGCGGCTCTTCAGCTGGTTGCTGAAGTCAGCGCCTTTCATGGTGGCCCAGGGGGTGACGAACATGCTGAGCAGAGCGATCACGGCCACCACCGGAGCGGCGAAGCGCAGCACCGGGCTGATCCAGCTGGCGATGCCCTGACCGGAGGTGAACCACACCACCATCTCGCTATCGCGATGCCAGCGTGACAGGGTCAGCAACACGGCCAGGAACAAGGTCAGCGATAACATCATGGGCAGGAACTTCAGCATGCTGAAGCCTAACAAAGTGTTGATCGCATCGCTGGCCAGGCTACCTTTGGCAGCAATGCCGATGTAATAGGCGACGCGTTGTGCGATGACCACACCGAACAGCACCAGGAACGCTCCGATGGCGGTGGTGACCAGCTCGTGCAGCAGTGAACGTTTGAACAGCATGTGATGAAGGCAGGTAATATCCGCTATCCGCAACACGCCTATAGACTTGGCCGTGAAACGCGAGATAATTAAAGTAATTCGTTTGAGAGGAAAGACAGCATGGAATTTAGCATAAAAAGCGGTAATCCGCAGAAGCAGCGCAGTGAATGTCTGATTCTGGGGGTGTATGAAGCACGCAAATTGACCGCGTCAGCCAAGCTGGTGGACGAGGCCAGCGACGGCTATCTGACCACGCTGCTTAAACGGGGCGACATCGAAGGCAAGCTGGCCAGCACATTATTGCTGCAGCAGGTGCCGGGCATCGCCGCAGAGCGCGTGCTGCTGGTGGGCCTGGGCAAAGAGCGTGAGCTGACCGAAGCTGGTTACCGCAAGGCCGTGCAGGCCTCCATCAAGGCGCTTGCCAGTACGCCGGCGCGCAATGTCTACAGCTGTCTGGCTGAAGTGGCTATCAAGAAGCAGGATCTGGACTGGAAGGTGGCGCAACTGGTGGAAGCCGCGCAGGACAGCAGCTACCGCTACATCAGCCCGGTCGGCAAACCCAAGAGTACGGATAAGGGCGTCACCCACCTGGTGATCCATGCCGCTGGCGCTGGTGCAGGCAAGCTCGCTGAAGCCGGTCTCAAGCAAGGCCTGGCGGTCGCTGCGGGGGTCAGCCTGACCAAGGATCTGGGCAATCTGCCGCCCAATATCTGCACGCCCACCTACCTGGCTGAACAAGCCATCGCCATGGCCAAGCACTATGGCATGGAGGTGGAGGTGCTGGAGCGTGCCGACATGGAAAAGCTGGGCATGGGCTCCTTCCTGGGCGTGGCCCAGGGCAGTGTGCAGCCACCCAAGCTGATCGTGTTACAGCATAAAAAAGGCAAAAAGAGCCAGAAGCCGGTGGTGCTGGTAGGCAAAGGCATCACCTTTGATACCGGCGGCATCTCGCTCAAGCCGGGTGCCGAGATGGACGAGATGAAGTACGACATGTGCGGTGCCGCCAGCGTGCTCGGCACCTTCAAGACCTTGGGCGAGCTGGACCTGGCCATCAATGCGGTCGGCATCATCCCCACCTGCGAGAACATGCCGGATGCAGATGCGATCCGCCCCGGTGATGTGCTGACCAGCATGTCCGGCCAGACCATCGAAGTGCTCAATACCGATGCCGAAGGCCGTCTGATCCTGTGTGATGCGCTGACCTATGCCGAGCGTTTTGAGCCTGCAGCCGTGGTGGACATCGCCACACTGACCGGAGCTTGCGTGATCGCGCTGGGGCATCACGCCACCGGCCTGTTCAGCAACAAGGATGCGCTGGCCAAGGAGCTGCTGCAAGCTGGTGAAGCGGCGCTGGACCGTGCCTGGCACATGCCGCTGTGGGACGATTACCAGCCCCAGCTGGACAGCAATTTCGCTGACATGGCCAATATCGGCGGTCGCGCGGGTGGCAGCATCACCGCTGCCTGCTTCCTGGCGCGTTATGCCAAGAAGTATGACTGGGCACACCTGGATATTGCCGGTACAGCCTGGAAATCTGGCAAGGAAAAGGGCGGCACCGGGCGTCCGGTCCCCATGCTGACCAGCTTCCTCAAGCGTCGTGCGGACAAGTCTGCCTGAGTGCATGCGGCGCGCTGAACACAGCATGGCGAAATGGCGATGACGCGCATCGAGTTCTTCTTCAACGTCAGTGACAAGCTTCAGCATGCGCTGCAGCTGTCCGCCAAGGCGCTGGGGAAACGGCGCAAGCTGCTCATCTATGCGCAGAGCGCGGCGGAGGCGCAACGTTTCCAGCATCTGCTGTGGACGCAGGACGCGGTTTCTTTTCATGCCAACTGCAGCTCGGACGATGCCCTCGCGGCTGAAACCCCGCTGGTGGTCATGTGGCAGGATGGTGCGTTGCCGCATGACGATATCCTGGTCAATCTGCACGCAGAGCAACCGCTGTGGTTCAGCCGCTTCACGCGCCTGATCGAAATCGTCGGGGTGGATGAAGCCGACAAAGCGGCGGCGCGTCAGCGCTACCGCTTTTACCGTGACCGTGGCTACGAGATCCGCAGTTTCGATGCCAACGGCGGGGCGCTGGTCTGATGGCGCTGGAGCCGGAAGACGACCTGACCCGCGTGCTGCGCCAGGTGCAGGCATTGAAACAGCACGAAGCCGCAGATCAGGATGTACCTGTGCTGGACCAGCCCTATCAGGGCGTGCCGCCGGCCTTGCCGGTGATGACGCCAGAGCTGGCCGCCGGTATGTTGATGAGCCTGCAGCCTGCGTTGCAGCTCATGGTCAAGGAAATGGTGCGCCAGGCTGTGCTGGAAGCGCAGTCAGCCGCGCCTGCGCTTGCTACCTCGTCACAGACTCAAGCTGGGGATACTCAACCCAGCAGCGAGCGATAGCCCTCGGCGCTCAGCAAGCGGCTGAGCTCAGCGGCATCTGCGGGGTTGAATTTGAAAATCCAGGCCTTGTAACAATCATCGTTGATCTGTTCCGGGTAATCGCCAAGGCTGCTGTTCACTGTGGTGACCGTGCCGTTCAGGGGCGCATGCAGGTCCGAGCCGGTTTTGACCGATTCCACCAGGCCGCATGGCGTTCCAGCCTGTAGTTGGGTGCCTGGTTTGGGCGCGTCCACGAACACGATGTCGCCGAGCAGGTCTTGCGCATAATCGGTGATGCCGGCCAGCCACTCACCGTCCGCACTGGGCGAGACCCACAAATGTTCGTTGCTGTAATACAAAGTGTCAGGTATTTTCATGCTTGCCTGTGCTGAGCTTAAATGTTGATTTGAGAATGTTGAATCGGCTAATTCATTTTCGCACAGGCGAAATCACCTCGCTAGCGCCGCTTGTTCTGCAGTTCATAAATAGTTTAAAAAAATGCGGCATCTAGATGACATTGTTGAATATTTTAGATAGTATCGGCTTACCAGATTTGGGCTGAGCCAGGGGTTGGACCATGATGATCAAGCAATATCAGGTAATTGGGCTGGCGCTTGCCTTGCTGTTATCGCCAATGGCGATGGCGCAAAAGCACACAAAACAACAAACAGCGCATGCTCGCCCGGCCAGCAAGCCAGTGCCGCGTGATCTGGATGTCGATCCCATCAAAACCGAGCTCACAGCGGATGGCCAGCTGAATCTGGCATCCGCCAAGGCCATGATCGTACGCCAGTCCACGGGCGAAACCCTGTACGCCAAGAATGCCAATGCACCCACCCCTATCGCGTCCTTGACCAAGCTGATGACGGCCATGGTGGTGCTGGATGCCGGCCTGCCCATGGACGATGTGATCCGCATCAACGATGCCGATGTCGACACCCTCAAGGGCACAGGTTCACGTTTGCGGCTTGGTACCGAGCTATCCCGCCGCGAATTGCTGGAGATCGCGCTAGTGGCTTCGGAGAACCGTGCTGCATCCGCGCTGGGGCGCAGCTATCCGGGCGGGGCTAGTGCGTTCATCCGTGCCATGAACACTAAGGCCAAGCTGTTGGGCATGATGGACACGCGCTTTGCCGATTCCACCGGCCTCAATACCGGCAACATCTCCACCGCAGAAGACCTGGTCAAGCTGGTGAATGCCGCCTATCAATATAACGACATCCGCGCCGTCAGTACCCTGGCCACCAGCGATGTGCCGGTGCGCGGTCTGCGCGACCCTTTGCACTATATGAACACCAATGCGCTGGTGCGCAAGGGCGAATGGGTGATCGGCTTGTCCAAGACCGGCTACATCAAGGAAGCTGGCCGCTGTCTGGTGATGCAGGCTGAGATCTCAGGCGAACCCTTGATCATCGTATTGCTGGATTCACAAGGCAAGAACTCGCGCCTAGGGGATGCGCAGCGCATCCGCAAGTGGCTGGAGCAGGGTAATCTGCTGACCGCAGGGCTAGCCAAGCCGCGTCTGCACTTGAGCGAGTTCAACAGCCAGCATTGATCATCAGCTGTCATGGTGGGAACCCGGCTTGGTCCCGGCTTGCACCTTGCACATCCCATCAATGACTACGCCAGCTTACGCTGGCGTAGTCATTTCAGCCCTTGCAGGCTACTGTGCTTGGTTCAAGCTGCCGACTTGACTGCCGGTTTTTTTACAGTCCGAGGCTTGGGGGCGGCTTTTGCTGCTGCTGGTTTGCTGGCGGTGCTGGCTTTTTTAGCCACCGGCTTTTTAGCTGGCGTGGCTTTTTCGGCAGGCGCTTTCTTGGCTGCAACGGTCTTTTTGGTGGTGGTTTTGCTGACCTTGGCCTTGCTTGCCGTTTTGCTAGCAGGCTTTTTGGTGCCGCCGTCTTTTTCGACTTTGGCAGCTAACAGGCTCAGCGCGTCTTCAAACGACAGCGATTCAGGTTCCTGTGATTTGGGCAGCGTGGCGCGCACTTTGCCGTGCTGCACATAAGGACCATAGCGGCCTGCGTAGATGGCGACGGGCGCTTCATCCGAGGGGTGTTTGCCCAGCTCGCGCAGCGGTGCTGGGCCGGCATTGGCTTGTGCCAGCAGTTCCACGGCGCGGTTGAGGTCGATCTCGAACACGCTGTCCGACTTGGGGATGGATTTGAACTTGCCATCGTGATTCACATACGGCCCGAAACGGCCCAGATTGGCGACGATCTTCTTGCCGGTCTCCGGGTGCTGACCCAGGTCGCGCGGCAAGGCGATGAGCTTTTGTGCCACGGCTAGATTAACATCGGCCAGCACGATCTCCTTGGGGATGCTGACGCGTTTGGGTTTCTTCTTGGCATCCGCTTCCGGCAAGCCCAGCTGCAGATAGGGGCCATACGGGCCGTTGAGCAGCAGGATATCCTTGCCGGTTTCGGCATCGCTGCCGATCACGGTGGGTTCGCCGGCCGGGTTGCCCGTGTTCTCGTTGCGGATATAGTCGCATTCCGGATAGCCGGTACAGCCCACGAACATGCCATATTTGCCCAGCCGTTTGCTCAGAGGCTTGCTGCACTTGGGACAGTCTTCACCTGTCAGTTCGTGCGTCATGTCGGCCCGGTCGATATTGGCCTTGTCCTTCACCTGCTGATTGAAGCCGGTCCAGAAATCTTCCAGCACCGGGATCCAGTCGCGCTCGCCTTCGGCGATGTTGTCCAGCTCGTTTTCCAGATTGGCAGTGAAGTCATAATCCACATAGCGCGTGAAGTGCTCGGTCAGGAACTTGTTGACCACGCGGCCCACATCGGTGGGCGTGAAGCGCTTTTTATCCAGCAGCACATACTCGCGATCCTGCAGCGTGGAGATGATGCTGGCATAGGTGGACGGCCGGCCGATACCGTACTCTTCCAGCACCTTCACCAGGCTGGCTTCGGAATAGCGCGGGGGTGGTTCGGTGAAATGCTGATCACCGAAGATCTTTTCCACGTCCAGCACTTCGCCGGTTTCCAGATGCGGCAGCTTGGCTTCGGATTCTTCTTCCTCGTCGTCCACGCCTTCCATGTAAACCGCGATAAAACCCGGGAAGATCATGGTCTGGCCGCTGGCACGGAACAGATTGGCTTCCGAGCCTACAGCAAGGTCTACGCTGACGGCATCGAATCTGGCAGGCGCCATCTGACAGGCCAAGGCCCGCTTCCAGATCATTTCATACAGCTTGAACTGTTCGTCGCTGAGGAAGGCACGCACGCTGGCTGGCGTGCGCGAGATGTCGGTAGGGCGGATCGCCTCATGTGCCTCCTGGGCGTTCTTGGCCTTGGTTTTGTACATGATGGGCGAGCGTGGCAGGTAATCGCCAGCGAAGTTCTTTTTGATGTAATCGCGGATCTGCATCACCGCTTCGGCCGCGATGCTGAACGAGTCGGTACGCATATAGGTGATCAGGCCGACCGCGCCACCACCGATGTCGATACCTTCATACAGTTGCTGCGCCACGCGCATGGCACGGCTGGTGGTGAAGCCCAGTTTGCGCACGGCTTCCTGTTGCAGCGTGGAGGTGGTGAACGGCGCGGCCGGGCTGCGGTTACGCTGTTTCTTCTCGACCCGGCTGACGGTGGCTTTGCCGGCACTGGCCAGCAGCAGGCGACCGACGATGGTTTCCTGCTGTTCACGCGTGGTGACGGTGAATTGTTCGACCTTTTCACCCTCCAGCTGGATCAGGCGCGCATCGAAATGATGCTGATGTTTGCGGCTGTCGAGATGGATGGTCCAGTATTCGCGGCTGACGAAGGCTTCGATCTCCAGCTCGCGTTCCACGATCAGGCGCAGCGCCGGGCTCTGTACACGGCCTGCGGACAAACCGCGGCGGATCTTCTTCCACAACAGCGGCGACAGATTGAAACCCACCAGGTAATCCAGCGCACGGCGCGCCTGTTGCGCATTGACCAGCGGCATGGAGATATCACGCGGGTTCTCGATGGCATGTTCCACCGCGCTCTTGGTGATCTCGTGGAACACCACGCGCTTGATCAGCTTGTTCTTGACCAGCTTCTTCTGGTTCAGGATCTCGGCGATATGCCAGGAGATGGCTTCCCCTTCGCGGTCCGGGTCGGTGGCGAGGTAGATGGCATCAGCCACTTTGACTGCTTTGGCGATCGCGTCCACATGCCGGGCGTTACGATCGATCACCTCGTACTGCATGGCAAAGTTCTGCTCCGGGTTGACCGCGCCGGTCTTGGGCACCAGGTCACGTACGTGACCATAGGACGCCAGTACCTCGAAGTCCTTGCCCAGATATTTCTTGAGGGTTTTGGCCTTGGAGGGCGATTCGACGATAAGCAGTTTGGACATTAAGTGGCGATTCAGGTGGGAGTCGGGCAGATGATAAGAGTAAACGCCAGCCAAGAGCAAGGAGACCGCATGGCCTGACGCTGTATGTTCAAGACAAATCAGGCTTTTTTAATGAATTCTGCCCTTGCTCGCATGGTGTGCCGGGGGTCGTGGCCCAGGCATGGCTCATGCCTGCACTTCTGGCAACTGGGTTTCGGGCATCAGGGTTTCAGGTGTGCGCGCTTCAGGAAAATCGAGGTTCCAGACATTCTTGCGCACGAATTCGATGCGGTTGGCTTCGACATGCTCCAGCGTGAGTGCGCCATCTGCGGGTAGCTCCACGCCATCGAACAACGTGTCTTCGGGGCGGGCGTTGTTGCTGCTCAGGCCTTTGAAATCGAACAGTGTGGTATCGGCCAGATGCGAAGGCTCCACATTGGTCAGGGCACGGAAGATATTGTTCACACGGCCCGGCTGTTCGCGCTCCCAGGCGTTCAGCATGTCCTTGACCTTCTGGCGTTGCAGATTCTCCTGTGAGCCGCACAGGTCGCACGGAATGATGGGGAACTGCATGCTACGCGCGTAGCTGGCGATGTCCTTCTCGGCGCAGTAGGTCAGTGGGCGTATCACCACATGGCGGCCATCATTGGTGCCCAGCTTGGGCGGCATGGCTTTCAGCTTGGCACCGAAGAACAGGTTGAGGAACAGGGTTTCGACGATGTCATCGCGATGATGGCCGAGCGCGATCTTGGTGGCACCCAGTTCGGTGGCGGTGCGGTAGATGATGCCACGGCGCAAGCGCGAACACAGCGAACAAGTGGTTTTGCCTTCCGGGATCTTTTCCTTGACGATGGAATAGGTGTCCGCCTCGACGATGCGGTATTCCACGCCCAGCTTCGCCAGATAGGCCGGCAGCACATCGGCGGGAAAGCCCGGCTGCTTCTGATCCAGATTCATGGCGATCAGCTTGAAATCGATGGGCGCGCGTTCCTGCAGCGCCAGCAGGATCATCAGCAGGGCATGCGAATCCTTGCCGCCGCTCATGCACACCAGCACGATGTCACCTTCTTCGATCATGTTGTAATCGCCAATGGCTTTGCCGGTGGCGCTGATCAGGCCGTTGCGCAGCTTGAGGAAGTTGCCGGAAACGTCGTCGGGATAATGCTGGGTCATGGTGGGTGCAGTATGAGTTTGGCCGCCGTGGCGGTTATAGGTTAAGAGAGCGGCCGCCATCGACCGCGATGACCTGGCCGGTGATGAAGGGTGCGTCCTGGATCAGGAAACGCACCGCCTTGGCCACATCGTTGCCTTCGCCTATGCGCTTCAGCAGGGTTTGCGAGATGACGCGCTGGCGATACACCTCATCGAATTGCGGATTGTCTTCCGGCCACAGCACCGGGCCGGGCGCTACCGCGTTGACGCGCACTTCCGGGGCCAGTTCATGCGCCAGCGATTTGGTCAGTGTCATCAGGCCAGCCTTGGCCACACTGTAGACCACATAGCCCTTCTTGGGGCGCTCGACGTGCATGTCGGTGATGTTGACGATGCAGCCTTGCTGCTTCTTCAGTTCTGGCGCGGCGGCCTGTGACAGGAACAATGGCGCTTTGAGGTTGGAGCCGACCAGATCGGTCCAGTCCGGCTCGGTGATCTCGCCGATCTCGGTCGCATAATAGGTGGAGGCGTTGTTGATGAGCACATCCAGCTTGCCGAAGCGGCTGACGGTCTCCTGGATCAGGGTGGGTAGAACTGCCAGATTGAGCAGGTCGCCCTGGATGATGGCCACCGAGTTGGGGCGTTGCAGATTCAGTTCCGCCTGCAGGGCACGTGCTTCGCCCACCGAGCTACGGTAATGGATCATCAGGTCGGCACCACTGGCGTGCAGCAGGCGGCAGATCGCCGCGCCTACGCGTCTGGCGCCGCCAGTAATCAGTACCACCTTGTTTTGCAATGCAGAGTTCACGGGGTTCCCATCAATACTGAAGATTCGATCAGTGGCGGCATTATAATCTGTCCATGAGTCGATTACCCGTTCCAGATCAAGACGCTCGCCAGGCGAGTCAGCAACTTGTGCAGCACATCACACAACAGATCCGTGCGGCTGGCGGCTGGATGCCATTCTCCGATTACATGCATGCGGCGCTGTATACGGCTGGCCTCGGTTATTACAGCGGCGGGGCGCAAAAGTTCGGGGCTGATGGTGATTTCGTCACCGCGCCGGAGATCTCGCCATTGTTCGCGCAGAGCCTGGCCGATCAGTTGGCGGAGGTGTTGCGCGAAACCGGTGGGGACGTGCTGGAGCTGGGGGCGGGTCGTGGTCGCCTTGCCGCGCAGCTGTTGCTGGCGCTGGAGGCATCGCAATGCCTGCCTGCGCGTTATCTGATCCTTGAGGTCAGTGCCCAGTTGCGTGCCGAGCAGCAGACCCATATCGCCTGCCTGCCTCAACATCTGGCGCAGCGTGTGCACTGGCTGGACGGCTTGCCCGAGGCATTGACCGGGGTAGTGATCGGCAACGAGGTGCTGGATGCCCTGCCAGTCGAGGTGCTGGAGCTGGGCGATACTGGCTGGAATACGCTGGGTGTCGCCGAACAGGACGACGGATTCATCTGGCAAGCCCGCCCTTTGCTGCAAGTGCCCGCTGCAGTGCAGGGCATGGACCTGCCACCCGGCTACATCACAGAGCACTGTCCGGCGGCGAGCGCGCTGGTCTCCAGCCTGGCTGAGCGTCTTGTTGCAGGGCTGCTGCTGTTCATCGATTATGGGTTTGCACGCGCCGAGTATTACCACCCGCAGCGCAGGCAAGGCACCTTGATGTGCCATTACCGGCATCATGCACATGGGGACCCGTTCTTCTTCCCCGGCCTGCAGGACATCACCGCCCATGTGGATTTCAGCGCGGTGGCGGAGGCTGCTGCGCCCGCACTGGCTCTGCTGGGTTATACGGGGCAGGCACAGTTCCTTATCAATTGCGGCATCACCCAGCATCTGGCGGCTGTTTCTGCGGCAGATGCTGCGCAGTATCTGCCGCTGGCAGCAGCAGCGCAGAAACTGTTGTCGCCTGCCGAGATGGGCGAGTTATTCAAAGTGATCGCGCTCGGACGTGGCGTACAGGGGCCGCTGCGCGGTTTTCGGCGTGGCGATCGCAGCCACACGCTATAATCTGCGCTTTTTTTCAAGGACGGTGGGTCATGCAAGATCCGGCAAATGAGCTTCCGACACAGGCTGAACCAGCCGAAGATGCGCTGAAACGGCGGCCTATCCGCAGTTATGTGCTGCGTCAGGGGCGCTTGACCGAGGCGCAGCAGCGTGCGCTGGAGACCGGCATGCCGGCCTATGGCATCGAGTATGCACCTGCACCACTGGACCTGGCGCAGCTGTTCGGGCGCGGCGACAGCAGCAAGATCGTCGAGATCGGCTTCGGCATGGGGGATGCCACGGCGCAGATCGCGGCGCATCTGCCGGGAGTCGATTTTATCGGCATCGAAGTGCACACGCCGGGCGTGGGCAGCCTGCTCAAGCAGATCGAACAGCGTGGTCTGGGCAATCTGCGCGTGATCCAGCATGACGCAGTGGAGGTGCTGCAACACATGCTGCCGGATGCCAGCCTGGATGGCGTGCATATCTTCTTCCCGGACCCATGGCACAAGAAGCGTCATCACAAGCGCCGTTTGATCCAGGCGGGTTTTGTGAGCCTGTTATGCCAGAAGCTGAAAGTGGGTGCTTACCTGCATGTGGCTACCGACTGGCAGGAATATGCAGAATGGGTGCTGGAGGTGCTGACCGCCGAGCCGCTGCTGCAAAACACGGCTGCCGACTATGCGCCCAAGCCGGAGTACCGGCCGCTGACCAAGTTCGAGCAGCGTGGCATCAACCTAGGCCACGGTGTCTGGGACCTGGTGTTCAGGCGAGTCTGATGCTGGCGGGTACAGCCACTGGCTGATGATGGTCTCGGCTTCTTCCACGCCCTGTTTCTTGAGGCTGGAGAATAGCTGTACCGTGCAATTCCCCCAGCCTTGCGTCACTTCCTTGCGCACGGATTGCAACACCAGCATGGCGGCACTGCGTGACAGCTTGTCGGACTTGCTGAGCAGGATGTGCACCGGGCGTCCGGATGGACAGAACCAGTCCAGCATTTGCCGGTCTAGAGGCGTGAGTGGGTGACGGATGTCCATCACCAGCACCAGACCGCACAGGCAGTCGCGCTGACTGAGGTAGCTGGACAGCGTCATCTGCCAATGCTTGCGCATGGCTTCCGGCACCTTGGCATAGCCGTAACCGGGCAGGTCCACCAGAAAGCGCTCGTTACCGAGCGCAAAGAAGTTGATCAACTGGGTGCGGCCAGGTTGTTTGCTGACGTAAGCCAGGCGATTGTGGTTGGCCAGGGTGTTGAGTGCGCTGGACTTTCCTGCATTGGAGCGGCCAGCGAAAGCGACTTCGATGCCGGTCTGCGCTGGCAGGTCGCGCAGGTTGTGCGCAGAGATGAAGAAAGTCGCGTTTTGAAACAAGGGCATGAAAGGCTCGATGGCGTGTGGCGGAGAGAACAAAAATGCTATCACGAGATAGCGATTTTCGATAAAATGTTTGGATTTTCAGATAACCGTATCTAAGTATAGCGTTGAGGAGTGAAGCATGGGGTTACGTAACAAGATGCTGTTTGCAGCGGGTGCGCTAGGTGCCTTGCTGGCAGTAACGACGGCTCAGGCGGCGGGTGATGCCAGCAAGGCCGCAGCGGCAGCGCAGGTCTGCGCAGCATGCCATGGTGCGGACGGCAACAGCATGATCCCCATGTACCCCAAGCTGGCTGGTCAGCATCCGGAATACATCAACAAACAGTTGCAGAACTTCAAGTCCGGTGATCGCAAGAACGCGATCATGGCCGGTATGGTGGCGACACTGACGCCTGAAGACATGGAAAACTTGGCGGCGTATTTCGCCACCCAGGCCCCCAAGGGCGGTACGGCCAAGAGCAACGGCCCGGGTTCCGTCGGTGAGAAGATCTACAAGGGCGGCATCCTCGGTATCGGCGTTCCCTCCTGTGCGTCCTGTCATGGCCCGAGCGGCGCAGGCATCCCGACCCAGTTCCCGCGTCTGGCCGGTCAGCATGCGGATTACATCGTCGCCCAGTTGAAGACCTTCCGTACTGGCGAGCGCGCCAACGACGGTGCCAAGATGATGCGCATGATCGCTGGCAAGATGTCCGATCAGGACATGGCCGCTGTCGCCGATTACATCCAGGGCCTGCGCTAGTTTTTGTTTATCTGCCTTCAGGCAGCCAGATCGTAAACTGAGCATGGGGCACAAGCGTTAAGGGTGGCGTTGCCACCCTTAATTTTTGCAGCCACGTTGTCATCATGGGATTTTTCATCGCAAATCAAACTTTCTGTGCCGATGATGCTCAATCCACCAGTTGATCCTGTGCCCACCGCTAACGAGTGATCCCCTTATTTTGAAACTCGGACCTTCCAATTCCCGACAGCTGTACGAGCTGCTAAGCTCGATGCGCTTCGCTGTTAGCCTGCTGACGGTGCTGGGTGTCGCCTCCATCATCGGCACCGTGCTCAAGCAGAATGAGCCCTATGCCAACTACATCATCCAGTTCGGCCAGTTCTGGTTCGAGCTCTTCAATCTGCTGGGCCTGTACGATGTCTACCATGCCTTGTGGTTCCTCCTGATCCTGCTGTTCCTGGTGATCTCCACCAGCCTGTGCATCTACCGTAACAGCCCGCAGATGCTGCGTGACCTGCGTAATTACCGCGAGAACGCGACGTCTGTTTCCCTGCGCAGTTTCAGTCACCAGGCCAGCTATACAACGACGGCCAGCGCGGAGGCCTTGCGTGCGCAGTTGTTACAGTTCCTGACCTTGCGCGGCTTCCGCTACCGCATCCAGCCACGTGACGGGGGTGAGCTCATCGCCGCCAAGGCGGGCAGCTATCAGCGCCTGGGCTATATCTTCACGCATGCCGCCATCGTGGTGATCTGTGTGGGCGGTTTGATGGACGGCAACCTGCCGTTCAAGGTGCAGGAGATGCTGGGCCATAAAAAGATCGAAACGCTGGATGTGCCAGCCTCGCAAGTGCCGCCAGAGAGCCGCATGGGCGTGGGCAATCTGTCGTTCCGCGCCAACATGACCCTGCCGGAAGGCAGCAGTGCGGATGTGGCCTTTCTGCGCGTCAAGGATGGTTATCTGGTGCAGGAACTGCCGTTCCGTATCGCGCTCAAGGATTTCCGTATCGAGCATTACGCGACGGGTCAGCCCAAGTCATTCGAGAGTGATCTGGTCATCACCGATCCCGATCTTAAAGAACCACTCACACATACCATCAGCGTCAACAAGCCGCTGATCTACAAAGGCGTCGCCATCTATCAGTCCGATTTCCAGGACGGCGGCACCGGCCTCGATTTCGACATGTGGGATATTCTGGGTGCGGGCAACCGCAGCCTGCCGCTCAAGGGCACCATCTTCGACGAGGTCAAGTTAGGCGACGCTGAAGATAATCTCACCATCGAGTTCAACGATTTTCGCCTGTTCAACATCCTCAACTTGTCTGCAGACGGCAAAGGCAAATCGCACAACGTAGGTGCCAACGTGACCTTCAAGGTGCGCGACACCCAGGGCCAGGCACGTGAGTATGTGAACTATATGCAGCCTTTGCGTCTTAATGGCCGCGCCTATTTTGTTTCCGGCATGCGCAATACCCAGCGTGAGGAATTCAAATACCTGCGCTTGCCCGTGGATGAGGACATGAGCCTGCAAAGCTTCATGCGCTTGCGCAGCGTGATGTTCGACGAGGCGCAACATGCCGAGATCGCCGCACGCCTGTCGCGTGTGGCCATGCCGGGCGACGCCAGCGATGCAGATCTCAAAGCCAAGTTCGAGAGCAGTATCCAGCAGCTATTGCTGGCCTTCAGTCGTGGGGGTTATACCAAGATCGCCGAAGCCATCGAGCAGGCGGTGCCCGAGGCGGAGCGGGACAACGCTGCGCAGACTTACCTCAAGATCGTCAATGGCGCGGCGTTCGAAGCCTACAATCTGAGCCGTGAACGCGCTGGTCTGCCTGCGGCGGCTGGAGACGAGGAAACGCAACTGTTCCTGCAGGACGCCATGAATGCGATGAGCGATCTGTTCTTCTACGGCAGCCCCTTCTATCTGCAGCTGCAACAATTCCAGCAGCGTGAAGCCAGCGGACTGCAATTGACGCGCTCGCCCGGCAAGGCGCTGGTCTACACTGGCTCCTTGTTGCTGGTGCTGGGTATCTTTGCCATGATCTACATCCGTGAACGTCGCATCTGGCTGCTCGTCAAAGCCAATGCAGCCACCGGTGAACAACAGCTGCTGTTCACCATGTCGTCGAACCGCAAGAACCGGGACCTGGATCTGGAATTCGCCCAGTACCAGCAGCAACTGCAGCAGCAATTGACCTCTTAAGGGGATGACCATGAACACGCTCAGCTACGAACTGCCGAAACCTTTGCTCAAACGCCTGAACTGGCTGGACTGGCTGTATGCGCTGGTGCTGAATCTGGGTGCCATCTACGCTTTCATGCACTATTCGCAGTTCATGGATGCTTACGAGATCGGCTTCCTGTTTGGTGCCGGTCTGCTGTTCACCTGGCTGGGCTGGTGGTGGAAACCGATGCGTGCCCTGGTCATCGGTGTCGGTGTGCTCAGTCTGGCCGCCATCGCCTTGTATGATGGAGATGCCTCGCGTGCCGGGCAGAGTTTCTTCCTCAAGTACCTGATCGCTAGCCAGTCTGCCGTGATGTGGATGAATGTGCTGTTCGTGCTGGCCATGCTCACTTACTGGCTGGCGTTGTTCAGCCGTTCAGAGTTCACGGCTAAAGTGGCCTCCAGCCTGACCTGGGCTGCCGTGCTGATGGGCTACATCGGCCTGATGGTGCGCTGGTACGAGTCCTACCTGATCGCGCCGGATGTAGGCCATATCCCGGTCAGTAATCTTTATGAAGTGTTCATCCTGTTCTGCCTGATCACCGCGCTGATGTACCTCTACTACGAGCAGCGCTATCAAACGCGCCAGCTGGGTGGCTTCGTGCTGGTGGTGGTCAATGCTGCGGTCGGGTTCATCCTCTGGTATACCTTTGACCGTGGGGCTCACGAGATCCAGCCGCTGGTGCCTGCGCTGCAATCCTACTGGATGAAGATCCATGTGCCGGCCAATTTCATCGGTTACGGCGCGTTCTCGCTGGCGGCCATGGTGGGTAGTGCCTACCTGCTGGCCAATCGCGGCATCCTGGCATCGCGCCTGCCTGCACTCAGTATCCTGGATGATGTGATGTACAAGGCCATCGCCATCGGCTTTGCCTTCTTTACCATCGCCACCATCCTGGGGGCTTTGTGGGCGGCAGAAGCCTGGGGCGGCTACTGGTCCTGGGACCCCAAGGAGACCTGGGCCCTGATCGTGTGGCTGAACTATGCTGCCTGGTTGCACCTGCGTCTGGTCAAGGGGCTGCGTGGCCCGGTGCTGGCCTGGTGGGCCGTGGTCGGCCTGCTGGTGACCACGTTCGCGTTCCTGGGCGTGAACATGTTCTTGTCCGGCCTGCATTCCTACGGCGAGCTGTAGTCGGTCGACCTTGCGCCAGCGGCGTGTGTGCCTGGTTTTTACAGGCGAACACGCCGCCAAGGTGGGCACTTTATGCGCTTGCGTTGCAAAGCGCACATACATACTCTAGTATCAATCCAACAGTAGTGAATCCAGCAGCGGCCCGCATGGCGAGGCGCTGTAACCTGCCCGTTGTTCGTGTTCATCGACCAACTTTTGAGTGAGCGGCCAAGATGAGTCTTTATTCCACACGCTTCAATCCGGTCGCGTTGCCTACGCGTACCATCGCGCAGTATTTGCTGGAGCCGCTGGTCTGGTTGCTGGTGTTATTCGTGATCAGTGCCTACACGGGGGCGAGCGCGGATGGTCGGCACGTCGCCCTGTTTCTGCTCACACTGTTATTGACCTTCCCGGGTTGCCGGCCGCACGGCAGCAGCGCCGGGTTCCTGGGTCAGGTGGTGGCGTCCACGCTACGTATCGTGGTTCTGCTGTCGCTGGTGGGCTGCTTGACCTCCAGCCTGGATCTGCTGAGCCCGTCTGCCTTGCTGCTCTGGTGGTTGCTGTCGCCTTTGCTGGTGTTCGTGCTGGGCGTAGGTCTGGAAGCCATGATGCGCAAGCATCCATCCAAAGCGCGCCGTGCGGTGCTGGTAGGTGGCACCAAACAGGCACAGAAATTCATCGACACGCTGGCAGCACAGCCTGAACTGGCGGTGACGGTGCTGGGCTTCTTCGACGACCGGGAAGCGCAGCGTCTGGAAGTGCAGGATACCGGTGCGGTGCTGGGCAACCTGTCGCAGATCTCCGCATATTGCCAGCAACATCGTGTGGACGATATCTACATCGCCCTGCCCATGATCGCCGAGCCACGCATCATCAAACTGCTGGACGAGTTGCGCGAGGTGCGTTCCAGTATCTATTTCCTGCCGGATGCCTTTATCCATGACCTGATGCAGACGCGCATCGATGTGCTGGGTGGCATGCCGCTGCTGGCCATGAGCCTCACTCCCATGCAAGGCCTGCAGGCGCTGATCAAGCGTGTCAGCGATAGCGTACTGGCCGCCGTGCTGCTCGTGCTGAGTCTGCCCGTGCTCTTGCTACTGGCTGTGGTCATCAGGCTGGGTTCGCATGGTAGCGTGATCGTCTGCCACCGCATGCACCATCTGGATGGGCGTACGTTGACGGTTTATCGACTGCGTACGCGCAATATAAGTACAGAAGAGGTGATACCGGCCCGCACCCCCATCGGTGATTTTCTGACCTGCTCGGGGCTGGAATGGCTGCCCGCTCTGTACAACGTGGTGCGTGGCGACATGGCGCTGGTCGGGCCGCGTCCGTATCCGGCTGAGCAGCAGGAGCTGTACCACAAGTACTTGAAGACCTATCTGCTGCGTTACCCGGTGCGTTCCGGCATCTTCAGTTGGGCTGGCAGCAATGGCAGCGTTAGTGAGCCGGAGAAAAGTGAAGACATCGAGCGCCGTCTGGCGAGCGACATGGATTACCTGCGCAACTGGTCCTTGTGGCTGGATGTGTGGATCGTGCTGCGCGGCTTGCTGCGTTTGCCGCGCTCGCGCCACGATTGGCTGTGACCGAGCTTTGCATGGATCAAGCTTGCGCTGAGCTGTCAGCGTGGATGCAACAGCAGCAACAAAAAAGGGGCCGTCGGCCCCTTTTTTACTTAGGCTACTAGCGATTCGCAAGCAGCCTGGTGAGTATCAGTTGGTGTGGATCACTTCACACGGTTCTTGTATTCCAACGTACGCGTGTCGATTTCGATCTTGTCGCCGATTTCGCAGAACAGCGGTACTGGCAGTTCGAAGCCGGTGTTGATGCGGGCGGCCTTCATGACCTTGCCGGAGGTATCGCCCTTGACGGCAGGTTCGGTGTAGATGATCTCGCGTACCACGGAGTTCGGCAGTTCCACCGAGATGGGCTTGCCGTTGTAGAACACCACTTCACAGGGCATGGCGTCTTCCAAGAACTTCAGCGCATCTTCCATGGTTTCGGCTTCCACTTCGTACTGGTTGTACTCGGCGTCCATGAACACGTACATCGGGTCAGCGAAGTAGGAGTAGCTGACGTCCTTCTTTTCCAGCACAACGATTTCGAACTTGTCGTCCGCCTTGTAGACCGCTTCGCTCGGGGATTCGGTCAGCAGGTTCTTGAACTTCATCTTGACCACGGAAGAGTTACGGCCAGACTTGCTGAATTCGGTTTTCAGCACGACCATTGGATCTTTGCCGACCATAAATACGTTGCCTACGCGGAGTTCCTGAGCTGTTTTCATCTGTTGTCCTGCGACTAAAAAAGGTTGAAAAGTGTGAAAAGTCGCGGATTATACCGCAGATTTATGAAAAATTCTCGCAGAAAATCACCAGCTTAGCGGCCAGATCCGGTAGTTCGGCCAGCTGCGCGCAGTGCTGTTTTGCCTGTGTTTGCAAGGACGGTAGTCGCTCAACCACCGCTTGCCAGGCCTGTGTTTGCCAGGGGCCCGCCACCCAGGCCGCATGGAGCTGCTCTAGCACGGCGTCGGCTTGGTAGCGCACGAGGAAAGCTTGCAGCTTGACCAGATGCAGCGCGTCTTGTTGCCGGTAAGGTTGCCAAATGAAGGGTTTTGCCGCCCATAGCGCACGTATCCAGCTGTCTTCACCACGCACAAAGTTGAGGTCACACGACCATAGCAACTGGTCGTAATCGTCCTGCGTCAGAAAAGGCAGGATGTCCAGCGTCAGCGCGCCCTGTTGTCGCCGCTCGCCTGCGTGCAAGGCGGGTAGTCCGAAAAAGGCAGCGATCTGCGGCAGGATGCTGCTCTCGGGTACCAGGCAATGCACGGCGCGTGGGCTGTCTGCCATGCTTTGCAGCAGCGCCGCGATGGGCGCATGCGGGTAGCAGAACAGCGAGATTCGTAAGGCGGCGCTGCGGCGTATTTCGGCGCTGACCTGACAGGTGTCGCGGCGTGTGAACAGGTCTTGCTCCCGCAACAGGCCGCCGGTATCTGCATCAAAACCGGGGAAGTAAAAGGTCTTGCGTAGTGGCCATCGCGGGTGTGGTGAGGGCTGCAGATGAAAGCCCTGGGTCCAGGTCTCCGCGGTCAGGTAATCCAGATTGATCCACACAGGTGCGGTGCTGCGCATGGCCATGGCGTGCAGGTAAGGGTCGGGCAGTTCACAGGCGAACGCTTCGATGACCACTTCTGCCACATCATCCACCACGAAGGCGGGTTGCCAGGCACGGACCTTGATGCCGTCGATCTGCTGGTTTTCAGCATCGACCCGCAAGCCGGGAACCAGCTTGGCCGCAACAGTGAGATCGTCTACCCACAGGCGCAGCTCGCGGCCGTGTTCATGGGCAAGCTGGCGTGCCAGACGCCAGCAGACGCCGATATCACCGTAATTGTCGACCACGCGACAGAAGATATCCCAGCGCTGCTGGCGAACTGACATGACTACTCCATTAACAAAGGGGCGATGAACGCGAACCAGATGCCGACCAGCAGCACGGCCCAGGACAACAGGTAGATCCACCAGGCTTGTAGGCGTGCCCGCGTACAGGCGGCTGCCAGTGCCGGGTCTGCCGGGCACGGCGCCGATCTGGCTCGCCATTGTAGCAAGCCCGCGAGCAGCATCATGCTGCCAGCCAACGAGAACAGCAGCAGCTTGTACTCACTGAGCCAGACCAGTTGTGGCACGCTGCTGATCAGCGAGGACAGGGCGGCCCCGGCTCCCAGCGTGACCAGCAAGGCTGGCAGCGCACAGCAGATCAGCGTCGAACTGCTGGTCAGCAGCGTCAGCAGGCTGGCGCGCCGGTTCAGCTTGAGCAGGTCGGGGCCGGCGGCTGTGGTGCTGGCATCAGCCGCGCTGGGTTTGGCGCGGCTCATTTTGCCATCTCGGTGCGCAGGCTGGCCGCGCTCTGGTCTACCAGCCTGGCTTCGGCCACATCGTAACCTGCCTCTTTGATGATCTGCCTGAACTGCTCGATAGGCACGCTCTGGCCGTCTTTCAGTTCCAGCACCACGATGTGCTGTTTTAGATCGATGAACACGTCCTGCGCGGCTGGCAGGCTGCGCAGCTTTTTCTCTATGCCTTTGGCGCAGAAGGCGCACACCATGCCGTTGACTTCGGCCTTGATGCTGCTGGCTGCCATGGCGGCGTTGGAAAACAGGAACAGGCTAAACAAGCTGATCACAATGGTTTTTTTCATGATGGGATTCCTTGAATGGGTTTGAATGATCAAAACACGAACATCAGATTGACTCTGGGCATGCGGTCTTCAGGCGTGAACGGATTGGTCATGCCCACTTCCACAAAGTAGTTCTTGTTGATGAACCTGAGCGCGGGCGTCACCTGGAACGCGGGTGACATATTGCTCATGGTTCTGGCCTCCAGCACGAACCAGGGCTGCGTCTGGTCGAAGCCGGTCTCGTAGAACGAGAAGCCGGCCTGCACCGAAGCGCTGTCGAAGTTCATGCCCGGGGCACGCACCATGCGCAACTTGCCAAGCAAATATACGCGTGTGGTTTCGTAGTCGAACTGTACGCTGGGGGTGTAGGCCAGGCCGGACTGGTCGTCGCCATGCGATTCACCGATGCCACCCGTGAACCAGAAATTGGCCTGACCACCCTTGAAGTTCCAGCGTTTGAGCAGATTGGTATAGCTCAGCGCGGAGATGGTGCTGGTGCGATCGTTCTTGTCACGCATGCGCATGAACTCCACGCCATAGGCTTGGCCGACCTTGGCCGAGTAGTTGGCCATCATTTCCTGATAATCCGGGCCGAACTCGCCCATTACCATGGTGCTGTCGGCAAAGCCCATCAGGGCCGCGGCCTGTGCCTGTGGGACGAAGCCGATTGATGCCAATGCCAGGATTGCAATAAAGCGGGGTGTCGCCGGAAAGGCGAGCAGATGTTTCCACATAAAACCTCCTGAATATAAAAAGACGAGGGTAGGGTTTTACGCGTTGATGGGTGGTTTGATAGCGGGAGGGTGGTTGAGTGTAGCGAAAGTGTCGGTACTGAGCGCATGTCGGTCGGCTGGCATGGCAGCCAGGCGGGCGTCGAAGGCCTGCAGCTGCATCATGGAAAGTGTGATCATGCACAAACCACAGCTGGCGCACTGGTGCTGGACGCTCTGTTGCTCATCACAACACGGCATCTCTGTAGGCTTGTCTGCGGTGTGCTGGTGGGTTCCAGCCGCTTCCATCATGCTGCTGGTGGCCATGTCATGGCAGGGCATCCCAGACGCGGGTGCAGTCTGTGCATCGTCTGCTGACACCGGCACAGCCACCAGCGACTGCAACTGCATTGCGATGGCCATGGACGAAGCCGCGTTTGCCAGCAGGGGCAAACACAGCATCAACAGCAAGGCGATCAGCTTGTTCATCGACGGTATCATCATGGCAGTACGCTTATGAGTCAAGTTGGCAGGCTGGGTTCCCGCGCTGCTTTTAGTTCCCGCGCTGCTTTTAGTTCCCGCGCTGCTTGTGGTTTGCGCGCCGCTTGTGCTCATGATGGCTGGCCTGCGCCGCCCTGATCCGGGTCATGATAGGCGATCTCGACGATCTCATAGGCCTCTACGCCGCCCGGCGACTGTACCTGCACCACATCACCGACCTGCTTGCCCAGCATGGCGCGCGCCAGTGGCGATACCCAGCTGATATAGCCCCTGGACGGCGCCAGCTCGTCCTGACCGACGATGCGGTAACGCAGCTCTGCCTCGCGATCCAGCGCATACAGCGTGACCCAGGCGCCGAAGAACACCTTCTCCAGATGTTGCTGCTGGGCAGGGTCCACCACCACGGCATTGTCCATGCGCTTGATCAGGAAACGCATGCGTGAATCGATCTGGCGCAAACGTCGCTTGCCATAGATGTAATCGCCATTCTCGCTGCGGTCGCCGTTACTGGCTGCCCAGCTCACGGTGCGTACCACCTCCGGGCGCTCCACTTTGCGCAGCTGCTGGAATTCCTCTTCCAGTGCCGCAAAGCCCTGTGCCGTGATGTAATTTTTCTGATCTGCCATGACGGCTATGGTATCGCACTGCGCGCCACGGCTAAAATACAAGCATGACGACCTTGATCCTGTGTTCCACCGCACGACTGGCGCGCAGCTTGCGCGAACAGCACGCCCGTCAGCTGGCCGGTCAAGGCAGGCCCTGGCAGCCGCTGTCTGCGCTGACTTTGACGCAGTGGTTGGACGACGCACTGGATACGGCCTTGCTGAGTGGCGACATCGCGGTCGATAGTGTGCCTGTGGGGCGGCTCAGCCCGGCACAGGAGCGTTTGCTGTGGGAGCAGGCCATCGAGACTACGCTCAAGGATCTGGACACCGAGCCACTGTTCGATAAAGCGGGCCTGGCCAGTGCCGCGCAGGAAGCCAACCGGCTGTTGATCGAATGGAACCTTAGCCTTGATCACGACGACCTGGCCGAGGAGACACGCGCTTTCCTGCGCTGGCGTCAGCGTTTTCAAGCCCTGTGTAAACAGGCGGGCTGGCTGGAGCCGGTACGGTATATGAGCTGGCAGATCGCATCGCTGGCGCAGGCCAGTGCAGCGCTGCCGACCTGCATCGCATTGGCAGGTTTCGACCGCATCAGCCCTTTGCAGCAACGCCTGCTGGATCTGCTGCAACAGCGCGAGGTGCAGATCAGTCACTACCCTCTGGCGTATACCACTCCCCAAACAGCCACGCGTGTGGAGCTGGCGGATCAGGATGCCGAATGCCGCGCTGCCGTGGCCTGGGCTGCTGCGCAGCTGGATCAGGACGCCGAGCGCCGTATCGCCATCGTGGTGCCGGAGTTACAGGTGCTGCGTAGCAAGCTGGCCGCGCTGCTGGACGAGGCTTTGCAGCCGGAAGCCGTCACTGCCTCGCAGGCAGAGGTCCCACGGCGCTATGATTTTTCTTTGGGCGCTGCATTAGGCAGCCTGCCTCTGGTGACCTGCGCGCTGGGCTTGCTGCGCTGTGCATTGCAACGTCAGCCCTTGCCGCAGCACGAGCTGAGTGCCTTGCTGTTAAGCCCTTACTGGTCGGCCAGTGTGTTCGAGGAGGATGCCCGCGCACAGTTGGACGCGGCCATGCGCGCAGGTCTGCCGCTCAACCTGACCGCCACGCGCGTGCTGTCTTTTGTCCGTCATCTGCAGGAAAAGCCCGCCGGTATCTCGGTGCCGCAGCTGCATGAACATCTGCAGGCCTTGCTGACAGCGGCGCAATCGATGCCTGCACGGCAGCTGCCATCGGCCTGGGCGATGACGTTTGAGCGCTTATTGCAACTCGCACACTGGCCGGGCGAGCGCAGCTTGTCCAGTCATGAGTATCAGGCATGCCTGGCATTCCAGCGTGTCTTGCAGCAACTGGCGGCGCTGGACAGACTGTCCGGCACCATGTCCGCCGGGGAGGCGTTAACCAGGCTGGGGCGACTGTGCAGTGAGCAGATCTTCCAGCCAGAGGCAGAAGCCGTGCCGCGTCTGCAAGTGCTGGGCATGTTGGAAGCCAGTGCCTGGCCACTGGATGCCATGTGGGTGATGGGCATGAACGATCATGTGTGGCCACCGGCACCTGCGCCCAACCCCTTGTTGCCCGCCAGCTTGCAACGGCAGGCCGCAACGCCGAATGCCAGCAGTGAGGTACAGGTCGCCTTCGCGGAGCAGATCCAGCAGCGCTTGTTGCACAGCGCCAGCACGGTGTTGTTCTCTTCTGCCTTGAAGCAGGGTGAGCGCTTGCTAAGGCTGAGCCCCTTGATGCAAGGCATTCCCTTGCAACCGGAAGCGCCAGCGTACTTCTACACGCTGGCCGAACAGCTGGCGGTGGATGTGCCTAGGCAGCTGGAATCCCTCACCGACGCGCAGGCGCCTGCGGTCGCAGATGGGCAGCATCTGAGCGGTGGCACCGGCTTGTTGCGCGCCCAGGCGATCTGCCCGGCTTGGGCCTTCTATCAATACCGGCTGCATGCGCGCGCCCTCAAAGAACCGGTGCAGGGCCTGGATGCGATGGAGCGCGGGACGCTGGTGCATGCCGTGCTGGAACAGTTCTGGGCTGCGCATCAGGCGCATGAGTTGCAGCAACTGAGCGAGGCTGGCAGTCTGCAGCAGGCCGTGAGTCTGGCGGCTGCCGCTGCCCTGGCTGCCTTCAGTGCGGCACGGCCATCCGCGCTGTCTGACAGTTTCTTACAGCTGGAGCAGCAGCGACTGACGCGGCTGGTGACCGCCTGGCTGCAGGACGTGGAGCTGCAGCGCAGTCCGGGTTTTGCCGTCACAGCGCTAGAGAAGAAAGACCAGATCTTGCTGGAAGGCATTACCATCAGTTTGGTAGTGGACCGTATCGATACGCTGGAGGACGGGCGTCTGGTGCTCATGGATTACAAGACCGGGCAGCAGCTGGATTTCAAGAACTGGGCTGGCGCGCGCATCACCGAGCCACAGCTGCCCATCTATGCCGCCTTTGTGTTGCAGGACAGCGAGATCGCGGCGGTCTGTTACGCCCGGGTGCGGCTGGACTCCAACCGCTTTGTCGGTCTGGCCGCCGATGCTGATCTGTTGCCGGGCGTGGCTGGGCTAGACGATGCACGCATCCGCAAACATTTCAATCCCGAACAATTCCCGGACTGGACCTCGGTGCGCCGTCACTGGCGCAGCAGCATCGAAGCGCTTGCGCAGCAATTGAAAGCAGGCGATGCCGCAGTGTGTTTCGAACAAGCCAAACAGCTGGCCTACTGCGAGGTGTTGCCGCTGCTGCGTTTGCCGGAGCGGCAACTGCAGTTCGAGCGCCCCGAATTGCTGGCGTCCATCCTGGCGGGAGGCTGCCATGACTGATCAGCAACGCTGGCTGGAAGAAGATGCCGACAGCCGCTTGCAGGCGCTGGATGTGAACGCTTCCTTCATCGTCGAAGCGCCTGCCGGTGCAGGCAAGACCGAGCTGCTGACCCAGCGCTACCTCAAGCTGCTGGAGGTGGTGGGCGAGCCGGAAGAGATCATCGCCATCACCTTCACCAACAAGGCCGCCTCCGAGATGCGGGTGCGCATCCTGGATAGCCTGCAACATGCTGCTGATTCGGTGCCGGTCACGCAGCCACATAAGCAACAGACGCGGCTACTGGCTAGCCGGGCGCTGGCGCGCAGTGCCGCACGTGGCTGGAGCCTGCTGCAGAACCCGTCGCGCCTGCGCATCTACACCATCGATTCCTTCAGTAGTAATCTGGCGCGGCAGATGCCCTTGATGAGCCGCTTTGGCGCTCAACCTGGCGTACGTGACGATGCGAGTGCTTACTATGAAGAAGCGGCGCTGCGTACGCTGGCATTGCTGGATGATGGCGTTGCGGTCGATATCATCGCCCCGGCCTTGGGGTATTTTGACAACGAGACCGAGCGGCTCACGCAGTTGCTGGCGAGCATGCTGGCCAAGCGTGACCAGTGGCTGGATTATGCCAATCATGAAGTGACGCGCGAGCAGGCGGAGCAGGCCTTGGCGCGTCTGGTGGCTGGCGAGATCGAGCGTGCTGCCGCGGTGCTCACGCCGGTGATGCAGCAGCAACTGATGCCGCTGGCGCGCTATGCAGCCTCCAACCTGCCTTGCGAAGAAAGCATCGCGCTGTTGCGTGATTGGGAAATACCGGTGCCGCCCAGCCCGCAGGCCTTGGTGATGTGGCGTGCCTTGAGTGATCTGCTGCTGACGGGTGGCGGTACCTTGCGCAAATTGTTGAACAAGAATCAGGGCTTCCCGGCCACGCCAGAGGCCAAGCCCTACAAGCAGGCAATGACGGAGTTCATCGCAGTGCTGCAGCAGGATTCGACTGCCGAGGCGGCACTTGCTGCGCTGCGCAAGCTGCCGGATGTGCGTTATGACGATGCGCACTGGCAGGCCATCGCCATGTTCAGTCAGTTGTTGCGTATTGCAGCGGCGCAGCTTTGGCTGGTGTTCCAGGCCAACGGCGAGGTGGATTTCGTGGAAGTGGCGCAACGTGCGCTCAAGGCGCTGGCCGACCCGGCTGGTAGCCCGACCGAGCTGGCCTTGCGGCTGGATTACCGTATCCAGCATCTGCTGGTGGACGAGTTCCAGGATACCAGCCCGGCCCAGGTGCGCCTGCTGGAATGCCTGACGCGCGGCTGGCAGCCCGGAGATGCTCGCTCGCTATTCCTGGTGGGTGACCCCATGCAGTCCATCTACCGTTTTCGCAAGGCCAATGTCGGCCTGTTCCTGCGTGTGGCGCAGCACGGTATCGGTGATGTGTCGCTGCAGTCTTTGCGTTTGTGGCGCAACAACCGTTCCTGTGCCGCCGTGATCGACTGGATCAATCACGCGTTCGCCGGGGTGTTTCCGCCTGCTGACAGCATCTTGCAAGGTGCTATCCGTTACCGTGATTTCGCAGCTACCAAACCGGATGCAGCTGGTGCTGGTGTGCAAGTGCATGCGCTGGTGCCACTCGCGGCTGGCGAAGCGCTGGAGGATGCACTGGCGGGCGATGAGTTGGCGCATCAGGAGGCAGGTGATCCGCCTGCGGCTGAACTGGCATTGGATGAAGACGTGGATACCCTGCGCCTGCGCGAGGCCGACACCATCATCGACATCATTCGTGCCACCCATGCCGAGGATCCGCAGCGCAAGATCGCGGTGCTGGTGCGCGCGCGCAACCATTTACATGCGCTGGTGAGCCGTATCCGCCGCCACCATCCCGGCCTGAATTTTCAGGCGGTAGAGATCGAGGCGCTGGCGCACCGGCAGATCGTGCAGGACCTGTTGTCGCTTACTTCTGCACTGCATCAGCGTGCCGACCGCCTGCACTGGCTGGCAGTGCTGCGTGCGCCATGGTGTGGTCTTACTATGGCGGACTTGCACATACTGGCGGCCGATGACAGGCAGCGCAGCATCCCCAGCCTGATGCAGGACAAGACGCGTCTTGCCGCCATGAGTGCAGATGGCCGGCAGCGCTTGCTTCATGTGCGGCAGGTGATGGAGGCAGCACTCAGCCAGCGCGGACGGCAGGGCACGGCGCGCTGGGTGCATGGTGTCTGGCTGATGCTGGGCGGTGCGCATTGTTTGTGGTCGCCTGGGGATGTGCGGGATGTGCAGGCCTTCTTCGAGCGTATCGCGCAACTGGAAGCGGCCGGGCGCTTCTCCATGGAGCAGCTGGCGATGGAAGTCGGCAAGCTGTATGCCGCGCCTGACGCCAGTGCCAACGAAACTTTGCAGTTCATGACCATCCATAAATCCAAAGGGCTGGAGTTCGACACGGTCATCCTGCCTGGCCTGGACCGCAAAACTGGGGTGCAGGACAGCGCTTTGTTGCTGTGGGAAGAGCTGGTGGGTGGTGATGGTGTGGATGCGCATGTGGCAGAGAGCGATCTGGTCGCGGCCATGCTGCCTGCCAAGGGTGCCAGAAAGGCGGGTCCAAGCTTGTACGATTACCTCAAGCGCCTGGAAGCCCAGCGCGCCGCTAACGAAGATGCGCGTGTGCTGTATGTGGCCGCCACGCGTGCCGAGCGCTCGCTGCACCTGATCGGCGTGGCGCGCCCAGACCAGCAGGGCGTGTTGCAGGCACCGAAACAGAGTTTTTTACAGTTGCTGTGGCCGTATGTCCATACACATTATCAGGCGGTTGCAGATCAGGTAGCGGTTGCCAGCAGCTTGCCTGCTGCAGTCGGCGGCCTGGAAAGCTTTGTGCCCAAGCTGGTGCGCCTTGCCGTGCCGTTGGTGCCCCAGATGCTGGCGTCTGCCATGCCGGCCTCGACTGGCCAGTCTCAAGTGACGCGCTCCAGGGTGGACCAGACAGCAGGAGAGCAAGCGGGATCGGGCTTGCCCGGTGAGCAGGTCGATACGCTGATCGGTGTGCTGGCACACCGCTATCTGGAGCTGATGGCGCAGCAGGGGCTGGCCGCGTGGACCCCGGCACGTGTCATCAGCCTGATGCCGGCGATGCGTAAATGGTTGCAGCGGCAATCCATCCCGGATGCCCTGCTCGATGATGCGGTGCAGCGCTGCAGTGCGATGCTGCAGCTCACCCTGGCGAGTGAGGATGCGCACTGGCTGCTGCAAGCGCGCGACAGTTTGCGTGCTGAATGGCCACTGGCCAGCGAGATGGACGGGGAGTGGCGTACGCAGCGACTCGACCTGACCTTTGTCGAAGCCGGACAGCGCTGGGTGGTGGATTACAAATCCACGCGGCTGGCGCAGGACGCCGATACGGCTGCTTTGCGCAGGCTGGCCGAGCAGTATCGCGACCAACTTCAGGCTTATGCCGATCTGTTCGATGCCGACCCCCTGCCAGTGCGTAAAGCTATCTTCTTTCTGGGGTGTGCCAAGCTGATCGAGTTGAACTAGTCCCTCCTTAGCTTTTTTATCGTTTCATCCGCCTTCCTATGGGTCACCGCGAACCGGGGTTTGACAGTCGCTTTTCACGAACATAACCTTTTGACATAAAAGGTTTTTTGTCACGATGTCAGGTATCCCGGGAACTTAACCTATCTTAGGAGGCACTATCATGAAACGAAACGCAGGCTTTACCTTGATCGAATTGGCCATCGTGCTGGTGGTGGTTGGTTTATTGCTGGGCGGGGTGCTCAAAGGGCAGGAGTTGATCGGCAGTGCCAAGGTCAAGAGTCTTACTTCCGAATTGAAGAACCTGCAGACCTATATGTATACCTATCAGGATAAATTCCGCGCCCTGCCTGGCGATGACCGCAGTGCCGCCATTCATGTGGGGGGTACCAATGCCGCCGGCACCCAGAATGCCAGTATAGACGGTGTCTGGAACGGCGCCAGCCTGCCAGCTGCCAGCGAGACCGAGTTGTTCTGGCAGCATGTGCGCCTGGCTGGCCTTGCCAACGGCAGCACCAATATCAACACAGCGGGCTATTACCCCCGCAACACGGAAGGTGGCCGGATCGGCGTGCAGAGCAGTGCCACACTGGCGGTGTTGACCAACATGCCAGCCGGGCATGCAGGCTGCATGGATGGTTTGTCCAGCAAGCTGGTGACGCAGATGGATATCCTGCTGGACGATGGCGAGACCTCTAGCGGCAGCTTGCGGGCCTACGACACCGCAGTTCTGACGGCGCGCGATGGCGACTCTACGGCCAGCATCAATGCGGCACCTGCGGCGAGCTACGCGGTGTGCCTTGCTTTCTAGCAAGTTCTGCTTTTCGGTCAGGGCAGGTTTCTGCCGTGAAAAATGCAACATCAGCCTGGCATGCCAGGCTTTTGTACAAGTGAGCACGACACAGTCAGTCAAATTGCATTAAAATTACGGCCTTAATGAAACGAAACCACATCCTGTGACCGACAACATCGTCGAAATCGACAATCTCTCCTTTGGCTACAAGGGCCGTCAGCTGCACAAAGGCATCAATATGGCCTTTCCACGCGGCAAGGTGGTGGCCATCATGGGCGGCAGTGGCAGCGGTAAGACCACCTTGTTGCGTCTGATCGGTGGGCAACTCAAGCCTACGCGTGGTGAAGTGCGTGTGGGTGGCAAAGTGGTACACCATCAGGACAGGGATGGTCTGCACACGCTGCGTCGCAAGATGGGCATGTTGTTCCAGTTCGGTGCGTTGTTCACCGACCTTTCCGTTTACGAGAACGTGGCGTTCCCGATGCGCGAGCACACCGATCTGCCCGAGACCATGATCCGCGATCTGGTGATGATGAAGCTGAATGCGGTTGGTTTGCGCGGTGCGGCACAATTGATGCCGACCGAATTGTCTGGGGGGATGGCACGCCGTGTGGCGCTGGCCCGCGCAGTAGCGTTGGACCCCTCCATCATCATGTACGACGAGCCGTTCGCTGGTCTGGACCCGATCTCCATGGGGGTGGTGTGTAACCTGATCCGCAGTCTAAACGACGCGCTGGGTGCGACCTCCATCGTGGTCACACATGATGTGCATGAGACGTTCTCATTCGTGGATTATGTTTATTTTGTCGGCAACGGCGTGGTGGTGGCTGAGGGTACCCCTGACGAGTTGCGTAATTCCGATCTGCCGTTCGTGCATCAGTTTGTGCATGGCGAAGCGGATGGCCCGGTACCGTTCCATTACCCGGCGCCCGACTATGCGGCCGAAATGCTGAGAGGTCATAATGTTTAGTGGTTTGCTGACCAAGGTCGCCAACGTACTGCGTGGCATCGGCCACAAGCTGGTGGATCAGCTGTGGCGTTTTGGGGGCGCTGTGCGTTTCTCCGGTTATGTGTTGCTGTATTCAGGCGAAAGTTTCCGCCGTTTGCACCTGACCATTCGTGAGATCTACTTCACCGGTGTGATGTCTTTGATCATCATTCTGGTGTCTGCTTTCTTTGTCGGCATGGTGCTGGCCCTGCAAGGCTATAACACGCTGCAGAAATACGGCTCGTCTGAAGCCATCGGCGTGCTGGTGGCCTTGTCACTGGTGCGCGAACTGGGTCCGGTGGTCACGGCCTTGCTGTTTGCCGGCCGTGCCGGCACGGCCATCACTGCCGAGATCGGCCTGATGAAAGCCACCGAGCAGTTGTCAGCGATGGAGATGATGGCAGTCAGCCCGATCGCCCGTGTGGTTGCGCCGCGCTTCTGGGCGGGTGTGATCTCCATGCCCTTGCTGGCGGCACTGTTCTCGATGGTGGGCGTGCTGGGCGGTTATCTGGTCGCAGTGCCATTGATCGGTGTGGACAACGGCGCGTTCTGGTCGCAGATGCAGGCCAACGTGGATTTCCGTGAAGATATTGTCAATGGTGTCATCAAAAGCGTCGTGTTCGGCGTTGCTTGCACCATGATCGCGTTATTTGAAGGATTCGATGCGCCACCCACCGCTGAAGGGGTGAGCCGCGCCACAACAAGAACGGTGGTTAATTCTTCGCTGGCGGTGCTGGCGCTGGATTTCATCATGACCTCATTCATGATCAACCCGTAAACGACAGATCGCTTTGGAGAAAAAATGGAACGTACAACAATAGACCTGTGGGTAGGCATCTTTGCCGCAGCAGGTATGGCGGCGATACTGGGTCTGGCCATGAAGGTCGGCAACCTGACCTCCAGCAGTGTGGGTGAAACCTACACCGTGACGGCAGCATTTGAAAACATCGGCGGGCTGAAAGCGCGCGCACCCGTCAAAAGTGCGGGTGTGGTAGTGGGCCGTGTGGATGGCATACGTTTCGATAGTAAGACGTTCGAGGCCGTGGTCACCCTGAAGCTGGACAAGCGTTACCCGTTCCCTACCGATACCGAGGCCAACATCTATACTGCAGGTTTGTTGGGTGAGCAGTATGTGGGCCTTGAAATCGCAGGTCTGGAAGATTCCAACCTCAAGGAAGGCGACAAGATCAAGCGTACCCAGGACGCCGTAGTGCTGGAAAAAATGATCAGCCAGTTCCTGTACAGCAAGGCTGCTGAAACTCCGACTGATGCAAGCAAATAAGGAAACACAATGAATCGCATGACCAAACTGGCTACGGCCCTGAGCATTACTTCACTGCTGATGTTCGCTGTTCCTGCGCAAGCGGAAGTGGCGCCGGATGATCTGGTGAAAACCACAGCGCAGGAAGTGCTGGACATCGTCAAGAAGGACAAAGACATCCAGGCGGGCGACCAAAAGAAGATCTTTGCGCTGGCAGAAGAAAAGATCCTGCCCAACTTCAACTTTGACCGTGTGTCGCGCATGGTGCTGGGCAAGAACTGGCGCAGCGCCACCCCTGAGCAGCAACAGGCCTTCCAGCGTGAGTTCCGCAGCCTGATGCTGCGTACTTACGCGACTGCCCTGTCCAAGTACCGTAATCAGACCATCGATTTCAAGCCGACTCGCGTACAGCCAGGCGATACCGAAGTGACGGTCAAGACCTTGATCGTGCAGCCTGGCGGTCAGCCGATCGCGGTCGATTACAGCCTGGAAAAACAGACGGACGCCTGGAAGGTCTATGACATCACCATCGAAGGCGTGAGCCTGGTGACCAACTACCGTAGCCAGTTCGGCAACGAAGTGCGTCAGGGTGGCATCGATGGCCTGATCCAGAAGTTGACTGAGAAAAACAAGCAGGCCAACGCCTCGAAATAAGCTGATCAGGGAATCTGTGGTGGCACAACTTAGCAAACAGCAGGACCGGGTGATGGTGACGGGTGACATGACCATGACCAACACGCAGTCGCTGCTATCCGAGTGGACGGCATTGTCTATGGACGTGCCGTCTACTGTCGATCTTGCTGGCGTAACTGATGTGGATACCAGCACCATCAGCCTGATGTTCGAATGGCTACGTCAGTCACGTGCACGTGACTGTCAGTTGCACTTCCTTAATCTGCCTCACAATCTGACCAGCCTGGCCACGCTGTATGGCGTGCTTGATCTGATCCCCACCGGCCCAGCCGTCGCTGGTCATTGAAGATTGGGGCATTCGCCCCATGTTACCCCTATGACCCCGGCGATCAAGATCGAACAAGTACACAAGCATTTTGGTGCATTACATGCATTGAAAGGCGTCGATCTGACCATAGCCCAGGGCGAATTCTTTGCCCTGCTGGGGCCGAATGGTGCTGGTAAATCCACTTTGATCAGCCTGCTCGCTGGCTTGCAACAACCGACCAGTGGCCATCTGTCGGTGATGGGTTTCGACGTGCAGCGTGACTACCAGCAGGCGCGTCGCAGTCTGGGTGTGGTGCCGCAAGAGCTGGTGTTCGACCCCTTTTTCAATGTGCGCGAGATGCTGCGTTTTCAGGCCGGTTACTTTGGTCTGGGCCGCAGTAATGACGTGTGGGTGGACGAGGTGATCGAGGCACTCGGCCTCACTGATAAAGCCCACACCAATATGCGTCGCCTGTCCGGCGGCATGAAACGCCGTGCGCTGATCGCGCAGGCGCTGGCGCACAAGCCGCCAGTGATCGTGCTGGACGAACCCACCGCCGGTGTGGATGTGGAATTGCGCCAGACTATGTGGGCGTTCATCCAGCGTCTGAACCGCGAAGGTCACACCATCATTCTGACTACCCATTACCTGGAAGAGGCCGAGACCTTGTGCTCGCGCGTGGCCATGCTCAAGCAGGGCGAGATCATCGCACTGGATAGCACCGCGAATCTGCTCAACCGCTTCCCAGGCAAAAAACTCAGGTTGAAGCTGAACGGCAGTCTGCCGCTGGCGCTGCAGCCTTTGCTGCGCCAGCAGGAAGGGGAGTATGTGGTGCTGAATCTCGGCGAGGTCACGCAGATCGATACGGTGTTGCTTGAACTGCGCCAGGCCGGCGTCAGCCTGCAGGATCTGCAGCTGATCGAGTCGGATCTTGAAGACGTGTTCGTCGATCTGGTGGGCCGCGTATGAGTCCGCAAGTGCATCCCTGGTTCGGTGCCTGGACGCTGTTCCGCAAGGAGTTGCTGCGGTTCTGGCGCGTGAGCTTCCAGACCGTGGCCGCGCCGGTGATGACGGCCTTGCTGTATCTGCTGGTGTTCTCGCACGTGCTGGAAGGGCGTGTGCAGGTGCACGGCGTGAGCTATACCGCGTTCATGATCCCCGGGTTGATCATGATGTCGCTGTTGCAGAACGCGTTCGCCAACAGTTCATCCAGCCTGATCCAGTCCAAGGTGATGGGCAATCTGGTGTTCGTGATGCTGACGCCTATCACTTACCTGCAGTTCTTCCTGGCCTTCCTGGCAGCTGCCATACTGCGCGGCCTGGTCGTCGGCTCCGTGATCTACCTGGTGGCCATCCTGTTCGTGGATCTGCCGCTGGTCTATCCTGGCTGGGTACTGGTGTTCGCCTTGCTGGGCAGTGGTCTGTTGGGGGCGTTCGGCATCATCGCCGGTATCTGGGCCGAGAAGTTCGACCAGATCGCGGCATTCCAGAATTTCGTGATCATGCCGCTGTCTTTCCTGTCCGGCGTGTTCTATTCCATCCATTCCCTGCCGGCCTTCTGGCAGCAGGTGACGCATCTCAACCCGTTCTTCTACATGATAGACGGCTTCCGTTATGGCTTCATCGGCAGTGGCGATGTTTCGCCCTGGCTGAGTCTGGCCATTGTTTCGGCGAGCTTTTTCGTCCTATCATGGCTGACCTTGAGATTGCTCAAATCCGGCTATAAATTAAGGAGCTGACATGCTGAGTGCGAGCGACGTACGCGATTACATTTTACAAGGGCTGGCCTGCGACCATGTGCAGGTGCTGGGCGATGATGGTACCCATTTCGAGGCCGTCATCGTTAGCCCGGCGTTTGTCGGCAAGAACATGGTGCAGCAGCATCAGCTGGTCTACAAGGCGCTGGGCGACCGCATGCGTCAGGAGATCCACGCACTGTCGATGCGCACCTTCACCCCGGAAGCCTGGGGCAAGCTGGACGTGCGTTCGGCATAACAATCAAGAATCAACGCAATTATCGAGAGGACCAAAGATGGATACGCAAGAATTGATCAAGAACCAGGTGACCGCTAACCCGGTGGTGTTGTACATGAAGGGCAGCCCCAAATTCCCGCAGTGCGGCTTCTCCAGCCTGGCAGTGCAGATCCTGCAAGCCTGTGGTGTGCAGAATCTGACTGCCATCGACGTGCTGCAGAACCCGGCTATCCGCGAAGGCATCAAGCAATATGCCAACTGGCCTACCATTCCGCAGCTTTACATCCACGGCGAATTCGTCGGTGGCGCAGACATCATGCGCAGCCTGTACGAATCCGGCGAGCTGCAGCAGATGCTGGAAAACCCGGTCGCCTGAGCCCGGAACTGAATCTTGGATAAACTGCAGATCGAAGGCGGTCAACCGCTCAACGGCGAAGTGCGCATCTCCGGCGCCAAGAATGCCGCATTGCCCATCCTGTGTGCGGCCTTGCTGACCGAGGCGCCCTTGCAACTCAGCGAAGTGCCGCATCTGCATGATGTGGCCACCATGCTCAAGCTGTTGTCGCACATGGGCGTGCAGGTGGAGCGCAGCGATACGCACCACGCCACCCTGCATGCGCAGCATATCGCGCATCAGGAAGCGCCGTATGACATGGTGAAAACCATGCGCGCCTCCATTCTGGTGCTGGGGCCGTTACTGGCGCGCTTCGGCAAGGCGCGGGTTTCATTGCCTGGCGGCTGCGCCATCGGCTCGCGCCCGGTCGATCTGCATATCAAGGGGTTGCAAGCCATGGGCGCGGATATCCATATCGCCCACGGCTATATCGAGGCACATTGCCAGCATTTGCCGGGCAAGCGCCTGCGCGGTGCGCGCATCCTCATGGAGATGGTCACCGTGACCGGTACCGAGAACCTCATGATGGCAGCGGCGCTGGCAGATGGCACCACCGTGCTGGAAAACGCCGCACGCGAGCCTGAAGTGGTCGATCTGGCGGAGTGCCTGATCAAGATGGGCGCGCGCATCGAAGGGGCGGGCACCGATGTGATCACCATCCATGGTGTGGACGCCTTGCATGGCGCAGCGCATGCCATCGTATGTGACCGTATCGAAGCGGGCACCTACATGGTGGCCGCCGCCATGGCCGGTGGTGAAGTTACTTTGCGTAATGCGCGTGCCGATCTGCTGGAAGCCGTCATCGAGAAGTTGCGTGATGCGGGTGCGCAGGTCACGCATGCTGCCGACAGCATCACCGTGAAAAGTAACGGTGCCATGCAGTCGGTCAATTTGCGTACTGCACCGCATCCGGCATTCCCCACCGATATGCAGGCGCAGTTCATGGCGCTGAATACCGTGGCCAAGGGTGTTGCCAGTGTGACCGAGACCATTTTCGAGAATCGCTTCATGCATGTGCAGGAGCTGCAGCGCCTGGGCGCGCATATCGAAGTGGAAGGCCATACCGCCATCGTGCGTGGCGTACACTGTCTGGATGGCGCCACCGTGATGGCGACCGATCTGCGCGCTTCCGCCTGCCTGGTGCTGGCCGCGCTGGTGGCGCGTGGCGAGACCACCATCGAGCGCATCTACCATCTGGACCGTGGCTATGAACGGCTGGAAGAGAAATTGACGGCGCTGGGCGCCAGAATCAAACGTATCCACTAAGTGCTGCACGCAACAAAAAGCAGACAAAACGTAAACAACGAGTGCAACCATGATCACCATCGCCCTGTCGAAAGGCCGTATTTTTGAAGAGACCACGCCATTGCTGGCGGCGGCTGGCATTGTGGCGCTGGAGAATCCGGAGTCTTCCCGCAAGCTGATCCTGCCGACCAACTGTGACGATGTGCGGCTCATCATCGTGCGCGCCACGGATGTGCCCACCTATGTGCAGCATGGCGCGGCCGATATCGGCATCGCCGGCAAGGACGTGCTGGATGAGCATGGCGGAGCGGGGTTGTATCAGCCGCTGGATCTCAATATCGCACGTTGCAAGATGATGGTGGCAGTGCGCGAAGGCTTTGATTATCAGGGCTCGATCCGCCGTGGTGCACGCCTCAAAGTGGTGACCAAGTATGTGAAGACGGCGCGTGAGCATTTTGCCGCCAAAGGCATGCACGTAGACCTGATCAAGCTGTACGGTTCCATGGAGCTAGGGCCGCTAGTGGGGCTGGCAGACGCCATCGTTGATCTGGTCAGTACCGGTGGCACCTTGCGTGCCAATCATCTGCAGGCAGTAGAAGAAATCAGCGCCATCAGTTCCCGGCTGGTGGTCAATCAAGCCGCGTTCAAGCTCAAGCGCGAACGTCTGCAAAGCATCATGGATGCCTTTGCGCGCGCAGTTAATGCAGGGTGAAACAGAAAGTAGAAACATGAACGTCAAACGATTATCAACGGCCGATGCCAACTTCGATGCAGCGCTGAAGGCGCTGTTGGCTTTTGAGACCGCGCAGGATGACCGCATCGATCAGGTGGTGGCGGATATTCTGCGTGATGTGAAACAGCGCGGCGATGCCGCAGTGCTGGACTATACCCAGCGCTTTGATCGCCTGGCAGCGGCCAGCATGGACGCGCTGGAGCTGGGCCATACGGAGCTGCAGGCAGCGCTGGACAGCCTGCCTGCTGCACAGCGTGAAGCGCTGCAAGCCGCCGCCGAACGTGTGCGCAGCTATCACGAGAAACAATTGATGTCGTCGTGGAGCTACACCGAAGCCGATGGCACCTTGCTGGGTCAGCAGGTCACGGCGCTGGACCGCGTGGGCCTGTACGTGCCGGGCGGAAAAGCCGCCTATCCTTCCTCGGTGCTCATGAACGCGATCCCGGCCAAGGTGGCCGGCGTCAAAGAGCTGATCATGGTGGTGCCCACGCCGGGTGGCGAGAAAAATGCCCTGGTGCTGGCGGCCGCCGCGATCTGTGGTGTGGACCGCGTGTTCTGCATCGGTGGCGCGCAAGCCGTAGGTGCCTTGGCCTATGGCACGCAAACCGTGCCACAGGTCGACAAGATCGTCGGCCCCGGTAACGCCTATGTGGCTGCCGCCAAGCGCCGCGTGTTCGGTGTGGTCGGTATCGACATGGTGGCGGGGCCGTCCGAGATCCTGGTGATCTCCGATGGCTTAAGCAACCCGGATTGGGTCGCCATGGACCTGTTCTCACAGGCGGAGCATGACGAGCTGGCACAATCCATCCTGCTATCACCCAATGCCGAGTTCCTCGACCAGGTCGCGGCCAGCATGGCGCGTCAGGTGGAAGAGATGCCGCGCAAGGACATCATCCGCACCTCTATCGAAAACCGTGGCGCGCTGATTCAGGTCAAGGACCTGGACGAAGCGGCTGACATCGCCAATTACATCGCGCCCGAACACTTGGAGCTGTCGATGGCAGACCCGCTGCCCTACAGCCAGAAGATCCGCCATGCTGGCGCCATCTTCATGGGCCGCGACACCTGCGAGGCACTGGGCGATTACTGTGCTGGCCCTAACCACGTGTTGCCCACCTCGCGTACCGCGCGTTTTTCGTCACCACTGGGTGTCTATGACTTCCAGAAGCGCTCCAGTCTGATCATGGTGTCGTCCGAAGGCGCGCAGACGCTGGGAAAAGTGGCGGCCACGCTGGCCTACGGTGAAGGTCTGCACGCGCACGCGCGCTCCGCAGAGTACCGTCTCAAGACCAAGGCCTGAGGAGGCGTCGTGAGTCGCTACTGGAGTGATGTGGTGCATAGCCTGACCCCTTATGTGCCAGGGGAACAGCCCAAGCTGAGCAAGCTGATCAAGCTTAACACCAACGAAAACCCATACCCGCCCAGTGATGCGGTGCTGGAGGCCATGCGTGCCCAGGCCGCCGATAGCCTGCGCCTGTATCCAGACCCGAATTCGGACGCACTGAAAACCGCCATTGCCGATTATCACGGCCTGACAACAGCGCAGGTGTTCGTGGGCAACGGCTCGGATGAAGTGCTGGCGCATGTGTTCCATGCCTTGCTCAAGCATGACGAGCCGCTGCTTTTTCCGGACATCACCTACAGTTTTTATCCGGTCTACTGCGGCCTGTATGGTATCGAGTACCAAACCATACCACTCACCGACGACTTCCAGATCAGCGTCGATGACTATCTGCGCCCCAATGGCGGCATCATCTTCCCCAACCCGAATGCGCCCACTAGCCGCGCCTTGCCGCTCATTGAGATCGAGCGGCTGTTGCAGGCCAACCCGGATTCCGTGGTGGTGATCGATGAAGCGTATGTGGATTTCGGTTGCGAATCGGCCGTGCAGTTGGTCAATCGCTATCCTCAGCTGCTGGTGACGCACACCCTGTCCAAGTCGCGCTCACTGGCGGGCTTGCGGGTCGGCTACGCGGTCGGCCATGCTGACCTGATCGAAGCGCTGGTAAGGGTCAAAGACAGCTTCAATTCCTATCCGCTGGACCGCTTCGCCCAGGCAGGTGCCATCGCCGCCATGCAGGACGAAGCCTGGTTCCAGCAGACCCGTCAGCGGGTGATGGCCACGCGCGAGCAACTGGTCAGCGATCTGCAGGCTCTGGGCTTCGAAGTCTTGCCTTCTGCTGCGAATTTTATTTTTGTACGTCACCCGTCATACGATGGGGCCGCGCTGGCGCAACAGTTGCGTGAACGCAGCATCATCGTGCGACATTTCAAAAATCCCGCCCGTATCTCGGCGTTTTTACGCATTACCATCGGCACGGATGCCGAATGTAATGCGCTGGTGCATGCCTTACGCGAGTTAGTTACTAGCTAGGCCTTAATTCCCTCACATTTGTTGAATGATGGCGGCATATTGCAAGCCACTGTCATAACAAGATATAGTGTCGCATGACTGAAAAAGTCTGCGATAGAACACTATTTTCGTAAACCTGTGGAGGAAGCATCATGGCATTAACCCAAATGGCACTGGACTCATTGGACTTTGACGCAACGGTCGCTCTGGCGGCAAAAGTTGCGCCTCATGTCGACATTCTGGAAATCGGTACCCCATGCATCAAGCACAACGGTATTGATCTGCTGAAGACACTGCGTGCCAAATTCCCAAATAACAAGATCCTGGTTGACCTGAAGACCATGGACGCTGGTTTCTACGAAGCCGAGCCATTCTACAAAGCAGGTGCTGACATCTGTACCGTTCTGGGTACCGCTGACTTGGGCACCATCAAGGGCGTGATCGATGTTGCCAACAAGTATGGCAAAGAAGCTCAAGTTGACCTGATCAACGTGACCGACAAAGCAACCCGCACTCAAGAAGCAGTCAAGCTGGGCGCGCACATCATTGGCGTGCACACCGGTCTGGACCAACAAGCGGCTGGCGGCACCCCATTCACCGACCTGGCCCTGATCGCCAGCCTGAACACCGGCGTGAAGATCTCGGTTGCTGGTGGTGTTAAGGCTGCAACCACGGCTCAAGTACGTGATGCTGGCGCTACCATCATCGTGGCTGGTGCTGCTATCTACGGTGCTGCTGACCCAGCTGCATCCGCTGCTGAAATCACCGCAATCGCTCATGGCACCACTGGTGGTGGCGTGTTCGGTTGGCTGAAGAAGCTGTTCAGCTAAACTGACAAGTGATTCCAGCCTTGCTTGGCTGAATCTGAATCAGATGGAATAGAAAAGCCCTCGAATCATTTCGAGGGCTTTTTGTTTAGTAGTGCGTGTTGTTGTGACGATGGCGATCCGTTTGCAAACCGCCAAAGACGCAAGACGCGGTCTTCTACACGCTGATCCCGGCTGAATGCGCCTGCTGGTCGGCGTGATAGCTGCTGCGCACCATGGGCCCGCATGCGGCATGCGTGAACCCCATTGCCATCGCCTCTGCCTCGAACTGCCGGAAGCGTTCCGGCGTGACAAAGCGTTTGACGGGCAGGTGGTGCGGGCTGGGTTGCAGATACTGCCCCAGCGTCAGCATGGTGACGCCGTGGTCACGCAGGTCTTGCATCACCTGCAGGATCTCTTCGTCGGTTTCGCCCAGGCCCAGCATGAGGCCGGATTTGGTCGGCACGTGCGGGTGTTGTTCGCCGAACACTTTGAGTAGATTGAGCGAGTTCTGGTAATCCGAACCTGGGCGCGCTTCCTTATATAGGCGCGGTACGGTTTCCAGATTGTGGTTCATGACATCGGGTGGCGCTAGCGTGAGGATCTGGATGGCGCGGTCCAGCCGTCCACGGAAATCCGGCACCAGGATCTCCACCTTGATCGCCGGGCTATGCGTTCTGACCGCGGTGATGCAGTCGACAAAATGCTGGGCGCCGCCGTCGCGCAGGTCGTCGCGGTCTACCGAGGTGATCACCACATAGTTGAGGCGCATCTGCGCGATGGTGCGTCCCAGGTTCTCGGGCTCCTGCGTGTCCGGTGGCAATGGTTTGCCGTGCGATACATCGCAGAACGGGCAGCGCCGTGTGCAGATATCGCCCAGGATCATGAAGGTGGCGGTGCCGCCGCTGAAGCATTCGCCGATGTTGGGGCAGGAGGCTTCCTCGCAGACGGTATGCAGCTTGTTGTCGCGCAGGATCTGTTTGATCTCCTGAAAACGCGCTGAATCCGGCACTTTCATGCGTATCCATTCCGGTTTGCGCATGGCAGGCTGCGGAATGATCTTGATCGGGATGCGCGCGGTCTTTTCGGCGCTGGTTTCCTTGACACCCGCAGGTTTGCGCTGCGCTGGCGTGATGAGCGTTTCGGTCATGTGCTTACGGCTTTCTGGTCTGCATACTGCTCAAATTGGGCGGTCAGCAGGGACAGTAACTGTTCTGCGACCTGATCTACAGGCTGTTGCACGCCCAGCTGGCTGAGCTGGGTCACATGCAAGCCGCGATAACCGCATGGGTCGATGGCGGCGAATGGGGCGAGATCCATGGCGACATTCAAGGCCAGACCATGATAACAGCGCTGCTGTTTGACGCGCAGCCCCAGCGAGGCGATCTTGCTGTCTTGTACATAGACGCCTGGCGCATCGCTGCGTGCCTGGGCGCTGATGCCGTACTGGCTGAGTAGGGCGATCACGGCCTGCTCCATACAGCTCACCAGCTGGCGTACCGTCAAGCCACGGCGTTGCAGGTCGATGAGCACGTAGATCACTACTTGGCCCGGGCCATGGTAGGTGATCTTGCCGCCTCTATCCACTTCCAGCAACGGAATGTCCTGACGGCTGGGTGGGCGTGCGTCCTTGCGGTTCAAGCCCAGCGTGTAGACGGGTGGGTGTTCGGTGAGCCACAGCTCGTCAGGGGTGCTGGCATCGCGTGCCGCCGTGAACGCCTGCATGGCCTGCCAGGTGGCGAGATAATCGCTGCGCCCCAGTCGCCGCAGCAACGGCGTCAGCATCGTCATATCAATACCGTCGATTCGACCATGGTCTCAGAGCGTGAACTTCACCATGGGGTGTGCGCTGAGTGCACGGTAGATCTCGTCCAGCTGCGGTTTACTGGTCACGTAGACGGTGCAGGTCAGGCTGATGTAACGGCCACCGGAGCTGGCGCGCATCTCCACGCGGCTGGCGTCGAACTCTGGCAACTGCTGGCGGATCAGCGCCACGATGGTGGCGCTAAAGTCGTCATGCGTCTCCCCCATGACCTTGATGGGGAAGTCGCAGGGGAATTCAATCAGGGTTTCCTGTTCAGCCATGTCGCATTACCTGTTGTTTATAGTCTTGATACCAGCCCAGCATGTGTTTGAACAGCGGGCCGGGCTGGCCGTTGGCGATGGGCTGACCGTCGAGAGTGACGATGGCCAGCACCTCCTTGGTGGACGAGGTGATCCACAGCTCATCAGCGCCGCGGATGACGCTGGAAGCAAAATAACCGATCTCGACCGGCACGCCGTGTTGGGCGGCCAGCTCCAGCACCAGATCATAGGTGATGCCGGGCAGCATGTGCTGATCCTTGGGCGGTGCGAGGATGACCCCGTTACGTACGGCAAAGATATTGCTGGCCGCGCCTTCCGTGAGGATGTCGTCACGGAACAGGATGGTCTCCACGGCACCTGCATCGATAGCCTGTTGCCGCAGCAGCACATTGGCCAGCAGGGCGATGGCCTTGATATCGCAGCGGTCCCAGCGTATATCGCTTGCGCTGATGCAACTCACCCCCTGGTTGATCTGTACTGCCGAGGGTGTGATCAGCGGGTTGCTCATCATGAACACGGTCGGGCTGACGCCAGCCGGGAACGCATGGTCACGCGGCGCGACACCTCGCGTGACGTGCAGATAGAGAGACTGATCCGCCTCGTCCTGATGCGCGATGAGTGCCTGCACCAGGGCAGCCCATTGCGCATTGCTGTGCGGGTTGCTGAGCCGCAGTGCCGTCAGGCTGGCGGCAAAGCGCTGCAGGTGTTGTTGGAGCCGGAATGCATGGCGCGAATAGACCGGGATGATCTCGTAAGCGCCATCGCCGAAGATGAACCCACGGTCCAGAACCGAGACCTGCGCCTGATGCAAGGGCAGGAATTCACCATTCAGGTAGACGGTCTGGCTCAAGGTTGAGGGTTTACTCGAACCAGAGTTTGACGCTATCGACCAGGCGACCAAAGATGCCAGCCGCAGGCACCGCCTTGCTGGCGATCAGGTTGCGCTCAACCAGTACCTTGTCGTCCAGGGTCAGCGTGATCTTGCCGATGGCTTGATTGGCACTGATAGGGGCCACCAGAGGTTGCGTGCTAGTGATGCTGGCCTTCACGCGGGCGTAGTCGCCTTTGGGCAGGGTGACCGACAGGTCACGTGCCAGCGTAGCGTCGATAGAAGGCTCCACCCCTTTCCAGACGCGCAAGTTGTTGACCTTCTGACCGCGCTTGTAAACCAGCGTGGATTCGTAGAACTGGAAGCCGTAATTCAGCAGCTTCTGGCTTTCGGTGGCACGCGAGGTGGAGGAACCGGCACCCAGCACCACCGAGATCATGCGCGTATCGCCGCGCTTGGCCGAGGTGATCAGGCAGTAACCTGCCGATTTGGTGTGGCCGGTCTTCATGCCGTCTACGTACGGGTCTTGCCACAACAGCGTATTGCGGTTGGGCTGGGTGATCTTGTTATAGGTGTATTCCTTGACCGAGTACAGGCGCTTGTAATCTTCCGGGAAGTCGCGGATCAGGGCTGCCGCCAGAATGGCCAGATCGGTCGCGGTGGTGTAGTGCTGCGGGTCGGGCAGACCGGTGGCGTTCATGAAGTGGCTGTTCTTCATGCCCAGACGGGCGGCTTCCTTGTTCATCAGTTCAGCGAACACTTCTTCAGTGCCGCCTATGCCTTCGGCCAGCGCGATGGAAGAATCGTTACCGGACTGGATGATGGTGCCATGCAGCAGTTCGTCCACGGTGACCGGCTTGTTGGGCTCGATGAACATCTTGGAGCCTTCCACCTTCCAGGCCTTGACACTGACCGGCAGGGTTTGCGTCAACTGCAGATGGCCGTTCTTCAATGCCTTGAACACCATGTAAGCGGTCATGATCTTGGTCAGCGAAGCCGGTTCTACCCGCTCGTCACCGGCTTGTTGGGCCAGCACACTGTCACTGTTGAAATCGCGCAACACATAGGATTTGACCGCCAGTGTGGGCTGTGGCGGGATAGGCGCTGCCAGGCTGCTCATGGCGATCAGGAGCAGGGCGGTGGCGGTCAGGGCTTTGAATAAAGGCATAAATAGTCTTCTCGCGTTATTGCTGATAAAGCAGGATGGCGTCTATCCCCAGGGACTGACGGATTTTGGCTTGCACTTGCTCGGCTTGTTCACGGTCGCTGTAAGGACCCAAGCGTACACGATACAAGTCCCTATTATACCAGCTTGAAATATTCACTTTTTGCACGCCTGGGTTATCCAGCAGCTGATTCAGTTGCTGGCGCAGGCGGTCTGCATTGCTTTCTTCATTGAACGCACCCACTTGCAGATACACGCCAGCTGAAAAACTGTTCACCATAGGCGCTGGCACGGCAGGCGCTGCTGCGCTTAACGAGCCGCTGCTGGTATCGATCGCCTCGACGATCACCTTGGCGCTACCCGGGCCAAGCAGACCGATGCGATGCGCGGCCACGTAGGACAGGTCGATCACGCGGCCCGCGACGAAGGGCCCGCGGTCGTTGATGCGTACCACCACGCTACGCCCGTTGCTGGCATGGGTCACACGCGCATAGCTGGGCAGCGGTAGGGTCGGGTGGGCGGCGGTCATGGCATACATGTCATACACCTCACCGCTGGCGGTCTTGCTGCCGTGGTAGCGCTTTCCATACCAGGTGGCGATGCCCTCCGCTTTGTAGGGCGTGTGACTGGTCATGGGCACATAGCGTTTGCCCAGTGCCATATACGGTTTGTTGGCACGGTCCATCAGCGGTTCGGCGCGCGGCACGGCGTCCGGAATGCTGTCCAGATTGGCAGGTGTGTTGTCGCCCGGGCCGTCATCCAGGTAATAACCGCCGCCTTTGCCGCCAGCCGCCGGGCTGGACTTTTTGGGGGCACTGCCACAGGCCACCAGTAATGCACATATCAACAGCAGTAACGTGGTTTTCATCAGCTGGATACCAGTTTTTTGTGGGTTTTGATGCTCATCAGGATGCCCAGGCCCAACATCAGCGTCACCAGTGAAGTGCCGCCGTAACTGATCAGTGGCAAGGGCACACCCACCACAGGCAGGATGCCGCTGACCATGCCGATGTTCACAAAGGCGTAAGTGAAGAAGGTCATGGTGATGCTGCCTGCCAGCAGGCGTCCGAACGTGCTTTGTGCGTAGGCGGCGATGAACAGCCCGCGGCCTATGATCAGCAGATAGAGCAGCAGCAGCAGGATGTTGCCCAGCATGCCGAACTCTTCGCCGAACACCGCAAAGATGAAGTCAGTGGTGCGTTCCGGGATGAAATCCAGCTGCGCCTGCGTGCCATTCAGCCAGCCTTTGCCAGCAAGACCACCCGAGCCCAGCGCAATGGTGGCCTGAATGGTGTGGTAACCGGCGCCTAGCGGGTCCTGATACGGGTCGAACAGGATCTCGATGCGGCGTCGCTGGTAATCGTGCAGCATGGTCCACAAAATCGGCGCGGCCACCGCGATGCTGGCGCCCACGCCCAGTATGAAACGCCAGCTCAGCCCAGCCAGGAACAGCACATAGAATCCAGACGCTGCGATGAGCAGGGAAGTTCCCAGATCCGGCTGTTTCATGACCAGCACCACCGGCACCGCCAGCAGCAGCGCACCCATCAAATGATGCTGCAGGCGCGGGCTGGCCTCATGGCGGGCAAAGTACCAGGCCAGCAACATGGGCACGCCTATCTTCATGATCTCGGAAGGCTGGATACGCACCACGCCCAGATGCAGCCAGCGCCGTGCGCCGTTACTGATCTCGCCGAACAGGGCGACCCCCACAAGCAGCAGCAGCCCGAGCACATAGATGGGCAGTGCCAGCCTTTGCAGGTGTTGTGGCGGCACGTTGGCAGTCACCCACAACACGGATAGCGCGATGACGATATTGATGGCTTGTGCCTGCATGCGGCCCACACTGTGGCCGCCTGCGCTATACAGCACCGCCATGCCGACCACCAGCGCCAATATGATGGTGCTCATCAGAAAACCATCGATATGCTTGGTCAGCGACAGGTAGATACGCTCAATCATGTTCTTCGCTGTGCTCTTCTTCTGTGGTTTCGGGAGCTGGTACCGCCGCTGCGGCGGCTGGCTGCGCATCCGGCAGCTTGCCCAGCAGGTAGTAATCCATCACCTTGCGTGCGATCGGGCCGGCGGTAGAGCCACCATGGCTGCCGTTCTCGACAATCACCGCCACGGCGATCTTGGGGTCTTCCGCTGGTGCGTAGGCGATGAACAGTGCATGGTCACGGTGCCGCTCGGCGATGTTCTTTTCATCGTATTTTTCGTTCTGCTTGATGCCGATCACCTGTGCCGTACCGGTTTTAGCGGCGATGGAATAGGGGCTGCCTGCCCCTACGATCACCGCCGTGCCACCGGGGCGCGTGACATCCACCATGGCTTCTCTGACCAGGTCGATGTGTTTAGGCGCCAGCGCGATCTGGTCCATCACTTGAGGTTTAACCGGGCGCGAGATGCCGGTGCGGTTGTTCTGGATGCTGGTGACCAGGTGCGGCCGCATGGCCACCCCGTTGTTGGCAAAGATCGCGGTGGCGTGTGCTAGTTGCAGGGGCGTCACCAAGGTGTAGCCCTGGCCGATGCCGGTGATGACCGTCTCGCCCGGATACCAGGGCTGCTTCCAGCGTTTCCATTTCCAGGCCGGTGTGGGCAGCAGGCCACCATTCTCGCCCTGGATGTCGATGCCGGTCTTCTGGCCAAAACCGAAGTGCTGCAGGAAGTCGGTAAGCCGGTCTATGCCCATCTCGTGCGCCAGGCCATAGAAGAAGGTGTCACAGGACACAGTGATGGCTCTGCGCATGTCCACCTGACCGTGACCGGCAGGCTTCCAGTCGCGGTAGCGGTGGGTCTTGCCGGGCAGGCTGAAGTAGCCTGCATCGCTGATGCTGAACGGCGGCTCGCGTCTGCCTGCCTCCAGGCCGGCCAGCGCGACAAACGGTTTCAGCGTGGAGCCGGGCGGATAGACGCCGTGCAAGGGGCGGTTCACCAATGGCCGGTCCAGCGATTCGTTGAGCGCTTTCCAGTTTTCGCTGTCGATGCCATCCACGAACAGATTGGGGTCGAAGCTGGGCTGACTCACGTAAGACAGGATCTCGCCGGTCTTGGGGTCTATGGCCACCAGCGCGCCGCGCCGACCGGCAAACGCCTCTTCGCCTATCTTCTGCATGGTGCTGTCGATGGACAGGATGAGGTTTTCCCCAGCCACCGGCGCCACGCTGGAAAGCACGCGTACCGCATGGCCATCGGCATCGATCTCTACCTGCTGGCTGCCGGTGACGCCGTGCAGTTCGCGTTCGTAATATTGTTCGATACCACCCTTGCCGATATGGTCGGAACCCTTGTAGTTGGACAGGTCGCCAGCCTCGGTCAGGTTCTTGATGTCTTTGTCGTTGATGCGGCCTATGTAGCCGATCAGGTGGGCGCCCAGTGTGCCTTGCGGGTAGTGCCGGAACAGCCGTGCACGGATCTCGACACCGGGGAAGCGGTAGCGGTGCACGGCGAACCTGGCCGCTTCGGTCTCGGTGAGGTGGCTGCGCAAAGGCACGCTGATGAAATTGTGATTCTCGGCGCGCAGCTTGTTGAAGCGCTTGCGGTCCAGCTTGCTGACCGGGACCAGTTCGCTGATGTCGGCGATGGTCTGTTCCAGGTTGTCTACCTTGCCCGGCGTGATCTCCAGGGTGTAAACGAAATAGTTGTGCGCTAGCACCACGCCGTTGCGGTCAAAGATCAGGCCGCGATTCGGCACGGTAGGAACGATGGAGATGCGGTTGTTGTCTGCCAGCGTCTGATAATGCTGGTAGCGCATCACTTGCAGATAATAGAAGCGGCTGGCCAGAATGCCGAAGCAGCACAGCACCAGGAGGCTGGCGGCCAGCAGGCGCCAGCGAAAATCGTATTGCTCGCGCTGATGGTTGCGGAATTCGAGGTAGCTGGGCATGCCGTGCGGATCAGCTTCTGCGTTTATTGCTGGCGGCACCGGTGGGCGCAGTGCCCGAAGCGGACAGCACGGCCAGGACGATCCACAACAATGTGCCGGTCAGGCTGGGCAGGAAGTAGTGCCAATCCGGGATGCTGCCGCCCGCGAACAGCCGTAGCACCAGCTGGGTGATCTGGGTCACGGCCAGCAAGGCGCCCACGAACAAGGCCAGTTGCGGAATGTTGAACAGCGTCAGGCGCCGCTGGTAGATCACCGCAAAGAAGGCGGTCAGCGAGTAGGCGAAGGCGTTGGCACCGAACAGGCCGCCTGTGGCAAGGTCGATGAGCAGCCCTGCTATCCAGGCCGTACCGATATTACAAAGGTGCGGCGCACGGCACAGCCAGAAGATCAGCGTCACCATCACGAAATCCGGCCGCAGCATCAAGCCGCTGCCAGACCAGGGCAGCATGGACATGAACAATGCCAGCAGCAATGACAGGTAGATGAAGCGTGATTTGGTGGTGTACATGCTCAAGTGCCTCCATTGGCTGGGGGCGCTGGCAAGACAGCAGGCGTGCTGGGGGCCGGTGCAGCAGTGGCGCTGGCAGGCGCGGAAGGCTTGGGTTTCGCCGTCTGGGCCGGTGCCTTGCCGGACGGGGTGGTCACGGCCGGGGTGTCCGGGATGGGCGTCGCTTCCGCGACCAGCGGCGTTTTGAGCAGCAGCACTTGTCTATGCTGCTCTATGCCTGCGGCTGGTTCACACACGATGCGGGCGAAGGTCAGGTCACTGTCACGTTCCACCGAAGTGACCCGGGCAACAGCCAGGCCGGGCGGGTAGACGCCGTCGATGCCCGAGGTGACCAGCACATCGCCTTCCTGGATATCCACATTGGTGGGCAGATAGGGCAGGTCGATGATGTTGTCGCGACCGTGCCCGAACGCGATGGCGCGCAGGCCGCTGCGCTCGACCTGGATCGGGATGGCCAGTGATTTGTCGGTGACCAGCGTGACTTCGCTGCTGAATGGATAGGTGCGCGTGACCTGGCCGATGACGCCCATGCCATCCGCGACGGCCTGGCCGGTCGTGATGCCATGGCGGCTGCCCAGGTTGACCACCACGCGCTGGGTGAACGGGTCGCGGTCCACATTCATGATCTCGGCCAGCTGGGCAGGCTGTTTGATCTCCTGCACTGCGCCCAGCAACTGACGCAGATGCATGTTCTCTTCTTCCATGCTGCGAAGGCGCTGCAGATCCACGCCTTGCTGAAGATTGACGATACGCAGGCGACGGTTATCCGCCAGCATGGCGTCATGGCCTTGCCAGTATTCCACGGTCTGGCGGTACCAGTAGCCCGGCATGTTGGCAGCGACTTGCAGGGGGTGCAGCAAGCCCATGAAGCCCTGGCGGACCTCGGTAAGGTAATGTAGTCGCGCATCAACGCCCATCAGCACCAGCGACAGGATGCTGAAGAACACCAGCCGGGTGAAAGGCTGCGGGCCGCGCACAAAAAATGCTGTGGTGGGTTGCTCCATTGGGCGGGCTCGTCAGGCGTTGGTCCGTGCTTATGTGAGAGGTTGTTGCGCTAGTTCTTGTTGCGCTAGTGTTTGTTGCGTTAGCGGCTGCTGCAATAAAAAATCAGGCCGTGATGGAACGGCCTGAATCTTGAACAAAATCACTGACGCGGCATCACTCGTTGGCAAATACATTGCCCAGTTTGTCCATTTCTTCCAGTGCGCGTCCGCAACCACGTGCCACGCAGGTGAGCGGATCTTCCGCCACGATGACAGGCAGGCCGGTCTCTTCCACCAGCAGGCGATCCAGATCGCGCAGCAAAGCGCCACCGCCGGTCAGCACCATGCCTTTTTCAGCAATGTCGGCACCCAGTTCGGGTGGCGTTTGCTCCAGTGCGGATTTCACCGCACCGACGATGGCGTTCAAAGGCTCGGTCAGCGCTTCCAGGATCTCGTTGCTGGAAATGGTGAATTTGCGTGGCAGGCCTTCGGCCAGGTTGCGGCCAGTGACTTCCAGTTCCAGCACTTCGGAGCCCGGGAAGGCAGAGCCGATCTTCTTCTTGATCAGTTCAGCGGTCGGTTCGGAGATCTGCATACCGTAGTTGCGGCGGATGTAGTCGATGATGGCCTGGTCGAACTTGTCGCCACCGACGCGCTCGGATTTGGCGTAGACGATGCCGCCGAGCGAGATCACGCCGACTTCCGTGGTGCCGCCGCCGATATCGACCACCAGCGAACCGGTCGCTTCGGCAACCGGCAGGCCGGCACCGATCGCAGCCGCCATCGGCTCTTCGATCAGATAGACATGACGCGCACCAGCACCGATCGCGGATTCGCGGATGGCGCGGCGTTCTACTTGAGTAGAGCCGACCGGCACACAGATGATGATGTTGGGGCTGGGCGAGAACATGCGCGATTCGTGGATGCGGCGGATGAAGTATTTCAGCATCTGCTCGGTGACGGTGAAGTCGGCGATCACACCATCCTTCATGGGGCGGATCGCGGCGATGTTGGCCGGTGCGCGGCCCAGCATGCGCTTGGCTTCCAGGCCGACCGCCATGATGGTCTTTTTGCCGCCAGGGCCGCCTTCGGTACGGATGGCCACGACGGAGGGCTCATCCAGCACGATGCCCTTGCCGCGTACGTAGATCAAGGTGTTGGCAGTGCCGAGGTCAATGGCGAGGTCGTTGGAGAAATAACTATTTAGAATACCGAACATGGTTTGGATCGTTCCCTGAGCATGTGCACTAAGAGCTTGCGCACTAAAACAAACTGGCTTGGATTAAATCGGGCTAATCAGCAATTTAGCCAAATAATCGTCAGCGTGCCACCCTGTGGAATGCACGCCGCTTCGCGCCTTAGAGCCGTGTGAAATCGAGGTATAATAACTGAAAACCTATTGAAGATTAAGATTCAGGTGGATAAATGTCGTTGAGTATTTCTGACATCAAACGTATCGCAACACTGGCCCGCATCGAAGTCAGTGATTCCGAGGCGGAAGTGACTTTGCATAAACTGTCGGGCATTCTGGGCCTCATCGAAGAGATGCAGGCGGTCGACACCACGGGCATCGTGCCCATGTCACACTCGCAGGATGTGACGCAGCGCCTGCGCCCCGACCTGGTCACCAAAACCGATCAGCGCGCGCTGTTCCAGTCCATTGCCCCGGCGGTGGAAGATGGATTGTATCTCGTCCCTAAAGTCATCGAGTAGTCCCGAAACATGATCAACAACAGCCTGAAACAGCTGGGGGCGATGCTCGCCAGCAAACAGATCTCCAGCGTGGAAATGACCACGGAGTTCCTCGATCGCATCGATCAGCACAACCCGGACATCAATGCCTATATCGCGCTAGACCGTGAGCGTACGCTGGCCCAGGCCGCCGCTGCCGATGCGCGTATCGCCGCGGGCACCGCCGAGCCGCTGACCGGCATCCCCATCGCGCAGAAGGATATCTTCGTCGCCAAGGGCTGGCAGACCACCTGCGGTTCCAGGATGCTGGAGAGCTTCATCGGCCCCTACGATGCCGGTGTCATCGAGCGTTTCGATGCAGCGGGTGCCGTCAACCTGGGCAAGACCAATATGGACGAGTTCGCCATGGGTTCGTCCAATGAAACCTCCTACTTTGGTTGTGTAAAGAACCCCTGGGATCGTAGCCGTGTGCCGGGCGGCAGTTCGGGCGGCTCTGCGGCGGCAGTGGCTGCGCGCCTGTGTGCGGCGGCGACGGGCACCGACACCGGTGGTTCCATCCGTCAGCCTGCTTCCTTGTGCGGCTTTTCCGGCCTCAAGCCTACTTATGGGCTGGTGTCGCGTTACGGCATGATCGCCTTTGCCTCCTCGCTGGATCAGGCTGGCCCCATGGCCAAGTCCTGTGAAGACATGGCGCTGATGATGAACGTCATGACCGGCTTCGACGCGCGTGATTCCACCAGTCTGCAGCGCGACAAGGAAGACTACACGCGTGGTTTGCCCGCCATGACCGGCGACAAACCGCTGGCTGGCTTGCGGGTCGGCCTGCCACGTGAATTCTTCGCCGACGGCCTGAATGCGCAGGTCGGTAGCGTGGTGCAAGCCGCCATCGATGAATACTGCAAGCTGGGTGCCGAGATCGTATCCATCAGCCTGCCCAACACCCGTCTGTCCATCCCGGTGTATTACGTGCTGGCGCCCGCAGAAGCCTCCAGCAACCTGTCGCGCTACGACGGGGTGCGTTATGGTCACCGTGCGCCTGAATATACCGACCTGATGGACATGTACTGCAAGTCGCGTGCGCAGGGCTTCGGTGCGGAAGTGAAGCGTCGCATCTTGATTGGCACGTATGTATTGAGTGCCGGTTACTACGATGCCTATTACCTCAAGGCACAGCAGATCCGCCGCCTGATCGCCGATGACTTCGCCGCTGCGTTCACGCAGTGCGATGTGATCATGGGCCCGACTGCGCCCGGCACAGCGTTCCGCTCCGGAGAAAAGGCAGATGACCCGGTGGCCATGTATCTGGAGGATTTGTACACCATCGCCGTCAACCTGGCGGGCCTGCCTGGCATGAGCATCCCGGCCGGGTTTGCCGAGGTGGAAGGCAAAGCCTTGCCAGTCGGCCTGCAGGTCATCGGCAATTATTTTGATGAGGCACGCATGCTGGATATCGGCCATGCCTATCAGCAGGTCACGGATTGGCATACGCGCATGCCGGAGGGTGTTTAAGGTGGAATGGGAAGTCGTCATCGGGCTGGAAACGCACACGCAGCTCAAAACCAACTCCAAGATCTTCTCGGGCGCTTCGACCACCTATGGCGCAGCCCCGAATACGCAAGCCTGTGAAGTCAGCATCGCCCTGCCCGGCGTGCTGCCGGTGCTGAATCAGGAAGCGGTGCGTTGCGCCATCAAGTTCGGTCTGGCCGTCAATGCCGAGATCGCACCGCGTTCGGTGTTCGCACGTAAAAATTATTTCTACCCGGACCTGCCCAAGGGCTATCAGATCAGCCAGTACGAGCTGCCTGTGGTGGGTAAAGGCGCGCTGACCATCCAGGTTGGCGATACCGAGAAGGTCATCCGCATCACGCGTGCCCACCTTGAAGAAGATGCTGGCAAATCCGTGCATGGTGCGGTGGAAGGCATGTCCGGCATCGACCTCAACCGTGCCGGTACCCCCCTGCTGGAGATCGTCACCGAGCCGGACATGCGCTCAGCCGCTGAAGCGGTGGCTTATGCCAAGAAACTGCATGAACTGGTGCAATGGATAGGCATCTGCGACGGCAATATGCAGGAAGGCTCGTTCCGCTGCGACGTCAACGTGTCGGTGCGTCCCAAGGGAACCGATAAGCTGGGTACGCGCCGCGAGATCAAGAACCTCAACTCGTTCAAGTTCATGCAGCAGGCCATCGAATACGAGACCCGCTGGCAGATCGAAACGCTGGAAGACGGCGGCACCATCCAGCAAGCCACGGTACTGTTCAATCCGGATACCGGCGAAACGCGCGCCATGCGCTCCAAGGAAGAAGCCAACGATTACCGTTACTTCCCCGACCCGGATCTGTTGCCGCTGGTGATCAGTGAAGCGGACAAGGACGCTGTGCGTGCTGATATGCCGGAACTGCCGCAAGCCATGAAAGCGCGCTTTGAAGCTGAGTTCGGTCTTTCTGCCTATGACGCAACTCAATTGACAAGCACCAAAGAGATTGCCGAGTATTTTGATAGGGCAATGTTAGAGTTGGTAAGCTTTGAAGGGGCTAGTGCGTATAAGATAGGTAAGACGGTTGCGAACTTAATTATTAATGATATTGCTGCTCGGGTTAATAAGGCAGGCCTCCCTAATATTCGTCATAGCCCAGTAACTGCATGGCATATTGTCTGTATTGCCAAAAGCTTGGCCGACGGTTCTATTAATCTGAAAGCCGTTAGAGAGCAGATCATCCCTCTCATATGGGACGAGAATTTAACTGAAGCAGATGCTGTAATTAAAATTATTGAAGCAAAAGGCTTGAGGCAAGTTTCAGATAGTGGTGCCATCGAAGCCATCATCGACGGCGTGCTGGCCGCCAACGTCGCCATGGTCGAAGAATACCGTGCCGGTAAGGAGAAAGCGTTCAATGCGCTGGTAGGTCAGGCCATGAAGGCCTCCAAGGGCAAGGCCAACCCGGCGCAGGTCAACGAGATGCTAAAGAAGAAGCTGGGCTAGTCGCTGTCCGGACGTGACCCGTCTTTTAGAAAATCCAGGATGAAAATCCAGATCGCGCCGCGCTAGCGGCTGTTTATTAGCAGCCAGTGCATGTGTGACGGCTAACCAAGCTTCGATTTTCAGACGTGTCATCCCGGCGCAGGCCGGGATCCAGTTAAGGTTTGGATAATTCTGATTCTCTGGATTGCAGCTTGCGCTGGAATGACGGGGTATTCAGGCGACGCCTTGTAGTTCAGGCCACGCCGTATTGTGCGCGGTAGGCTTGTACCGCAGGTTTGAAGCTGGCCAATTCTGGTGCATCGTCCAGGTAGCGGATCAAATCTACCAGAGTGGCGATCTTGATGACCGGGATGGTCTGTTCCACTTCCTGCACCGCTGACAAAGTGCCCAGGCCACGTTCCTGGCGGTCGATGGCGATGGCCACGCCTGCGGGCGTCGCGTCAGCCGCACGGATGATGTCCACCGATTCACGTACTGAAGTACCGGCCGAGATCACGTCATCCACGATCAGCACACGTCCCGCTAGCGGTGCCCCCACGATGCTGCCGCCTTCGCCGTGGTCCTTGGCTTCCTTGCGGTTGTAGGCATAGGGCAGATTGTGACCCTGACGGGCCAGCGCGATGCTGATGCTGGCCGCCAGCGTGATCCCTTTATAGGCCGGGCCGAACAGCATGTCGATCTGCAGGCCGGATTTAACAATGGCGGCGGCGTAGAACTCACCCAGTTTCATCAGGCTTTCGCCGTCGTTGAACAAACCGGCGTTGAAAAAATACGGACTCAGGCGGCCCGCCTTGGTCTTGAATTCGCCAAAGCGCAGCACTTGCTTTTGAATGGCGAAACGGATGAAATCCTGAGTGAAATCGTTCATGACATGAAATGAGAAATTGATCTTGCGCATTATATCGTTAAACCTCAATGGCATCCGTTCTGCCACCACCAAAGGCTATTACCCCTGGCTCGCGGCCCAGCAGGCGGACATCGTCTGCATGCAGGAGATCAAGGCACAGGCGGCCGACATGACCGCCCAGATGCACAACCCGGACGGCTATCAGGGTTACTTCCACTATGCCGAGAAGAAGGGCTACAGCGGTGTGGGCATCTACGCAAAGCGCCAGCCCGATGTGCTGGTCCAGGGCCTGGGCATCGCGGATATCGACAACGAAGGCCGTTATCTGGAAGCGCAGTTCAACGACACGCCGGTCGGGCCGCTCAGTGTGGTGTCGCTGTATCTGCCGTCCGGTTCCAGCGGCGAAGAGCGTCAGGCCTTCAAATTCAGCGTGATGGCGCGTTTTCTGCCGCACTTGCAGGCGCTGAAAGCCAGTGGACGCGAAGTGGTGGTGTGCGGCGACTGGAACATCGCGCACAAGGAAGCCGACCTGAAGAACTGGAAAGGCAACAAGAAGAACTCCGGCTTCCTGCCTGAAGAACGGGCCTGGCTGACCGAGTTGTTCGACAGTGTGGGCTGGGTGGATGTTTACCGCAGCCTGCACCCGGAGACCACGGACGATTGTTACACCTGGTGGAGTAACCGCGGCCAGGCCTGGGCCAAGAACGTGGGTTGGCGTATCGATTACCAGATCGCCACGCCGGGCATCGCCGCGCTGGCGCGCAGTGCCAGCATCTACAAAGCGGAGCGTTTTAGCGACCATGCCCCGCTGATCGTTGATTACGCAGTGTGATCGGTTGATGAACTCCTTGTATGGCGCCAGCGGCGCGACTGAAAGTGCCGTGTGGAACTAGTACTGGTGGGTGGGCGCATCCTGTTTTCGTCGTTCTCCAACGTGATACAGAAGCAGCTGGCCGGGTTTGGTCTGCATCCCTACCTGATCGTGGTCGGTACCTATTACGGGCTGGCGCTGCTGGCTTTGCCCTGGGTGTTTTGGCTTCCCAGCGGAGATGTCAGCTTCTCTTTCTGGTGGAACATCGCACTGGCGTCCTTGTTCGATGTGGGCGGCTGGCTGCTGCTGGTGTTATCACTGTCCAGAACCGATCTGTCCATCTTTGGGCCGCTCAACGCCTATAAAGTGGTGGCCTCCATGTTGCTGGCGCTGCTGTTCCTGCATGAGGTTCCCAGCCTGCAGGGGCTGGCGGGGGTGGCTATCATCGTAGGCGGCAGCTTTTTACTGATGCCTGCCGCCAAGGCGGGCACAGCCCGTTGGCAGTTGTTATGGCGCGATAAAGGCGTGCAGGCGCGCTTTGCTTCCATCCTGCTGTTTTCTATCGGTACGCTGTTCCTGAAAGGCGCCTTGCTGGCCAGCGATGCGCTGACCACGCTTATTTTCTGGTGTCTGAGCGGCTTGCCCATGCTGTTGCTGGCCAATGCCGTGTTCGGACAGAGCACCCTCAAGCAGGGTGTGCAGGAGTTGCAGCAACACCCGGAGCGGGTGCTGGTGGTGGGTGTGACCGTGTTCGTCATGCAGTATTGCACGCTGGTGTTGCTGTCGCAGATGCTGGTGGCTTATGCGCTTGCCCTGTTCCAGATGGGCATGCTGCTGCAGGTGTTGCTGGGTTATCGAATATTCCGCGAGCCACATGTCATCAGAAGGTTGCTGGCCAGCCTGGTGATGATCGCGGGCAGCTTGCTGGTGTTGCTGACCTGAGCGTCACATCCGTTTTACCCCTCTGCCTGAAAATAATTGTAAGTCCCTGCAGCTGACTGCGACTGATGAGAGTCGTGAGTTGGCGCCTATGTGGGTGTGACTCTTTCGATGTTGAAGCGGCGGCCATAGGCTGCGACCGGTTCATCCCATCCATATCAAATCAAGAGAGGACATTCCATGTCGACCGAAACCCAATCCAAGGTACGTCAAGGCACCATGATCGCACTCGGCGCTGCTGCGCTGATCCTGGCAGGCTGTGCCAGTACCGGTACCAATACCGCCAGCACGTCCGCCAAAGTCCACTGCGCTGGCCTGAACTCCTGCAAGGGCTCCAGTGACTGCAAGACCGCAGAAAACGCCTGCAAGGGCCAGAACGCCTGTAAAGGCCATGGCTTCCTGAGCATGACGGCAGCGGAATGCACCTCCAAGGGTGGCAAGATCATCTAAGTCTGGCGGGGTGCCTGCATCCGGGCAGGCCTTGTGCCTCCGGATCCTGGTACCCCCATTATTCATATTCACGTCATGATCACTTCGCCACCGCATCCCTTGACGGATGATTTCCTGGGCTTCGGCCTGGGTTTGCGCACGCCTCATTATCAGGCCTTGCTCGAAGATGACCATGCCATCGACTGGCTGGAGATCATCTCCGAGAACTACATGGTCCCGGGTGGCAAACCGCTGCATTATCTGGATCGCCTGCGTGCCCGTTATCCCATGGTCATGCACGGCGTGTCCTTGTCCATCGGCTCTACCGATGCGCTGGATCTCGATTATCTGCGTGACCTGCGTACACTGGCCGACCGCATCGAACCGGCCTGGATCTCCGATCACCTGTGCTGGACCGGCATACACGGACAGAACATGCATGACCTGCTGCCGCTGCCTTACACCGAAGAAACGGCCTATCACGTGGCCAGCCGCGTGCGTCAGGTTCAGGACGTGCTGGGGCGACGCATCCTGCTGGAGAACGTCTCCAGCTACGCGAGTTATGTGGATTCCTGCATGAGCGAGTGGGAGTTCATTTCGCTGGTTTGCGAGCAGGCAGACTGCCTGTTGCTGCTGGACGTGAACAACATCTATGTCAGCAGCTACAACCATGCGTTCGACCCGCGCGATTTCATCGCTGGTGTGCCGGCCGAGCGCGTACAGCAGATCCATCTGGCCGGACACCATAATCACGGCGACTACATCATCGACACGCACGATGCGCCGGTGATCGACCCGGTATGGGATTTGTATGCGCATGCGCTGGCACATCTGGGGCCGGTAGCCACCATGATAGAGCGCGATGACCGGATACCTCCCCTGGCCGAGCTGATTGAAGAGCTGGCTAAGGCACGTCAGATCGCGCAGCCCTATTTGAATCATCCACTCCCGTGGCAGCAAACGGATCTTTCAAGCAAGCTGGGTCTGCCGGTGGCCATGAGCGTATGAGCCAGTTGGCCGAGTTGCAATCCGCTTTTCAGTCTTATCTTAGTGGCGCCACACTGGCGATGGATTTTGAGCGCCGTATTCAGGCCGATGGCAAGATCAGCGCGTCGCGCCGTCTCGCTATTTATCACGACGCCTACCGCCTGCGTCTCATTGAAGCGCTGGCGACCAGCTATCCCATGTTGTTCAAGCTGTTGGGGGATCAGCTGTTTCAACAACTGGCCCAGGGCTATGTCGCGCAATATCCTTCAGCGTTCCGTAACCTGCGCTGGTATGGCGCCGAGCTGGCTGACTATCTGGGCACGGCATTGCCACAGCATCCGGTCGCTGCCGAACTGGCTGATTTTGAGTGGCAACTGGCGCATGCGTTCGATGCCCCCGATACAGCTTTGCTGCAATTGGCGGATCTTGCGGCAGTGCCTGCTGAGGATTGGGCTGGGTTGCGTTTCGAGCTGCAACCATCGGTGCGCCAACTACCTTTGCGATGGAACACCATCGCCATGTGGCATGCACTGAATCAGGAGCAGGAGCCTCCCAGCCCAGTGATGCTGGAGCAGGCCGAACCTTGCCTGATCTGGCGTCAGCAGCTGGACGCCCATTTTTGCAGCCTGGACGCAGTCGAGGCATGCGCATTTAGGCTGTTGCAAAGCGGTGCCAGCTTCGCCGAGATCTGTGATGGTGTGGCCTTGCATGCCGAGGCCGACGACAACGAAACGGTGATGGTGGCGGCACGCTTGCTGGCAAACTGGCTGGAGCAAGGCTTGATCTGTCGGTTCTATAGGTAGTCGGCGTTACGTAATCAGCATTACGTTATCAGCGTTACCCGTTTCTCTGCCGAACTAGCCTGCAAGTTGAGGCGATAGGTCCAATCGCTGAGTTGCACACTGGCATGAACTGTCGTCCGCCAAGCAGGCACCAGTTCGGTGGGATCATTACTGGACTGGCTGGTGTTGGATATTCCTGCTTTTCAGCAGCTGCGCACTCCAAAACATTCAGGCCAAGACATTCAGGCCAATATATTCAGCACAAACCGCTCATGATTTACACAGCGGCATGGCCAGCGCTTGCAACACGTCCCCATTGGCACGGTCCTGCACGAAGACCACGATACCGGCATCACGCTGCTGCCAGCTGGCATTCAGGATCAATAGTTTTTCCAGTGTTTTATCCGCAGTGTCCAGGCTGAACGGCCCCATCCACTCGCGTACCACATGGTCATGCGTGAGCTCGCGGCCTGCGTTCTCGCCGGCCTTGATGCTGCTGCGCAAGTTGTTCTCATACACGGCGACGAACAATTCCGCCTGCTTGGCATCACTGCCCGGCGCAACGCTGGCGCTGGTCTTAAGGCCGAGTTCGCCGGAAGGCAGCTGGCTGACGCGGATGCCAAGCCTGGCGCGGGCAGCTTGTTTCAGCGTGCCGTTCACGTCACGCGTGAACTGGCTATCGCGACTCCAGCCACGGTAGTCGCGTCCATTCAACATGATTTGCGGTGTATAGACGAAGCCTGCGCCGCCGCGAGCGGCCGCTACGCGCTGACGGGCCGAGTAGCGTGGGCTGGCGTAGGGGTCCTTCCAGCCTATGTAATCCCAATAGTCCACATGGAAGGCCAGAGGGATCACCTTGTTCTGGTCGAAGCCGGAGCTGCGCAGGCTGTTCAGCCATTTGTCGGCAGGCGGGCAACTGCTGCAGCCTTCGGAGGTATACAGCTCGACCAAGGGCACACGCTGATCGCCGCTAGTGGCGCTGCATTCAGCGTAGGCCAGACCAGTTTGTGCGATCAAGGGCAGGGCAAGCAAGCTTAGGGTGATCAGGTTCAGGCTGGACAGAGGACGCATGGGGAATCTCCTTGATGTTGCCATTGGTCGCCGCACGCGCGTCAGGCTTACAGAATGACGCGTTTGGCCTGTCTGGCTTGCAGCAGGCAGGCGGGAACGGCGGCCATCCGCTATCATGCTGATAGTTCGCGATTTCACTGGACAGCACGCGTCATGACCTCCTATCTGGAAATTTTCCGTAGCCGCCGCGTGGCGGTGATCTTTCTGCTTGGCTTTTCCTCCGGTCTGCCTTTGGCGCTGAGCGGTGGCACTCTGCAGGCTTGGATGACCGTGGCTGGGGTGGATCTCGCCACCATCGGTATCTTCACGCTGGTTGGTCTGCCTTATACCTGGAAATTCCTCTGGTCGCCGTTGATGGACCGCTTCGTGCCGCCTTTGCTGGGACGCCGACGCGGCTGGATCGCGGCGACCCAATTGCTGCTGGCGCTGGGCATCGCGGCTATGGGTGCCATGGACCCGGTCAACATGCCCTGGGCGCTGGCGGGGTTGGCGGTGCTGGTGGCGTTCAGTTCCGCCTCGCAGGATGTCGTGTTCGACGCCTACCGGGCTGATGTCTTGCGCCCGGCTGAGCGCGGCATCGGGGCGGCGGTCTCGGTGCTGGGCTACCGCCTGGCGATGCTGGTGTCGGGCGCACTGGCCCTGATCCTGTCTGACCTCATCGGTTGGCAGCAGACCTATTGGCTGATGGCTCTGCTGATGCTGGGCGCCATCGCCGCCACCCTGTTCGGGCCTGAGCCGGAGACGCAGATCACGCCGCCACGCACGCTGGCCGAAGCCGTGGTGGAGCCCTTGCGCGAATTCTTCTCGCGCCATGGTGCCTGGGCCTTGCTGCTATTGATCGTGCTGTACAAACTGGGTGATGCGTTCGCAGGCTCCCTGACCACCGCATTTTTGATCCGTGGCGTCGAGTTCACGGCGACGGAAGTGGGGGCCATCAATAAGGGCATGGGCTTGATCGCCACGCTGGTGGGCGTGGTGGTGGGTGGGACCTTGATGATACGCTTGGGCTTGTTTCGCTCCTTGCTGCTGTTCGGCATTCTGCAGGCGGTGTCCAACCTGACGTTTATGTGGCTGGCCGCAGTGGGCAAAAGTTACTGGATCATGGCGCTAGCGGTGGGCATCGAGAATCTTGCCGGAGGCATGGGCACTGCCGCTTTCGTCGCCTTGCTGATGGCCTTGTGCAACCCGCGGTTCACGGCCAGCCAGTTCGCTTTGTTGTCGGCACTGGCTGCGGTAGGGCGCGTGTATGTGGGGCCCGCGTCCGGATACCTGGTGGAATCCATAGGCTGGGTGACGTTCTTTGGCCTGACGTTTCTGATCGCGCTACCCGGGCTGTTGCTGCTGTGGCGCTTGCGTGAACGTCTGCAGGCGCTGGACCATGCCTGAACTTTCTCTGTTATCGGCCTTGCTGGTGGGCTTGCTGGGTGGCGGGCACTGTGTCGGCATGTGCGGCGGGATCGTGGGCGCTGTCAGCATGACCTTGCCTGGCCAGCGTCCCAGGCTGCCGTTCCTGCTGTCTTATAACCTTGGTCGTATCAGCAGCTATGCCCTGGCTGGTTTTCTGGCTGGCCTGTTGGGCGCCAGCACGGTGTTCGTCGAGCATATCCTGCCGATCGAGAGGGTGTTGTACGGGCTGGCTAACCTGATGCTGATACTGCTGGGTTTGTACTTGGCCGGTGTCTGGCATGGCCTGACCTGGCTGGAGCGTCTGGGCAGTCACGCCTGGCGCTGGCTGCAACCATTGGGCAAGCGCTGCCTGCCGGTACGCTCGCTGCCACAAGCCTTTGCCGTGGGTGCCGTGTGGGGCTGGTTGCCTTGCGGGCTGGTTTACAGTGTGCTGGTGGTGGCCATGGCCAGTGCCAGCCCGCTGCAAGGCATGGCGCTGATGCTGGCCTTCGGCTTGGGGACTTTGCCCGCGTTGCTAGGCATGGGCCTGGCCGCAGCACGCATCAAGGGCTGGCTGCAACAGGCCTGGCTGCGGCGTCTGAGCGGTGGCTTGATCCTGGGATTCGGCCTGGTCGGCCTCAGTCATCTGTTGCGCTGATCACGCGATGACGCGCCTGATGATTGTGACTGAGCCAGCCATGCGGCGGCTTGCCAGCCTGCACTGCAGGCATGCGGGCGAACCAGCAAGCAGGGCTGATTGCGGTAGGGCAGCCAGCTTGTAGTATGCTTAACCATTAGTATGCATAGCCATCAACTCATCACCGCGTTCATGTATTCAGGCATGGTTCTACTTACGTCTTCCCGCTACTGGCCGCTGCTCCACGCCACACGTCCATGTCGATGCTTGCCTGTAGCAAGCGAGGCTGCATGAAGCATTCTGCCTCGAATAAACAGGTTTCATGGTGGACCGCCTCCTGCCGCACTGCCGTCTGGTTGACCCAGCAAGGCTGGCGGCGTGTCGTCGCCTACCCCTTGATAGCCACTGCGATCAACCGACTGCGTTTCGTTTTTCTGCCTGCCTACTGGCGTGCCCTGATGCCAGTACGTCATCGCCATCAGCACGACACAGACAAGCTGGTGTTCCGGCTTGGTAGGCCCGCCTTGTGGCGTGGCGGCGGGCGCTGGTACTGGTGCTGGATGCATAGCCGTGCTGACCTGTTGGCAACCTTGCACTACCAGCGACATGGGCACGCGGACATCCATATCGAACTGGCGCTGGTGGCTGGGCTGCAGCGAGTGCCGCTGTACATTCCCCACGCGTGTAGCGGACTCTATCTGCATCTGCCCGAGACTACGCAGTCAGCCGGTTTGCGTTTGCGCTGGCAGCGGCGGCTGGACAGCGTGAACGAGGCCAGTGCCATCCCGCGCGCGCTGCAGCTTGAATACGAGAAGCTCAACTGGTTGAATGGCAACGTCAGGGATTTGCGTCCTGTGCGCGAACTGACCACGTCCGGCATCGCCGGTTTTCGCTGGCAGACCGACGGCGGCCCGGCCATCTTTGAGATCCCGCACATCGTGCGCGTTGCCAAGGTCGGCTGGCACATGGTGGAGCTGCAGATCTTTTCCAACCGTCGCCATGCGGATGCTGCCTTGTTTCTGGACATGGGCGATGGCTACCCGGCTGAGCCTGACCTGGTGTTGCCGTTCCGTAATGGCAGCATGGTCAAGCGTTTGTGTTTTTTGCATAAACGGCCGCGTGGGGCCCGACTGGTGGCGATCGATGGCGATGCCAGTTTCTCCATCCGGCATCTGCATTTTTCACCTATCCCGGCGTTCTTTGCCTATGACCGCATGTGTCTGCGGCTCAGCAAGCAATCACGCCAGTTTCAACAGCAGCCCATAGCGCAGGTGCGTCGCAGTGTGCGGCAGCTGGCGCGCCAGCAGGGTGTGCCAGTGCGACAGTTGCTGACCCAGCTATATGACCAGACCTTCCCCTTGAGTGGCCGCATAGGCGAGCAGCACCACTATGCGGACTGGATATCCCGCGTGGAGGCCGTGACGATACAGCGCCTGCAAGCGCCTGCGCTGCCCGCAGCGGCACACCTCGTCTGGGTGTTGACGGTGAGTGCTGACACCGCGGCTGCGCAGTTGCAAGCCACGCTGCATGCTTTGCAAACGCAGACCTACCCGCATTGGACCCTGTTGCTTCATGCCGAGGTGGCGGATGAGGTCTCCACCTTGGTGGACTGGGTGAAGGCGCAGGAGGATGAGCGCATCCACTGGCTGGCGCCGCCGGCATCATGGGCGGACCTTGTGCCGCACACGGGCATGCAGAGCTGCTGGCTGGGTTGGTTGCATGCAGGCGATCGATTGCCCGTTCATGCGCTGCAGCAATTCGCACAGGCGGCTCAGCCTGGCATCGCAGTGATCTACAGCGATGAAGATCATCTCGATGATAAAAGTGCACGTTGTGCGCCGCGCTTCAAGCCGGACTGGAGCCCGGATCTGTTGTTGTCACAGCCTTATCTTGGCCGTGCTGTGTTGTGTCGCATGGAGGACCTGTTTGCCTTGCGCGCGGCCGCATCGCAGTACCGCGAGGCGGATGGATGGGTGTTACAGCATCTGGCAGCCCTGCCAGCGCAGGCCGTGACCCATATTCCGCATGTGCTGTATCACGCTGCCAGCGAGTCCGTCGCAACGCCGGGCCGCGAGCAGGCACTCGCGGCGCATTTCCTTGCGGCGGGTCAGCATGGAGTGAAGGTCGGTGCCGGGTCGGTGGCAGGCGCTTACCGTATTCAATACCCGGTGCCTGAGCCTGAACCACTGGTGAGCTTGCTGATCCCGACACGCGATATGCTGGATATCCTGCGTATCTGTGTGGATAGCATCCTTGAAAAGACCAGCTATCAGCATTTCGAGCTGGTGATCCTCGACAATCAAAGCGTGCAAGCACAGACGTTGGACTATTTCGCCCAGCTGCAGCAACAGGATGCGCGCGTGCGCGTGTTGCCCTACCCTTACCCGTTCAATTATTCCGCACTGACCAATTTTGGCGTAAATCACGCGTTTGGTGACATTATCGGTCTCATCAATAACGACACGGAAGTGATCAGCCCGGACTGGCTGACCGAGATGGTGAGTCAGGTGCTGCGTCCCGAGATCGGTTGTGTGGGCGCCAAGCTCTATTTTGATGACGACACCTTGCAGCACGCTGGTGTCATTCTCGGCATAGGCGGCATCGCTGGGCACTCGCATAAATACTTCCATCGTAGCGAAAACGGCTATTGCGACCGGCTGCAGCTGGTCCAGAACCTGTCCGCCGTGACGGCCGCTTGTCTGCTGGTGCGCAAGCAGGTGTTCAATGAGGTTGGAGGATTTAACGAAACCGCCTTGCAGGTCGCCTATAATGACGTGGATTTCTGTTTGCGCGTAGGTGCGGCCGGGTATCGTAATCTGTGGACTCCGTACGCGGAGCTCTATCACCATGAATCCAAGACCAGGGGGCGTGAAGACACGCCGGACAAGCTGGCGCGTTTTCGGCGAGAGGTGGATTACATGCAGAAAGTATGGGGCGAGCGGCTGCGCAACGACCCTTACTACAATCCCAACCTGTCTTTGCAGATCGAGGATTTTTCCATACGTTAATTTACTTAGGGTTTAAGCTCAGGGGTATGTTGGAATTTCAATAGCCTTGAAGTAGGCTTTTCTCTGGATGGTTGATTCGATAGTGTCAGCTCCTCGAAATGAATTTCCCCTCAAGTCTAAAGTTTTAACAAGCATTGCCGATATTGCTGTCGTGTACATGTATCGCGCATTAGATTGACCTGATTGCAAGGCTGAATATTTCAGTTTTTTGCAAATGGCATGTATGTTGCTTTTCATGTGGCGCAGCGAGTAAAAAATTTCTTTATGTAGATGATTCATTTTGAATCACTCAGATCAGGAGCATTAATCATGAAATCGAAGCAGAAGGCTGCCAATGTAGCCGGCTTGGCGCTCATTTTGGGCATGCTGGCACTCAGTGGTTGTAGTGGTGGTAATTTATTTAGAGGTGATGGCGGTGGTGGCGGTCCAGCTGCTTGTGCTACCGGGCTGGATTGCCTGCTCGAATCTGTCGCGGATGGTACCGGCAACGGCATAGACCCCGTTCTGGACGGCTTGTCCCCAGTGACCGATCCATTGGGCCAGGCTCTGGACCCTATCATTGACCCGATCGCCGATGTGTTGTTGCCTGTCACGGATGCTCTGGAGCCTGTAGGTGATGTGATCGCCGATCTGACAGCTCCATTGGGCGGCGTGCTGACCCCAACACTGGGCGCAGTTGGTGAAGTGGTTCAAGTAGTGTCCGATGCACTCGGCCCCACCGTGGTCGGTTTGAGTGACACGCTTGGACCATTGGCTGACACGCTTGGTCCGGTTGTGGATACCGTTGACGTGCTCGTACCTGTAACGACTAATCTAGGCCACACCCTTGACGATCTGCTCGTGGGCTTGGGTCCTGTGGTGGGTACGGTAGATGGTTTGCTGGCACCCGTTGCCCCGGTACTGGATGGTGTGACCCCTGTGGTTGACGATCTGGTGGCTACGGTGAGTGATACCGCTGGTGGCTTGTTGCAACCCATACTGAATCCTGTCATCGGCCCTAGCGGCCTGGCACCTCTGACCAGTGCTCCTGGTGGCGTGAATACGCTGCTTGATCCGCTGGTTGGCCCAGTAGGTCTGATCCCATTGGTCTCTACTGCACCGACCGGCGACTTGTTGGGCGGTTTGCTGGGCGATGGCGGCCTTCTGGGTGGTGACTTGCTCGGCGGTCTGCCTGTCGTAGGCGGTCTGCTCGGTGGTGACCTGCTGGGTGGCGACTTGCTTGGTGGCCTGCCAGTCGTAGGCGGTCTGCTCGGTGGTGACCTGCTGGGTGGCGACTTGCTTGGTGGCGACTTGCTTGGTGGCCTGCCTGTCGTAGGCGGTCTGCTCGGTGGTGACCTGCTGGGTGGCGACTTACTTGGTGGCCTGCCTGTCGTAGGCGGTCTGCTTGGCGGTGACTTGCTGGGTGGTGGCAGTCTGTTAGGCGGTGGTGATGTGCTTGACGTTGTGGTTGGTCAAAACGGACTGTTGCCACTGACTTCCCCAGACAATACCGGCCTGCTCGATCCGCTGGTTGGTCCGACCGGGTTGTTGCCTTTGACTGACGATGGTGTGTCTAGCGGTACAGGTTTGTTGGGCGGCGGTCTGCTTGCCCCCGTTACCGGTCTGTTGGGTGGCGAACTGTTGGCTCCTGTGACTGGCCTGTTAGGCGGCGACTTGTTGGGAGGTGATGTGCTTGCCCCTGTGACCGGCTTGTTGGGCGGTGACTTGCTCGGCGGCAGTCTGCTGGGCGGTGGCGATGTCCTCGATGTTGTGATTGGCCAGAATGGTCTGCTGCCAGTGACCTCGCCTGACAACACCGGCTTGCTGGATGCTGTGGTTGGTCCAACCGGCTTGCTGCCTTTGACCGATGACGGCGCTGCTAGCAGTGCCGGTGTTCTGGCACCTGTGACCGGTTTGTTGGGTGGTTTGCTGAACCCGCTCTAAATGTTATAAGTCCCCTGCGATTCAAGCTGGGTGTCGTATTGCAAAGGCCCGCTCATGGAGTGGGCCTTTGTTTTTGATATGTTGTATGCAATCAAGTCACGATTTGCCTGAATTTGTCTTAATATAGAGTTTGTTAAGATAGTTGTTAATCCAGCATTAGGTTGTGTCGCCAGTATATTGCTGCGCATGCCTCTGCATGGCTGCTATCTGTTACAAGTTTTGTGACTAGATTATTTATTTAAGGGAGAGACTTTCATGGCCTCGAAAGCGTTAAACAGAATCTTTCTGTATGCGGCAATAGGTGTCAGCAGTTTTACACTGGTTGCATGTGGTGGCGGGCGTTTGATCAATCAACCACCGCCGCCCCCACCCCCGGAAGCTTGTGCGCCTGCACTTGACTGTCTGTTGGAATCGGTTTCAACCGCAACTGGCGGAGTGGCTGATCCGGTAGTTGGTGCCCTCGATTCGATCACTGACCCATTGGGCCTCACCTTGGACCCTGTACTGGACCCCGTGGTCGATATCTTGCTGCCAGTGACGGACTCGCTAGCTCCTCTCGGTGATGTGGTAACCACTGTGGTCGCACCATTGAGTGGTGTGTTGACGCCAGTGCTGGCGCAAACTGGTGACTTGCTGACCCCGGTGTCGGATGCGATCGCGCCTGTGATTGTCTCGCTTGAGGGGGGATTGGATCCTCTGGCAGAGGCATTAGGGCCCTCCCTGGTCCCAGTGAGCGAGTTGCTCACGCCTGTGACAGTGGCGGTAGGTGATGTAGTGTCCGGCGTGCTGGGTACTGTAGCTCCAGTCGCAAGTCCGACCAGTCCGACAAGCCCTGACCTGCTAAGTGGTCTGCTCGGTGGCCTGTTGGGAAATTGACTATACTCAGGCTATTGATTTGAGTTGATCATCGTTAAATAAACCCGCTTTTGCGGGTTTATTTTTAAGCGGCAGACAAATGGCAATCTCGACAATAAAAACACATAAAACCCACACTACGGATGTACGCGTCGGACTGTGCATGATCGTCAAGAACGAAGCTGACGTCATCCGGCGTTGCCTGGCTTCGGTGCGTCCATGGATAAGTCACTGGACCATCGTGGATACCGGCTCCACAGACGGTACCCAGGCCCTGATTCGCCAGGCGATGCAGGGCCTGGAAGGGGCTTTATATGAAAAGCCCTGGAAGAATTTTGGACATAATCGTACGGAAGCGCTCCAGCTAGCCCGGCCACATGCGGATTATCTACTGGTGATCGATGCCGATGAAGTGTTCCAGGTACGCAAAGGATTCTCCTGGCCCGAGATGCACGCGGATGCTTATTCCGTGCTGATCGAGCATGGTGAGACTTTGCGTTATCAGCGTACTTGCCTGTTCTCGACGCGTAAACCTTGGTGCTACAAGGGCGTACTGCATGAGTATCCCGATATGGGCGAGCCGTGTATCCCGCAAGTCATGGATGGTTTGTCCGTGCTTTACACCACGCAGGGCGCGCGCAGCAAGAACCCGAACAAATTTCGTGATGATGCCAAGGTGTTTGAACAGGCGTTGCGCGATGAGCCCCAGAACGAACGTTACTGGTTCTATCTTGCGCAGAGTTGGCGTGACTGCGGCGAGTTGGAGCAGGCCATACGCTGTTACCAGCATCGTGCACAGATGCCGGGCTGGGATGAAGAAACCTGGTATGCCTGTTATCAAGTGGCGCGCCTCATGGAGCAGGCCGGGTATGAAGAGTCTTTGGTGTTGAATGCCTACTTGCGTGCCTACGAGTCGAGGCCGCAGCGTGCCGAATCCTTGGTTTGGTTATTGGCATATCTACGCAGCAAGCAACGCTGGACGCTGGCTGCGCTGTTCCTGGAGCCACTGCTCAAAATAGCCACGACGGATGACAGATTGTTCGTTGAGCAGGACTGCTATCAATGGCGCCGCGCCGATGAGCTCGCACTGGTGTTTTTCTATACCAATAACAAACCCAAAGCCAAATTGCTCTGGCAGCGCTTGCTCCAGTTGTATCAAACGCCACAATCAGAGATTCAGCGCATAAAAAACAATATCGGCTATTGCTAAGCAAACTTGAATGATGCTAAAAAGATAGTGGGTGGAACTGTATCAACTATGAACGAATTTTTCGGGAGTAAAAACCATGGCAATTAAGAAAACAAAATCCACCAATAAAAGGGCCGTCGTTGCGCTAGCGCTGATCACGGTCTCTTTGCTGGTGACGGCATGCGGTAGCGATAAGGTACGTCGTTTTGACGGTACTCCGGGCGCTACCGGTCCAACCGGCGCTACTGGCGGTACCGGTGCAACAGGCCCAACTGGCGCTACTGGCGGCACGGGTGCAACGGGCCCAACCGGCGCAACTGGTGGTACGGGTGCAACAGGTCCGACTGGCGCTACTGGTCCTACGGGTGCAACGGGCCCAACCGGCGCTACTGGCCCTACGGGTGCAACAGGCCCGACTGGTGCTACTGGCCCTACGGGTGCAACGGGCCCAACCGGCGCTACTGGCCCTACGGGTGCAACAGGTCCGACTGGTGCTACTGGCCCTACGGGTGCTGCGGGTCCGGGTGTGCTTGAAGAAGTGGTTGAAGTAGTAACCGATGCGACTGGCCCGATCCTGGCCCCGGTCACTGGCTTGCTCGACGATACCTTGGGTGCCGATGGCTTGCTGGACCCCGTTATCGGCGAAGACGGTCTGCTGCCATTGACCAGTGACGCAGGTAATGAAACGTTGCTTGATCCGCTGGTTGGCCCAGACGGTATCTTGCCGCTGGCAGGTGGTGATGGCGGCGGTGTCTTGGCCCCTGTGACTGGCTTGCTTGGCGGTGATTTGCTGGGTGGTGACCTGCTGGCTCCTGTAACTGATTTGTTGGGTGATCCGACTGGCACACTGACCGGTGTGCTCGGTGATCCACTCGGAGCTGTAACCGGCTTACTGGGTGGTGATTTGTTAGGTGGTGATTTACTGGCGCCTGTAACCGATCTGCTTGGTGGTGGTTTGCCTGGTGTTGATGGCTTGCTTGACCCGGTCATCGCTCAGGGAGGCCTGTTGCCGCTGACTTCCCCAGATGGCACCGCCTTGCTGGATCCAGTCGTTGGTCCGGACGGCATCCTGCCATTGACGGATGGAGTTGCAGGTGATGATGTGCTTGGCGGCCTTCCGGTTTTAGGCGATTTGCTTGGTGGTGATCTTTTAGGCGGCGACTTGCTAGCACCAGTGACGGGTTTGCTGGGCGGTGATTTGCTGGGCGGTGATTTGTTGGCCCCCGTAACCGATCTGCTTGGCGGTGGTTTGCCTGGTGTTGATGGTCTGCTTGACCCTGTTATTGCGACTGGTGGTCTGTTGCCTCTAACCTCCCCAGATGGTACTGCTTTGCTTGATCCTGTCGTGGGCCCAACCGGACTGCTGCCCCTCACTGATGGTGAGGTCGATGGTGACAATTTGTTGGCTCCAGTGACCGGCCTGCTCGGTGGTGATCTGTTGGGTGGCGACTTGTTGGCTCCCGTGACCGATCTGCTGGGCGGTGGTTTGCCTGATGCAGGTGGCTTGTTGGCTCCAGTGACCGGCTTGCTTGGCGGTGATCTGTTGGGTGGCGACTTGTTGGCTCCAGTGACCGATCTGCTGGGCGGTGGTTTGCCTGATGCAGGTGGCTTGTTGGCTCCAGTGACCGGCTTGCTCGGCGGTGATCTGTTGGGTGGCGACTTACTGGCTCCCGTGACCGATCTGCTGGGCGGTGGTTTGCCTGATGCAGGTGGCTTGCTGGCTCCAGTGACCGACTTGCTGGGTGGTGGTTTGCCTGACACCGGCGGCCTGCTGGCCCCAGTCACTGGTTTGCTCGGCGGTTTGGCACCTTAATCGCTAGCGCTAACAGTTAAGACGTAAAAATAAAAAAACCCACCTTTTGGTGGGTTTTTTTATTGCATGTTGTCATGCGAGGCAGCCTGGAAAGATCGACATAGGCTTGTTGTAAAGATATCAATACGTGCAAATTGACATAAACGATGTCGGTGTACCGGTTGCCGATGCTGACGGTGTCTTGTAGACTCCAACTGGTCTGCATATGACAATTTTTGTTCAACTGACGAGGAGATGGTTGTGAAAATCAATAAAATTAATCGTGCGGTTCAGCTGGTTGTATTAGGTTCTGCATTAAGCTTTGTCGGTAACGCTGCAGCGGCAGAAGCGCCAGCCCCTGCGCTGCCGGATGTTGGTGGTATTTTGACTGGTGTATTGACCCTGGTTCCAATCCCGGTGGCCTTGCCTGCTTTACCAGGGGTGCCTGGCTTGCCAGCGCTGCCGGATGTTGGTGCGACGGTTGAAGGTCTGGTTACGACGGTAACCGGCTTAGTGAATGTGCCTGATGTAGGCGGTACGCTGGAAGGTACCATCAACACCGTCAAAGGCCTGGTGGTCGTGCCTGACGTTGGCGGTTTGCTGAACGCTGAACTGGCTTTCGTCACTGGCCTGGTGAATGTACCTAGCGTTGGTGGTATTGTGAATGACACGCTGGATACGGTGACAGGTTTGCTGCCAGCATTGCCTGCGCTGCCAGTTGCACTACCAGTGGCTTTGCCTGACCTGACTCCGCTGGTTGGGGACACGGTCGACGGTTTGTTGACCACGGTGACCGGTCTGGTCAACGTTCCTGATGTTGGTGGTCTGGTCAATGGCACAGTTGCCACCGTAACCGGTCTGGTTGTGCTGCCTGATGTGAGTGATACCGTTAACGGTACGCTGGGTACGGTAAAGGGTCTGGTCAATCTGCCAGACGTCAGCGATACCATCAATGGTACGCTGGCAACGGTTACCGCCTTGCTGCCACTGTAATTTGCAAGTGTCATTCCCGGCTGCGTTGTAGAGCGGCCGGGATCCGTTTTTTGTGTGCTGATTTGGTCATCGATGCGTAAACCCCATAGCAGATCTGTGCTGTTGAAGTCTTTTTTAGTCTGGCCATGGGTGGTCATCGCTCCGCTCGTCAGTACTTCCTTGCTGGCTGAGGATAACCCAGTCAGCTCGCTGCCTAGTACTACAGATACAGCTCCCAAGCCGCAAAAGTCAGTCGAGATTCAAGGCGCTCAAGAAGTATCTCCTGAGGTCAAAAAGATCTTGGACACGGAGTTGATTCCCGCAAAGATCGCCATCAACGGTGCGCGCGCAATTCCTTTTGAGGAAGTCGGTACCTACTTCAATGGCTTTGTGAACAAGAAGATCAAGGTCGCCGATCTGATCCAGGCATGTAATCAGGTCACCAAGCTTTATCAGGATCGTGGTTTCCCGTTGTCCTTCTGTTTCATGCCAGCTCAAACGTTCAAAGACGGTAATGTGCAAGTGATGGTGGTGGAAGGGTATATCTCGTCTATCGTCATTACCGGTAACCCAGACAAGACCGAGAACAAGATCCGTCAGATCGCGGCCCCGCTGATCGAAGAGAAGCCGCTGACTAAAAAAACCCTGGAGCGCTATACCGGCTTGCTGGCACAGATTCCCGGTTTGACGGTACAAGCTTCACTGCCCGTGCCAAAGAAAGTCGATGGTTCCACCGAGTTGACGCTGGACGTCAGTCGCAAAGCCATTGGTTTGAGTGGACGTATCGAGGCGCTCGAGCCTACGGCTCGCGCCATTATCACGGCTCGTGCCAGTGGCAATACCTCGCTGGCGGAAGATGTGACGTTCAGTACCTTGTTGTCTGAGCGTGATGAAGAGTACTACGCTCTGGGCTATAGCATGCCGATCGGGCGCAATGGCATGCAGCTGGCTTTTGACGCATCGCATTACAACGGTAATCCACAAGACAGCAATAACTTGCCTGGCGTTGAGCGGGATGTGAGCTCCTTGCGGCTGAGCACGACACTTTCATATCCATTGATGGTCAAGCGTGGCAAGAACCTGGTCGGCTCCGTCGGCTTTGCGGCAACCAATTTTGATGATGTGTCGCAATCGAGTACTGCCAAACTCAGTCAAACCACGGATGTGCGTGCCGTGACCGCAGGCTTGAACTACACCACGTCTGCTCCCGGACAGGTGCGTCGCTTCCAGTTGGCGTTGTCACGTGGTTTGGATAGCCTGGGCGCGGACAAATCGATAGTGCTGACGCCAACCAATCAACAGTTTGATAGCCCGGTAAAGCTTGATTTCACCAAGACCGTGTTCAGTTTCACCCAGCAGAATGTGTTTGCCAATGGCTGGGGTATGGCGGCGATGACGCGCGTCCAGCATAGTGACGATATTCTGCCCATATCGGAGCGGGTCGCATTCGGTGGTTTACAGTTTGGCCGTGCGTTCCGTCCCGGTCGCATCTCGGGGGACTCGGGCTGGGGTGTTTCGCTGGAGTTTAACAAGCTGCTGCCCTATGGTCTGCAGTTGCCGATCTACAGTTTCAGTCGTATCCAGCCGTTCTTCCTGCTGGAATCGGCACGTACCTATAATGAGTCGAACGGCAGGCCGGTCGATGACATTGGTGCGGCATCTCTAGGCTTGCGTCTGATCAGTGATGACAGCAGTTTCTCCAATATTGACTTCGCCGTATCCAAAGCCATCGCAGGACGGGATGAGCGTATCGATTCTTCGCAGGACTACGTGTTCACCGTCAACTTCGCGCTGCCACTCAACTAAGTAACTTGCTCAGGTCAGCGCGTTTTCAGCCAGGTTGTGATGACTGATCTGCTCGCGCAGCCTGCGTGCCAGGCCTTTCAGAAACAGCATGGCGAGCTGAGGGTCGGTGAGCAGCAATGTTTCGAAGGTGGATTCGCTGATGATGATCAGCTCCGCTCGAGGCGATTGCACATAAGCGTCACTTAGTCTCGGCGCCTCTGCCAGCATGGCCATTTCGCCAAAATAGTCGCCAGCAATGACCAGGCGCTTCTTCTCGCTTTCCAGCAATACTTCTCCAGAAACCAGGTAGTAAAGATCGCCACCCGGGTCACCGCGCCTGAATACATAGTCACCGGCTTGGAAGGTCTTCCCATATTGTTGCAGCAAGGCCTGCAAATAGTAGCGATCCGTGTTCGGTATCCCGGCAAACAAGCCACGCAACAGCAGCACATCTTTTCTTCGCAATGTGGCGATCAGTTCGGTGCCCAGTAAAAACACAGCGAAGGTGTAGTAAAGCCATGCGATCGAAATGAAGATGGTCTTCATGCCGCCGAACACGGCGCCATAAGACGGGTTGATGGACAGGAACAGGCTGAATGCAGGTTGCATGGCTACCCACAAGCAGGCGGTGACCAATGCGCTGAACAGGATATGCCGGAGTGCGACTGCTGCCGGGAAGAACAGCCGGTAGAACACCGCCACCAGCAGCGTGGTCAGGACTAATGAGCTGGCTGAATTCAGCGCATGAAAGTAAGCCGCGTCAGGGTGTAGAAAATGCAGCACCTTCTCCAGCATCAGACCTGCTGCAGTGAAGGCGAACAATAACAGCAGGATGCCAAGTACCGCGAGGATGTCCTTGAACTTGCGCTTCAAGAAAGAAGGGACCTCTACCATCGAAGCCATGGTGTAGAACGCCGAGCGTAATGCAGCTGCCAGCGGCGTTACGATCCACAGCAAGGCCAGTATCCCGAACAGTCCCCAGGCAGCCTGATGACTGGAGACGTTATACACTTCTATCATGATGCGATTGCTGAGCTGCGGCAGCAGGTTGCTGGTCAGGATAGCGAGCTTGATGATGGCGTAATCGGACGAGACGATCAGGTGACTGAGCATGAAGAACATCAACAGCACCAGCGGGATCATGGCAAACATGGCATAGAAAGCCAGTGACGCCGAGATGCTGAAGCCATTGTGCATGCGAAACGCATTCAGCGTTTCGAACAGGATGAACAAAGGGGTGCTGTAGCGCTTGCTGGCATAAGCATCACGTGAGCGCGTGATGGCCGGATGCTGTATGAGGCGCTGCAGTGTGTGCAAAATCTCAGGCATTGGAGAGCAGGTGCTTGAAATGTTCGGTGGCAGCGATCAGCGCATGACGGGTGCCATGTTCCATCGCTGAATGGCCAGCGTCTGCAATCATCTCCAGCGTGGCATGTGGCATGGCTTGTCGCAATTCCCATGCGGTCAGCGGAGGGCAAACCAGATCATAGCGACCTTGTACGATGCGAGTCGGGATATGGGTCAGTGCGCTTGCTTCTTGTAACAAGTTGCGGTGGCCTACAAAACACAGCTGCTTGATATAGTGGATCTGCACTCTGGCCCTGGCCAGCTGCACCTCATCACTCGCCGGGGTGCCGGCCGATTCTGCGGGTAGCAAGGTCATGATGCTGCCTTCATAGTCGTTCCAGCGGCGCGCTGCGGGAAAGTGCACTGCGGGATCAGCCGAAAAGATGCGACGAGAATAAGCGTCCAGTACCTCGGACTGTTCTGGCGTGGGCAGGTAGTCCAGCAGTGCTTGCCAGGCTTCGGGCACGAACTGCCGCGATTCGCCCAGAAACCAGTCGATCTCATGCTGGCGGCTTAGAAAGATGCCACGCAATATCAGACCCAGAGGTTTGCTTGGATGGGCAATGGCATAGGCCAGTGCCAGCGTGCTGCCCCAGGAGCCGCCAAATACCAGCCATTTCTGAATGCTTAGGTGCGCACGCAAGCGCTCTATATCATCGACCAGCTCATCCGTGCTGTTGTGCTGCGTCTCGCCCTGTGGCGTACTGCGCCCGCACCCGCGCTGATCGAGCAGGATGATGCGGTAAGCATCCGGATCAAAGAAGCGGCGCTGACCCGGATTGCAGCCGCTGCCAGGGCCGCCGTGCAGGAAAACTACCGGGATTCCTTCCGGGTTTCCGCACTGTTCGAAATAAATGGCGTGACCATTGCCAACGTTCAGCCAGTCGCTGTGGTAGGGCTCAAGCGGAGGATACAAATTGTAAGTGTCGTTACACATAGGTTTGTTCTTATATTAATCAATGGGTTGTAATTTATGATTGGTCAGTTCACGCGTCCCTGTGGCTTGAAACAGGTGGTTTTGTCGGAAATTGTAAACAAATTGTAAATAGAGTATTGCAAAACATTTTTGACTGTTCTAATATGCACCACGCGCATGAAAGTGCAGCGAGAATCAGAAGCTATTTTAGATGAACTCTCAGCCGTCAAAACAAAAGAGTGTAAATGTTGCGTCTGGTTTGGATATAACCCTTAGTATTAATCACTACGGAGATTGAAAATGGAGATGAGCAAAATCAAGTTGGCTCTGGGCCTCGCAGCTGTAACCATGGCAATGCCTATGGTTGCTTCCGCTGCTGCTGACCAAGAAGCTGCAATGAAGGACAAGAACAACTGGGCACATCCACGTGGCCAGCACAACAACCAAGGCTACAGCCAACTGGACCAAATCAACAAGGGTAACGTCAAGAACCTGAAGGGTGCTTGGTCGTTCGCTACCGGTGTTAACCGTGGTCACGAAGGTTCCCCAGTTGTTGTCGGCAACATGATGTATGTTCACACCGCTTTCCCGAACAACGTCTACGCTCTTGACCTGAACGACAACCAAAAGATCGTTTGGTCCTACTTCCCTAAGCAAGACCCATCCGTACAAGCAGTTCTGTGCTGCGATAACGTAAATCGTGGTCTGGGCTTCGGCGACGGTAAGATCTTCCTGCAACAGAATGACGGTTTCTTGGTCGCTCTGGATGCGAAGACCGGTGCTAAGGTTTGGGATCTGCAAAACACCGATCCTAAGGTCGGCGCTACCAACACCAACGCTCCACACGTCATCAAGGATAAGGTCCTGACCGGTTGCTCCGGTGCTGAATTCGGTGTTCGCTGCTTCATCGCTGCATACAACATCAAAGACGGTTCCTTGGCATGGAAGGCATACTCCACTGGTCCAGACAGCGAAGTTCTGATCGGTGCTGACTTCAACAAGGACACCCCACAGTACTCCGCTCTGTCCGTCTATGAAGACGTGAACGGTGGTAACAAAGAAGGTGGTTCCTTCAAGAAGATCCCTAACGACAAGCTGAAGATTGGCGAAAAAGACCTGGGCGTTAAGACCTGGCTGAAGCCACAAGCTGTCAAGGATGGTTGGCAACATGGTGGTGGCTCTGTTTGGGGCTGGTGGCCATATGACGCCAAGTCCAACCTGGTCTACTACGGTACCGGCAACCCATCCGTATGGAACCCAGATGTACGTCCTGGCGACAACAAGTGGTCCATGACCGTGTTTGCACGTGATGTTGACACCGGTATGGCACGTTGGGGCATGCAAATGACCCCACACGACGAGTGGGACTATGACGGCATCAACGAAGTCATCCTGTTCGACAAGGGTGGCAAGACCTACGCTTGGCACCATGACCGTAACGGCTTCCACTACACTTGGAACGCTGCTACCGGTGCTCTGGTTCAAGCTGAAAAGGTTCACTCCTTCGTTAACTGGGCAACTGATGTTGACCTGAAGACCGGTGTGCCAAACAAGCTGGCTTCTGCTTCGACCCACCAAGACTACAATGCCAAGGGTATCTGCCCAGCAGCATTGGGTACCAAGGACCAACAACCAGCCGCTTACTCGCCTAAGACCGGCCTGGTATACAGCCCACTCAACCACGTTTGTATGACCTACGAGCCAGTTGAGTCCAAGTATGTTGCTGGTCAACCATGGGTTGGCGCTACGCTGACCATGTTTGCAGGTCCAGACGGTGTAATGGGTGGCTTCGCTGCTTATGACCCAATGTCCGGCAAGAGCGTTTGGTACAACAAAGAGAAGTTCTCTGCTTGGGGTGGTGCTCTGACGACCGCTTCCAACCTGGTGTTCTACGGTACCCTGGACCGCTGGTTCAAGGCTGTTGACGCTAGCTCCGGTAAGGAACTGTGGAAGCATCAAGTTGGTTCCGGCGTGATTGGTAACGCATTCACCTACGGTCACAAGGGTAAACAATACGTTGGCGTACTGTCCGGTATCGGCGGTTGGGCTGGCGTGGCGATGAACCTGGGCCTGAACAACGACACCGATGCTCTGGGTGCCGCTGGTGGTTACAAGGAACTGACCAAGTACAACGCTGCTCCTGGCGGCGGTGCACTGAACGTGTTCGCTCTGTAATCTAGTCGAGAGACTTGATTTTCAGAACTAACCGTTAGTTAGTCTGTCCTAAAAGCACCCCGCTTACGCGGGGTGCTTTTTATATGGGGATTGAAAAAGCTAACTGACGATAAGGAAATAACAATGCTTAAAAACCTACATAAATTTTCCTTGATGCTTGTGCTCGCTGCAATGGCGTCGATGGCACATGCAGAGGAAGATACTTCAATCGCAGTAGACCTGAACTCGGGCCGGGGTGGCGAAGCGCGCCGCATCCCAGATCCGTCAGAATTCAAAGTATGTGCAGACCAAGACAATCTGCCATTCTCCAACGCAAAGCTTGAAGGCTTTGAAAACAAGATCGCTGAATTGATCGCCAAGGATCTAGGCAAAAAACTCTCTTACCAGTTCTGGTATGACCGCTTCGGATTCTTACGTAATACGCTGAATGCTGGCCGCTGTGATGTCATCATCGGTACCAATACAGGTAACGATGCCTTGCTGACTTCCAAACCTTATTACCGCTCCGGCCATGTGTTCATCTGGCGCAAGGAGAGCGGATTCAATATCACGGACTGGGACTCCCCGGATTTGCGTAAAGGCGTCATCGGTGTGGTGGACAAAGCGCCAGTAGCACGCCCATTGTTTGATAAGGATTTGATGGCAAATGCACGTCCTTATCGACTGATGCGTGACTTGAACCTGCCACCTAGCTTTATCGTTGATGATCTGGCCAAGGGTGATATCGATATTGCGATCCTGTGGGGTCCGATCGCAGGTTACTATGCCAAGAAATCCACGGTACCTATGGTAGTTGTGCCTGCGCCTGAATATGGTGATATCGATAAGTCCGGCCAGTTGGGTTACAACATCTCCGTTGGTGTGCGTAAGAAAGAGACCGAACGACTGGCCGAGATTCAAGGCGTGCTGGACCGTCGTCAAGCCGACATCCTGAAAATCCTCGATGAGTACGGTATCCCGCATGTACCTGTCGTAGAACCAACAAAAGGCAAGAAAAAAGATGCTCGTGGGGATGCAATTCCCAAGAATGAATAATAAAATACTCTTTTACTTGGAAGCGGCGTCAACCAAGTAAATCATGGTTCGTTATTCGAGATGCGAGTCGGTTTTTGTACAGCATCAATCGAAGCGGCATGAATTTCAAAACGAGGAGATGACATGTTAGGCAATAAAGCAGTAAAGGCTACTTTCTTTGTATCATTGCTGGCATTGGCAAGTCTGATGCCTTTGCAAGCAAACGCAGCATGTAACTTTGTATCGACTAAAGATGGCAGTCCATTAGCAATCAAACCAGTTGATACCGACACTCCGGAAGCCAAGCAATTCTTGGAAACCTGTGTCAATCCGTACACCAAAATCTATGCTGCTGATCCTGAGAAAGCTAAAGCAGGTAAGAAGAAGTTTGGTTACTACTCCTGCACCCAGTGTCATGGTCCTAATGGCGATGGTCAAGTTGCGGTAGCGATCACTGATGCGCGCTGGCAATATGCCAAGCATACGACCGACAAGGGTATGTTTGAGACCATCGCTGGTGGTAGTAATGGCGGTATGTTCGCATGGCATCAGCAAGTTTCTGGTCCTGAGTATGTCCCAACGGATGATATTCTGAAGATCATTGCTTTCCTGCGCAGCCAGTATAAAGGCGGCGGCGACAAGCCCTGGCTGAACTAAGCAGTTCAAGCTTGAAGAACCGGTCATTGCGCAAGCAGTGACCGGTTTTTTTATGTCCGCATGATTTGAGGTAAAATCCATCATACCTATTCAGGAGAGTTGCTATGCAAACTACAAGAACCTTGATCTCGCTATTGTTGATCACCATGTTAGCCGCATGTGGCGACAAAGATTCATCAGGAGGCGCGGGCACTGAAAGTGCTGAAAAGAAGGCCGATGCTAGCTCTTCTAGCGGACAGTGCGCTTTGGTCTCTACCAAAGATGGCAGCGCATTGCCTATCAAGGCAGTCGATACCGATACTCCGGAAGCGAAAGAGTTTTTGGCTACCTGCATCAATCCGTACACCAAGCTGTATGCCGCAGATGCGGAAATGGCAAAAGCAGGCAAGAAGAAATTTGGCTATTACTCTTGTACTCAATGCCATGGCCCTAATGGTGACGGTCAAGTTGCGGTCGCCATCACGGATGCGCGTTGGCAGTACGCCAAACATACAACAGACAAGGGGATGTTTGAAACCATCGCCGGTGGCAGCAATGGCGGGATGTTCGCCTGGCACCAGCAGGTTTCTGGTCCAGAGTACGTACCGACGGATGACATCCTGAAGATCATTGCTTTCCTGCGTACTCAATATAAAGGCGGTGGCGACACCCCGTGGTTGAACTAATCAGGACATACATCAGCACGCAGAATGTGCTTATAGAAAGTATTCAATGCAAATGAAGCAAAAAAATCTGCACCAGATCGTTATCGTAGGCGGTGGTGCAGGCGGCCTGGAGCTGGCAACCAAACTGGGTGACAGCTTGGGTCGCAAAGGTAAAGCGGAGATCACGCTGATTGACCGGACCCGCACGCACGTGTGGAAGCCTTTGCTGCATGAGATCGCAGCCGGCAGCATGAACCCGGATAAACACGAGTTGGAGTATCTGGCTCAGGCGCACTGGCATCACTTCCATTTCCGTTTGGGCAATATGGATGGGATAGACCGTACCAAACGTGAAGTGTATGTGGGGGCAAATTATGACGAAGATGGTGCAGAAGTCATTCCGCGCCGTACCTTCAAATATGACACGCTGGTGATCGCGGTAGGCAGTACCACCAACGATTTTGGTATCGCGGGCGCGCGTGAGCATTCTATCGCACTGGATACTCAAGACCAGGCTGAACGTTTCCATCGCCGTTTGCACAATGCCCTGGTGCGGGCGCAAACTCAAGCGGCACCGGTACAGGCAGGCCAGCTCGAAGTGGTCATCGTGGGAGCAGGGGCCACGGGTGTCGAGCTGTCGGCCGAGCTGCACAATACAACACGTGAGCTGGCGGCCTATGGCCTGGACAAGATCGATCCGGATAAAGACATCAAGATCTCATTGATCGAAGCCAGTGACCGTGTGTTGCCAGCTTTGCCGCCCAAGCTTTCACAGGCCGTAGACTACGAGTTGCGTAAGCTGCGCGTGCACGTTTACACCGGAGAGCGCGTCACCGAGGTCACCCAGAAAGGTGTGCACACGCATAGCGGTCGTTTCATTCCGTCCGCGCTGGTGGTGTGGGCTGCAGGCATCAAGGCGCCTAATTTCCTGAGTGAGCTGGATGGGCTTGAGACCAACAGAATCAATCAGCTCGTGGTCAGACGCACGTTGCAAACGACGCTGGACGATGACATCTTTGCCTTTGGCGATTGCGCAGCCTGCCCATGGCCAGGTCACGCAGAAACAGTGCCGCCGCGCGCTCAGGCAGCGCACCAACAGGCCTCCATGCTGTGCACATCATTAAAGCGCCGTGTGGCTGGCAAGCCCTTGCTGGAATACACCTACCGTGATTATGGGTCCCTGGTGAACATGGGCCGTTATTCCACGGTTGGTAGCCTGATGGGGGCATTGTCGGGCAGCAGTATGTACATTGAAGGCATGTTTGCACGCCTTATGTACAAGTCGCTCTACAAGATGCACCAGATGACCTTGCACGGCTTCTTTGAAGTGTTCTTGCAGACCATTGCGCGTCTCATCACGCGTCGTTCGGAAGCGCAAGTAAAGCTTCACTAAAGCTAGGCAGTGCTAGCGGTACGTGGGTAGTACCTGCATATCGTAGGCCTAAAAAAACCACATGCTCAACGCATGTGGTTTTTTTATACACGTTGTTAATGCATAGTCAGACTTTGCGTCTATACAGCCGTGTGATGGCTGTCATGCTCAACATCACGAACAAGCCGAATAGCACCACGATCAGGTTGATATGCATCTCTGCCTTCAGCATCAAGGTGTAGATCCCTATCATGATCAGAATGCCCAGATTCTCATTGAAATTCTGCACGGCAATGGAATGCCCCGCACCGATCAGCAAATGCCCGCGGTGTTGTAACAAGGCGTTCAGCGGCACAACAAAATAACCGCTGAGCACGCCAACCGCGAACAGCAGCACACCTGCAGCATGCCAGTCGTGAATGGCTGCCATGGCGATGACCAGCATGCCCATGATGATGCCCGCCGGCAGTACGCGCGTGGATTGCTCCAGCGTGATCCAACGTGCCGCGATCACGGAGCCGATGGCGATCCCCACTGCGACGATCGCGATCAGCTGCGTCGCTTGCTCGATATCAAACATCAGCGCTACCCCCGCCCAAGCAAGCACGACCAAGCGCAGGGTGGCGCCAGCCCCCCAGAACAGCGTGGTCACTGCCAGCGAAACCTGCCCTTGCGGATCGCGCCACAGTACTTTGCAGGAATGCCAGAAGTCGGCGATCATGAACAGCGGGTTCTTCTTGGGTGGTTTGTGGTCGATGGGCAGACGCGGAATAAAGTAATTGAATACGGCGGCTACCACGTAGAGCAAGGTGATCAATAACACGGCCTGCTCCGGATTTGCGGCGGCCATCTTGCCGCCCACGATGGCACCAAGAATGATCGCCATCACGGTCGAGCCTTCCATCCAGCCATTGGCTTTCACCAGCGCATGGGGCGGCAGATACTCGGTCAAAATGCCGTACTTGGCTGGTGAGTAGGCTGCAGCGCCTATACCGACGATGCCATAAGCATATAAAGGCGGCATGCCCAACAGCATGGCGATGCCACCTACGAACTTGATGCTGTTGGAAACGAACATCACACGCCCTTTGGGGAATGCGTCTGCGATGGCACCGACGAACGGCGCTAACACGATGTAGGAGATCACAAAGAACTGCAGCAGCAGCGGCGTATGCCAGTCTGGCGCATGCTGGGCCTGTAACAGGGCGATCGCGGCGAATAGCAGCGCGTTATCTGCCAGCGCAGACAGGAACTGCGCTAACAGTATGGTGTAAAAACCTAGATTCATCGCAGTTTGCGGCGCTCCAACCCGTTATTGCCTGCGAGCCGAACGCCGCACTGCATCAGTGAACTCATTTTACCTAGCCTGTGTGACAGCCAGTGGAAACATTACAGTGCTTCTGCTGCAAAATCCGCTAATCGTGAGCGTTCGCCACGTACCAAGGTCACGTGGCCATTGTGTTCCCAGCCCTTGAAGCGGTCCACTACGTAAGTGAGGCCAGAGCTGCCTTCAGTCAGGTAAGGCGTATCGATCTGGGCGATGTTACCCAGACAAACCACTTTAGTGCCAGGGCCTGCCCGTGTGATCAGGGTCTTCATCTGCTTGGGCGTGAGGTTCTGCGCTTCGTCGATGATGAGGAATTTATGCAGGAAGGTGCGGCCGCGCATGAAATTAAGCGACTTGATCTTGATGCGTGTGCGGATCAGATCCTGTGTCGCGGCACGTCCCCATTCACCAGCGTCGTCGTCTGACTTGTTGAGCACGTCGAGGTTGTCTTCGAGCGCGCCCATCCATGGCGCCATCTTTTCTTCTTCGGTACCAGGCAAAAAGCCGATATCTTCACCCACAGGCACGGTCACTCGCGTCATGATGATCTCGCTGTAGATCTTTTTATCCAGTGTCTGCGTCAGTGCAGATGCCAGTGTGAGTAGCGTCTTCCCTGTGCCAGCCTGGCCCAGCAAGGTGACGAAATCCACTTCCGGATCCATCAATAGGTTCAGCGCGAAATTCTGCTCGCGGTTGCGTGCGGTGATGCCCCACACGCTGTGCTTGGGCTGCATGTAGTCCTTGACCACTTCCAGCACCGCGATATTACCCTTCACATTGCGGACGATGGCATGGAAAGGCTTGTCATATTCGTAGTACACAAATTCGTTGATCAGCAGGCTCTTGCAGATCGGCCCGGTGACGCGGTAATACATGCGGCCGGCTTCCTGCCAGGATTCGATGTCCTTGCTATGCTTTTCCCAGAAATCTTCCGGCAGTTCGCGTATGCCGGTATACAGCAGGTCGGTATCTTCCAGCACCTGGTCATTGAAGTAATCTTCCGCTGGCGCACCGATCGCGCGTGCCTTGATGCGGATATTGATGTCCTTGCTGACCAGGATGACCTGGCGTTGCGGACATTGCTTCTGCAGGTCTGCCACTACACTCAGGATCTGGTTGTCTGCCTTGCCACCTGCCAGCATGGGCAGTTCCACGCTCACAGCGGCCGTCTGCAGGAACAGGCGGCCAGTGACGAAGGTGTTGCCGTTGATGCCCAGCGGAGAACCGTTCTCCAGCTTGTCCAGCGAAGCGCCGACGATCTGCTCCAGATTGCGACTGGCCTGGCGCGCATTTCGCGCCACTTCCGTCATGCCCTTCTTGTGGTTGTCCAGTTCTTCCAGCGTCACCATAGGCAGGTAGACGTCATGCTCTTCAAAGCGAAACAGACTGGAGGGGTCATGCATCAGCACATTGGTGTCGAGCACGAACAATTTGGTGGTGGCAGTGCGCAGTAGACTCATCAATACCAGCTTTCAGGTGAACAAGGGTTAGGAATTCAACAGAGCTCGCAAGCTAGAAAGTACATCCCCGGCGTGGCCATCTACTTTGACCTTGCGCCAGGATTTGGCAATCTGGCCATCCGGGCCGATGATAAAGGTGCTGCGCTCAATACCGCGCACCTGTTTGCCGTACATGCTTTTCATTTTGATCACATCGAATAAGCCGCAGGCGATCTCCTCACTATCGGACGCCAGCTCGAACGGTAGGCTGAACTTGGTACGGAAGTTCTCGTGTGATTTGAGGCTGTCACGCGAGATGCCAACGATCTCAACGCCCAATGCCTGGAAGTCGGCGTAGGCGTCACGGAACGCGACAGCCTGCGTGGTACAGCCTGGCGTGGCGTCTTTGGGATAAAAATAGATGAGCAGTGTCTTGCCTTGATAAGCGGCAAGCTGAAAGGATTTACCGCTCGTAGCGGCCAGCGTGAAGTCGTGCAATTGAGGTTCGGACATTATAAGTATTCGCTTATCAACGTTAACTAGCAGTTAAAGGAATTGCCCGATTAAGTACATTATGGCTGATAAACAGCCTGCTGGTACATGCCGGGCAGCAAATTTCCAGTACGGTCAGATGACATGATGGCGGCGCGGCAGTTCCAGCGTGATGAGCGTGCCGCCGCCTTTGCGTTCGCTGAACACGATGCTGCCGGAAAGCGCTTCACACACTTTGAATGCAAATGGAATGCCGAGGCCGGTACCAAAGCGCTTGGTAGAAGGGCCCGGGCTGATGGCATGCGGATCCGGTTTGAATGGCATGCCTGGCCCACGGTCTGCCAACTGCAGGCGTACGGTAGTCGCCGATATCAGGGCGCTGATCTCCAGCGTGCTCTGATTGGGCGCGGCCTCCACGGCGTTTTGCAACAGGTTATACAGGGCCTGTTCCAGCAAATGCTCGTCGGTGAACAGGCTGTCATCCTGCTTTTGCCAGCTTGGCAGTTTTAATTTCAGCGCTTTCTCGCGCACACGGTGTTGTAGCGGAACCAGCGCGCCTTCAACGATCTGACGCAAATGACTGTGACTGAGCTGTGGTTTGAGTGGGTGCAGATACGCCAGCAGCGAGCCAGTCCAGCGCTCCAGCCGGTCCACGCTACTGATGATGCCTTCCAGTGATTCGCGTGTGTCACGGTCCAGTTCTGCGCTGTCAGCGACTTGTGCCGTGGCGCGTATGCTGGCCAGAGGGTTGCGGATATTGTGTGCCAGCATGGGCACCAGCAAGCCCATGGCCGCCTGCTTCTCACTGCGGATCAAGGCCTCCTGGCTATGTGCCAGCTCTTCGGCCATGTGGTTGATAGCGCGGGACAAGGTAGCCAGTTCGGCAGCGCCCGCTTCAGGCGCTTTGTGTTCCAGGCGGCCAGCGCTGATCTCGGTGGTGGCGTGTACGATACCTTCGATAGGACGTACCAATGCGCGCAGCAGGAACATGCGCGAGAATAACAGCAGCAGGATGGCAAACGCGATCGGGATGATGAACAGGGTGATGGAGGTGCGCTTGGCGTCCTGCAGGCGTTGTTCCAGCTCCTGCTGTTTGGCTGCGAGCAGGCGTTCGGCTTCGGCCGCGACATCCTCATAACGTTGAAAGATGCCAGACTCCAGATCGATATTCAGCGTCTTGTTCAATGACTCGTCACTGAGTCGTCTTGGTTGACGGAAGATATCGCGGGTCAATTCCAGGAACTCAGTATAACTGGCACGCAGATTGTTGATCGCCGCATGCTCGGCCTCACCCTCCGCTAGGGCATCGAGCTTTTCGAAATGCTGACGGATGGAGATGGTGTAGGTGTCGTACTCGATCTGCGCTGTGGAGTCGGCCAGGAAGAAAGCATCGAACAGCTCCTTCATCTGCCGGTACAGGTCGCCACGCGTTTGCTGGATCTCTTGTACCAGCACATGGATGCGCTGCGACTCTTGCGAGGAGTCATCCCACAGGCGTATGCCCAGCACCCCTGCGGCGCCTGCCAGCACGATTAGGCCGATGAACGCCAGCTCGTGTATCAGCAGCAGGTGCTTGAGTGACCGCGTGCGTTTCATATAGGCAAACCTCAATCCTTGAGGTCGAAGCTGATGGGGATGCTAACCCCGAAGCTGCTGCCCTTAAGCACCTCGGGCAAGGGCGGGAAGCTGGATTTTGCCACCATTTCCAGCGCTTGCTTATCCAGCACGTTGTGACCGCTGGACTCGATGATCTTGCTACTGAGCACTCTGCCCTGGTCATCCAGCTCCAGGAACACCGTCACCACGCCTACCCATTTGCGTACCCTAGCGATGTGGGGGTAGTCCTTGTGTCTGGCGAGCTCGGAGCCGAGCAGGCTGCCATAGCGAGCGCGTGCCGCATCCAGGTCGACCTGACTAGGTCCGGTCGGCTTTGGTGGCGGTGGTGCAGGGGGAACCACCACAGGTGGCGGTGGCGCATCCGGTACGGGCTCCGTCGCAATGATGGCGGGTACAGGCGGCGCGCTGGGGGCTTCAGCCGGTGGTGTGTTACTGGGTGGGGGCTCCGCGATCTCAGTCGGTTTGACTTGAGGTTTGGGCGGTGACGGTGTCTTCACCGAAACCGGCTTGGGCGGAGGAGGTGGCGGTGGCTCCGGTGGCGGTGGAGCTACAGGTTCTGGTGCTGGCGGCGGTGGCGGTTCAAGCAGCGTGATGGTCAGTGGCTTGGGCTTTTCTGGCACAGGCGCGTCAAGATTCGGCATCTGCGTAGCCAAAATGAGGTGCAGCAATAGCGAAATAGCGATAGTCCAGGCAAGCCTGGGTTGCGGCGTAGCTGACAGACTATGGGCAGACATCACGGCTAAAGTGGCAGGATTGGATCGATGTGGCTGGTTTATCTGGCAACGTTGCCAGGCAACGTCATCGTTATTTTTCAACGATTATACATGCTGGCCGCCGCTACCACACGACGCGCTATTCCCATTCCAGCCCTGGGTAGATCATATTCACATTGCGGCGGTTCACGATGTCGAACAACTGCCAGTTGTTTTTCTCATCCGCCGCCGCGGTCTCCATGGCTTTCTCCATGGTGCCGCCGTTCTTGATGCTGGCACGCACATCGTCCAGCAAGCGCTTCAGATAGCCTTGCTCACGATCCAAGGCGCTTAGCCAGTCTTTTACCACTGGGCCATGCCCCGGCACCATCTGCGTGGCGGTACTTTTCTTCAGCCTATCGATGACCGCTATCCAGCCCTTGATGTCGCCATCGATAGAGGGCGTACGCTCCACGAACAGCAGATCGCCAGTCCACAGCGTGCCGCTGAGACTGTCTTGTATGGTGAGGTCGGTGTTGGTGTGGGCCAGCGGATGTGCCTGTAGTTGCAACTGGCGGTCGCCCAGATCCAGTGTTGCCGTGTCAGCAACCTCTAGTACAGGCTTGACCAGTTCGCTGCCTGCGAACGCATCCCCCATCCACTGCTGGTTCAGGCGGGCATAGGCTTCCTTGCGCTGCTCCATGGCGCCAGCCAGCTTGGCATGCCCGACGAAAGTGGCCTTTTCAGCGACGAACGCAGCATTGCCGTAGATATGATCCGGGTGGACATGGGTGTTGATCACATACAAGATCGGAAGCGCTGTGGCCTTGCGGATGGCGGCGTGCAGTTGTTGCCCGACCTTGAGGCTGCCGCCACTGTCGATGACCGCCACGCCTTTGCTGCCGACGATGAAGCTGATGTTGCAGATGTCGCCTGCATAGCCTTCAGACAGGTCCTGATGGGCGCCATGGTGTACGAACACGCCAGGGGCCGCCTGTTCGAACAACAGTTCAGCGTGTACGCTCGTGGACACGAGCAGCAATAGTAGCAATCGGATCAGGGCTGACATGGCGCCTCCTTGCAGGACAGGGTTGTCGGGCATTCTAGTGTATCCATGGTGTGATGCCGTGGTTTTGATGAAATCGACATACAATTGCCGGTAAAATGTAGTCAAGCGAACCAAGCCTGCAGCGCAGAGTCGCATGCGTATGCATGAGCTTAGATGCAAGACCTGTGTCTATTGCCAATTTATTATCCAATCTTAGCCATATGAGGACACGTGAATGACCGCATCCATTGAACGCTATACCCGAACAGCCGTGATACTGCATTGGCTGATCGCCTTCGGCGTGCTGTTCATGTTCGCGCTCGGCTGGTACATGAGCGAACTGCCCAAGGACGGCGCCAAAGCCATGAGTTACGATCTGTTCGACCTGGGGCTCTATACCTGGCATCTGGCAGAAGAAGCCTCACCCCGCACCTTTTATTTCAACTTGCACAAATCCATAGGCGTGACCTTGCTGGCATTGATCCTTATCCGCGTATTATGGCGTTTGACGCATCGACCACCTGCGCTACTGAGCACGCTCAAGGCATGGGAAAAAGCACTGGCTAACAAGGTGCACATCTTGCTTTATCTGCTGATGGTGGCGATGCCGGTCAGCGGTCTGATCATGGCGGTGGCCAGTAAATATGGTGTCAAATGGTTCGGTCTTCCTTTGCTGAGCGGCCTGGATGACAAGAGTTTGCGCGAGATCTTTGTGGAAGTGCACGAGCTGGTTGGCGTTGTGTTCATCACCTTCATCGTGTTGCACATTCTGGGTGCGCTCAAGCACAGATTCATCAACAAGGACGATACGCTGAAGCGTATGTCGATACATTGAGTATTTGCAGACAAAAAAGGGCGCTCACAGCGCCCTTTTTTGTCTGATTGTCCCTAGCTTTTCAACTCGGTCTGATGGCTGAAGGACTTGCCTTCGTTATCGACCGCCTGAACTTCCAGTGTGCCTGCAGTGGCCGGGATGAAATTGAATTTCAGGTAAGGATCTTCACTGGTCCCCACCCCAAAATCCACGGTCATCACCGGTTTCTTGTTATAAACGAAATCGGCTTTCTTGATATAGAACGCAGGCAGGAAGCCTTGCGAAACCAAGTCACGCTGTAGACCGGTGCGCATCGGATGCTTGATGATGAAGGTGGCTGCGGTCGGGCTGCCGAAGCTGGCTGGGGCTTCTATGTTCATCTTGATCTTGCCGGCACTGGCACGCACGGCGGCTTCGTCATTGTCTATGGTGCCACCACAGCCGCCTGCAGCGCGGATAGCGATCGCCGACATATACAGTTTGCCATCCGCGGTTTCACCGATGGCACGTACGAAGGAATCCGTTTCCAGACGGATGCGCGTGGACAGGTTGAACTTGCCCAGTTGCTCGGTCAGATGGTAGGTGGCTGCCAGCTGGATAGGGTTTGCATCCACGATGATGTAGATTTTTTTGATGGCGTTGGCATCTGCCTGGGTCTGGTCGACGGCGATCGAGAACGGCACTTGAGCACCGCTTTCTGCCCGTTTGGGTGCGGTCAGCACGATGAACGGTACATTGTCCTCGATAGGGCGCTGGGCAAAGAACGCTTCTTTGACCACTGGCCACAACTTGGGGTCGGCTTCGGCCCATGCTCCAGAGCTCAGGCTGACCAGCATGCCAGCCAACGCGATTTTGACGAACAGTAAATGTTTGACCACGATTGCCATCTCCTTAATACGCTATTTTTAGTATCCAGCCAGTTACCAGGCGGGCATTACACGCCGTGCTATCACTTGGTCGTGGATGCCGGCCTTTCATTACTCTGCTTATGTGAGTACCAACGTTTGTGATTCACAGTGCCAGCCTTGCTGCGCTCACGCTGTACAAGGCTGAGTATCCAGCATAGGCCAGACCCGAGCACTGGTCTGTGACTTAGGTTACTTAAGCCAGATACGGTACCGCATCATCATCAGAAGCGGTAAGTAGCATTAAGGCCTAGCAACCAGTTGGTGCCTGCCGCTGGTTCAAAGAAACGGGCGTTACCATCATTGACGCGTACCGAGCCTATGTAGTTCTTGTCGAAGATGTTTTCCACACGTAGATACTGACTGAAGCGCCAGTTCTGCAGCTTCTGTTCGAAACCGGCGCGCAGGTTGAAGATGGTGTAAGACGGTGCGCTGTCCGTGTTGGTGTCGTTGACGTAGGCTTTGCTGTTATGGCGGGCCTCGATGGCGGTACGGAAGCCGCTGGCGACATGCTTCCACGCGGCTTCAGCATAGATCTGCGTATGGTAGGTGCCCGGGATCACGTTACCAGCGGTGATGGTGTTGCCGGATGCCGTAGTGAAATCCGAGTCGAACTTGGCATTGAGCAGGGTGTAAGCGCCATACAGCGTGACGTTGTGCGGCAGCTGCGACTCGATGGACAACTCGGCACCGTTGCGACTGGTTTTGTTCGCATTGGCATAGGTGGCGATGCCATTGACGTTGTTGTCCAGCACGATCTCGTCATCCGTGGTGATCTTGAACAGGCTGAGGTTGGCGCGCGTGTTGTCGCTCAGGAAAGCCTTGGCACCCACCTCGAAATTGCGGCTTTCGCTAGGCTTGAGGCGCAGGTTCGGCGTGCTGGTGTTAGCGGGGTTGGCGAAAGCCACTTCAATAAAGGTCGGTGTTTCAAAACCGGTGCCGTAGTTCGCATACAGATTGAAGGCCGGGTTGAGCTTCCAGACGGCACCGATCACCGGCGTGGTCTTGCGGTAGCTGACGCCACCGCTGTTGTCGCCACTGCCGTTGCTGATCAGCTGGTCGTCGATGTCCAGGCTGATCTTGGTGCGACGCACCCCCAGATGCAGGTCCACATCGTCACGCACGGACCATTTGGCCTGTGCGTACTGGTCAAAATTGCGCGCGATGTTCTTTTCGTCACGGTTCAATATCCCCACGTTGGAACCGCTGGCGGTGTTGGTGTCGGTGCGGTCATCTTCCATCCTGCCATACGTGGTGCCCAGGCTGAAGGTGTAGGGTTGGCCCAGCAGCATGCCACGGTTGTCCCAGCGTGCATCCATGCCCCAGAACTCGCGCGAGATCTGGCTGGTGCGACCCAGCGTGCCAAGGGCATTGCGTGGCAGCAACTGTTCGTTCTCGCGTGTGCCCAGATAGTTGGTGATGACCACGGCATTGTGTTCGTTCACTTGATGGTCAAGCTTGAAACCCACTTGCGTATGGCTGCGGCTGACCTGGGTTCTGGCATTGATGGCCGCATCGACCACACTCTTGGGCTGACTGAAGGCTTGCGCACGCGTCAACCCGAGTGGGTCTTGTGCATCCTGCTCGAACCAGTTGACCAGCGTGGTGAGCTGGGTGTCTTCATTGAGATTGAACCTGAATTTGGCAGTGCCCTGTTTTTTTTCGTTCGCGCTGCGATCGCGGTAACCGTCGGATGAGTATTGCGAGTAATTGAGCAGGTATTCCATGCCATCCTCGGTGCCCGCCGCGCGCAGTGTTTCCTGATGGGTGTTGTAACTGCCCAATAACAGTCCGCCGGACAATTCAGGTGAGCGCGGCGCATCTTCGGTCAGCATCTGGATCACCCCGCCCGAGGAGTTGCCATATAGCGCAGAGAACGGGCCACGCATGACTTCGATGCCTTTGACGACGCCAAGGTCCACGATGCCAGGCTGGCCTTGGCCATCCGGCATGGTCAACGGGATGCCATCGACATAGACACGCACACCACGTACCCCGAATGCGGAGCGTGCGCCAAAGCCACGTGTGGAGATCTGCGGGTCCTGTGCCATCTGGGTGCGGCTCTGGGCGGTGATGCCGGGCACGCGGATCAGGCTTTCAGACAAGGTCATCTTGGCCTGACCATCCTGGATTTTGTCTTGTTCTACCAGATCGATCGCCACGGGCAGATCAAAACTATCGGTTGCTTGTCGCGTCGCCGTCACCACCACCGGAGCAAGGATGATGGCTGTTTTACCTGGTGCCGGTTTGTCTGCAGTGACTGTTGGCTGGGCTGGTTCGGCAAAGCTATAGCTGGAAAAAGCGCATGCGAACAGCACGGCACAGGGGAGTTTTTTTCTTGTGAACATGATAGACCTGGATGCAATTAATTTTTGACTGCGGAGCCTATAACATTCCGCGCTATAAATACATCAGGATTATCATGATTCCTTATAGTGAATTTCCAGAGTACACGCACCAACATGTCAGCCGGAAGCATACGTGCGCATCAACGGAACATGTGGCGCGCGGTCCTGTTCACCACGACGGCCTCGCGGTGGTCTTAGATCAAACCTTCCAGCAGTTGTACCTGCACAGTTTGCAGCGCAGGCAGATCGCCGGTTTCTTCACTGAGTACGATGAAGCAATTGGCTAGCGACATCGAGCTCAACATGCCCGAACCCTGGCCGCCAGTGGTGCGTACTTTCCAGCTGCCATCCTGATCTGTGAACAGGATGCCGCGCTGGAACTCAGTGCGACCCTTGAGCTTGCGTATCGGGTCTATGCATACCGCTTGCAAAAGCGGCAAGGGAGCCGGGTCAGCCTGCCCCATCAGCACCAGCATCGCTTCGCGTACGAACTGATAAAAGGTCACCATCACGGCAACCGGGTTGCCAGGCAAGCCGAAGTAATGCGCCTGACCTACTTTGCCATAAGCCAGCGGCCGGCCGGGTTTCATGGCGATCTTCCAGAACACGACCTGGCCCAGTTTGGCCAGCAGTGCCTTGATATGATCTGCTTCGCCCACCGAGACGCCGCCGCTGGTCAGGATCACATCGGCACAGGCCGAGGCATCCAGCAAGGCCTGCTCCAGCAAGGCCGGGTCATCAGGGACCACCCCCATGTCGATCACCTCTACACCCAGACGCGTCAGCATGCCGTATAGCGTGTAACGGTTGCTGTCGTAGACCTGCCCGCTGGCCAGGGGCTGGCCTATGCTGGCCAGTTCGTCGCCAGTGGAGAAGAAGGCCACGCGCAACTTGCGCCAGACGCGGACTTCCCCCAGCCCTAACGAGGCCAGCACACCAAGGTCTGCCGGGCGCAGCAGATGACCAGTAGCGAGTACCACTTGGCCTTGTTTGAGATCTTCCCCGGCGAGGCGTGTGTTCATGCCACGTTCCAGGTTTTGCTGAAACGCGATGTGATCACCTTCTATCTGCACGCGCTCCTGCACCACCACGGTGTCGCTGCCCGCCGGCAGCATGGCCCCGGTCATGATGCGTACGCACTGACCAGGTGCCAGCTTGCCGGTGTAAGGCGTTCCGGCAAAGGCGGTCCCCGCGATGTGCAAGCGCGTTACCGACTCCGCCTGCAGGTCGTCGGCATTGAATGCATAGCCGTCCATGGCCGAATTGTCATGGTTCGGCACATTGTGTGGTGACAGGATATTGGCGGCCAGTACACGCCCCAGCGCGGCCCGCAACGCTAGAGATTCTGTACCAGTGACCGGGCTCAGGTAATCGCGAATGACACGGCGTGCCTGCGCCACCGGCATGGAGTTCGGGTCGTAATCATCCAGGCAGCTGGCATTGTGGATCAGTTCGGTGATGGGTTTGCTCGACATGGGGGCTCAACTCAACTAAGTTTGTGGCGTAAGTCCGTGTGCTGCATTCATCCAGTTCAGAATGAAGCGTGCAACCGTGACCGGCTTATTCAGATCCAGCACGGGCAGGCTGCTATCTACCGGGCCATCGCTGGCGATGGCGATGATGTCCGGATCTTGTGCTGACAGCAGTGGCATATTCAGGGCGGGGCGGTGGATCTCGATCTTGGCCAAGGCTTCGTGCCGGAAACCTTCTACCAGCACCAGATCGGTATAGCGTGCGTCCAGCTGAGACACCAGCACTTGCAGGCTGGGTTCCTCGGCCTCTAGGCTGGGGATACGGGACAGCTCGGTCATGAGCGCCCAGCGATGCCGCGAGCCTATCAGTGTCTGCACTGCGCCGGCTTCGCGCAGACGGTAACTGTCCTTGCCCGGGTGGTCGATATCGAAACGATGATGGGCGTGTTTGATCACCGAGACGCGCAGGCCTTCAGCGACCAGCAAGGGGATCAGCTGGGTGAGCAGGGTGGTTTTTCCTGCCCCGCTAGCATAGGCGCATACACCGAGCAGTCGAGGTACTTCAGTTGGAGCGCTCATGATGATCCTGTTTCGGCCCGGTATGCCTCACTGGTTGCGAATGCTTCCAGTTCATCCAGTGTGTTGATGTTGCAGAAGGCAGCGGCATCGTCAAAGCGCACTTGTACGCACTTGATGCTGTTTTGCCAGTGATCCACTTTGCGACCACCTTGCTGCAGAAATTGCTGCAGTCCCGGCAATAAGTGAGTGCGACACAGGCAGAACACCGGTTGCGTTTGCCCGGCACTGCTGGCAACGGCGATCTCTGCGTCAGTCTCCAGTAGCGCAGTCAGCAGTCGCTGTGCCAGGTCTGCAGCTAACAGCGGCGCATCGCATGGTACGCATAGCACTAGGGCATGCCGGCTGGCGCGCAGGCCGGCGGCTATCCCGGCCAGCGGGCCGGCAAAGTCGGCGATGTGGTCGCTGATGACAGGGTGGCCGAATGCCGCATATTGGGTTTGATGACGATTGGCGTTGATCAGCACTTCGCTGACTTGTGGGCGCAGGCGCTCCAGCACGCTGACGATCATGGGACGTGCCCGGTAATCTGCCAGACCTTTGTCCAGGCCGCCCATGCGGCGTGCCAGTCCGCCAGCCAAGATCAGGCCGCTGATGGGGTAGGAGTGGGCTGGGGTGTTCATGTGGATGTTGCTGCTGCGGTGATGGATTGAGTATCAGCCACCGGTGACGGACATGAAGCGCACCACGGCGGGTGCGGCCCGCTTGAGGTCGAAATCGTGACCTTTGGGTTTGATCTGCATGGAACCCACGATGGCGGCGATCAGCGGCGCATCGTCTTGCGGGTGCTCGCGCAGCAAAGGCATCAGGTCCACTTTGCTGTCCTGACCCAGGCACAGGAACAACTCGCCCTTGCAGGTGATGCGTACGCGGTTGCAGGCTTCGCAGAAGTTATGACTGTGCGGCGAGATCATGCCTATTCTGGTCTGCGTACCCGCCACACGCCAGTAGCGAGCTGGCCCCCCTGTGGTTTCGGTGCTGGCGACCAGCGGGAAGTGGGCTTGCAGAAGCTTGAGGGTGTCAGCGTTGCTGACGCAGGTGCTATCACGTTCATGATCCACAGCCCCCAGGGGCATCTCTTCGATGTAGGCGATGTCCAGGCCTTCATCAATGGCGAACTTGAGCAGCGGCAGCGCCTCGTCGTCATTGATGCCACGCATCAGCACGGTATTCAGCTTGATGTTCTGGAAACCGGCCAGTTTGGCAGCCTGGATACCGTGCAGCACCTTGTCCAGGTCACCCACGCGCGTGATGCGGCGGAAGCGTTCCGGGTCCAGGCTGTCCAGGCTGATGTTGATGCGCTTGACGCCCGCTTCGCGCAGCTCGGCAGCCTGCTGTTCGAGCTGCGAGCCATTGGTGGTCACCACCAGCTCACGCAGCCCGTCCAGCTTGCCTATGGTGTTGAACAGCCACAAGGCATTTTTTCGCACCAATGGTTCGCCGCCAGTGATGCGCACCTTGCCTACGCCCAGACCGACAAACACACGCACCAGGCGCGCGCACTCTTCCAGACTCAGCACCTCATCGCGTGGCAGAAAGGTCATCTCTTCTGCCATGCAGTACACACAGCGGAAGTCGCAGCGATCGGTGATCGAAAGCCGGATGTAATCTACGGTGCGACCGTAACGGTCGACGAGAGTGGGACGGTCATTGCCTGACATGAGGGCCCTGATGATGGTGGCTTGATTAAGCGCCTTGGAGTTTCGATTCTAAGCGTTTAAGCGGGTGTATACAATCCTGTATGCAGCGGCTTGGGTACATGGGACGGATTTGTCTGTCGCAAGATGCGCTGAGCGCTGCCGGGCGCCCGGCCTCAAGCCCGGCATCGCCTCAGCCAGGCAGGCGTTGATACAGCCGAAAGCTTTCGCGGCGCTCAGCTGCGCGTTTCCCTTCCCAGATCAGCTGCCAGCGGTTGTCTGGCCAGACCTTGGCTTTGCCACGCTCGTCCTGAATCAAGTGGAAATCGCAGTCTTCTCCGCTGCTGACGGTGCGCAGATCGGTGTAGTAGTCGAGCAAGGCTTTTTGTGGCGTGCCCAGTCTGGTTTGCAGGATGCAGCGTGGGGTGGACTGGATCGCATGGCCTATGCCCAGCATCACTGACTGATAGCTTCTGGCAGAATCGATCCACGGTAGCCACAGTGTCATCAGCAGTGTCCAGACGATGGTCATGCCCACGGCCCAATCGGTGACTGCCGTGCGGTTGGAGCGCCTGGCCTTGATCACGACCAGCAGCCAGACCAGCGTGGCCAGCCCACCAGCCAGCAAGCCCCACCAGCTTAGCTCGGGGGTGGTCACGCCAGACAGGAACTGCATACGCTCCTGGAGTTTTGCGGGGGCGCCAAACACCATCGCGTACCAGCCTAGCCAGATCAACAAGCCCATGCTGCCAAACAACATCAAACCAAACCAGTTGAGCAGGCCAGAGGCGCCACGCTTCAATGTTTCGATGCTGCCGCCCGCCAGCAGCGCCAATGGTAATAATAGCGGTAGTGTGTCGGTGCCCCGGTCTTCGCCAGCATAGCCCAGCCAAAGCAGACAGGCGCTGAAGAACACGAGCAGCAACTGAAAGCGCGGGTTGGTGAGCAATTCGCGGCGGAAATGCCACAGCCCCCATGCCGCGATGGGGAGGGCCGGCCAGGCATACCAACCCAGGGTCTTTAAAAAGTAAGCGTGCTGCTGTTGGCCGAACTGGCTGATGCTGTGGTGCCACCAGCCATACATCAACTCTGGGTTGTCTGCCAACAGCAGTGCTGGCCATGCCAGCACCAGCGGCAGTGCGATCAGGCTGCCCAGTATGATCGCAGTGAGATAGGGCTTCCCTCGCCAGGCCTTGAACAGCAAGGGCATGCTCAGCATTGCGCTGACCAGAATCAATGCGGAGAGTATGCCGGTGCTCAAGAAGCTGATGCTGATCGCGCTAGCTAGTAGCACGCTGGCGCGGTAGGGGCGGCGGCGGCTCAATGCCAGCGCATACAGCCCCATGGCACTGCCAGTGAGAGCAGCCAGTTGGGGCATCAGGGTGTGGGCGGCGATCACTAGCCCGATCGAGCTGATGAACACAAAGGTGGTGAGCCTGCCGCCACCGGTACCCCACAGTTCGCGCCCGGTCATGCCGATCAACAACAAGGTCAATGACATCCACACGCCGGTCGCGACGCGCGCGCCGTCGTGCATGGGCAGGACGGGGGACAGTAGCGCCGCACTGGCCGCTGCGCTGAGGTGGAACAGGGGAGGCTCGTGTACGCCGGTTTCACCGACGGCGACAGGCGCGATCAGCGAACCACCGTTGAGCATGTCCTTCACGATGCTGATGCTGTGGGACTCGTCCGGTTTCCATGGTTGATGGCCGAACAAGCCGATGCAAACCCACAACGTGCACAGCAGGATCAGCAAGCGGGTCTTGGCATTCTCTCCGATGCGCGCGCGGGGTGTGGCAAGATTGCCTTGCCAGTCATGTTCCAGTTCAAATGCCATAAGGGAATGATAGACGAATATTGCCGTTGAAAACTATCGGGGATGTTGCGCGACCAAGAGTTCGATTGGCCAAGAGTTAGATTGCCTAGCCGATAAAACAAAAAGGCAGCCTAGGCTGCCTTTTTACCATGCAATGCGTGATTACATGCCGTACTTTTGACGGAACTTCTCAACACGACCTGCGGTGTCGAGGATCTTTTGCTTGCCCGTGTAGAACGGATGGCATTGCGAGCAGACTTCGATAGAGAAGTCGCGGCCAGACGTGGAACGGGTCTTGAACTTGTTACCGCAGCTGCAGCTTACGCTGACTTCGGGGTAATTCGGATGTGTATCGGCCTTCATACGAGTGTCTCTTTCAATAAGCTTTTTCGCCAAGGGCGAGATTATCAGTGAAAATCAAAAAATAATCAACCGAGTATTCTGTGATTGTTGATGTCGAGATTAATTGCACCTGCCGCCATAGGCGGTAGGTGCGACCCGGTTGAGTCCCGGACCTCGAACGCTTTACTTAGCCGCGGCGCATGGAGTCGAAGAAGTCGCCGTTGTTCTTGGTGGCCTTCAGCTTGTCCAGCAGGAATTCCATCGCTTCGAGGTCGTCCATCGGATACAGCAGTTTGCGCAGTACCCAGATCTTTTGCAGGATGTCCTTCTCGATCAGCAGTTCTTCACGACGTGTGCCGGACTTGTTGACGTTGATGGCGGGGTATTGGCGTTTCTCGGCCATGCGGCGATCCAGATGGATCTCCATGTTGCCGGTGCCCTTGAATTCTTCATAGATCACGTCATCCATGCGCGAGCCGGTATCGACCAGTGCGGTGGCGATGATGGTCAGCGAGCCGCCTTCTTCGATGTTGCGTGCTGCACCGAAGAAGCGCTTAGGGCGTTGCAGCGCGTTGGCATCCACGCCGCCGGTCAGCACCTTGCCGGAAGCCGGCACAACGGTGTTGTAGGCGCGTGCCAGACGGGTGATGGAGTCCAGCAGGATCACCACGTCTTTTTTGTGTTCGACCAGGCGCTTGGCTTTTTCCAGCACCATTTCAGCCACTTGTACATGGCGGGTGGCGGGCTCGTCGAAGGTGGAAGCGACTACTTCACCCTTCACCGAGCGGGTCATTTCCGTCACTTCTTCCGGACGTTCGTCGATCAGCAGCACGATCAGCACCACGTCCGGGTGGTTGGAGGTGATGGCATGCGCGATATGTTGCATCATCACCGTCTTGCCGCTCTTCGGGCTGGCGACCAGCAGGCCACGCTGGCCCTTGCCTATGGGGGCGATCATGTCGATGACGCGACCGGTGATGTTCTCTTCGCCACGGATGTCACGCTCCAGCTTGAGCGGCACGGTAGGGAACAGCGGGGTCAGGTTCTCGAACAGGATCTTGTGTTTGGTGTTCTCGGGTGGTTCGCCGTTGACGCTGTCGACCTTGACCAGCGCGAAATAGCGTTCGCCATCCTTGGGGGTGCGGATCTCGCCCTGGATGCTGTCGCCGGTATGCAGGTTGAAGCGGCGGATCTGCGAGGGTGATACATAGATATCATCTGGCCCGGCCAGGTAGGAGCTATCCGGTGAGCGCAGGAAGCCGAACCCGTCTTGCAACACTTCCAGCGTGCCATCGCCAAAGATGCTGTCACCCTTCTTCGCCTTGTTCTTCAGCAGAGCAAAGATCAGATCCTGTTTGCGCATGCGGCTGGCGCTTTCGATCTCGTTGGCGATCGCCATTTCGACCAATTCAGTAACAGGTAGGTGTTTCAGATCAGATAAATGCATAGAGGAAGCTCGCTGGGGAGGAACAAGTGCGGGGGAATGGGAGTGTAAATTAAAGCCTGATTTCTAGCAGTACGGTGAGCGGTACTGCAAAACTGCGTTGCCCGAATGATTCGGGCACCAGGAAATCAGGCTCCAGACTAACGTGCTTAGATATTGCTGTCAATGAAGGCCGTGAGTTGGGACTTGGATAAAGCGCCTACTTTGGTGGCTTCCACGTTGCCGTTCTTGAACAGCATCAGGGTGGGGATGCCACGGATGCCATACTTGGGAGGCGTCTGCTGGTTCTCGTCGATATTCAGCTTGGCAACTTTCAGGCGGCCGGCGTACTCTTTGGAGATCTCGTCGAGGATAGGTGCAATCATCTTGCAGGGGCCGCACCATTCAGCCCAGTAATCTACCAGAACCGGCAGTTGCGATTGCAACACTTCCTGTTCAAAGCCCGCATCGCTAAGGTGCGTGATGTGTTCGCTCATTGTGAACCTCTATGTGAAATGAATTCTGTGGGGGAGTGGGAATACAACGTATCGGTATCGTAGCGAAATTTGGCTACGAAGTGAAGCATTGCCAGCAGCATGTTTTCGCAGCATGCTGGTTGCTGACATGTTCCAGTCTCAACCCTGACGGTGATTTTTGGAAGGAATAGACGCTTTGTTTACCCGAATGGTTCTATTGGTTTTGCTCGCTTTTCAGCTGGTGTCGCAATCGCATATGGCGATGGCCGGCAGTGAATTCAAGCTCACGGATACGCAGGGCAAGCAACACAAGCTCAGTGATTATCGAGGTAAATGGGTGCTGGTGAACTACTGGGCCACCTGGTGCCCGCCTTGTCTGGAAGAGATCCCGGATCTGAACGCCTTATACGACAAGCGCAAGGATGTGATGCTGATCGGGGTGGTGATGGACTATTCCGACATGGCCAAGGTCAACCGTTATGTGGACGACATGCTCATGTCCTATCCCATCGTTGAGGGTAGGCCAGAGGTCATCGCGCAGATCGGCAGCGCCGAAGTGCTGCCTTCCAGTTACCTCTATGACCCGGCTGGCCGCCTGGTAAAGACCAAGCGCGGACTGGTCACGCGGCAATACATCGAACAGCTGATCGATACAAAGCCAGCCAAGCCCTAGGGCCTGGCGGCTGTGTCAGGCTGGTACCGGGATGCTGTTGCCTTCGGCATCCAGCACATTGAGCTGGTTCTCATCAGCAAAGTGCATCAACTGTTGAAAACCTTCCGGATTGACATCTCGCAATTTCAGATCCACCGCCAGGCAGCGTACGCCATTCACCACGCGTGGCTTCAGGTAAGGCGAGTAGCGTAGCTTGCGATCTGCCCCGAAACTGGCATAGGTGCTGCACATGCGGTCCACCCAGTCGCTGGGGCGGAACGGCTTGCCTGCGCGGGTCAGGCCTTCGATGATGATTTCGTTGCTGGCGGTGGTGGTCATACAGTCCAAAGCGTCATTTAATGTTGATCAATTGTATCATTTCGGTGCGGCTTCGACGTACTCGAACACCTTGACGACCTTGTTGACGCCGCTGATATTGCGGGCGATCTCAACCGCATCATCCGCTTCTTTCTGCGTCACTACGCCCATCAGGAACACCGTACCGTTTTCAGTCACCACTTTGACGTGATTGGCATTGAACAGGTTCTCTTTCACGAAGCTGCCTTTGACTTTGGTGGTGATATAGGCATCGGCGCTGCGTGTTTGCAGCGAGGTCTTGGGGGCGATGACCAGCTCATTAGTCACGTGGCGCACGTTGGGGTAGCTCTTGACGATGGCTTCTGGCGCAGCACGGCTCTTTTCATCGAAGGCTTCGCCGGTGATCAACACATTACGGTTGAAGCTGGTGACGTTGGCATGCACCGCATCGCCGACATCCTGGCTGATCTGGTGGTTGGCTTTCAGTTCGATGCCTTCGTCATCCACCACATTGCCTGCGCTGCGGCGGTCAATGGCAACCGAGCCGGCCGTGGCGGCACCACCTACCATCACGGGTACGCAGGCATTCAATTGGGTGGCCAGCGTGGCCAGTACAAGGACTTTGAGCATGGTGCTGGAAGTTGTGGACATAAGGACTCCTGTTCGGTTGTGTCGGAATTTAGCTACGAGATTTCTCTATGAAATATCTCTACGAGATTCATCGAATCCACAGACATGGATCTGATTGTTTGCCATGCAGGCATGTTGGTGTGAGTTGAAGGCGTAAATTGCCAGATTGCATCATATCGAACTTGTGCAGTTACCTTAGCATGGAGTCGTGAACGGTGCGTGAAGTTCCATAGAGAGCGTCGATAGCAGAGTTCGGCAGCAGAGTTCGGCAGCCAGGCAAAATCATCCCGGCAATCCTTTAGAACGCATTGCATATCCATTCGATATCGCTGCTTGCCAGTGTCGACATCAAGATCACATCGAAGCGGCAAGGCTGATTGCCATGGCTTTGCAGGTAATAGTCTGCCGTGATGCGTAGTTTGCGTTGTTTGTCGGCCGTGATGCTGGCCAGTGCGCCGCCATAATCAGCATGACGGCGCAAACGTACTTCCACGAACACCAGTGTCTGACTATCTTGCATGATCAGATCGATCTCGCCATAGCGACTACGAAAATTGCGCTCCAGCAAGCGTAGCCCGTGATGCTGCAGATAGTCGGCTGCCAATGCTTCGGCTTGCGCGCCAGTGCTGGTCACGGCAATGTTTCTGCGCTGACGCCAGTGCTGGTGTAAGTGCCAGTGGCCAGGCGGCGCTCCAGCTCGCCTTGCGCATTGCGCGTGATGCGCCCGGTCAGGCCCGGTAACAGCAGCGTTCGTTCGGCCTGTTGCAGTGCCAGCAATAATTGATAGGCGTCCACACCCAGCGCGAACCAGCGTTGCATCTCGCCCGGTGGCAGTTCGGCCGCCGCCGCTTTATAGGGCTGGTAGGCGGGGTTGTGTGGATTGAGCAGCCAGGGGATATCTACGAAACGGATGCCGATCAGGTCTGCATCCAGCGGGTCCTGCAGTATGCCGCTGAAGCTATGTGACAAGGCAAACGTGGGCGTTGCCCGGTCCATCAATGGACGCACGGCACGTGCATGCTGCTCATCGCCTGCGATCAGGTAAAGGTCGCCAGCCGCACTGCCTTGCGGGATCAAGGGAGAGGTCGTGCTGTCGGCGTCTACGACGATGGTGTCGCGCACTTCACCGCCCTGTGCCAGCCATTGATCCTTGAAGCTGGTGCTGATGCGCTGTGCAAGCGGGCTGTTGCTGGCGATGATGGTGGCAGTTTGCATGCCGGCATCGCGCGCCATGCGCACCAGTTGCGTGACTTCGCTGTGGATCGATAATCCATAACTGTGAAAAAGCGGTGGTGCCGCTGCTACATTCTGGTTCAGGCCCAGTGTCAGGACAGGATGCGCATCGCCTTGCAAGGCAGCCACTTCGTCACGCGTGACCGGCCCCACCACCATGGTGGCACCCTCCTTGAGCGCCTGCTGGTAGATAGGCCTGATCTCCAGCGCATCGCCGTTGGTGGCATAGGTTCTGACTTTGCCCAGGCCATGGGCCAGGCTGTGAGCCGCGATGAAGCCACGTTCGATGGCATCGGCGACGGCAGTATAACCTTCGGTTTCGTAAGGCAGCAGCAGTGCGATGTCGCCATCCAGGCCAGTTGAAGCGGCAAGATGGCGTTGATCCAGCTCCCGGGTCAATGCAAGGCCGCTAAGTTGGCCGGCACTCTCCAGGCTGGCGCTCTCCGTGCGGGCGCTCTGCTGGCTGGCCGTTTCCTGGTCAGCTTCATCCAGTTGACGGGCTGCGCTGCCTTCCAGATCGATCGCCGAGGGGATGGCGGTTTCGGTGGACTCTGCCACCGCAACGATGCCGAAGGCATACTCGGGCTGTGCCGGATGTTCGCGGTGATGCGTACGCCACTGTTGCAGCCGCGTATTGACCGGGTCGTCGCTTTCTATGTCGCTGATGGTGAGCGCCAGGGCTATCCAGCCCTGCATCACCTTGTCGGTGGCGTCACTGCTCATCTGCATGAGATCTTCCCGGCTCAGCGAAGCAAGCAGGCGCCCGGTGCGTTGTTGCTGTGCCGCGATCGCGGCAGGTTCGGATAATGCGGCTTCAGATAAGGTATATTGTTCCAGCGCTTTCAGCGGCTGTTGCTGGGCCGCATACGCGATACCCAGGCTCTGGTGCAGGCTGGCTAGTGCGGCTCCGCGCAAGCCCGGATGGTTCTGCAAAGGCTCCAGCAGCGGCAGGATAGTGTCGGTGTCGCCAGTGCTGGCGGCGATATTGCCCGCCAGTAGATCGGCATAGATGGACTGGCTGTTGATGCGTTGCAAGGCCAGTTGCGCGCATTCACTATTGTGGACACGCAAGCAGGCCATGCCCTGGGAGAATTGCGTTTCTGTGGCCTCATCGGCGACAGCCGTGTGTGCTGACAGGAGCAGGCTGAAGGCAATGCTGGCAATCAAGCCGATGTTTGATAATAGGGATAACTGTAATTGAATCATATCGGTACATTATATGTGGTGGCCACTCCGATTGGGAACCTGCAGGACATCAGCCTGCGCGCTCTGGAGGTGTTGCGCAGTGTGGATGCCATCGCGGCCGAGGACACGCGGCATAGCGCAGGCCTGCTGACGCATTTTGCCATCCAGAAAAAGCTGCTGGCCGTGCATCAGCATAATGAACAGGCGGCGGCGGAATCGCTGTTGCAGCGACTGCTCGCAGGCGAATCGATCGCCCTGGTCAGTGATGCCGGTACCCCGGCGATCAGTGATCCGGGTGCTGTGGTGGTGCAGCAGGCGCGTCAGGCCGGGGTGCGTGTGGTGCCTATCCCCGGCGCCAGCGCAGTGGTGACGGCGCTATCGGCAGCGGGTATCGCCAGTGGCGGTTTCCTGTTCCATGGTTTTCTGCCAGCCAGTCACGCGCAGCGCTGCCGTCAGCTGGAGGTCTTGCGTGGCCTAGAAGCGACGCTGGTGTTCTACGAAGCCCCGCACCGCATCTTGGAATGTGTGGCCGACTTGCAGGCGGTGCTGGGTGATGCGCGGCACCTGATCCTAGCGCGCGAGCTCACCAAGACGTTCGAAACCATACACCGCTGTCGGCTCGATGAAGCGCTAGCCTGGCTCAAGGCGGATAGCAACCAGCAGCGCGGTGAATTCGTGCTGCTGGTGGAGCCACCGGCACCGCGCGAGGCAGAAGCGGTCGATGAAAACGCACGGCGTGTATTAAACTTGCTGCTGGCCGAACTGCCGCTCAAACAGGCAGTGAAATTGGCTACTGATATCACTGGCGCAAAAAAGAATGCGCTGTATGAACTTGCCCTCACTTTAAAAGCTTCCACATGACCACCCTGACTTTTACTCGTCCCGATGACTGGCACCTGCACCTGCGGGACGGTGCCGCCTTGCAATCCGTACTGCCGGATACCGCGCGCCAGTTCGCGCGTGCCATCGTCATGCCTAATCTGCGCCCGCCGGTGACCACCACGGCACTGGCGCTAGCTTATCGTGAACGTATTCTGGCCGCCCTGCCAGCGGGTATGGTGTTCGAACCGCTCATGACCTTGTATCTCACCGATAACATGCGCGCGGAGGAGATCCTGCTGGCCAAGGCCAGTGGCGTAGTCCATGGCGTCAAACTTTATCCGGCGGGGGCCACCACCAATTCTGATTCCGGCGTGACCAGTCTAGAAAAGTGCGCGCCCGCCCTGGCCGCCATGGAGCAGTGTGGACTGCCTCTGCTGGTGCATGCCGAGGTCACCGATGCCGATGTGGACGTGTTCGACCGCGAAAAAGTGTTCATAGACCGTCATATGCGTCCCTTGCTGCAGCGCCACCCTGGCCTCAAGGTGGTGTTCGAGCACATCACCACGCGTGACGCAGCCGAGTTCGTCGCCGCCGCACCCGCGAATGTCGCGGCCACCATCACCGCCCACCATCTGCTCATGAACCGCAATGCCATGTTCGCGGGCGGTATGCGCCCGCATCATTACTGTTTGCCGGTGTTGAAGCGTGAAGAGCACAGGCTGGCTTTGCTGGCCGCGGCCACCTCCGGCAGCGCCAAATTCTTCCTGGGCACGGACAGTGCGCCACACGCCAAGCATGCCAAGGAGGCGGCGTGTGGGTGTGCGGGTATGTATACCGCGCATGCCGCGATCGAGTTGTATGCGGAAGCCTTCGAGTCTGTGGATGCACTGGACAAGCTGGAAGCCTTCGCCAGTTTCCATGGGCCGGATTTTTATGGCTTGCCGCGCAATACCAGCCAGGTGAGCTTGAAGCGCGAAACCTGGAGCGTGCCGGACGAGATCGCACTGGGCGCTGAAATGCTGGTGCCGCTGCGTGCCGGTCAGACCATCGCCTGGAAACTGCAATCGGCATGATGCCAGCGCCGTCCTTGCCTGCATTTGCGCCGCCGCGCCGCATCCTGCTTGGGCCTGGCCCGTCGGATGTACACCCGCGTGTGCTGGCCGCCATGGCGCGGCCTACCATCGGGCATCTGGATCCAGACTTTTCGGACATGCTGGAACAGCTCAAAGCCTTGTTGCGCTATGCGTTCCAGACCGATAACGCGCTGACCTTCGCCTTGTCCGCGCCCGGCATGATAGGCATGGAAGCCTGCTTTGTGAATCTGGTCGAGCCCGGCGACAAGGTCATTGTCTGCAGCAATGGCGTGTTCGGCGCGCGTATGGCCGAGATCGTGCGCCGCTGTGGCGGCGAGCTGGTGTTGCTGGAAACCGAGTGGGGCAAGCCGGTGGATGCGCAGCAGCTTGAGCTGGCCTTGCGGGCCAATGCCGATACCCGCGTGGTGGCTTTCGTGCATGCCGAGACCTCGACCGGAGTGCAGTCGGATGCGCGCGTGCTGGCGGAAGTCGCCCACCGCCAGGGCGCGCTGGTGATCTGCGATACCGTCACTTCCTTGGGCTCTATGCCCTTGTATGTGGACGACTGGCAGCTGGATGCTGTCTACTCGGCCAGTCAGAAGGGCTTGTCCTGCACGCCCGGCCTGTCGCCGCTGACATTAAGTGCAGCGGCCGTCGAGCGCATCCGTCAGCGCAAACAGCCGGTGCAGAGCTGGTTTATGGATATCAACCTCATCCTGAGTTATTGGGGTGACGGTGTCAGTGGTGTCAAGCGTACCTATCACCATACTGCGCCCATCAATGCCTTATATGGGCTGCACGAGGCCTTGCGCATGCTGGCGGAAGAAGGCTTGCAGGCGAGCTGGCAGCGTCATCAGGCCTGTCATGAGCAGTTGGTGACCGGGTTGGAGCAGCTGGGCTTGCGTTTGCTGGTGGCGCCTGCTGCGCGTTTGCCGCAACTGAATACCGTGCTGGTGCCGGAGGGTGTGGATGAAGCGCGTCTGCGCCATGACCTGTTGTCGCAGCATGGTATCGAGATCGGTGCTGGCCTGGGTACGCTTGCTGGCAAGACCTGGCGCATCGGGTTGATGGGAGGCAGTGCCACACTCGACAATGTGCGCACATTTTTAGATGCATTGGCCAATGCGATGGCTGTTCAGGGTTGGCGAACACCACGAAAAGATGCGACATCTGAATAAAAAACAGGCGCCTAACAGGCGCCTGTTTCGTCATGCCAGATACCTATGCTGTGATGAATTGATTGCCTGTTGCCAAGCTCTCAAAACTGCTCACGACACCGACCAGGGTGACGACGGTAAAAGCGTCTCCTGCGCCCGCACCATCTGCATCGAACATGATGGTGGTGTCGATGCCGTTATCGCTTACGAGCAAGAACTCGTCTAGATTCGTGCCATCGAAACCGGTCGCGTCCGCCAGTAGTGCACTAAAGTCCAGAGTATCTGCAGCCTCAAAAGTAATGATGCGGTCACTGCCTGTGCTGGAATCGAACACGAAACTGTCAGCCCCGCCCCCGCCAATGTAGCTGTCATTGCCAGCCCCGCCGGTGAGCAGGTCATTGCCGGCTCCGCCCACCAGGAAATCGTCACCATCACCGCCGATGAGCACATCATTACCGGCCCCGGCATTGATGTAGTAGTTGTCAGTTTCACCGGTTTCATCGAAGGTGTCATCACCGTTGGTGCCCAAGGTGGCCACATTGAACTGGTCACCACGGCCGACACCGGATACGAGATCGCGAACATCCAATGTGGTGCCTGTGGCTGCTACGATGCTGATGCCTTCGTCATCGGCTCGGGCGATATTGTCACTGAGGTTACCCAAAGCATCCTCAGCCTGCAGTCGTACTGCAAGACCACCGTCCTGATTGGCCAGCATGCCGCCATCGTTGACGCTGCCGTTACCGACTTCGGCGCTGGTGAAGGTGACACGTATCTGACTGGCACCGGACGCGGATATGTTGAACACGTCATCACCCGCACCGCCGATGAAACTGTCTGTGCCGCCGGTAACCAGATCATAGCTCTCGACCACATCGTTTCCGCCGCCGCCGACGGCCAGGTCATCTCCAGCACCACCACGGAACACATCATCGCCTGCACCACCATTGGCGTAGATGTTGCCAGTGAAGGCCGGGTCTATGGTGTTGAACAGGTCTGCGCCCGACGTACCAAGGACAGCCAGATTGAAACGATCGCCACGCTGAGTCCCTGAAATGTCGCGTACATCAAAGCTGGTGCCTTCTGCTGCGATAAAGATGATACCTTCGTCATCTGCACGTCCGAGGTTACCAGTCACGGTATCTATGGCATCTTCTGCCTGAATGCGCACTGCAAGGCCGCCATCCTGGCCCATCACCATGCCACTCTCGGTGGCACTGCCGTTGCCGACTTCGCTGCTGGTGAAGGTGAGGCGTATCTGGGTCGCACCTGTGGAGGCAAGGTTGACCAAGTCGATGTCTGCTCCCAGGTCGATCTGGTCAGCCCCGTCGGTAGCCAAGTTGTAAGCAGCGATGCTGTCGCTGCCGTTGCCACCCAGAATATTGTCATTACCGCCACCGCCAATAAAGCTATCGTTGCCGTCGCCACCTGCCAGCATATCGTCACCAGCACCGCCTACCAGGAAATCGTCCCCATCACCGCCGGTAATGGAGTCATTGCCGGCGCCGCCATTGATATAGTAGTTCTCCGATTCGCCGCTCTCATCGAAGCTATCGCCTGCGTTCGTGCCTAGGGTCACCACATTGAACTGGTCGCCACGGGCTGCGCCAGTCTGAAAGTCGCGCACATCAAAGGTCGTACCTTCAGCAGCGATAAACGAGATCCCTTCATCGTCTGCGCGCCCCAGTGTACCAGTCAGGTTCCCCATGCCATCTTCGGCTTGCAGGCGCACGGCCAGACCATCTCGTGCAGCATTGACTTTATCGTAAGGTGTGCCGGGGTTGGCTGGGGTGGTGCTTGAGCCGTCACCGTTGCCAACTTGACCGCTGACGAAGCTGATGCGAATCTGACTCGCACTGCCAGCGCTCAGGTTCACTTCATCTAGGCCGCTGCCCAAGTTGATTTGGTCTGCACCATCGGTGGCGAGGTCGTAAGCCAGCACGGTGTCATCTCCGGAGCCGCCTTGAATGATGTTGTTCTTTGAATTGCCCTGAATGTTCAGATCTTCGCTCTGATTGCGAAGATCAATGTTCAGTTTGCGATTACCGCTAGCGATGATGTTCTCGATGCCCCTGAGTGCATCATCGCTGCTTGGTGCATAGTTGAAGCTGATCTCGACGCTATCGTTGCCCTCTCCGCCGTCAACCTGGTCTAGATTTTTGCCTTGTACGATCACATCATCACCGCCGCCCGCGTTGATCTGGTCGCTCGCCTTGCCGCTGATGATGCGTTCGCTGCCATCGTTGCCGTTGATCACGAAGCTTTCATTCTGCTTGCTGAGGTCTAGCGTGATGTCGCCCGCTACGGCATCCACAGAGACGGTCTCTACCCCGCTAAGGCGACCGTTCCCCGCTGCGACGAAATCATTAGTCACTACCAGTTGATCGTTGCCCTCGCCACCATCGATTTTATCGCTTGCATCTGCGATGATGGTGTCGTTTCCCCTGCCGGCACGGATGATGTCCAAGCCTGCCCCTGCGATCAGCAGGTTATTGCCGTCATTGCCAAGCATCGTAAAGCGTTCGGATTGTCCACTAAGGTCGATGTCGATGGCGTCTGAGCCGCTGGCCGCACGCACGATCTCAATATTGACCAGTCTGTCGTCATTGAACGGGGCTGCATTCCCGAGCCTGAGTTCCAATACATCTTTGTTGCCGTTGCCGCCATCGATATCGTCTGCGCCATCACCCAGGATCAGGTCATTGCTGTTGCCGCCTTGCAGATTGTCTGCGCCGTTTGCGCCGATCAGCGTGTCTTTACCATTGCCGCCGATCAATGTGTCATCGCCGGGCCCGCCGGTAATCATGTCGTTTCCGTTCAAGCCGTCGATGGTTTCACCGATTTCGGTTGTGTTGAGTATGTCGCTGCTATTGGTGGATGCCTGATTCGCCATGCTGCCTCTCCTTAAGAACGTTGTATTGCGTCAATTGGGGTCTACAAAACGTTGCCCCGTTCGTTATAGCTGCAATGATTAAGACAAGCCGGTTGACAACCCGGTGCGCATTTAAAACAAGTGCAATTAATTTGCACTAAATGGATTAATACACAATTGTGTCAGTTAAACAATATGGTTGAGCAATCGACTGCCACCCAATGTGGAGCAATGTGCGCTGGATTGGGTTCCTTGATATACGGCTAAGACATGTAGGTGGATGCAGTCTGAGCGAGTTCGTCGCGGTGGCGTGTTAAAATCCGCCCAGAAGCTGGCCAGACAGTCGCTGCCCGAGTGATCGGGGAGAGGAAAGTCCGGGCTCCATAGAGCGGGATGACGGCTAACGGCCGTACGCCGTGAGGCGAGGAACAGGGCCACAGAGACGAGTAAATCGCAGTTCGCTGCGATGGATGTGAAACGCGGTAACCTCCATCCGGAGCAAGACCAAATAGGCTGGCATTTCACTTCGGTGATAAGGCGTGGCTCGCGCTGCCAGCGGGTAGGTTGCTTGAGTGCACGAGCAATCGTGCGCCTAGAGGAATGACTGTCGCTCGCAGCGATGCGAGGCACAGAACCCGGCTTACCGGCCAGCTTCTTTCTTTATGATGATCTTCGCCAGATATTTCTCAGGCTTAATCTCTTGGTCAGATATCCATCTTCTGGTTAGGTATCTCCTGATGTTTTCTGATATTTCCTGATCCTGTTTTCCGGGTTCTTCACGGTTTTCTCGCTGGTTTTCTCCATGGGGCTTGCTGATATTCATCTTTTTGGGCAGCGGGCTGCTGCCCGGTCCCCACGATCAAGCACATCCTAGCTTGTTCTCATAAAGCACTTTCACTTGCAGGGCTATCTTGTTATTTTCTAACGACAAATTATTAATTAACAAAATCCGCTAAGTCATTGTCCTGTAAAGGAAAAATCATCAAAAAGAGCTTGCCTGGCTCATTTTTTTTATCTATAGTGGCTAGCAGTGGGAAATTGTGGGAAATTGTGTTGAATTGAAATGTCGATTCTGCTGCAGCTTCCCAACTTGGCTAGTGTCATTAAGGGATAAAACGAGCGCATGTTTCGCGGTGCAACATCACTGAATCTGGATGCCAAAGGCAGGCTGGTCATACCTGCCCGGCACCGTGATGCGCTGTTCACGCAAAGTGCCGGCCAGCTGGTGTTGACCGCGCACCCGCACCGCTGCCTGTTGCTGTATCCGCAGCCTGCCTGGGAGCCTATCCAGGCCAAGCTGATGTCGCTGTCCAGCTTCGATCGTCAATCCAGTGCCTTGCAGCGTTTGCTGGTCGGTCATGCCGAAGACATGAACCTGGATGCGGCTGGCCGTCTGCTGGTGTCGCCGGTGCTGCGTGACTTTGCCGCACTGGACAAGCAGGTGATGCTGGTGGGGCAGGGCTCGCATTTCGAGCTGTGGAACCCGGATGCCTTGCGCCAGCACATGGACAAGCTGATCGGCGACGAGCCTGTGGATCTTCCTGCCGAACTGGATGGGTTCTCGCTGTGAGCGCCAGCGCTCAGCATGTCACGGTGTTACTGGATGAAGCAGTGGACGCGTTGGCAATCAAACCCGATGGTCGTTATGTAGACGCCACCTTCGGTCGTGGCGGGCATAGTCGGCGCATCCTGGAGCGCTTGTCTGCCAGTGGTCGGCTGCTGGCCATGGACCGGGACCTGGCGGCTGTCGAGGCGGCGGCTGCCATCGCAGACCCGCGCTTTCAGATCGTGCACAGCCCGTTCTCGGCGCTCGGCGATGTGCTGGCCGCACAAGGCTGGCCAGCCGCTGACGGCATCCTGCTCGATCTTGGCATCTCTTCCCCGCAAATAGACGAAGCCGCGCGCGGCTTCAGTTTCCGTTTCGATGCGCCGCTAGATATGCGCATGGACCAAAGTCGCGGCCAGACGGCCGCAGAATTCCTCGCAGAAGTTTCCGAACAGCAATTAACACAGGTGATCAAAGATTATGGTGAAGAACGGTTTGCTCGGCAGATTGCAAGGGCGCTTGTTGCGGTACGCACGGCTGGCGGCGCTGTCACCACAACCGGCCAGCTTGCCAAAGTCGTCGCCGGGGCGGTTCGCAAGGCTGAGCCTGGGCAGGACCCAGCGACGCGTACCTTTCAAGCTCTACGGATTTTCATCAATCAGGAACTTGACCAACTTGCGCTAGTGCTGCCGCAGTGCCTGACCAGCCTGGCTGCTGGTGGGCGGCTGGCCGTGATCAGCTTCCATTCGCTGGAGGATCGCACCGTCAAGCATTTCATCCGTGATGAGCAGGACCGCGATGCCTTGCCGTCGCGTTTCCCGGTGCGTGCCGCCGAGCTGCCTCAGCCACGTTTGCGTGCCATCGGCCGTGCCATCAAGCCGGGCGCGGATGAAGTGCGCCGCAATCCACGTTCGCGCAGTGCGGTGATGCGTGTCGCCGAGCGCACGGAGGTGGCGTGATGACCCAGTTCAACCTGATGCTGTTCGGTGTACTGATCGTGTTGTCGCTGGCCACGGTGGCGGGTCAGCATCAGGCGCGCAAACATTACTTCGAGCTTGAGCAGCAACAGCAGGCCGCCCGCCAGTACGAGGTGGAGTGGGGTCAGCTGCAGCTGGAACAGAACACTTGGGCCACGCATGCCCGCATCGAGCAGATCGCCAGTCAGGCTTTGAAGATGCGCGTGCCCGATGACCACAGTATCCAGGTGGTGCCCGCTACTACAGGGGCGCAGCCATGATGCGCATGGCACAGCATGAAGTGGTCAGACTGCCGGCCTGGCGCAGGCGCGTGCTGCTGGTGGTGGTGCTGATGGGCTTCGCCGTGCTGCTGGGGCGCAGTGTCTATCTGCAAAGTACCCACAAAGTCTTTCTGCAAAAGGAAGGCGATGCGCGTTACAGCCGTCCGCTGGTATTGCCTGCGCACCGCGGCATGATCACCGACCGCCAGGGCAGCCCACTGGCGATCAGCACCCCGGTGGAATCGATCTGGGCCAATCCGTCCGATGTGCAGATGACCCCCAAGCAGTTGCAGCAGTTGGCGGGCCTGCTGGACCTCAAATCTGCCGATATCCAGAAGAAGCTCAGCAATCAGCAGCGCGAGTTCGCCTACCTCAAGCGCCGTGTGTCGCCCGCCTTGGCCAATCAGGTGATGGGGCTGGGCATCCCGGGTATTTTCATGCAGCGGGAATACCGTCGTTACTATCCGGCTGCGGAAGTGGCTGCGCATCTGGTGGGCTTCACCGGTGTGGATGGTGACGGCAAGGAAGGCTTCGAGCTGGCCCAGCAGGACTGGTTGTCAGGCAAGGCCGGCAGCCGCCGTGTCATCAAGGACAGGCAAGGCCGCATCGTCGATGACCTGGAGGCGGTCAAGGTGCCGCAGGACGGGCGCGACCTGGTGTTGTCCATCGATTCCAAGATCCAGTACCTGGCTTATCGTGAGCTGCTGGCCGCGGTCAAGACGCACAAGGCCAAGGCCGGTGCGGCGGTGGTGCTGGATGCCAAGACCGGCGAGGTGCTGGCCATGGTCAATGTGCCTACCTACAACCCCAACAATCCGGTCAAGCTGGAAGGCCGTGCACGTAACCGTGCCGTGGTGGATATCTTCGAGCCAGGTTCCACGTTGAAGCCATTCACGGCCGCCGCCGCGCTGGACCTGGGCACTTACCGTGCCGACACGCAGATCGAGACCGCCCCCGGCTTCTTCAAGGTGGGGCGTGCCACCATCCGTGACGTGCATCCGCAGGGGCTGATCTCGGTGGCTGAAGTCATCCAGAAATCCTCCAATGTGGGCGCCGCCAAGATGGGCTTGTCCATGCAGCCGCAGCACCTGTGGGGGGTGTTCAACCAGCTTGGCCTGGGGCGTCCTACCAACATCGGCTTTCCAGGTGAGGCCAGTGGCAAGCTGCGCGCCTACAAGAGCTGGCGCCCGATCGAGCAGGCCACCATGTCCTATGGCTATGGTATCAGCCTGACCCTGTTGCAACTGGCACGTGCTTACACCGTGTTCGCCAACCAGGGTGAGTTGCTGCCGGTGTCGCTGGTCAAGCTCAAGCAGCCGGCACTAGGTCAGCAGATCTTCACGGCAAGGACCACGTCCAGCGTGCTGAGCATGATGGAGATGGCCGTGCAGGCAGGAGGCACCGCGCCCAAGGCGCAGATCGCCGGTTATCGAGTGGCTGGCAAAACTGGTACCGCACACAAGCTGGGGGCTGAGGGTTACGAGGGCAAGCGTTATGTGTCCTCTTTTGTCGGGATGGCGCCAGCTTCCAATCCGCGCCTGATCATGGCAGTGATGATAGACGATCCCAGCAACGGCCAGCATTACGGTGGTGCGGTGGCCGCGCCCGTATTCAGCGGTGTGATGGCACCAGCGCTGCGCCTGCTCGGCATTCCGCAGGACGCGCCCAACAACAACATCGTGATCCCGCCTGAACAGGCTGTCGAAGTGAAGGAGATGGTGTGAGTACGCCACTCGACAGACTGCGTGCACTCGGCCTGAATATCCGGGGCATCACGGCGGACAGCCGTCAGGTACGTCCGGGCAGCCTGTTCCTGGCCTACCCGGGGGAGCATGTGGACGGCAGACGCTATATCGAAGCGGCCCTGCGTCAGGGCGCTAGCGCCGTGTTGTGGGAAGAAGCCGATGCTGATACCGGGTTGGGTAAAGGCCTGCCCGGCTTTGGCGTGCGCGATCTGCGCATGCAGGCTGGCCAGTTGGCCGATGCCTTCTACCAGCAGCCTTCCACGCAGCTGCATATGGTGGGCGTCACCGGCACCAACGGCAAAACCTCGTGCAGTCACTGGCTGGCGCAGGCGATGAGCGCACTCGGTCACCCCACCGCCGTGGTCGGTACGCTGGGCAACGGCTTTCCGGGGGCGCTGGAAGCCGCCATCAACACCACGCCAGACCCCATCCTGCTGCACGGCATGCTGGCGGACTATCTGGCGCGCGGCGCGCATGGCGTGGCCATGGAAGTCTCCTCGCACGGCCTGGATCAAGGCCGTGTCAACGGTGTGCATTTCGATGTGGCGGTGCTGACCAACCTCACGCGCGACCATCTGGATTATCACGGCGACATGGCGGCCTACGCCGCCGCCAAGCGCAAGCTGTTCGACTGGCCCGGCCTGACCAAGCGCGTCCTCAATCTGGACGATGCCTTTGGTGCCAGCTTGTATCGCGAACTCAGTGCGGCTGGCCATGCCGTGTTGGGTTACGGCTTGCAGCAGGGTGAAGTGCGTGGCAGCAGGCTGCAATTGAGCGAACAGGGCATGGTGCTGGATGTGGACACGCCGTATGGGCATGCGCAACTGCAAGCCGCGCTGCTGGGGCGTTTCAACGCCAGCAATCTGCTGGCCGTGCTGGCCACCTTGCTGGTGTCCGGCGTGGAGCTGGATGCGGCGGTCGAGGTGCTGGGGCAGGTGCAGGCGGTGCCTGGCCGCATGCAGCGATACGGCGGCGGCGCACAGCCGCTGGTGGTGGTGGATTATGCCCATACGCCGGATGCGCTGGACAACGTGTTGAACACCTTGCGTATCCAGACTTCTGGTCAGCTGATCTGCGTGTTCGGCTGCGGTGGTAACCGCGACCGTGGCAAACGCAGCCTGATGGCGGAGGTCGCCAGTCGCCTTGCCGACCGTGTGGTGCTCACCTCGGACAACCCGCGTGATGAAGCGCCCGACGCCATCATTGCCGATGCACTGCCCAGCCTGCAAGGCAAGGAAGCGCTGATCGAGCCGGAGCGTGCCGCCGCCATCCGCGCCGCCATCGCCATGGCGGTGGCTGGCGATACGGTGCTGGTGGCAGGCAAGGGCCATGAGGATTATCAGGAGATCGCAGGCGTGCGTTATCCCTTCAGCGATGCCGCGGTGGTGCGTCTGGCCTTGGGGGAGCGCACATGAGCAGTGATCGCATCAAGTCGCCCGGCATGATCTCTACAGGAACGGCGTCGCCCGCAATGATGTTGCCCGCAATGATGTTACTGAGCGAAGCCGCACTAGCCACGGCTGGCCAGGTCATCGGCGAGGATGTGGCATTCCTCAGTGTGGGCACGGACAGCCGCGCCATACAGCCACAGCAGCTGTTCGTCGCCCTGCGTGGCGAAAAATTCGACGGCCATCGTTTCGTTGAAACCGCGCTGGCACAAGGTGCTGCAGCTGCACTGGTCGCAGAAGCTGTGCCCGGACAAACCCCACAGCTGCTGGTGGACGATACGCGCCTCGCGCTGGGCAAGCTGGCCAGTCACTGGCGCAACAAATTCACTATTCCACTGGTGGCCATCACCGGCAGCAACGGCAAGACCACCGTCAAGGAGATGCTGGCCAGCATCCTGCGCGCCGCCTGCGGTGATGACGAGGCTGTGCTGGCCACGCGTGGCAATCTCAACAACGACATCGGCATGCCATTGACGCTGCTGGGTCTGCGCAGCACGCACCGCTATGCCGTCATCGAGATGGGCATGAACCATAGTGGCGAGATCGATTACCTGAGTCGTTTGGCCCGGCCTGCGGTGGCGCTGGTCAACAATGCCACGCCTGCGCATCTGGGCGGCTTGGGATCGGTACAAGCCATCGCCGAAGCCAAGGGCGAGATCTTCGGCGGCCTGGCGGCAGATGGCGTGGCCATCATCAATCTGGACGACGTGTATGCGCCGCTGTGGCAGCAACTGGCGGCCGCGCATGCCCAGCTCAGTTTCGGGCTGGACAGCGCCGCTGATGTGAGTGCCCGCTATCAGCTTGATGCGGATTCCAGTGAGCTTCAGATCAACACGCCACAAGGTTCGTTGGCGGTCCGGCTAGGCGTGCCCGGTGTGCACAATGTGCGTAATGCCCTGGCCGCGACGGCCGCTGCGCTGGCAGTGGGCGTGCCGTTGACGGCTATCCTCGCTGGTCTGGAAACCTTTGCCGGTGTGCGTGGCCGCTTGCAGCACAAGCCGGGCCTGCACGGTGCGCAGCTCATCGACGACACCTATAACGCCAATCCTGCCTCCATGAAAGCTGCCATCGATGTGCTGGCCAGCCGCGCTGGCCAGCGTGTGCTGGTGCTGGGCGACATGGGTGAGCTGGGCGAGACGGCGGCCAGCCTGCATACCGAGATCGGCCGCTATGCGCGCGATGCCGGCATCCATCAGCTGCATGCGCTGGGCGAGCTGAGTCAGCACATGGTGGCTGGCTTCGGTGCGGGTGCACAGCACCATGCACAGCTGGACAGTCTGACGGCCGCGCTACAAAACGAGCTGGATGAACGGACCACGGTGCTGATCAAGGGCTCGCGGTTCATGCGCATGGAGCGCGTAGTGGAAGCGCTCACTTCACAACATAACAAGGCGCAACAAGGGGAGGTGCACTGATGTTACTCGAACTCGCACAATGGCTGTCGCATGATATCCGTGCATTCAATGTGTTCAACTACATCACGCTGCGCGCGGTGATGGCCACCTTGACCGCGCTGCTGATCTCGTTCGCGGTCGGCCCGGTGCTGATCCGCAAACTCACCTACTACAAGGTTGGTCAGTCGGTGCGTGACGACGGTCCGCAAACCCATCTGGTCAAGGCGGGCACCCCCACCATGGGCGGTGCGCTGATCCTGGTGTCCATCGCCATCGCCACCTTGCTATGGGCGGACCTCAGCAATCGTTTCGTTTGGGTGGTGCTGGTCACCACGCTGGGCTTTGGCATCATCGGCTGGGTGGACGACTGGCGCAAAGTGGTGCATCGCAACCCCAAAGGCTTGTCGGCCAAGGCCAAGTATTTCTGGCAATCGCTGATCGGGCTGGGGGTGGCGATCTATTTGTTCAGCACCGCCACCTCGCCCACAGAGACGCAGCTTATCGTGCCCTTCTTCAAGAACCTGATCCTGCCCTTGGGCGCAGTCAGCTTCATCGTGCTCACTTACTTCGTCATCGTCGGCAGCAGCAACGCGGTCAACCTGACCGATGGCCTGGACGGCCTGGCCATCATGCCCACCGTGATGGTGTCCGGTGCGCTGGCCATCTTTGCCTACGTGGCGGGTCATCTGTACTTCTCCAAATATCTGGGCATGCCGTATGTGCCGGGCGCCGGTGAGCTGGCAGTGTTCTGTGCGGCGATGGTCGGGGCTGGCCTGGGCTTTTTATGGTTCAACGCTTATCCCGCTGAAGTGTTTATGGGCGATGTGGGCGCGCTGGCGCTGGGTGCTGCGCTGGGCGTTGTGGCGGTGATCGTGCGTCAGGAGATCGTGCTGTTCGTGATGGGCGGCGTATTCGTGGTGGAAACCCTGTCGGTCGCCGCGCAGGTGAGTTACTTCAAATACACCAAAGCGCGCTATGGCACCGGCAAACGGATCTTCCTGATGGCGCCACTGCACCACCACTACGAGCAAAAGGGCTGGAAAGAAACGCAAGTCGTGGTGCGCTTCTGGATCATCACCATGATGCTGGTGCTGGTCGGGCTTTCGACCTTGAAGTTGAGATAGTTGAGAAACGTGAAATCTGCAAAGGGGACGTGTGAAAGGTGAAAAGTGAAAGGTGAAACGTAGACCATCCGGTTTTTACATTTCACGTTTCACATTTCATGGTTCACGGATTTTATGAAGCTGAGCATTAAAGACAAACAGGTGCTGGTGCTGGGGCTGGGAGATACCGGCCTGTCGGCATTGCGCTGGCTTAAACGCCAGGGCGCGCGCCTGTCTGTCGCCGATACACGCCAGGTGCCGCCCAACCTGGCCCAGGTGCAGGCCGAATTCCCCGGCATCACGGTGTCGGTCGGGGCTTTGCAGGCAGCCACGTTTGCAGGCGCAGACCTGGTGGTGATCAGTCCTGGGGTGCCGCTGGCGGAGCCTGAGGTGCAGGCTGCCATCGCACGAGGCATTACGGTGGTGGGCGATGTGGAACTGTTCGGGCAGTACCGCCCTGCGAGCAGCAAGCTGATCGCCATCACCGGTGCCAATGGCAAGAGCACGGTAACGACCTTGGTGGGCGAGATGTGCAAGGCCGCCGGGCTCAACACCGTGGTAGCTGGCAACATCGGCCTACCGGTGCTGGAGGTGCTGGACGACCAGCAAGCACAGGTCGACGTCTATGTGCTGGAGCTGTCCAGCTTCCAGCTGGAAACCACGCGCTCCTTGAATGCAGATGCCGCGACGGTGCTGAATCTCAGTGAAGACCACATGGACCGCTACAGCGGCATGGCCGATTATGCTGCCGCCAAGGCGCATGTGTTCGCTCATGCCGGTGGCGGCGGTGTGCAGGTGCTGAACCGTGACGATGCCTGGAGTCTGGGCATGACCTTGCCTGGCCGTCAGCTCGTGCATTTTGGTCTGGGGGCCCCCACGCAAGGCAGTGATTTTGGCTTGATCCAGCGTGATGGTGCCGATTGGCTGGCCCAGGGCGCAGAGACTTTGCTGCCGTTGAGCGCACTGCGTATCGCCGGGCTGCACAATGCCGCCAACGCGCTCGCTGCGCTGGCCTTATGCCGCAGCCTGGGCCTGCCCTGGGCGCCCTTGCTGCAGGCACTGCGTGACTTCGCCGGGCTGCCGCACCGCGTGCAATGGCTGGCCGAGCTGAATGGCGTCAGTTTCTACGACGACTCCAAAGGTACCAATGTAGGCGCCACTTGCGCCGCCTTGTCCGGCTTCCCCAATAAAGTGGTGCTGATCGCCGGTGGCGATGGCAAGGGCCAGGACTTCTCGCCGCTGCGCGCGCCGGTGGCCGCCAATGCGCGTGCCGTGGTGCTGATCGGACGCGATGCACCACATATCGCCGCCGTGCTGCAGGACACGGGCGTGCCCTTGTTGCCAGCCAGCGACCTTCCATCCGCAGTGCATATCGCCAGCGCCGCTGCCCAGCATGGCGATGCCGTGCTGCTCTCGCCCGCCTGCGCTAGTTTCGACATGTTCCGCAACTATCTGCACCGTGCCGAGGTATTCGCCGACGCGGTGCAGGCGCTCAAGTCGGGCGGGCAGGAGTCGGCGGCATGATGAGCTTCCTCAATAACCGTGATCAGGTGGTGGCAGCCAGCTACGACGAAGGTCTGCTGTGGGTGATCCTGCTGCTGCTGGGCCTGGGGCTGGTGATGGTGTATTCCTCCTCCATCGCACTGGCCGAAGCGGACAAGGCCACTGGTCATCAGGCCAGCTACTTCGTTATCCGCCATGCCATGTATCTGGTGATCAGCCTGGCTGTCGCGGCAGTGACCTTCCAGGTACCCACGCAGTGGTGGCAGAACATGGCGCCCTTCCTGTTCATGGTCGGTTTGGTGCTGCTGGTGCTGGTGCTGATCCCAGGCATAGGCCGTGAGGTGAACGGAAGTCGCCGCTGGATCTCGCTGGTGGTGGTGACCCTGCAGCCGTCCGAACTGATGAAGCTGTTCGCCACTATCTACGTGGCTGATTACACCTTGCGTAAAGCTTCGGTGATGGACAGTTTCAGCAAAGGCTTCTTCCCCATGCTGCTGGTGATGTTCCTGGTGGGCATGCTACTGCTGTCAGAGCCGGATTTCGGTGCGTTTGCCGTCATCACCGCCATCGCCATGAGCATCCTGTGGCTGGGCGGCATCAACATCCGCATCTTCATCGGCCTGTTCATCCTGCTGGTGGTCGGTTTCGTCGCGCTGATCTGGAGTTCACCCTACCGCTTGCAGCGCATCATCGGCTTCATGGACCCCTGGGCAGACCCCTACGGCAAGGGTTATCAGTTGTCGCACGCGCTGATCGCGTTCGGGCGTGGTGAATGGTTCGGCGTGGGGCTGGGCGCCAGTGTCGAAAAGCTGCTGTACCTGCCGGAAGCGCACACCGACTTCATCCTTGCCGTCACGGCAGAAGAGCTCGGTTTCATCGGCGTATTGGCCGTGGTGGCCATGTTCGCCTGGCTGGTTACGCGTGCCTTCGGTATTGCCAAGGAATCCATCAAGCTGGAACGCTATTTTTCGGCGCTGCTGGCGCAAGGCATCGCCATCTGGCTGGGCGTGCAGAGCATCATCAACATGGGCGTGAACATGGGCATCCTGCCGACCAAGGGCCTGACCTTGCCCCTGCTGTCTTATGGCGGCAGCGGCATCCTTGCCAATTGCATGGCACTCGCCATCCTGCTGCGGATTGATTGGGAAAATCGCCGCCTCCAAAAAGGACTGCCTGCATGAAGCTGACATTATTCGGAACATTGAATTGGCTGATGGCGGCGGTTTCGGCGCAGGCTAACCTGCGCAGCAGGTTAAGCGCAGCGGCCGTAGCCAAAACCTCCTCGCTAAATGGGGTGGCAGGCATGATTCGTCCATTATTCGGAACATTGAATTGGCTGATGGCGGCGGTTTCGGCGCAGGCTAACCTGCGCAGCAGGTTAAGCGCAGCGGCCGTAGCCAAAAATCCCCAACTCAACAGAATCTGTTTTTACCTGCTTCTGGCCTGCCAAGCTGGGCATAACGGGAACCTATCTGTGCCGTCACCACTGCCAGAGGCGCTCGCATGAGCAAGACCTTGCTCATCATGGCCGCCGGTACTGGTGGACACGTCATGCCGGGGCTGGCCGTTGCAGCCGAGATGCAGGCGCGCGGCTGGCAGGTACATTGGCTGGGCACCACGCATGGCATGGAGAACCGGCTGGTGCCGACCAAGGGCATCCACATGACCCGGCTCAATTTCTCCGGTCTGCGTGGCAAGGGCTGGCAACACAGCTTGGCCGGGGTGTTCAAGCTGGTGCTGGCCACCTGGCAGAGCTGGCGCTTGATGCGCAAGCTCAAGCCCGCCGTGGTGCTTGGTATGGGGGGCTATGTGACCGTGCCCGGCGGTTGGGCGGCGCGTGCCTGCCAGCTGCCGCTGGCGCTGGTGAATGCAGATGCCCGCTTGCTGATGTCGAACCGCGCCTTGCTATCGGCGGCACAGCGTGTCCTGTTCGGCTTCCAAACGAACACGCAAGAGGTGGGTGCAGACAAATTGCGTGTCACCGGTAATCCGGTGCGCACCGAGATCGTGGACATCATCGCCCCTGAGCATCGTTATGGCGCCAGACAGGGTGCGCTGCGCTTGCTGGTAGTGGGCGGCAGTCTGGGCGCGCAAGTGCTGAACGAACTGGTGCCTAAGGCGCTGGCGCTGATGCCGGAAGCCGAGCGTCCACAGGTGGTGCATCAGGCTGGTGAGCGTCATATCCAGCAGCTGCGCGCCGCTTATGCGGCCGCTGGCGTGAATGCCGATGTGCGTAGCTTCATCGAGGACATGGCCGCCGAATATGCGGCGGCGGACGTGCTGGTGTGCCGCGCCGGTGCCATCACCATCAGTGAGATCACCGTGGCCGGTGTGGCCAGTGTGTTGGTGCCCTTGCTGGTCTCGACCACCTCGCATCAACAGGACAACGCGCGCTGGCTGGCAGAGCAGGGCGCTGCGCTGCACCTGCCGCAACAAGCGCTGACAGCAGAAACGCTGGCTGTGCAGTTGCGCGCCTTGCGCCGCCCGCATCTGCTGCAGATGGCACAACAGGCTCGGCATCTGGGGCGCCCGAATGCCACCTCCGCCATCGCCGACCAACTTGAGGAGATCGCGCAGCCATGAAACACAAGGTCAAAAACGTGCATTTCGTCGGCATCGGCGGTTCCGGCATGAGTGGCATCGCGGAGGTGCTGGTCAACCTGGGCTTTCAGGTCAGCGGTTCCGATCTGGCCGATAACAGCGTGACGCGCCGACTGCAGTCGCTGGGGGCACGCGTGTTCCAGGGACACGCCGCCGAACACATGCAGGCCGCCGACGTGGTAGTGGTGTCCTCGGCTGTCAACGAGAGCAACCCGGAAGTGATGGCGGCACGCGGCCGCAACATCCCGGTGGTGCCACGCGCCATCATGCTGGCCGAGCTGATGCGTTTCCGTCAGGGCATCGCCGTCGCCGGTACACATGGCAAGACCACCACCACCAGCCTGATCGCCAGCATCCTGGCCGAAGCCGGCATGGACCCGACCTTTGTGATCGGCGGCCGTCTGGAAGCGGCCAGTACCAATGCACGGCTGGGGACCGGCGAGTTTATCGTGGCCGAGGCCGACGAATCCGACGCGTCCTTCCTGCACCTGACGCCAGTGATGGCGGTGGTCACCAATATCGACGCCGACCACATGGACACCTACGGCCATGATTTCGAGAAGCTCAAGGGCGCTTTCGTCGAGTTCCTGCAGCAGTTGCCGTTCTGGGGCATGGCCGTGCTGTGCATCGATGACCCGAACGTGCGTGCCATCCTGCCCAGCGTGACCAAGCCGGTGATGCCGTATGGCTTTTCCGAAGATGCGCGCATCCGTGCCAAGAACGTGCGCGCCGACCACGGCACCATGCATTTCACCGTGCAGCGCATCAATGGCGTGACCACGGAGTTCGACGTGACGCTGAACCTGCCCGGCAACCATTACGTGCTGAATGCGCTGGCCGCGATCGCGGTGGCCAGCGAGCTCAATGTGCCGGATGCCGCCATCATCAAGGCGCTCAAGGAATTCAAGGGTGTAGGACGTCGTTTCGAGCGTTATGGCGAAGTGCCTGCCAGGAGCGGTGGCCATTTCACCCTCATCGATGACTACGGCCATCACCCGGTGGAGATGCAGGCGGTGATCGCTGCGGCGCGTGGGGCCTTCCCGGAGCGCAGGCTGGTGATGGCGTTCCAGCCGCACCGCTACACGCGCACCCGCGATTGCTTCGAAGATTTTGTGCGTGTGCTGTCCGGTACCGATGCCTTGCTGCTGACCGAGGTGTACCCGGCTGGCGAATCCCCCATCGTCGCGGCAGATGGCCGGGCGCTGGTGCGTGCGGTGCGCGTGGCTGGCAAGGTGGAACCTTTGTTCATTGAAACACCGGCCGAATTGCCGGCAGCGATCTTGGATGTGGCGCGTGACGGCGATGTGGTCATCGTCATGGGTGCCGGTTCCATCGGTCAGGTTGCCAGCAAGACCCGTGAACAGGCGGTGGCAAGTTGATGGCACTGCAATCAACACAAGGCACGTTGCTCAGCCACGAACCGCTGGCACGCTATACCAGCTGGCGTGTGGGTGGCCCGGCCGAGCGTTTGTATATCCCGGCGGGCCTGGCAGACCTGCAGGCCTTCCTGCAGAGCCTGCCAGAGCAGGAGCCCGTGCATTTCATCGGCCTGGGTTCCAACCTGCTGGTGCGGGACGGTGGTGTGCGCGGCACGGTAGTGGTCATGCATAACGTGCTGGCCGAACTGCGCATGGAGGGGGAGATGGTGTATGCCGAAGCCGGTGTCACCTGCGCCAAGCTGGCGCGCTTCACTGCACGCCAGCATCGGCATGGCGCGGAGTTCATGGCGGGCATCCCGGGCACCGTGGGTGGTGCTCTGGCCATGAATGCGGGCTGCCATGGTGGCGAGACCTGGCCCATCGTGGCGCGCGTGCAGCTCATCGACCACCGCGGCGCGCTGCATACGCTGACGCATGAGGCGTTTGCGGCCACCTATCGTCATGTGGAGATGGCGGATGGTCAGCCACTGCTGGGCTGGTTCGTGGCTGCCTGGTTCAGCTTGCCTGTGGGCGAGGCCAGTGAGGCCGAGCAGAAGATCAAGTCCTTGTTGGCCAGACGGCTGGCCACGCAGCCGTTGAACCTGCCGAATGCAGGTTCCACCTTCCGCAATCCGCCTGGCGACTTCGCCGCACGGCTGGTGGAAGCCAGCGGCCTTAAGGGGCACACGATAGGTGGCGCGCAGGTGTCGGAAAAACATGCCAATTTCATCGTCAATCTGGGCGATGCGACGGCAGCGGATATCGAACAGTTGATCGCGCTGATGCGTGACACGGTGAAACAGAGATTCAGTGTGGATTTGCAACAGGAAGTACGCGTGATAGGAGACTGGGCATGACGCCGCGCGCCTGTGTAGGCGGGCAATGGCTAAGGGTGAAGGGCGATGCCCCCACCCCGACCCTCCCCCTGCCGGGTGAGGGCACCATGTGCTTCCCCCAGCTCCTTTCGCCCTTCTCATGGGAAACAGAATGAGTCATTTTGGAAAAGTCGCGGTATTGATGGGCGGACGCTCCGGCGAACGTGCGGTATCGCTCAAGAGTGGTGCTGCCGTGCTGGCCTCGCTGCAGCGCAGCGGCGTGGATGCGCACGCCTTTGATCCGGCTGAACGGCCATTGCATGATCTGCAAGGCTACGACCGAGTGTTCATCGCATTGCATGGCCGTTATGGTGAAGACGGCACCATGCAGGGGGCGCTGGAACTGATGGGTATCCCCTACACCGGCAGCGGCGTGATGGCCTCCAGCGTGGGCATGGACAAATGGCGCACCAAGTTGCTGTGGCGTGCGGCGGGCGTGGTCACGCCAGCGTTCGAACTGGTCACGGCCGACAGTGACTTTGCCGCCATCGAGCGCAGTCTGGGGCTGCCGCTGTTCGTAAAACCCGCCAATGAAGGCTCCAGCATCGGCATCAGCAAGGTCAAGCAGGCGGGTGAGCTGCCTGCGGCCTATCGCCTCGCTGCCGAGGCCGATCCGCTGGTGATCGCCGAACAGTTCGTGGGCGGTGGCGAATACACGGTGGGCATTCTGGGGGATCAGGTGCTGCCCATCATCCGCATCGTGCCCGCTAACGAATTCTATGACTACGAAGCCAAATACCTGCGTGACGACACGCAGTACCTGTGTCCGTGCGGCCTGAATGCCGAGCAGGAAGCCGCCATCCAGGCCGAGGCCATGCAGGCCTTCCGCACCATAGGCGGGCGTGGCTGGGGTCGCGTGGATTTCCTCATGGACGAAGCAGGCCAGCATTACTTCCTGGAAGTGAATACCTCGCCCGGCATGACAGACCATAGCCTGGTGCCCATGGGCGCCAAGGCGGCCGGTATCGATTTTGATGCGCTGGTGCTGCGGATACTGGAGCTGGCTAGTGTCTCCAGCCATCACCGTAGCGAGCAGGGTGAAATGCAAGGAACCCCACAGTGAGCGGTGAGAAAACGCAGTTTCAGTGCAGGCTAAAACTTGCGAAGCAAGGGTTAAGCGCAGCGGCCGGAGCTACATATCGAATAGATAGACGAGCCGTGAGCGAGGACGTGACGCAGCAGTTCGCCCGCACAGCAGGTGATGACGGAGACACTCATGTGGGATAGGCCCGACATCCTGAACCCCATCGCCAACGTGCTGTATGCCCTGGCGGCGGCGCTGCTGTTGTACAGCGCATCGCAATGGGTATTGCGGCTGCCGGTGTTCCCGCTGCGACTGGTCGAGGTCGATGGCGAGTTGCAGCACGTGACGCGTGAGCAGGTGGCACTGATCGCCCAGCGGCATCTGCGCGGCAATTTCTTCACCATGGATCTGCGTGGCGCGCGCGATGCCTTCCGCAAGCTGCCCTGGGCGCGCGATGTGAGCGTGCGCAGGCGCTGGCCGGACAAGCTGGAAGTGCGTGTCGAGGAACATCGTGAACTGGGGCGCTGGGGCAATCTGGCGCTGGTGAACACGCATGGCGAGCTGTTCAACGCTGCCTCGGGCAAGGACTTGCCGGTGTTCTACGGTGCCAGCAGCGCCGTGCCGCAGCTGGCCACACGCTATCAGCAATATCAGGCCGTGCTGGATAAAGCGGCCATGAAGATCGCCAGTGTGACGCTGACGCCGCGTCAGGCCTGGCAAGTGATCACGGAAGACGGTTTGCAGATCGAACTGGGGCGCGACGAGACGGTGCAGCGTTTGCAACGCTTTACCCAGGTGTATCAGAGCACCTTGCCCGGCGTACGGTTGAAGTATGCCGATCTCCGTTACAGCAATGGATTCGCCGTGCGCAAGCCGGCCAGCGATGCACGCAAGTCCGTGCCATCGAAACAGCAGTCGAGCGCGGTGTAAGACCGTGGTTCGCATCTTGGAGAATGTATGAGCAGGACCAGAGAAGACAGTAATTTGATCGTGGGGCTGGACATCGGCACATCGAAGATCGTGGCCGTGGTCGCCGAGCTGCAGCTGGATGGCTCGCTCAAGGTGATCGGTCTGGGCCAGCACGTGTCGCGCGGCCTGAAAAAAGGCGTGGTGGTCAATATCGACTCCACCATGCAGTCCATCCAGCGCGCGCTGGAAGAAGCCGAATTGATGGCGGATTGCAAGATCAGCACCGTGTTCACGGGCATCGCGGGCAGTCATGTGAAGAGCCTCAATTCGCACGGCATGGTGCGCATCAAGGATGCCGAAGTGACCCAGGCCGATGTGGACCGCGTGATCGACACTGCACGCGCCATCGCGCTGCCGTCCGATCAGCAGATCCTGCACATCCTCACTCAGGAATTCATCATCGACGGTCAGGAAGACGTGCGCGAGCCGATCAGCATGAGCGGCATGAAGCTGGAAGTGAAGGTGCACATCGTCACCGGCGCGGTCTCGGCGGCACAGAACATCGTCAAGTGCATCAAGCGTTGCGGCATCGAGGTCAGCGACCTGATCCTGCAGCCGCTGGCGTCCAGTGCAGCGGTGCTGACCGAAGATGAAAAAGAGCTGGGCGTGTGCCTGGTGGACATAGGCGGTGGCACCACGGATATCGCCGTGTTCAAGCAGGGGGCCATCCGCCATACCGCGGTGGTGCCCATCGCTGGTGATCAGATCACCAACGACGTGGCCGTGGCGTTCCGCACGCCCACCCCGGCGGCGGAAGACATCAAGATCAAGCACGGCTGTGCCTTGCGCCAGCTGGCGGCGCAGCGCGAAGTGGTGGAAGTGCCGGGTGTGGATGGCCGTGAGCCGCGCCAGCTGTCATTGCAGACGCTGGCCGAGGTGATCGAGCCGCGTGTGGTCGAGCTGTATGAATTCGTGCTCAACGAGCTGCGCCGCAGCGGCATGGAAGACATGATCGCCTCCGGCATCGTCATCACCGGCGGTTCTTCGATGATGCGCGGCATGGTGGAGCTGGGCGAAGAGATCTTCCACATGCCGGTACGTCTGGGCATGCCGCGCTATGTGGGCGGCCTGTCCGAAGTGGTCAGCAACCCGCGCTACGCCACCGGCGTCGGCCTGGTGTTGATGGGCAAGCAGCAGGTGGAGCGGCATATCCAGGGGCACCTGCAATCGAATTCACTGGCACGCGTGCTGGAACGAATGAAGAGCTGGTTCCAGGGCAATTTTTAGCAGCAGATATTTAGCAGTCATCGTTAAGAGTGCAGTAAAGGCAAGGCAAACGCAGTAGGCAGTCAATCGGGCAGATGGATGCTGTTAAAGCATCTGGATTAATGGCAGAAAACAAGGAGGCATCACATGTTTGAAATTATGGAAAACAACTCACAGGAAGCTGTGATCAAGGTGATCGGTGTCGGCGGTTGCGGTGGTAATGCCGTCGCCCACATGATCGAGAAGTCAGTCGGCGGCGTTGAGTTCATTTGCGCCAACACCGACATGCAGGCGCTGAAGAAGAGTCAGGCCAAGCACATTCTGCAGATCGGCACCGACATCACCAAGGGGCTGGGCGCAGGGGCCCGTCCGGACATCGGCCGTCAGGCTGCCATGGAAGACCGTGACCGCATCGCCGAGATCATCGACGGCGCAGACATGCTGTTCATCGCGGCAGGCATGGGCGGCGGCACCGGTACCGGTGCTGCGCCCATCATCGCGGAAGTGGCCAAGGAAATGGGCATCCTGACCGTGGCGGTGGTGACCAAGCCATTCGCGTTCGAAGGCAAGCGCACCAAAGTGGCACAAGAAGGCCTGGAAGAACTTTCCAAGCATGTGGACTCTCTGATCGTTATCCCCAACGAAAAGCTGATGCAAGTGCTGGGTGATGATGTGCCCTTCCTGGAAGCGTTCCGCGCGGCTAACGATGTGCTGCATAACGCGGTGTCCGGCATTGCCGAGATCATCAATTGCCCCGGTCTGGTCAACGTCGACTTTGCCGATGTACGCACCGTGATGTCGGAGATGGGCATGGCCATGATGGGTTCTGCCATCGCCAATGGTTCCGAGCGTGCACGTATCGCGGCGGAACAGGCCGTTGCCAGCCCCTTGCTGGAAGACGTGAACCTCGCCAATGCACGTGGTGTACTGGTCAATATCACTGCCAGCAGCTCGTTCAAGATGCGTGAGTTCCATGAAGTGATGAACACCATCAAGGCGTTCACGGCGGAAGATGCCACCGTCATCGTGGGCAACGTCATCGACGAATCCATGGGCGACGGTCTGCGTGTGACCATGGTGGCCACCGGTCTGAACGGTGCGGTTGCGCGTCGTAGTCAGAAGCCCGAACTGCGCGTGATGACCCAGGTGCGTGACGGTACCACCAATCAGCCTGTGTATTCGGGTGCGGCTGCGACCGACGACGAAGTGCCGCTGGTGTTCAGCTCCGGGCGCCGTGCGACGGTGGAAGCGATGAAGATGTCCGGTGTGGAAGAGTTCGACATCCCGGCTTTCCTGCGTCGCCAGGCTGACTAAGCCGCGACCCACTGCGGCATGGTCACTAAGTAACTATGCTATGATTTTTGACAGGGATTTTTGACAGGGTCCTGTGTTTTTGACAGGCCCCTGCAGAAATCGGGTCTTGGACCGGGATCGTAAACACAAGCCCTGACAGCGCCGCATCAATTAGCGGTGTTGAACGGGGAGTGCTGGTAAGCGTGCGGTGAATGTCAGTGATGTTTGGCGCACGCAGAAACAGTAGGCCTGTCCAGAGATCATGGTCAGTTAAGTAAGGCCAGATAGTTAACGCCGCAAGGTAAAGATAGTGGCCACGGCCAGTGCCGTGTCCATGCATCAGATGAGGAAGCATGTGCTCAAACAGAGAACATTGAAACAGGCGATCAGCACCACCGGTGTGGGGCTGCACAGTGGCGACAAGGTAACCTTGACCTTGCGTCCAGCGGCGGCCGACACTGGCATTGTGTTCCGGCGAGTCGATCTGCCCGACATGCCGGCATTCAGGGTGGCGCCTCATCTGGTCAACGACACACGGCTATGTTCCGCGCTGGAAGCCAATGGCGCGCGCGTGGCCACTGTCGAGCATTTGATGTCCGCATTGGCCGGTCTGGGCGTGGATAACGCCCAGATCGACCTGGATGCGTCCGAAGTGCCCATCGTGGACGGCAGTGCCGGTCCATTCGTATTCCTGTTGCAGTCAGCCGGCATCATCGAGCAGCCTGCAGCCAAACGTTTCGTCCGCATCAAGAAGACCGTCGAAGTGCATGACGGTGACAAGTGGGTGCGTTTCGACCCCCACTTCGGCTTCAAGCTCGACTTCGTCATCGATTTCAACCATCCGGTGTTCGAGCACAGCGGCAAGCACGTCACCATCGACTTTGCCGATGACAACTACATCAAAGAGATCAGCCGTGCGCGCACCTTTGGTTTTATGCACGAGGTGGAATACCTGCGCTCCAATGGCTTGGCCCGTGGCGGCAGTCTGGATAACGCCATCGTGCTGGATGAATACCGGGTGCTGAATGGTGACGGTCTGCGCTACAGCGATGAGTTCGCCAAGCACAAGATGCTGGATGCCATCGGCGATCTTTATGTGTTGGGCCACCCGCTGATCGGTGCCTACAGTGCCTATAAATCCGGGCATGCCATGAACAATCAGCTGTTGCGTGACCTGCTGGCCGACCCGACGGCCTGGGAATACATCAGCTTTGACGATGCGGCTCAAGCGCCGGCCGCGTTCCGTAACCCTATCCTGTCCGCACCGGCGTTGAACTACGCCTGACCATCAAGGGATACGGAGCATGTTTGTATTCCGTCTTTTTCTGGTCATCGCGCTGGTGGCAGTCACGGTGAGTATCGGGGTCTATCTGCTCAGTGGTGATCGCCGCTATCTGCGCTTTTCCTGGCAGCTGGTCAAATTCAGTGCCGTATTGCTGCTGATCGGTGGTGTGCTGTTCGCTTTAGGGCGCATCATTCTGTATTAGTCTCGCTGTGTTGGTGATGCTGTGTTAGTAATGCTGTGTTAACAGAGCGCAGACCAGGGTTTTGAAACAATAGCCGTTCGTGCTGGCTGTCAGTCAGGGCGGATGGTCATTTATGTGCAGCTTAGTGTGAGGCAGGACAATGAAGTTGGCATGGGTGTGGATAGGGTTGCTGCTGATCAGCGCAGGTACTGCGGCCAGCCGGGAGGCCAGGGCCGACGATGCCCTGTTCGAACAAGCCAGAGCCGCCTATAAAAAGCAGGATGCCCGCCTGCTGGCCGAGCAGCTGCGTGTATTGCAGGCTGAGAACCACCTGCTGGCGCCCTACGCGGATTACTGGCTCACGCTGCTGCAACTGCAGAACCTTGATAACAGCCGGGTACATGCGTTTCTTGACCAGTATGCAGACTTTCCATTCGCTGACCGCCTGCGCGGCGAATGGTTGAAATCCATAGGCAAATACGAAGACTGGCCGACTTATTTCAACGAGCTGCCCAGATTCCAGCGCGAGGATCAGGCCATACAGTGTTACACCCTGCTGGGGGCTGCCGAGACCAGGCGCGCCGGTTGGCAGCAGGAGCTGCAGCAGGCACGCAGCCTGTGGTTCAGCGCCAAGGACCAACCCGCGATCTGCAATCAGGTGTACACGCGCATGCAGCAGGAAGGCGTGCTGAGCAGCGATGATCTGTGGCAACGCGTACGTCTGGCGCTGCAGGAAAACAATATCGCGCTGGCCAGCAATGTGTTGAAGCGGCTGGATCAGGCCGGTGCGCCTAACCTCAAGCGTCTCAATCTGGCCAGCCAGAACCCCTCTCGCCTGCTGGACGACAAATCCCTGAACCTGAAAAACCGTTTCGACCGTGAGCTGGCCTTGTTCGCACTGGACCGTCTGGCGCGCGTCGATACGGTGCAGGCCATGTCCCGCCTCAACCGGCTGGAAGGTCTGGACTCAGCGGACACCCGCCATGCCTATGCGCGCCTTGCCATGTACGGCGCGCGCAAGCATGACCCCCTGGCACTGAGCTGGTATCAGCAGGCTGGCCAGACGCCGCTGGATGCTGAACAGCAGGCCTGGAAAGCCAGAGCCGCCATGCGCGTGCATGACTGGGTGCTGCTGGAGCGCACCATAGACAGCATGGACAATGCGCTGCAGAACGAACTGGGCTGGCGCTACTGGCGCGCACGGGCACTCAAAGAGCAGCAGAAGATCGCCCCGGCCAACGCCATCTTTGTCGAGTTGTCACGCGAGCATAGTTATTACGGCTTGCTGGCCAGGGAGGAGCTGGGCGAAACCATGAGTGCCCCGGCGGCCACCTACAAAGCGCCGGAGCAGGAGATCCGTCAGGTGCTGCAGTTGCCGGGCATACAGCGCGCCGTGGCCTTGCAGCGTCTGGATATGCGCACCGAGGCACGTCAGGAGTGGAACTGGGCGATACGCGATTTCAGCGATCAGCAACTGATCGCGGCGGCCGAAGCTGCTGCCCGTCAGGGCTGGCTGGACATGGCCATCAATACCGCAGAAAAGACCCGTCTCACGCATGATTTCGCACTGCGTTACCCCACGCCCTACCGCGAGACGCTGCAGGGCTACGCACGCGAGAACGGTCTGGAAGTGGCCTGGATCTATGGCCTGATCCGTCAGGAGAGCCGCTTCGTGCAAGTGGCAAAATCGAGCGCCGGTGCCTCCGGTCTGATGCAGGTGATGCCGGCGACAGCCAAATGGATCGCCAAACGGCTTGGCTTCGACAGTTTTCAGCCTGCCATGATCAACGAACTGGAAACCAATCTGCGCTTCGGTACACATTATCTGCGTTACACCATGGACCGCATGGACGGGTATGCGGTGATGGCGACGGCGGCTTACAATGCCGGTCCGGGACGGCCCAAACGCTGGCTGGCCGAACAGCCGCTGGATGGCACCATCTATGCCGAGAATATCCCGTTCACGGAAACACGTGACTATGTCAAAAAAGTCATGGCAAACTCGGTGTTTTATGCACAGCGCCTGGGTGCGGCCACCCCCACATTGAAGCAGCGCATGGGGGTCATTCCGGGCTGGAACCAGGCGCTGGCGCCTGGTGGCGACGCGCCCGCCGTGGAAAGCGTACCAGCAGAATAATCAGCGCCTTGCGGGGCACAACCATAGCAACAAACTTAGCAAAGGGTCGTTGGGATCATGAAGCACGTGGTGGTATTGGGAGGTTCGGGGTTTGTAGGCAGCGCCATCGTACACAGACTGAGTGCTGCCGGGCATGCGGTGCGTGTGCTGAGTCGCAGACGCGAGCGTGCCAAGCACCTGATCCTGTTGCCGAATGTACAGGTGTTTGAGGGCGATATCCGTGATGATGTGGTGCTGGGTGCCATCCTGCGTGGCGCCGATGCCGTGATCAATCTGATCGGCGTCCTGCACGATCAGGCAGACGGCGGTTTCGAGGCCCTGCATGCTGAACTGCCGGGCCGTCTGGTGGCCCTGTGCCGCTCGCGGCAGGCGCCGCGTCTGCTGCACATGAGTGCGCTACAGGTCAGTGCCGATGCGCCCAGTGCCTATCTGCGTTCCAAAGCGGCTGGCGAGGCGCAGGTGCTGGCTGCACAGGATCTGCAGGTCACCATCTTCCGCCCCTCGGTGATCTTCGGGCGCGGTGACAGCTTTTTGAGCCTGTTCGCCAACCTGGTCCGCTTGTTGCCTGCCGTGGTGCTGGCCAAGCCGGACGCACGCTTTCAGCCGGTATGGGTGGAAGATGTGGCGCAGGCCTTCCTGCTCAGTCTGGACGATGTGGCTACCCATGGCCAGATCTACGAACTGGGCGGGCCACGCGTGTATACGCTGCGTCAGTTGATCGAGTTCGTGATGTTCGTGCTGGACAAGCGCCGCGTCATTCTGGGCCTCAACGACAAGCTGTCCTACCTGCAAGCCTGGGCGATGGAAAAGCTGCCGGTCAAACTGATGACGCGTGACAACCTGGCTTCCATGCAGGTGGACAGCGTCTGCAGTGGGCCTTTCCCCGCCGTGTTCGACTTCCAGCCGACTGCGCTGGAAGTGATCGCACCCGGCTATCTGTCGGATCAGAACCTGCAGACCAGCTACCAGCAGTTCCGTAGCAAAGCGGGGCGATGAAGAGCTACCGCGTCGGTGGCGCTGTCCGCGACGCCTTGCTTGGCCTGCCGGTCAAGGATGTGGACCATGTGGTGGTGGGGGCCACGCCTGAACAGATGGTGGCATTGGGTTACCGGCCGGTAGGCAAGGATTTCCCGGTATTCCTGCACCCGCACACCCATCAGGAATATGCCCTGGCGCGCACCGAGCGCAAGACCGCCAAGGGCTACAAGGGCTTTCAGGTGCATGCCGCACCCGAGGTCACGCTGGAGCAGGACCTGGCCCGCCGCGACCTGACGGTGAACGCCATCGCCGAGGATGAACATGGCCAGCTCACCGACCCGTTCAACGGCCAGCGTGATCTGCAGGCGCGCGTGCTGCGCCACGTCAGCCCGGCCTTCAGTGAAGACCCGGTGCGCATCCTGCGCGCGGCGCGTTTTGCGGCGCGTTTCCATGATTTCACCGTGGCCGACGAGACCATGCAGCTGATGCGTGACATGGTGCAGGCGGGTGAAGTGGATGCGTTGGTGCCGGAGCGGGTGTGGCAGGACCTCGCCAAAGGCCTGATGGAAGCCAAGCCCTCACGCATGTTCGAGGTGTTGCGCGCTTGTGGTGCCTTGCAGCGCATCCTGCCCGAGCTGGACCGCCTGTGGGGTGTGCCGCAGCCCGAAAAATACCACCCCGAAGTGGATACCGGCGTGCATGTGATGATGGTGGTCGACTATGCCGCCAGCCAGCAGCACAGCCTGCCTGTGCGTTTTGCTGCACTGACCCATGATCTGGGTAAAGGCACTACGCCAGCCGATGTGCTGCCGCGCCATATCGGCCATGAAGAACGCAGTGCCGGGTTGCTCAAAACCGTATGTGAGCGCTTGCGTGTGCCCAATGACTGCCGTGATCTCGCCTACATCGTGGCGCGTTTCCATGGCAAGGTACACCGTGCCCTAGAGATGCGCGCCGACACCTTGATGCGCCTGTTGCAGGACACCGATGCGCTGCGTCAGCCCGAGCGCTTCAGGGCCATGCTGCTGGCCTGTGTGTGCGATGCGCGTGGCCGCACCGGCTTTGAACAGGTGGCCTACCCGCAGGCCGACAAATTGTTGACGGTGCTACAGGCCGCGCAGGCGGTGGATGCAGGGCAGATCGCGCGTCAGCTGGATGACGTAGTGCAGATCAAGGATGCCGTGTTTGCGGCACGGCTAGAAGCGATCAAGCGAGCGCTTACTGACTAGCCCACGCTTGCAAGCTGAGGTTTCAGCCGTTGACCAGCATGCTGAGTTGCTGCTGCATGAATTCCATGGGTTTACGTTTGAAGCCGCTCTTGGCGAACTGCTGCCAGCGCCCGATCACAAAACACAGTAGCAGGTTGGCCTGTGCTTCCGGTTCCAGCGTGCGGCCGGTCTGCGCTTCGGCGATGCGCAGGCTTTGCTTGAGCGTGGATTCCACGCGGTCATACAGCTGGTTGATGCGCGCCTGCAGGCGGTCGTCTTCATTCACCAGCGCGTCGCCGATCAGCACACGTGTCATGCCCGGGTTCTTTTCCGCGAACAGCAGCATCACGGTGAGCATGCGCCGTACCTGCTTCAGCCCTTCTTCTTCCTCGCTGCTGATCTTGTTGAGCAGGCCGAACAGGCTAAGCTCAATGAACTCGATCAGGCCTTCGAACATCTGCGCCTTGCTGGCGAAATGTCGGTACAGCGCGGCTTCGCTGACCTCCAGCCTGGCGGCCAGTGCCGCTGTGGTGATCTTCTCGTGCTTGGGGGCTTCCAGCATCTTGGCGAGGATCTCGAGGATCTGTTGTTTGCGTTCACCAGCCATGGTGGGTTCCTTCTTAGAGCTTGATTCGGTTGAGCTTGAGCACGCTGCGCAGGCGCGCGTCCACGAAGCTAGGTTTACATAAGCGTCTGGAGATCAGCACGGTCTTCATGCCCAGCCGTTTGGCGGTCATCAGTGCTTGCGCGTTGTCTTCCATCATCACGCAATCGGCCGGCCTGGCCTTGATGCGTCGCAACATGGCACGGAAACCGCGGAACGAGGGCTTGGGGTGGAAACGCGTCGATTCCACACTGCACACCTGGTCGAACAGGCCGTCGATGCCCATCAGCTTCAATACGCGCAAAGCATACCGCATGGGCGCGTTAGTGAATACTACCTTACGTCCCGGCAGGCGCTGGATGCAGTGTCGCAGGCGCTGACTGCGGATCACCATCTGTTCCAGATCCGGAAATTGATGCGTGACATGCAGAAAATGCGCGGGCTTGATGCCGTGATGCCGGGTCAGGCCGCGCATGGTGGCGCCGTAGATGCGCCAGTAATGGCGGCGCAGCGCATGGGCATCTTCCTCGTTAAGGTGCAGATGGTCCATGATGTATTGCGTCATGGCCTGGTTCATCACCGGGAAGATGTGGGCCGATGCGTCGTGCAGTGTGTCGTCCAGATCAAAGATCCAGGTGCGTGTCATCGATCTGGTTCCTGTGCTGGGCTAGCGTTGTCGTTATCACCTTGGCTAGGAATTTGCCGCCTGTTTGCAACAGCGGTAGCCGTGTGCAGCGTCAAACAGGCGTGCAAAAAAGTTGCCTGGCCTCGGTTGCCTGGCCTCGGTTACTTGGCCTTGATCAGCGTCCCCACGCCTTCGTCCGTCAGCACTTCCAGCAGCAGCGCGTGTTCCACGCGGCCATCGATGATGTGCACGGATTTCACGCCGCTGCGCGCCGCATCCAGTGCCGAGCTGATCTTGGGCAGCATGCCGCCGGACAGCGTGCCGTCCGCTACCAGGTCGTCGATCTGCTTGGGGGTGAGGCCGGTGAGCAGGGTGCCGGCTTTGTCCAGCACGCCTGGCGTGTTGGTGAGCAGGATGAGCTTTTCCGCGCCCAGGATCTCGGCCAGCTTGCCAGCCACCACGTCGGCGTTGATGTTGTAAGTCTCGCCTTGCGGGCCCACGCCTATGGGCGCGATCACCGGGATGAAGTCGCCGCTGTCCAGAAAGTTGATGATGCTGGGGTCGATGGCGGTGATGTCGCCCACGCTGCCGATATCGATCATCTGACCTGGCTGGTCCTTGTCAGCGATGAGCAGTTTCTCGGCATGGATGAAGTTGCCGTCCTGCCCGGTGAGGCCCACTGCCTTGCCGCCGTTGCGGTTGATCAGGTTGACGATCTCTTTGTTGACGTGGCCGCCCAGCACCATTTCCACGATATCCATGGTCTCTTCATCGGTGACGCGCATGCCCTGGATGAACACGCCCTTTTTACCCAGCTTGTCCAGCATGTCGTTGATCTGCGGGCCGCCACCATGCACCACCACCGGGTTCATGCCCACCAGCTTGAGCAGCACCACATCCTGCGCAAAGCACTGCTTGAGATATTCGTCTGTCATGGCGTTGCCACCGTATTTGATCACGATGGTCTTGTCGAAGAAGCGCTTGATGTAGGGCAGGGCTTCTGCCAGGGTCTGCGCTTTTTGCACGGCGGTGGTTTCGTTCAGCATAAGGGTGAGTTCCAGGCTATGGTCATGCGGTCAAAAAGGATGAAGCAGTTAAAAAGGATGAAGCAGTTAAAAAGATAGAGCAGCCAGCCGGGCGTCAAAAAGCGCTGCGCCGCGCTGCCATGATAAGGGTATTTGATGACAATATTTTACCTTGAATCGTCCTCGCGGCCAGTGTTCTAATACCAGTACACCCTCAGGGAATTCTGACCATGCCGTCCGACATCGCCATCGCCCAGCAAGCGCAGTTGAACAAGGTCAGTCAGATCGCGCAGGCGCTGGGCTTGAACGAGGCCTCGGTCGAGCCTTATGGCCACTACAAGGCCAAGATCGAGCCCGCACTGAACCCGCAATTGCAGGCGCGCGCTGACGGCAAGCTGATCCTGGTCACTGCCATCAGCCCCACCCCTGCCGGGGAGGGCAAGACCACCACCACGGTGGGGCTGGGCGATGCGCTCAACCACATCGGCAAACGCGCCATGGTGTGTTTGCGCGAGCCTGCGCTGGGGCCGGTGTTTGGCATGAAGGGTGGCGCGGCGGGCGGCGGTTACGCGCAGGTGGTGCCCATGGAAGACATCAACCTGCATTTCACCGGCGATTTCGCCGCTGCCGCGCTAGCGCACAACCTGCTGTCGGCCATGATAGACAACCATATCCATCACGGTAACGCGCTCGGCATAGACCCGCGTCAGGTCAGCTGGAAGCGGGTGATGGACATGAATGACCGTGCGCTGCGCCAGATCGTGGTGGGCCTGGGTGGCAAGGTCAATGGTCAGACGCGCGAGGATGGCTTCGATATCGTGGTGGCGTCCGAGGTGATGGCCATCCTGTGTCTGTGTGACGATCTGGCTGACCTCAAACAGCGCCTGGGCCATATCGTCATCGGTTACGGCTTTGCCGGGCAGGCCATCACTGCCAGCGCTCTGCAGGCGCATGGTGCCATGGCGGTGCTGCTCAAGAACGCCATCAAACCCAATCTGGTGCAGACGCTGGAACACACGCCAGCACTCATCCATGGCGGGCCTTTCGCCAATATCGCGCACGGCTGCAATTCCGTGATCGCCACGCGGCTGGCGCTCAAGCTGGCCGATTATGTGGTGACCGAAGCCGGCTTTGGCGCTGATCTGGGGGCCGAGAAGTTCATCGACATCAAGTGCCGTAAATCCGGCTTGCGGCCTGCCGCTGCCGTTATCGTGGCGACAGTGCGCGCGCTCAAATACCACGGTGGTGTGGACCTGGCTGCGCTGGCGCAGCCCAACCTGCCTGCGCTGCTGGCGGGGATCGCCAATCTGCAACGTCATGTGCATAACCTGCAGCAGACCTTCGGCCTGCCTTGCGTGGTGGCCATCAACCGCTTCACTCAGGACACAGACGCCGAACTGGCCTTGCTGGCCGAGCAGATGGCCGCGCTGGGCGTGCGTGTGGTGCTGGCCGAGCATTGGGCCAAAGGCGGGGCCGGGGCGGCGGCGCTGGCAGAAGAAGTGGTGCGTCTGACCGAGGCGGCACCCACGCCGCTACGGTTCGCCTACGAAGACGCGGACACGCTGTGGGAAAAGATGCACAAGCTGGCCACGCGCATCTACGGTGCGGCGGATATCTTTGCAGCACGCCGTATCCGCGAGCAGATCGACAAGCTGCAGCAGGACGGTTATGGACATTACCCGGTGTGTGTGGCCAAGACCCAGTATTCGTTTTCCACCGATGCTGCGCAGCGCGGCGCCCCCAGTGGCCACCGCGTGACCATACGTGAAGTTCGGCTCTGTGCCGGCGCCGAGTTCATTGTGATGGTGTGCGACGACATCATGACCATGCCCGGCCTGCCCAAAGTGCCGTGTGCGACGCGCATCGATATCGACGCAGCAGGCAATGTGGTCGGCCTGTTCTGATGATGATCTGCTTTATTCGCTGAGGAGTGCGCGGCTGTGGCTTGCCGCGTCATGGTGTGTAACGAACTGGCATGCAGCGACATGACACACGGGCAAAAAAAGAGCGACCCAGATGTGCTGATGGAAACGTGCACATCCAAGGCCGCGATACGAGGAGAGAGAGGATATGCACGCGCTGGCAACGCCAGCCTGTGTCAGATCACTGATACCAATATGAGGGCCGGGTTGAAGGATTTCAAGCTGAGCAGCTTGGCCTCTTGTTCAGCACAGCTTGCGCTAGCGCCAGGCCCATCCCGGCTAGCCTGAACTGCCAGTCTGTTCAGGCTGGTCAGATCTTTTTCACGAACACCTTGGAGCGGCGCTGGAAGTTATACAGCTGCTGCTTGGCCGGGGGCAGTTCATTCACATCGGTTTCCACAAAGCCGCGTTCCAGGAACCAGTGCTCGGTGCGTGTGGTGAGCACGAACAGTGCGCGAATGCCGCGTTCGCGCGCCTGTTCTTCGCTGTACTTGAGCAGCCGGTCGCCACGGCCGCCGCGCCGGAAGTTGCGATGCACGGCCACGCAGGCCAGCTCGGCCTTGCGGTCGTCCGGGAACGGGTACAGCGCCGCACAAGCGATGATGACGCCATCATGCTCCATCACGAAGAAGTGGCTGATCTCCATCTCCAGCCGCTCGCGTCCGCGCCGCACCAGGATGCCTTCGGCTTCCATGGGTTCTATCAATTGCAGGATGCCGCCCACGTCACCGATCTCGGCTTGCCGCATGGTTTCCAGTGGCTCTTCGGTGATCATGGTGCCTATGCCGTCGTGCGTGAACAGTTCCTGCACGATGGCGCCATCCACATGGCGGCTGATCAGATGCGTGCGTGCCACGCCACCATCACAGGCGCGCACCGCTGCAGGCAGGTAATAGCCCTCGTCTTCGCTAAAGTTCTGCGGCGTTTGGTCGGCGCCGGTCTTGTCATCAATGTTGCGCAATAGATTGCGTGCCTTGTGCGCGGTCATCTCGCGCAGCAGTTCGCCGCGTGCGTTGTGCACGCCGGGGGCGTCCATGAGGAAGATCAGCTTGTCCGCGTCCAGCGCGATGGCAGCACTCACCGCCACGTCTTCCAGTGTCAGGTTGAACACCTCGCCGGTGGGGGAATAACCCAATGGTGACAGCAGCACCAGTTCGCCGTCATCCAGGCGCTTGCGGATGCCGATCTCGTCCACTTTGCGTACTTCACCAGTGTGCTGCAGATCGACGCCGTTGCGCACGCCCAGCGGTTTGGCGGTGACGAAATTGCCGCTGGCGACGCGGATATCCGCGCCCGCCATGGGCGAGTTGATCAGGCCCATGGACAGCAGCGCTTCGATCTCCACGCGCACCGCGCCATTGGCTTCTTTCACTGCCTGCATGGCGTCGTCGTCGGTGACGCGCAGGCCGTCCACCAGCCGCGTCTCGATGTGCGCCCGTTTCAGGCGTGACTCGATCTGCGGGCGCACACCATGCACCAGCACCAGCCGCACTTCCAGGCTGGCCAGCAGGTTGAGGTCATGCGACAGCGCCACGAACTGGCCGTCATCGACCACCTCGCCACCGAAAGCGATCACAAAGGTGCGGCCACCGAAGGCGTGGATATAAGGCGCTGCCGAGCGGAACCAGCGCACGAATTCCTGCGGTTGCAGCAGGTTGAGGCGCGGGCTGGCGGGCGCAGAAAGACCGGTGGCGCTTTCGGTCTGCGCATACAGGTAGGCCGGTGTGCAGTCCAGCGCGGCACACAAGCGCATCAGCATGGCTTCGGACACACCTTGCGTGCCACGTTCGATGCGCGACAGGTTACCGCTGTCGGCGTCTACACGTGCCGCCAGTTCTTGCAGGGTGAGGTCTAGCGCTTTGCGCCGTTTGCGCAGGGCATTGCCTATGGACATGGGGAAAGGCCTTGAATTTGCATGTAGCGCATATTATTTGGAAAATAATAGTTTAGCGCAATAATTTTTCTGAAAATTAGGCGGAAAAGTCACCCCAAAGGGTTTGAATTGCGGATATTGCTGCAATTGGCGCAGTTTCCGTGCGCAGGATGCGCTGCCCCAGGCGTACCGGAATGAATCCATGCTGGCTGGCCAGCGTGATTTCGTCCTGCGTGAGCCCGCCTTCGGCACCGATCAGCAGGCAGATGTCGGTCTCCGGTTTGGCGAGCTGATGCAGACACTGCTCCGCCACGGGCGATAGGGTCAGTCGTAATTGCGGAGCGGTATTGCGTGCCAGCCAGTCACTCAGTGACAGTGGTGCGCCGACTTCGGGCACGATGGCACGGCCGGATTGTTCGCAGGCGGAGATCACCACGTTCTGCCAGTGTTCGCGGCGTTTTTCAGCGCGTTCGCCGCTTAGCTTGACCATGCTGCGCTGGCTGGCGATGGGCTGGATGGCCGTCACGCCGAGCTCCACCGATTTCTGTATGCTGAAATCCATGCGGTCGCCGGTGGAGATGGCCTGCGCTAGCGTGATGCGCAAAGGCGATTCACGCTCATTGACCAGCACGCTGCTGATCTTGACGTTCACCTCATGCTTGCCCACGCTGGTCAGTGTGCACAGATAATCGTTGCCGTCGCCGTTGAATAAAATGGCTTCATTGCCAACCTGCATGCGCAGTGAGCGGCTGGCGTGCGCTGCGGCATTGTCGGGCAGGCGCAGCTGGCTGCCTGGGGCGAGTTTTTCCGGGACATGAAAACGTGGCAGTGACATGGGGTCTGTAGACGGTCGGTGATAAAATAGAGCTCAATTCTAATTCAAGGAGTTCTGCTGATGGTAAGCCTCAACCCTCCCGTCTGTGATTTTGGCTGGAAAGCCCCGGATTTCAACTTGCTGGGTGTCGATGGCAAGCACTGGACGCTGGCCGATGCGGCAGGCCCCAAGGGTACGGTGGTGATGTTCATCTGCAACCATTGTCCCTATGTGAAATCCATACGCGAGCGTCTGGTGGCGGATTTCCGCGAGCTGCGTGCGCTAGGTATCCATGCCGTGGCGATCTCCTCCAACGACACGGTCAATTACCCGGACGATTCCTACGACAACATGAAGTTGATCGCCAGTGAATATGACTTCCCTTTTCCTTACCTCATCGATGACACGCAAGCGGTGGCCAAGGCCTACGGCGCGGTTTGCACGCCGGACTTCTTCGGCTTCAATGCCGATCTCGAGCTGCAGTACCGTGGCCGTTTCGATGATGCACGCCGCGAGCTGAACCCGGCGCCAAGTTCGCGTGACCTGTTCCAGGCCATGAAGCTGGTGGCGGAAACCGGGCAGGGGCCGCGCGAGCAGATTGCTTCCATCGGCTGCTCGATCAAATGGCTGGAAGATGCGGCTGATTGATCTACTGCTTACTACGGCAACGCAGGCTTGCAGTTGCCGAAAATCGGCTTCTGGGCAATAATTCGGATATAACCCTGATTAGCAAATAAGTATTAAGTGCGTGCATCAAGCGTGAGCAAAAATAATAACCCGCTTGGCGACAGCACATCGTCGTAAACAAGCCGCCTTGGCAAGTCTGTCATACAGGGGAATTCCAGGAAATTCAAAGGATCGCTGCTCCGAATCTCATCGGGGGCGGCCTTTTTTACAACCACGGTTTGATGAGAATGGGAGATTCAAATGGCAACTCGTAATGATCTGTGCAATGCCATCCGCGCGCTGTCGATGGATGCCGTGCAGAAGGCCAATTCCGGCCACCCAGGCGCGCCTATGGGCATGGCCGAAATCGCTGAAGTAGTATGGAACCACAACCTGAGCCACAACCCGACCAACCCGAACTGGTCCAACCGCGACCGTTTCGTGCTGTCCAACGGCCACGGTTCCATGCTGATCTACTCCCTGCTGCACCTGACCGGCTATGACGTCAGCATCGACGACATCAAGACCTTCCGTCAATTGCATTCCAAGTGTGCAGGTCACCCTGAATACCACTACGCGCCAGGCGTGGAAACCACCACCGGCCCTCTGGGCCAGGGTATCGCCAACGGCGTCGGTTTCGCCATGGCAGAAAAACTGCTGGCTGACCAGTTCAACAAGCCAGGCCACGACATCGTTGACCACTACACCTACGTGTTCCTGGGCGACGGCTGCATGATGGAAGGCGTTTCTCACGAAGCCTGTGCACTGGCCGGTACCTGGGGTCTGGGCAAGCTGGTGGCATTCTGGGATGACAACGGCATCTCCATCGACGGCCATATCGAAGGCTGGTACACCGATGACACCGCTGGTCGTTTCGAATCCTACGGCTGGCACGTTCAGTCTGTAGACGGTCACGATGCCGCTGCGATCCAGGCTGCTGTCGATGCTGCCAAGAAGGTCACCGACAAGCCATCCCTGATCTGCTGCAAGACCATCATCGGCAAGGGCTCCCCGAACAAGTCCGGCAGCCATGACTGCCACGGTTCCGCACTGGGTGACGCTGAAGTTGCCGCTACGCGTGCCGCTATCGGCTGGCCGCATGAGCCATTCGTGATCCCTGCTGACGTTTACGCTGGTTGGGATGCCAAGGCCAAGGGCGCTGCTGCTGAAGCCGCCTGGAACGCCAAGTTCGCTGCTTACGCTGCTGCATTCCCTGCAGAAGCGGCTGAATTCAAGCGCCGTATGGCGAATGAACTGCCAGCTAACTGGGCAGAAGCTACCAATGCCATGATCGCCGCGTTCAACGAAAAAGCCGAAGGCGTTGCCAGCCGTAAAGCTTCCCAGAACGTCATCGGCGCTCTGGCCCCAGTCCTGCCTGAATTCCTGGGCGGTTCTGCTGACCTGACCGGTTCTAACCTGACCAGCACCGGCAGCTTCGTGCACGTCGATGCCAAGAAGCCAGGCAACTACATCTCCTACGGTGTACGTGAATTCGGTATGGCGGCCATCATGAACGGTATGGCACTGCACGGTGGCTTGCTGCCATTCGGCGGCACCTTCCACATGTTCTCCGACTATATGAAGAACGGCATGCGCATGTCCGCGCTGATGAAGCAACGTGTTGTTTACGTGCTGACTCACGACTCCATCGGTCAGGGCGAAGATGGTCCTACCCACCAGCCAGTGGAAAACACCTCCGGCCTGCGTTACATCCCCAACATGAACGTATGGCGTCCAGGTGATGCGACCGAAACCGCAGTGGCCTGGGTGGCTGCTGTCGAGCGCACCGATGGTCCAACCAGCCTGGTCCTGTCCCGTCAGAACCTGCCTGGCATCAAGCACGACGCAGCGCACTTCGACCTGATCCGCAAGGGTGGTTATGTGTTCTCCGACGTGGCTGGCAAGGCCGATGTGATCATCATCGCCAACGGTTCCGAGCTGGATCTGGCCATCAAGGCGGCGGCCGAGCTGAATGCGGCCGGCACCAAGGTGCGTGTGGTTTCCATGCCATCCACCAACGTGTTCGACAAGCAGGACAAGGCTTACCGCGACAGCGTGCTGACCCCAGGCGTGAAGCGTGTCGCGGTTGAAGCGGCGCACCCTGACTTCTGGCGCAAGTATGTTGGCCTGGAAGGTGCAGTCGTGGGTATCGAAACCTTCGGTGAATCCGCTCCTGGCGGCGTACTGCTGAAGCACTTCGGTTTCACGGTAGAAAACGTAGTGAATACTGTTAAGTCCGTGCTGTAATTGACGTATTGACGACGTAGCGCAACATAAGGCACCTTTCGGGGTGCCTTATTTGTTTGTTGCGCCTGTTTTAATGCATGGTGTGGTTAATGCGTCATGGCAAACTGATCGTATCAAGTTGAAGGAAAAATGATGGCAATCAAAGTAGGTATCAATGGTTTCGGTCGTATCGGCCGTATGGTGTTCCGTGCAGCGGTCAAGGATTTTCCCGAGATCGAAGTGGTCGCGATCAACGACCTGCTGGAACCGGATTATCTGGCGTACATGCTCAAGCACGACTCCGTGCATGGCCGTTTCAAGGGTGAGGTAGCCGTGGAAGGCAACCATCTGGTGGTGAATGGCAAGACCATACGCCTGACCGCCGAGAAAGACCCCGCCAATCTGAAATGGGATGAAGCGGGCGTGGATATCGTGATCGAATGTACCGGCTTTTTCCTGACCGAAGAAACCTGCCAGAAGCACATCGACGCGGGTGCCAAAAAAGTGGTGCAATCGGCACCTTCCAAGGATGACACGCCCATGTTCGTGTACGGCGTCAACCACGAATCCTACAAGGGCGAGGCCATCGTGTCCGCGGCCTCCTGCACCACCAACGGCCTGGCGCCAGTGGCCAAGGTACTGCACGACAACTTCGGTATCAAGCGTGGCCTGATGACCACGGTGCACGCGGCAACTGCCACGCAAAAGACCGTGGACGGCCCATCCAACAAGGATTGGCGCGGCGGTCGTGGCATTCTGGAAAACATCATCCCGTCCTCCACCGGTGCTGCCAAGGCCGTGGGCAAGGTGATCCCCGCGCTGAACAAGAAGCTGACCGGCATGGCGTTCCGTATCCCCACGTCAGACGTGTCCGTGGTGGACCTGACCGTAGAGCTGGAAAAAGAAACCACCTACGAGCAGATCTGCGCGGTCATGAAAGCGGCCTCCGAAGGCCCGCTGAAGGGCGTGCTGGGTTACACCAACGACAAGGTGGTATCCACTGACTTCCGTGGCGAGACCTGCCCATCCGTGTTCGATGCCGATGCCGGCATCCAGCTGGATCCGACCTTTGTGAAGGTGGTGGCTTGGTATGACAACGAATATGGCTATACATGTAATCTCATGCGCTTAGTCCGTCACATCTCTTAATCATGGCCTGCGGCGGCGCATGACGGTGTTGCGCAGTGCTCGCTTCCTCGCCTACCTGATAGGTATGTCTCGGTCGCTGCGCGCTGTGCGCCTTGTCCTGCATCCGCCTCGTCACATGATTTGAGTGGCATGGGCTGAGGCGTATGGCCTACGCTAAAACAGAAAAACTGGGAGTAGAAATCATGGCTGTAATCAAAATGACCGACCTGGATCTCAAGGGCAAGCGCGTGTTCATCCGTGCCGACCTGAACGTGCCGGTCAGTGACGGCAAGGTCACCTCCGATGCACGCATCACCGCATCCATGCCGACCATCGAGTTTGCGTTGAATGCTGGTGCCAAGGTCATGGTGACCTCGCATCTGGGCCGTCCGGAAGAGGGCGTGTATTCCGAAGAGAACTCGCTGAAGCCGGTGGCCGATGTGATCGCGGCCAAGCTGGGTAAGCCGGTGCGTCTGGTCAAGGACTGGGTGGACGGCGGTTTCGAGGTCGCCGATGGCGAGCTGGTGCTGCTGGAGAATTGCCGTTTCAACAAAGGTGAGAAAAAGAGTCTGGATGAAACGTCACAAAAATACGCGAAACTGTGCGATATCTTTGTCATGGATGCCTTTGGTACTGCGCACCGTGCTGAAGCATCCACGCATGGCGTGGCCAAGTTCGCGCCCATCGCGGCGGCCGGTATCCTGCTGGTGGGTGAGCTGGATGCGCTGACCAAGGCTTTGCTGAACCCGGCCCGTCCCATGGTGGCCATCGTCGGTGGTTCCAAGGTGTCCACCAAGCTGACCGTGCTGGAAAGTCTGGCCGAGAAAGTGGATCAGATGGTAGTGGGTGGCGGCATCGCTAACACCTTCCTGAAGGCAGCAGGTCATGAAGTGGGCAAGTCGCTGTGCGAGAACGATTTGGTGCCCACGGCGCAGGCACTGATGAGCAAGATGTCCCAACGTGGTGCAGCCGTGCCGATCGCGGTGGACGTGGTGTGTGGCAAGAAATTCGATGCCAACGAGCCTGCCGTGCTGAAAGACGCGGGTGCCGTGGCTGAAGATGACATGATCTTCGACATTGGCCCGAAATCTGCTCAGGAATTGGCAGACATCATCATGAACGCTGCGACAGTAGTGTGGAACGGGCCGGTCGGTGTGTTCGAGTTCGACCAGTTCGGTGCCGGTACCAAGACGATTGCTGAAGCCATCGCCAACACCAAGGCATTTACCTTGGCAGGTGGCGGCGACACCATCGCTGCGATCCAGAAGTACGACATCTATGATCAGGTGTCGTATATCTCGACCGCAGGGGGTGCGTTCCTGGAGTTCCTCGAAGGCAAGACCTTGCCAGCGGTGGAGATTCTGGAGCAGCGCGCCCAGGGGTGATGTAACAGCCTGAGTACGTTGTATGATGAAAGGGCTCGCAAGAGCCCTTTTGTGTTTGAGGCCCTAGTGTTTGAGGCCCTGGTGTTGTCGCAAGCGCTTTTGTCGCAGCTTGAATATGCGTTGCCAATATGTATTGCAATGACTGGTAACCCCGTCATGCCGGCCTGGCCGGATGACTCATTTATTGAAGGATCGCATTGACCTTACGTAAAACCAAGATCGTCGCCACGCTGGGCCCCGCTTCCAGCAGCGAAGAGATGCTGGCCCGCATGATCATGGCCGGCGTGGATGTGGTGCGGCTCAATTTCTCGCATGGCAGTGCGCAAGACCATATCCAGCGCGCGGCACTGGTGCGCAGCATCGCCCTTAAACTTGGCCGCCCGGTGGGCGTGCTGTGCGACCTGCAGGGCCCCAAGATACGCATCGGTAAATTCGAGCATGGCAATATCCTGCTGGCCGCGGGTGACCCCTTCATTCTGGATGCCAGATGCAAGCTGGGTGACCAGCAGCGTGTGGGGCTGGACTACAAGACCCTGCCGCAGGAAGTGGCGGCTGGCACTGTGCTGTTGCTTGATGATGGCCGTATCGTCATGACGGTGGAGTCGGTGCAGGGCGCGGAAGTGCATTGCAAGGTTAACAACGGCGGTGTGCTGTCCAGCAACAAGGGCATCAACCGCAAGGGCGGTGGGCTGGCCGCCGCCGCACTGACTGACAAGGACAAAGACGACATCAAGACTGCCGTGGCGCTGGAGGCCGATTTCATCGCCTTGTCGTTCCCGCGTGATGGCAATGATGTGCGTGAAGCGCGTGCGCTGGTCGAGAAGGCGGGCGGCACGGCCAGCATCGTGGCCAAGATCGAGCGCGCCGAAGCCATCGACGCGCTGGAGGAGATCATCGAAGCCTCGGATGTGATCATGGTGGCGCGTGGCGACCTGGGTGTGGAAGTCGGCGAGGCCGCTGTGCCCGGCCTGCAGAAACGCATGATCCGCATGGCGCGTGCCCAGAATAAGGTGGTGATCACCGCCACGCAGATGATGGAATCCATGATCAGCAGCCCGATACCCACGCGCGCCGAAGTGTCGGACGTGGCCAATGCCGTGCTGGATGGCACCGATGCGGTGATGCTGTCGGCAGAGAGCGCGGTCGGCCAGTATCCGCTGGAGACCGTGGCCGCCATGCACAGGATCTGCATCGAGGCCGAGAAAGAATACGACGCGCAACGTCTGCCGTATCAGGCCAACCCTGAATTCCAGCGCAATGACGAAGCCATCGCCATGGCGGCTGTGTACACCGCCAAGCATTTGCAGGTGAAGGCCATCGCCGCATTGACACAATCCGGCACCGCTGCGCAGTTGCTGTCGCGTGCCGATACCTCGGTGCCGATCTACGCACTGTCACCAGAAAAAATGGCGCGCCGCAAACTCACCCTTTACCGTGGTGTGCACCCTTTCCCCATCTATCAGGCCGGCAAGAACCGCGATGACCTGTTGCTGGAGATGGAACAGGTGCTGCTGCGTAACGGTGTGGTCCAGGAGGGCGATCTGGTGCTGCTCACCTTTGGCGAGCCTATCGGCCGCGCGGGCGGCACCAACACCATGAAGATCGTGCGCGTGCGTGAGCATGCCTGGCAGGAAGGCCGCACCCCATGAACTGGAGCACGCTATGAGCCGGAGCACCTTATGGCACTGATCTCCTTGCGGCAACTGCTGGACCACGCTGCTGAGCATGGCTACGGCGTGCCGGCCTTCAACGTCAGCAATATGGAGCAGATGCATGCCATCCTGCAGGCGGCTGACGCCTGCGACAGCCCGGTCATCATGCAGGGCTCGGTGGGTGCGCGTAACTATGCGGGTGAAGCCTTCCTGCGCCATCTGGTTGCGGCGGCGGTGGAAGCCTACCCGCATATTCCCATCGTCATGCATCAGGATCATGGCGCCAGCCCGGCCATCTGCATGCAGGCGATCCGCTCCGGTTTCACCAGTGTGATGATGGACGGTTCGCTGCGCGAAGACATGAAAACCCCGTCGGATTTCGACTACAACGTGGCGGTGACTGCCAGGGTGGTGGAGGTGGCACATGCGGTGGGCGTGTCGGTAGAAGGCGAGATCGGCGTGCTGGGTTCGCTGGAATCGCAACTGGCAGGCAAAGAGGACGGCCATGGTGCCGAAGGCAAGCTGGATCACAGCCAGTTGCTCACCGACCCGGACGAGGCGGCCGAATTCGTGCGCCAGACCCAGGTGGATGCACTCGCCATCGCCATCGGTACTTCGCACGGGGCCTACAAGTTCTCACGCCCGCCTACCGGCGAGATCCTGTCCATAGACCGCGTCAAAGCCATCCACGCGCGCATTCCGAACACCCACCTGGTCATGCATGGCTCATCTTCGGTGCCGCAGGAATGGCGCGACATCATCAATGCGCATGGCGGCGATTTGCCGCCGACCTGGGGCGTGCCCGTGGAAGAGATCGTGGAAGGCATCCGCTATGGCGTGCGCAAGGTCAATATCGACACCGATCTGCGCATGGCCTTCACCGGCGCGGTGCGCCGCTTCATGCAGGACCCAGGCAATACGCGCGAGATCGACCCACGCAAATTCCTGCAGGCGGGTGTGAGCGCCATGCGGGCTATCTGTCAGGCACGTTACGAAGCGTTCGGCTCGGCTGGCATGGCAGCGCGCATCCAGCCAGTCAGCACCGACGCGATGGCCTTGCGCTACCGCAGCGGCGAGCTGACGGCCAGCGTACGCTGATGCGCCTGGTTGCCGTAAGTGACTTTGGCTGCGTACCGATGACCGTGCTGCTCCGCATGCGCGGTTTTTGGCACATGGCTGCACCGTTGTATAATTCAGCCTGATTCAATTCGAGGATTTACGGTGAACCCGCCTTTATTGCAAAGCAGCATCTCCAGTTTGCGCCTGCTGCACCGTGGCAAGGTGCGCGATCTGTACGATGTGGACGCCAACACCATGTTGCTGATCGCCACCGACCGCTTGTCGGCGTTCGATGTGGTATTGCCCACGCCCATCCCGGACAAGGGCGCCATCCTCACGCAGATCGCCAATTTCTGGTTCGACAAGCTGGGCCATGTCATCCCCAACCACCTGACCGGTGCCGACCCCATGAGCGTAGTCAGCGACCCGGTTGAAAAAGCCCAGCTCGGACCACGCGCCCTGCTGGTGAAAAAGCTCAAACCATTGCCGATCGAAGCCATCGTGCGTGGCTATCTGGTCGGTTCCGGCTGGAAGGAATACAAGGCCAGCGGCACCGTATGTGGCATCCCGTTGCCAGCCGGCCTGCAGGAAGCAGCCAAGTTGCCGCAGCCACTCTTCACGCCATCCAGCAAGGCGGCCGTGGGCGACCATGACGAGAACATCACGCTGGACCGTGCCGCAGAGTTGCTGGGCAAAGAACTGGCCGAAAAAGTGGCGCAGGTGAGTATCCAGCTGTACAGCGAAGCGGCAGCCTACGCGCTCACGCGTGGCATCATCATCGCCGACACCAAGTTCGAGTTCGGCCTGGATGAAGCCGGCCAGTTGTATCTGATCGACGAAGCGCTGACGCCGGATTCCTCGCGCTTCTGGCCTGCAGACCAATACGTGCTGGGCAAGAACCCGCCCAGCTATGACAAGCAGTATGTGCGTGACTGGCTGGAATCCACCGGTTGGAACAAGACCCCTCCCGGCCCAGCCTTGCCGGACGAAGTAGCCAGCAAGACCGGCGACAAATACCGGGAGGCTTATTTCAAGTTGACCGGGAAACCCTTCCGCTGAAACAGGCGCTAAAGCAGATCGCACAGCAGCTCAAATTCGAGCTGCGTGTGTATCAGTGGGTGCTCAAACACCCGCAAACGCCTTGGCTGGCGCGCCTGTTGTTGTGGCTGGCCATAGGCTATGTGTTATTACCATTTGATCTGATCCCGGATTTCATCCCGGTGATCGGTCAACTGGACGAGGTGCTGATCGTGCCAGGCCTGATTTATCTGGCACTGAAGCTTATTCCATCACAGGTGATCATCATCTGTCGCGAGCAAGTAAAAAGAGAACAACATGACAGAATTTGAAAAACTCATCGACGGTTACCGTCGTTTCCACGCTAACTACTTCATGGCCGACGAGCAGCAGCTGTTCGCTGAACTGAGTCAGGGGCAGAAACCCAGCACGCTGGTGATCGCCTGTTCCGACTCCCGCGTCGATCCCGCCATCGTCATGGATTGCAAACCCGGCGACCTGTTCGTGGTGCGCAACGTAGCCAACCTGGTGCCCCCTTATGAGCAGGGCGGCGGTTATCACGGCGTCAGTGCCGCGCTGGAGTTCGGGGTGTGTGCGCTAGGCGTGCAGCACATCGTGGTGCTCGGTCACCGTCAATGCGGCGGCATCAAGGCCTTGTTCGAAGGCATCCCGGAAGGTCTGCCGGGTGAGTTCATCACGCCCTGGGTCAACATGGCCAGACGCGCCGAGCAGCGTGTGAATGCAGATTTCCCCCATCTCAGTGCGGCCGACAAGCTGTGTCAGTGTGAAATGGCGGCCATCATCGTATCGCTGGACAACCTGCGCACCTTCCCGTGGATCAAGTCGCGCCTCGACAGCGGCACACTCAAATTGCACGGCTGGTATTTCGATATCATGAACGGCGCCATGCTCAACTATGACCAGGACACCTTGACCTATAAGGCCCTGACCTAATCACGTATAATCTTTGACTTTTTGGAACGCTACGCCCTATGTCTCTTAATCTGGTTCCCTCCGGTAATTCGCTGCCCGACGACTTCAATGTCATCATCGAGATCCCCATGCAGGGCGATCCCGTCAAATATGAAGTAGACAAGGACAGCGGCGCCATTTTCGTTGACCGCTTCATGGGGACCTCCATGCAGTACCCGACCAACTACGGCTACATCCCGCACACCTTGTCGGACGATGGCGACCCGGTCGACGTGCTGGTGCTCACCCCTGTGCCCCTGTTGCCCGGCGTGGTGGTGCGTTGCCGCCCACTGGGCGTGATGCTGATGGAAGATGAAGCCGGTCTGGACGCCAAGGTGCTGGCTGTCCCGGTGCCCAAGGTGTGTGGCCTGTATGGCCACCTGAAAACCTATCAGGACGTGTCCGAATGGCGCCTCAACATGATCGCCCACTTCTTCGAACACTATAAGGATCTGGACAAGGGCAAGTGGGTCAAGATCAATGGCTGGGGCGGTCTGGAAGAAGCGCGCAAAGAGATCATCGAAGGCGTGGAGCGTTACAACGCGGCAGAGGTCAAGCCAGCGTTCTAGTGCGTTGACGTACTGCAGCGCATAAACGTACTGCACGTCACAAACTGATAAAAAAGCCGGGGCAACCCGGCTTTTTTATTGCCGCTGTGCACCATCACCACCCGGCATCCCAATTCAGTCCGAATAGCCCTCGTTCCCGCCTAGGCAGTCCGCCGAATCAAGCTGCTGTGGAATCAGTGGCTAAGGTGCGGCGTACCGCAAGCGGGTACGCCCTACATCTACCTTTCACCTTTCACCCTTCACCCTTCACCCTTCACCCTTCACCCTTCACCCTTCACCCTTCACCCTTCACCCTTCACCCTTCACCCTTCACCCTTCACCCTTCACCCTTCGGGGTACCTACCCGGTCGGGTAGTTACCTAAACGGGGGAAGGCGAGTGTAATCG
>NZ_SCOU01000005.1 GCF_005502435.1 Methylobacillus flagellatus
CCCTATAACTTGCTGCGCCCCCGCTCCAACTGCCCGCAATGCCAGCAGCAACTGAGCATCGCAGACAACATCCCGCTACTGAGCTATGCCCTGCTACGCGGCCGCTGCCGCTATTGCCGACACCCGATAGCGGCACGCTACCCTCTGGTGGAGGCCTGCACTGGCATACTGACGGCGGTGGTAGCCTGGCAATTCGGCTGGGGCTGGCAGATGCTAACCGCCTGGTTGTTCCTGTGGGCGCTGATCGCGCTGACCTTTATAGACCTCGATACCTATCTGCTGCCAGACAGCATCACGCTGCCGCTGTTATGGCTGGGTTTACTGATCAATCTTGGCAGCAGCGGCTACACCGACCTGCACTCTGCCGTGATAGGCGCCGCCGCCGGCTACCTGAGCCTGTGGAGCGTATACTGGCTGTTCAAGCTGATACGCGGCAAAGAGGGCATGGGGTATGGCGACTTCAAACTGTGCGCGGCCATCGGCGCCTGGTTCGGCTGGCAGGTGCTGCCTGCGGTGATCTTGCTGTCATCGCTGATCGGCGCCGTGGTCGGCATCCTGTTACTCGTGACCAACCGTCAGAGCAGCCAGACACCGATCGCGTTCGGTCCCTATCTGGCGCTGGCTGGCCTGGCCATCTTGCTGTGGTCGGATTCGCTGGTCATGCTGGCCTATTGATGCTTGATTGAGTGTTATATTTCGTTAGCGCTATACGTCTAGGAGACAAGCAATGTACGTGGTTGGCCTGACCGGCGGCATAGGTGCCGGCAAGAGTGAAGCAGCAAAGATGTTCGCTGCCCTGAATGTCCCCATCGTCGATGTCGACGTGATCTCCCATCACCTCACCGAGGTCGGCCAGCCCAGCCTGCAGAAGATCGCCGATGCGTTTGGCAACGACATCCTCACCGCCGAAGGCGCGCTGGACCGCAGCGCCCTGCGCGAACAGGTGTTCAGCAGCGATGCCGCCAGACGCAAACTGGAAGCCATCCTGCACCCAGCCATACACGCCGCCGCCGTGCGTCAACTCTCCAGCAACAGCGCGGCGCCTTATCAGATCCTAGCCATCCCGCTGCTGTTCGAAACGGACCGCTACCGCGGCCTGGTCAATCGCACCCTGCTGATCGATTGTGCAGAATCCCTGCAGATCAGCCGGACCTTGCAGCGCAACGGCATGACCGAAGCCACGGTGCGCGCCATCATCGCCGCGCAAGCCTCGCGCAGCTTCCGCAAGGCACTGGCCAATGACGTGATCGACAACAGCGGCAGCATCGAACAGTTACAGGAGCAGGTGGCCTTCCTGCACAAAAAATATCTTGCGGCTTGCCTAGAATCGGAATAAATCTCATAATCTTTCACTACTGAACCTGCAGATCCCGATCCGCCGCCCACCCCCGTGCCCAGCTACGACTTCCCATTCAACGAACGCATCCGCACCCTGCTCAGGCTGGAAGATCTATTCCAGAAAGCGTTCCATCACGTAGACGCGAATCACGAGCACAGCCATCACTGCGCGCTGCTCACACTGTTCCAAATCATGGATGTGATCGACCGCGCCGAACTGAAGATGGATCTGCTGCAGGAACTGGACAGACAGAAAATCGGCCTGAATGTGTTGCGTGGCAAACCGGGCATCGCAGAAGCCATACTGAATGAGACCATCAGCCGCATCGAAGCCGCCGGCGCAGAACTGCGCGCCAACACCGGCAAACTGGGACAGGCCCTGCGCGACAATGAATGGCTGATGAGCATCAAGCAACGTGCCGGCATTCCGGGCGGTGTTTGCGAGTTCGACGTACCTTCCTACCATTACTGGCTGGGACTGGGCGCAGAACGTCGCACGCAGGACCTGCGGCAATGGCTGAAATTCCTGATGCCGATCAGCAATGCACTCAACGTCATACTGCACATCCTGCGCGGCAGTGGCAGCAGCAGCAGCTTCATCGCGCCACAAGGCGCTTACCAACAGATGCTGGGCGGCACCAAGCCCGCGCAGATGCTGCGTGTCGAGCTTGGCGACCAGCAGCCCTACTTCCCCGAAGTCAGCGCTAACAAATACGCGATCAATATCCGCTTCCATAGCCTGGAGCTCAACGAAAAACCACGTCCGGTCGAGACCGATGTGAATTTCACACTGATCCTGTGTAATCTTTAGATCTTGAGCCATCGCCAAGGCACTACCCCCGTGACATCAGCCAGCATCAAGCGCGTCGCCTGCCCGCAATGTGGCAAAGACGCCATCTTCAGCCCGGAAAACCCCTATCGCCCATTCTGCAGCCAGCGTTGCCAGCAGATCGATTTGGGAGCCTGGGCCAATGAAGATTTCCGCATCCCCGTCGCACCCGAACCGGAGGAATGAACATGCGCCACATCCTGCTACTCGTGACCGCCAGCCTGCTGATGGCGCAACTGCCCGCGCTTGCTGGCGCTGCGGCTCCAGTCGAGATCAGCGATGCCTGGGTGCGCGCCACGGCACCAGGGCAAAAAGTGGGTGCCGCCTACATGACGCTGAAGAGTGAGGTGGATGGGGAATTGATCGCGGCAGACAGCAACATCACCAGCAGCGTGGAGATCCACAGCATGTCCATGAAGGACGGCGTGATGCAGATGCGCATGCTGCAAAGCCTGCCTTTAACGGCAGGTGAACCTTATCACCTTGCCCCCGGCGGCTTTCACCTCATGCTGTTCGGCCTGAATGAAGCGCTCAAGCCAGGCATGTCGGTGCAACTGACCCTGCGCTTCCGCGACAAGGCTGGCAACAGTTTCGAAAAAACCATACCCGCACCCGTCAAACAGGCGGTTCGCGATCATCATCACTAGCCTGCCAAGCCTCTGCTGACTGGCCACCTGCTGCTGGGTAGCGCTACACGGCGGTACTGACGGGCCGGAATAGCACAGTAAACCACCTCATCCAAATCATGGGTTCGGCTTACTTGCCTGGGTTCCCGCCTGCGCGGGAACGACGGGGGGTGACCACATCAGCTTGTATGCCTGGCTCTGGATTTCCGCCTGCGCGGCAACGACGGCATCGGGTGATATGACCTAGCCACTACTCTACCAGCTTGCAGGTCGCACCCGCTTACGCTGCCCCGCATGGTGAGATTCTGCGGTCTGCTACAGAGCTTGTAGAGCGCACCCGCTTGCGGTGCGCCGCATGGCGAGATTCAGCAAGTTGCTACAGCAAAACCAGCCCTAATCTCGCACCATATTTGCTCAAGGCTGACCGGCCTGGAAACTGAGCAGAACGCGCTGCATACCGGCAGCCGTTTCCAGATCCAGTTGCAGCTGCCAGTCGCTACGGCCCTGCACACAGACCGGCAGGTTCACTTCTGCCCACCAGGCCTCGCCGTCTGCCAGCAAGCGGTAGCGGTTCAGGCCCATTTCCATCCCCTGCATGGCAAAACTCGCGGTGCCGGCCTTGAGCGGCATGCCACTGAGGTAAAGCCGGAACGGTTGCAAAGTGAGCGGCGCTTTATCGAAGCGCAGCTGCAAGCCGTCCTGCAAAGCACAGGCCAACGGCAGGTCCGGGCAACTCACCACCCGCGTGACGGCCGGCTCCACCGCCATGCGCTGAGTCCACTGCCAGACCAGCAGGGGCAGCAGTATCGCTGGAAGTACCCACAAATATCGACGCATCATTCTCTCCACCAGGCGCGCTGCATCGCCAGGCCATGCGCATGATGGGACTGCGCCTGCTGCATATCAGCAGGCTGCATGCCGCCCAGCGCATAGACCGGCAGCGGATAATCGGCCAGCCAGTACGCGAACGTCGTCCATCCCAAAGGCACTACATCCGGATGGCTGCGCGTGGCCTGCACTGGCGACAAGGTCACATAATCCAGCCCCAGCCTGGCTGCGTGTTCCAGTTCCAGCGGGCTATGGCAAGAGGCGCCACACAGCAGATCCACCGGGCGCTGCGTGCACTGCATCAACTGTGCGGCGGGCAGATGCACGCCATGCGCACCGATACGACGCGCCAGCCCCACATCCGCATTCACCACCAGCCGGGTTGCGGAACCCGCCGTCAGTTCCAGCATCTGGCGCCCCCAGCGCTCCTGTTGCTGCGGCGTGGCCTGCTTCTCGCGCAATTGCAGCAGGAACGGCTGTGCTTGGCTGAGGGATGCAGTGAGAGATTGCGACAAGGCCGTGAAGAAAGCCGCCTCGCCCATCTCGGCGATATGGCTGATGGCCAGCACCTCAGGCAGCAACAAGGCCTGCAGGATAGGGGCATTGGCAGGCAGCATCGGGCCCACGGTCAGTTGCGCCGGGGATTGCCAGGCCAGTTGCTGGCCTTCACGGCCATGTGGCTCGCCCTGCCAGGCGCTCACCCGAAAGAAATGCAGCCGGATGCGACGGTCCGGGTAATCGAATGCACGCAACAGCCAGGGACTGGCCGCTGTTGCACGGATGCCCAACTCTTCGTCCAGCTCGCGCTGCAATGCCGCCAGCGCTGACTCTCCGGCCTCGATCTTGCCGCCCGGGAACTCCCACCAGCCAGCCCAGGGTTTGCCCTCGGGGCGCTGCGCCAGCAGCACCTGCCCATCCTGGCGCCGTATGATGGCGACCGCCGCGTCGACCACCAGCGTCATGCAGCGGGCGATCCAGCGGATTTCCGGGCATCAGCAAACCCCACGCGCCCCGCATAGTCACGGGCGAACTGATACGCCGAGCGACCGCTACGCGAACCGCGCGTCAGCGCCCATTGCAATGCGGCACGCCGCACCTCGTCACTGAACTCGCTGATGCCATACTGACGCAGCCACTCGGCCGCCACGGCTAGGTAAGCATCCTGATCGAAGGCATAGAAAGACAGCCAGATACCAAAGCGGTCGGACAGGGCGATCTTTTCTTCCACGGTCTCGCCGGGGCGGATCTCGCCGCTTTGACGCTGCAACTCCAGGTTGTCGGCCATGTACTCCGGCATCAAATGACGCCGGTTGGAGGTGGCATACACCAGCACATTGTCGGAGCTGGAGGCCAGCGAACCGTCCAGCACCACTTTGAGCGCCTTGTAACCCGGCTCGTCCGCTTCGAACGACAAGTCATCACAGAACACGATGAAGCGCTCGGGACGGGCTCGCAAACATTCCATGATGGCGGGCAGATCGGTGAGGTCCTGCTTGTCCACCTCCACCAAGCGCAGCCCCTGTGGCGCGAAGCGGCCCAGCAAGGCCTTCACCAGCGAGGATTTGCCGGTACCACGCGCTCCGGTCAGCAACACGTTGTTGGCCGGATACCCATGCACGAACTGCTCGGTGTTGCGTACGATCTCGGCTTTTTGCAGATCCACATGCTGCAAACTTTCCAGCGCGATCAGGTGCGGATGCTGCAAAGCCTGCAACTGGCCGCCGACCGGGCTGACCTGCCAGCGCCAGGCCAGCGCAGTCCAGTCGGTAGCAGGCGGCGGGCTCAGCCATTTAGCTTGCACCTTATCCAGCAGGCTGTCGATGCGGCCGATCAGGGCAGAGAAATCGCTCATATCAGCTACGGTAATCCGCGTTGATCTTCACATAGTCATAGGAGAAATCACAGGTCCACACCGTGGCACTTGCGTCCCCGCGCCCCAGCACCACACGCACCAGGATCTCCGCCTGCTGCATCACCGCTGCGCCATCGGCTTCTACATAACTGGCGGCCCGGCCACCCTGCTCGGCAACCAGCACATCACCAAGGTAGAGCTTGAGCTTGCTCACGTCCAGATCCGCCACACCGGCATAGCCGATGGCCGCGAGGATACGCCCGAGATTGGGGTCCGAGGCAAAGAAGGCGGTCTTGATCAGTGGCGAATGCGCGATGGCATAGGCGATCTGTCTGCATTCCGCTTCGTCCTGCCCGGCTTCGACCTGGATGGTCATGAATTTGGTGGCACCCTCGCCGTCGCGCACGATGGCCTGCGCCAGCAGCACAGCCACTTCGGTGACCACCTCACGCAATGCCAGGTAATCCGCATCGGCTTCGGTCAGTTCGGCATGGCCAGCCTGACCGGTGGCCAGCAGCACCAGCGCATCGTTGGTGGAGGTATCGCCATCCACGGTGATGCAATTGAAGGAGCGGTTCACTGCATGCTGGATCAGCGCGTCCAGTGCAGGCTGACTGACCGCCGCGTCGGTGGCGATATAGCCCAGCATGGTGGCCATATTGGGGTGGATCATGCCGGAACCCTTGGCGATGCCGGTCACGGTCACGGTGTTGCCGCCGATCTCGAGCTGGCGCGAGACGCCTTTGGCAACGATATCGGTGGTCATGATGGCTTCGGCCGCATAGGCCCAGTTATCCGCCTTCAGGTTGGCAATGGCTTGCGGCAGACCGGCGATGATGCGCTCGGCTGGCAGCGGCTCCATGATCACGCCCGTGGAGAACGGCAGGATCTGCTCAGGACTGCATTGCAGCGCCGTCGCCAGCGCCTCACAGGTCTGCCGGGCACGCACCAGCCCGTCATCGCCGGTACCGGCATTGGCATTGCCGGTGTTGACCAGCAATGCGCGTATGCCCGTGCCCGCCGCCAGATGCTGCTTGCAGAGCACTACCGGCGCGGCGCAGAAGCGGTTCAGGGTGAACACGCCGGATACGCGCGTGCCTTCTGCCAGCTTGACCACCAGCACATCCTTGCGGTTGGGTTTACGCACATGGGCTTCAGCCACGCCCAGCTCAACACCGGCGACCGGCAACAGGGAATGCGCTTCAGGCGCGACGAGATTAACAGGCATGTCAGGGTTCCAACGGAGTGAAGAGCATAGATTCTAGCGCATTCGTGCATGGCGGTTTATGACAGACCGGGCGCAGCATGCTGTCTGCTATAAAATACTTATGCATAATAATTATTGCATAACAATAAAACTTGGCCTTACACTTAAAGAATAAGAATTATTCCCAAATAGCCGTCATTTACTAAAGATGTGACCATGAGTCAATACGACAACCTGAAACTCGATCATCAGCTGTGCTTCGCACTGTACGCTGCCACCCACGCCCTCACGCGCGCCTACCGTGGTGGCCTTGAAAAAGCCGGGCTAACGTATAGCCAGTATCTGGTGATGCTGGTGTTATGGGAAGAAGATGGCGTCAGTGTGGGGCAGATCGCCCGCAAACTGGATCTGGATTCCGGCACCCTGACCCCGATGCTGAAACGCCTGGAAGTGGCTGGCCTGGTAGCCCGTCGCCGCAACAATCAGGACGAGCGCGTGGTAGAGGTGACGCTGACTGCACAAGGCCGTGAACTGGAACACGAGATCGCCAAAGTGCAGAATGGCGTGGAATGCAAGACCGGCCTGTCGAACGAAGAATTCGTCCAGCTGCGCTCCACATTGCAACGCCTGTTGCAGACCATGTCTGCAGATAACGAACAGGCCGTGGCGGCCTGAAACGTCAGCTTGCATCGCCAGGCCAAGGTACTGGCGATCAAACTAGCCCTCACTAAGGAGCGCTAGCCGCGATCAGATCAATCGAAGTTAGCCAGCTCGATCTGACGCTGTTCCAGTTTGGCCATCACCTCGGCACGTTGCGCCGCATCCAGATCCCACCAGTCGCGTATCTCGTCTATGGTACGGTAGCAGCCTTCGCATAAGCCGGTGGCTTCATTCATGGCGCAAACCCCGATACAGGGGGAAAGTACGGTTTCGTTCATCGCAGCATCATCTCATTCAATCGCACTGACAGCTCGGGCTCAGCTCAGGCGCCCATGGCAGTGTTTGTATTTCTTGCCGGAGCCACACGGACACACATCGTTCCGACCGACCTTGATGCCCTCGCGCTCGTAAGGCAGTTGCTCCGCGGCCTGCTCAGCCGCAGGCTGTGCGGCATCAGGGTCTGCCAGTGCTTCATCGAACGCCGCATGCTGATATTGCACGTTCTCGGGCTCGACCGGCATCTCGACCGCTTCCACATCGGCTTCACTGCGGATCTGCACCAGCATGGTGGTTTGCGTCACTTCACGCTTGACGGTGTCCAGGAAGGCCGAGAACAGCTCGAAGGCTTCGCGCTTGTATTCCTGCTTGGGGTTCTTTTGCGCATAGGAGCGCAGATGGATGCCCTGACGCAGATGGTCCAGCGCTGACAGGTGTTCACGCCAGTGATTGTCCAGGCTTTGCAGCATCACGGCACGCTCATACTGACGCATGACATCGATACCGGCCTTGGTTTCCTTGGCCACATATTCCTGCTCGGCGGCTTCAAAGATGCGCTCGCGCAAGGTCTCTTCATGCAGATCGGGGTTGTCTTCCAGCATCTGCTGCAATGGCAGCTTGATGCCGGTTTCCGCTTCCAGCGCCAGTTCCAGCGCTGGCACATCCCACTGCTCTTCCACACTGCCGGGCGGGACATGCGTGGCGATCAGGGCATCCAGCACGTCCTGACGCATGGCACGTATGGTTTCGCGGATATCGGCCGCTTCCAGCAATTCGTTACGCTGTTGATAGATCACCTTGCGCTGGTCATTGGACACATCGTCGTATTCCAGCAATTGTTTGCGGATATCGAAGTTGCGGCCTTCCACCTTACGCTGGGCGTTCTCGATGGCGCGCGTCACCCATGGGTGCTCGATGGCCTCGCCTTCCGGCATCTTGAGGCGCTCCATGATGGCGGAGACACGTTCGGACGCGAAGATGCGCAGTAGCGGATCTTCCAGCGACAGGTAAAAGCGACTGGAACCCGGGTCACCCTGACGGCCGGAACGGCCGCGCAACTGGTTATCCACCCGGCGGGACTCATGGCGCTCGGTACCGATGATGTGCAGACCGCCAGCCGCCAGCACGGCGTCATGACGCTGTTGCCATTCGGTTTTAAGCGTGGCGATGGTGGCTTCTTTTTCGGCCTCGCTCAGCGCTTCGTTCTGACGCACCGCACTGATATCCGGCTCCGGGTTACCCCCCAGCACGATGTCGGTACCACGGCCCGCCATATTGGTGGCGATGGTGATCACACCGGGACGACCGGCCTGCACCACGATGTGCGCTTCGCGCTCGTGCTGCTTGGCGTTGAGCACCTGATGTTCCAGTTTGGCTTTGGTGAGCAGTTCGGAGATCAGCTCGGAGTTCTCGATGGAGGTGGTGCCCACCAGCACGGGCTGACCGCGCTGCTGACAGTCCATGATGTCATCCACCACGGCCTGGTATTTCTCCTTGGCGGTGCGGTACACCTTGTCCATCATGTCTTTACGCTGCATGCCGCGATGGGTAGGGATGACCACGGTTTCCAGACCATAGATCTGGCTGAACTCATAGGCTTCGGTATCGGCGGTACCGGTCATGCCGGACAGCTTGCCGTACATGCGGAAATAATTCTGGAAGGTGATCGAAGCCAGCGTCTGGTTTTCCTTCTGGATCGCCACACCTTCCTTGGCCTCGACAGCCTGATGCAGGCCATCGGACCAGCGTCGGCCGGTCATCATGCGGCCGGTGAACTCATCGACGATGGTCACTTCACCATTGCGCACCACATAGTGCTGATCGCGGTGGAACAAGGCACGCGCACGCAGGGCCGCATACAAATGGTGGATCAGCGTGATGCTGGCCGCGTCGTACAGGCTCACGCCCTCAGGCAGCAGGCCAGCTTCGCTGAGCAGTGCTTCGGCATGCTCGTGCCCCTGTTCCGACATATAGGCTTGATGAGCCTTTTCGTCGACCCAGTAATCGCCCTCGCCGTCTTCTTCTTCCTGACGCACCAGCTTGGCCGCGATCTCGTTGATCTGCACATACAGGTCAGCGCCGCCCTCGGCCTGACCGGAGATGATCAGCGGTGTGCGCGCTTCATCGATGAGGATGGAATCCACTTCATCGATCAGGGCATAGTTCAGCGTGCGCTGTACGCGCTGGTCCAGCGTGTACACCATGTTGTCGCGCAGGTAATCGAAGCCGAATTCGTTGTTGGTGCCGTAGGTGATGTCGGCCGCATAGGCTTTGTGTTTGTCTTCATGCGGCATGTTGGACAAGTTGATGCCCACCGTGAGGCCGAGGAAGTTATACAGGCGCGCCATCCATTCGGCATCGCGCTTGGCCAGGTAATCATTGACCGTGATCACATGCACGCCCTTGCCGGACAGCGCGTTGAGGTAGGCTGGAAGCGTGGCCACCAGCGTCTTGCCCTCACCCGTGCGCATTTCGGCGATCTTGCCGGCATGCAGCACCATGCCACCTATCATCTGCACATCGAAGTGACGCATCTCCAGCACGCGGCGACTGGCCTCGCGCACCACGGCGAAGGCTTCGGGCAGCAGCTTGTCCAGCGACTCGCCCTGCTGGTAACGCTGTTTGAACTCCTCGGTCTTGGCGCGCAGGGCTTCGTCAGTGAGCGCTTCCATCTGCGGTTCCAGCGCGTTGATGGCCTTGACCTGGGAAGCATATTGTTTGACCAGGCGCTCGTTACGGCTGCCGAAGAATCTTTTGAACAACGTGGATAACATGAGATGACACCAACTCCCGAGCAGATCGGGAGCCTCTAGGTTAGTATGGATTCAGTCTGGAGCTAGACAGGATAGTGGGCATTCGGTTGCGTTTTTTCAAGCGTTAATCATGCGTGTTTATCATGTTGCAGGTATTTGCGCGGGTCCAGTGGCGCGCCGTTCAGGCGCACTTCAAAATGCAGATGCGGCCCGGTCGATCTGCCCGTGTTACCCACCTTGCCGATCACCTGACCCTTTTGCACGCGGTCACCCACTTTGGCACTGAACGAGGACAGATGCGCGTAGCGCGTTTCCATGCCAGCACCGTGATCAACGATGATGATATTACCATAGTCAGAGCGGCCTTCTGCTGCCACCACCAGGCCATCCGCCGCTGCAAATACCGGGCTGCCTACGTCGGCGGTGAAATCCAGGCCTTCATGAAAGGCATTGCGCCCAGTGAAGGGATCGACACGCCAGCCAAAGCTGGACGAGTTGTAGCTGGCAAATACCGGCGCACTGTCCGGCAACAGGTTGTTCTTGATGTTCTTTTGAACCAGCAGCGCTTCCAGCAGACTCAGCTGGTCGCCACGCTGCGCGATCTGTTCTGCCAGCGCCGCGATATGCTGCTCCAGCTCGTTTGCATTCAGCGAGCGTGCATTGACTTCAGGGCCGCCACGACCGGGCGCTGTCGGCAGATCTTCCGTCTTGATGCCAGCCAGCTTGGCCAACTGGTCACTGAGCGCATCCAGCCTGGACATGCGCGCCTGCATCTCGCCGAGCTGCAAGGTCAGGGCGTCCAGATGCTTTTGTGAATGCTGTATGGAAAAATTGAACGGGTTAGGCAGCAGATGCTTGACGTTGCCTGGGCCATGTTGGCTGCCTGGCGCTATAATCCAGACGGTGGCCAGCACAGCCAGTACGGTCCAGCACAACACCAGCGCCAGCAATTGACGGCTGCTCAAGGTTCTGGCCCTGGCAGTGGCATCGGTAAAGATAATGATATTCACAGTTCCCCCTCACTGGGAGTCGCAACAAGTGCAACGTATCGGCCAATTTTTACAAGCACAGCACGTGCCATCCACTTGGTCTGATCTATTGCGCGACTCGGGCGTGATGCAAGCCGTTTGGAAAACGACAGTTCCGGAAGCCTTGCAGCCCTATTTGCATGTCGGTCGCCTGCAGGATCACGAGCTGGTCGTATTCGCCACCAATGGCAGCGTGGCTGCCAAGCTGCGTCTACTGACCCCAACCATGCTAAATAAGCTGCAAAAGCAGGGGCTTGAAGTTACTTCAATTCGCGTACGAGTGCAAGTGCTATCTGCCAGCCAGCCGTCCATCAAGCCCAAACGCACGGTCAGTCCAGCCGCCTCCAGGCAATTGCAGCAACTGGCGGAGAGCCTGGGCGAGTCGCCACTTTCCGACGTGATCAAGCGCCTCGCCAGTCATCGCTGAAAGCCAGCACAGGCCAGCGTCTGCCGCCCGCCAGCAGGCTGGCAAACACCTCAAAAGTCTTATATAAGAGCATTGCCCCTCCGCTATTGTGGGGGTCTGGCAAAGGTGAAATAATGCAGACGCACCACCACAATTTTTATAAGTTTTTCCAGAGGGAACCAACCGCCAAGGCATCAAGCATCAAGTCACTTCAAGCTGCACTGAACTACTGTCACACAAAAGCACGGCCCGCGGTTCTCACTTAACACTCAGAGGGAGATGTCGATGTCTGCTGGACTGATTTTAGCTTTAGCTAGTGCACTACTCGCCGTACTTTACGGCGCTTTCATGAGCCGCTGGATCTTTTCATTGCCGGCAGGCAATGCCCGGATGCAGGAAATCGCGGCTGCCATCCAACAAGGCGCTGCAGCCTATCTGGCGCGCCAATACAAAACCATCGCCCTCGTCGGCATTATCCTCGCTGTACTCATCGGCTATTTCCTCGGCACTCCCACCGCCATCGGCTTTCTGATCGGCGCCATCTTGTCCGGCGCGTGCGGCTTCATCGGTATGAACGTGTCGGTGCGTGCCAATGTACGCACCGCACAGGCTGCCACCAAAGGCATCCCCGCCGCGCTGGATGTCGCCTTCAAGGGCGGCGCCATCACCGGCATGCTGGTGGTGGGGCTGGGGCTGTTTGGTGTGACCGGCTTCTATATCTACTTGGGGGGCGAAGCCGCCACCGACCTCAACCCGCTGATCGGCCTGGCGTTCGGCTCCTCACTGATCTCCATCTTTGCGCGGCTGGGCGGCGGCATCTTCACCAAGGGCGCTGACGTGGGCGCAGACCTGGTGGGCAAGGTGGAAGCGGGCATCCCCGAGGACGACCCACGCAACCCGGCGGTCATCGCTGACAACGTGGGCGATAACGTGGGCGACTGTGCCGGCATGGCTGCCGACCTGTTCGAGACCTACGCGGTGACCATCATCGCCACCATGGTGCTGGGCGGGCTGATGCTGGCCGAAGCCGGTGCCAACGGTGTGCTGTACCCGCTGCTGCTGGGTGCGGTGTCCATCGTGGCCTCCATCATCGGCTGCTTCTTCGTGAAAGCCAGCCCGGGCATGAAGAACGTGATGCCGGCCCTGTATAAAGGCCTGGCGGTGGCGGGTGTGCTGTCACTGGTGGCGTTCTACTTCGTCACCACCTATCTGTTCCCGGAAGGGGTCACCAGTGGTGAGCAGAGCATCAGCGCCATGGCCCTGTTCGGCGCCTGTGCAGTTGGGCTGGTCCTGACGGCGGCGCTGGTGTGGATCACCGAGTACTACACCGGCACCGACTACGCGCCGGTCAAGCATGTGGCACAAGCCTCCACCACCGGCCACGCCACCAACATCATCGCGGGCATCGGCGTTTCCATGAAATCCACCGCTTGGCCGGTGATCTCGGTGTGTATCGCCATCTTTGCTTCCTATGAACTGGCTGGCCTGTACGGCATCGCCATCGCGGCCACCTCCATGCTCAGCATGGCCGGTATCGTGGTGGCACTGGATGCTTACGGCCCCATCACCGACAACGCAGGTGGCATCGCCGAAATGGCGGAGCTGCCCAGCAGCGTGCGTGACGTGACCGACCCGCTGGATGCCGTGGGCAACACCACCAAGGCAGTCACCAAGGGCTATGCCATCGGCTCGGCCGGCCTGGCGGCACTGGTACTGTTCGCGGACTATACCCACAAGCTGGAAAGCGCAGGCAAGGCAGTCGATTTCAGCCTGAGCGACCCCATGGTCATCATCGGCCTGTTCATCGGCGGCCTCATCCCCTTCCTGTTTGGCGCCATGGCCATGGAAGCGGTGGGGCGTGCAGCCGGCGCGGTGGTGGAAGAAGTGCGTCGCCAGTTCCGCGACATCCCGGGCATCATGGACGGCAGTGGCAAACCGGAATACGGCAAAGCCGTGGACATGCTGACCACCAGTGCCATCAAGGAAATGATGATCCCCTCCCTGCTACCGGTAGCCGTGCCCATCGCGGTGGGCCTGATCCTCGGGCCGGTCGCACTGGGCGGCCTGCTCATGGGCACCATCGTCACCGGCCTGTTCGTTGCCATCTCCATGTGCACCGGCGGTGGCGCCTGGGATAATGCCAAGAAATACATCGAAGACGGCAACCACGGCGGCAAGGGCAGCGACGCCCACAAGGCGGCCGTCACCGGCGATACCGTGGGCGACCCCTACAAAGACACGGCTGGCCCGGCGGTGAACCCGCTCATCAAGATCATCAACATCGTGGCCCTGCTGATCGTGCCTTTGCTGTAGCGCAGCACGCCACAAGCAAAAGCCCGCATCAGCGGGCTTTTGTGTACCACCAACCCCGCCATCCGGCGGGGTTTTCATTGATTCAGTCAGACCACCGCAAATACCCAAGCCCGTCATTCCCGCGCAGGTGGGAATCCAGTGCGGTCAGACATACCGTCACACATAAGCAGGCCAACTCCAGCTTGTGAATGACGCACCTTGCCTGGGTTCCCGCCTGCGCGGGAACGACGGCAAAACGCTACGAGCAATCAGTAAGGCGGACTCGCCTCTGGCACCAAACAGTAGGGCGGACTCGCCTTTGGCAGTCCGCCGCACACCTACACGGCACACCCAATGCGGCGCACCGCAAGCGGGTGCGCCCTACAACGTTTAACTAGGCAATGATGTCGGTAAAGGCAAAGTTGTCCTGGGTGATGCCCACCAGCTTGATCACGCCGTTCGCCATACCGTCTCGTTCCCCACGGTTATTCGAATCGATGAACAGCAGACCTGTTCCATTGCCATCATCGGTAAGGTAGTAGGAGACCGTGTTGCCTGAGCCAGCAAAGACAGCATTGGCCGCCGCCAGATTGGCGTCTATAGTACTGCCCGAACTAGCCGCTTCACGGTAGCTGGTCGCACTACCCGGAACGTCCGGTAAGCCACCTGACATGCTAATCACGTCAACACCGCTCACAAAGTCAGTGATGGTGTCGGGTGCTGTCAGCGTCGAATATGTGCCGCCCAGCCCGCCAATCGAGAGGCGGGAGTACGCAAAAGTATCACTGCCCATACCTCCGGTCAGTATTTCAGCTCCGTTTCCTCCAAAGAGATAGTCGTCTCCGGCTCCGCCACTCAACACATCATTACCATCCCGAGCAAACAGCGTGTCATTACCCACCCCGCCAGTGATCGTGTCATTGCCGTTACCGTCAATCACAGTGATATTTCCTGTCGTGTTGCTGGCCAGCACACTGATGTTCAGATTTTCGCTTTGTAAATTGAGGTTAATTCTAACGTCACCTTGCCCGTTGACTCCGCTGATCACCAGATTCTCGATGTTCACCAGGCTCGCGTCGCTGATATCATCAATCTGTATTCCAAAATCTGTACCAAAAAATTCACTCACCGCCACCACCAGGGTGTCGATACCATCCCCGCCGTCGTAAGTGCCCAGAATATCGGTGCCGGTGTCATGCAGGATGGTGTCATCGCCAGCCTCGCCATTCAGGCTGTTGGTGCCAACCCCGCCCGTCAGCGTGTCGTTACCCTCACCGCCAAACAACGAGTCGTCGCCGTTACCACCCGACAGCAGGTCATTGCCCGCGCCGCCAGTGATCGTGTCGTTGTTATCGCCACCGAACAGGAAGTCGTTGCCACCGCCCGTTGTCAGGGTGTCGGCGCCATCAAAGCCATACACGATCTGCGGGATGGTAGCACTCAAATTCGTGTTGCCCAGCATATCCCCGTCTTCGGTACCCCGTACCAGCGAGGCAATTTGGGTGGTAAAGAGAGTACCGTCACCGCCGAAGACGCTATAGGTGCCGGCCCGGCTTTGCTCCGTGGCTTGCAGCACGAACTGGCTGTCCGAATTGGTCTGCGGCGTCAGTGGCGTCACCGTCACCGCGTCGCTGTAGGAGCTCGCCAAGCGCAAGGTCTGGCCCACATCCGGGTCGTTGACGATGAAGTTGACCGTCCCTTCCGACGTCGCGTCACTGAAGCTCGCAGTAAGCGACCCTGCCCTGAACATCGGGCT
>NZ_SCOU01000006.1 GCF_005502435.1 Methylobacillus flagellatus
TTCACCCTTCACCCTTCACCCTTCACCCTTCACCCTTCACCCTTCACCCTTCACCCTTCGGGGTACCTACCCGGTCGGGTAGTTACCTAAACGGGGGAAGGCGAGTGTAATCGCCGGGTATAAAAACGTCGCTAGCCGCGTCCATGTTGGGGGCGGAGCCTCCCGCTCAAGGGGTGGGTGTCAAGACGTAGGGTTGAAGGCGTGTGCGTGGGGCGCATGCGCGAGAGGGAAGACGGAAGACGCAGCTCAGCGCTCATTGGCGGAATGGGCGCTGAGCGCCCCGTCCCGACACAGAACAGCATACATAAGGGAACGATCATGGCAACGGTAAGAACGGTAACGGGCACCAATCTGGACGACGAACTGAATCTGATGACAGAGAACCTGTCGCTGGAGATCAATGGATTGGCGGGGCATGATCTGATCACGGGTGGGCGTGCAGCGGACACGATTCGTGGTGGTGCGGGTGATGACACGATCAATGGCGGGTTAGGCAATGATTCGCTGGATGGCTCGTTTGGTGAAGATTTGTTGCTAGGTGGTTTGGGTAACGATACCTTGTCCGGTGGGGACGGAGATGACGTGCTGCTAGGCGAAGCGGGCGCAGACAAGATCCTTGGTGGTTTGGGTGACGACAATATTGTTGGCGGTGCGGGGGATGACACGCTGCTTGGCAATGACGGTGCCGATCTGGTGGCCGGTGCGGCAGGCAATGATGTGCTGGGTGGTGGCTTGGGCAACGACACGTTGCAGGGCGGCGACAACAACGACAAGCTGGTGGGTGATGCGGGGGATGACGTGCTGCAAGGCGGCACGGGACTGGATTACCTGTACGGCGGCGACGGTGATGATGTGCTGCAAAGTGGTGCAGGCAACGATATTCTGTATTCGGGCGCTGGGCGTGACCGGTACGTGTGGACGGCGGCCGACACGGGTGCCGATTCGCTGGTGGACTTTGATGTGACCCAGGATGTGTTGGATCTAACGGCGCTGGCCTCGACGCCGGGGGCGAGCTTCCTGTCGAAGTCGAATGTACAGGGCCGCACGACGCTGAACTTTGATGTGAATGGCGATGGCGTGACCGACATCAGCCTCAAGTTCCACACGCTGGTGAATTACACCAAGGCCGACTTTGCCTACCTGAATGACGCGCCTGTGACCGACGGCGAGCAGGACGTGGCGGTCGTGGAAGACCAGTTGCTGGCTGCGACCGGTCAAACCGAATTCACGGATGCGGATTTCCGTGATGTGCACAGCTTCACGGGCAGCGCCATGGGCGACCACGGTGCCTTTGTGGTGGATGCCACCACCGGCGCTTACACCTACACGCTGAACAGCACCAACCTGCAATACCTGGCCGTGGGCGAGACGGTCACCGAGACCTTCACCGTCACGGTGACCGATGACCTGGGCTTGAGCGCGACGCAAGACGTGGTGGTGACCATCACCGGCACTAACGATGCGCCCACCGTCACGGCCTTCAGCAACGGCACCGCCGATGCGACCGGTACGGGCGTGGTCCAGCGTGTGGACCCGGATGCGCCCCCTGCCGAGATCAGCACCACGGTATCGGTGAGCTTCAACGATGTGGACACCACCGACCTTCTGACCTACAGCTACACTGCGGCCAGCAGTAACCCATTGGGCGGTATCCTGACCGTGGCCGATCCTGCTGACGCGGACGACAGCGGCACCACCGGCACCGCCGGTTCGGTCAGCTACACCTACAGCGTGGCCAACAGCGCGGCGGCCTACCTTGCCGCAGGCGAGACCGTGATCGAGACCTTCACCATCACCGCCGATGACGGCAATGGCGGCGAAGTGAGCCAAGATGTCACCGTGACCATCACCGGTGCCAACGACGCACCGACCGTGACGGCTTCCAGCAATGGCAGCGCCACCGAAGACACTGCCCTGGTCGTGGACCCTGCCAGCCTGGACCCCATGGCCACGGCCGACACGCTCACCACCACCGTGTCGGTGGATTTCAGCGATGCGGATCTCTCTGACACCCTGACCTACAGCACCACCGCTGCCAGTGGCAACACCCTAGGCGGCACGCTGACCCTGCTCACCAGCGATGACAGCGGTACCGATGCTGACGGTGCGGTCAGCTACACCTACACGCTGGCCAACAGCGCTGCGCAGTATCTGGCCGCAGGCGAGACCGCCACCGAGACCTTCACCATCACCGCGAGTGATGGCCAGGGCGGCACGGTGAGCCAAGAGGTGACCGTCACCATCACCGGCACCAATGACGAGGCCGTCATCAGCGGCACCGACACCGGCAGTGTGGTGGAAGCAGGCGGCGTGGACAACGCCATTGCGGGCACCCCGACCGCGACCGGCACCCTGACGGTGACCGACCCTGACAGTTCCGGCAACAGCTTCACGGCGGTCGCGACCGACACCACCAGCGAGAGTGGCTACGGCAGCTTCACCATCACCGCCGCCGGCGCGTGGACTTACACCCTGGACAACACCCACGCCGATGTGCAGGCGCTCAACATCGATGGCATGAACACCAGCCTCACCGACACCTTTGTGTTGACCAGCCTTGACGGTACCGAACACACCGTCACCATCGAGATCAGTGGCCGCAACGATGCGCCGGTGATCGCCGCGATTGCCGACATCGTCTACACCGATACCGCCGCTGCCGACACCTTTACCGAAGTGAGCGGCACGCTGCAAGCCAGCGATGTGGATGGCGAGATCGTGGGCTTTGGCATCATGGACAGCGACACCACCGAGCCTGGCTTCAACAAGGTGGAAAGCGATTACGGCACCTTGCGTCTTAACACCTTCACCGGTGAATACACCTTCACGCCTGATAGCGAGGCGATCGAAGCGCTGAACGGCGACCCCGCCAGCGTGAGCTTTGAAGTGACCTTCACTGCCTTTGACGGCACCCTCGCCGGCAGCACCCCCATCACCATCACCCTCAACGGCGCCAACGATGCGCCGGTGGCGGTGGACGACAGCAACACCGCGACCGAAGACGCGGCCCTGCTCATGGGCTCGGTAGCCACGAATGACAGCGACCGCGATGCCAATGCGGTGTTGAGCTACAGCGCGGCCGAAGCGCAGGACGCGGTGGCAGGCCTCACCTTCAATAGCGACGGCAGCTACAGCTTTGATGCCGCCGACACCGCCTACCAGTCCTTGGCGGCAGGCGAGACCCTGGACGTGACCTTCGACTACACGGTGACCGATGACCTGGGCGCCACCAGTGACGCGACGCTCACCATTACCCTCACCGGCACCAACGATGACCCGACCGTCACGGCCGTGACCAACGGCAGCCTGACCGAAGACACCGGCCTCGTGGTGGATCCGGCTAGCCTGGACCCCATGGCTGCTGCCGATACACTCAGCACCACCGTCTCGGTGGACTTCAGCGATGTGGACACCACGGATGTGCTCACCTACAGCGTGAAGCCTGGCCTCGACAACACCCTGAGCGGCAGCTTGACCCTGCACACTAGCGACGACACCGGCATTGACGGCAGCACAGGCAGTGTCAGCTACACCTACAGCATCGCCAACAGCGCGGTGCAGTCCCTGGCGGCTGGCGAAACCGTCACCGAAACCTACACCATCACCGCCGATGACGGCGAAGGTGGTGAAGTGAGCCAGAAGGTCAGCATCACCCTCACCGGTACCAACGATGCGCCGACCGTGACCGCGTCCACCGATGGTGCGGCCACCGCCCTGGCACAGGACAGCGTGCCGGCCCCAAGTGACATCACCACCACCGTGGAAGTGAGCTTCAGCGATGTGGACACCACGGATCTACTGACCTATAGCTACACCGCCGCCACCGCCAACACCCTGGGCGGCACGCTCACCGTGCTCACCAGCGACGACAGCGGCACCACCGGCACGGCGGGTAGCGTGCGTTACACCTACAGCGTGGCCAACAGCGCCGCGGCTTACCTGGCAGACGGCGAAACGGTGACCGAAACCTTCACCATCACCGCCGACGACAACAACGGCGGCACGGTGAGCGAGGATGTGACGGTGACCATCACCGGCACCAACGACGCCCCTACCGTCACGGCCGTCACCAATGGCAGCCTGACCGAAGACACCGACCTCGTCATCGACCCGGCCAGCATGGACCCGATGGCCACGGCCGACACGCTCAGCACCACCGTGTCGGTGGACTTCAGCGATGTGGACCTCAGCGACACGCTGAGCTACAGCGTCGCGGCCTCCATGAGCAACACCCTGGGCGGCACGCTGACCCTGCTGGATAGCAACGACACCGGCACCGGCAGCGCTGGCGCGGTGAGCTACACCTACAGCGTCGCCAACAGTGCCGTGCAGGCGCTGGGTGCCGGCAAGACCCTGACCGAAACCTACACCGTCACCGCCGATGATGGCCAGGGCGGCACGGTGAGCCAGGACATCACCATCACCATCACCGGCACCAATGACGACGCCGTCATCACCGGCACCACCACCGGTGCGGTAGTGGAAGCAGGCGGCGCCAACAACGCCATCGCAGGCACCCCGAGCGCGAGCGGCACCTTGAGCGTCACCGATGTGGATAGCGGCGAGAGCGTGTTCCAGGCAGTGAGCACCGCCACCTTAAGCAGCAACGGCTACGGCAGCTATACCATCACGGAAGATGGCGAGTGGAGCTACACGCTCAACAACAGCAACGCCACCGTGCAGGCCCTCAACACCACCGCGCCTGGCAACAGCCTCACCGACAGCTTTGTGGTGAAGAGTGCAGACGGCACGGAAGAAACGGTCACCATCACCATCAGCGGCCGCAACGATGCGCCTGTCATTGCCGCGAATACCCCCATCACCATCACCGACACCGGTGCGGACGACACCTTCACCACCATCACCGGTCAAGTGAACGCCACAGACGTGGACAGCGGCCGTGTGGTGTACGGCATCGTGGGCGGTTCCACGGCGGAAGCGGGCTTTAACACCGTGACCAACGACTACGGCACCATCCGCCTCAACACCGTGACGGGTGCGTACACCATCACCCAGAACGATGCCGCCATTGAAGCCCTGAAGGCGAACGGCGTGGTCAACATCGCGGTCAACTTCAGCGCCACCGATGGCCGCCTCACCGACACCGAAGTGCTCAACATCACCATCAACGGCGCGAACGAAGCACCGAATGGCGCGGACAAGACCCTGACCACGGATGAAGACACGCCAGTCACCCTGAAGACCACGGACTTTGGCTTTAGCGAATCCACCCGCGAGACCGCGGACACCTTCTTCGCCGTCAAGATCAGCACGCTGCCCACGGCAGGCACGCTGCTGCTGGATGGCGTTGCCGTGACAGCAGGTCAATCCGTCAGCGTGACCGACATCACTGCCAACAAGCTCACCTTTGCGCCTGCGCTTAATGCCAATGGCACGGGCTATGCGAGCTTCACCTTCCAGGTGCAAGACAACGGCGGCACACCGGGCACGGACCTTGATCCGGTGGCCAACACGCTCACCTTCAACGTGACCCCGGTCAACGATGCGCCGGTGGCGACCGCCCCCAAGGACGTGCTCTACACCGACACGGCGGCGAACGACACCTTTGTTGCGACCAGCAGCACGTTTGAAGCGAGCGACGTGGACAACCTCACCTTGAGCTATGCGGCAAGCCGCAGCGTGGTGACCGACATGGGCACCGTCACCACCAGCGCCACCACCGGCATGTTCACCATCGGCACGGAGAACTACGACCGCAGCCTGACCGGTAGCTACGGCACCTTGTACTTGAACAGCGGCAACGGCAAGTACGCCTATGTGCCGGACGACACGGCCATCGAAGCATTGAAGGCCAATGCCACCGACAGCTTTAGCCTGACGGTGAGCGACGGCCTGTTGAGTGACACCGAGACGCTGAACGTGAAGATCACCGGCGTCAACGACACGCCGGTACTGACCGCCCCGACGGCGATCAGCTACGCTGACACGGCAGCAGACAACACCTTCACCAATAGCGCGGCCACGCTGGCAGCGAGTGACCGTGACGGCGACACCTTGAGCTATGCGGCAAGCCGCAGCGTGGTGACCGATCTCGGCACCGTCACCACCAACGCCACGACGGGCAGCTTCACCATCGGCACGGAGACCTACGACCGCAGCCTAGAGGGTAACTACGGCACCTTGTACTTGAACAGCGGCAACGGCAAGTACGTGTACGTGCCGGAAGATGCGGCCATTGAAGCGCTGAAGGTGAATGCGCAGGACAGCTTCACGGTCACGGCAAGCGACGGCGATCTTGGCCACAGCCAGACCCTCAATGTGAACATCACCGCGGTCAACGATGCGCCCGT
>NZ_SCOU01000007.1 GCF_005502435.1 Methylobacillus flagellatus
GCGCCGACCGAGATCCGCGTCACCTTCACCAGCGCCAATGTGGGCAATGGCACGGGCAGCGGCACCACGCTGGATGGCACCCTGACTGGGCTGGAGGCATCGGCACGCAACACGGTGACCTTGCAAGTCGAGAACAGTAGCGATCTTCCGATCGGCAGCATCGGCTACACGGACGACGAAGGCATCACCTTCGAAGCGGATCAGGGCTTCCGCTTCGATGTACGCGATGCGGTGAGCGGCGCGGAGCGCGGCAACCTGTTCAACAAGGTGGTGCTGGGCACCAGCGGTAACGACACCTACGACTTTGGTCCGTTGACGGCACCGCCAACCGGCCCCATCGGCCGCGATTACTACATCAACGCGGGTGGCGGTAACGACACCGTGATCGGCACGGAAGGCAGTGACTTCCTGGTGGGCGGTAGCGGTAACGACTACCTCACCGGCGGCGATGGCAACGACAGCTACATCGGCGGTACGGGTAACGACACCATCATCGGCGGCGGCTTGGGCGGCAGCGACACCGGTGTGGACATGGTGGTGAGCTATAACCTCGCGACCGACGGCAGTGACGAGATCAACCTGGGTACGGAGTTTGGCCTGACCAGTGAAAGCGCGCTGGATGTGGTGAATGTCAGCCACAGCGAGCAGATCCTGGTGGTGCTGAATGCCGCCAACGTGGGCAATAGCATCGGCACCGGCACGGAGCAGAACGCACTCGGTCATCCGGGTGACCTCAACACGGTCACCGTGCGCGGCTTAAGTGGCCTGATAGGCGGCACCGGTTACATCGACGACGAAGGCGTGCTGCTCAGCGTCAACGGGACGCGCTTTGTGGTGGCGGATGCCGTGACCGGGCAGACCAACCAGTTCCTGAACGGCACCGGCGTCAACCGCATTGCGCTTGGCACCTCGGGCGATGACACCCTGCACATCACCAACAATAACGCGGTGTATGTGGTCGGCGGTGCAGGCAACGACACGCTGACGGTAACGAGCACTAGCCAAAGTCTGATCGAAGGCGGCGCGGGCAATGACACCATCACTGGCACGGGCCGCTCGGATCTGCTGGATGGCGGCACCGGTGACGACACCTTCAGCAACATCGATGGCGGTGCGACGGTGATTGGTGGTGACGGGGCGGACACGCTCATCATCAGCACCACTAGTGGCTTCAGCCTGGATGGCGACAACCAGTTGGCGGGTGTGGAGACGGTACGTGCCGCCACTGGCAATGCCAACGTCAACATCACCCTGTTCGGCCAGACCGAAGCGCTGAGCATCATCGGCAACGATGGCAACAACATCCTGATCGGCAGCAACACGGCGGGTGACAGCATCGACGGTGGTGCAGGCGACGACGTGCTGCTGAGCTACGCTGGCAACGACACCCTGCTGGGTGGTTTGGGCAACGACAGCCTCTTGGGCGGTGATGGTAACGACAGCCTCAGCGGTGGCGACGGCATGGACACGCTGCAAGGCGAAAGCGGCAACGACAGCTTGCTAGGTGGTGCAGGTGCTGACAGCCTGGAAGGTGGTGCAGGCGATGACGTGCTGACCGGCGGTGCAGGCGGCGACCTGTTGGATGGCAACAGCGGTAGCAACCGCTTTGTGGTGGGCGCAGGCGACAGTGCCTACGTGGCAGGCAGCACACCGGGCACCGGCGTGGACTTGATCCGTAGCTTTGGCCAAAGCAGCACCAACGCGGTGGACTTCGGCGGCATCGAAGGCACGGCCACCAACTACACGGAAACCACCATGGCGGTGGCGGACTACAGCGCAGCAGCGGCCGCGGCCAATACGGCGTTTGGCACCACAGGCGTGCTGTACCACTTTGTAAGCGACGGCAACAACGGCTACCTGTTCTATAACCGCAGCGGCGACACCACGCTGGGTGCGGGGGATGACGTGGTGGTGGTGCAGGGTGTGGATGCAGGCAACTTCGGCTTTGCCAATGTCGCCGGTACGCCCGCTAATGTGAGCCCGATGTTCAGGGCAGGGTCGCTTACTGCGAGCTTCAGTGACGCGACGTCGGAAGGGACGGTCAACTTCATCGTCAACGACCCGGATGTGGGCCAGACCTTGCGCTTGGC